>NZ_CP183416.1:4800000-6582669 GCF_048565165.1 Pseudomonas sp. NFX224 | reverse complement strand
GCGCCGGTCTGAACTCTTCGACATGTCGGAGCAGGGCTTCGGCATTGTTTGTGTTGAGATCAAAAACAATCATGTTGAGTTCGAGGCTTTGGAGGAGGGGCTCGCATTAGCAGACAAATCCGTGGCTGATTCTCTCAAGCTCAGCTTTTACGAGTTCGTAGCCCGCTTCAGTGAGAGCGACCCCCAATGGTGTGCTTCCATCGAAGGTGCTTTTCGGTTGGCTCAGCCAAACATCCGCTTTCGCTTTGTTGCCAAAAACTTGCTCGGCCTGGTGTTGAACCAACTCGACGTAATTCATTTTCTGACTCCCTTGAGACCCATTGTTGTTGGCCGAAAGCTCTCTGTTCTAGCGATTTTTTGTGCGATAGCAAGAGTATACCCGCGGTTGATGCATGCGTTGGCTGGGCTTCGCAGGTAACGTCAGAGTAGAACGGCGCGTCGATCCAAGGATTGCAGCTTTTGAACGCGGCTGGTGACGTGCATTTCCTGCAGGGGTTATTGTCGAGTCAGGAGAGGATCGGAGCCCTAGGTTCTAGGTAACCATCAAATGAAAAAATCAGGAAAAACGCTAGCAGAGCGCGAAGGGTTGCAATCAGTGATCGATAATGCGCGCAAATCAGCGGCGGCGGGTTATCCGGATTTTACCGCTGATGGCCCTGCGACCTTCGATGCGGATTTTATTATCCAAAAGGGAAGGGAGGGCATGAGCTTTGCGCAGGCGCTTGAGGCACTGGTTGCATTCAAGCGCAATCGGAGGTCATTAGATTTCAACCTGGCTTTATGGGCTTCTATCTGATGCCGATCCAGTTAATCTGGGCTGTTCATCCATTCTTCTACCTGTAACTCCCAACCCTTAGCGCAAAAATCAAGTGTTGGCCAATAGTTCTGGAACTTCCCATAGTCTAGTTTTAACGCCTCTGCCCTAGATTTTTTGTCGATAATGACCCAAGCGCAATACATTCGATCTGTCCAGGTTTCCGCAGAGAGCAACACATCTCCTATATCAAGTTTTCCTCCTAACCCGTACAGTCGCGAATTGAAAAACGCAATCGCAACGTGAGCATAGTTAGGTTGGCGGAGGGCAACTGCCTCGGCCATGTGATAGAGCAAGCCGATGCCTTGGAAAATCGAACGTGCGATCGACTCTTTTTTTTCTGTGGTGTGCTCTGTTTCTAGCACACGTCCAGTATTGGTTTGTAATAGACGAACATCGATGGAGGAGGTAGGCATGATCAGATCCTCATTTTATTAGCAGTTCGCTTCGGTGCATGCTTTTCTACGATTCCGGAGTGGAGATTTCCGCATAAAATCGTGAAATATCATGTTGAACGAGTCAAAGCCAGGCCAATAATTTTTATTTTCCTCGTCGTCATAGTCATACCCCAGTGCAAGTGCTTGGTCTTGATAGTTCAATAGCGGCCAAATAAGGTTGAAACGCTCCCGCCAGGTTTCAGCTCGCACAAGCGCACGCGCAGTCTCCCAGTCCAATGACGCCAGATTTATCAACGCATCGGAAACGTTGCTTTCATGGACAATTTCGTCCCACTCGTCTACGAGCGCCCGCATTTTGTCGAACACATATAATATCCATCCGATCGTTTGGAATTTGCACTCACGCACTGACTGCGGAACTTCACCTAAGTCATTAAAGATCACAAAAGCCATTTTGGTATTTTCTGAATGTTCAACGTGAATGGAATAAGACTCCATTGCATAACTCCTTTTTTATTGTTATATGAACAAGCTAGCATGGTAGATTTTTACTTTGCAAGAGACTTTCGATTGACAAGCATCAAGTGTTATATATACAAGCAAATACTTAAATCCTGCGCGTTAGCGAGAGGCTGCTTGAATGACGCAGATTGACTTAACCCTGGTAAACCTGATTTTTAGTTGAGTGATAAGAATGCCCTATGACCTAGTGTGCTGTTCGCGAAATATTTTTTCTAATTTTTCACCTACACTTCAGGTGTCATTCCTCCCTCGGAGAGTTTCAGGTGAGCGCACTGGACATTACGCTTAGCCCCGAAGAAAAGGCAGAACTGAACCGCCGCATTCGCTCCGCCACCATTCCCCAACGCGAAGGCCGCAGAGCACGCATTGTCCTGTTGGCAGCACAGGGTGAAACCCGAGAAGAGATTGCACGACTGACCGGGTTTTCTCTTCCCACAGTCACCACCTGGTGCCAACGTTTTCAGTTGCTTCGACTCGCCGGTTTGACTGATAAACCAGGTCGTGGACGCAAGTCACCTCTGCCTGCTGATACTGTCCGCCGCGTCTTGGAGCAGGTCACGAAACCCCGCATTGGAGAGCCACGCTGGAGCTGTCGGAGCATGGCGAGGGCTGCCGGTATCTCCTCGACTACCGTCCATAAGTTATGGGCTGCCAATGACTTGAAGCCTCACCTGACTCGCAACTTCAAGCTCTCTAACGACCCGCAGTTCGAACAGAAATTCTGGGATGTTATCGGCCTTTACCTAGCCCCGCCGGACAAGGCATTGGTGCTGTGTTGCGATGAAAAAAGCCAGGTTCAGGCCTTGGAGCGCACGCAGCCTGGATTACCTCTGGGCATAGGTCACATCCAGACAAAATCCCATGATTACACGCGCCACGGCACGGTTACATTATTCGCAGCGCTGGATTATCTACAGGGAAAACTGATCAGCAGCATCGAACGTCAACACCGGCATCAAGAGTGGTTGGCCTTCCTCAAGAAGATCAACAAGCAGACACCCAAGCATCTCCAGCTTCATCTGATCGTCGATAACTATGCGACGCACAAGCACGCCGCCGTGAAAGCCTGGTTGGCAAAGCACCCACGTTTCCATATGCACTTCACACCGACGTCCAGTTCGTGGATGAACATGGTCGAACGGTTTTTTCGAGACATTACGGTGTATCTACGAGACGGTAGTTTTGCCTCGGTGCGCGAACTGGAGGGCTCGATAACAACGTTCATGGCACTACGAAATGCTCAGCCGACCCGGTACGTTTGGAACGCAAAGGGAGAGGAGATATTGAGCAAAATCCAACGGGCTCGCGAGGCGCTTGAGACCGTGCAAATAGAGTAAGTTATTTCGAGAACAGCACACTAGAAAACCGTTTGGTAATAGGCGTGGCTTCCAGCGCGGTGTTTGACCTGGTGGCGTCGGATGCGGTGTTTCAGCGCCAGGGAGAGGAGGAGTACCGAAAGTTTCAGCAAGAAAACCTCCACGTACCGCTTCCTAAGGGGATAGCGTTTCCCTTCATCAAGCGTTTGCTGTCGGTGAATGACCTGAGTGTTGATTCTGAAGATCCGCTTGTAGAGGTGATTCTTCTTTCGCGAAATGATCCTGACACCGGGCTACGCGTACTGAAGACAATCGAGCACTACGGACTGGGGATGACTAGGGCAATTTTCATGCAAGGAAAATCACCTTACGAATACATACCAGCACTGAACATCGCTTTGTTTTTGTCTGGAGACAAAAAAGATGTGGAGGCTGCGATCAAGGCGGGTTATCCGGCTGGGCAGGTGCTCGACTCAAAGTTCGAAGACGACGAAGCTGACAAAACCCTGCGTATCGCATTCGACTTTGACGGCGTACTCGCCGGCGATGAATCCGAAACGATAATGCAGGCCTCTGGCCTGTCAGTGTTTCATGCCCATGAAGTGAAGAACGTCATGGAGCCGCATAACCCTGGGCCGTTGAAGGAGTTCATGGTGCGGATTTCCAAGATCCAATCGGTCGAGGAGAAGCACAAAAAGGAAAATCCGAAGTACGAGGGTAGGTGTGTCGCGAGGGGCATGATTTGGTAGTCTCGATCTTCTCTAGAGATATCACGTGAAGCAACCGCGCGGCCGAAACTGGCGGCCAGCTGCAGTGCGCCAGATATCACGCCGCTCAAGCGATAGAACGACACCCTCGATCAATTACTCGACCATCGAAGTGTTCGCGCCTTCACTGACCAGCCGCTGCCTGAAGGCACGATCGAGACGCTCGTCGCAGCCGCGCAGTCGGCTTCTACCTCCTCGAATCTGCAAGTTTTGGATGTCGTGGCTGTTCAGGCTGGCGAGCGCAAGAATCGGTTATCGGCCCTTGCAGGTAATCAGGCCTGCATTCGCCACGCGCCGCTGTTCGTCGTGTGGCTTGCTGACCTCTCCAGGGTTTCACGAATTGCACTTCCTTACCTGGAAAGCCTGTTGATGGGGACGATTGCCGCAGCCCTGGCCGCCCAGAATGCCGTGGTAGCACTTGAATCGCTCGGCCTCGGTAGTGTGTACATCGGTGCAATCCGCAACGACATCGAGGGCGTTGCCAAAGAGCTGGAATTGCCCCCAGGCCTATCCAGTATTCGGGCTATGCGCTTGGTTACCGACCGAATGAACGGCCGGTAAAGGTGAAGTCGAGATTGCCTCAGAGCGCTGTTCTTCATCACGAAACCTACTCGGCCGCCGGCGAGGAGGGCGTGTGCTCGCTGAATACGATGAGCGCCTGAGTGCGTTCTATCAGCGTGATGGCAGGGGCTGAGGAGGGGACTTATCCGGTCATCCACTACCGATGGACGTCTTGCACGACTCTTTTAGCTATCCTGCAGGCCTAGTCCAGCAGGCCAGAAAAAATATTAAGCTTGACCGATTCAATCACCAATAACGAATTATAAACGTTATCGCACCAGTCCATGATTCGGCCTGCCCGAATACCACTTTCTTTATCGCTGCCAGAGATTCGGAACGGAGTCCAATCCGGATTTGGCAGTACGCCCGGATCTCCGACGCCCAGCCTTGTCTGCGGATAATTACCAGTCCAGCTCGAAGGCGGTGCGAGACAAAACTCGTAAAACTCCCGAGCATCAAGCGGGGTCAACGAGTAGAAGCTTTTATGTTTGACACACACTGACCACAGTAGCAGTTTCTCAAGCGCCACCAGTTTTAACCGATCCGCACTACATGATCGGTATGCCCGAAGTATCTCTAAAGATTCCAGTGCTATCTTGCAGCAATTAGCTGGAAAACACCTTGATACATACGCTTGCCCCTGAGTCGTTGAAAAAAGGAGCACTTCTCTTTGTTGCATACCAAATAATGGAGGCGGGCGCTCCTGAGTAAGATAACCCGTGTCCAGATCCGCAGAATCTTGGTGATGGACGGCCCTACGTGCTTTCGAAACCTGCTTACGCTCCCAACTCAATCGGTACTGGCGCGAGCTTTCGCTTCCTGAGGGAGCGGGTGCAGGTGTATCAAGCTGACTGATACGAAAACCCACTGCTCGATCAAGTAGTTCGCTAGGAGAGCTTCCCAATCCGGGCATTTTGGGCAGTCTCCACATCAGTTTGTCGAGTAAGGCTTCCGTGAGTATTGGATCGCCATCGTCCGAGGAAGGTATGGAGCTCAAGCCCAGACCATTCCTGTATCTGATTATCGAGTCTATGAGGGCCTGGGGTATCGCGATGTTGTAGTCTCGCATATCACCTCGCATGGTGAAGTGCGGATCGCTGGAACCCATCGATGAAAAGCACGCCATTGAAAAGTGACTGCGCTCTGAGCGCCACTCTTTAAAGCTGAGGCGAAGGTGATAGCAGACCGAAAACACGAACAAACTACGCTCAGAAACCTTGCTCGCTGGCGTCAGGTTTGCGAGGTATTGAAGGTACTGTTGGGCTTGGGAGTCATCCTGGCCACTGAACGGCGCTCGCGGTGCTTTATAAAACTCGGAGCTCGATAGCCTGGGCTGTACACCCAAGTCCGAGCTTAAATACTTGAAGAATCGGTTAGTCACGTATCCACGTGCCGGATCTGCTATCGACTGTAAGAATGGCTTCCAGTCCTCGTTATGGCGTTCGGTACCTTTATCGATGACAAACCTTTCATTCCGGCCGCCAATCCAAGCCACCGGTGGCCGCGCGCAGAAGGAGCTGAATGCCCTGAGATCCGGTGCGGAAAATTCGCTCAGTGGCTTCCTTGCGATGCAAATCGCCCAGAGGACAAATTTTTCTAGGAAAACCACGATGCGAGATTTACTGCGTATAGAGGGAGGAAGGCTATCGGCATAGCGGCAAAAATGCTCGTAGGTTTCGACTGCACCTGTTTCGGCTGGGAACAAGGCCAGGTAGCCCAAGATCAGGGTCGCTTGGGATGTGGAGCGCTCATCGGCTTCTGCACGATGTGCGGTTTCACCACGGTTTGTGAGGATTGATCTCGGGAACACCTTTACGTCCTTGAAGGGGGCCGTTTGGAACGATGCACCGGCACCAATGTAGCTAAGTCAGCAGATTTGGCAATCCGGGAGGCCGAACGCATCGCGAGGCGCAATATTTTTCCGTTTTGGCTCCGACAGAGACGCCCAGACGCAGAAAATGCGCTTTTAAGAAAAGTAGGAATTTTAGTGGGTTAGGTGTGACAGAGATTGGAGTCGGAATATTTTTCCGTTTTAGTTTCGACATTTCAGGACGGGAAAAAACGAGGGATTGCGTCGGCCGAGCCTCTAAACGTTCCGTTTTGATACCGACAGTGGCCAGCCCACATCTCTGGTATCACATGAGCTGTCGGGAGCAACACGTTGAAGAGGGATCGTTTCCGGTGATGCGACAGAATTCCGCTTTGGTTTCAACGTTTACACATTTAATTTTCAAAACGTACAATTTTTTAGCTACTGGCCACACATCATGAACATTTCTAACATGGCATCTGGTTTAACATAATATACATTATGCGAACCGTTCTATACGGGTCTGGGGGGCTCTTGTCGTCGTCACTTAAAAATCAGAAAAGTCATCAGTTCTCAGAAGTAATCGTGTAAAAAAATGGGAAGTAATCGTGTAAATCGAGCCTTTCGCCTCACGTTCACGGATTTGCTTACAGGCCACTTGTCCGGCAATCATCAGCGCGCTGAAGGCTCTGGCGCAGCCTTTGTGACCGTCATTGTCCGTGATTTTACGTCATGAGCGGCGAATCCAGAAATGTCGCCCTTGATGAACGTGATTGCGCACCGTATGCGGATTCGCCTATTCGTTTGATTAAAGGAGCTTTTTGGGGACGAGTTCGCTCGTTTACGGCATTACTTACGCGGCAAGCCCATCCGAAAACACGTCGCTGTGTGAAATCTGAAGCGTTCAGCGTGGGTTGGTGCGCAGATTTCAAGGGCTGCCACACATGCAAAAGCGCCGCCGGATTTACTTGCAAATACTGACGGTTTGGCGGTGAACACCTTGCGTTTGAAGGCTTTCTAGCTTTCCTCCCGCCAAACACTCTGGAAACTCTCCTGAATCTGGCAGATTAAAAGCTCAGTAAAATGCCAATCCGGTACCGTTGTTAACCACAATTTTGACTTGTTAACTACGGTGGTTAACAAGTCAAAAAACAAGTTAACAGAGTAATTCTGACCCTGCGTGTTCGCCTTGATTTGCCTGGCGCGCCTGGTGTTCCAACGCTCTGTAATACTGTTCGAACTCCGGGATTTGCCGCTTGGTACGGATACGCTTATCGTCAGTCGTAACTTCCAGTTTTTGGCAACCCGCGAGATAAGGGGACTACATCAAAGCGCCCTGACACCACTGTCTGACGAGAGATATGTGCTATTGAAAGTGGTCTATCGCCTATGGCAACGTAACGACCTTTACGTGACATCATTTACTAGCTCAACTAAACGGCTATTTAGTTGAGTTAAGTTCAGTGTGATATTAACCGTACTTGACTGTTGGTTAGATGAAACAGCAGTGCCCTCTTCTTTTTCCTTGTAATAGCGTCCACTACGTGGGCCGCTTTACGCACAATGCTACTGTTTTGAGGGTTACGATTTTAACACGCGCTTCGCGCTTCGCCGATTATGTCGGTAAAGCACCCTCCTTCCAATACTTTGAGCACCGAGCGGTAAACGCCCACTGGTGTGGTTGACATAAACTGGAATGCCGGAAATCAGTCAACCTTGAATTCTTTCATGGCGCACGTTGAAAACTTTCTTACTGGGTGTCGTCACTTAAAAATCAAAAAATTCATCTTAAAAAATATTCTCGAGAATTCATGGACCTAGAAAGTCACGAAAATGATTCTTCGTGGCTTTAGCACATGAAGTAATCGGGGCTGCCCCACTCAGTACATTGGACTTAACTCATGCACTCCATCGATGAGTTCCATTTGACATTTTAGCTCTTCGCGGCCTCGCGTGAGCATGCCTGCCGTCGGAGCTCGCAGACCTCGGAAGAAATCGCATGAAATTGTCTTGGATTCGCGTGATCGTGCGCTGTATGTTTTTTGATAAGGCGTACTCTGATTTCATTATGATGATCCTCTGTAAGCCGACCCGATCTTTTTCGCTAATCCAAACACCTAGTAATGTCTCCCCTACCCTTACCTTGGGAAAGGTTAGGTGCTTCGTGTGGCAAGAGCCACACGAAGCGTGGACATTGAGTCGAAGTTCGTCAAAGATGCTTATTTGACGAATGGTATCAACTGCTCCAGAGCATTGGCCACAAGTAACGGCTGATCATAAAGGAAGTAATGGATTCCAATTCACACTTCAAGCCTAACAACTGTGGACCCTGCATAAGCTCTCTTAATACCGCTCTTCACAAGAACTGTTGGGCGAGCTTGGTGGAGAATGCAATGGGCAGTTGTAGCCGCTTAACTCATCGCAAGCAGTCTCGCCCATAGTATGCTCAAGCGGTACACAACGAGTCACGTCACCTGCATTAACTTCGCAAACGCCTGCAAATGGTGGTCGTCATCGCCAAACTGACGGCCCATCATTAACAGATGCTTGGCATGGTGCGACAGCACGTATTCCCAAGTCAGGCCGATTCCACCGTGCAACTGAATACCTTGGTCGGCGACAAAGCGGGCGGCGCGGCAGACAATGAACTTGGCGGCCGCGAGGATGCGGCTGCGCTCGTGACTGCCTTCCTGATCGGCCACACAGGCCGCGAGCAGTGTCATGGAGGTGGCCTGGTCCAGTTCCATGCGCATGTCCACTATGCGGTGTTGCAACACCTGGAACTTGCCGATGGGCTGGCCAAATTGCTGGCGGGTTTTCAGGTAGTCGAGGGTCAAGGCGCACACGGCTTCCATGCTGCCCACGGCTTCAGCGCATTGCGCCGCGATGCAGCGGCCCTGCTGGTAACGAAGCGCTGGCAGGGCCTGCCCCACTGAGCCCAGAACCGCGTCGCACTTGACGAACACTTCATCGAGGTACAGCTCACAGGCCTTGCGTCCGTCCATGGTTGCGAACGTACGGCGGCGCACGCCGCTGTGCTGTGGATCGATCAGAAACAGGCTGATGCCCTGCTCGTCACGCGAGCCATAACCAGTACGCGCCGAGACCAGAATCAGCCCGGCGCTCTGGCCACCGACGACCACCGACTTGCGACCGTTGAGCTTCCAGCCTCCCGCTACCGCTATGGCAGTGGTCTGCACGTCGTGCAACTGGTAATGACTCTGAGGCTCATCCACGGCGACCGCCATCTGCAAACGGGCGCTGCCCAGTTGCGCAAGCAGGGTTTGCTTCTGTGCTTCGGTGCCCAATTGACTGATCAGGCCACCGGCGAAAATCACCGAATGCAGATAAGGTTCCAGGCACAGGCCACGGCCCAGTTCGGTCATGACCAGCATGTTCTCCACGCCACTGCCACCAAACCCGCCGTACGCCTCGGCGAAGGGCACGGCGCAAAGGCCCAGGTCTCCCAGTTGCTGCATGAACTCGCGGCTGAAACCGGGCTCGCTCTGGCTGAATGCTTCGCGCTGTTCGAAACCGTAGATATCACGCACCAACCTGGCGGCAGTGTCTTGCAGCATCAGCTGCTCTTCTGTCAGTTTGAAATCCATGGTCGACCCCTTACAGTTCAAGAATCATTTTGGCGATGATGTTCTTCTGGATCTCGTTGGCCCCGCCGTAGATCGAGGCCTTGCGCGCATCCAGATACTGATAGGTGGCCGCGCTGCTGTAGTCGGTGTATAGCAACGCCTCGTTGCCGTAACCCAGCTCGTCCTCGATGAACGGCAAGGCGTACGGGCCCACGGCTTTGCTGATCAACCAGGTGATCGCCTGACGAATTTCGGTGCCCTTGATCTTCAGGAGCGAGCTCTCCGCGCCCGGTACGCCGCCATCGCGAACCGCCGCCAGGGTACGCAGGCTGCTCATTTCAGCGGCCATCAACTGCATCTCGACTTCGGCGATCTGTGCCCGGAACAGCGGATCGTCGATCAATGGCCGACCGTCGCGAACTTCCTGACTGGCGATGCGTTTGAGACGACCGAGCAGCGCCTTGTTCTGTGCGATCCCACCGATGCTGGTGCGCTCGTGAGTCAGCAAATACTTGGCGCAGGTCCACCCCTTGTTTTCCTCGCCGACCAGGTTGGCCACCGGCACCCGCACGTTGTCGAAGAACACTTCGTTGACTTCATGCTCGCCGTCGAGGGTGATGATCGGGCGCACGGTGATGCCTGGGGTCTTCATGTCCAGCAGCAGAAAGGAAATACCGCGCTGCTGCCGGGCATCCGGGTCGGTACGTACCAGACAGAACATCCAGTCGGCATAGTGCGCGTAGGTGGTCCAGGTCTTCTGTCCGTTGACCACATAGTGATCGCCCTCGCGTACGGCGCGGGTTTTCAATGACGACAAATCGGAGCCCGCGCCCGGTTCGGAGTAACCCTGGCACCACCAGTCTTCGCAGGTGAGGATGCGCGGTAGAAATCTTGCTTTCTGCTCGGCCGTGCCGAACTTGATGATGACCGGGGCGACCATCTTCAGCCCAAACGACACCACCTTCGGCGCTCCGGCGGCGAAGCACTCTTCATCGAAAATGTGCTTTTGCACGTCGCTCCAGCCCGTGCCACCGTATTCCACCGGCCAGCCAGGGGCCAGCCAGCCTTGGCGGTTGAGTGTCTGCATCCATTGCACTTGATGCTCTTTACTCAAGCGTTTGCCCTGGGAAATGCGCTTGGCGAATTCGGTTGGCAGGTGGTCGCGCAACCAGGCTCGGACGTCTTCGCGATAAGCGCGCTCGTCCGCTGTGAAATCAATATCCATCAATGAACTCCAAAAACCCTTGGTCAGGCACTTATTCGAATGCTGCGAAAAACCCCGCAGGAGCGTGATGGCTCCCACAGGGGTCAGAGGCAATTCAAAGGTTTCATTCGTCGAAAATGATCACCGAGCGCGCCAGCTCGCCACGACGCAGCTCATCGAACGCATCGTTGATCTGTTCCAGCTTGATGCGCTGGGAAATCATTTCGTCGAGCTTGAGCTTGCCGGCCATGTAGAAGTCCACCAGGCGCGGCATGTCCACCGGGAAGCGGTTGGAGCCCATCAACGAGCCCTGGATACGGCGTTCGTGCAGCAGTTGCAGCGGGTCCAGCTCGATTTTCAGGCCGGGCTTGAGCATGCCGATCACGGTGGCGGTGCCGCCGCGCGCCAACATGGCGAACGCTTGCTCGGCGGTCTGCTTGAGGCCGATGCATTCGAAGGCGTGGTGCACACCGCCACGGGTCAGTTCCATCACTTGTTTGGCGGCATCGCCATCCTTGCCGTTGATCAGGTCGGTGGCGCCGAACTGCCTGGCCAATTCCAGTTTGGAATCGAGCATGTCGATGGCGATGATCCGCCCTGCCCCGGCCAGTGCTGCGCCGTTGATGGCCGCCAGTCCGATACCGCCGCAGCCAATCACCGCCACGGTTTCGCCCGGACGCACCTTGGCGGTGTTGAATACCGCACCGGTGCCGGTCGTCACAGCGCAACCGAGCAGCGCCGCGCGGTCCAGCGGCATATCGCGACGAATCGCGACACAGGCGTTTTCGTGCACCAGCATCTGTTCGGCAAAGCCCGACAGGTTGACGAACTGAGGGATCGGCTTTTGCACGTAGGTCAGGCGCGATTCTTCGTCCTTGCCTCGCTTGGTTTCCGGCGACACGCAGCGCGCCAGATGGCCGGTCACGCAGTGATCGCAGTGGCCGCAGAACACCGTCAGGCAGGTGACCACATGATCGCCCGGCTTGACCGATCGCACTTCGGAACCGACCTGCTCGACCACACCGGCCGCTTCATGGCCCAGTACCAACGGCCCTGGATACGGGAACGAACCATCGATGACATGCAGGTCCGAATGGCAGACACCGACCGCTTTGGTGCGGATCAGCACTTCACGGGGGCCGGGTTTGCTGATGCCCACTTCTTCAATGACCAGCGGGGCTCCAACCTGGTGGAATACAGCAGCTTTCATGGCAGTTCTCTCAAAAATGAATGGGGGTTCAGGCCGGATTGGGCTCGTTGCGCAGCACAGCTTTGGCGTGGCTGAAGGTGCGGAAGCCATCGATGCCGTGATAGGCACCCATGCCGCTCTGGCCGACGCCGCCGAACGGCAGGCCTTCGGTGCTGGCATGGCTCAACACACCGTTGAGGGTTACGCCGCCAGAACAGGTGCGGGTCAGCACCTGGGCTTCTTCCGCTGCGTCTTTGCCGAAGTAATACAGGGCCAGCGGACGCGGCCGCGCGTTGATTTGGGCAATCACCTCGGCGATGGTGTCGTAAGGTTTGATCGGCAGCAGCGGGCCGAAAATCTCGTTCTGCATCACTTGCAGTTCGTTGCCAGGGTCGCGCAGCAGGGTCGGCACGATCTTGTTGAGCTTGCTGTCGCTGAAATCTTCTGCGGCCGCGTTCAATTCGATCAGCTCGACACCGGCCTCGCGCGCTTCGCTCAGGTAGCCCAGCAAGCGTTCGTAATGACGGCTGTTAATGATCGAGGTGTAGTCAGGATTGTCCTTGAGGGTCGGCAAGAAGCCGGCGACCACCGCTTTGGCGATGGCGATGAAGGTATCGACCGACTCCCGCGGCACGAACACGTAGTCCGGCGCGACGCACAGTTGGCCGGCGTTGAGCAGCTTGCCGACGACGGTCTTCGCCACCGCATCCTTGAAGTCCGCGGTGCGGGAAATGATGGTCGGCGACTTGCCGCCCAGTTCCAGGGTCACCGGCACCAGGTTTTCCGCCGCCGCGCGCAACACGTGCTTGCCGATGCTGGTAGCGCCCGTGAACAGCAGATGATCGAACGGCTGGCCGCAAAACGCCTGCCCGACGTCCGCACCGCCCAGCACCACCGCCACTTCGTCTTCGGCGTAGACCGAGCGGATCAGCCGCGCGATCAGGGCCGAGGTATGCGGGGTGAATTCCGAGGGTTTAATCATCACCCGGTTGCCGGCGGCCAAGGCGCCGGCGAGGCCGCTGAACACCATGTAGCCGGGGACGTTCCAGGCCGTCACGATACCGACCACACCGAGCGGCTGGTACTGAACCCAGGCTTCACCAGCCCTGGCCTGACGTTTTTCCGGGCGCATCCACTCGACCAGTTCGGCCTTGGTCTGCTTGAGGGTGGCCAGTGGCGAGAGCACTTCACTGCCCTTGGAGA
Organism: Pseudomonas sp. NFX224; assembly: GCF_048565165.1. Classification (NCBI taxonomy): domain Bacteria; kingdom Pseudomonadati; phylum Pseudomonadota; class Gammaproteobacteria; order Pseudomonadales; family Pseudomonadaceae; genus Pseudomonas; species Pseudomonas sp. NFX224. The sequence continues at coordinate 6,569,298 of NZ_CP183416.1, read as the reverse complement.
ACCCCGGGCTGCGATGGCCGAAGTCCGCCGTCAGGGCGTCGATGATTTCCTGTTCGTGGTTGACCAGCAGGCTGATCGCCCGATCGAGCAGCTCACCGCGTTGCTCGGCGGTCCAGGGCTCATTGGCCAGGAAGGCCGCCCGCTGTTTTTCCAGAACCGTGCGGATGTCCGTGCTCGTCCAACTCTCGATGGCGCTCATCTATACCTCTCTTGTTGTTATCTGGACGCCACCGCGATTGCGCAGCTTTGCGTCGGGGTTGTCTGCATGGTTGATCATCGGTCGCGCCGCGCCGCCACCCGGATCAGGTGGGTGGCGTATTCAGCCGATCGGTTCAGGCCAGGATGCCCATCGCCTTGGCACTGTTGATGGCCTGGGTTCGACGGCAGGCGCCGAGCTTGACGTTGATGTTCTTGGCGTGGGTCTTGACGGTATTGACCGAAATGAACAGGCGATGGCCGACTTCGCGCACCGACAAGCCTTCGGCCAGCAACTTGAGTACCGACACTTCGCGGGGCGTCAGGCCGTCCTGGTAATCCGGCACGCCGCTGACATGCGCCACCGGGGATTTGTCGCTGTCGGCCTCGAATTCCCGGGACAAGTTGCGGGCTTTTTGCAGGGCGATCGGACGCTGGTAACACGCTCGGTCGATCTTGCCCCAGTGCATGCGCCGCTCGGCTTCGTGCAGCAGCAGATGCGCCTGCTCAGCCTCATCCTTGCGCGAAGCCATCTCGGACAACAGCAAATAGGCGTTGAGCACGAACGGCGCACAGCAGTCGCGTACTTGGAAAAGCCCGTCCTGCACCACTTGCCGGGCTTTTTCGAGGTGACCTTGCTGCAACAGCAACTCGCCTTGCAGGAACATCAAGCGACCGAGCAGTGGATAAGGTTGGGTCCTGCTGCCCGTCAGTTGCGCAAGCTCGGTGCGCAACAGCGATTGGGCCAATCCCGACTGTCCTTGAAGCAGCATCAAACGCACCCGGTCAGTGTTCACCAGCACCTCGGCCTCCCGACTGCCCTGGCGCCGCGCCAGCTCCAGGGAATGCTCCAGCAATACCTGGGCTTCGTTCAGCTCGCCGGTGTTCATGGCGATGCGCGCCAGGGTGCAGTGGCACAGCAGCACCGACAGCCAGTCTTGTGCGGTGAGGTAACGCAGGGCGGCATGGCAATGCAGGCGCGCCTGTTCGGCGTGGCCGCGCAACGCCTGCAAAGTCCCATACAACGCCTGCCAGTTCGCCAACAAACGCTGACTGCGGTGGGGATCGGGCAGTGGCAGAAAATGCCCGAGCCGTTGCAGGCATTTCTCGGCTTCATCCAGACGGCCACTGAACAGCAACGCCTTGGCGCACAAATAGATCAACCGCGAACTGCTCTGGAGCAATTGCGGTTCGATGCGTTCGCGCCAGTCCATGAAGCGGTCCAGATGGCGCTCGCTCAGGATCCAGCTCAGCCACAACCGCTCCATGTAGTTTGCGGCCACCTCTGGCTGATCGGCACTGAGCGCCTGCTCGACCGCATCGTCGACTTGCCCCAAAACACTGAGCAACTGGCAGGCGCGCAAGCGCAGGCGATTCAACGGCGCGCCACTCAACCGCTGTTGCAGCGACTGCGCCACGGCGGGCAACAAGCGAAACCAGCCGGGCTGATGGTCGATCGGAACGAGAAACGCCTGGGCGTCGAGCAGGCTCTTGAACACCCGGGCGCCCTGCTGCTCTTCCCAGAGTTGCTCGCAGAGGTCGACGCTGGCCTTGGACAAATGGGCCAGGCCGAAGAGGACCTCACACTGTTTTTCGCTCAGGCGCGACAGCAGCTCACGTTCAAGGTAGGGTCCGAGCAATGCCGTGGGCAGCAGACGAACCCCGGCGCACCAGCCGCCTGTTTGATGCCACAGGGTTTCCCGCGTGGCGGTATCGGCGGTCGGCGCCAGCCGATTGAGCAGCGACTCGAATTCATCAGGGCGCAGGGCCAGTTGACTGGCATCGAGCTCCAGCAAATCGCCTCTGAGCATCTGCTGCGGCAGGTTCCATTCGGGGCGCTGGCGGCAGGTGACCAGCACTTGCAATTGCGGGTTGTCGAGGGACAGGAGCTGGTCGAACCAGTGGTTCAGATCCTTTGGCATTTGCGACGGCAGATCATCGAAGACCAATCGAAGTGGCGAGATCGCTGATAATCTATTGCCTGAAAGGGACTCTTCGCTGGCAAGGCAGCTCCTACAGGTGTCCGCGAGGCCTTGTAGGAGCTGGCTTGCCAGCGAAGGCGATGGATCAGTCGCCACCCACCCCAGAGCATCAGCGAGCTTCAAGCCCAAGGATTCCAACGTCTGCGCTTGTCCGCCAAGACTCAACCAGACCACCCGCCCGGGCGCAGCCACGTCGCGCAAATACTCGCGCAACAACGCTGTTTTTCCATAACCGGCAGGGGCGCAAAGCAGTTGCAAGCGGCGCTGCTCGCGCTTGAGTACGTCGCACAAATGCGGCCGTGGCACAAACATGGCGGACCTCGTTGATGGTGTGTGGATGCCATCATTGGGCGAGACCGTCGCAAGCGCGCCACCCGCATCAGGTGGTAGCCGACGGAACGCACAACGCCCTGCGAACAGGGCGTTGGGTCAAGCGAGGACAAAGGCTCAGCGGATGCCGGCGTTACGCAGCGCCGATGGCGTGAAGTCGGTCATCTTCGCGGTCATGCCATAGGTGGTCGCATGCTTGGACTGGTTGGTCATCGCCAGCACGTTGTAGCGACCAGCGATCAAGTCGTAGATGCCGAGCATGGCGAAGTTGGAGGCGCCGCGCTCGTAGTCGTTGAGCGCATAACCTTCCGCGACCCGCCACAGCTGGCCACGGCCATCGTAGTGATCGACTTCGGCCAGCTGCCAGGTGTCTTCGTCGAAGTACATGTCACGCTTGGCATACACATGACGCTGGCCCGGCTTCAAGGTCGCCTCCACGTGCCACACGCGGTGCAATTCATAACGGGTCAGGTCCTGGTTGATATGCCCCGGCTTGATGATGTCGTCGTACTTGAGCTTCGGCGATTGCAACCGATAGTTGTTGTACGGGATCAACAGCTCCTTTTTGCCGACCAGTTTCCAGTCATAGCGATCCGGCGCGCCGTTCATCATGTCGGTGTTGTCGGCGGTCCGCATGCCGTCGGAACCGTTGCCCGGGCCGTCGTAAGCCACTTGCGGTGCACGGCGTACGCGGCGTTGACCGGCGTTGTAGACCCACGCCAGGCGCGGCTCCTTGACCTGGTCGATGGTCTCGTGGATCAGGATCACACTGCCGGCCATGCGCGAAGGCGCGGTGATTTCCTGTTTGTAGTAGTACAGAACGTTGTCGCCCTGCCCGGCCTCGACGCCTTCCATCAGCTGCGGGAACGCCAGCTTGTCGTCGTACTCGACGATGGAGTACGAGCCGTTGGTCTGCGGTGCAGCCTGGGCGGCCTGGCGCTCCATGTTGCCGCCGCGATAACGGTTGGTGTGGTTCCAGTAAACCTCGACGCCGTTCTTCGGAATCGGGAACGGGTAGTAGCGTGTTTGCGCGAAGTTCAGCAGGCCATTGCCGTCAGGGGTCAGTTCGGTGGTCACCGCACTTTTCTTGGCGATGTCATAGATATTCTGTGGCGAAGCCGCCGTGCGCTGGGTCTTGTACACCGGGATCTTGTAGCTGTCCGGGTAGCGTTTGAACATCGCCAGCTGGCCCGGTGTCAGCTTGTCCTTGTACTGTTCGGCATTGGCCGCGGTGATCACGACCTGTGGCTTCTCGCCGGCGAACGGATCGCCCAGGAAGCCATTGTCGAGCGGTGCCGCACCGGGCTTCAGACCACCGGTCCAGGCGGGAATGCTGCCGTTGGCATTGCCTTCTTTCTGAGCGCCCAGGGGCGTCAGCGTAGTGCCCAACTGAGCAGCCTCCTGGGGAGTGACGGCGGCCATGACGCTACTGGCCAGCAACGACAGGCTCAGTGCGCCAGCGCGCAGAATAATACGTGCGTTCATGTTCAGGATCCTCTGGCAACGTTGCATCAGAAATTCACGCCGAAGCTGAGCGCGACGTAGTCGCGGTCGACGTTGGTGTTGAAATCGCCACCGAAGTAATTGGTGTAACTCAGGCTGGCGGTGTAGGTATTCTGGTAATCGGCGTCGACACCCAGGCTGACGGCTTTTGAGCCTTCATCGAAGTTCGGGCCATAACCCTCGACGTCATGGGACCAGGCGATGTTGGGCGACAGGTTGATGCCGGCGAACACGTTCTGGTAATCCAGCTTGCCGCGCAGGCGATAGCCCCAGCTGTTACTGGTGTAGAAACCATCGTCGTTGCATTCCTGCGCCGGGTTGCTCGCCGTCGGCGTGCCCGGGGCGGTACCGCGACAGGTGGCTGCACCGGCAACACCCGGCAATTCACCGGAGCCAAACGCAGGGCTGCGACCGAAGCGCAGGTCCGAGCCATCTGTCTTGCCCAGGCCACTGATGTGGTTGTAACCGACTTCGCCCACCAGCGTCAGGCGGCTGGCGCCGAGCACCTGATCGAAGAACTGGGTGGCGGTCACTTGCGCCTGGGTCACCGGCATACGTTTGTAGCCATTGACCTCGGCGCCCAGGTTGCGCCCGGCGAAGCCGGTGGTGATCAGCGGTGAGGTCGCGCCGAAGGTCGCGGCGGACAACAGGTCAGCCGTGTTCAACTGCAGCGGCATGTTCGGTCGGTAACTGACTTCGCCACCCAGTGCCACGCCTTCGACGTTGGTCTGGAAGCTCAGGCCGTACAGGCGAATGTCTTCCGGATAATCGATGAAGTAACGGGCACTTCGCGCTGAGGCCAAGCCACCGGCCGGGTTGCTCATCTGGGTGATGCTCAGGTAGGGGTTGCGGCTGTGATAGTTCATCGCGTAGGCGCCGAACTCAGTGTCGTTGGCCTCCGGCACATACCAGCGCAAAGCCAGGCCATATTGTCCGCTGTTGCGTGCATCGTTGTCGTTCAGGCGCGGGATGAATGCGTCATCGGTACCGGCTGCGATGGCGGCCAGACTGCCTGTGTTTTTCGCTGCACCGGGCGGCAGGTCCTGACCGGCGATCACCAGACGGTCATCACAACCTTGTGCCACACCATCGCTGCCGAAGAACGTGCCACAGTTGTCGACGACCGATTTATCCCACTGCAGCTGATAAAAACCTTCCGCCGTGATGTTGTCCGCCAGGCCCTGGGACACATAGAGCAAGTTGACCGGAATCAGGCCTTCCTTCACTTCCGCGCCAGGACGACGTAAGGCGGCGACGTCAACCGGGTTGATGCTGTTGATCGAGTTGCCGATGAACGTACTCTCGCCCCAGCTCACCACTTGCTTGCCTAGGCGCACGTTGCCGACCTGATCGCCGATGGTGTAGTTGTGGTACACGAAGCTATCGAGGAACATCGCCCCGGACGATCTCGCCGCGCGATCACGACCGCTGTCATTGATGTCGTAGAACGGACGGCTCTCGTCCATCAACTCGAAGTCATACCAATACTTGCCGCGCACGAAGGCACCACTGTCGCCGTATTTGAGCTCCAGGTCATGCACACCCTTGAAGATCTTCGAGAAGGTTTCACCTTTCTTGAAGTTCAAACGGTTGTCATCGGTGGTGCGCGAGGCGGACTCGCCTCCGGTTACGCCCTGGGAGTTGAAGTTGGAAATGAACTGTTTGTCCGGGTTTGCCGCGGACCAACTGGCACCGATCGACAGCGACGAATCAAACTTCCCTTCAATTTCCCCGATATTGAAATCGACAGCGTGAGCTTGATGGCTCGCGCAAGTGGCAACGACTACAGCTACGGCCAGCAGACTTGGCTGGAAGACTCCGCGCATTGTTGTTTTTGTCATGCGGTTTCCCCGGTTAAGGATGATGTGTTGAGAGCCCCATGCTAGCGAGGCTCCCGGGATGCCCTCACACCCGAATGGGTGATTTGCAGGGCGCGTTTTTTGCGGTTTTTCTAGCGGTGTAACGACCCTGTTCGAGAGGCGCTCAGCGAGCGTTACGCGCGGTGACACTTACCCTGTGAAAGTCGCGGGTCGCTTCTCGATGAACGCCGCCACGGCTTCACGGTGATCCGAGGTTTGGTGCGACAGCACCTGGAAGGTCGCGGACATTTCCAGCAGCGTGTCGAGGCGTGTGTGCAAGGCTTCGCGCAACAGGCGCTTGGCCAGGCGCACGGCATGGGGCGGATTGGCAGCAATGGCCGCGGCGATTTCCCGGGCACTGTCCAGCAGCTGTTCGGCCGGTACGACGCGGGACACCAGGTTCCATTGTTCGGCCTGGCGGGCGTCGATCATTTGTCCGGTCAGGGTCAATTCGGTTGCTCGCGACAAACCGATGATGCGCGGTAACAACCACGCCCCACCGTCGCCGGGAATGATCCCCAACTTGACAAAGCTTTCGGCAAACTTCGCCTGCTCGGACGCCACACGGATATCGCACATGCAGGCCAGGTCGAGACCTGCGCCGATGGCAGCGCCATTGACCGCCGCGATAACCGGCACTTCCAGGTTGAACAGCGCCAGTGGCAACCGCTGGATGCCAGTGCGGTATTCCTGACGCAACTCCATGCCCGACATTTGCGCGTAGCGGTCCATGTCGCGCACGTTGCCACCGGAACAGAAGGCGCTGCCGGCACCAGTGATGATGACGACGCGAACACTGCTGTCGCGCTCGATCCGCTCGATGGCTTCGAGGAACTCGGGAACAGCGCTGTTACCGGTCAACGGGTTGCGCCGCTCGGGATCGTTCATCGTCAGCGTGACGACATGCCCCTCTTGTTCATACTTCAAAAAATGGCTCATGGGTGGAGTCCTCAAGCGGGTTGTGACTGGATGACGTTGCGCACGAATTGACTGGCGCCGACCTGTGGCTGCGCCAACAGCGCCTGGCCGACAAGACCGTTCCAGTGAGCTTCCGAACCTTCGCTGACGCGCCACTCGTGCAAGCGGCGGGTGAACAGCTGCAGATCCAGTTCCTCGGTCACGCCGATGGCGCCGAACAGTGCGTGAGCCGTGGCGGTGACTGGCGGCACCGCCATGCTGGTGCGGGCCTTGGCGATGGCTGTGGCAATTGCATTGGGAACCGAACGATTGCCGGTGAAAGCCAACTCGGCAGCGATACGGGAAGCCGCCACCTGCTCGGCCATCACGCTGAGCTGATGCTGCACCGCCTGAAACTTGCCAATGGCCTTGCCGAACTGAACCCGGTCATTGCAGTACTCGAGCGTCATGTCGAGCGCCCTCTCCATCGCCCCGGCAATGGCCGCGGCATGAATGGCAGCGCTGAACTGACGAACCTCGGCACCGTTGCCGCCCAGCGAGATACCGTCGGCATCCTGCGGCCAATACAGCGTGGCGCACTGGCTGCCATGAACGCCGCTACAAACGCGTCGCGCCTGACTGCAATCGAGCAACCGCAGTTCGCCGCCCAGATTCACCAGCGCGAAGTCGGCCAGTGCGCCATAAGCCATACGCGGGGCGGACACACTGCCATCGGCCTCGCGATGAGCGGTGCCGGCAAGGGTCAGCATGCCGCTCGGTGGCGCCTGCGGGCAGTCACGCATCAACGCCCGGGCAGCAATGCTCTGGGCGACCGGAAGCGGCAGGGCATAACGTCCAAAGGCGAGGAAAATCGGGAACACCGCTGCCAGCGACAGCCCCGCTCCGCCGGCCACTTCCGGCGTCAACAGCTCCAGAAAACCTCCGTCCTCCAGCTCACGCCACAAGGCGGTGGCGCGGTCACCGTTTTCAACCGCGCGGACCTGTGCCGGTGTGCACAAGTCGGTCAATATTTTCTCTATGGCTTCAGTGAACATGACGATGTTTTCCTATTCGATATCAACGCAGGCCCAGGCCACGGGCGATCATGCCGCGCAGGATTTCCCGGGTGCCGCCGCGTAACGAGAAGGTCGGTGCGACCTGATTCAGGTAGGCGACGGTGCGGTACAACTCCTCGTCGATAGGCGCCTCCGGATCAGCGCTGATCGATGCGGCAATCGCCGCAGGAATCGCTTGTTCGAATTCAGTGCCGATGTCCTTGACCAACGCTGCTTCCACCACCGGGCTTTCGCCCTGGGCGAGCAAGGCTGTCAGCGCCAGCGACAGGTTGCGCAGGCTGGTCAGTTGCGTGATGAAACTGCCAAGCAATACCGTTTCGGTGGCGCTTGCACCGTTGCGACGCAGGGTGTCAGCCCACAGATCAAGCAGCACCACACTGGAGTAGAAGCGCTCAGGCCCGCTGCGCTCGAAGGCCAGTTCGGCGTTGACTTGTTTCCAGCCGCTGCCCTCCTCGCCCACCAAGGCGTCTTCGCTGAGCAGCACATCGTCGAATGCCACCTCGGAGAAATGCGCATCACCGGCGAGGTCGACAATCGGGCGAATGCTGATACCTGGCTGCTTGAGATCGATGATGAATTGCGACAGTCCGTTCTGGCGGTCTTCGGGCGCACCGCTGGTACGCACCAGGGCGATCATGTAGTTGGCATGGTGTGCGTTGGTGGTCCAGATCTTGCGCCCGCTCAGGCGCCATCCACCTTCGCAACGGGTGGCACGACTGCGCACGCTGGCCAGGTCGGAGCCCGAATTGGGCTCGCTCATGCCAATACAGAAGAACGCCTGGCCTGCGCAGATACGCGGCAGGTAGAAATCTTTCTGTGCATCGCTGCCAAATTTCAGGATCAGCGGCCCGCTCTGGCGATCCGCGATCCAGTGCGCGGCGACCGGGGCACCGGCCGAGAGCAATTCCTCGACCAGTACAAAGCGGCTGAACGCATCCAGCCCGGCACCGCCATAGGCTTGCGGCAAGGTCAGGCCGACCCAGCCACGCCGGGCCAGTTCGCGGCTGAATGCGGCGTCGAATCCGGTCCAGCTGCGCGCCCGCACATCGGCCGCAACCCGTGGCAGATGCGCTGCCAGAAAGGTTTTGACCTCGCTGCGAAAGGCTTCCGCGTATTCCGGTAGCGTGGTCAAACGAAAGGCGTCGAGCAGGTTGCTCACTGGCCACCTCCGTCGACTTTGCCGTAGAGCGTCACCACACACGCGCCGCCCAGGCCCAGATTGTGCGCCATCGCCAGGCGTGCGCCTTCGACCTGGCGCTGATCGGCGTTGCCCCGCAGTTGCTGGGTCAGCTCATAGCACTGCGCCAGACCGGTAGCACCCAGCGGATGCCCCTTCGACAGCAGGCCACCGGACGGGTTGATGACGATTTGCCCGCCGTAGGTGTTGTCACCGTCCATGACGAATTTTTCCGCGCCGCCTTCAGGGCAGAAGCCCAGCGACTCGTAGCAGATCACTTCGTTCTGGGCGAAACAGTCGTGCAGTTCGCAGACGTCAATGTCTTGCGGGCCGACACCGGCCTTCTCGTAGACCTGGCCGACGGCCGCGTGGGTCATGTGCGTGCCGACCCAATCGAGCATCGATGGCTTTTCGAAGTTGAAGGACTCAGGGGTGTCGGTGGTCATTGCCTGGGCAACGATTTCCACGTCACGGCGCAGGCCATGCTTTTTGGCAAAACGCTCGGAAACCAGGATCGCCGCGGCACCACCGCAGGTTGGCGGGCAAGCCATCAGGCGGGTCATGACGCCCGGCAGAATCACCGGGTCGTTCATCACGTCTTCGACGCTGAGCACCTTGCGAAACAAGGCGAGTGGGTTGTTAGCTGCATGACGGCTGGCCTTGGCGCGCACGGCGGCGAAGGTTTCCATTTTCATGCCGTATTTCTGGATGTACTCGCGCCCGGCACCACCAAAGGTACGGATAGCCTGGGCCATGCCGTCCATATCGGCGGTGAGCCCACGCAGGATCGGCAGGAAACGCTCGCGGGTAGGTGGACGGTCATCCCAATGGGATTTCAGCGCACCGGCCTGCATTTGTTCAAAACCCACCGCCAGGACGCAGTCGACCGAACCGGATTCGATGGCCTTGCGCGCCAGGTACAGCGCGGTGGAACCGGTGGAGCAGTTGTTGTTGACGTTGACCACCGGAATCCCGGTCATGCCCACTTCGTACAACACGGTCTGGCCGCACGTGGAATCGCCATAGACATAACCGGCGTACGCCTCTTGCACCAGCTTGTAATCGATACCCGCATCGGCCAGGGCGCGACGCACCGCTTCGGCGCCCATCTGCACGTAGGTCGGGCTCTCGCTCGGCTTGCGGAACGGGATCATGCCGACACCGGCTACCAGTACTTTTTCGCTCATGCTGTCACCTGAAAAAATGAGGGGGAAAGGATCACAACTGGCGCGCGATCAGTTCGCGCAGCACTTCGCTGGTGCCACCGAAGACGCGGGTCACGCGCATGTCGACGAAGGCGCGGGCGATCGGGTACTCCATCATGTAGCCGTAGCCGCCGTGCAGCTGGACCATGTCGTCGATGCACTTGCACAGGGTTTCGGTGGCGTAGAGCTTGGCGATGGCCGACTCCTGAACCGTCAGGCGACGACGCATGTGCTCGCCGATGTAGTGGTCGATGGTCAGGCGCACGGCCGTGGCCTGGGCCTTGATGTCGGCCAGCTTGAATTTGGTATTCTGGAAGTCCCAGACGGTCTGGTTGAACGCCTTGCGGTCTTTCACGTACTCGACGGTCTGCTCCAGCAGGCGTTCGAGTTTGGCGGCGCAGTACAGCGCGATCACCAGGCGCTCCTGCGGCAGCTCTTCCATCAGGTGCATGAAGCCTTTGTTTTCTTCACCGAGCAGGTTGCCCACCGGCACGCGCACATCGTCGAAGAACAGCTCGGCGGTGTCGGCGGCGTGCTGGCCGACCTTTTCCAACTTGCGTCCGCGGCGGAAACCCTCACGGTCGCACTCGACCATGATCAGGCTGCAGCCCTTGGCACCGGCACTCGGGTCGGTCTTGCAGACAACCACCACCATGTCGCAGGTCAGGCCGTTGCTGATGAAGGTCTTGCTGCCGTTGATCACCCACTCGTCACCGTCACGCACAGCCGTGGTGCGGATCGCCTTGAGGTCCGAACCGGTGCCAGGCTCGGTCATCGCGACGGCCAGTACGGTTTCGCCGGTGCAGATTTTCGGCAACCATTTGTGCTTTTGCTCTTCGGTGCCCAGACGCACGATGTACGGCGCGACGATGTCGGAGTGTACGCCTAGGCTCCAGCCCGAAACGCCGGCGCGGTACAGCTCTTCGATCAACACCGCCGAATGCCCGAAGTCACCGCCACCGCCGCCATACTCGGTCGGTACGGTGAGGCACAGCAGGTTATGGCGACCGGCCTTGAGCCAGGTTTCCCGGTCAACCTGGCCAGCGGCGTCCCACTGCGCCTGCTTGGGCAGGCATTCACGCTCGAAGAAACGCCGCGCGGATTCACGCAGCATTTCGTGGTCTTCACGGTAGACAGTACGGTTGATGTGCATCGGGATCTCCAGTGGGTGGCCAGGCATGGCTTGCGCCTGGTTCGTGAGTCCACTGTATTGACGCGGGCGGGTGGTGAAGCCACCCGGATCGGGTAGCGAAAATAGATGGTTTGAAACACAGCCCTTGTAGGAGCCGGCTTGCCGGCGAAGATGCCCTTGAGTGCAGCGGTGAATGTGAGGACGCCTTCGCTGGCAAGCCAGCTCCTACCGGGGGGAAGTGGTGTGGAATGGGTTATTTGCGCAGTTCGCGCTTGAGGACTTTGCCGGCAGCTGACAGCGGTAACGCTTCGCGGAACTCGATGGATTTCGGGCATTTGTAGCCGGCGATGAACTCCCGGCAATATAAGCGCAATTGCTCGGCATCGACCTGGGCGCCGGGCTTGCGCACCACCACCGCGTGCACCGCCTCGCCCCATTGCTCATGGAGAACTCCGATCACCGCCGCCTGCGCCACGGCCGGGTGTCGGGCGAGGACATTTTCGACTTCCGCCGAGTAAACATTCTCGCCACCGCTGACGATCATGTCCTTGAGGCGGTCGACGATGAACAGGTACCCCTGCTCGTCCATGTACGCGGCATCACCGGTGTACAACCAGCCATCACGCAATGCCCGGGCGGTTTCTTCAGGCTTGTTCCAATAGCCCTGCATGATGTTCGGCCCGCGCACGATGATCTCGCCCACGGTGCCTCGCGGAACTTCCTGGCCTTGCGGGTCGACAATCCTCACGTTGACCCCCAAGCCGCCCCGCCCGACGGAACGGGACAAACCGCTCTGGCGCGCTTGCGGCGTGTGATTGCACGGCAGATTGCTCGACACCACCGGGCAGGCTTCGGTCAGTCCGTAGGAATGAGAAAGCTCGAGATCCGGAAGCCGGGCCAACACCTGTTCCACCATTTCGCCAGCGCTGGGCGACGCGCCGTAGGTCAAGCGTTTCAGGCTACCCAGGTCATGGCGATCGAAGTCCGGAAGGGCCAGCAGCGCGAGGATCATGGTCGGCACCAGCAGCGTCTCGGTGATCCGCTCCCGCTCGATCACTTGCAGCACCTCAGCCGCGTCGAAACCCGACAGCAGCACATGGGTTTCACCGGCCATGAACTGGATCAACGCGCGGGCCATGCCGGCGACGTGGAACAACGGTGCGACGTGCAACAACCGGCCACCGCGTATCGGCGGCATGTCGACCATGCGTGGCATGCACGCCGACCACAGGTTCAGATGGGACTGCATGACCCCCTTGGGAAACCCGGTGGTGCCGCCGGTGTACATGATGCAGGCGAGGTCTTCCCCGCCGCGCCCGGCATCTTCGACCGGCGTTGCCTGGGCTAGCAACTGCTCATAACCGAGCATGCCCGGCGGCACTTCACCGTCCCCGGCGTAGATAAACCGTGGCGCCTGACGGGCGCTCTTGCGGATACCTTCGGCCATCGCCGCGAAGTGCTCGTCGACAATCAGGAAGCCGGTGGCGCAATCGTCCAGCGAATAGACAATCTCCGCCACGCTCCAGCGAATGTTGACCGGGTTGAGCACCCCGCCGCCCCACCACACGCCCATGATATACTCAAGATAACGGTCGGAGTTGAGCGCCAGCATGCCGACCCGGTCACCCGCCGCCATGCCGAGGTTCTGCAAGGCGCCCGCCAGGCGAGCGACACGTTCACCAAACTGTCGATAGGTCTGGCGGCGATCGCCGAAAATCGTCGCCAGGTGCTCCGGGTTTTGCTGCAGGGTGCGTTGCAGACACTGGGTCATGTACATTGTGTCTTGCCTTTCCAGGTGGTGAAGACACCGTTGGCCCGCAACACCAGGCGCTCGCCGACCTTCAGCAGGCAGCTGGCGTTGATGAAGGTGCCACCGGTCTTGAGCACTTCCACATGCGCCTCCAGCCATTCGCCTTCGCGCACTGGTCCGATGTAATCGACGTTTAGGTTGACTGTCAGTGCAACCGATGGCGGCCGCAAATGGCGCCGTAAAACGACGCCGAAGGCGCTGTCCGCAACCGTGGCGAGGAAACCGCCATGGGCGATGCGCACGTAGTTGAGGTGATGCGGCTGCAGACGCACGGCCATGATCGGCCGTTCATCATGTAGGAAGAAGTCACCGCAATTGCGCAGGAAGCCCGAGAGGCCTTCCAGCGCTGTGAACCCCTCAGGAATCGTTGCCCCTCCATTGTCCAGCGCCATCAGCTGACACTCCGGTCCTTGCCGGCCCAAAACGGTTCGCGCAGGTCGCGTTTGAGCACCTTGCCGGCACCGGACAGCGGCAGCGCGGCGCGGAACTCGACCGACTTCGGTGTCTTGTAGCCGGCGATCTGCCGACGGCAATGCTCGATGATCTCGGCGCCAGCCGCTTGGCGATCAGGTTTGAGCACGATCACCGCGTGTACCGCCTCACCCCAATGCGCGCAGGGAATGCCGATCACCGCGCACGAAGCGACGGCCGGGTGACTGGAAATCGCACTTTCGACTTCTCCCGAATAAATGTTTTCGCCACCGCTGACGATCATGTCCTTGAAGCGGTCGACAATGTAGATGTAACCGTCGTCGTCCATGTAGGCGCCGTCGCCCGTGTGCATCCAGCCGCCGCGCAGGGCTTGGGCCGTTTCTTCGGGTTTGTTCCAGTAGCCGAGCATGATGTTCGGGCCACGCACCACCACTTCACCAACCGTACCGCGTGGGACTTCGTTGTCGTTTTCATCGACGATGCGCACCGTCACACCCAGTCCTGGGCGCCCGGCCGAGCGCAACCGGCCATTGGCGATGCCTTCGGGGCCATGGTTTTCCGGGCCGTTGGCGGAGATGGGCGGCGCGGCCTCGGTCATGCCATAGCCTTGGGTGAACTCGACATTCGGCAGGGCTTTCAGGGCAAGTTCCAGCAGGGGCACGGCAATCGGCGAGGCGCCATAGGTCAGGCTGCACAGGCTGCTGAGGTCGTAGTTGGCGAACTCCGGATGCATGATCAAGGCCTGGATCATGGTCGGAACGATCAGGATGTCGGTAATGCGCTCGCGTTCGATGGTTTGCATCACGTTCAGCGGGTCGAACGACGGGACGAAGATGCTCGGCAAACCCAGCAACGAGATCAGGATCACCCGCGACAGCGCGGCCAGGTGGAACATCGGAGCGATGTGCAAGGTCAGCGCATCGGTTGGCACCGGGACATCGGCGGCGCGGGCCACGGCGGCGGACCACAGGTTCATGTGCGACTGCATCACGCCTTTTGGCCGGCCCGTGGTGCCACCGGTGTACAGGATGCTGGCCAGGTCCTCACCGCCACGAAAGGCATCATCGACAGGTTCGGTTTCACGAATCAGTTGCTCGTAGGACAGCATGCCCTCGGGCGTCGGGCCTTCGCCGATGTGGATCAACAGTGGCCGCACCCTGGCGGTGCCGGCAATGGTTTCGGCCATTGGCAGGAAGGTGTCGTCGATCATCAGGATGCGTGTGTCGCAGTCGTCCAGCGAATAGACGATTTCCGCCACGCTCCAGCGAATATTGACCGGGTTGACCACGCCACCGCCCCACCAGGTGGCCAGGTAGTACTCGAGAAAACGATCGGAGTTCAGACCGAGCAGGCCCACGCGGTCGCCGCTCTGCATGCCCAGTTGCTGCAAAGCGCCGGCCAGGCGGGCTACGCGGTCGGCCAGTTGCGCATAGGTGTGGCGCCGGTCGCGGAAGACCGTCGCCAGGGCATGGGGGCGCTGCTGTAAAACACGGTGCAGTCCTTGGGTCAGATACATGATGGTTTCCTGTGAATTATTGTTGTCAGGTCAGAACGCATTCAGTCACTGGGCGGTGCGTCACGCACCGATGTAGTTGGGCGTGCGTTGCTCGGCCATGGCCACGCGCCCTTCGGCGTGGTCCTGGCTGTCGCGCAGCAACCCCCAGTGCAAGTGGGTTTGAATCACGAAATCACGGGGCGTCAGGTGTGCGGTTTGCACCGCCAACTGCTTGATCGACTGCACCGCCAGGGGGCCATTGGCGGCAATTCGTTCGGCCAGGCTCAGGGCGGCGGACATCAACCGTTCCGGTGGCAGGAGGTCGATGATCAGCCCGATGCGCAAGGCTTCCTGGGCATTGATCGGCTCACCGGTCAGTGCCATTTTCATGGCGTGGGCGGCGGGCACCGCGCGCAGCAGGTATTGCACGCCACCCGCTGCCGGAATGGTCGCGTCGCGTACTTCGGGCAAGCCGAACGCGGCGCTTTCGGCGGCAATGCGCAGGTCACATTGCAGCGCCAGTTCAAAACCGCCGGCCAGACAAACACCATTGATGGCGGCGATGACCGGCTTCCAGATCTCCAGGTCGCTGAGGTCGAACAACCGCGCATAGCCGCCCTCCTCAGCCTCGGTTTCGCGGCTTTTCAGCGCTCCGGCAACAAAACCGGACAACCCGCGCGACGGCTCGCGCGGGCTCGCACCACAGCAGAACGCTCGTTCACCGGCGCCCGTCAGCACGATGACCCGCACCTGCTCGTCATCCTGGCAAGCCACCAGCGTCTTGCGCAGGTGCATCAGGTCGCTGATGGACAGTGCATTGTTCGACGCTTGCGCATCGAGGGTAATGACTGCCACGTGATCGATGATCTTGAACTGAATGGCCATGGACTAACCTCTATGTTTTTTATGGGAGGGAGGTCAGGCCTTGAAGCCCAGGCCCAGCGAATGCAGACGCTCGATGGCGACGCTGTCGAAACCCCAGTCGCGCAGCGCCTCGTAACCGTGCTCGCCACGTTGCGGCGCCGTTCGCGGCTGCGCCGAGGGCGTGCCGAGAAAACGCGGGGCCGGGACTGGCTGGACGACGCCATCGACCTCGATAAAACTGCCGCGAGCCACGCTGTGGGGATGTTGCGCAGCTTCAACAAGGCCCAATACCGGCACTACGCAGGCATCGCTGTCGATAAACGCTTCTGCCCACTCTGCCCGAGTGCGGCTGAGGAAGGCCGCCGTAAAGGCCTCACGCAAGCGCGGCCAGCCAGCCCGGTCGTGCTGACGCGGCAGGTCGGCGCCTGCCAGCCCGAGGATTTCCAGCATTTGGGCGTAGAAACGCGATTCGATCGGACCGATCGACATGTGCTGGCCGTCGCGGGTTTCATAGGTGTCGTACCACGGCGCACCGCCATCGAGCAGGTTGCTGCCGCGCTGTTCGGTCCAGTGACCACCGGCCAACAGGCCCCAGACCACCGAACCCAACTGTGCCGCGCCCTCGGTCATGGCCGCGTCGACCACTTGCCCGGCCCCGCCGCGTTGCACATTCACAAGCGCCGCCAGCACGCCCATCGCCATCAGCATGCCGCCACCGCCGTAGTCGCCCACCAAGTTCAGTGGCGGCACCGGCCGACCACCGGCCGGGCCAATGGCCGATAGCACGCCAGACAAGGCGATGTAGTTCAGGTCATGGCCGGCACGGTCAGCCATCGGCCCGGTCTGGCCCCAACCGGTCATGCGCGCATAAACCAGTCGCGGATTGCGCGCCAGCGCCACTTCCGGGCCCAGACCCAGACGTTCCATGGTGCTGGGGCGAAAGCCTTCGATCAGCACATCGGCTCGTTCGATCAATTCCAGTGCTGCGGCGACGCTTTGCGGACATTTCAGGTCCAGAGTGACCGAACGCCGATTGCGCCCTGTAATGTCGGCGCGCTTGCCTTCAAGCTTCGGACCCAGGTCGCTCGCTGCCACCGGACGGTCGATCCGCACCACGTCGGCCCCCATGTCCGCCAGCAGCATCGTGCCAAAAGGTGCCGGGCCGATTGCCGCAAATTCCACCACTCGAATGCCGCTCAGTACACCCATTGCCGTCGCTCCATTATTCTGACGGAGCGCCTTGCAGCACCCCATTTTGTGATGTCCAGTTAATCAATCCCCTGTTCGCCGACCACCACCCGCATCGGGTGGCGAATACCAAACACAGGGCCATGACTGGCTGGCGGTGCGTTACACTCCTCTGGGTTCAGTGCCTTCCCAAAACAAAAAAGATTCGGACAGCCCCATGGATAAACCCCGCAAGTCCACCGCCTCGGACACGCCTTCCAGCCTGGTCTTGAATCCGACTCAGTCGCCGATCGTCAGTACCAAACTGATCCCGCCACGCAGCGCCGGGCGCCTGATTTCCCGCGAATCGCTGCAGGAGCAAATGCTCAAGGCGCGTCGCCAGCGCTGCATCGTGCTCAAGGGGCCGGCGGGTTGCGGCAAGACTTCGACCCTGATTGCCTGGCGCCAGGCGCTGTTGCCGCTGGGCTTCGACGTGGCCTGGCTGACGCTGTCTGCCGATGACAACGAACTGACTCGCTTCCTGGACTACTTGCTGGCCAGCCTCGGTCAGGTCGACCCGGATCTGGTACACGAAGCCACCCAGCTGGAAGGTCGTGGTATCGACAGCGAGGCGGTAGAACGTACCGTCATCACATTGGTGCGCAGTATTGCCAACCGTGGCCGCGAACTGGTGCTGGTGCTCGACGACCTGCACCATCTGACCGACGTCGGGATTCATCAGGCCCTGCAATGGCTGATCGACTACGCACCGGCCAATCTGCACCTGGCACTGGTGTCACGCAGTGTCGTGCCTTTGTCCCTGGCGCGGTTGCGCAGCCAGGAACTGGTGCTGGAACTGAATCTGCGCGACTTGCGCTTCACGCCCAGCGAGTCCGAACGCTTTCTCAAGGCTCAACTGGGCGACATCAGCGCCCGCGACGCCAAGCTGATGCATGAGCTGACCGACGGCTGGGTTGCCGGCCTGCAATTGCTGGCGGTCAGCCGCAAGAAAAATCGCCCGTTCGTCGCCGCATCCGACCAGACACAGGTGCGGGACGATCAGGCCTTCGCGAAGTTTTTCGAAATCGAAGTGCTGTCCCATCTGTCGCCGACGGATCTGGACTTGATGCTGCTCATGGCCGTCTGCAACCGCTTCTGCGCCTCGTTATGCGCCGCCCTCAGCGGCAACCCGGAAGCGGTCCGCGAAGCCAATGCCCTGCTTGCCCGCCTGGAACGGGACAACCTGTTCCTGATCCCGGTGGACAGCGCCCAGCGCGAAACCTGGTACCGCCTGCATCCGTTGCTGCGTGAAACATTGCTCAAGTACTTCGATTCGCGCAGCAAGGCCGAACAACAGGCGGTGCACGCGCGGGCCTGGGCCTGGTTCCGTGACCACCAGCATCTGGATGAAGCCGTGCACCATGCCGTGATGGCGGGCGACCCTGATGCCGCTGCCGACCTGGTGCAACAAAACGCCGAAGCGCTGTATGCCCACGGCGACTTGCGCATGTTGATCGAGTTGGTTCGGCTGCTGCCGGTCGAACAAGTGCAGGCGCGGGTGAAGCTGCGCATCCTCAAGGCGCGGATGCAACTTTATGCCCGGGATTTCACAGCGTGCGCCAACAGCCTCGATCAACTGTTCAACGACGTGCCCGAGAGTGATGTCCATGATCGGTTCATGATCGCGATACTGCGTGCCTCCCTGGCGCTGCAGCGCGATGACACCGACGCGGCGATGACAGTACTGCCGCAATTGCTCAATCCACCCCAAGGCAGCAACAGTGTCGCCATCGGCTCGTGCGCCAACATCCTTTCCTGGCTCTACATGCACCGGGGCGAATACGAAAAGGCGCGCCAGATACAACTTGACCGGCCCCTGCTGCTGATCAATGGCGAACACCTTCTGGGAACCACCGCCGGCAGTCTGCAAGGTCGCTGCATGATTGGCTTGAGCCACGCCCTGGAAGGCCAGATGAAGCAGGCGGAACGGGTCTATCGGGATGTGATGCATGAAGCCGCCCAGTGCGGCAAGGCCGGTGCCGACGCGACTTACCTCTCCGCCGCGCTGCTGGGCGAGGTGCTGTACGAAACCAATGACGTCGATGCGGCATTCAAACTGCTTTCGGGCTGGATCGATATCCTGGAGCGCATCTCGATTCCCGACTCGGTACTGCGCGTGATGCAGGTGCTGTGGAATGTGCAATGGCTGGCAGGCAATCATCAGGAAGCCCTGGCCTATGTCGAACGGCTCGACGAGTACGCCGTCAAACTCGGCCTGGAGCGACTGCAAGCCTACTGCCTGACCTGGCAGGTGCGCTGGCTGATGATTCTCGGTGAGCATGGGCAGGCCCACGCCAAACTGGCGCGCCTGGAAGCGATCGATGCGCGCCATCCCGATGCAGGACAAAGCGCCCTCAAGGAAATCCATATCCTGGCCGAGAACGCGCGGGCACGCTGGCAGATTGAACAAGGCGACCTGGACGGCGCCTTGAAGCGGATCGAACAGTTGATCGAAACCTGCGAGTTGCATCGCCGCCAGCTCGGTTCAGTACGGCTGCTGGTGCTCAGTGGCGTCATCGAGTCCCAGCGCGGCAATCCCGATGCCGCACGGGTTCACGTCATGGAGGCGCTGCGCCGCGGGCAACGCTTCGGCTTGTTGCGCAGCCTGCTCGACGCCCACCCGGACGCACTGAAACTGATCTCTGAGATCACGAGCCAAGAAACCCTGGACCCGGTGCTGGCGTTCTACGTCGAGCGCCTGCAAGCGGCCCAGGTGACGGTGCCCACCGCGCCGACCGGCAAACCCTCCCCGGTCTCGGCAGGTAAACCGCTCGCCGCCGGCATGGAGCCGTTGAGTGAGCGGGAAATCGAAGTCGTGCGCCTGCTGGCCCAGGCCCTGCCCAACAAGAAAATCGCCCGCGCCCTGGGACTGTCCCCGGAAACCGTGAAATGGCACCTGAGTCATATCTACAGCAAGCTCGGGGTCAACAGTCGCGACGAAGCGGTGGCGCGGGTGCGTGACCTGGAATCGCAGGGTGATCCCGCCCCGCAATAACAGACCTGTAAAGACCCTGTGGGAGCGGGCTTGCTCGCGAGGAGGACGGCACATATAACATCAAAGTTGACTGACAAACCGCCATCGCGAGCAGGCTCGCTCCCACAGTTGATTGATTTTTGTCTCGCCACCCGCCTCGGGTGGCGTTCACACCAGCCCCCCACCCTATCGTAACCCTCAGTTCAAAGGCGCACGTCGCGCCTTGCATCAGCGCCAGGCCCAAGCAAGCCGGCCCGTGATCATTGAGGAGTCTTGCGTGCATATCGCCCGAACCGTTTTCCGCGACGACCATGAAATGTTTCGCACCACCGTGCGCCGTTTTTTCGAGCGCGAATGCGTGCCGCGCCAGGCAGCCTGGGACAAAGCCGGCCAGGTCGACCGCGAGACCTGGCTCAAGGCCGGTCGTGAAGGCTTGCTCGGCATCACCCTGCCCACTGAATACGGTGGTGGCGGCGGCGACTTCGGTCACAGCGCGGTGTTCAACGAGGAGTTCGCCCGGGCTGGCGTGAGTGGCGCCTACTTCGGCATGCACTCCGACGTCATTGCGCCGTACATCAATCGCTGCGGCAACCAAGAACAGAAACAGAAGTGGCTGCCGGGCATCTGCTCTGGCGAGATCATCCTGGCCATCGCCATGACCGAACCCGGCACCGGCAGCGACCTCAAGGCCGTGCGCACCACCGCCGTGCGTGATGGCGACGAATATGTGATCAACGGCAGCAAGACCTTCATCAGCAACGGTCTGACCGCCGATCTGGTCATCGTCGTGTGCAAGACCGATCCGGCCGCCGGCGCCAAGGGCATCAGCCTGATCGCCGTGGAAGCCAGTCGCGCCGGTTTCAAACATGGTCGCAAGCTGGACAAGGTGGGCCAGCATGCGCAGGACACGGCCGAGCTGTTCTTCGACAACGTCCGCGTGCCAGTCGGCAACCGCCTTGGCGAAGAAGGCCTGGGCTTTACCTACCTGATGGTCGAACTGCCCCAGGAGCGCTTCTCGATCGCGGTGTCCGCCGCCGCCAAGCTGGAGCGCCTGCTGGAACAGACCCTTGAATACGTGAAGGACCGCAAGGCCTTCAACCAGACCGTCTGGGACTTCCAGAACAGCAAATTCAAGCTCGCCGACATCAAGGCCCAGGCCACCGCCATGCGGGTGATGGTCGACTACTACCTAGGCGAGCACATGCGCCGCCGCCTGACCCTGGAAGAAGCGGCGATCGCCAAGCTCTACACCACCGAAACCCTGTGGAAATGCATCGACGACATGGTCCAGCTGCACGGTGGCTACGGCTACATGATGGAGTACCCGATCGCCCGCGCGTTCGTCGACTCGCGCGTCAATCGCATCTACGGCGGCACCAGTGAAGTCATGCGCGAAATGATCGCGCGCAAGCTCTGACCCTCAAAAACAAAAAGGAAACACACGATGAGCATTAAGGTATTCGTTGCTGGCGTCGGCATGATCCAGTTCAAGAAACCGGGGACCAACGAGCCCTATGACGTCATGGGCGAACAAGCGATCCGCCAGGCCCTGGCCGATTCGGGTGTGGATTTCAATGACATCCAGCAGGCCTACGCCGGTTACGTCTACGGCGATTCGACCTGCGGCCAGAAAGCCCTGTACCGCGTGGGTATGACCGGCATCCCGCTGATCAACGTCAACAACAACTGCGCCACCGGTTCCAGTGCCCTGTTCCTGGCGCGCCAGGCCGTACAAAGCGGCGCGGTGGATTGCGCGCTGGCCTTTGGTTTCGAACAAATGAACCCGGGCGCGCTGAAGTCCGCCTGGACCGACCGTGCCCCCGCTACGGAGCGGGCGCTCAAGCTGACCAACGAACTGGTCGGCATGCCGGACCTGCCTACCGCCATCCGCCAGTTTGCCGGTGCCGGTTACGCGCACATGCAAAAGTACGGCACAAAGCTTGAGACCTTCGCCAAGATCCGCGCCAAGGCCAGTCGTCACGCGGCCAATAACCCGTTGGCCGTGTTCCGCAATGTGGTCAGTACCGAAGAAGTGCTGGCTGCGCCGATGCTCTGGGAAGGCGTGCTGACCCGCCTGATGGCCTGCCCGCCGACCTGCGGCGCGGCCGCCACCATCGTGGTCTCCGAAGCGTTCGCGAAGAAGCATGGCCTGCGCACCGACGTGCTGATGGCCGGCCAGGCGCTGACCACAGACCTGCCAAGTACCTATGACGCCAAGGACATGATCCGCGTGGTCGGTTTCGACATGACGCGCATGGCCGCGGATATCGCCTACAACCAGGCCGGCATCGGGCCCCGGGACATCGACGTCATCGAGCTGCACGACTGCTTCGCGCAGAACGAACTGCTGACCTACGAAGGCCTGGGCCTGTGCGCCGAGGGCGGTGGCGAGCAATTGGTCAACGACGGCGACAACACCTATGGCGGCGAATGGGTGACCAACCCGTCCGGCGGCCTGCTCTCCAAGGGCCACCCTCTGGGCGCTACCGGCCTGGCCCAGTGCTATGAGCTGACCCACCAATTGCGCGGCACCGCCGAACAACGCCAGGTGCAGAACGCACGCATCGCGGTGCAGCACAACCTCGGCCTGGGCGGCGCCTGCGTGGTCACCGTGTACCAGAAAAACTGACGCGCCCGCTCAGCAAAGGAGCCATTTCGATGATCGACAAGAAACACATCGGCAGACAACTGCCCACTTTCCTCGTGACCGCCGAAGCCGGACAACTGCGCTTCTTCGCCAAGGCCACTGGTGAAACCAACCCGATTTACTTTGACGAGCAGGCCGCGCGCGATGCCGGACATCCCAACCTGCCGCTACCGCCGACCTTTCTGTTCTCGCTGGAGTTCCAGATTCCGTCGAACGCCTGGCGCGACGAACTGGGCATCGTCACCGCGCGCATTTTGCACGGAGAAGAATCCTTCCGTTATCACCGCATGGCCTATTCCGGCGACACGTTGCGCTTCGATGTGCGCATCGCCGACATCTACGACAAGAAAGGCGGCGCCCTGGAATTCGTGGTGCGCGAAACCCGAGTCACCAATCAGCACGGTGAGCACGTTGCCGATCTGCGCAGCGTGCTTGTGCAGCGCAACAGCTGAAGCGGAGAACACAGATGAACGCGATAAGCCTGGAAAAAATCAACATCGGCGACACCCTGCCACCCTTGGCCCTGCCGCCGATCAACCGCACCACCCTGGCCCTGTTCGCCGGTGCTTCGGGTGATCACAACGCCATCCACATCGACACCGATTACGCCCGCCGGGCGGGCATGCCCGACGTGTTTGCCCACGGCATGCTCTCGATGGCCTACCTCGGCCGCTTGCTGACCCAGTGGGTCGATCAACGCCAATTGCGCGAGTTCGGCGTGCGCTTTCTCGGCATCACCCACCTGGGCCATCAGATCACCTGCACCGGCGCTGTCGTCGATCGTTACGAAGTCGACGGCGAGCAACGCATCAAGGTCGAAGTGCGTACCACCAATCAATACGGCGAGACCAAGATCATTGGTGACGCCGTGATCGCTCTGTAAACAAAACTGATAACTGAGGAGTAACACCCCATGGCAAAACTCGAAGGCAAAGTCGCACTGGTCACCGGTTCCGGTCGTGGCATCGGTCAGCAGATCGCCCTGAAACTGGCGAGCGAAGGCGCACGCATCGTGATCAACGACCTGGACGCCGACCCGGCCCACGAGACCGCTGAAATGATCCGCAAGCTGGGTGGCGAAGCCGCTGTCTGCCACGGCAACGTCAGCGCTCCGGATTTCGGCGACCGCTACATCAAGACCGCGATGGACAACTTCGGCAGCATTGACGTCATCGTCAACAACGCCGGCTACACCTGGGACGACGTGATCCAGAAGATGAGCGACGAGCAGTGGTACGCGATTCTCGACTGCCACATGACGGCACCCTTCCGCATCCTGCGTGCCGCCTACCCGATCATCAAGGCCCAGGCCCTGGCCGATGCGGCGGCAGAGCGCGAGGTGTTCCGCAAAGTGGTGAACATTTCTTCGGTTTCGGCCCTGAACGGCAACGCCGGGCAAATGAACTACTCGTCGGCCAAGGCCGGTGTGATCGGCATGACCCGTGCGCTGGCACGTGAATGGGGTCGTTTCAAGGTCAACGTCAACGCCGTGGCCTTCGGTTTCATCGAAACCCGCATGACCAAGGCCGACGCCCACGCAGGCGCCACGGTGAACATCGAAGGCCGTGACATTCGTGTCGGCATCAGCCCGGAAGCAGCCAAGTCGTTCGCCCAGCGCAACCCGCTGGGTCGTCCGGGCACCGTGCAGGAAGCGGCGGACGCGGTGTATCTGTTCTGCTCGCCGGAGTCGAACTACATCACCGCCCAGACCATCGCTGTCGCCGGCAATCTGCAATAACAAACCGTGGGAGCGAGCTTGCTCGCGATGGACGCCAACGATGACGCAGGCCGTCTGACCGCATTGTGCGGACGTTTTTCATAAGCAAGCTCGCTCCTACAGGCCGCAGGATCACACCATGAACATGACTGAAAACAACATCCGCCTGGCCGCCATCAAACTGATCTCGCGTAACGGCTACGGCTCGATGAGCCTGCGTCAGCTCGCCACTGAAGCAGGCATCAACGCCTCGACGCTGTATCTGTACTACAAAGGCAAAAACGAACTGCTGCTGGAGCTGATCCTCGAGTACTTCCAGGGATTGTCCCGGGAGTGGACGCGTCGCCGGCCGAAAAAGGCTGTGACCGCCGATGTAAAACTGCTCGCCTTTATCGCCTGCCACGTGCGCTATCACCTCGAACACCAGGACGAGGCCATGCTCGGCAACCTGGAATTCAGAAGCCTCGCCGAAGAGGATCTGGAGCAGGTCCGCCAGGCCCGACGCCTGTACTTGAAAGCGTTGCAGGAACTGCTGGAACAAGGCGTCAAGGAAGGTTCGCTCAGTTGCGCCGAACCGAAACTGATGGCGCGCACCCTGTTCAACATGCTCACCCACGCCTGCGTCTGGTACCAGGACAACGGTCGCTGGGGCATCGATGACGTTATCCGACATTACTCGGAACTGGTGCTGAAAATGCTCGGTGCCACGCCCATTCCATCACCGCGGTTCTCTGTGCCACGCGCCGTATTGACCCGGCGCGCCGTGCCGATGGAGGTACGCCCATGAGCGATCTCATGCAACCATTTTCCATGGCTGGAAAGACCGTTCTGGTGGCCGATGCCACCACCCGACTGGGTGCGCATTTCTCCCGTCTGATCAGCCTTGCCGGTGCCCGGGTGGCCCTCGGCGCACAGCATCCGTCGCAACTGGAGCAATTGGCGGCCGACCTGCGCTGGGAAGGTGGCGAAGTGTTGATCGTCAGCCTCGACAGCGCCCGCCGACCCAGTATCGAAGCCGCGCTGGATGCCGTGCAGGAGCGTTTCGGCAGCGTCGATGTGTTGATCAACAACAGCGCCGAACGCGAGCACATAGCCCTGAACAATCACGTCGTTCATTGCACCAGCCTGCATATGATCAGGGCCGAACGCGGTGGCAGCATCGTCAATATCGAGCCGCCCCCGCGTCCCATCAGCGAGCCGAACCCATGCCTGCGCACCCATAGCAGCCTCATTCGGATGAGCCGCGCCATGGCCCAGTCGCTGACGCCACACCGCATTCGCGTCAACGTCATCGCTGCCGGTCGAAGCAAGAGTGCCGGCCTGCAAGAACTGAATGGTCCGTTGCTGTTGCTGGCCAGTGGCGCCGGCGCCAGCGTCACCGGTGCCGTGCTGCACATCGACAATGCAGGCCTCTGACGGCCTGCCCGGTTTCCAGTAACACCCGCGCCTACAGGGGATCAGGTATGTATCTGGAGTTCCGGTTCGACCAATGGCCACTGTAGGAGCGAGCCTGCTCGCGATGGCGTCGGCTCTACCGACATTGATGCTGAATGGGCTGACGCCTTCGCTGGTCAGCGCCTGCGACCACCTGATTCGGGTGGCGTGTCGTCCCGGATGACGCTTGAACATGGCTGCTGGTCGCCCTGCGCGACGCCCGTCAACAAGGAGCCAGTCAGATGACTCGCATAAAAAAGTGGCTGCCGAAACTCGCCCTGATGGCGACTACGGTCATGGCGCTGTCGGCAACGGCCGGCGCCGCGGAAAAACCCAACATTCTGGTGATCTTCGGTGATGACATCGGCCAGACTAACATCAGCGCCTATTCCATGGGCGTGGTTGGCTATAAGACCCCCAACATCGACCGCATTGCCCACGAAGGCATGCTGTTCACCGACTATTACGCGGAGAACAGCTGCACCGCCGGGCGCTCGTCGTTCATCACCGGGCAGTCACCGCTGCGCACCGGTCTGACCAAAGTCGGTGTACCGGGCGCGCCGATCGGTATTCAGAAGCGCGACATCACCATCGCCCAGGCGCTCAAGTCACAAGGCTACGCCACCGGCCAGTTCGGCAAGAACCACCTGGGCGACAAGGACGAGTTCCTGCCGACCAACCATGGCTTCGACGAGTTCTTCGGCAATCTCTATCACCTCAACGCCGAGGAAGAACCCGAGCGCCCGTACTGGCCCAAGGATGACCCGGACTTCGTCAAATCCCGCACCCCACGCGGGGTGATCCACAGCTTCGCCGACGGCAAAATCGAAGACACCGGTGCGCTGACCACCAAGCGCATGGAAACCATCGACGACGAAACCACTGCAGCGGCCCAGGCGTTCATGGAGAAACAGGCCAAGGCGGACAAGCCGTTCTTCGTCTGGATGAACACCACGCGCATGCACCTGTTCACCCACGTACGCGATTCGATGAAGGGCCAGAGCGGCATGCCCGGCAACGACTATGCCGATGGCATGCTCGAACACGACGGCGACGTCGGCAAACTGCTGAAAACCCTCGATGACCTGAAAATCGCCGACAACACCATCGTCGTCTACACCACCGACAACGGCCCGAACCAATTCTCCTGGCCGGACGCGGCGACCACGCCGTTCCGCAACGAGAAGAACTCCAACTGGGAAGGCGCCTACCGCGTGCCGGCGATTGTCCGTTGGCCAGGCAAGATCAAGGCCGGTGAAGTGTCCAACGAGATGTTCTCGGGCATGGACTGGTTCCCTACCCTGCTCGCCGCGGCTGGCGAAACCGATGTGAAGGACAAGCTGCTCAAAGGATGGGCACCGACGTCTGGCGGAACCAGCTTCAAGGTGCACCTAGACGGCTACAACCAACTACCCTACCTGACTGGCCAACAACCCAAAGGCGAGCGCAAGGAGTTCTACTACTTCAACGATGACGGCGTGCTGGTGTCGATGCGCTACGACAACTGGAAAGTGGTGTTCGCCGAGCAACGCGAGCCCGGGGGCTTCATGGTATGGAGCAGCCCGTTCGTGCCGTTGCGCGTGCCCAAGCTGTTCAACTTGCGGATGGACCCCTATGAACGGGCCGACATGGTCTCGGATCAGTATTACGACTGGACCGTGAAGAACTCTTACCTGCTGGCAGCGGGTGTGGCCAAGGCGGCTAGGTTCCTGCAAACCTTCGTCGAGTATCCACCGAGCCAGAAACCGGCCAGTTTCAGCATCGACCAGATCCGCGCGGCGGTAGACGCGAAGATCGAAGAGAAAAACAAGGCGCAGACCAAGCAATGAGATGAGGCCGCCGCCGACTTTCGAGTAGGCGGCGGCATTTTATGGTACAGAGACCCACCTAAAGAGTTCTAGAACATCGGAATTCGTTGTTCAGGCATCTGCCC
The DNA here is from genome assembly GCF_048565165.1 of Pseudomonas sp. NFX224. Taxonomy (NCBI): domain Bacteria; kingdom Pseudomonadati; phylum Pseudomonadota; class Gammaproteobacteria; order Pseudomonadales; family Pseudomonadaceae; genus Pseudomonas; species Pseudomonas sp. NFX224. Next base: position 6,541,409 of record NZ_CP183416.1, on the reverse strand, counting down.
TCACGTCCAACCTACTGAATCGTATTAACTTTTTAGTACAGGAAAAAGTGAGATCTTGTAGACAAAACTAAAGAATTAATTCCTTCGACTGGCTAAACGGTGGTGAACTGCTAGCGTCAACAAGACGTGTCCTACAGGCTAGATAGCAAAGAGACTACGTCGTAACGGCCGCCAAGTGCCGAGTTGTCTATATGAGCCACCAAGGAACCGGGGAATCATGGCGAATAAAAAGGGGATGCACGTCTGTCTTTTGGCGACTTTGCCTGCGCCTGGTCTTTACTCCCTTAACCACCTGCTGAACCCGGCGCCGGGCGGCAGTCTGCACAACGTCTACTCCCCCACGCCGCATGCCGCTGCCACCCTCCCCACCAACTCCCGTTCAGATCCGCATGGCGGCGACCTGTGCTACCTGAAAATCACCAGCATGCACTCCCTCGATTTAGGTGGTAGAAAAACCGGTAAACCCGGGCCTAATACCCTAAGCGCCTCTACGAACCGCATGGACCGTGGAGGCAAGGAGTTCATATGCACGGTGCCATTCGCGCAGCCGGCTTCAGCTTGATGACGATGTTTGTCAGCTGTGGCGTGGGTGCTCAGGACCTTGACGCACGGATCGCCCAAGTACCCCTGCACCTTGAAAAGTCCACTCATTGGTCGGCCCCCCAATGCGGCTTGAGCCTGCCCACCACCAGCCAGGGCCCTTAGCTACAAGCTCGGTAAAACCAATGACGTCACGGTCGTGCGATGACGCCGAGATATCTGATAAGGAAGTGTCATGAATAATCGCCTGCTGCTTACAGCGCTCACGCTGGCACTGAGTGCAAACGCCTCGGCCGACTTCACCGCCACCCTGGAAGAAGCCCGGGGCATTGCCAAGGAAGCCTACCTGTATGGTTTCCCCGTGGTGGAGATGTACAAGACGCTGTACACCCAGGCCGTGGACAAGAAGAGCCCGAACTTCAAGGCACCGTTCAACCAGATCGGCAACACCGCCAAGGCGTTTACCGCCAAGGACACCGCGTTCGTCACGCCGAATGCCGACACCCCCTACTCCTTCGTCTGGATGGACCTGCGCGCCGAGCCCCTGGTGCTGACCTTGCCGCCCATCGAAGAGCACCGTTACTACTCAGTGCAATTGATCGACGCCTACACGCAGAACTTCGCCTACCTGGGCACCCGCAGCCCCGGCAACAATGGCGGCCACTACATGATCGCCGGGCCCAACTGGCAGGGACAACAACCACTGAACATCGACCGCCTGCTGCGTAGCGAAAGCAACATCGCCTATGCGCTGTATCGCACGCAGTTGTTCGATGACAAGGACCTGGCCAAGGTCAAGCAAATCCAGAAGGGTTACAAGGTCGAAACCCTGAGCCATTACGACAAGCAAAAGGCTCCACCGGCCGCGCCGAAGATCGACTGGCCGAAACCCACACCGACCATGAGCGACACCCCGGACCTGTTTCGCTACCTGAATTTCATGCTGTCGTTCACCCCGTCCCAGGACGTGGAAAAGGACCTGCCGGGGCGATTCGCGAAAATCGGCATCGAAGCTGGCAAGCCGTTCAACGTCAGCACACTCACCGCGGACCAGCGCAAGGCCCTGGAGGACGGCATCAGCGACGCCAAGGCAGAATTCGCCGAGTTCAAGAAAACCAAAGTAGATAACCACGAACTCACCAGCGGCGATTTTTTCGGCACCCGCGATCACCTCAAGGGCAATTACCTGTACCGCTATGCCGGCGCCAACATGGGGATTTTCGGCAATTCCGCCGAAGAAGCGAATTACATCGGCTATTTCGTCGACAAGGATGGGCAACCGGTCGATGCCTCGAAACACGATTACACCCTGCACTTCGACAAAGACGCCCTGCCACCGGCCGACGCGTTCTGGTCGCTGACGATGTACGACGGCAAGAACAAATTGCTGGTGGCCAACCCGCTCAATCGCTACCTGATCAACTCGCGCATGCTGCCCGACCTCAAGCTCGACAACGATGGAGGACTGACCCTTTACGTACAAAACAAGGCACCGGCCAAGGCCCTGCAAAGCAACTGGCTGCCGGCACCGAACGGTCCGTTTTACGGCGTGCTGCGCCTGTACCTGCCCAAACCGGAAGTCACCAACGGCCAATGGAATATGCCGTTGCTGACCCCTGTAGACAAAAAAGACAAATAAGCGGAGTCAGTGATGATCAGGCCTTTAGTAGTGCGCCCTTTGTTGGCGCTGTGCATGTTTGGCGGTAGCCCGCTGGTGCAGGCAGCCGAGGGCGGCGTTGGCAGGCCGATCACCGGTCAGCAGGTGATTTCCAATGCGGGGGTTATACCGCCAGCACCGGGCTGGGTAATGTCCCTGACCAGCATCTGGTACGACGGCGATCTCAAGGGCAACGCCCAAGTGCCGATTGTCGGTGCCTTGAGTACCGGGGTGCACATGAAGGTGTCCTACACCATGGCCAACTTCACCCGTGTCTGGGACACCGGCAAGGGAAGCTGGAACTACGCCTCGGCCATTGGCGTGCCGGTGCAATACACCGACGTCACCGCGAACATCACCGGCCCCCGTGGCCGCACGCTGGGCAATGAAGACACCGGCACCCAGTTCGCCGACATGCTGGTGACACCGATTGCCGCCGGCTACCACTTCGACGAGGTCAACCACCTTTCCTTGTCCCTGCCGATCTACGTGCCGACCGGTGCCTACAACGACAACCGCCTGGCCAACCCCGGGCAGAACAACTACACCTTCATGCCCACCGTGGCGTTCACCCACTTGGACGGCAAGAGCGGCGAGTTCACCCTGTCCGGCGGGCTGGAGTTCTATACCGAAAACAACGCCACCGATTACAAAAACGGCGACATCTTCACCCTCGACGCCTTGTGGACCCACGGTTTCGGCAACGGCTGGAACGCCGGTCTGGTCGCCGGTTATATCCAGCAGATCACCGATGACTCAGGCAGTGGCTCTACCACGGGCTTTCGCGGACGTTCGGTGGGTGCCGGCCCTTCCGTGGGCTGGAACGGCAAGTTTGCCGATGCCCAGGCCAGCGTCAGCGCCCGCTGGGTGCCCGAGTTCGACACCAAGAACCGGCCAGAAGGCAATGGTTTCAACATCAACCTGACCCTCGCGTTTTTCTAAGAGGTAGTGCGATCAACAGCCGCTGGAATTTCCGCCCGTCCTTCATCCCGGTCATTCCGACCTTTATGTTTTGAGCGAGGAGCAACCCGTGACCGCACTCAATGATCTCAATGCCCTGCAAGCCAGCATCGCCGAAGCGGTGCTGGGCCAGGACCAGGTGATTCGGCAGATCCTCCTGGGCTTGCTGGCCAATGGGCACTTGCTGCTGGAAAGCCTGCCGGGGCTGGCCAAGACCCGCACGGTCAAGGCGCTGGCCAAACACCTTGACGCGAAGATGAGTCGTATCCAGTTCACCCCGGATTTGCTGCCGTCGGACATCACCGGCGCCGAAGTGCTGCACCAGGTCGAGGGCAAAAACGAGATCCGCTTTCAACCGGGCCCGCTGTTCGGCAACCTGATCCTGGCCGACGAAATCAACCGCGCCCCGGCCAAGGTCCAGGCGGCGTTGCTCGAAGCCATGGAAGAACGGCAAATCACCGTGGCCGGCAACAGCCATACGCTGCCGGAACTGTTCATCGTTGTCGCGACACAGAACCCCATCGAACAGGAAGGCACCTACCCGCTGCCAGAAGCGCAGATGGACCGCTTTCTGATGAAAGTCCTGCTGGATTACCCCAGTGCGGAAAACGAGAGCCAGGTGCTGCGCCTGTTGCGCGAAGAAGAACAGGCCCTCGGCGCCAAGACCGCCCCGGTGCAGGGCTTCGCCCTGGCCCAGGACGTGATCTTCGCTGCACGTCAGGAAGTCAGCGCGGTGCACGTCTCCCCGGCCATCGACCGCTACCTGATCGACATCATCAATGCCACCCGCCATCCGGCCGATTACGACGCCGACCTCGGGCGCTGGATCAACATCGGCGCCAGTCCTCGCGGCGGTATTGGCCTGGACCGCTGCGCCCGCGCCGATGCCTGGATGCAGGGCCAGGACTTCGTCTCACCGGACAACGTGCGCGCCGTGGTGCATCCGGTGCTGCGACATCGCCTGCAACTGAGCTACGACGCGGTGGCCGACGGCGTCACGGCCGATCAGGTACTCGACCGGTTGCTCGATAAAGTGGCGATTCCCGCATGAACGCGGACGGTCTGGTCTACGTCTCTCTGGCGCATTTGATGGCGCTGGAGTTCAAGGCCCGTGACCTGAGTTTTCTCGCGCGTCAGCCCCAGGGCAGCATCCTGGCCGGCAACCATGCGTCGCGCCTGCGTGGCCGTGGCTTGAACTTCGATGAATTGCGCCGTTACCAGCCAGGGGACGATTTGCGCCACCTCGACTGGCGTGCGTCGCTGCGCACCGGCAAACCGGTGGTACGCACCTTCACCGAAGAGCGCGACCGTCCGGCGCTGATTCTTGTGGACCAGCGCATGTCGATGTTTTTCGGCTCGCAACGCAGCTACAAATCCGCCGTCGCCGCCGAACTCGGCGCCCTGGCGGCGTGGATGGTGTTCAACTCCGGGGATCGGGTCGGCGGGCTGGTGTTCAACGATCAGCGCATCGACAGCATCGCGCCATTGCGCAGCCGCAAGCGCATCGAAGCCCTGTGCAGCCGCATCGTCCAGCAGAACCAGGCACTGAATGCGACCAATCCGGATGCCGAGAGCGAAGACCAGCTCGACAAAGTCTTGCAGCAGTGCCTGGCACTGGCCGGTCACGATCACCTGATCTGTATCGTCAGCGACTTTGCCGGTGCTGGAGAACGGACCTTGCAGCTGATGCGCCAGTTGGCGACGCACAACGATGTGATCGCCATGCAAGTCTACGATCCGTTGGCCCTGAACCTGCCGAAAAACGGCCGCTTGCTGATCACCCAAGGCCAGTTGCAGGTGGAGCTGGCGGTGGAGCGCCGTCAGGTGCACCAGCCTTTGGGCGACTTTCTCAGTGGCCGGCTCAAGGACGTTGCAACGCTGCTACGGCGCAGTCGGGTGCCTTTGATGATGTTCAGCACCGCCACCGAGGCACAGCAACAATTGCGCGCCGAGCTGGGCAAACTGGCTGGAGCGCGGCGATGAATCCCGAAATCCCCAGCATCGATCAACTTAAGGAGATCCCACTGCCGGCACCGTTCAGCTACGCGCCGCAAACCTGGGGGTGGTGGGTGTTGCTCGGTTTGCTGGTGATGACCGTATTGATCGTCGCCGCGTGACGTTACTGGCAATGGCGGCGTGATCGTTATCGGCGCGAGGCGCTGCTGCGCTTGGCGCAATTACAAAAGCGCAGTGATGATCTGAACGCGTTGCGTGAGCTTCCACAACTTCTAAAACGCACCGCCCTCTCCATGCCTGCCGCACAACCTGTGGGAGCGAGCTTGCTCGCGATGGTGTCCCGACAGTTAACACTGAAGGCGCCTGACACTCCGCTATCGCGAGCAAGCTGGCTCCCACAGTCACCGGCAGCACTTGGAAAAAATGATTGGCAGGCCTTTTTGCAGCGCCACTGCAAGCAACCGTTGCCCGCTGATTTCAGCCAGCAACTGTCGCTGCTCGCCTATGCCCCCGATGCGGCTTTGCGCGCCCTGCCAAACGCGCAACGCCAGCAGTTGTTCGACACCTGCAGACACTGGGTGGAGCATCATCATGTGGCAGCTTGATTACCCCTGGCTGTTACTACTGTTGCCATTACCGTGGTTCAGTTATCGCTACCTGCCTGACTACCGTGAGGCGCGCAGTGCCGTGCGCGTGCCGTTTTTCAGCGCCATGAGCCGTGCCGTCGGCCAGGCGCCCAGTCAGGCCGGCACCCGCAGCAATCGCTGGCAATTGCTGTTGAACCTGCTGGTGTGGGCGCTGTTGCTGTTGGCGGCGGCCCGGCCGGTGTACGTGGAAAAACCCATCGAGCGTCAGCAGCCGGTGCGCGATCTGATGCTGGCCATCGACATTTCCCAGTCCATGGAAACTACCGATTTCACCGCCGCCAATGGCCAGAAAATCAATCGCCTGGACGCCGTCAAAGCGGTGGTGCATGGCTTCATCGACAAGCGCAAAGAGGATCGCCTCGGCCTGATCGTGTTCGGCAGCGGCGCTTACCCGCAGGCACCCTTGACCCTCGATCACGCCAGCCTGTCGTTGCTGCTGGAAGACACCGGCATCGGCATGGCCGGCCCCAACACAGCGATTGGCGATGCCATCGGCCTGAGCCTGAAACTGCTCGACCAGGCCCGTGAACAAGAGAAAGTGCTGATCCTGCTCACCGACGGCAACGACACCAGGAGCGCCATCACCCCGGACCACGCGACGGCCATGGCCGCAGCCAAAGGCGTGGTGATTCACACCATCGGTATCGGCGATCCTGACGCCTCCGGTGAAGCCAAGGTCAACCTGCAGGGCTTGCAGCAGGTCGCCGCCGCCACCGGTGGCAAGTTCTTCCGCGCCGAGGACCGCAACGCGCTGGACCAGGTCTACAGCGACCTCGATACCCTCACGCCGCATCAGGTGAAAACCCTTAGCCATCAACCCAAACGCGACCTGTTCTGGTGGCCACTCGGCGCGGCGATCGCCCTGCTTGCGCTCTATCACCTGGGCGCCCTGCTGTGGCCACGCGTGTCCATTGCCCGTCAACGGCAGGAGGTTTGAGATGGACATCAACCTCAGCGACTTTCATTTCCTGCGCCCACTGTGGCTGTTGCTGCTGCCTTTCGCCGCCGTGCTGCCGTGGCTCTGGCGCCGCAGCCGCGACTTGCAGCGGCGTTTACGCAGCAACATCGCCGAGCATTTGCTGCCGCACCTCTTGATTACCCCGCAGGATCAACAGTGGCTACGCCCGGTGCATCTGGTTTGCGCGCTGTTGGCACTCGGCGCTCTGGCCGCCGCCGGGCCGACCTGGGAGCAGGATCGCCCTGACTTTCTGCAAAACCGGGCGCCGTTGATCATCGCCATTGACCTCTCGCCGTCCATGGACGCCAACGATGTGCAACCGACGCGCCTGGAAGCGGCCAAACACAAATTGCATGACCTGATCCAGCGTCGCGCCGGCGCCCGCAACGCACTGATCGCCTACGCCGGCAGCGCGCACATGGTGTTGCCGCCCACCGACGACCCGGCCCTGCTCGACACCTTTATCCAGGCATTGGGCACCGACCTGATCGGCAAACCGGGAAAAAATGTCGGGGCGGTGATCGATCAGGCTAAGCGTTTGCTGAGTGCTGAAAAAACGCCGGGGACGCTCTTGTTGATCACCGACGGTGCCGACACGTCGGCGCTGGCCGGCCTGAACAAGCAACTGGACGACAGCGCGTTGCAAGTGCTGATCCTGGCCGTGGGCAGCGAGGACGGGGCATCATCCACACTGCCGATAGCCAGGCGCGCACCGACAGCAATGGCCGCCCGGCGCTGGGTAGCTTCGATCAGGCCGCCCTCAAGCAGCTCGCCTCTACGCTGGATGCACCACTGGGCAGCCTGACCCTCAATAACGACGATCTGGACTGGATCGAACTACACGCCCAGCAGCATTTCCAGAGTGCCAGCGACGAACAGCGCGAACTGCACTGGAAGGACGCCGGATACTGGCTGTGCTGGCCCTTGCTGTTGATCGCGTTCTTCAGCGTGCGCAAGGGCTGGAGCCTGAACTGGATGGCCGGATTTTTACTGGCCATCGGCATTGGCTTACAACCGGCACCGGCACAGGCCAACGCACTCATCGACGCGTTTTTCACCCCGGACCAACAAGGCCGCTGGGCGTTCGAGCACGGGCACTTCCCACAAGCCGCAGCGCATTTCGTTGACCCTTACTGGAAAGGCGTCGCTGCCTACAACGCCGCCGATTTCGACCTGGCCCTGGCCAGCTTCGCCCGCCTGGAAACACCCCAGGCGTATTTCTACCTGGGCAACATTTATGTGCGCCGTTTCAAATTCGACGAGGCCATCGCCGCCTACACCCAGGCGCTGACATTGCAGCCGCAGTTCCCTGAAGCCACGGCCAACCTGGCCCTGGCCAACGCCTTGCAGAAAGACACCGAAAGCGCCGAAAAAAACGCCCCAAAAGTCAAACCGGACGCCATCAAGATGGACAAGGCGCCCGGCAAGGGCCAGAGCAGAAAAGTGCAAACCGATCAAGCTGCCTCGGATGAGCAGTGGTCGCAGAACCTCACGACATCGCCAGCGAAGTTCTTGAAGCAGAAATTCAGTTTGCAGGATCAGGCGGGAGGCAAGCCATGATCTGTCTGCAAAACCCAGTCGCTCCCATCGCCGGCAAGCCAGCTCCCACAGGGATAGGTGGCGTACCCAAACGTCATGAACGGCGTGCATCGTGTGGGAGCGGGCTTGCTCGCGAAGGCTCCTGCCCAGGCAACACAATACTCGGCACCTTGCTCCTGTGCCTGATCAGCGCAACCGCCCTCGCCGCCGAACCCGAACTGCGCGTCCAGACCAGCCTGCAACCGGCCGACACCGCCATGGTCGGCAGCCTGGTCGAATTGCACCTCGATATCCTCACCGACACCTGGTTCACCAATGCCCCCACCCTGCCCGACCTCAAGCTGCCCGGCGCGCTGGTGATGCCGCCGGACGGCCACGCCGAGCACCTGAACCAGACGCTCGACGGCAAGTCATTCAACGGCATGCGCTACAGCTACCTGATCACACCGAATATGGCGCAGGGCTTCGACATTCCCGCCCTGAGCGTGCGCGCCACCCCGGGCCAGGCCAGCGTCGAGCTGAGCGCCCAAAGCAAACCACTGCACTTCACGGCGGCGCAACCACCGGGTTTCGCGCCCGGCGAACCGGTGCTGGTCGCGCAGGGGATGCATTTCACCCAGCAAATCATCAATTCCGCGACTCCGCTGAAAGTCGGCGACAGCCTCACCCGACAGCTGATGCTGCAGGCGGACGGCGCCCTGGCCATGTCATTGCCGACGCCGTCGCTGGGGGATGTCAACGGCCTCAGCCGGTACGCCAAGAACCCGCAGATCAGCACCCTGGACGACGGTCGCGGCCACTTCACCGGCGGCCAGCGCATCGACAGCGTGACCTACCGCATCGACACCGAAGGCCATCACACATTGCCGGCCATCGAGCTGAAATGGTGGGACGTCAGCAGCCAGCAGACCCGCACCGCGCAAGTGCCCGCCGTGAGCTTCGACGCCGCCGCCAACAGTGCCTATCGGCCGGTGTTTTCGATCAGCGAAGACCTCAAGCAACTCGGCCAGCCCCATCGCCTGCGCCTTTCGGGCTTTGCCTTGGGCCTGTTGGCGCTGCTGTCGAGTGTGGCGTTACTTGCCTGGATTGCCCGCCCCTACGTCCATCGCGCCTACCTCGGGGCCAGGGCCCGGCGTCAGGCGCGGCACAGCGCCTGGCTGGCCTCCGCCGACTACGCCTGGCAGCAAATCCCGGCACAGCTTGAAGGCAAACCGCCACAGTTGAGCGCCCTGTACCTGTGGACCCGACGCAGCCGAACGGGCCTGAAGCTGACGGGTTTCGGCCCGCGCCTGCAAGCCTTCCTGCGTGCGTGCTATGGCCGCGAACCCACCAAAGATCAGGCGCTGCACCAACTCAAGGAATTCTTGACTACGCTGCATAGTCAGGCCGAACACAACAAAGAATCACTCGCTCCCGCATTGCGACCACTCAACCCCGGGCACGAGAAGGAATTCCCATGACGAACCCGATATCGCACCGCCATTTCCACGGGCTAAAGCTGCTGCTGGCCCTGGCGTTGAGCCTGCCACTGCTGGCACAAGCCGCCGAACCACTGCCCTCCTGGAACGACGGCCCGGCGAAAAAGCACATCATCGAGTTCGTGCAGTCGGTGACCGATCAAGGCAGCAAGGACTTCGTCAAACCCGAGGACCGCATTGCCGTGTTTGATAACGACGGCACTTTGTGGAGCGAGCAGCCGATGTACTTCGAGCTGCTGTTTTCCCTGGAAGAGGTCAAGCGCACTGCGCCACAACACCCGGAGTGGAAAACCACCCAGCCGTTCAAGGCGGTGCTGGAAAACGATCACCAGGCGCTGGCGGCCACTGGCCTGGACGGCATGATGAAGATCTTCGGTGCGACCCACACCGGCATGACCACCGAGGCCTTCGACGACTACGCCAAGACCTGGCTCAGCCAGGCTCGCCATCCGAAAACCGGCAGGCCTTACACAGAAATGATCTTCCAGCCGATGCTGGAAATGCTCGACTACCTGCGCAGCGAAGACTTCAAGACCTACATCGTCTCCGGTGGCGACACCGGTTTCATGCGCGCCTTCGCCGAGAAGGTCTATGGCATCCCGCCCGAGCAGGTGATCGGCACCACCTTCGTCACAGTGTTTCAGTACAAGGATGGCCAGGCGTCGATCCTGCGTACGCCAAAACTGGCGCATAACGACGATGGTCCGGGCAAACCGGAAAGCATCGACGCCGTCATCGGCAAGCGGCCGATCCTGGCCTTCGGCAACTCCGACGGCGACCTGCAAATGCTGCAATGGACCGCCGCCGGAACGGGCAAACGCTTCATGGGCCTGGTGCATCACACCGACGCCAAGCGCGAATGGGCCTATGACCGTCAGTCGCAGATCGGCCGTCTGAACAAGGCCCTGGACGAAGCCAACAAACGTGGCTGGACGGTCGTCGACATGGCTGCCGAATGGCGCCGGATCTACCCTTCCGATGCCGCCACACCCGAGCAAGTGCAATAAAAAAGCGTAACGCAGGACCGCAATAAACGTTTGTCGCACCTAGCGACGTAAGTAAGAAGGAAAGTCTATTCGGGCTTCTCCGATCGGCGGATCAGTTTTGTGATCGATGTGCTGGCCTCACTAATCACTCGATCAGGGAACCGCAATGAATCACGCGTGGTTCTCCTTTGTCTCATCATTCGCCGGTTTTTCCGCGAATGCTTTTATGGTTCGAGTGATTTTTCAGCTCTGCGCACAGCGCTTGGCCAGAACCCGGCGGTACGCCTGGAACTCCTTCGGAAAATCCTACAGCTGACTGCCCCAGATACTGAAGTGCTCAGGGACGCCATTTTTGGCTTTGGCTTTATCTGTGAGCCCGCCTTAGAGGACGCCACGACGCTCATGTCGGACCCGCTGCGATCCGCGATTCTGGCATTTCAGGCAGCCATTGCCACTGGCAGGAAGCCCCGGGCAACGGCCAAGGAGAATCGTCAGAATCGCATGACCATGGACGCAGCATCACTGGCAACTCTGCCCAGGGAAATTGACCTGATAGGTAACGGCTCTGGGCGTCAGGCAATTGCTTGGTTGGTTGGCTGGCTTTTGCAGGCAAACACGTCGTCCCGCTATGGCGACGTCAGCATCGAGCCAGTGGCGGCGGTCGCTGGCGCTGACCTGGCAGCCGCATTCAAGGCCGGGCTGTCCACGCTTTGGCGCGATCAACTGCCGATGTTTAAAGAGGATGAACCAAGGTCCACGTACCACATCACCGTGGCTGGCTTGCTGGGCCTAAGCCATGAGCTTCGCGACGGCACCGATTTGCCGACCTTGTCGGCGAGCCAGGTAGGACAGGCCATTCAATACGCTTGCTTTGAAATCAACGGATTTCCTAAATGGTTCTGGCCATTGGTCGACGCACACCAGGCTGTGGCGATTGTCGAGTTACAGCATCTGATCGCGCGCGCGGATCGGGGGCCAACCTCCTTCGAACACGCAGAAGAATTGCTTGATGAATTAAACAACGCGCCGGAGAGCATTCAGAAAGCGTTGGCGCCGGCGGCCTGGTCCTTTCTTCTTAAACAGCCACGGTGCAGAAATCACACGACCGAGTCGCTCCTCAGTCTGGTAAGCAATGTTCCAGGCACAACAACTCAAGACGTGTTTGAGGCGCAGGCGTCGAGCCGACTCCAGGCGACATTCAGCACGGCCATGCTTACTGAATCAGGCGAGAGCGTCATTCAGCCCGCTCAACTGGAAACACAGGCGCAAAGTGTCATGTGGGGGGCTTTCTGGCTTACTACCCACCCAGATTCCTTCAAATCCCATCTTGAGCGGTGGCTGGTTGACGCCAGTCCCCAAGCACAGAGTTTTGTTTTCGAACTGGCGGCCTACCTCGGAAAGGACTATGGGTCGAAAGTGATCGGGCTCGCCAAACAGAGTGACGATGGGGTTGACACACTGGCCGCCCTTTATAGATGGACCTTCGGTATCGTCCGACCTGAGAACGACATCGAGCATCCTGAAGGAAGTGTGTATACGCCAGGTAATCAGGATGCTGCCGAGCAACTGCGTGATGCGCTCATACCCGCCATTGCTGCAGCAGGGTCGACAAGAGCCTATGAAGCCCTCGAGGCAATTCGCGAGGTTGCGGGCGACGAGCAAGCACAGTACCTGAGCAGTGTTTTATTCGACATGCAGGAAGCACGCTTCAGTCGTTCGCCAATATTGCAACGGGATTTTGACAAGTTCGATGACGACTTCAGGCCGCCAGTCGCCGGCACACTTTCGCTGGCGCTGGCGGTCCAGGAAGACCTTCTGGCCATGAAGTACAGCATTGAAAATGGTGAGTTCAGTCTTCGTCGGTTCTTCAACGCCGTGAACTTTTCTCGTATCAGTACCGACAAGGAAGGCCTCGCGTTGGAAGCCGATTTTCAGGCCTTGCTTGGGAGTGAAATGAATCACCTCGCGGGGTCTCGTTATACCGTCACGCGGGAGTCCGAGACAGCAGAGGCCACGCGACGGGATGTGCTTTGTCGGAAAGGTTCAGACTACGCCTCCATCGAACTCAAGATGTCCATGCGCTGGACCGTGCCCCAGTATTTGGAAGCACTCGATCACCAGTTGGTGGGGCAGTACATGCGCAACCGTAATGCAACGACAGGCTTCCTAGTCATAGTGCTGCAGGAGCAAGATCGAAAATGGCATTACCCTACAGCTTCCGATCGAATGACATTCAGTGAGCTCATTAAATTACTTCAGGCCCGGACTCTTGAATTAGAAGGGCAGGATCGCAGGCGATTTATTCGAGTGATCGGGATCGACGCGACACCGCCGAGAAGCTTTCGGGACGTCTGAGGATCCAGAGAGCCGGCCCGGTATCGTGGCCGCCACTCCTATGGTCGGCCGATCTCCTATGCGTGCCGTCTTCCTTCGCCCATGAAGGGTTCATCGACACGCCATCCTTCGATGATTTCGCCAGCGAGCGGCACCTCACCCCGGAGAATTGGCATGGCACTCAAGCTCGTGGATTACTGGAAAGGTCGTAAGCGTCCGGCCAAGTCACCTACCGAACTCCAGCATTAAGGGCGATGGTGTCCGCGTATTTTTTTGCGGACGCAATTGCCCTTATCGCCAGGATTTTTCGCCAACGAAGCTCTTACCCTAAACCGTTCAAAGCCTAGGTCGTCCAAGAATGCCTGCAACCCGGAGCGACGATTTCCAGCGTAGCCATCCATCACAGTATCAACGCCAACGTTATCCGCAAGTGGCTACCGACCTACCGGGATCAATCACCTGCAACCTTGCCGGCTTTCGTTCCCGTAAAAGCGGCAATAAAGCGCGCAACAGAAGAGACGGTGATTAGAGGCTGGCGGGGATATTGAGCGAGGAGTGCAAGCATAGACTCGATCAGGAAAGTCGGTGTGCCATGGCATGGGCAGTGACATAATTACAAAACTGTCAGGCCTCCAAGCATCTAGGAAGGGTCGGTGTGTCTGCCGGACGCTTATGCAGTTTTCACACAGCGACGCGTTGGAAGTAAATATCCAAAACCGGAAGGGGTTACACGGTTTTGGACATTTACATGCCAGAAATTTCGATATTTACTTCCGGGTAGTTAAAGGGCCAGAAACGACGAATCCCGCTCTAGGCGGGATTCTCAGCCGTCGATTGCATGCGTTCGACGGGGCAGCTCGCTGTCACCTGGCACTGGGCCATCTGACTTTCATCAGAAGAGGGGTGCGATCCGAAGATCCCTGTAACCACCCTGTGGTTCACGCCTAGGCGCAAATGAACAATACTCAATCCATAATCGCTATGTCAATCCTGCTGTCACCTCCTGGATCACCTAGATTCACCCCCGATCATCCCTCAGCCCTCGGTTCAGAGGGCTCTTAGCCGCAGAACTGGCTCTTCGCCGGATCGCTACGAAGCGGAAAACGGGCTGCGGCGATCATAAGCTCGATCCAGTCGGCGCGGCTCAACGGGCATAATCCGTATGCCTATCCAATAAGGCATGAGGCCATTAAGGCAATTCAGTCGCTCATGGACTGAAGCTGATTGCTGCATCGGGATCGCAGGCTGCAAGCCGGAGTGTGGAATGGCCGCTGATGGCTGTGGATTCAACTGGTCGAAGCAACGGATTTGCCGGATTTTGGTTTACGCTTGACGGCGGGAACCTGGCGTAACTGCGTCAGTTGTTGCTCCAGCGTATCAGCACGGGCCTGCTGTGCCGCGGCATGTTGCTGGGTTTGACTCAGCTCGGTCTGGATCGACTCCAACCGCCGTTGTAACCGTTCCACGTGTCGCCCGACCTCCTTAAGCTGAGTCACCGAAGCCTTGCCCTCCTCCCGGGCGCGGTCTATCTCGCGGTGCGCGCGATCCTCAACTCCACGCACGTAGCTCTCCTGCGCTACGCGCTCCTGCTCGGCCTTGAGCCGCAGCGCCTGCAGATCCTGCTGTAATGTCTGGCTGTGCTGCTGAGCTTCACGGCGCTCGCGCAGCCAACTTTCACGCTGCAGCTGCAGATCCTCGATCTGCAACTGGCGCTGGGACAGCAGCAGTTCCAAATCTGCCAGGCGCGACTCGACCACCTGACGCCCAGCCAAGGCCTCCGCCGCCTGCTGACGAAATTGCGCCGCATCCTGACGCGCCTGGTCCTCGACCGCCGCCACCCGTTCGCGTTCGGCATCCAGCACTTCACGCTGCTCAATTAGAGCCATTTCGACCACGCCATGAGCCAGGTGGATCGCCTGCTGCCACACCGCGACAAAAGCCTGCGATACCTCAGCGGGCAGGGCCGGCAGACGCGTCTCGCCATTCAGGCGTTCGGCCAGGCGCGCCCACCATTGATCGAGCAGACCGCCGACCCGCGCCGGGCTACCTCGACCCAGTTCCAGGCGCACGCGCTCCACGGTTGGCCGTTCGCCACGCGCCAATACCGCATCCGCGGCGGCAAACACCTCGTGTTCCGGCACCCCTACTGCCATGGCTTACCTCCGGTTATATTAGGTCTGATAATGATAGATTATCCGACGTTATTTTCTGGCTAATGGAATTATCATACGTTGAACGTATTTAATATTACAGATCAATTGCCTCTGGTCGACGAAACCCCGTTGGACCCGCATTTTCTGGCGCTTAACGCCCAGGCAGCCGCCGCGGCGTTTATCGCCGCCGGCACCGCGGCCAACACCGTGCGCAGCTACCGCAGCGCCCTCGCCTATTGGTCGGCCTGGTTGCAGTTGCGTTACGGCCAGGCGCTGGGCGACGCGCCACTCCCCGTCACCGTGGCCGTGCAGTTCGTCCTCGATCACCTGGCCCGGCCGTTGGCCGACGGCAGCTGGGTCCACCTGCTACCGCCGTCAATCGACGCCGCGCTGGTCGCCGCCCGGGTCAAGAGCCGGCTGGGGCCGTTGGCGCTCAACACGGTCAGTCACCGTCTGGCGGTGCTCGGCAAATGGCACCGGCTCAACGAGTGGGACAGCCCGACCGAAGCATCGGCGCTGAAGACCCTGCTGCGCGACGCGCGCAAGGCGCAGTCACGCCAGGGCGTGAACGTGCGCAAGAAAACCGCGATCGTGCTCGAGCCGTTGCAGGCGCTGCTCGCCACCTGCGACGACGGCGTGCGCGGCGTGCGTGACCGCGCCCTGCTCCTGCTGGCCTGGAGCGGTGGCGGTCGGCGCCGTTCGGAGGTGGTCGGCCTGCAGGTGAGCGATGTGCGCCAACTGGATGCCGGCACCTGGTTGTACGCCCTGGGCGCGACCAAGACCGACACCGGCGGTGTACGCCGGGAAAAGCCGCTGCGTGGCCCGGCCGCCGCAGCGCTCGCCGCCTGGCTGGCGGCCGCCCCCGCCGACAGCGGTCCGCTGTTTCGCCGCCTGTATAAAGGCGGCAAGGTCAGCGCAGATGGACTGTCGAGCGACCAGGTGGCGCGCATCATCCAGCGTCGCGCCAAGCTCGCGGGACTGGACGGTGATTGGGCGGCCCATAGCTTGCGCTCGGGGTTTGTCACCGAAGCCGGGCGCCAGGGCGTGCCGCTGGGCGAAGTGATGGCCATGACCGAGCACCGCAGCGTGACCACGGTAATGGGCTACTTTCAGGCAGGGGCGCTGCTCAGCAGTCGCGCCACCTCGCTGCTGGGGGATGCTGAGTCATTCACTCAAGGCGGCTCGCCGCAAGCCAGCGAAACCGATCCGAGCGAGCAATGAGGCTACTTGCATTCGGTGATATGGCTGGATCGAGTTTCATCGCGAGCACGCTATCGGAACAGCCTAGCCAGTAGCCGACACCCCTGCCGATGGCAAGGTGAAGTCCCGATCGACACGTGGAAAAGCTTAGATCTGTTGAGCTTCGCGCTGGACAACAGCCAACAATGTCTCAAGTGTCTGACCTGGCTCAAGCACCAGAAAGCTTTCAGCGATCAAGGTCAGCGGGTGAATCTGCAGGACCGAGGCCAGTTCCACTACCTTCTCGAGCGTGGGACATTTCTGACCCCGCTCCAGAGTGCTGAGGTAAGTCCGGCTGCTCACGTCGGAAAAATCCTCTTGCGTCAGCTTGCGTTGCTGTCGACGCGTCTTTAAGGCTGCTCCAAAGGCGTATTTCAGTTCCATTTGCATCACTCACAAAAGGAACGATGAAGCCTTTTTGAACACTTTAGAGCTACAATCTATAGGGTTCGTTTTGAGAGGGCATCGCCATGTTTTTTACCCAACCAGCTGCGGAACTCCACCCTCCCGTGCCGTTTGACCTGAAAATCAAACGGTGGGCCGTGGTTGAGCGCGACCTAGAAAGTCCGTGCTTCCACGTGTGTGTTCGGATGGACGAAGACGGATATTATTTTGGGCGCACGCTGCTGATCTCCGATGTCGAGCAACTCGCACGGATGCTTGGTGACCTTCCCACGGTTGAGGCGATCACGTCCGTGATGGTAATGACCCCTCCCAAACTGAACGGCTCACAGTTGTGGCGTATGGAGCATGTCTTGGCAATCGATACCGTCCTTGATGAATGCTCCGCGAAAAAGCAATTTCGCCTGACCACGGAACACGGACAGCATGAATTGCCCGCGTCCCACCTAAGTCTGCCAACGCGCATCTATGGTCCTACAGAAATGGCCTGACAACCAACTAGCCAGCGCTAACGGGGCGGCGCCAAGCGCTGGTCCTTGGCTGATCTCCGACCCAATAACGCATCCACACTTCCGGCCTCACCACGTAGGCCCAGAACTGCACTGTTTCTCGCGATCGGTGATTGACCATATCGCTGTATTGTCTCCGTGTCGCACACCGCACCGAAGCAGCATCTCTCAACCACGATTCAGAGCAGTGCAATGCCAGTAACACGTCAGTGTGCTGACCCCGGGTGTTGTAAATCACAACACTGTCCTCGCCCAGGTGTAACGGCGGTTCGGAAGAAGCGAGTTCGACCGAGAACCGATCATGGTGAGACTTGCAGCATTGACAATTTCGTTCAATGCCACTCCAGATGGTATAGAAATGCAGTAGCCACAATGAGGCAACTTGATGAATTTGTTCCGGCGCCGCCGCCCAACCCGTGGAGACCCTGTTTGGCGCATCGATCCAGCCTCCTCCATCCATATGTGAAATCGAGCGCTCCCAGACAATGAAGGCCGACGAAACGCTGCATGCCGAAGTCGCATCCAGACAATGCCAATCCCTTTGGGTGAGGGAGGCGAGAAATGAATAGCATTTCTTGTGCGGGCGAACAAAGCGTTTGAACAGGTAACGCCGGATGCTTTTCAGCAGCAGCTTAAGCTCGATACCTTGTGTATTGCCTCTAACGTCAGAGTCCAAGCGCATTATCGAGAAATCCACACAAGGATGACTAAGCGCGTCGAGCACGGTTGGCCACGGACACTCCAACCCAGTGCCTAGTACTCCGCAGTAGCCAGGGTACATGATCTTAATAAGCTTCTCGTCGAGATGCTTGTCATCCGAAAGCCGGCCAAGTATATGTGCAAAGGGCGAGATTGAATCAGTGCAGCGCTCCAACCACTCAGCACATAACTTAGATCTCTCTAAATAGTCCTGATTCTGCTGCTCCGTATTCAAATCAAATCGAGTAGACGCTTTTGAATTAAAATAAAAATGACCGCAATTCAAACTTGCTTCGTAGTAGTCTTCATGCAAAGTAAAACGCATGCCTTGAGTCTGCGAGATGGCATGGGTACATGAAGGACAAGGATACAGTTTGCGACCATGCCATGGACACGTATCGAACAGGGCGAACTGGAAAAACACAGAGTGATAGCCCTGTGCAATGCACACAGGGCAGTGACGGATGATTATCCGCTCAACGTTTAAAGTGCATACTGAATAGCGGTCCACGAACAGGGTAGACAGAACTTGCTCCGTCAACCCGGTGCATTTTGCCAAATATGCAATATCGACAAATGTCGAAGTCCAATAATAAGGATTGACCCTTGAATTTGCGCTGGGCTGCCTCATCAAATTAACCAGAACGTTAGGCGGCAAGTAGTTGATTGCCGCCGCCTTGATAAATAGCAGCCAGGATGAGGTGAACGCCAAGGGGCTGTTGCAACCTAGCGTGACCTTCAGATCTTTTCTATACATGTTAACTTTTTTTCATGGACTCAAAAAAGTCCGTCAAAACTGTTGCTCTCATGGATACGTCGATCATCTCAGCCGACAATCTAAAATCTGAAGAGTCTTTCGCCCTATTGGCAATCAAGAGATGATTGATTAGGCGAATAATATACGAAAATGGTATTCGTGGCAGCACGCTCTCACCGACCAACTGGATCAAAGCATTCCAAATGTCGCCATGCTGAGCCGCAAGACGATAGTTGTTGGAGAACGCGACCGGAAGAAAAAATTCAGTATAGGAGCACCCTGAATTCGGCGGAAACTCTGTGACCTCGTCAAAGTCATACAGAATGGCCTGAAATACATTGGCCGACAGGCACCCTTCAAAGCGCACGGGCTCACTTAGGAACCGGGCAACCAGGTTGTAGGCCTCCAAAGTAATTAAAAGATTTCGAGTTTCGAGGATTTGCGGCTGACCGAAGCCTAAAGTCGTCATGCTAATCCCTTTTGCATCAAGCCGATTATGAATCACCAAAAGATCGTTATACGACTGCAACAACATCAGCTGCATCTCATCAACAATCAGAACAAACTGATCTCCGCCTTTGAGTTCGCACTCGGCAGCAATATGCTCAATATAGCGTTCCAATTGTATCGCGCGACTCTCCCGGTTGGCCACGGCCAATTTTGCTGACTTCAGCAAGTCGCCGACCAAATAAGTAGTTCGCTCGCTATCCATTGTATGATACAAAACATACGAATCGGGAAACTCACTGGTAAGTAAGTCCCTGATAGCATAAGCACATCGGGTTTTACCCATTCGAGGGGAGGCAAACATAAAGGCGCCGGAGTGCCTGAAAAACACTTTCTCCCGGAACATGGCATAAGACGCTTTGATCATGGGGGTCAGAATGGTATACTGATTTCGTTTGACCGGATGGGTTCGAAATAGCTCCGAACGAGATTTATCATCGAGCACTAACATACATCACCTCATCTTGTTTTTACCGAGCAACTTGTTAAGGTCAGGCATGGGTGCAAAGCTGGAGTGGCTTATTGATTCAGGGTCGATTGATAAAACTGATGGGTATTCTGCACCCTCTATTGCGTCATGGATATTTAAGCTCAGACCAGTTTCATCGGAGAGCCGTTTCGCCTCGGTCGCCTGCCGAGGACTGAGGGGGGATTTAGACTTTTTCATTGCTGCTTTGTTTTTTGTGGTCAAATGCTCCATATACACCTGCACGGGGTTCTGTCCGGTGGCGATGATGACCACCCGTTGAGATACCAGTTTATTGATTGCTTGTCGGGTAGTCAGGCTGTGTTTCAAATCCGCCCAATGCCCCATAGCAACCAACTTTCCTAAAGACTCACCCTGTAACGTGAATGCGTTTAGATATCGAATGTCATCCTCAAAAATTTCGATAATGATTTGTTTTCCGACTAAATGAGCTGCCTGCCTCAACTGATCGCTTGTGTATTTAACCCTTGCAAATTGAATGTGCGGCGCACGACCAGTTTTACGCCCTCCTCTGACGTATACACGTTGCTTTCTAACCAAAATTTCAGAAGAATTCTGCACATCCGCATTCGGGAGCTTGCGCAAAATCAGATGATTATTGTTGGCTGTGATTTTTTGCCGAATATACTCTAAAGGCGACATGTAGAGGCCCTCGGTAGGGCGAGCATTATGCATAGCGATCTCCACATCAAGCACATGCCTAATTTCATCTGCGATGATTCGCTTGGTAACCGCAATTTGCTCAGCTTTGTCCGCTCGACCTTTGCCTGGGCCATGACCCGTTGTAGACGGCATTCGCGAAAATATGCCATTTGCGAAGTCAGCATATAATCGCTCAATAGAGGCTCGTCTTTCAAAGTGTTGCGAAGGCCCAACATTCCAGGAATAACCAAGTTCTTTACGTGATATATCAGTGATCTTTTCAGCAAGGTTAGCCAGCGCACCGTCAAACTTAATCGTTGACCATAATGCTCCTTTGCATTCATCAATAACTTCATTGGGAAAACCTGAGCCTTCTGGATAAATTAGTCCGTCGACTACCGGCAATGGCCGCTCACGATTTGGCAGCAAGGCAAGCCTGAATAGATTGACCACATCTTCGGCATTAACCTCAGGCTTGAACACAAGGATGTAACTTATGACAGCACCCGAAGCAACATCAATCAACGCTATCAGCCATATGCGTTCAATGCGAACAGCTTTGAGCAACCCCTCAGGAGTCATAAACTCAACGGATGAGTGACAGTCGGTGTGGTAGGCATCAACCTCGACTACATCATAGGGCTCGTTAGAGCGAAGATTTGTGCACACACCTTTTCCAACCTTAAGGTGCGCACGCGCCGAAGATTCTTCATTAACTTGTACTGCCTGATCAAAATTGTCATCCATTATTAAGTTTAAATACTTGCTGATGGTTCTTGCGCCCATTAACTCGGCGGTAAATGGCCATTGATCTATTGGCGCTCCCAACTCTCGTAAGGTTTTAAGAAAGACAGAATGGAGAGTTTTAGCACTAATTTTATGTTCGTAAACCGTCCCGCGACCTTCAATTTTAAAAATTTTCTTGCGTAACAATTCTGGCAAGTCTTCATATTTGTCAAGAGTCCAACCAAACGATCCTGCATACCCCCCTCTACCTCCAGCGGTGCAATTTGATGGCGGAGCGATTCGCGTATACGGCGCCAGTCGTATTCTCGGCAATAGGGCGCGACACCCCCATGGACTACCGTCTGGTGAAATCTCAAGACATCTTTTAGCTAAAGATACAACCTGTGGAGGAGCGATTCCCGTCAACTCCTTAATATCTCTTAACCTACCTCCAGCGGAATACATCTCAAGAGCCTGGTACCTTAAGATGTAGATCTCCTTGTCACGATTATTCATATGCGAGACGTTGGGCTTCTGCCAAAATTTAAATTCGTCGCAGGCTTTGTTCTGGATTGCTCCACCTCTGCTCAGTTTAATATTCACGCGGGAAGGCTCCTGATAAATGCCATCGTGTTTGCCGGCCAAAGGAGTCCCTTGACAAATCTACGTCAATTACACCGCGAATCATGTGCCGAACAACAACGCCTGCAACCAGCGACTCCTCGACACCACTGAGAGCCACCAATAGTTGTTTCACCGTTCCTCTTATCATTTGGCGCTCAACCAGGATAAGCTTGTTTTCTAACGCTGCTAATTCATTCCCACGTACGCCAGCACAAAAAGATAGTGAGCTTAAAAGCCGCATAGCCTCAGGGGCCTTTGATAGAATCTCATCAGATGTAACCAATATACGATTAGACTCTAATTTATCGTGATCAATATCATCGATAGAGAGTTTAGGAGCGGTTTTTTTTGTAATCCAAAAGCCCTTAACAGAGCCATCTGCTGTAATCAATTGACCGTCCGGTTCGGCTGGCGCATTTTTATCAAAATACTCATAACTACGTACCTCCGTGTTAGTTTCAAGCCAGCAGATCCAATGAAAAAGTCGCACATCAGAATTTAACGCAAAATCTCGATGCATTTTTTCGCTATAAACCAACCATACGTTATTTGCGCGCCCCCCTTTACCTCCATACTTTTTATAAAGGTTGGTCTTTGCGGTACTTTTTACTGTTTTCGCCATGATGCACTACCACAAAATTCGGCGACCTTGGTTTTAAAATAATCTAGCGCAAAATTTGTGAATGCAAATATACTATTTGCTGATAAAGCGTATGACTGTAAAAAATATAACATGCAGATATAAATGTAACGACGGCGGCCAGCACACCCATGTTTTCGTATACAATTGCCGTAGGGCCGTAATTTTCATTTAAATTTCAACCGGATGGCGTACTCAGAAAACTCATCGCGGAAACTTCACAGTGCATCAGCTCTCTTTACCAGGAGCTTAAAAATACTGAGAGTTGCACTTACAATACAGGCAGTATTTTTTGACCTTTGCGAAAAAGAAAATTTGTTTATAAAAACGCGTTTTGAAAGCCGATTAATACCATATGCACCGACACACATCGATCAAGAAAAATCGTCACCAGCATCTTTAATTGAATATTTTAATATTGAGGGAAGTGACGCCACTATTTTCCTATGAAACTCTTCATCATCACAATAAAAATACTGGGCCGCCACGTCTAACGCCAGATACCCTGCAATTTCTTTTAACTCTTGAACAGTGCTCGTAGTGGAAATATTGGCGAAGCATGAGTGCCTTAACATATATCCGTTAGCGCCATGCAGTGTCGCCGCGACATCATGCCGCCCTCTTTCTCGCAAAAGCCTTATTGCCCCCTCTGCAACATTTTTAATTATTGCTAGTATCGTCGACGGATGTAGACGTCGCAATTTTCCGGTTGCTGGCAACACCAATGGTGTCGCAGCATCGTCCGTCCACGCTACCTGGATGCGAAACACAGTTTTGTAAAAGTCTATCAGCAGAAATAGCTCAGCTGTGATTGCAAGCCTCCGCAAGTCACCGCTATTACCCCTGACAGTTATCCAGCAGACGCCATTTTCGTCACGATTAACATCATCAACGTTTACAGCCACAACCTCCGAAACCAATAACCCGGCTTGCAAAATTATCGAAAACAGTATGGTATCTCTTAATCTTTTTTTCTTTTTTTTCTGACCATCTATCACTTCAAATAGCGCACCAAGTGCTTCTTGGTCCAGAGCACGCCTGAGCACGGGCTTATTAATTCTTGGGGTCTCTAAGGCTTCCGTCGGATCAAGCTCAAGCAGTCCGTTCCGGACGGCCCATTTAAAAAAGCTGCCAACTTGGACTAACGCATATCTGTGTGACGCCTCATTTAATGGGCCAGCAAAAGGACGCCAGCCGTCATTGCATTTCGGATATTTTGTTTTTGATATCCAGATTGAAACAGGCGTCGGTCGCTCTAGAAATTTTGCGTAGCTGGCAATGTCTGCCGGGGCTAGCTCGAGAAGCTTTTTTCGTTGTACTGAAATTGCCCAGAGTAAAAGTCGCTCAATCTCTTTTTTCATTACTCTACGTGTTAGGCTATTTTTCGTACCTTGACTTATCCATTCATCGAGAAGCTTGAAGTCCCCCGCCCAACCCTCAGCGTTGCTTGAGTCCATGACATCTGGTGAGATTCCTGCGGCTCGCAGAAACTCTTCACTGTAGACATGACTAATCATCATCAAGGCCTCTAGTAGCCATACCATGATTTATTAAAGCGTTATTTCATGTCATGACCTTATGATATGGCAAGGGTCCTGTTATAAAATTACTATCTAAGACAGATGGAATTCCTTAAAAAAACATCTGACGCCCGTTTACGCATTTACTTCCATCAACCTCTCATTCCATTATTTGTTTCAGTATTTCAGAAGGTAACTGCTTGAATGAACTTCATGCACACTATAGAATAGAGACTCATGTCTCTGCTTTATATACGATTTTTTATCTTAGTAGTTTTACTCAATTACTTCTGAGCACTCTTCGCGACCTCACGAAAGCATGCCTGTCGTCGGAGCCCCGCAGATCTCGGAAGAAATAGCGGCGAATCGCCCTACATTCGCGTGATCGTGCACCCTATGCGAGTTCGTCTGTTCGCTTGATATAAAGGGTCTTTTTGGTAACAGCTTGTTCGTTTACGGCATTGCTTACGCTACAGGTCCACGTGCAAACACGTCGCTGTGTGAAATCTGCGGCGTTCAGCGTGGAGTTGATGCGCAGATTTCAAGGGCTGCCACACGTGGAAATCACAAACGCCGGTTGATTTACTTGCAGATGCTGCAGGTTTGGCGGTGCACGCCTTGCGTTTGAAGCCTGTGGAGCTTTTCTGCCACCAAATACCCTGGTGGCTCGCCAGAATCTGGTTGGAGGAAAAGCTCAGTACAATGCTCGTCCGATACCGTTGTTAACCACAATTTTGACTTGTTAATCACCGTAGATAACAAGTCAAAAAAAAAGTTTACAGAGTAATGCTGAACCTGCGTGTTAGCCCTTGATTCTCCTGGCGCACCGGGGAATTCAAAGCTCCGCTATGCTGTTCGAACTCTGGGGTTTACCAGTCGAAATGCATACCCCTATTATCACTTGCGTTTCACGGTCAACAGCGACCGTAATCATCGGGTTCGGTAGGCGTTTTCCCGCCTTATCTACCAATATAACGTCGAGCTCAAACGTGCAAATTTCAACAGGCTTTTCCATTGATTGGCACCCTGTTAGATTGGGTTGGAGCTCGTCAGGACGTCATGTCTGACGAGTGATTTGTACTATTGAGGATAGTCTATGTATTTCCAACCGCCTGAGGCACCTTAAAAGTCTTTCTATGGAGAACATAATCCAACTCGACTAAACGGCTATTTAGTTTAGTTATTAATATGCTCTGTTGTTGCAACATTTCATCCCGCTCCCCTACCCCCGATGGAGTTTATCTAAATCCGATAAAATGCCTATATTTCGATAGTTTCAATGCTGGTTCCATCCCTGCTTTATCCCATCTGCTAGCGTTCAACCTACTCAGTTAGCAATTGAGGAGAACTTCGCAGTGTCGAATCAGCTGCTCATACGCAACATGACCCGTCCCGAACTGGACGAGCTCGTCGATTGGGCAGCCCGTGAGGGTTGGAATCCCGGCCTTCACGATGCCGAGCTGTTCTGGGCGGCGGACCCTGCTGCCTTCATCGCGGCGTCCCTGGGCGGCGAATTGATCGGCGGCGGCGCCATCACCTCCTACCATGGCGAATTCGGGTTCATGGGGTTTTTCATCGTCCGGCCTGAATATCGCGGTCAAGGTCTGGGCAATACCCTCTGGCACGCACGCCGCGACCGGCTCCTCGCCCGCCTGCGACCAGGTGCGAGCATCGGCATGGACGGTGCCTTCGCGATGCAGGACTACTATGCCAAGGGTGGTTTCGTCTTCTCCCATCGCAACATGCGTTTTCGTGCCGATGCCGCCAAATGCCCGGTGATCTCGCCGGTAGACGACCAGGACATCGTGCCGTTGGCCAACTTCCCGTTCGATCAAGTTGTCGATTACGACCGCACCTGCTTCCCGGCTGAGCGCGCCACCTTCCTGAGGGGGTGGATTGCCCAGGCCGACGCCCTCGCCGTGGGTTGCCAGCGCGATGGCAAACTCAGCGGCTATGGCGTGGCAAGGCGCTGCCTTGAAGGCTACAAGATCGGCCCCTTGTTCGCCGATGACGCCCTGGCAGCCAATGCCCTCTATGCGCGCCTGGCAGATTTTTCCCAGGGTGCCCCGTTGTTTCTCGATGCCCCGGAGAATAACCCCACCGCGATGACGCTGGTGCAGCAACAGGACATGGTCGAGGATTTCGGCTGCGCACGGATGTACCTCGGCCCTCCCCCGGCGATCGCGCACGAACGTGTGTTCGGCGTCACGACCTTCGAGCTGGGCTGATGGCCGCCCGCGACCTCATCGGTTATGGTGGCTGCCCGCCTCACCCGCGATGGCCAGGTGAGGCGCGCGTCGCGGTGCAGTTCGTCCTCAACATCGAAGAAGGCGCGGAGTCGTGCATCGTCAATGGCGATGCACAGCCGGAGGCCTGGCTGCACGAGCTGCCGGGCCGCCCGCCGCGTGTGAGGGAAGCGGACTTGAGCGTTGAGGGCATGTACGAATACGGATCGCGCGCCGGTGTGTGGCGCATTCTGCAGCTGTTCGGCGCCCGAAACCTCCGCTGACCGCCTTCGCCGTCGGCCGGGCCCTGGAACTCACCCCGGCGATTGGCCATGCGCTCTGCGCTGCCGGGCATGAGATTGCCGGGCACGGCTACCGTTGGCTGGACTATCGCGACATGCCCGAAGACCAGGAGCGGCGCCATATCCGCCTGACCCTCGACGTGATCGAGCAGATCTGCGGTAAGCGCCCCGAGGGTTGGTACACAGGCAGGGTCAGCCAGAACAGGGGGGACCGCGTACGAATCCCCAGGCAGGTCGACATTCAGACCGTCGCGCCACGCTCAATCGCAAAGTTGTTCCAGGCCTGGGTCACCGGCATCACTTCCAGGCTGTTGATGTTGATATGCGCCGGCTGGTTCATCAGCCAGAAGATCGTCTCGGCGATGTCCGCAGGTTGCAGCGGCTGGGCGTTGGCGTACACCGCGTTGTACTTCTGGGTGTCGCCGGCAAAGCGCACCAGGGAAAATTCGCTCTCGCACAAGCCCGGTTCCAGGTTGGTAACCCGCACGCCGGTGCCTTGCAGGTCGCAGCGCAGGTTCAACGAAAACTGCCGAACGAAGGCCTTGGTCGCGCCGTACACGTGGCTGCCGGGGTACGGCCAGTTGCCGGCGATGGAGCCTAGGTTGACGATGCTTGCCCCGGCACCGTGAGCGATCAATCGCGGCAGCAACAGTCGGGTGCTGTAGAGCAGGCCCTTGATGTTGGTGTCGACCATGGTGTCCCAATCATCCAGCGAACAGGCCTGGGCGGCTTCGGTGCCTAGGGCGAGCCCGGCGTTGTTGATTAGCCCGCGCAAGGTTGTGAAGTGCTCCGGCAATTGGTCGATGGCCGTTTGCATGGCGGCGCGATCACGCACGTCCAGGACCAGGGGCAACACATTGCTCTGATTGCCCAATTCGTTGGCCAGGCTCAGCAAGCGTTCTTCACGACGGCCGGTGAGCACCATTGACCAGCCGGCCCGGGCGAAGCGCCGGGCGCAGGCTTCGCCGAATCCGGAAGTAGCGCCGGTGATGAAAACAGTAGGTTGCATGATCAAGCTCCAGAGGTCAGGACCACGACCGGCCCAGCAGGCCGAAGCCCGCCAATGCCAGCAATAGCCATTGGGTGAATCGCGCCGCGTGTTCGGCGCGAATGTGCAGGAACAACCGTTGCCCGATCCACAGCCCTGCCATAAGGGGCAAAAGCAGGGACAGGGCCTGGCGCGGGACTTGGGGGCCGATGGCCTGGGCCGCTGCCAGCCCGGCCAGGGCCGCGAGGTCCACGGCGAAAAAGAACATGATCAAGGTGGCTCGCAGCGTGCGGGCGCGCAGCCCGCAATGGCTGAGCCAGGCGACCACCAGTGGCCCGCCGATGGAAAACGCGGCGATCAACGCCCCGCTGCTACCGCCCACCAGCCAGGCCGCCCAAGGCCCGCGGCCCATGGGCAAGGCCACCCGCGCCAGCCCCAGCAATGCCAGCGTGGCTACCAGCACGTACACCCCAAGGCTCAGCCATTCACTGTCGAGCCCGGTCAATAGCCAGATGCCGCAGGGCACGCCAATCGCCGCCGCGAGCAGGATCCGCCGCAGCAACGGGTAATCGGCCTGGGCCCAGGCGTCGCGCAGCAGCATCAGGCTGGACGCCACCTCCAGGCACAACACCAGGGGCACGGCGTCGCTCAATGCGCCGAGCATCGCCAGGCCGACGATTGCGATGGCCGCGAACCCGAACCCGGTAAGACCACGCACGACGGCGGCCACCAGCACGCACAACGCACTCAAGGTCCAATTCAATTCCGGGCTCATGGCGCGCTCCTTTGACAGTGGCGCCACTCTAGTCAGGCATCGGTCCACGCTTTAGAGCCAGATGGGCTTTTTAATGGGTCCAGT
The DNA here is from genome assembly GCF_048565165.1 of Pseudomonas sp. NFX224. Taxonomy (NCBI): domain Bacteria; kingdom Pseudomonadati; phylum Pseudomonadota; class Gammaproteobacteria; order Pseudomonadales; family Pseudomonadaceae; genus Pseudomonas; species Pseudomonas sp. NFX224. The sequence goes on along the minus strand of NZ_CP183416.1, from coordinate 6,513,075 downwards.
GCCTGGCGTTCTGGCTCCATCGAAATGCCAAACTGGATCTAAGTACGCCACGCCTGCATGGCTAGGCTGCGGGGCAACCGGCCGATCCGTGCCCGCCCTCAGGAGTAACCCCATGGCAACGAACCTCAACCATCAATGGATGCCCTTCACCGACAACCGGGAGTTCCAACGCGCCCCACAACTGTTCGTCCGCGCCGAAGGTGTGCGCTACTGGACATCCGAGGGTCGTGAGCTGCTCGACGGCAGTTCGGGGCTGTTCTGCTGCGCGGCCGGGCATGGCCGTACCGAAATCGCTGAGGCGGTGTGCAAGCAATTGCTGACCCTGGATTTCACCCCGCATTTCCAGCGCGCCTCCCCCTTGTCCTTCGAACTGGCCGAACGCCTGAGCGAACTGCTGCCCGCGGGCTTGAACAAGCTGTTCTTCACCAACTCGGGTTCCGAGTCGGTCGACAGCGCCATGAAGATCGCCCTGGCTTACCACCGCGCCCGTGGCCAGGCCCAACGCACCCGTTTCGTCTCGCGTGAATGGGCCTACCACGGGGTCAATTTCGGCGGCGTGGCCCTGTCGGGCATGATGCGCAACCGCCAGGCCTTCGCCACTGGCGGCTTGCCCCACGTCAGTCACATGCGCCACACCTGGCAGGAAGAGCAGCGCTATCAATTGGGCGAACCGGCCCAGGGCGCGGACCTGGCCAGCGACCTCGAGCGCATCATCGCCACCCACGGTGCGGACAGCATCGCGGCGTGCTTTGTCGAGCCCATCGCCGGTTCCATCGGCGTCTATGTACCACCGGCTGGCTACCTCAAGCGCCTGCGCGACATTTGCGACCGCCACGGCATCCTGCTGGTGTTCGACGAAGTGATCACTGGCTTCGGTCGTACCGGCGAGGCTTTTGCCGCACAGAGTTTTTCGGTCAAGCCCGACATCATCACCATGGCCAAGGCCTTGACCAACGGAGCGATCCCCATGGGCGCGGTGGCCGTCGACGAGTCTATCTACGACACCGTGGTCGGGGCCAGCCAGGGCCAGGGGCCGGAGCTGTTCCACGGCTACACCTACTCCGGTCACCCGGCCGCGTGCGCCGCCGCCCTGGCATCACTGGACATCTACCGCGATGAAGACCTGTTCGGTCGCGGTCGACAATTGGCGCCTTACTTCTTGGAATCGCTGAGCGGCCTGCGCGGGCTGCCCCAGGTCAGTGACTTGCGCGGCTACGGCCTGCTCAGCGGCATCCAGCTGACCCCGGGAGCCGCACCCGGCGCCAAGGGCGCGCAGGTGCAGCGGGCGCTATACGATGCCGGCCTGCACGTGAAGACCACGGGCGACGCGATCATCTTCGCCCCGGCGCTGGTGGCCAGCCGCAAGGATGTGGACGCGATGTTCGACGTGCTCAAGGGCACCCTCGCCCAGGAAAACCTCTAGGTCGGTTCGGCCTGGCGCAACTCGCGCCAGGCCTTGCCCAGCGCTGCGATGCCGGGCTCGATCAACACCTCGGCGATCGCACCGAAGCCCAGGCGGAAGTAACAGCCCGTACGCCCCTCCCCCAGAAAATGAATATCCCCAGGCTCAATCAACACGCCGTGGCGGGCGACCCTGCGTTGTAACGCCCAGGCGTCCACCGCCGGTGGGCCGCTGACCCAGATCGATGAACCACCGGCCATGCCACTGGCGTGACACTCAGGCAAATGTTCGGCCAGGGCGCGGCTGATCACCCGCCATTTGCGCGCCAGCCGATCACGCAGGCGTCGGGCGTGGGCGTCGTAATGCCCCATGGCCAGGAACAGCGCCAGAATGCGCTGGTTGTTCGACGGTGGATGGCGATACATGTAGCGGCGCAGTGCGCGCAGTTCGTGGATCAGCTCGGCATCGGCGGCAATGAACCCCAACCGTACGCCCGGCAATAGGCTCTTGGTCAGGCTGCCCAGGTAAATCACTCGGCCACTGTCGTCATAACTTTTGAGCGCAGGATGATTGCTGCCCAGAAAGTTCTGCTCGCTTTCGTAGTCGTCCTCGATGATCAGAAAGTCATGCTCGCGGGCGCTCGCCAACAACTCCAGACGCCGGTACAGGGGCATCGTCACGCCGGTCGGCGATTGATGGCTGGGCGTGCAGAAGAGCATTTCGCACCCCTGCAATTGCGCGTCCACAACCAGGCCCTGGCGGTCGATGCGCAACGGACGCAGGGTGCAGCCGGTGAGGCTGAAAATGTTCCGTGCATCCACATAACCGGGTTCTTCCAGGCCCATTACAAGGCCAGGACGGCCCAGCAGGCGCGCGAGCATGTACAGTGAATTCTGCGTGCCGATGGTCACCAGCAATTGCTCGGGCCGAGCCTGGATACCGCGTTTGGGCAAGACCCGCTGGATGATCTGTTCAACCAGCAGCGGATCGTCAAGCATCACCTGGTCATCGACCCAGCTGCGCATGTGCGCACCACTGGCGGCGATCCGTGTGCAATCGCGCCAGCGCGCGGCGGTCTGCTCGTCGTCCTCGATCTGCCCATAGATGAATGGATAACGATACTCGCGCCAGTTGCGCGGCTTGACGATGGCGCGCATTTGCGCCGACCTGGTTTGCAACCGATGCTCCCAGTCCGGCGCATGATCGGGCCGTTCGAAGAGTGCCGGGGATTTCGGCCGCAGGCTGACGTTGAGTTGCTGGCGCAAAAATTTTTCATTAATGAAAAAGCCGCGCCGGTCCGAGGGTGTGAGGTAACCGTCCTGCACCAGTTGTTCGTAGACCAGCACCACCGTGTTGCGCGACACCTTGAGCAACTGGCACAGCTTGCGCGATGACGGCATGGCATCGCTGGGCGGCAGCGCGCCATCGAGAATGGCGTTGAGCAGGCTCTCGCGAAGTTGCTCCTGCAAACCGCGCCCAGCTTCGAACGGACGAAAATAACGCTCCAACATGGTTCCCACTCCCTGCATGACGCACCCCGATGGCGCACCCGTTGCGCTGCACGCCTTGCCCATCAAGGCCTGGCGCGATAGCTGGCACCAAAGCCCGGCGCAACTGGATCTAAAGCAAGCAACGGGCCGGCCCTAAGATCTAGGCGTGCCAAAAACAATGCCTTCCCCCTTAGGAGCCACACCATGCTCAAGCCCCTGTACCGATGGATCCGCCGCTCCCTGCTGTTACCCGCCGCCGCGCTGTCCCTGGGCCTTGCCACCACGGCCCAGGCGCAGACGGTGACGATCGGCGTGCAAAGCATGTTCGCGCCGTGGAAGAACGCCATTGCCCAGAAGCAGTTCGAAGCGGCTACTGGCTGGGATATCCAGTGGCGCAACTTCGACAGCGGTGGCGACGTGATGCTGGCCATGGCCTCCGGTGACGTACAGATTGGCGTGGCCGGCAGCAGCCCGATTGCCGCCGCCGTGAGCCGTGGCGTGGACGCCCAGTTGTTCTGGATCCTCGACAACATCAATGACGCCGAAGCCCTGGTGGTGCGCAATGGCAGCGGCATCGTCGCGCCCCAGGACCTGGCGGGTAAAACCCTGGCCGTGCCTTTCGTTTCCACCACGCACTTTCATGCCCTGTTTGCCCTGGAGCAATTCGGCCTCAGTGGCAAGGTCAAGGTCATCAACCTGCAGCCTTCGGACATTCCGGCCGCCTGGGAGCGCGGCGACATCGACGCGGCGTTCATCTGGGATCCGGCTTTGGGTCGTCTCAAGCAAAGCGGCCAGGTGTTGTTGACGTCCGGGCAATTGACCCAATGGGGCAAGGCCACCTTCGACGGCATCGTGGTCGACCGCAAGTTCGCCGCCGAGCACAGCGCCGGCATGCTCGCCTTGACCAAGGTGTTGCAGGCCAGCACCGCCGACTACGTGAAGGCGCCCGGCAACTGGACCGCCGATTCGCCGCAAGTGATCAACGTGGCGCGCCAGTCCGGTGCCAAGCCGGACGAAGTGCCCCCCGTGCTGGCTCTCTACCAGTTCCCGCTGGCCACCGAACAGGCCGGTGCCAACTGGCTCGGAGCCGGCAAGGACGGCGGCGCGGCCAAGGCGTTGGCGGCCACCGCAGCCTTCCTGAAAGAGCAGAAGAAAATCCCGGCGTTGCTGCCCGACTACAGCGTCGCCATCAACCCTGGCTTCGTCCAGGCCGCCCAGTAACCCCTGCAACGGGCGGCAGAAGTCGCCCCTCCACGAGGAAAAAGCCATGGGCCTGAGCCTGAAAATCCATGACGTGTCGGTGCACTACCCCGGCCAGCAAAAAGGCCAGCGGGTGACGGCCCTGGCCGGGGTCAACCTGGACATCGCCAGCGGCGATTTCGTTGTCGCGCTGGGAGCATCGGGCTGCGGCAAGACCACCCTGCTCAACCTGATGGCCGGCTTCATCCAGCCCAGTAGTGGGCTGATCACCCTGGGCGATTTCCACGGCCAGGTGCCGCAACAGACCTCGGCGGTGGCACAACTGCGCGATCAAGTCACAGGGCCAGGCCCCGAACGCGGCGTGGTGTTCCAGAAACATGCGTTGCTGCCCTGGTTGAATGTGCTCGATAACGTCGCCTTCGGCCTGAAACTGCGCGGCGTGGCCAGGGCCGAACGTGAAGAGCGCGCACGGCACTTCCTGCAGCTCACGGGGCTGGAGGATTTCGCCGGCCACGAGGTGTATCAGCTGTCCGGCGGCATGCAGCAACGGGTAGGCATCGCTCGGGCACTGACCAACGATCCGCAAATGCTGTTGCTGGACGAACCGCTCGGCGCACTGGATGCGCTGACCCGCGAGCGCTTGCAGGAATTGATCCTGCAGATCTGGCAACGCACCCAAAAAATGATGTTCTTCATCACCCATGACGTCGAGGAAGCCCTGTTCATGGCCACCCGGCTGATCATCATGTCGCCGCGCCCGGGTCGCATCACTCACCAGTTCCCGATCGATTTCGGACGGCGCTTTCTCGCCGGCCAGGACGCCCGAACGGTGAAGTCCAGTGCCGATTTCATTGCCCTGCGCGAGCAGGTGCTGAGCATTATCCACGGTGATGAGGAGGCCGCATGAGCCTGTTGGACGAGAAACAACGCAACGCCGTGCTGCGCGCCCTCAACGAACTGCGGCGCGCCGCCCCGGCGCGACCGGGCGAGCAGTACGGTGCGCCGGGCAATGGATCGAGCCTGGTCTTGAGCCTGGTCACTGTGACGCTGGCGTTTGCCCTCTGGTACATCGCGACCAATGCCGGTTGGGTCAAGCCGCTGTTCCTGCCCTCCCCCCAGGCTGTATGGGCGCAATTACTGGACGTGGCCCAAGAGGGTTTCGCCGACGCGACCTTGCTCAATCACATTGGCTGGAGTGCGCTGCGTGTCTTCGGTGCGTTCGTCCTGGCGGTGCTCACGGCGATCCCGGTGGGGATCATGATGGGCGTGAACCGGGTGGCCCGAGGGATATTCGATCCGCTGGTGGAGTTCTACCGGCCATTGCCGCCCCTGGCGTATTTGCCATTGGTGGTGATCTGGATGGGCATCGGCGAGGGCTCCAAGGTGCTGCTGATCTACCTGGCGATGTTCGCCCCGTTGGCCCTCAGCGCCCGCGCCGGGGTCAAGTCGGTGGCCATCGAGCAGATTCATGCCGCCTACTCCATGGGCGCCAGTCGCGCCCAGGTGCTGCGTCACGTGATCATGCCGGCGGCGTTGCCGGAGGTATTGACCGGCATGCGCATCGCCATCGGTTTCGGCTGGACCACGCTGGTGGCGGCCGAAATGGTCGCGGCCACCGCGGGCCTGGGCTTCATGGTGCTGACCGCCTCCAAATTCATGGCCACCGATGTGGTGATCATGGGCATCCTGGTGATCGGCGCCATGGCCCTGCTGTTCGACCTGGGCATGCGCTGGCTGGAACGGCGCCTGGTGCCGTGGAAGGGCAAGGCCTGAGACCCGCGATCAGTCCGGGCGCAACGCCCCGAGTTGATAGAAGGTCTGCTCGCGCACGATCTTCATCAGGCGGTCGAAGCGCTCGCGATCGATGATCTTCCAGCCCAGCGCATCCATGGTACTGCTGCGGGTTTGATGGAACGGCAGCACCTGGCCATGCAGGGTGATGGCGCGGATCGCGCATTCGTCGTCGACCACCGCCCGGCCCAGTAGCCGGGCGATGATCGCGCTGTTGACCGCCATGATCGGTTTGCCAATGCGTTCAGTCACCTGTTCCATGCCGGAAGTCGGCCCGAGCCCCGCCTGCTCGCGGGCATACAGCAGGCGCCACGGGTGGGCCTCGGTGGACATCAGCATGTATTCGGCGGCGCGCAGCTGGATCGACCAGAACGCTTCCATCAGCGCCGGCGCATCGGCTTCGCCATCCAGCACCGCCTGGGCGCCTTCCACCGTTTCGGCCAGGTGCGCCCAGATACAGGCCACCATGTGCTCGGTGCACGCCAGGTACACCCCCTCCTTGTTCTTGAAATAGTAATTGAGCGCCGGTGCATTGACCCCTGCATGCTCGGCAATGTCGCGGGTGGACGCGCCTTCGAAGCCTTTTTCGCCGAACAGTCTCAGGGCCGCCTCGATGATTCGGGCGCTGGTTTCATCGCCGCACGAGTAGCCACCTTCATGGGTGGGACGACGTCGGGGGGTGTTGGACATGGACAACTCCAGAGCAGGACAGAATGGAAGTGTGCCTGAAATTATATCGGTTGACATAATTTTACCGATCGTAATAATTATAACAACTGATAAAAATTGAGGTTCACATGACCGCGATACTGGCTGTTGACGAAACAGCGCTGGCCACCCCGCCCCAGCGCACCCGCAAACGCCAGTGGGTATGGCTCGCCGGTACCTCCGCAGTGCTCGGCCTGGTGTTGTGGGGCGCGCACTGGTGGACCACCGGGCGCTTCATCGAGAGCACCAATGATGCCTACGTGCAGGCTGACAGCATGATCGCGGTGCCCCGGGTGGGCGGTTCGGTGGCTGAGGTCTACGTCACCGATAACCAGCAAGTCAGCGTCGGCCAGCCCCTGGTACGCATCGACAGCCGCGCCTTTCAGGCCGCCCAGGATCAGTCCGCCGCCAGCCTGGCTGCGCACAAGGCCGACATTGCCCGGGGCGAGGCTGAACTGGCGCAGCAACGCGCCGACATCGTTCAGGCCCAGGCACAATTGCAAGGCGAAATCGCCAACCAGGCCTATGCCGCCGCGCAAATCAAACGCTATGAACCGCTGACCCGCACCGGTGCCGAAACCGAAGAGCGCATGGAGCAGTTGCGTAATGCCTGGCAGCAGGCGACCACCAGCCGTAATGCCCGTGCTGCTCAGGTCCAGGTGGCCGAACGGCGCCTGGTGACGTTGCAAGCGGCTATCGAGCAGGCCCGTGCGCAATTCCAAGGCGCTGACGCCAAGCAGCGCCAGTCACAGTTGGACCTGCAGGACACCATCGTGCGCAGCAGCCTGGCCGGGCGGGTGGCCGATCGCAGCGTGCGCGTGGGTCAATACGTACAACCCGGTACGCGGTTGATGACCGTGGTGCCGCTTGACCAGTTGTACATCACCGCCAACTTCAAGGAAACGCAGATCGGCGCCATGCATCCGGGCCAGGCGGTGTCGGTGAAGGTCGATGCCCTGCCCGGGGTGGTGCTGCATGGCAACGTCGACAGCCTGGCGCCGGGCACGGGCTCGCAGTTCGCCCTGTTGCCGGCGCAGAACGCCACCGGCAATTTCACCAAGATCGTCCAGCGCGTACCGGTGCGCATCCAGCTGCAAGCCGACCCGCAGTGGCGCGAAAGCCTGCTGCCGGGGTTGTCGGTGACCGTCGAAGTCGACACCCGTGGCTAACCCATCGGCGATACCCGCCGCCAAAGCCAGCACCGGTGACTGGATCGCCGTGGCCGCCGGAGCCCTTGGCGCCCTGATGGCGACGCTGGACATCTCCATCACCAACGCCGCCTTGCCGCAGATCCAGGGCCAGATCGGCGCCACCGGCACCGAGGGCACCTGGATCTCGACGGCCTACCTGATGTCGGAGATCGTCATGATCCCCCTCGCCGCCTGGTTGACCCGAGTGTTCGGGCTGCGCAACTTCCTGGTCGGCAATGCGATTTTATTCACCCTGTTCTCGGTCATGTGCGGGCTCTCGCAAAGCCTGCCGCAGATGATCATCGGCCGTCTGGGCCAAGGGTTCACGGGCGGCGCGATGATCCCTACCGCGCAAGTGCTGGTGGCCACGCGCCTGCCGCCCCGGCAGATGCCCATCGGCATGACGCTGTTCGGCCTGATCGTGCTGCTCGGCCCGTTGCTGGGCCCGGTGCTGGGCGGCTGGCTGACCGAAAACCTGGATTGGCGATGGTGCTTTTTCGTCAACCTGGGGCCGTGCGCAGTGTTGCTGATGCTGCTCAACCTGGGCCTGCCCAAGGACCGGGTGCATTGGCCGGCGTTTTTCAAGGCTGACTGGCTGGGCATTGTCGGCCTGACCCTGGGACTCAGTGCGCTGACCGTGGTACTGGAAGAAGGTCACCGCGAACGCTGGTTCGAGTCGCTGCTGATCATCGAACTGAGCCTGTTGGCGGTAGGGGGCGCGATCATGCTGCTGATCGGACAGAAGCTGGCCCGGCAGCCGATCGTGTGCCTGCGGCTGATGCTCAACCCGGCCTTCGCCAGCGTGATCGTGATTGTCTTTGTCATCGGCGGCGGACTGTACGGCGTGGCCTATCTGTTGCCGCAGTTCCTTGCCCTGGTGCCCGGTTATAACGCGCAGCAATCCGGCGCGGTAATGCTGATGTCCGGCTTGCCGGCGTTCCTGATGATCCCCATCCTCCCGCGGCTGTTGGGCCGGGTCGATGCGCGCCTGCTGGTGATCACCGGCCTGGGTTGCCTGGCGATCAGTTGCGTGTTCGCCAGCAGCCTGACCGCCGCCAGCGTCGGCCACGACTTCACTCGCTCGCAATTGCTGCTGGGCCTTGGCCAGATCATGGCGATGATGCCGCTCAATCGAGCGTCCATGGGCTCGGTCGAACGCGAACAGGTGGCCGATGCCGCCGGTCTGTACAACATGGCCCGCAACCTCGGCGGCTCGGTGGGCCTGGCCTTGATGGGGACGTTCATCGAACAGCGCAACGCGTTGCACGATGACCGCCTGCGCGAAGCCGTGACGGCTAATTCTCAACTGGGCCAGTCTTACCTTGCCGACACGGCCCAGGGATTTTTCGCCCAGCACGGCGACGCGGCCCACGCCGGTCTGCAGGCCCTGGCGCAATTCGCCAACCAGATCGCCCAACAGGCGCAGGTCTTGACCTACTCGGAAACCTTCCATGTGCTCAGTGTGTTGCTGTTGCTGTGCATCCCCTTGGCGCTTCTTTTGAAAATGCCGACCCCGGGCACCCCGACGGCAGGGCACTGACACCATGAAATCCATCAACGCCGCTACCTGTCTCACCCTCGGCTGCCTGCTCCTGGCAGGCTGCACCCTGGGCCCCGATTATCAAGGCCCCGGCAGCGTCGCCCCCAAGGCGTTCGAACAAGGCTTCGCCCGCGCCCCTGCGGACCTGTCGCACGCGGCGCCCCAGGCCAGCGCCTGGTGGCGAACCCTGAACGACACACAACTCGATGCATTGGTCGAAACCGCCCTGCACGACAGCCCGACCTTGCAGGTCACCCTCGCCAAGCTGCGCCAAGCCCGTGCCGGTGCCGCCTTGCAGCGGGGCCAGGGGCTGCCCAAGGTGGGCTCGAGCGCCGCATTTTTGCATGCCGGTTCTGCCGGCGACAGCGCCGACACCGATCTCATCCTAGGTGCCTTCGACGCCAGTTGGGAGCTCGATCTGTTTGGTGCCAACCGCCGCGCCGTCGAAGCGGCCGAAGCCCAGGCGCAAGTCGCGCTGCATGACCTGGCCGATGCCCAGGTACAACTGAGCGCCGAAGTCGCCCTGAACTACCTGGGCTTGCGCGACCAGCAACAACGTGCCGCCCTCGCCCGCCAGTCCCAGGCACTGGAAGAACAGACCCTGGCGCTTACCGAGCAGCGGCGTGCCGGCGGCACGGCCTCGCAGCTGGACCTCGAGCGCATCCAGACCCAGGTGCAGACCACGCGTGCGGCGATCATCGCGCTCGACGGCGCAGTACTCGAGTCCCTCGATCAACTGGCGCTGTTGTGCGGACAGGCACCGGCAAGCCTGGATGCACAGTTGAGCACAATGCAGCCCTTGCCCGACCTGCCGGTGAACCTGTCCATCGGCGATCCGGCGCAACTGCTGCGTCAGCGTCCCGACATTCGCGCCGCCGAACGTGAACTGGCGAGCTACACGGCGAACATCGGCCAGCAGCGCGCGGGAGCATTTCCCAAGGTCAGCCTGTTCGGCAGCCTGAGCGTGGCCAGCAGCGACGGCGGTTCGCTGCTGCGCAAGGACAACCTGTCCTGGCTGGGTGTGCCCTATCTGCAATGGGACGTACTGGATTTTGGCCGCAACGCCGCCCGCGTCGATCAGGCCGAAGCGCGTCGCGATCAAGCACAGGCCCAATACGCCGCCGTGGTGCTGGCCGCCCTGCGCGACGCGAACGTGGCCCTCTCGCGGTTTGGCACCGATCGGCAGAACATCGTCGCCCAAGCACAGGTCGAAGCTTCGGCCAGCCGCGCCGCCGCCCTGACCCGACAACGCTATCGCGCCGGCACCAGCACCGCGCTGGGCTGGCTGGATGCGGAACGTACGCACTTCAGCGCCCAACAGGATCTGGTCCAGCGCCAGGCGCAGTTGCTCAAAGACTACGTAGCCTTGCACAAGAGTCTTGGGTTAGGGTGGCAGGCAACGCCTCCGTTGTTGACCCGAATACCTTGACCCCGACCCTGACCCGCGCCGGCAAGCATGACTTGATGTGGCGCCAATTGCTCCCCAAGGCCCGCCGCAATGACGAGCCCTTGCAGGTGCAGCTGTGCACGGCGTTCGTCACCGCGATACTGGACGGCCGGCTGCCCTTTGGCACACGGTTGCCATCGGGGCGCGACCTGGCCCAGTTGACCGGCGTCTCGCGCAATACGGCGGTGCTGGTCTACGAACGGCTGAGCGCCGAGGGCTATATCGAATCGCGCTTGCGCGACGGTTTTTTTGTCTGCGGCGACATCCCGCCCACGCAAATCGCGCAAGAGCTTGAGCCCGCTTCCAGCGCCCAGCCCGATTGGAACCTGCGCCTCAAGGCTCGAAGCGACGGGGTGCCTTGGGCTGACCGCCCGAATGCCTGGCGGCGTGTGCGCTACCCCTTTGTCTATGGCCAATTCGAACCCCGTCAGTTTCCATTGTCGCAATGGCGCCAGTGCACGCGCCAGGCCAATGAGCTCAAGGCAGTCGACCGTTGGTGGCTGGAGGGTGAGGATGCCGGCAGTGCACAGCTGATCGATCAACTGATTCGCCGGGTTTTGCCGCGCCGGGGCATCGCCGCCACCCGCGATCAGGTATTGCTGACACTGGGCCGCCAGCAGAGCTTTTATTTGCTGGCCCGGCTTTTAGTGCGCGATGGCGCGCGCATAGGTTTTGAAGACCCGGGGTTCATGGACCCGCGCAACGTGTTCACCTGCAACCGCGCGCAGGTGGTGCCGCTGCCGGTCGACGAACAGGGAGTGGTACCCACGACTGAATACGCCAATTGCGATTACCTGTATTGCACCCCAGGCTACCAATGCCCCACGGGTGTCACCCTGAGCCAGGAGCGTCGCGCCACTTTGCTGGCGATGGCCGCACAGCACGACCAGGTGATTATCGAGGACGATGACGATCCCGAGACCCAGTACGACGGCCAAGCGTTGCCCGCGCTCAAGGCCCAGGACCGCAACTCCCGGGTGATCTACCTCAGCAGCCTGTCCAAAATACTCTCACCGGGGTTGTGCATCGGCTACATCGTCGCACCAACGCCGGTGATCGAGCGATTGCGCCAGTTGCAACGGCTGATGATCCGGCAAATTCCCGGCAACAACCAGGTGGCCGCCGCGCTGTTCATCCAGCAAGGGCATTACGACCGACTGTTGCAACAAGCCCGGGAAAGACTCGGCCAGCGCGCCGCGCTGATCACCCAGGCCCTGCGTGACTACCTGCCCGAGGCGGATTTTATTGTCCCCAGCGGTGGAGCCACCCTGTGGTTGCGTCTGCCCCAATGCCACGACCTGACGCAGTTGTATATGGAAGGCCAGGCCAAAGGTGTGCTGTTCGACCCCTGCACCGCGTTCTATCTGGACCCGGCCGACTGCGCGGCCAACCCGTCATTGCGCCTGGGTTTCGGCTCGATCGCCATGGACGCCATCGTCCCTGGCATCAAAGAGTTGAGCCAGGTGATCAGGGCGAATTGGTTGCGCTGGAAACGCTGATCGTGCCCAATCCAAACGCACCAGGGCATGCAGCTGCACCATCCCCGCGCAAAGCTTTCCCTTGAGAACTTTCCCGGCACTTTCCTGCGTCCCTGCATCTGGCTCTCCCCCTTATAAACCAGGCCTTTGACTGGCCCCATCGATAGATTCCGTTGGCGCCATGCGCTGGTGGCGAATATGCACGGATAGTCGGGCTGCAACCCGGTGGCGAAGACTGTCGGGTGTCGTCCTACTTGACTGATACAGGATGGGGAAATGTTGAAGATGCGATCCATGCAGTACTCGATGAAAGCCTACTTGATCGCGTTGGCCTGGGCCGGTTGTGCCGCTGCCAACGCCGCTGGCAGCGAAAGTTCGGCCGCTGCACCCAAGCCCACATGTATGAACTACGACCAATACCTGACCCGCGCCGAAATCGTTATCAAGTCCGTGCCGGTTTGTGCCCGCATCAGCCCGGAACTCGGTGGCCTGCGTGAGGCCCTGGCCGAGCACGGTGTCGGCTTTACCGCGACTTCCTACAATGGATATACCTATGACGTGCTCGGGCACAACGACAAGCCTCAGATGTACAACGGGCAGAACCCCAGCTACAACGCGTCCTTGAACACCTACCTGACCTACGACCTAACCCGCGTGGGTTTTGCCAACGACGCGCAATTCACTCTCGCCGCGCAATGGGTGGGCGCCAACTACACGCCAGCCAACCCGCGTGTCACCACCATGACCGTGTTTGCAATCAACCAGTCGTTCTTTAACCATCAGCTTGAACTGGAATATGGCTATATCACCGGCGTACGCCTGTTCTACGGCATTGCTCTGGGTGGCAACGCCTCCACGGCGGCCCTGGGCCCAAGCAGCGTGGTGCCGTTCCAGGTGGGCATGTCAGCCACCGAGCCGACGCCGACCCTTAACGTGATCGTGCGTGATCCGTCGCTGCGTTATTACAACAGCTTCGCGGTGACCCGCAGCGTCAGCCCAGGCGGCATAGCCCAGGACGTGGAAGACAACCCCAGCGGCTTTCGCCTGAAGGTACCGAACGCCAAGGCACTGTTCATCGATGAGTTCGGCTACAAGCGCGCCGCCAGCGCCAGCGAGAATTCGGCCTGGTTTCGCGCCGGCGCGTTGTACAACACCAGTCAATACACCGAGTTCAAGACCGGCGAGAAATCCGACAACAACTACGGAATGTACCTGGCCGGCACCCTGCAGGTCAGCAAACCGTGGGGCGATGCGCGGGGGTGGTACCTGGACAGCAAGGTCGACTATTCGCCGGACTCGGTCAACGCCATCAACAAGGCCGTTCAGTTCACCGCGTTCAACGTGGGGCCCTTCGTCAACCGGCCGGCGGACATGCTCGCGTTCGGCGTGACCAAGAGCTACTACAGCAAAGAATTGCGTGACGTGTACGCCGGCTATCGCATGGACACCGCAGGCTATACGCTGGCCGCGACCGCCTCCTACGCCGCCCGGTTGACGAGCGGCATCTACCTGATCAGCGGTCTGACTTACACCCATAACCCGGTGTTCACCCCGGTGCACAGCGATGCACTGTTGTTGCAGGAGTCGCTGAACTTCCTGTTCTGAGTACACCCGTACTTCACACCCTCTTGACCGAAGACGCCCTGCTTCCAGCCCCTGGTTTTCTGGAACGGGTCCCTGCACACCAAGGAAATGTTCATGACCACCAATACCCGTTCTTTCTTGTCCCAGGCCGACTATCTGTCACTGGATGCCACCGCCATGGCTGAATGCGTGCGCAACGGCACGCTGGCACCCGAGGCCTTGTTACGTGCCGCCCTTGAGCGGTGCGACCAGCTCGACCCGCAGGTCAACGCCGTGGTAATGCGCCACGACGAGATTGCCTTTGCCCAACTGCGCGCCCGCCAGGCAGCAGGCACCGAACGCCAGGGCGCGCTGGCCGGCGTCCCCATGTTGCTCAAGGACCTGAACACCTACCTGGCGGGCACCGTGACCACCAACGGTTCGCGCTTGCTGGCCGACACGCCGCCGGCCAGCACCAGCAGCACGATTGTGGACCGCTACTTGAACGCCGGCATGCTGGTGTTCGGCAAGAGCGCCAGTCCCGAGTTCGGCATGACCACGACCACCGAATCGGCCCAATGGGGGCGCACGGTCAATCCCTGGCATGGGGATTACAGCGCCGGTGGTTCGTCAGGCGGCGCGGCGGCTGCCGTGGCGGCTGGGATAGTGCCAGTGGCCCATGCCACCGATGGCGGCGGTTCGATTCGTATCCCTGCCTCCTATTGCGGCGTGTTCGGCATGAAGCCTACGCGCTACCGCAATCCCCAGGGCCCCGTCAGTTTTGAAGGTTGGTTCGGTGCCAGTTGCGGTCACGTGGTCTCGCGCACGGTACGCGATTCAGCGCTGTTGCTGGACGTCAGCCATGGCCACGAACGCGGCAGTCCCTACTGGTTGGCTGAACCGCCACGGTCGTTCAGCGACGAGGTGACGCGTACGCCTGGTGCACTGCGCATCGGTGTGGTAAACGCGGATATGACCGGCACAGCGCTTCACCCGGAGATTGCCTCCATGCTGGAGCAGACCGTTGAAGTGCTGCGCGAACTGGGCCACCAGGTGCGGCCGTTGACACTGCCGGTCGACCCGCAACGACTGTACGCCGCCCACGGCACCACCAGCGGCGTCAGCCTGTTGGCAGCAGTGCGCGACCGCGAGGCGGCGCTGGGTCGCCCCATGCCCGCGCATGCCTTGGAGACCGTGACTCGCCAGGTCCTGGAGCAGGCCAGCCAAGCCAGTTCCGAGCAGTTGTACCGCGCCCGACGTGACTTCGAAACCATCGGTTTGCAGATGGAAATGCTGTTTGACGAAATCGACCTGATCCTGTCCCCGGTCACCGGCCAGCTCACGCCGCCGCTGGGACGGGTGAGCCTGCAAAACAGCTTTGAGGACTATATCAAGCAGATCGTCGGCAGCATCGGCTTCACCGTGCTGGCCAACGTCAGCGGCCAGCCGGCCATGTCGGTGCCGCTGGGCATGAGCCGCGAAGGCTTGCCGATCGGTATGATGTTCAGCGCCGCGCATTGCCAGGAAGGTTTGTTGTTTCAACTGGCCGGGCAACTAGAGCAGCATCGCCCTTGGGCCTGCATTCCCGCACAGCACTAAAACGGCCTGCCGAGCCTGCACTAACGACGGGCCCCGGCAGCAGAAAAGAGCCCATTGCGAGCGTCTTCCATGACCACCAAAACCTACGGCTTTCGCCGCCACTACACCCTGTTCCTGTTGTTCCTGGTCTCTGCAGTCAGCCTCATCGACCGGCAGATCATGGGGATCGTCATCGAACCCATCAAGGCTGAATTCGATGTCTCGGACACCCAGATCGGCCTGCTGACCGGGCTTGGTTTTTCCCTGGTGTACTGCCTGTTCGCCATTCCCATGGGACGCCTAGCCGACCGGGCCAACCGCCGTGACCTGATCGGCCTGTGTTGTGCTTTCTGGAGCGCGATGACCCTGCTCTGTGGCTGGGTCACCGGCTACTTTAGCCTGGCGCTGGCCCGCCTGGGTGTGGCAGTCGGCGAGTCGGGCAGCGGCGCGGCTTCGATGTCGATGATTGCCGATCTGTACCCGCCCCATCAGCGGGCCAAGGCCATCAGCGTGTACATGCTAGGCGCGCCCATTGGTGCCCTGGTGGGCCTGAGTGTCGGAGCGTGGATCACTTACTACTACGGCTGGCGTGACGCCTTCATGTGGATGGCGGTGCCGGGGCTAATCGCCGCCGTGATGTTGCGCCTGAGCACCAGGGAGCCGCAGCGTGGCACCTGGGAAACCGCCGAGAACAATCCCGACTATCACGAATCGCTCTGGCAAGTGCTGCGCGGCGCTTGGACCTGCAACCCCTACGTTCGCATCGCCATCGCCGGTGCTCTGCTGGCATTCTCAGGTTACGCGTTCAGCATCTGGAGCACAGCCTTCCTGGTGCGCAGCCACGGCCTGACGCTCAAGGACGCTGGCGCCATCATGGGCCTGGTGGCCGGGCCGGGGGCGATCATTGGGTCGCTGTCCAGCGGCTGGCTGACCGCTCACCTGGCGCAGCGTGACGCACGCTGGCAATTGGGCATCCCGATCATCGGCGCATTGCTGGCATTCCCTTTGGCAGCCGGTTTCGCCCTGTATCCAGCTGGTGAACCCTGGCTGTTGGGCAGTTTGAAAGTGCCCCAGGCTGCCGCGTGCATGTTCGGCATGTCGGTATTCGGCATGTGGTGGATGGCCCCCAGTTACACCGCCATCGCCCACTTGATAGCCCCACGGCGCCGGGCCACGCTGGTGGCGGTGTTCAACTTCGGCATCATGGCCCTCGGCGCAGGCTTCGGACCGCTGGTGGTTGGCATCCTCAGTGACAGCTTGAGCGCAATCGCCGGTGCCGATGCGTTGCGCTGGTCGCTGGTGATTTGCGCCAGCGGCTACTTGCTGGCCAGCGTGGTCTTGCTGAGTGTGCTTAACCCCTATGGCAAACAGATCAGCACCGTCGAAGTACCCGCCTTGGCCGTTTGAGTAGGAGCCGTGCTGCTTGCCCCTTTGCCTTACGACAAGGGGGCAAACGGCGCCGCTACGCCGCTCAAACGTTCCTGTGTCTACTACAAGTCCATTCCCCCTGCTATCGCCCTCAACACGGCAAATCATCTGTCGCATTTTTTCCGCTCAATCGACCAACATCCCCTTGAAATAAGGACTTAGCGACTTAATTCGACCAAAAAACCATTTAGCGTAGTGAACGTTTATTCATCTTTTTGCCTCACCTCTTTCAAATCAAACGCATGACCGCCTCTCTCCAAAGTTTCCCGGTTACTGGAAATCCCGCGGAAAAGTCCTACGCTCAACATGTCCAATAGTGGGCTTGGGTATCAACGGATTGGTTCACCGCTTAGTCAGAGGGCCTCACTATGCAAGAGTCAGGGCGTACTTTTTCTGCTTCCCATCTGCGTCCTCAGCGCCAGTCGCTTGCGCTTGAGCCACGGATTTTGTTCGACGGCGCAGCGGCATCGGCGGCCACCGATCAACATCACAGCGACCCGGCTGCAACCACCCCTGCCCCCGCTGAACCCGCCGTTCCTCACGCCACCCCGACTGACGGTCATCCCGCTACCGAGCAGGCGCCATCGGCTGCACGCACCCTGCTGGTACTCGATAGCCGCATCGAAAACCGCGATCAATTGCTTGCCCAGTTACCCGGCAACGTCACTGCCATTGTGGTGAATGTCGGTGAAGATGGCTTGGCGGCGATTTCAGCCGCGCTGGCGCAGCTAGGTAAAGTGGATTCAATTCAGGTCATGTCCCACGGCGCCGCCGGGCAGTTCACCCTCGGCAATCGCACGATCACCTCTGACAACGTCGATCAGTTGAGCCAGACCCTCGAACAATGGCGCAACAACCTGACCGAAGGCGCGGATATCCAGCTGTACGGTTGCGATATCGGTGCCGGGTTGGCAGGCCAAACCCTGATCACCGAACTGGCGCGCTGGACCGGCGCCGATGTGGCCGCCTCCAGCAATGACACCGGCAGCACCAAGGCAGGTGGTGACTGGACGCTGGAAACCAAAGTCGGCGATATCGATAAAGCCATAGCGATCAGCAGCGCCGCCATGGCCAGCTTCGACGGATTGCTGGCCGACGCCGCTCCCACCATAACGTTACCCTCCGCCGGTAGCGACGTTTTACTGGGCGATAGCTTCACGTTCACTGTGAACTTCAGTAATACCTCGACCCAGGTCGGTTACGCACCGTTCATAAACTTGGCGATGCCCGCCACCGGCAAGGACGGCGACGACGGCGTCAATTTCATTTCGGCCACGTACCTGGGGCAAAACCTAATCAGCCACGTGGTGACGTTCGACGCCAATGGCAACGCCACGCATCCGCTGGCCAAGGACGCCAACGGCAATTTCCTGATCATCAACGCCGCTACTTACGGCATGCGCGCCGGTGACAAACTGGTGATCATTGAACTGCCGTTCGCTAGCGTGACCAATCAACAACCGGTGATCGGCGTGCAGGTCACCGCCAGCCTGAGCAATCTGGCCGACACCGCGTTTTCCATCGGCTCGCCCGACCTGACCATTCGCGCCAGTGGCGGCTTCGAATTCGGCAACGACGCGCTGGACAACCCGACCAATGATCCCAGCCTGATTCAGGCCGGTACGGCAGCGTTCGTCGTGCACCCGACGGTGATTACCGTCAGCGAAACGATCAACACCCCGGAAGGCGAAACCGCCACAGGCCCCAACTACGTGCGCACGCTGACCCTGTCGGCGACGCCGGCGCCAGGCCAGACGCTGACCAATGTCGTCATCACCCAACCGCTGCCGGACAATATCCAGGTCAATTCGATTACCCCCGGCCCCGGCGGGCGGCTGACCTCGATCACCCTGCACGACGGCACGGTGGTGACCAGTCCTGCGCAAATCGCCTTGCTGATTGCGGCCAACGACGTTTACATCAACTCGTTCACCGTCACCTACGACAGCCTTACCGGCAAGACCGATACCGTGGTGGCCTTTTATGTGCCCGAAGTCGACGCCGACGGCCAACCGGTGATCAACCCGGTGACCGGCGATGCGGTCACCGTGACCCTTGGCCCACCGACGGCTTCGGGGCAATGGGTACCGCTTGATCCGCGCGACCTCACCGCGCCGAACACCACCATCGATTTCAGCGGCACCGGCCAGGGCACGCAATTCATCGCCAAGTCGATCACACTGCTGAAAACCGCGACGATGCAGAACGACATCGGCCACACCGGCATCAGCCCCGGTGACACCCTGCAATACACCCTGAACCTGGCGATTTCCGACTACTTTGCCTTCGGCAAGGACTTCTTCAACGAAGGCCATCTGGTCATTCGCGATCAACTCAGTGACGGTCAGACCCTCAGCGGCACGCCGACCCTGACGGTGACCATCAACGGCGTCGCGCAGACCATCACTCTGTCCAAAAGCGTGGTCAACAACGCCGATGGCACGACGTCGATGGTGTTCGACATCGCGCAGTCGTTGCGCGATGCGTTTTCCAATGTTCGCGGCTGGCTCAACGGCGATCTGGCGTTCGACGATACCTTGCAAGGCGCGGTGATTGCAGTACTGAGCTATTCGGCGATCGTCGGCCAGACGTATAAGCCGCCTTCGGGCGACCCACACCCGGACATCAATGAAGGCGACGAGCTAGGCAACACTGCCACCGTGGACGGCACGCTGCTGCAGGATCAGTTCAACCTGACCACCGGGAGCGAAACCGACGGCTCGGCCACCACCAGCGTCATCCCCACCAGCAACGTTGATATCAGTCTGGTCGAGGTCAATAACGGCGCACCGCCGGGCAACGGCGAGTTGCGTCCTGGCGATGAAGTGACCTTCGAGCTGAGCTACGACCTGGTCACGGGTGATTATGAGCAATTCAAACTGACCGCCTACCTGCCACTGCCATTGTTCGATATCACCGGCATTACCTGGGGCACGGGCAGCGATGTCGGACAGTGGGAAATCGCCCCGGGCAACACCAATGCCGGGGGCGTGGTCAGCGTTGTCAGCGGCCCCGGCAACTCGCTGGTGTTCGATTTCGGCAGCTTCGCCACGGCGGACACCACAGGCAGTCGCATCGTCATCCGCTTTACTGTACGGGTCGGCGACCAACCGTTCGGTGACCAACGCTCGCTGGATGTGTTGGCTCAATCGACCCAGCAAACCACCCTCACCGACCGCACGCTGATCTCATCCGACGTGGTCGCTATTGTTTCCGTGGCCGAGCCGGTGCTGGACATCAAGCATGGCGTGGTATCGGGTTCTAACGGCACTGTCAGCAACACCACCGGCAGCTGGAACCCACCGGGCAGCAGCGGCGTGCCGTTCAACGGTAGCGTCACTGACCTTGCCGCCGTGGACGGCAACATCATCAATATCGACGGCGGCGACAGCCTGCGGCTGGTCACAGCGATTGAAAACACGGGCGGCGGCGGAGCCTACGATGTCAGCACCAGTATCACCCTGCCCTCCGGCCTGAGCTTTGTTGGCGGTAGCCTGGCGGCGGCGAACCTGCAGATTTATCGTGGCGACGGCACGTTGCTGGTGCTGGGCACCGATTACAGCGTGACCGGCAACCAGATCACCTTCCTCGATGCGGGTAGTCAAGCCACCCTCCTCGCCGGGCGCAGCGGCACCACCGCCGACACCAGCGGCGCCAATGTGGTGGTCATCAGTTACGACGTTGTCGTCAGCGACACGATTGAAGCGAGCCGCACCCTGCAATCCACCGCGACCTTGAGCAACTACGCCAGCGTCGACGGCGGCACCGACTTCACCCCGGCCGACCTGACCGACCTCGCCAACCAGCAAGTCGCAGCGCCCGTCATCACTAAAGTGTTCGCTGACGGCACGCTGGACAACGGCGACTCCAGTGCCGGTCACACCACGGGCAGCGACCTGGTGGTCGGCGAAAGCATGCGCTACGACATCGTGGTCACCCTGCCGGAAGGCACCACACAGACTCTGCGCATCGATGATCTGATCCCACCGGGCATGCGTCTGGACACCACCTTCAATGGCGGCCTGGGTTATCAAATCATCACCACCACAGCAGGCAGCGGCGCATTGACTGCCAACTTTGCCGGCAGCGTTCTGGTCAGCGGTTTCGCCGGTGTCGGCGGCACGGTAGGCGCCGATGGCGTCGATGCGCGCTGGACATTCAGCGTGTCCAGCGTCTCGGCCGACAATCAGACCGGCAACAACACCTTCGTGATTCGCCTGCAACTGGTGGCCAACAACGTCATCAGCAACCAGGCCAATGTCTCGCTGCAAAACAACGCGCAATTGACCTTCAGCGACCCGGACAGCGACACCCCCAACGGCAGCGTTGCAGTGGATCGCAACGTCGCCGTCAGCGGCGGCCTGCCCACCGTGATCGTGCGCGAACCGACTTTGCAGGTCACTCAAGTGCTGACCTCCACCTCCGGCCTGGGCGGCTACGACCAGGGCGACACCGTCAGCTTCACCATTACCATCAGCAACGGCAATGGCGGCAGCGATTTCAGTGCCTTCGACATCACGTTCCTCGACAACCTGCCGACCCAGCTCAACGGCCTGACGCTGACAGGCGTGCTGTACCAGAATGGCGCCACCAACAACGGCGGCGTGGATTTCGAGCTCGTCGGTGGCCAGTTGCGTACTGTCAACGGTGCCAACATCGACATCGCCAAGGGCGGCAGCATTGTCCTGAGCATTACCGGGGTGGTTAATGCCACGGCGGCCTCGCAGTCCAATTTCACCAACGTGGCGAACGTGCAATGGACCAGCCTGGATGGCACGCAAGCGGCCGAACGTACCGGTGTCGATGGCCAACTCAACGGCGGCACCCTCAACGATTACCGCAATTTTTCTACCCTGATCGTGCCGGTGGCTCAAGCCATTCAGATCTCCCGGGTCGGCGGTTTGCCGGACACCGCGGCCCCCGCCCCGACCACCGCGCCTGTTGAACAGGTGACCGTCGGTGAAGTCATCCGTTATCGGGTCGTGGTACTGGTGCCCGAGGGCAACAACCCCAACTATCAGATCCAGATCACCCTGGCCAACGGCTTGCAGTTCATCTCTCCGGACGCACTGGTCAATGCCTTGCGCATCGCGTTTATTTCCAATGGCGGATTGACCAGCGACGCCAACCTGATTGTCGGCGGCACCCTCAATGTCGACGGCAACGAAAACAGCCCTGAAGCCTTGCCGATTACCGCTGACCTTTCGGGACTGGCGCCCACCGGTGTGTTCGACCCGAGCCGCCTGACCGTCGTGACCAATCCCGATGGCACGCAGACCGTGACCTTCAATCTTGGCAACGTGGTCAATGGCAACAGCAATGACGACGACCTGGAAGGTATCTCACTCGAGTTCAACGTGCGTGTCACCAACGTTGCCACCAACATTGCCGGTGCGCAGCTTGGCGTCTCGGCGCTGGAAATCGTCAATGGCGCAGGCCGGGCCAGCAGCAATACGATTCTCGAAAACATTGTTGAACCGAGCTTCAGTGGTCTGGATAAAACCATTGTGGCCTTCGACCCGAACCCGAGCGGCACCACTGGCAGCGCCACGGTGCAACTGAGTTTCACTCAGAACGGCGGCTTGCCGGCATTCGACGCGCAAATCACTGACAGCTTCGCCGGCGGCAGCAATTACACGTTGGTCAGCGTGACCATCAATGGCACGAGTTTCGGCCCGGGCAACCTGCCTGCCGGCGTCACCTTCAGCACCACGGGCGGGGTGAGCGTCAACTTCGATCAACTGGACGTCGGTGCGCAGATCCAAGTGCGCTATCAAGTCACACTGCCCAATGCCTCGATCGTCGCCAGCAGCAATGCAACGCTGACCTGGAGCAGCCTGCCCGAGGATTTCACCAGTTGGGGTGGCAACAGCGTCGGCACCGATGGCGCCGTCGACGGCGAACGTACCGGCAGCACCGTCGGGCCGAACCAGTACATCCTGCGCGACAACGCCGGACTCGGCGTTATCACCGGCACCTTGTGGAACGACACCGCTACGCCGACTGCCAGTGCGACACCCGACGGACTCGGCCTGGCCGGACAAACCGTAACCCTGACTTGGGCGGGTGCCGACGGAGTGCTGAGCACCACTGCCGACAACCTGATATTCACCACTGTCACCGACGCCAACGGCCAATACCATTTTGGCGTGCTGCCGCTGGGCGTGTTCCGTATCGATGTGCCGGCCGGCCTGGTCAGTTTCCCGCAACCGGTGGGCGATTTGCGTGTGAGGGTCGACAGCGATGCCGGCACCCTTGGTCAAGTCACCATCACCCTCGGCGACGCTGACACGCAAGCGGCCAATGCCGGTTACGTCGAACAGAACGACGCACCGGTCAACACTCTCCCCGGCACCCAGCAAGGTCAGGAAGACGTCGTGCTAAACATTGGCGGCATCAGTGTCGCCGATGTGGATGCCGACCGCGATCCGGACGTCAATGGCCGCACCGTCAGCATCATCTTGAGTGTGACCCACGGCACACTGTTCCTCGGCGCGGCGGCGCCCGGCGTCACCGTCAGTGGCGCGAACACCGCCAACCTGACCCTGACCGGCAACCTCGACGATATCAATACCGCGTTGGCCAACCTGCGTTATCTGGGCAACGCAGACTTCAACGGCACCGACACACTGACCGTCATCAGCAATGACCAAGGCAACTACGGTGATGCCGATGGCGATGGCTTACCCGGTACGGCAACAGATGCACTGACCGACACCGACACCTTGCAAATCATCCTCGAAGCGGTCAACGACACGCCGGTCGCGGTCGCCGACAGCGCCACAGCGGTCGAGGCCGGTGGCACCAACAACGCCTCCATTGGTGTCGATCCACGTGGCAATGTGCTGGCTAACGACACTGATGTGGACATCGCCACCAATGCCGACCAGTTGCATGTGGTGTCGGTGGGCACGACGGGTTCCGGGATCCAGACCCCGGTCAACGGCGTGTTGGTGATCAACGGGCAATATGGGCAGTTGCTGATTGGCAGCAATGGTTCCTATGAGTACGTGGTCGATAACAACAACCCGTTGGTACAGGCTTTGCGACTGCCAGGCCAGACTCTGGTCGATCGCTTCGACTACGTGGTCGGCGACCTGGCGGGCGCCACCCCCCTCCTCCCCGCCACCTTGACGGTGACGATCCAGGGCGCCAACGACACGCCTCAAGGCGTGGATGACGATGGTGTTGCCATAGAGGCCGGTGGCATCAACAACGGCACACTGGGCAGCGACGCCGCCGGCGACGTATTGGCCAACGACACCGATGTGGACGACAGCGTCTCCAATGGCGAAACCAAAACCGTCACCGGCGTTCGCCCCGTTGCGGAGGCCGGTACCGGGGCGTTTACTCCGGTTTCCAGCCCCACATCTGTGGCCGGGCTCTACGGCACCCTGACCATCAATCCCAATGGCACTTATAGCTATGTGATCAATAATGACAATGTCACGGTGCAACGCCTGAGTGCCGGGGAGCAATTGGTCGAGTTTTTCAGCTACCGGGTCACCGACGCCGGCGGGCTGGATGATGTCGCGCAACTGCGCATCGTGGTTCAAGGCGCCAATGACAACCCGGTGGCCAGCGATGACGCCGCCTCGGCGCAAGCCGCTTCCACCAATGGCACCGCCTCGGAAAGCAATCCGACCGGCAACGTCGTGCAGTTCCCAAGCCGCCCCGGCCCGATCAACCAAACTGGCGGCAACGGTGTCGACCAGGACGTGGACGCCGCCGATCAGCCAAGCAGCCAGCTACTGGTCAACGGCGTGATCAACAAAAGCGAGGCCACGTACAACCCGGCTGTCGACATCCTGAGTGGCGTCGTTACGGGTACGACTTCAGCCAACGGCACGGTGGTGGTCGGCTTGTACGGCACACTGCGCATTGGCGCCGACGGATCGTTTTTCTACGACGTCGACAGCACCAACGCCGCCGTCCAGGCACTGCCCCAAGGGCAAACCCTGACCGAATTCTTCACCTATCGGGTCACCGACACCAAAGGATTGACCGATACCGCGCAACTGGTGATCACCGTCCACGGCGTCAACGATCCACCCGTGGCGCAGAATGTGATTGCCGTCGCCACCGAACAAGGTGGCATCAATAACGGCACGGCCGGTGTCAATCCTTCTGGCGATGTCACAGCCAATGCCACTGACCCCGATGGTGACCCGCTGACCGTGACCTTGATCAAGGCGGGCGCCATTGGCGATCCCGGTACACCACTCGCGGTCAACGTCGGCGGCACTGTGGTTGCCGGTTTGTACGGGACACTGACGATTTTTCCTGACGGCAGCTACACCTACGAGGTCAACAACAACAATCCCGATGTTCAGGCCCTCCGCCGCAGCGTTGATGTGTTGTTGGAACGCTTCACCTTCACCATCAGCGATCAAGTCAACCCAACGCCGGAAATCGACTCGGCGGAAATCATCGTCCTGATCCGTGGCCAAAACGATAACCCGGTCGCCGTCGATGATGCCGCCACCGCCATCGAAGCGGGCGGCTTGAACAACAACCAGCCTGGTCAGGACCCAACCGGCAATGTGCTAAACAACGACAACGATGTCGACGGTGGCGAGGTGCCCGGCGACTTGCCCGCTCATGATTACGGCGAAACCCGTGCCGTGTCGGCCGTGCGGACCGGCACTGAAGCCGGCAGCGGCACCGCCGGCATCTTGGGTAGCGAATTGCGCGGCACTTACGGCTGGCTGACCCTCAACGCCGACGGCAGCTACAGCTACCGGCTCGACAACAGCATGGCCGTGGTTCAGGCCTTGCGTGCCGGCAACACGCTGATCGACAGTTTCAGCTACACGGTGATCGACGCGGCCGCCGCCACCGATATCGCCACGCTGAACATCACCATTGAGGGCCGCAACGACACCCCGATCGCGCAAAACGACGTCAACACCGCGATCGAGGCCGGTGGCCTGGGTAACGCCACACCGGGGCTCAACCCCAGCGGTAATGTGCTGGCCAACGACAGCGACGTTGACGGCAATGGCGAAGTCCTCAGCGTGATCGGAGTCAATCAAGGCGCTTCGGTCGGCGTCATCGGCAGCGGTTTTGCCGGCGCTTTCGGCACCCTCACCCTCGGTGCCGACGGCAACTACACCTACGTGGTCAATAACGACAACCCGCAAGTCCAGGCCCTGCGCACCAATGTGAATGTACTGACCGAAACCTTCACCTACCAGATTCGTGACCTTGCCGGCGCTACCAGCACTGCCACGCTGACCATCCTCCTCCGTGGCGCCAACGACAACCCGTTGGCGGTCGATGACAGCACGGTCGCCGTGGAGGCCGGCGGTACGGCCAACGGCACACCGGGCGTGAACCCGGGCGGCAACGTGTTGACCAACGACACCGACGTCGATGCCAGCGACAGCAAGACCGTCACCGATATCCGTACCGGCACCGAAGCCGCAGGTGGCACGTTCACCACCCTCGGCACGGCCCAGACCCTCGCCGGTTTGTACGGCACCCTGACCATCAACGCCGATGGCACTTACAGTTATGTGGTCAACAACAACCTGGCCGCCGTGCAGGCGCTCAAGGTCGGCGATTCGCTGGTGGAAACCTTCACCTACCGGATGCGCGACACCGTGGGTGCCACCGACATCGCACAACTGAACATCCGTATCGACGGCGCCTGGGATGCTCCGGTGGCTGCCAACGACACCGCGTTGGCCGTGGCCGATGACGGTTCCGGCAACGGCGTCAACCCGAGCGGCAATGTCCTGCCCAACGACACCGATGTCGATCAGGGCGACAGCCTGCAAGTGACCGGTATCCGATTCGATACCGAAGCGGCAGGCGGTACGCTCAGCGGTGTGACAACGGGCACCAACAACAGCAACGGCACTTTGATCAACGGGCTCTACGGGCAATTGATCATCGGTGCCGACGGAACCTTCACCTACAACCTCGACTCCAGCAATCCGGACGTCCTGGCCCTGGGGCCGTTGCAGTTCCTCAACGAACGGTTTACCTATCAGGTCACCGACCGTGGTGGGCAAAACGATCTGGCGGAAATTCACATCATCATCCGCGGGCGCAACACGGCACCGATCCCCGCCCCGGACGCAGCGACGGCAGTCGAGGCCGGCGGTATCAACAACAGTCAAGCGGGTATCGATCCCGGCGGCAATGTGCTGGATAACGACACCGACAACGAAGGCGACGCCCTGCATATCATCGGCATCCGTACGGGCGCCTTGGCTGACACCGGCACGGTCGGATCCGTGGGCACCGCACTGCGCGGGCTTTATGGTGACCTCGTCATCAATGCCGATGGCAGCTACACCTACACCGTCGATAACAGCCTCGCCGTGGTGCAGGCTCTGCGCCAGAGCGGCCAGACCCTCAACGAAGTATTCAGCTACACCGTGGTCGACTTCTGGGGCGCCACCAGCCTTGCCGAACTGACCATCACCGTTGATGGCCGCAATGACACACCTGCTGCCCAAGACGACGGCTCGACCGCACTCGAAGCCGGCGGCGTGGCCAACGGCACACCCGGCACGGATGCCACCGGCAATGTGCTGACCAACGATACCGACGTCGACAGCGTGGCCAATGGTGAAAGCAAACAGGTCCTGAGTGTCACCAGCGAAAACGGTCAGTCCAGTGGCGCAGGGCAAGTGCTGATCGGGCGTTACGGGCAACTGGTGCTTAACGCCGATGGCAGCTACACCTACCTGATCGACAACAGCAACCCGACGGTTCAAGCCTTGCGCACGGCGGGCGAAACCCTGAGCGAAACCTTCACCTACCGCATGGCCGATACCGCCGGTGCGACGTCCGATGCGCGTTTGACCGTGGTCATCCAGGGCGCCAACGATGCGCCCGTGGCGCAGAACGACAGCGTCACCGCCAGCGACCAGACACCTGCGCCGCAAGCGACCGGCAACGTGCTGCCCAACGATGGCGACGTGGATGCCAACGACAACCTGCAAGTGGTGGCGGTGCGTACCGGGCCCGAAGCGGGTTCCGGCTCCGCGGGCGTGATTGGCCAGCCCATCATCGGTCTCTACGGCACTCTGGTGTTGAATGCCGACGGCAGCTTCACCTACACCATTGACCAGAGCAATCCGCAGGTGTTGGCGGCGGCCGGGTTGGGACAAGTGCTTCAAGACGTCTTCACCTACACCATCAATGACCTCAACGGCGCTAGCGACCAGGCTGAACTGGTGATTAATCTGGACATCGCCACGCCGTTCATTCCAGCGCCGCAAGGCAACTTCTTCGAGCGTGATACAAACATTCGAACCGGCAGCTTGTTGCTGCCCGACCCGCTGCCGGCAGTCTTCGTGACGCCGGTGGTCGAGCGTGCCGCGCAGGTCAATGAACTCTCGACCTGGGGCATCGATGGCAGCAATTTGCGGCTGGCAGCCGTTGGCGAATTCAACAGCGAATCGCTGGGCAACGGCTTGGGCATTGTGCCTGGGCAGTTCGTCGCCCAGGCAGTTCGCGAGAGCCGGCTCGAAAGCGACCTTGATCTGCTGTGGATCCAGGGTCGCCAGGGCCGTACCGGCCTGACGGCCGATGGTCTGTTGAGTGACCCGTCGCTGTTTGCCACCGGCGCGGCGGACATGATCCACGGCCCGGCACAGACTCAAGCAAGCCACGAGCAGCGTCCGGCGCCACGGGGTTTCAGTGCCCAGTTGCGCAATGCCGCCGAGCGTCTAAGATCAGGCGGACGGGGTAATTGAAGTGATCGACCCGAATAGTTACCAAGAAGACAAAGGACTGAACATGCGGAAAAACGCGACCAGGTTTCTCAGTACTGCCCTCGCCTCTGCTGTGTTGCTCAGCGCTTGCTCATCGCTGGAGCCCAAGCCCTCCACCGACGAAGAAAACCGGCAACGCATCATTGCCGACCAGTCGCGCATGTATTCCGGCCAGGAACCTGTCACCGCGCCGATCACGTTTTACGAAGCCGCCGCCCGGGCTTTGAAATACAACCTCGACTACCGCCTCAAACTGATGGAAAGCGCGCTGGCGTCGGACCTGCGTGACGTGTCCAGCCATGAAATGCTGCCACGACTGGTCGCCTCGGCCGGATACGCCGGGCGCAACAATGACTCCGGCGGCACGTCGATCGGCATCGAAGACCGCCAGGTCAGCTTGCGGCCATCGACCTCTGAAGAGCGCTATCGCGAACTGTATGGGCTGGGCCTGAGTTGGAGCCTTCTGGATTTCGGCGTGGCTTATTACCGCACGCAGCAAAAGTCCGATCAGATCCTGATGGCCGAAGAGCGGCGACGCAAAGTCGCGCAAAACGTTCTGCAAGACGTACGCAACGCTTACTGGCGTGCACTCGGCGCGCAACGGCTGATGCCGGAAGTGGACAAGCTGTTGATGCGCACCCACACCGCACTGACTTCTGCCCGTGAAGCTGAGCAACGCGGCCTGTTGCCCCGTCAGGAAATCCTCGCCTACCAACGGGCGTTGTTGGATTCGATCTACTTGCTGACCGTGCGCCGTCAGGACCTGGAGTTTGCCCAGGCCGAACTCGCCGCGCTGATGTCGTTGCCACCGGGTTCGAAAATGGTCCTGGCCGACATGCCGGATCCGCCATTACCGGAAGTCCGTCAAAGCATGGCGCAGCTGGAACAGCTGTCCATGGAGCATCGCCCGGAAATCATGGAAGAGTGGTATCGCAAACGGGTCAACCAGAAAGACCTGGACATCGCCAAGGCGCAGTTGTGGCCGAACGTCAGCGTCGACTTCGGCTACAAGTACGACTCCAACAAATACCTCTACAACAACGACTGGACAGGCACCGGTCTGCAAGTGTCGATGAACCTGTTGCGCTTGCTGCAACTGCCGGCACTCAACGCGGCGGAAAAATCCCAGAGCGAAACCGACGATACCCGGCGCGTGGCGCTGTCCATGGCGATCCTGACTCAGGTACGGGTGGGCACCCTGCGTTATCAACTGGCGCGCCAGGAAGTGGATTTCACCGAACAAAGCCTGCGCGTGGATCGCAGCCTGCTCGATTATGCCCAGGCCGCGAAAACCGGGGCCTTGGGTTCAGAGCTGGAAGTGATTCGTTCCGAAGGTCGTTACCTGCTCTCGCGTTACCAACGTGAAGCGGCATTCTCCAGTGCTCAAGCCGCATGGGGACGCCTCTACAACTCCGTCGGCCTGGACGTCCTGCCGGCTGAAATCTCGAAACACGATATCAAGACCCTGGCCCGGGAAATCCAGCGCACATTGAACGAACAAGAACAGCAACGTCTGCTCATCACTCAGCAAGGAACGCCGAATGCGCAAAACCGCCCTTGAGTCCCGTCTAGGGGCCCTGTTGTTGGCCTGCCTGATCCTGCCCGTAAACGCCGATGACACACCATCGGCCTCGTCCCTCGATAGCGCCAGTGCGATTCGCGTCTTGCTGGCCGCTGAACTGGAAACCACCCTTTCGAGCCAGATGAGCGGGACGCTTGGCGAATTGAAAACCGGTTTTGGCGAGCAAGTGAAAAAAGCCGAGGTCTTGGCTCGATTCAACTGCAACGAGGCCGATGCACGCAGCAAAGTGGCCGCCGCTGAACTGGCCATGGCAAAACAGAACCTGCAAGCCAAGCAACAATTGCGTCAGCTCAATGCCGTTGGCGATATCGAAGTTTCGATGGCCAACACCGAGGTGCAGAAAGCCGATGGCGCCCGCGCCATGGGCGTCGCACAGAGTGGCTATTGCCAGGTCCTTGCACCGTTTTCCGGGCGAGTAGCCAAGGTTTACGTCAAACCGTACCAGACTGTCACGGCCGGTACGCCGTTGTTCGACCTCGTCAGTGACGGCGCCTTGAAAGTGCGTCTGAACGTTCCGTCCAATCTGCTGAAATCCCTCAAGCCGGGCCTGCCGCTGCAGGTGAGCATTCATGAAACCGGCAAAACCTACCCGGCTCATATCAGTGCGATCAACTCACGGGTTGATGCGGTGGCCCAAACGGTCGAACTGGAAGCGCGGCTCGATGAAAAATTCCCCGACCTCATGGCCGGCATGAGCGGCACGGCACGCTTCAACCAGGACAACGCCCAGCAGACCAATGCCCAGCAAAACAGTCTCCAGCCATGACAATGAACGAGCCCCTGCCCCACCCTCACCTGCTGCTCGAGCTCGATGCGCTGCGTGACAAGGCGATGGCGGCCGACTCGCTGAACGCCCTGGCGTTCAGCATGGCCAATGATTTATATCCGTTGCTCGCCTTCCATCAGGCGCTGGTATTTGCCCAGCGTGAATCGTCCCTGGAACTGTTGAACGTCTCCGGCCTGTCGCGGCCCAGCGAAGACTCGCCGTATCTGGTGTGGTTGCGGCGTTCCAGTCGCTGGCTCGCGACACAGGTGCCCGATGGCGAGCCAGTCTGGCTGACACAAGACAACAGCAATCCGCCGGCGGATATTGCCGAAGGCTGGAGTGAATGGTGGCCGTCAGGATTGTGGTGCGTACCGGTGCAAGACCGCGATCAGCAGCGATTGGGGATATTGATCCTGTTGCTGGATCAGGAACCGCCGGCCGTTTTGTGGCAGCACCTCAAAGGGCTGGTGAACACCTGGGGCTACTGCTGGACGGCATTGACCCGGCGTCGGGGTTTCAGTCGCTGGCGTCTCAATCGCAAACAATTGCTGCTCGGCCTGTTGGTATTGGGTGCCCTGCTCCTGTTGCCGGTTCGGCAAACCGCATTGGCGCCCACGGAAATCGTCTCCCGTCAGGCGCAGATCATCAGTTCGCCCATCGACGGGGTGATCGAACACATTCAGGTTCGACCGAATCAACCTGTAGACGCCGGTACGCCATTGTTCTCGCTGGACGAAACCACCCTGCGCAGTCGCGCCGAAGTGCTGGGCAAGGAAGTCGCCGTGGCTGATGCCGAACTGCAGGCTGCCAGCCAACGGGCCTTTGACAACCCGCAAAGCAAAAGCGAACTGACCCTGCTTGAAGGCCGAGCCCAGCAACGTCGAGCGGAACTCGCCGCTGTCCAGGCCCAGCTCAAACGCACCAGAGTGCTGGCGCCACGGGGCGGTGTCGCGGTGTTCAGCGATCCCAATGACTGGCTGGGCAAACCGGTGGTCACCGGCGAGCGCATCATGCAGGTAGCCGACCCGACTCAACCGGCAATGCTGATTCAATTGGCCGTAGCCGATGCGATCGCCCTGGAGCCGGGCGCCGAAGTCACGTTGTTCCTCACTGCATACCCGCTGACCCCGCTCAAGGGCAAGATCCTCGAAACCAGCTACCAGGCGCGCCCCAGCGATGAAGGTGTAGTCGCCTATCGCTTGCTGGCGAGCATCGACGGCTCGCCGGAACATGCTCGCCTGGGCTTGCACGGCACTGCCAAACTCTATGGTGGCCGTGTCATGCTCGGTTATTACTTGCTGCGCCGACCATTGGCGACGCTGCGGGCGTGGAGTGGCTGGTAATGCTTGATCCCGCCGACCTGCCCCTGCCCCCGCTGCGTGAGGATTTGCGCCTGAGCGAAGCTGCACACGGCAGCAACGGCGAACCGGCCTGGGTCATCCAGGACACGGTGATCAACCGTTTCTACCGCATCGGCTGGCTGGAGTTCGAATGCCTGCTGCGCTGGGGCCAGTCACCCCGGCAAATCAGTCAACAGATCGCCGAAGGCACCGCGCTCAAGCCGGATGTCGAACAGATCCTCGACTTCCGCCAGTTCCTCGAACAGCACCAGTTACTCCGAGCCGGGCCAGCCGCATTGGCGCGGCTCCAGGCCAAAGGTGAAGAAGGCAGTTGGCTGAGTTGGCGTTGGTGGTTGCACCATTACCTGTTTTTCCGCATTCCGCTGCTGCGCCCGCAACAACCGCTGCAACATCTGGCCCGAGCGCTGGGCTGGCTATTTCACCCGCTCACCGGGCTGCTGGTGTTTTGCCTGAGTTTGATCGGGGTGATTCTGGTCTTGCAACAATGGGACACCTTTACCCACGCCGTGGTCGAGTCGTTTTCCACTGAAGGTCTGTTCAGTTTTGCCCTGGCGTTGATTGTCGCCAAAACCTTGCATGAACTCGGGCACGCACTGGTCGCCACGCGCCTGGGATTACGGGTCGGGCACATGGGCATCGCCTTCGTGGTGCTGTGGCCGATGCTCTACACCGATACCGGCGAGAGCTGGAAACTCAGCCGTTCGCGACAGCGTCTGGCGATTGCTTCAGCCGGGATCGTTACCGAATTGTCTTTGGCCGGGCTCTCGACACTGGGTTGGGCGTTGTGCGATCCGGGTGCGCTGCGCAATGCCCTGCTCTATCTGGCGACCACCAGTTGGCTGTTGTCATTGGCCCTCAACGCCAGTCCGTTCATGCGTTTTGACGGTTACTTCATCCTCTCCGACCTGCTGGACTTCCCCAACCTGCATGAGCGTGCATCGGCGCTGGCCCGGGTCACTCTGCGGCGCAATCTGCTGGGTTTGCAGGAAGACTGGCCGGAGTCATTCCCGACCGGTCAGCGTCGACTGCTGGTGACGTTCGCGATCATCACCTGGTTGTATCGACTGGTGCTGTTCCTTGGGATCGCATTGGCGGTCTACCTGTTTTTCTTCAAATTGCTGGGGATCATCCTGTTCATGGTCGAACTCTCCTGGTTTATCGCCATGCCGGTGGTGCGTGAATTGAATCACTGGTGGCAACACCGCGCAGCCGTTCCGAGCCGGCGCAAAATGCTGTTCTACACCGTACTGGCGGTGATCCTGGCGGGACTGGCGATTCCCTGGCGAACGCAAATCGATGCGGTCGGCGTGGCCCGCGCCGAACATCAGCTACGGGTCTACGCGCCCTACCCGGCACGCCTGCAATCGATTCACGCCGATGGCCCCGTCAACGCCGGGGAAACCCTGATCGTCCTCGACGAGCCGGACATCGCCTCGCGCGTGCTCAGCAGCGAAGCCAATGCCCGCAGTTATGAAGCGCGGTTGTCCGGATTGTTGGCCGATCCCGGTGGTCTGGCGGAAGACGCGGTGACTCGGCAACGCCTGAACGTGCAATTCGAAGAAGCCCGGGCCGCGCGCTCGGAAATCGCCCGGCTCAACCTGCAAACGCCATTTGCCGGTTTATGGCTGGACGTCAATCCCGACTGGAAGCCTGGCCAATGGGTAGGCCGTCAAGAATCTCTGGGGATGTTGATCGATCCACGTAGCTGGCAAGTGGATGCCTATGTTGCCCAGGACCAGGTGCACCGCATGGCCACCGGCGATCGCGTGCGGTTCTACCCCGACGGCCAGACCAGCCCGCTCAGCGGGCACGTCTTGCAGATTGGCAGCACTCGCGCCAGTCAGCTCTCGCACCGCATGTTGTCCTCGCGCTTCGGCGGGCCGGTGCCGACCACCGCCGCCGAGCATGCACTGGTGCCGAGCACGGCGCTGTTTCAGGTATTGATTCAACTGGACGAACCGCTGCCGAGCCTGCGCGAAACCCGTGGTCATCTGAAAATCGAGGGTGAACGGCGCAGCCTGCTGGCCGATGGTACGACGCATTTGCTGGCGGTGTTCATGCGTGAAAGCGGTTTCTGATGGTGTGGCGTTCCCACCCTTCACCGCGCCCCCATTACCCCGCCACCACAAAAATGATGATCGGACCACACACCGCCAGCAGCACATTGGAAATTGCATAACACACGGTAAAACCAATCACCGGTGTGTTGCTGCCGGACTGCTCGATGATCTTGTTCATTGACGCCGCTTCGGTCTGTGCCCCAGCCAGGGCGCCGAACAGGATCATCGGGTGCAAGCGCAGCACGTAGCGGCCGAAGTACAACGCCACCAGTGGCGGCAAGATCGTCACGACGGCACCGGATAGCAACAGCGCGAGGCCTTGTTCTTTCATGGCCGCGAACGCCGCCGGTCCCGCCAACAATCCCACCACCGCACCAAACGCCGTCAGGCCGAATTCGGAAAACGCCCATTGCGCCGCCGGGGGTAGCGCGCCGACCTCAGGATGACGCGAGTTGTACCAGCCAATCACCAGTGCCGCGACCAGCACCCCGCCGCCAATGCCCAGCTCCACCGGAATCATGCCGATGTGGGTCGATAGCAAACCCAGCAGCGAGCCCAACACCATGCCCAGGGTGTGCACGGCGATGTCACTTTTGTAGTTGTTTTTGCGTATCCGCCCCAGGCGTTTGGCCAGAGTCTCGACGCTGGCGGTGCGGCCGGTCAGGGTGAGCACGTCGCCCCGGCGCAACACGGTATTGGGCAGAAGCGGCAGTTCGTAGCCCTGGCGGGTAATGGTGTTGATGAAGCAGCCCAGGCGCCGTGTGTTTTCCAGGCGAGATTTGGCCTGGTGAATGGTCTTGCCGGCGAACTCCGGTGAGGTCAGGACGATGTCGACCTGACGGGTCGGAAACGACAGCGACTCGATATGATCGATCTCTGGCCCCACCCATTGCGAGAGAGAACCGACAGCTTCACGCAAGGCATAGACCCCGATGATGTCACCGGCCGTGAGGGTGAGCCCTTCATCGCGCTCGATGATTTGGCCAGCGCGCACCACCCGCTCGACCGTCAGCGACTCGTGCTGACTTTCAAGTTCGGTAATCTGCAGGCCGTCCGCAGGCCCAGTGGCCGCCACCTGATGCGCCCGCACGACAATGCGCGTGTACGGCACGGTGATCGCGTCTTCTTCCTTGGCGATCCCCAACTCAAGTTCCAGTTCCCGGGCCGATGCCCTGAGGTCAACCCCGAGCAATTTCGGGGCAATGCTGCCGACGAAGACAATCAGGCCGATGGTGCCGAACAGGTAGGTGATCGCATAGGCAATCGCCATGTGGCTATTGAGCTCGGCCTTGGCGGCGGTGTCGATCGTCAATTGATTGATCGCACTGGTGGCGGTACCCATGATCGCCGTGTCGGTCAGTGCCCCGGCACCCAGCCCGGCGGTGAATCCGGCGTCAAAATCATAGATCGCGTTCATCAGCAGGATCGAGCCCAGTGCCGTCGCGCACAACACTACCGACAACACCACCAGTTTCAGCGTGCCGCGATTGAGGCTGCCGAAAAACTCCGGCCCGCTCTTGAAGCCGACCGCGTAGATGAACATCACAAAAAACACCGACTTCAAACCGGTCGGCACTTCCAGGCCGATCTGGCCGATCAGCAGCCCCATCAACAACGCCCCGGCGACCGAGCCGAGATGAAAGCTGCCAATGTGGATACGGCCGATGAAAACGCCGAATGCGATGGCCAGGAATACCGCGATTTCCGGGTCAGCCCGCAACGCGTGGAGCACAAAATCAAGCATGATGAGGACTCCCGTCCATTCGAAATCAAGGTTCCTTGGGTTCTTGTGCAGGTGCCGGGTACCACTTGTCCCGGGGCACCCATTTCTCTTGTTGCGGATCGCCCAGATAATGCGGCGACATGATCTGCACGCCGTACTCGTTGAACACATCCTGGATATTGGCGTGCAACATGCTCAGCAGCACGGCGCGTGGCCGAGGCTGGCTCGGGATGGCCTGGGCCACCAGCCGGTACTCCGGGTAAAAATCCGACAGCGCGGTCTGGAACACCTGAGCCGGCGGCACTTCAACAATCCCCTGCGTGCGTTGAGCCGCCTCCAGCAACATCGCCTCCACCTGGCGCCACGGCGTGTCATAGCCGATGGTCACCACGGTGTCGACCACGTAACCAGGGCCTTGCACCGTGCGCGAGTAGTTTTTGGTGACCGTGCCGGTGATCATCGAGTTGGGCAAGGTCAGCACTTCCCCGAGACCGGTGCGAATACTGGTGGTGAACATGCCGAGCTCGGTGACCGTGCCTTCATAGTCGCCAATGCGCACGAATTCGCCGGGACGCAAGGTTCGGGTGTAGGTCAGGATCAGGCCCGCCGCTGCCTGGCCGACCACACTGGTGGCACCGAGGGAAATCATCAGGCCAATCAACACCGACAACCCCTTGAACGCATCGGTGCCCGCACCGGGCAGATAGGGATAGGCCATGGCCAAGGCAAACAGCCAGATCGCCATGGATGTCAGGCGCTGGGTCGGTTGCAGGGTTTCATGGTTCAGCCAGCTGAGGGTGCCTGGCATGGCCATGCGCCGCAGAATCCGGCGCATGAACCCGGTCGCGCCACGGGCAATGAAGAAAATGGCCAACGCCACACCCAGCCCCGGTATGGCACCGACAATCCCTTGCAACAAATAGCTGGCGACTTCCAGCAAATAGTTATTGAGGCTCTCACCCCAGGGCCGTGTATAGGGAAAGCGTGACAGGACAAACCCGAGCCACTCGTACGTGAGCAGCAACACGACGGCCCAACGCAGCAACTCCAGCAGGCGACTGACCAGCGGATAGAGGTACTTGGCATCCACCAGTGGCACTCGTCCGACTTTCAGGGCCTGCGTGTGCCGATGCATCAGCTCGGGCAGTTTATTGAGCAGTTTGCGGCGCAGATAGGACATGCCCAGTAACAAGCCGATATAGATACCGGTGGCAATCACTGCCGCAACGATCGATCGGATGATCAATCGCAGGCTGCGGGCTTCCTGCGTTTCAGACACCACCTGGCGCAACTTTTCAGCCGCGGCTTCAGCTGCCTGCTGCACCGAGTCGTATTCGGTCTCGTCGAAATCGTTGGGCGACACGATAAAGGCCCGCCGGCTACCCAGCAGCACCATGTAGCTTTTCATGATCGGGTCGATGCTGACGTTGAGCTCGTCCGCGTCATCGAGCGCTTCGCTGATGACCGCTTTGGCACGCTTGACCCGCGATGCCGGGCTTTCGCCGAGGAGGGTCGCGCGAAACACCATGATGCTGCGGTTGGCTACTTTCAGTTCGACCGGCGAATCAGGCGCCTTCGGCGGCTCTTCGGCCCACAATTGAACCGACCAGAGCATGCCGAAAACAGTAAACAATACAGCGAGCAGCCTGCTCCGCATGGTTCAGATCCTTAGTTCACATTATTCACACCGAGGGTACGTATCGCAGCGTAGTTCACCGATGAACGGTTGTCAGATTTCCGGTTGCGCAGCAGCGCCAGGCATTGCGAAGCGAAGTTGCCGGCGACAGCAATCTCTTCGCTGCCGCTTGCAAACCAGCGTTGTCGCGAGCACATGAATGCGGTTCAGTTCGGGTCCAGCAACCCGCCGCGCCAGTGACGCGACTCATGGCTGCCGGTGAACTTGGCAACGACCACGCCTTGCGGGATCAAGCGATCGCGATAGCGGGTGACCATGCGCCCGGTTTGTTCGGCCACCAACACCACTTCCGACGACGGATCACCGGGGCGACGCAGGATCCGTGCGAACCGCTGGCCTTGCTCGACGACATCGCCGAGGTGTTTTTCGAAGATCAGCACACCGGGTTGCGGCGCGAGAATAGTCTCCATCTGCGCCATGTCCTTGACCTCGACGGGCCACTCGGCCAACGACATTGCTTCGTCGATGACGCCGTATCGACACAGCCAGGCATACAGCCCATCGGCGTCCTGTTCGGCAAAGCGATCGTTGACGTCGCCCTGCCCGCGCAGTTCGAGGGTCGCGGCCATGCGCCCTTGCGTCGTACCTTCACGCAGCCACGGCGCAATGATGGTTTCCTCGAAGGAGCCATCGCCGCCGTCATCCCAGATGATCGCCACGTCCATCTTCATCGCCGCTGCCAGTTCGCGGCCACGGGGCCAGAAGCTGCGGTGCACGTAGATGTAGGGCAGCGCTTCGTCATCGGTGTGCAGGTCAAGCATCACGTCCGCCGGAGCCGCCAGTTGCACCAGTTTCTTTTGCCATTCCTGGACATTGGTCGACGGCTGCGCCATCGCGGTCGACTGGTCGAAGCCACGGTTGAAGTTATGCCCGGTGGCATCATGAAAACGTCCGAGGATCCGCCCTTGGCGAAACTGGCCGATACCCAGTGGATTTGCCTGTGGCACCACGGTGACAGTGCCCTTGAGTCGGCCTTCGGACTCGGCCACCGCAAGGCGTTGCATCAACAGGTGCAGCACCAGCATCCCGGCGATTTCATCGGCATGCACCCCCGCCTGCAAGTGCACCTTCGGTCCGGCGCTGGCGCCTTCGAAACGCCAGGCGTTGACCTGCACCGGGTCGCCATTGTTGTTGCGAACATTGAACGAAATATCCTGCGCCATACGCTTGTCCTCCCGTCATGAACGTTAATAACCACACCGCCGAGACTGGTGATTGAACACACGTTCAACTAAGCTCGCCAGCGTGGACCACCGCCAAGGAATTCTTTGTGACCACCATCGCCCCGAAAAACCGCCGCGCCGAAGCCGATGAACGCCGCGAACTGCTGGTTGCCGCCACCCTGCGCTGCCTGGTTCGCGATGGCCACGCCGGGATTTCCGTGCGGCGCATTGCAACCGAGGCCGGCGTGTCCGTGGGCCTGCTCAATCACCATTTCGGCAGCATCGATGCGTTGATCGCCGACACCTATCAGAAGCTCGCCAGCGAACTCACCGCCGCCCTGCTCCACGAAATCCGCCAGGCAGGCACGCCGGCGGAAAAAATGGACGCCTTTCTGGTCGGCTCTTTTTCGCCACGGGTCATGGACCCGAAATTGCTCGGTGCCTGGGTGGTGTTCTGGAGCCTCATCCGCCACTCCGAACACGTCAGCCAGTCCCACGTAAAAAGCTACGGTGCCTACCTCGACCTGCTGCGCCAGTTGCTTGATGAACTGGCGGTCAGTGAAGGTTTCGTGATCCACGACACACGCCTGGCCGCCATCGGCCTATCGGCGATGCTCGACGGTCTCTGGATCGAGTGGTGCCTGAACCCCGACACGTTCAGCCCCGCCAACGGGCTCCATATCTGTCGCTGCTGGATAAAGGGATTGCGACACGGAGCATTCGGCACCGACGACGTCCTGTGACGAGTGCCGCCCGAAAATCATCGCCAGGGTGCCACTGACCGCGATCAGGCCGGCGCCGATCATCAGCGAGACATCCATCAGCGTGCCCCAGATCAGGCTCGACAGCAGGAACGCCCAGATCAGCCCGGTGTATTCGAACGGCGCCAGCACCGTCGCGGTGGCGCGCTGGAAACTGGCGAACAACAGGAACTGACCGATGCCGCCCATCAACCCCGCGACGAGCATGCCCAGCCAGTCCGGCATCGGTGCCGGCGTATGGGTCCAGGGCAACGCCACCACCATGCAAACGGCGAACACCACGTTGGTGATCAACATCTGTTCCAGCACCGAGGTCTGGTCGTCGACCTGGCGTAACTGGATGTAGGTGACCGCCCAGCACATCGCCGCCAGTAGCGTCAGGACAATCGGCACAGGGTTGGCCAGATTGTTCGGACGGCAAGCAATCACCACACCGATAAACCCGATGATCAGGGTGAACCACTGCCAACCGGTGACGCGCTCCTTGAGAATCGCCGTCGCCAGCACCGTGACCATGATCGGCGCCGAGAAATACAGGGTGGTCATTTCCGCCAGGGTCAGGTCCCGGGCGGCCGTGTAATACAGCAGCCAGGCGGCGATCGACAACAACCCGCGCACCACCAGCAAGCGCCGGCTGGACGAACGCCAGGCACGCTGCACCAGTTGTAAACGCCCGATCAGCAAACAGGCGACCACTACCACCAGGGCGCGCCAGAACAGAATGGTGAACACCGAATAATCGGCCACCAGCCACTTGATGCCGGCGTCCTGCAAGGACAGGAACGCGTAGCCCAACGTGCACAGGCCTATGCCTTGTAACGAGCGGTCGACTATTGGCTTGTTCATCAGGCGGACCTGCGCACCGGAGTGCCCCGGCGCTCGAAAAACGCAAACATGGCCTCGATCAGGAACGTCAGGCAAACGTAGACACCGGCCACAAGCAGCAACGGTTCATACACTTGCAGGGTCTGCGCCCGCACCACGTTGGCCGCGCCCAGCAGGTCAATCACCGCAATGGTCGAGGCCAGCGCCGTGGATTTGAGCAACATCACGGTTTCCCCGGCCAGGGTCGGCAACAGCAGGCGCAGCGCCCGGGGCAAACGTACCCGCAGCAGGGCCTGGCGCGGGGTCATGCCGAACGCCGAGGCCGCTTCCATTTCGCCTTTGGGCACCGCCAGCAGGCCGCCGCGAATCACTTCGCCGACGTACGCGCCCACCGACACCACCAGCGCGAAGACGATGTACCAGTAACCATCGCGCAGATACGGCCAGAGGAAACTGCTGCGAATCAACGGGAACTGCGCAAACAGGCTGCCCAGGCCGTAGTAGAAAATGTAGATCTGGATCAGCAACGGTGTGCCGCGGGTCACGCTGGTATAGAACAGGCTGACCTTGGCGATGACCTTGTTTTTCGAGATCCGCGCCAGCGCCACCAACACCGCCAGCACAAAACCGAACACACTGGAAATCAACAGGATGGCGATGGTCGTTTGCAGCCCCCGGACCAACAGCGCCCCGTATTCAACTATCCACGCTGGAATCATTTCATTCTCTCTGCCGGTTCAGTCAACAAGCGGCATCCAGCGACGAATGCGTCGCTCCAACCGTCCCGAAAGGTAGTTGGACACCAGTGTCACCGCGTAATACAGCGCCGCGGCCGTGAGGTAGAACAACAGATAGTGACGCGTCGACCCCGCCGCTTGCTTGGCGGTGTACAACAGCTCATTGGTACCGACGACGCTGATCAGTGCGCTGTCCTTGATCAGGTTGATCCACAGGTTGGACATCCCCGCGATGGCATAGGGCGCCATGATCGGCAGCGTGACGCGCCGGAACAGACCGAAACCGTGCAGGCCGAAAGCCTTGCCCGCCTCGATCTGGCCATAGGGAATCGCCTGGATGGCCGCGCGGAAAATCTCCGACGCATAGGCGCCTTGCACCAATCCAAGTACCACGATCGCCGCCAGCGGGCCGCTGACGTTAACCACCTCGTAACCGAGCGAGGTCATCAGCGAGTTGAGCAGCATGGAACCGACGTAAAACAGCAGCAGGATCAGCAACAGCTCCGGAACCGCCCGGAACAACGTGGTGTAGCCACGGGCCAATGCCGCAAT
The DNA here is from genome assembly GCF_048565165.1 of Pseudomonas sp. NFX224. Lineage (NCBI taxonomy): Bacteria > Pseudomonadati > Pseudomonadota > Gammaproteobacteria > Pseudomonadales > Pseudomonadaceae > Pseudomonas > Pseudomonas sp. NFX224. The sequence goes on along the minus strand of NZ_CP183416.1, from coordinate 6,471,302 downwards.
CGGTTTCGGCGCACCCAACTTCAGGCAAGCCACCACCAAACCGATCGCCAGCCCGAGCACAAAGGCCCCGGCCGAAATCTGCAGGGTCATCCAGAGCCCCTTGAGTAGCGCCCCACCCCATCCTTGTTCGGTGAAATTGATCAAATCGAACATTGCTGGCATTTCAGTCTCCAGTTGGCGGGCAGAAGGCACCGCCGGCCCTTGTAGGAGCGAGCCTGCTCGCGATAGCGGTGGTTCGGTCAACATCAACGTCGACTGTCATGGCCTCATCGCGAGCAGGCTCACTCCTGCAGGATCTGTGTACAGCCTCGGTATCAGAACGTCGGCTTCACGCTCGTGCCGAAGTAGCTCTGCGACAGGTCGTCATAGTCCTTGCTCGCCAGCAGCTCCTTGATCGCGTTGTCGAGCTTGGTCTTGAGTTCGGTGTCGTCCTTGCGCAAGCCGGCGCCCACACCTTTGCCGAAGATCGGGTCGTACGGCACCGCGCCGAGGTAAGCCAGGTCTTTCGCATCCGGGGTTTTAACGAACGACGCCATGGCGGTGCCGTCGGCCATCATCAGGTCGATACGACCGGCAATCAGGTCTGCGTTGGCCGAATCCTGGGTGTCGTAGTACTTAACGTCGGCGATCTTTTCGTAGTAGGTCTTCAGGTAACTGGCGCTCACCGTCGAGTTCTGCACGCCGATGGTCTTGCCCTTGAGGTCATCCGGGTACTTTTTCACGGAGGCATCTTTAGGGCCGACGATGGCGACTACCGAGTCGTAGTAGGCCTTGCTGAAGGCGATCTGTTTTTCGCGCTCTTCAGTCACCGACATCGAGGAGAAAATCACGTCGATCTTCTTCGCCAGCAGCGACGGAATGATCCCGTCCCACGCCACTTCCTTGATCTCGCACTCGGCTTTCATTTCGCTGCACAGTTTGTGGATCAGGTCGACTTCAAAGCCCTTCCATTCACCGTTGGCCTGCTTCTCGGTGTAAGGCGGATAGGGTTCGGCCGCGACCGCGAAACGGATCGGCTGTGCCTGTGCCGCGCTCATGCCGGCCAGCAGTACGCAGGCGGCGCCGGTCAACCAGTGTGCAAAACGTCGATTTCCCATGTTGTTTTCCCGTCTTTTTATGGTGTTAGCGAGTTTGATGAGCGTTGACGAATTGTCGGCAACGCTCGCTGCGTGGGTGTACGAACACTTCGTCCGGCGAACCGGTTTCCTCGATCAGGCCTTGATGCAAAAAGGCGATTTTGGAAGAGACATCGCGTGCGAAAGCCATTTCATGCGTCACCAGGATCATGGTCCGGCCTTCTTCGGCGAGAGAGCGGATCACCCGCAACACTTCCCCAACCAGTTCCGGGTCGAGTGCCGAGGTGGGTTCATCGAACAGCATGACCTTGGGCCGCATGGCCAGGGCCCGGGCAATGGCCACCCGTTGTTGCTGTCCCCCGGAGAGAAACGCCGGGTACTCGTTGCGCTTGGCCGCCAGCCCGACGCGTTCAAGCAAGGCTTCGGCCCGTTCAGTGGCTTCCGCTTTGCTTTCGCGCAGGACCTGGGTCGGCGCTTCGATGAGGTTTTCCAGCACCGTGCGATGGGGCCAGAGGTTGAAGTTCTGGAACACCATGCCCAGGCTTGAGCGGATGCGTACCAGTTGCTTGGCGTCGGACACCAGCGGCGCGCCGGGACGGGTGTGATTGAGGTGAATGCTTTCGCCATCCACCAGGATCCGCCCCTGATCCGGCACTTCGAGCATGTTGATGCAACGCAACAAGGTACTTTTGCCCGAGCCGCTGGCGCCGATCAGCGAGATCACCTCGCCTTCGCGGGCCGTCAACGACACGCCCTTGAGCACCTCGATATTGCCGAAGCTTTTGTGCAGCTTCTCGACTTCGATCATGGTTCGGGCGGCGGTCGGCAGGACCAGGGTCTCGGTCGCCACGCTGGTGATCACCGGCCGGGGCGCTTCCCCGTTCAACACCAGGACGAAAGCGCGGATACGCCGACAAGCTTCGGTCAGTCGTTCTTCACCCAATGTGAAGGACAGTCGTACAAAGCCTTGCGCCGGCTCGCCGAATGCAGCGGCATCCAGCACCGACACCCGTGCCTCGCGCAACAGGCGCCAGGCAAATTCCAGCGAGGTCAGCCCGGTGCCGCGCACGTCCACCAGCACGAACATGCCGGCGTCGGGTTTCAGCACCGAAATGCCCGGGCAATCAGTCAGCCCCGCCACCACCAGATCGCGGCGACGGCGATAGATGTCACGCATGCCGTGGGTGACTTCGTCGTGGGACTGCACCGCCTTCAACGCGGCTTCCATACAAAACCCCGGCAAACCGTAAAGCATGCTCAACACCAGGGTTTCGGCATGCGCGACCAGCGCGGGATTGGCAACGATCCAGCCAATCCGCCAACCGGTCATGGCATGGGATTTCGACAGGCTGCCGATCACCACGCAGCGCTCGGCCATGCCCGGCAACGCCGCCAGGCTCACGTGATCACGTTCGAAGGTCAGGCTTTCATAGACCTCGTCCACCACCACCCACAAGTCGTGGGCGATGGCGAGTTCAGCGATGGCTTGCAGCTCTTCGCGGTTGAGTACCACGCCGGTGGGATTGTTCGGGTTGGACAGGAAAATCGCCCGGGTGCGTGGCGTGATGGCCTTGGCCAACACCGCCGCATCGACACGGAAATCATCAGCCGCCGAGCACGGCACCCGCACCAGTGTGGCGCCGGAAGCCTTGAGCGTCGCTTCGTAGGTCACGTACATCGGGTCGAGTGCAATCACTTCGTCACCGGTACTGAGCAGGCACATTGAGGCGACGAACAAGGCGTTCTGCGCACCTGCCACGGCGATCACGTTTTCAGCTTGCAGTTCACGATCGAACAACGTGCCGTAGCGCGCGGCAATGGCTTCGCGCAGCGCCAGGCGGCCAGCAATTTCGGTGTAGTGAGTGTCACCTTCGCGCAGCGCCTGGATCGCGGCATCGGTGATGAAGTCGGGCGTGGGGAAATCCGGGTCGCCGACACTGAGAATGATCACATCCTCGCCCCGGCGGCGCGCTTCGAATGCCGCGTAGTGAATATCCCAAGCGGCTACGCCTTGACCTGAGATCCGCTCAACAAAGGGTGAAAACCGCATGCCAGTGCCTCGTTCAGAAAGAAGAAACGCAAGCCCGCAACCAGCCGGGAGAGAAGGTGGAACGAACATAGTCCAAGCTGAACACTCGTTCAACAGAAACCTGATGAATGTTCGTGTTCAGCGCAAACAGGTCGTTTTTACGACAGTCGTGGCGTTTTTACATGGCGGGGCATTGAAACAAACCGGCTTCCATCCGGACGTCTATGCTGCTGGGAGATTCTTTGGTCGGGAAAACGGACGATGCATCCAGGTACAAGCCAGCTACTGCTGTTTGCCGTGCTTGCACTCGGTGGTTGCGTGCGGTTGGGCCCGGACTTCCAGCCGCCCGGCGAGGCGTGGGTCGAACACTGGAACACCCCCGAGCTCGAACACGCCAGCCAACGGGCTCAGCAACCGGACATTCGTCAATGGTGGCAAATATTTGCAGACCCGACGCTGAATCAACTGATCGCTGAATCGGACGCCCACAACTCAAGCCTGAAGATTGCCGGTTTGCGCGTGATGGAAGCCCGCGCGCAATTAGGCATTGCCCAGAGCGGTCTCTATCCGCAATTACAGCAAGTCAGTGTCGACAGCCTGTACGTCAACCGTCGGCAATACGGTGGCAACAACCCGGTCGACAGCCATTTCTGGCAGCACAGCGCCGGGTTCGATGTCGGTTGGGAACTGGATTTCTGGGGACGTTTCAGTCGCGCCATCGAGTCGTCCGACGCCAGCTATTTCGCGGCCGAAGCCAACTATGACGACGCGCTGGTCCTGCTGCGGGCGCAAGTCGCCGACACCTACTTTTCCCTGCGCACCACCGAGGCACGTCTGCGGGTAGCCCGGGAAAACGCCCGTCAGCAACAACGTAATTACGAGATCACCGAAAAACTGTTCAACAGCGGCCAGACCGCCGAGCTCGACCTGCAACAAGCCAAGACCCAATACCTGGGCACCTTGAGCACGATCCCGCTTCTGGAAGACCAGATCGGCCGTATTCGCAACGCCTTAGGGGTATTGATCGGCCGTCCGCCCGGAGCGCTGCCGATGATGGCGGAAAATACCGGACTGATTCCGCTGGTGGACCGCGCCGTGCTGCAGGATGTCCCCGCCAACCTGCTGCTGCGCCGCCCCGACGTGCGCGCCGCCGAACTGAATGTCGCCGCGCAGTCCGCGCTGATCGGCGTGGCCGAGACCGATTTCTATCCGTCGCTGACGCTGTTGGGCAGCATCGTCTGGTCCGGCGACACTCTCAGCGGCACGTCCCGCAGCCTTGATCTGATCGGCGGCCCGAGCCTGCGCTGGAACGTGTTCGACTATGGCCGGATCAGCAACAACGTGCGCGTGCAGGACGCCCGTTTGCAGCAGTTGATCGAGGTTTACCGCGACAAGGTTCGACAGGCCGCGCGCGAAGCCGACGATGCCGCCAACGGCGTGACCCGCTCGTTACAGCGCGAACGCATCCTGCGCGAAGCCGAAGGCGCGGCGAAACGCTCGCTGGAACTGGCCAACACGCTGTACCGCGAAGGCTACTCGGACTTCCAGCGGGTGCTGGATGCGCAACGCGCGTTGCTCGAACTCCAGGACAGTTACCTGGTCAGCCGTGGCGACGCGGTGAGCAACATGATCGCCCTGTACAAGGCCCTCGGTGGCGGCTGGTACAGCGGCCAGCCAAAAATCGATTCCGCCACGCGCCGGCAAATGGAACAACGCACCGATTGGGGCGACCTGCTGGCCGAGCCCCCTTCCGCGCAACCCGCCGCCCCTTTAGCCAACCCGGTAAAAGCCAATGACTGAAGCCGTCCCTCCCAGCTCCGACGCCGCGCCGCCAGCAGCGGAGCCCGCTGCTGACCCGACGAAAAAAGGTATCAAATGGGTGCTGCTGCTGATCGTGCTCAGCCTCGCGTGGTATCTGCTGGCGGACCGATTCACGCCCTATACGCAACAGGCACGGGTCAGCGCGTTTGTGATTCCGGTGGCGGCGGAAGTGGCTGGGCGGGTCGTCCGGGTCAACGTGCGCAACAATCAAGACGTCAAGGCCGGGGAAGTGATTTTCGAGATCGACCCGCAGCCGTACCAGATCGCCGTCGACCGCGCCCGTGCGGACCTCGAATCCACCCGTCGGCAGATCGGCGCCAGCACCGCCGGCATCGCCTCGGCGCAAGCCAGTCTGCGGGCCGCACAGGCCAACGAACTGAAAGCGCGTCAGGACAATCAGCGGCTTGAAGGTTTGTATCGCGAAGACCCCGGAACCATTTCCGTGCGCCTGCTGGAAGTGTCCCGCGCCAACCGCGAAGCCGCCGTGAGCAGCGTCGCGGCGGCCCGCGCCGAAGTGCAGCGCGCCAAGGAAACGGAGGGCGGTAGCGAGGAAGACAACGCCCAACTGCGCAGCGCTGCCACGGCGCTGTCGAAGGCTGAACTGGACCTCTCCAATACACAGATCCGCGCCCGTTCGGCCGGTCTGATCACTGACCTGCGCACCGATGTCGGCCAGTTCGCGGCGGCCGGCAACCCGGTGATGACCCTGATCGCGATCCATGATGTGTGGATCAGCGCCGACATGACCGAAAACAACCTGGGCCTGGTCAAGACCGAGACCCCCGTGTCGATCGTATTGGACGCCCTGCCCGGTGAAGTGTTCGAGGGCCGCGTGCGCAGCATCGGCTACGGTGTCAGCGTCGGTCAGCCCGCCCCGCCCGGCAGCCTGCCCACCGTGCAGAACAGCCGCGACTGGCTGCGGCCGGCCCAGCGTTTTCCGGTGATCATCGAGTTTTCCCCTGAGTCGCTGGCGATGCTGCGCGACAACCGTGCGATCCGTGCCGGTGGTCAGGCCGAAGTCATGGCGTTCCCCAGCGAAGGCAACCTGTTGAACCCGCTTGGCCATGTGTTTCTGCGGCTGATGAGTTGGTTGTCGTATGTTTACTAAGCAACAGCGCTCGCCGAGGGCGCAGCGTGCATTGCGCCTGGCCACTGGCACCGCGGTGTGCCTGGCGATCAGTTTTGGCCTGGCACTGCCGATTCCCTTTCTGGCGCCGGTGCTGTGCGCGCTGCTGCTGGCCTCGGCCAATCGTCCGCTGCCATTCAAGGCAGCCTTGGTGCTGGCGGTGGCTGCAATGCTGACCACCGGCAGTGGCCTGCTGCTGATCCCGCTACTGCGCTATTACCCCAACAGCGGCGTGCTGGTGATCGGTTTGTGTTTGTTTCTGGTGTTTCGCTTTGGCTTGCGCGGTGGCAGCAATCTGATCGTCACGTTTCTGGTGATTGGCCTGACCATGATTTCTTCAGCGGGCGTGGCCGATTTTGGCCTGGCGGTGATGGTCATCAAGGCTATGGTCGCGGGGCTGATGCTGGCGGTGGTGGTCGGCATGTTCAGTCATTGGCTGTTCCCCGAACCGGCCAACGCCCCAGCGCCACCCGTCCCGCCAGTTTTTCCGGCGAGCGAAGTCGACCGGGTGGCATTGCGCGCCACCCTGATCGTGATTCCGGCCTTCTTGCTGGCGCTGATCGATCCGGCCACTTACCTGCCCATCGTGCTCAAGGCCGTCAACCTCGGTCAGCAAAGTGAAACGACCAGCGCGCGCAATGCCGCCCGCGAGCTGATCGGCTCGACCCTGCTCGGTGGCTTGCTGGCCTTCCTGTTCTGGAATGCGCTGAGCCTGTTCGTGCACCTGTGGATGTTCTTTTTATGGATGCTGCTGTTTGCCCTGTTCCTGGCGCGCAGACTGTATGGCTTGAAATCGACTCGCTTGAGCCCGGGATTCTGGCTCAACAGCCTGATGACCCTGGTTATCCTGTTGGGTCAGTCGGTGCAGGACAGTGTCGCGGGCAAGGACGTGCAAACCGCGTTCGCCGTGCGCATGACACTCTTCATCGGCGTGACGCTGTATGCGTGCTTGATGGTGCATCTGCTCGATCAGCGGCAAAAACAACCTGACGCCAACACGATTTTGTAGGGGTTGAGTATCGTCAGGGATTGACCTGATAGCCCTTGCCTTGCAGGCAACTGGTGTAGGCCGTGGCGGTGTTTGCGCTGTTGGTTTTGTCCTGTTCGCGGCGCTCCTGACGCTGGCGCGAGCCGCCCACTACCACGCCTGCCGCGGCGGTCTGCTTGGCGCGGTCCTGGCGATAATCCTGCTTGTTGTCGTCGTCGACGCGATCATAAAACTCATCGTGCTGACGCCCGCGTACCTGGGCCGCCGTGGCCCCGGCGACAGCGCCCGCCGCGGCACCTTTGACCCGCCCGCCAGAAGGTGTCGAGGATGTCGACGCCGTTTGACTGGCGGCGATGTTATTGCACTCGGTGATGTCTGCTTGGGTTTGTTGCGAACTCTGGCCTTTCATCGGTACCACCGACTGTGCCCATCCCTGGGCACTGAAAAGCGACAAAGCGACGCACAGGCCGATGGGTGGCAACCTATTCATCATGACCTCCGACAGCAGCCGGACTGGGTGAAGTAGAAACAGTGTAGTTCACGCCCGGTGCCTGCCTGAGGCAATCGCCCAACGGCCATTAACTCACGCTTCAAAACACCCAGCCCCTTGGGGAGCGAACTTACTCGCGATGGCGAAGCTGATGCCCTCATCACCAGCAGGCTGGCTCCCACAGGATGTGTGGGGTTGGTCAGGCGTTCGTGACCAGTGGGTACAGCTTGTCATCAAACTCCGCCAACTTCGGAAACACCAGCGGCTGCTCATCACTCAGATGCTGCAGCCGCTGCCCGTAATCAACCAGAAATTGCTGCCGCGCCTCTTCACTGATGTAAGGCACGTGCCAGGCCACGAACGGTTCCAGCACATCGAACCCGACATACGCCAACGTGCCACGCAGGATCGGCCGCAACATGTCCTCCAGCGGACCGTGGATCGCCCCGTCGCCAAACATATGCTCACGCCCGCCCAGGGTCACCGTCACCAGCGCCTTCTTACCCGCCAAACCACCCTGGTCGTAGAAACGCTTGCCGCCATAGCAGATGCCCGACACCAGCACCCGGTCGATCCAGCCCTTGAGCATGGCCGGGGCGGAGAACCAGAAGATCGGGAAGTTGAGGATCAGCAGGTCGGCCCACAGCAGTTTGTCGAGTTCGGCCTGGATGTCGGCCGCCAGCGACTGGCTCTTCACGCCCAGGCGTTGTTCCAGCGCATAGACCAGGTATTCGGGGTTTTCCCGTGACGAGAAGTCCGCGTCGCTGGCCACCGGGTTCCAGTTCATTTGGTACAGGTCGCTGACTTGCACTTCATGGCCCTGGGCTTCAAGGGTGGCGACAGCCTGGTCCCGCAGGGCGGCGGTGAAGGATTTTGGTTCCGGGTGGGCGTGAACGATCAGTACTTTCATGGTGATTCCTTAGACTTTTTCCAGCGAATCGGATGCGTTTACGGTCGCGCGGCTGGCCAGCAATTGGTCGAGCCAGTCCGGGTCCATTTGCGGTTCGGACGAGAACAACAGTCCGGTGTAATCCTGATGTGGTGGGGTGAAAATCTGGTTGCGCGAGCCGTGGTCGACCACCCTGCCCCGTTGCATCACCAGCACTTCATCGGCAATCGCCCGCACCGTGGCGACGTCATGGGTGATGAACAGGTAGGCGACGCCGAGTTGTTGTTGAATGCGGTTGAGCAGCTTGAGCACGCCTTCGGCCACCAGTTGATCGAGGGCCGAGGTGACTTCGTCGCAGATGATCAATTGTGGGTCGGCCGCCAGTGCCCGAGCAATACAGATGCGTTGCTTTTGTCCGCCGGACAATTCACGGGGCTGGCGCTCCATGAAGGTCGCCGGGTCGAGTTCGATCATTTCCAGCAACTCGGCGACCCGCGCGCGCATGGCCTTGCCCTTGAGGCCGAGGTAGAACGTCAGCGGCCGGCCGATGATGTCGACGATGCGCTGGCGTGGGTTCAACGCCGTGTCGGGGATCTGATAAATCATCTGGATGCGCCGCAGCTGCTCCTTGCTGCGCTGACGGAAGTCCGCTGGCAGTGGCTCGCCGTCGTACAGCACCTGGCCGTAAGTCGGCGGTAAAAGGCCGGTGATCAAGCGCGCCGTGGAGCTTTTGCCGCTGCCGGATTCGCCAATCACCGCCAGGGTCTGGCCGCGATAGAGTTTCAGCGACACGTCGTGCAGCACTGGTTGCTGACCGTAGCTGGCGCAGCTGTTACGCAGTTCCAGCAGCGGTTTTTCCTGGTGCGGGCAGGCCTTGGGTTCAGTGCGGAAACTGCGCACCGCCCACAACGACTTGGTGTAATCCTCTTGAGGGTCGCCGAGCATTTGGCGGGTCTCGGCCTCCTCCACCAGTTTGCCGTGGCGCAGCACCATGATGCGGTCAGCCATTTGCGCGACCACCGCCAGGTCATGACTGATGTAGATCGCGGCGCTGCCGTAGGTGGCCACTGCATCGCGAATCGCCGCCAGCACTTCGATCTGGGTAGTGACGTCCAGCGCGGTGGTCGGTTCGTCGAAGATGATCAGGTCCGGGTGACAGGCCATGGCCATCGCGGTCATGACACGTTGCAACTGGCCGCCGGAAACCTGATGCGGATAGCGTTGGCCGATGGTTTCGGGATTGGGCAGGCGCAGCACGCGATACAACTCGACGGCTTCGCGCATCGCCTGTTCGCGGCTCATGCCGCCGTTCTTGACTGCCGTTTCGACGTGTTGATCGATCAGCCGATGGGCCGGGTTGAACGAGGCTGCTGCGCTCTGCGCCACATACGCGATGCGCAAACCACGCAACTTGCGCAGGGCATCGGGTTTGGCCTTGAGCAAATCGATGCCGTCGAAATGCACCGAGCCACCGGTGATCCGGCAACCGTCGCGGGTGTAACCCATGGCCGACAGGCCAAGGGTCGACTTGCCCGCGCCGGATTCACCGATCAGCCCCAGTACCTCGCCGCGTTGCAATGTCAGGTCGATGCCCTTGATCAGCGGATGCCATGCGTCTTCGTAGTGACCTTCGATGTGCAGGTCGCGGATTTCCAGCAAAGGTTGGGTAGTCGTCATGTTCAGCATTCCTTGAGGCCGCTGGATTTGTGCAGCATCCAGTCGACGACGAAGTTGACGCTGACCGTGATCAAGGCCACGGCCAGGGCGGGCAGCAACGGGCTAATGTCGCCAAAGGTGATCAGCACCGCGTTATCGCGGACCATGCTGCCCCAATCGGCGGTGGGCGGTTGAATACCGAGGCCGAGGAACGACAGCGCACTGATGAATAGGAACACGAAGCAGAACCGCAGACCGAATTCGGCAATCAACGGCGCCGCCGCGTTCGGCAGCACTTCGCGGGTCACCAGCCAGTACAGGCCTTCACCGCGCAGGCGTGCGGCTTCGACGAAGTCCTGCACCACCACGTTCATCGCCACGGCGCGGGACAGGCGAAACACCCGGGTCGCGTCCAGCAGCGCGATCACCAGTACCAGCGAGGTCGCCGTGGTGCCAACCACGCTGAGGATCAGCAAGGCAAAGATCAGTTGCGGAATCGCCATCAGGATGTCCACCACCCGCGACAAACCCTGATCGACCCAACCGCCCTTGATTGCAGCGATCAAACCGCACGAGCCGCCGAGCAAGAACGCCAGCACCGTGGTCAGGAAGGCAATGCCCAGGGTGTTGCGTGCGCCGTAGACCAGGCGGCTGAACATGTCGCGCCCGAGGTTATCGGTGCCCAACAGGAACTGCCCGCCCCATGGCGCAAAGCCCTCGCCCACCACTTGGGTTTCGCCAAACGGCGCCAAAATCGGTGCAAATAACGCGACAAAGATGTACAGCACGATCACCAGCAGCCCGAACTTCGCGCTCAGCGGCGCCCGCATTAACTGTTTGAACACGTTCATGGACTACCCCTTCGGATGCATCAGGCGTGGGTTGCTGGCAATCGACAGCACATCGGCGCTGGTGTTGAGCAGGATGTACGTCGCGGCAAAGATCAGGCTGCACGCCTGCACCACCGGGATGTCACGCTTGGCCACCGAGTCGACCAGCAACTGGCCGAGCCCCGGATACACAAACACCACTTCGACCACCACCACGCCGACCACCAGGTACGCCAGGTTCAACGCGACGACGTTGACGATCGGTGCCAAGGCGTTGGGCAAAGCATGGCGAAAGATGATCCGCGACTGGCTGATACCCTTGAGCCGGGCCATTTCGATGTAGGGGCTGGCGAGCAGGTTGATCAGGGAGGCGCGGGTCATGCGCATCATCTGTGCGATCACCACCAGGCTGAGTGTTGCCACCGGCAATACCGAGCGTTCCAGAATCGTGCCGAGGGACGCGTCCGGCGCCAGGTTGGAAATGCTCGGGAACCAGTTGAGCTTCACCGCGAACACCAGGATCAGGATGTAGGCGACGAAGAACTCGGGGAACGACACCGCGCTCAAGGCCGAGGTGTTGAGCAAACGGTCGAACCAGCTGTTGCGGTACAACGCCGCGAGCATGCCCAGCAGCAACGCCAATGGCACCGACACCAGCGCCGCCAGCAATGCGAGGCTGAAAGTGTTGCCCAAACGCGCGCCGACCAGTTCGGCGATTGGCCGCTGGTTGGCGAGCGACACGCCGAGGTCACCGTGCAGCAATTGCCAGATCCAGTGACCGAAACGGGTCAGCGGCGGCAGGTCCAGGCCCAGTTGTGCGCGGTAAGCGGCCACGGTTTCCGGGGTGGCGGATTGGCCGAGCATGGCCTGGGCGATGTCACCCGGGAGCAGGCCGACGGCGAGAAAAATGATCACCGATACGGCGAACAGCGACAGCAGGCCCAAGGCCAAACGCTGCCCTAACAGCTTGAAAATACTTCTCATCGTGCAATTCCTTGGATTGGGCACGCTTCAGAAAACAATGACGCTCCTACAGGGGGTCTTCATTGCATCGACAATTTCCTCAGGCCTGCCACCACCGCTCAATCACCCGCAACCCATCCAGCTCGCCGTACGGCGCGGTCTGTCCACCATGACTCACCCGGCTGGAACGCGCCGCCACAGAGCTGGCGAACAGCGGCACAATCGCCCCGCCGTCATCGCGGCACAGCGCCTGCATTTCGTTGTACATCTCGCGGCGCAGCGGGTCGTTCATCTCGCCGCGGGCGGCGTTGAGCAGTTGATTGAAACGCGTGTTATCCCAGTGGGTTTCGTTCCATGCCGCCCCCTTGGCGTAACCGATGCTGAACATGCGGTCGGCGGTCAGGCTGGAGTACCAGAACGACGTGGTGAACGGTTGCTTCATCCACACGTTGGAGAAGAAACCATCGGCGGGTTCACGGACCACGTCGATGTCGATCCCGGCCGCACGTGCCTGTTCCTTGAACAGTACCGAGGCGTCGACGGCACCGGTGTAGGCTGCATCGGAGGCTTGCAGGCGAACCTTGAGCGAATCCAGGCCGGCCTTTTTCAGGTAGAAGCGCGACTTGTCCGGATCGTAGGTGCGTTGTTCCAGCGCGGTATTGATGAAGCGACTGCCAGGCTGGATCGGATGGTCGTTGCCCACCAGGCCATAGCCATGCAGCACGGAAGCCAGCAAGGTTTCGCGGTTGATCGCGTGCTTCATCGCCAGGCGCACGTCGTTGTTCTGGAACACCTGGCTGTCGGTGAGCATCGGGAAGGTGTAGTGCTGCGCGCCTTTGGTTTCCTCAATCACCAGGTTCGGGTTGCGCTTGAGCAACGCCACGGTTTTCAGGTCGACCTTGTTGATCACGTCCACTTGGCCGGTGACCAGTGCATTGACCCGGGCTGCACCGTCAGCAATCGCGATCAGCTCGGCGCTGGCGAAGTGCGCACGGCCCGGTTTCCAGTAATCGGGGCTGCGTTCCAGGGTCATGCGCACACCCGGTTCGAAATCCTTGAGGCGATAACCGCCGGTGCCGACACCGGCCTTCCAGTCGGGCACGCCGTCCTTGCTCGGCAGAATGACCAGGTGATAGTCGGCGACCACATAGGAAAAATCGGCGTTGCCCGACTTCAATTCGAACACCACGCTGTCGCTGCCATTGGCGCTGACTTTGGCGACATCGCCGAGCACGGTTTTGGCCGCCGAGGTGGATTGTTCGCCCAGGTGATGCTGGATCGACGCCACCACATCATTGGCGTCCAGGGTTTTGCCGTTGTGGAAGGTCACGCCCGGACGGACTTTGAAGGTCCAGATACGTGCATCGGGCGTGGACGTCCAGCTCTCGGCCAGTTCGGGGATCGCTGTGCCGTCGACGGCAATTTCAGTCAGGGTGTTATAGACCGCCGAGAAACCGACGAAGGTGAAGGTGTCGGCCCACGAGCCCGGGTCCTTGGAGTCCGTGGTGCTGCCACCGGCCAGGCCCAGGCGCAGGACGCCACCGGGCTTAGGTGTGGCTTCCTCGGCGAACGCACCCAACGGCAGGCCCATGGAGAACGCCCCGACTACCGCGGCTGCAGTCGCGCTGTACTTGAGAAAGTCCCGGCGCGGAAAACTGAATTCATGGTTCGCTTGAGTAATCTTGTTTTTGTTATCGCTCATTGCATTGCCCCTGATCAAACGCTAATAGAATTCCAATTCAAAACCACGCCAAACACCGGGCCATGGCCCGGTGCTTACAACGTTTGAATCGCCAACGGTCACACCTGAATCGCCTTCATTTCGACGAATTCGTTCAGCCCTTCTTCCCCCCATTCCCGACCATTGCCCGACTGTTTGTAGCCACCGAACGGCGCCTGATAGTTGAACGCCGCCCCATTGAGGAAGCACTGGCCGGCGCGCATCTGCCGACCCAGCTGCAAGGCGCGCTCGGCGCTACCGGCCCAAACGCCGCTGGACAGGCCGAACGGCGAGTCATTGGCAATCTGGATCGCTTGCGCCTCATCGGCGTAAGGAATCAGGCACAGCACCGGTCCGAAGATCTCTTCCTGGGCGATGCGCATGCGGTTGTCGACATCGGCGAACAGCGTCGGGCTGACATAGAAACCGCGTTCAAATGCTGACGGCGTGTCACCACCGCACAACAGACGCGCGCCTTCCTGCTGACCGACCTTGATGTAATCGAGCACCGTGCGCTTTTGCCCTGCCGAGCACATCGGGCCGAGGAAACTTTGCGGGTCGAGTGGATCGCCCATGCGCAGGCTCAGCGTTTCAGCCAACGCCAATTCAACGGCTTCGGCATAACGACTGGCCGGCAGCAGCATGCGGGTCAACGCGGTGCAGGTCTGGCCGGAGTTGATCATCACGTCCTGCACGCCGTAACGCACTGCCGCCGCCAGATCGGCATCCTCGGCGATCAACAGCGGCGACTTGCCGCCCAGTTCCAGGCACACCCGCTTCACCGAAGGCGCCGCCGCTTGTGCGACGCGAACGCCGGCGCCGGTGGAGCCGGTGAACGACACCATGTCCACGTCCGGGTGTCTGGCCAATGCTTCGCCGACTTTCGATCCCGGTCCGCTGACCAGGTTGAACACCCCGGCCGGCAGGCCGATGGCTTCGATCATCTGCGCCAGCAAAAACGCGTGCAGCGGCGTTTCCTGGCTCGGCTTGACCACCACCGTGCAACCCGCGGCCAGTGCGGGTGCGAGCTTGCCGATCAACTGGTGCAGCGGGTAATTCCACGGGTTGATGAAGGCACAGACACCGACCGCTTCGCGAATCACCAGCGAATTGCCGACCTCGCGCACTTCGTCCATCAGGTGCGCCAGTTCGACGTATTGCTCAAGGCCCTCGATCGGCCCGTCAACCTGCACCGAGCGACACCACTGCACCGGCATGCCCAGTTCAGCGGTGATCACCGCCGCCATTTCATCGGCACGAACCCGCAGTTGTTCGGCGAGTGCGCGGATATAACCGGCGCGCACACTGGAAGGCGTACGCGACCATGATCCAAACGCTTTGCGTGCGGCCGCCACAGCGTTGTCGACATCACGCTCATCACCCAGCGGTACGCTGCCGGCCACTTCCTCGGTGGCCGGGTTGATCACCTCGGCGATACCCTGCCCCGACGGGGTTTGCCAGCGGCCATCAATAAACAGTGCCTTGTGGTTAAGCATGGACCTGAGCCTCCATTAATTCGTGGGCACAACGGGCGATGCGCTGACAGGCATCACGCAGCGGAGCGGCGCCGACCACCAGGCCGAGGCGGATGTGCCCGGCGGCGCTTGGCCCGAAAGCTTCACCGGCCAACACCGAAACGCCGTGGCGATCGAGCAAGCGATCGGCAAACGCCTGGGCGCTGAGACCGGTTTCGCGGATGTCGACCATCACGAACATCCCGCCATCGGGCTTCAACGCCCGCACACCGGGGCAACCGGCAAGGCTGTCGCAGACCAGATCGCGGCGCTGGCGATAGGCTTCGCGCATGGCGTCCAGCTCTGGCAAGTTGCTTTCCAGCGCGATGACGGCGGCGTCCTGGATGAAATCCGGCGAACCGTAGAGCATGCACAACGCGAGGTTTTCCAGGTGCGCGGCCAGCGATGGCGGCGCCACCACCCAACCGACGCGCCAACCGGTCATGGCGTGGGATTTCGACAGGCTGTTGAGCGTCGCGGTACGTTCGGCCATGCCCGGCAGGCTCGCAGGGCTGACGTGTTCACCGTCGAACAGCAGTTCGCTGTAGACCTCATCGGACATCAGCCACAGGTCGTGGCCGATGCACAGTTCGGCCAACGCCTGCCAGGTGCTGCGCGGCAGGCTTGCGCCGGATGGGTTGTGCGGGCTGTTCAGGGCCAGCGCCCGGGTACGCGGGGTGATGCGTGTCGCCACGTCTTCCGGCAGCACGCGGAAACCGTTTTCCGAACGCACCGGCACTGGCACGACGACGGCGCCGCAAGCACCGAATACCGCCTCGTAGGTGACGTACATCGGTTCGGCGACGATCACTTCATCGCCCGGATTGAGTACGCATTGGGCAACGCTGAACAGCGCACATTGCGCCCCGGCCAGCACCGTGACCTGATCCGCCGAGACGGTTTGGCCACTGCGCTGGCGATGACGCTTGGCGATGGCTTCACGCAAGGCACGCTTGCCGCGCACCTCGGCATAGTGGGTGTTGCCGTTCAGCAGGCTGTCGATGGCGCCTTGCACGATGGGTACCGGCGTGTCGAAATCCGGATCGCCCACGGACAGCAACAGAATGTCTTCGCCTTGCTCGCGCATGGCCAGCGCACGGTAATGGATATCCCATGCGGCGGCGCCGTCACCGGCAATACGTTGAGTCAGATCGGAAAAGCGCATGGCTTCATCCCCTTGAAATACACATCAATGCGCACAGGCATGCTTGAGTTCGATCAGCGTCACGCCGTTACGCTTGAAGCCGTGGCGCAGGTCGGTTTGCAATTCGGCCAGGCTTTGCGGCTGGGTCACGGTGCAACCGAACGCACGGCCAAGGGCGGCGAAATCCGGGTTGCGTGGCAATACGCCGATCGGTTCGATGTCCAGGCCGAGCATGTCGTCGCGGATCTGCCCCAGGGCATCGTTGTTCCACAGCAGCACCACCAGCGGGGTGTCCAGTTCCTCGACCGCCGTCGCCAGTTCCTGCGCGGTGTAGAGGAAACCGCCGTCGCCCACCAGCACCAGACCCGGACGTTGCGGCGCACCGAATTTGGCGCCGATACCAGCCGGCAAGCCATAGCCCAACGTGCCGTAGCCGGTCGGGTGCAACCAGCTGCGGATTGCCTGGCTGTCGAAGGCGTAGTTGCCGGTGTAGGCCAGTTGCGTCATGTCGGTGCTGATGAACGCGTTTTCCGGCAACTCCGCAGCAATGCGCTCGAGAATCGATTGATGAATCGACTGCAACGGGCCATGGCTGGCCTTGACCGCTTCCCGCAGTGCAGCCACCGAGGCAACGGCTGCGCCGGCGTCGCGCACGTCGGACGGCAGACGTTCCAACAAGCCACTGAGGGTCTGTTGCGCATCGCCGTGCAACGCCACCGCGCATGGATAGAAGTCGTTGAACTTGCGCGGATCGATATCCACCCGCAGCAGCTCGCCATTGAGCGGCAAACGTTCGCGCCAGAAATCGGTGTCGGCCATTTCGGTGCCGACCGCCAGCACGACGTCGGCTTCGGCGATCAAGTTCCAGCCCGGCTCCACGCACAACGATGAGCCGGCATTGAGCGGTGCGTCTGGAGGCAGCAAGCCTTTGCCGGCGACGCTGGTGAACAGCGGTGCGGCCAAACGGGTGCTGATTTCTTGCAGCTCCGAAACAGCCTTCAACGCACCACCACCGGCGATGATCATCGGCCGTTTTGCGCTGTTGAGTTTGGCCACCGCTTCATCGAGTGCCGTGGCGGATGCTGGACCACGCCCCGGACGACGCACCACGTCGTTGCTCCAGTCGCGGGCAATCGGTGCCGCCAACACGTCCAGCGGCACCGAAATGTGCACCGGGCGCGGACGCTCGCTGTCGAACACCGCGTAGGCACGGGCGATCAGTTCCGGCAGGTCTTCGGCGGTCAATGCTACGGCCGAGAACGCGGTGATCGGCGCGGTTATGGCGCGCTGGTCCTGGCATTCGTGCAGGATGCCCCAGCCCTTGCCGAGACTGGCGGTGTGGTTGACGCTGGAAATCACCAGCATTGGAATCGAGTCGGCGTAGGCCTGGCCGATGCCGGTGGCGGCGTTGGTCACGCCGGGGCCGGTGATGACGAAACACACGCCGGGTTTGCCGCTGACTCGCGCATAGCCGTCAGCCATGAAACTGGCACCCTGCTCATGACGGGTCAGCACGTGGCGAATGCCGCTGCCGGGCAGGCCGCGATACAGCTCCAGGGTGTGCACGCCGGGAATGCCGAACACGGTGTCGACGCCGTAGTTGGCCAACAGGCGCACCAGCGCCTGGCCACCGGTCAAGGTTTTGCTTTGCATGTTCAGATCCTCACGCATGGCCGAGGCGAATCAACGCGTCGACCGCCGTCGTGCCATCGGCACCGACCAACAATGGGTTCACATCGAGTTCGAGCAATTGACCGGCGTTCTCGCAGGCGTAGTCGGCCACGGCACGGATCGCCGTGACCAACGCATCAAGATCCGCCGCTTCACGACCGCGAAAACCTTGCAGCAATGCCGCGCTGCGCAGGCTCAACAAGGCATTGCGGATCGCGCCGTCGGTGGTCGGCAGCAACAGGCTGCGACTGTCCTTGAGCAACTCCACCAGAATCCCGCCAGCGCCAATCACCAGTGCCAGGCCGAAATCGTTTTCGCGCTTGATGCCAACGATCAGCTCGGCCAGTGGTGGCTTGGCCATCGGTTCCAGCAGCAACTCATCGAAAGGAACGCCCGGCGCATAAGCCGCGATGCTCGCGTTCATCTTGTCCAGTGCCGCGCTCAACGCCGCGCCATCCTTGAGATTCAGAGCCACGGCTCCGGCTTCGGTCTTGTGTGGCAGTTGCGCGCTGACGGCTTTGAGTACCAGCGGATAGCCCAATGACTCGGCATCCTTCAAGGCATTCTGCGCAGTGCTCAAAACGCCGTTTGGAATCGGCAGGCCGAAGGCTTTCAACGCCTGTTTGGAATCCCACTCGTTGAGCAATTCACCTTCGGTTGTCAGTGCTTGCGGGGACAGCGGCACCAATGCCGATTCACCCAGCTCCAGCAAGGCCTGACGATTACACTGGTAACCGGCAATACGGCCCCACGCCGCCAAACCATCCTCGACACCTTGCAACGCCGCCACGCCTTGGGCATGCAGACGCTCACGGGCATGGGCCGGCAGCAATTCAGGGAACGCCGAAGTGACAAAGCCGGTCTTGCCGTGACGCACCAGCGCCTTGCAAAACAGGTCCAGCAGCAGGTCGCACTCCTTGCGTTCGCCGGTGAACTGCGCCGGGTAGTCGAGCACCAGCATCGCTGCATCGGCCTCGGTCCGCAGGGCGCTGTCGAGCATGGTGTTCAAGGCATCGCCGTCACCCCAGATCGCCGTGGTGAAATCCAGCGGATTGACGAGGTTGGCGTAGGTCGGCAGCACCTGCGCCAGTTCGCCGACCTGGCCGTCATCGAGTTTCGGCAAACCCAGGTCGTTGCGCTCGGAGTAGTCGGCAATCAGCCCGGCATCGCCACCGGAACAGGCCAGTGCGATCAGGCTGTTGCCCGCTGGCAGTTTGCCGCACGCGGCGGCTTTCAGGGTTTCGACAAAACTCACCGGGCCACTGACGCGGATCACCCCGAGACGATCGAACAGCGCGTCGTACAACGCATCGGAACCGGACAGCGAACTGGTGTGACTCAAGGCCAGTTCGGCACCGATCTGCGACACGCCGGTTTTCAGGGCGATGATCGGAATGCCCTTCTCCAATGCCTTGTGCGCGGCGCGGGCGAAACCCGGTACGTTTTTCAGGCCTTCAAGGTGCAGGCCGATGGCCGTAACGCGCGGCTCGTCGAGCAGCACGTCCAGCAGTTCGGCCACGCCCAGTTGCGCCTGATTGCCGACCGAGGCCATGTAGGCCACCGGCAGCGAGCGGTCGCTCATCGACAGGTTGTAGGCGAAGTTGCCGCTCTGGGTCAGCACTGCCACACCCTTCTCTACCGCTTTGCCGCCGTGGGCCACCGGCCACAGCGCGGAGCTGTGCAGGTAGTCGAGCAGGCCGTAGCAGTTGGGGCCGAGCAAGGCCATGTTGCCGGCGGCTTCGAGCAATTTTTGTTGCAGGGCCTGGCCTTCGGCGCCGGTCTCGGCGAAACCCGAGGCGTAGCAGATCGCCCCGCCCGCGCCGATGGCGGCCAGTTCGGCGACGCAAGTCAGTGTCAGGTCGCGATTGGTGGCAATGAAGACTGCATCAGGGCCACACGGCAGGTCAGCAATGCTGCGCACGCACGGTACGCCTTCAAGGCTGTCGTGCTGCGGATTGACCAGCCACATTTGCCCTTGGTAGCCGCCCTCGGCACAGCGCTTGAGCGCGCGCGCCATGCTGCGGCCGCCGACAAACGCCACGTGTTGCGGCGCGAGCATGCGCTTGAGGTTGTCGCGAATGGATTGGGACATGGCAATTCTCCGGGACGATCAGCGCAACAGTGGCCGCAGCAATTCGCGGGAAATGATGTGGCGCTGGATTTCCGAAGTGCCTTCCCAGACCCGCTCGATCCGCGCGTTACGCCAGATACGCTCCACCGGACTTTCATCCATCAGGCCCATGCCGCCAAAGATCTGTACCGCCTCATCAGCCGCACGGCCGAGCACTTCACTGGCGAACAGCTTGGCCATGCCGGCCTCGCCATCGGTCATGGTGCCTTGGTCCATTTTCCACGCGGTGTGCAGGGTCAGCAGTTCAGCCGCGCGGATTTGCGTGGCCATGTCGGCCAGCTTGAACGACACGCCCTGGAAGTTGCCGATGGCCTGGCCGAATTGCTTGCGGTCAGCCGCCCATTGCAGCGAAACGTCCAGCGCCCGTTGCGCCTGGCCGACGCAGTTGGCCGCGACCATCACGCGCCCGGCGGTCAGCCAGGCGTTGGCCACGTCCCAGCCCTTGCCGATTTCGCCCAGCACTTTGCTGGCCGGTACGCGGCAATCGTCGAAGAACATTTCGAAGGTGTGATAACCACGGTTGCTCACGCACTTCGGGCCACGGCGGATGGTCATGCCCGGCGTGTTGCGGTCGACCAGGAACGAGGTCACGGCGTTACGCTTGCGGCCGTTGTGTTCGTAGGTGTCGGTCACGGCGAAGACGATGGCGAAATCGGCATGGCCGGCATGGCTGATGAAATGCTTGCTGCCGTTGAGGATGAAATCATCGCCTTCACGCACGGCGCGGGTCTTGATGGCATTGGCATCGGAGCCGGCGCCCGGCTCGGTCAGGGCGAAGCAGTCGATTTTCTCGCCCTGGATGCACGGCAGCAGGTAGTCGTTGATCTGGTCGCCGGTGCAGGCCATGAGGATTTTCGACGGCCGGGCGACGAACACATGCAGCGCCCAGGACACCTTCGACAACTCACGCTCAATCAGCGCCTGGGACAGGTAGTCCAGACCGCCACCGCCCACCTCTTCCGGCATGTTGAAGGCATAGAAACCGGCGGCAATCGCCTTGCCGCGAATCTGTGCGGCCAGTTCCGGGGAAACCTCATCGGCGCGATCGACCTCGGTTTCGTAGGGCAGCAGCTCCTTTTCGACGAAGCTGCGTACCGAGTCCACCAACATTTCTTGTTCTTGGGTCAGTTGGAAATTCATGGTGCTACCTGTTGTTCGTGTGCTAATAGAGGGGTGCGAGGCTTAGCGGCCAATAAAGCGCGCCGGGCGTTTTTCCATGGCCGCGCGCAGGGCTTCGCTGCCGTCTTCGCTGCGCCCGCAGAGCAGGCCGGCGGCCAGTTCTGCTTGCAGTTGTTCTGGCAGGCTGCGCTCGGCGCCTTCACGCATGAGCTTTTTGGTCTGGGCGAAGGCGAAGGTCGGTCCGGCGGCGAGGCGCGTGGCCAGTTCGTTGGCGACGGTCAGCAGTTGATCGTCGGCGCAGACATCGCCGACCAGACCGGCGTCAAGGGCACGGTCAGCGCCCCACAATTCGTCGAGAAACAACAGGCGCTTGGCTTGTTCGCTGCCAATCAGGCGCGGCAGGTGCCAGCTGGCACCGGCGTCCGGCGAATACGCCATGCTGGTGTAACCGGCCTTGAAGCGTGCGGACTGCCCGGCGATGCGCAGGTCACAGCACAGGGTCAAGTCCATCCCGGCGCCGACAGCGGTGCCGTTGATGGCGGCGATGGTCGGTTTTTCCAGGCTGTGCAGGCGGGTCATCAGGGCGTGGGCGGTTTCGGTCCAGCCGTAGGTTTCCAGCGCGCCCCGGGCTTCGGCGTCGGCCCACTCATCGAGGTCGGCGCCGGCACAGAAGCTGCGTCCGCTGCCGGTCAACACGACGACGCGCACGGCAGGATCGGCATTGAAAGTATCGAGCAAGGCATGCAGGTTTTTCAGCGTCGGGATGTCCAGCGCATTGCGCTGAGCGGTGCGATTGAGCGTGATCCAGGCAACGCCTGCTTCGACCTGACTGAGCAACGAATCATGAGTAGTCATGCGAATCCTCGAATTATTGTGATTGGTCTGAGGTGATGCGACTTGAGGCCATACTAAACGAGTGTTCAGTAAGGCGGCAATCGGCGAAAAAATAAGCTGTAACAGCTATAAAAATCAGCTATCAGATTGTATTTAAAGGTTTTTTCTAGAAATTACGGATTCTGGCGGCTAACGCTGTTACAACTTCGAACAACTGCCCACAGGCACCACAAAAACAACTGTAGGAGCCAGCCTGCTGGCGATGACGGCATCACATTCAACATCTCTGTTGACTGATACACCGCTATCGCCAGCAGGCTGGCTCCCACAGGGGATGTGCTGGATTGAAGGAATTAAGCAGTCGGCAAGCTCGGCGCCAACACGCCCTGCCGCTTGCGATGAATCAGGAAGTACGCGCCATAACACAGCGCAATAAACCCGAAGCCCCAGTACAGCGACGGCCGCTGGGTTTCATCCAATGCCAGGAACACGAACAGCGAACAGCACAGCGTGATGCACATCAGCGGCAGCACCGGGAACCACGGCGCGCGGTATTTCAGGTCGCTGAGTTTGCCGCCCTCACGCAGGTAGGCCTTGCGGAATTTGTATTGGGCCAGCGCGATGACGATCCAGGTCACGGTGCCGGACATGCCGCTCACCGCCATCAACACCATGAACAAGGTGTCGGCCGCGACAAAACTGGTCATCAGCGACACCAGCGCAAAGCACAGGGTGATGCTCAAGGCGCGCAATGGCACGCCACGTTTGCTCAGCGGCGACAGGCTTTTGGGCGCCATGCCGGTTTTCGACATCGCCCACAGAATCCGCGTCGAGGCGTACAGCCCGGAGTTGCCCACCGACAGGATTGCCGTGAGGATCACGAAGTTCATCAGGTCGGCGGCATAGGGAATGCCAACCATGTCGAACACCTGCACGAACGGACTTTCCATCAGCCCCGCCTGCTGCCACGGCACAATGGCCGACAGCACGATGATCGCCAGTACGTAGAAAATCAGCACACGGAACACCACGTTGCGCACCGCACGCGGAATGCTCTTTTCCGGCTGATCGGTTTCGCCGGCAGCCACGCCCATGATCTCGCAGCCCTGGAAGGCGTAGACCACGGTCATCATCACCGCGAACACGGCGGACAAGCCATTGGGGAACAGCGAATCGCCAATCAGGTTAGTCGCCATTGGCGCCGGTGCGCCGCTGCTCAGCGGCATCACACCGAAGATCACCAGCACGCCAACGACGATGAATCCCAGAATCGCCGCGACCTTGATCCCCGAAAACCAGTACTCCGCTTCGCCGAACGCACGGGTCGCCATGGCATTGATGCCGAACAGCACCACCACGAACAGCGCCGACCAATACCAGATCGGCACCGCCGGAAACCAGCGGGTCATCAGCATGCCGGCGGCCGTGAATTCCAGGCCGACGGTGGTCGCCCAGCTCATCCAGTACACCCAACCGATCATGAAACCGGTGGCTGGCCCGATGTATTTAGTGGCGTGAGTCTGGAACGAACCGGACACCGGCATCTGTACCGACAGCTCACCGAGGCAGACCATCACCAGGTACATCAGGAAACCGGCGACCAGGTACGCCAGGATCGCCCCCACCGGCCCCCCCTGATTGATAGTCACGCCGGAGCCCATGAACAGCCCGGTACCGATCACGCCACCCAGCGACAGCATGAAAATATGCCGGCTCTTCAGGGCGCGGGTAAGTTGGATGCCTTTGCGATCGTTGTGTTCACTCATGTCCGCAGCCTCACGTCGATGAGGCGGACAGCGCATGACAGGGCGTCACGGCGCGGGGACGGATCAGCTTTACGGCCATTCATTATTATTATCTCCAATAAGCTTCGAAGACCGCGCTGCGGCGGTTGCGTCGATTATTGGAAAGCCATGTAAGGTCCCGTTGAACGTAAAGATCGAAGTTGTGAAAAGTCGTAACAAACTTGTACGTCAGCTCTGCAACAGGTGCTCCAGCGTTTGCAGCGCGTGCTTGCAGTGCTCAAGGACCGTAGGCGCCAACTGTTCAATGGCCGATTGATCGTTAATCAGCGCCGCTTCTTCCACTGATCTCAGCACACCGGCCAAGGCACGAAAACCCAGTGAGTCGCAGCTTCCTGCCAAACGGTGGGCCAGGTGCGCAATCTCAGTGAAGTCGTCGGCTTCGATGGCCTCGTTCAACGCCTCGCGATGCTGGACGATCGATTCGCGCAGCACCGCCAGCAACCCTTGCACCTTCTGCTCGCCGAGCAGATTGCGATGGGTTTGCAGCAGCGGCCAGTCGATGGCGACGTCATCCTGCACCGGCTTTGGCGTCATCAATTGCCCGCTCAGCACCTTGCGCAGGTTGTCCAGCTTCAGCGGTTTGGACAGCACGCCATCCATACCGGCATCCAGATAACCGCGTACCAATGCCGGTTGCACACTCGCGGTCAGGGCGAAAATACGCGCGGCGCGGTTCGGCCCGTCGAGGCGGCGGATCTGTTTACACAAATCCACACCGCTCACGCCCGGCAGATGCACATCCAGCAGAATCAGATCGAAAGTGTGCGCGGCGCACTGCGCCAACGCCTGTTCACCCTCCTCGGCCAGCCACACCTGATGGCCGTCACGTTGCAGCAAACCCTTGACCACGTCGCGATTGAGCGCCACGTCCTCCACCACCAGCACCTTCAATGCCGGCCCGGCCACCGCCAACGGCAACGGCGCCGTCACGCCGGTAGCGGGTTGCAACGTCAGCTCGAACCAGAAACAACTGCCCTGCGCGATTGCACTGGTGACACCGATACTGCCGCCCATTTGTTCGACCAAATGTTTGCAGATCGCCAGTCCCAACCCGGTGCCACCAAAGCGCTGCGCCACTTCCTCGCTGGCCTGTGTGAAGCGCTCGAAAATCTTCGCCTGCATCTGCGGCGCAATGCCGATACCGTTGTCGGTGACACTCACCCGCAGGCGATCGCCGCTAACCCCTTCGGGCTGCGTGAGCAACGCCACTTCGACACTGACCTCGCCGCCCTCGGTGAACTTGATGGCATTGGCCAACAGGTTGCTCAAGACTTGCCGCAAGAATTGTTCGGCACCGTGATGATGTTCGGCCAACCGCTGGTCGACCCGGCAATGCAGGATCGTGTCGTTATCCAGCGCCTTGGGCTCCAGCAGCGTCAGCACTTCGTCGAGCAATTGGCGAATCGAGAAATCCACCGGCTCGGGCAGGCTCGCGCCCTCCTCCAGTTTGGCGAAAAACAGCACCTCATTAAGAATCGTCAGCAAACCCTCGCCCGCCTTGTGCAAGGCATCCAGGCGCTTGCTGTCCTGCTGATCCAGGCTGGCGCCGCGCAGCAATTCGGCCATTCCGAGAATGCCGTTGAGCGGCGTGCGCAGTTCGTGACTCATGGTCGCCAGGAATCGCGACTTGGCGAGGTTGGCCGCTTCGGCTTCGTCCTTGGCGCGCATCAGGCTGGCGGTGCGCCGCTCGACCATTTTCAGCAATTCATCACGGTTATCCTGCAAGGCCAGGCGATCGCTTTCGCGGCGATCGATGTCATTGAGGATCGCCCGGCGCATGTCGTCCAAGGCGTAAGCCACGGTGTCGATCTCGTCTCTTTGCGCGCTGCGCTGCTTGTCGAGACGCAGCGGCTCGTGCCAATCACCGGCAGCAATGCGCCGGGCAAATTCGGCCATGACTTTCAGGTGCCGGGTCACCAAGCGATAAAACAACCCCGACAGCGCCACCGCCAGTCCACAGAGAAATACCGCCATCCACAACAAACTGGTGAACCCGGTGGCATACAGACGCTGATACACCGCGCCCAGATCGGTGCTGACTTCGAGTTCGCCGAGGTGACGCAACGGGCCGGATGGCGGTTGATAATCCAGGGGGAATCGCTCGATACGCAGTGGACCGATCGGCTCAGGATTGCCGTGCAGCAAATCGAAATCGGGGCTGGTCAGGTGTACCCGCGCCACATCGGAAAAATCCACCAGACCGCGCAACTGCACGTTCAACTGCTCCTGGTTCAAATCCCACAGGCTGCGTTCCAGGCTCGCCAGGTACCCGGCGCGAATCAGCGCCATACGCGCGTCGATGTCGCGCATTTCCCGGCGGTACTCGATGTACAACTGCACGCTGCTGGCGAGTACGGTGAAACACAGGCTGAACAACAGAATGAACAGCAACAGCCGTCGCAACAGTCCACCGGGCCGGGCGCGGATCATTGCGCGTTCGCCGGCAGGTTGATCATGTCGCGGTAGATCACTTCGCTTTCATTGAGCAGGCGTTCGATATCACCGGCATCGACCATGCGCTGCAATTGTTCATTGATCCGCGGCATGCGCGCGGCCAGCGGCGAACGGCGGGAAACCGCGACCCGCAAGTAATCCACGCTCAAGGCCTTGGGCAAGGCCACGATGTCTTGGGCACCGGGCAGGTTCTGCACGTAGAGCTCACCGGTGCGGCGCTCCTGGGTGATGAAATCGATGCGCCCGCGAATCAGCTTGCCGAAATTCTGACGGCTGTCCGAGACCCATTCGATGTTGTTGTTTTGCGCGACCATGCGATCGAACTCCACGCCGTAGCTTTCACCGAACAGCAGGCCGCCACGGTAACGGGACAGATCTTCCAGCCGCTCGAATGTCACCGGATGCTGGCGATTGACAAACAACGCCACTTCTTCGCGCAGCACCGGCACCGTGGAAAACAGCATGCTTTGTTCCCGTTGCGCGGTGCTGTAGGCCAGCACCACATCGACCCGGCCTTCGGCGGCGTCGAGCAGGCAGCGCTTCCAGTTGCCCAGCACCACGATTTCGACTTCGTAGCCGAGCTGGCCGAACAGTTTTTTCACCACGCTCGGCGCCAGGCCACGGACCTGTTTGCCGTCGCTCCAGGAAATCGGCGGGTACACCGGATAATCGCAATAACGGACCTTTTCCGCTGCCGGCGCATTGCCCGCCAACAGTATCAACACCAGGAAGAACAACCGCCTCACAGCCATCACCCCGCCAGGCTGGCAGTGAACAGATAACCGGCGCCGTGGATGGTGATGATCAGTTGCGGTTCGGCCGGGTCGTCGTGCAACTTGCGCCGCAAACGGCCTACCAGTACGTCGATGGAGCGGTCGTTGGGCACCCATTCGCGGTTGCGGATCTGGTCCATCAACTGGTCGCGGCTGAGGGTGTGGCCGCTGTTGCGCAGGAACACGCTGAGCAACTGGAATTCGCCGTGGGTCAGCAGGGTTTCACTGCCTGAGGGATCGATCAGGCGTCGACGGTCGGTGTCCAGCGCCCAATCGGCAAACTGTTTGACGGGTTTGGAAACCGTCGCGACCGGTTGCGGAGTCTGCGCATGACGAACCCGACGAATCAGGTTTTTCGCCCGCGACACCAGTTCACGCGGATTGAGCGGTTTGATCACGTAGTCATCGGCGCCGCATTCGAGGCCGACGATGCGGTCGATTTCATCGTTGCGCCCGGTGATCAGGATGATCCCGACTTCCGAGCGCACCCGCAGTTCGCGGGTCAGGGTCAGGCCATCCTTGCCCGGCAAGCGGATATCGAGCATGACCAGGTCAACGGCCTGGCTGACCAGAAAGGCCTCGGCCAGTTCCGCCGTCGCGGCGCAATGAACGTCGTAGCCTTCCTGGGACAGGTAGGCGTGCAACAGTTCGCGAATCAGCGGATCGTCGTCGACGATCAGTACCCGAGGAGTCATTGCTGGGTGTCCCGCACAAGCCCGAAGGCGTATTTCTTATTAGAGTGTTTTATTGCATCCGCGCCAGAGAGTAGCCACTGTTGAACAGGCGATCAACAGCTACTCGTCTGCCCGCAAAAGCGCTGCCGGCCACCGGCCTGCAAACCGTCGACCCAGGCCTCGCAAATCTGCATGCCTTGCTCCGGGGTGAACGTGCCAGGGTTCAGACCCAATTCCAACCACAGGCCATCGAGCAAGGCACTGAGGCTGATCGCCGCGAGATCGGCGTCGAAGTTTTCCCAGCCTTCTTCCTGCGCCAGTTCCATCAGCACTTTGCTCAGGATGGCGCGATACTCGCCGTAGGAATGATCGTGAGCCTGGTTGATCGCCTCGGCGGTTTTCACCGCACCCCAGAACGCCAGCCAGGCGTCGATCAGTTGCGGGTCGAGCAATTCGGCGGAAAACGAACCACGAAAAAACGCCGACAAACGCTCGCGGGCGTTGGGTGCGGCTTGCTCCATGGCGTCGCGCAACAGCGTCATGACGCGTCCGGTGATCGCCATGTAGGCCTCGGCCACCAACTCATCCTTGCCGGAATAGTGATGGCTGATCAGGCCAACCGAAACGCCCGCCTCGGCGGAAATCTTGCGAATCGAGGCGCCCTGGAAACCATGACGCTTGAGGCACACCAGCGTTGCCTCGATCAGATTGGCCTTGCGCAACTCCGGTTCCATGCGGGAAAAACGGGCTTCCTGATTCATGGCGACTGCTCCTGGTTTCAATCGTGGGGCTCGGGTTTTGTCTGCGAGCTGAACGAATGTACAGCAAGAGCAGGAAAAATCTCCAGTCAGTTGCAGCCAGAGAGACTGTGGTGCCTGACAGGCCGCCATCGCGAGCAGGCTCGCACACATTTGGAATGCTTCCTCCTGTGGGAGCGAGCCTGCTCGCGATGAGGTCGGCACAAACAGCCGAAAATTCAGATCAATCCCGATACCCCGGAGCCACCCGATCCAACAACCGCAACAACGCCGCCCACGCCAGTTGCATTGCATCCGGATCAGCCAACTCACCCTCATCCAGCGGTCGACCCGGATCATTGAACTGCCGTTCGGTGTGCGCGCACACCTCAGCCGGTGGCAGAACGATCTCCCCCGCAGCCTGCGCAGCCAACTGAATTTCACAGGCCTTTTCCAGGTAATACATACGCAAAAACGCCTGGCTCACGGTATCGCCGACGGTCAACAAGCCATGGTTGCGGAGCATCAACACCGGCTTGTCGCCCAAATCCGCCACCAGCCGCTGCTGCTCGCTCATGTCCAGTGCCACGCCTTCGTAGTCGTGGTAAGCGACCCGGCCGTAAAACTCCATGGAAATCTGGTTCACCGGCAACAACCCGCACTTCAACGCCGCCACGGCGCAACCGGACCTGGTGTGGGTGTGCAGCACACATTGCGCGTCGTCGCGGGCACCGTGAATGGCGCTGTGAATCACGAAACCGGCCGGGTTCACCGGGTAAGGTGAAGCTTCGACGGCATGGCCATCGAGGTCGATTTTCACCAGATTCGACGCGGTGATCTCATCGAACATCAACCCGTAGGGGTTGATCAAAAAGTGATGTTCCGGCCCCGGAATGCGCACCGAGATGTGGGTGAAGATCAGGTCGGTCATGCGGAAATGCGCAATCAAGCGATAACAGGCCGCCAATTCTTCACGCAGGCGCTGTTCGGTGGCGCTGCGCTCGGAGGCGGTCAGCGCAGTGGCGATTTTGTTCATCGTTCGGGCCCTCCAGGCTCTTCGGCTGCGCAGACAGTAAGTCTGGACGCTTCAACACGTCCAGCACCCATTGCGGCAGTTGTGCGCCCTAGGTGCGAGCTCAAAACGAATGACTGCAATTAATAGTAAAGAAATATGTTGATTTTTTACTACGGGTAAATTTCTATAGTGAAATAATAACAACGCCGAAAACCCGACCTTTCGGCTTCAGCCTGCCTGGAGTGCCCGCACCATGCCGACCACGACCCCAGCTTTTGCGCACCTGTTCGAACCCTTGCAGATCCGTGGCAAGCGCCTGAAAAACCGCATTATGTCCAGCGGTCACGACACGTCGATGCCCACTGACAACCTGGTCAACGCGCAACTGATCGCCTACCACCGGGCGCGTGCCGAAGGCGGTGTCGGGCTGATCGTGCTGCAAGTAGCCGGGGTGCATGACAGCGCGCGGTACACCTCACATGTGCTGATGGCCACCGACGATGAATGCATCGAGGGTTACCGCAAACTGGCGCAAACCTGCCATGCCCATGGCACCGTGGTGCTGTCGCAGGTGTTCCATCCGGGGCGGGAAATCATGGAGTCCAGCGATGGCCTGCTGGCCGTGGCTTATTCGGCATCGAATGTGCCCAACGAGCGGTTCAGGGTGATGCCACGGGCGTTGGATCAGGCGATGATCGATGAGATTGTCGCCGGTTATGCCGCTGCCGCACGACGCTTGCATCAGGCTGGCATCGACGGCGTCGAAGTGGTCGCCAGTCACGGTTATTTGCCGGCGCAATTCATCAACCCACGGGTCAACCGCCGCACCGATGGCTACAACGGTGAACTGGAACAGCGGTTGCGTTTCCTGCGCGAAGTCATTGCCGCCGTGCGTGCGGCAACCGACGAGCAGTTCATCATCGGCCTGCGAATTTCCGCTGATGAGCGAGATCCCGAAGGCCTGACCGAAGACGAATCCCTGGCCGCCGTGCAATCGCTGCAGGCGCAGTTGGATTACGTGCACATCGTCGCCGGCACGTCGGCTTCATTGGGGGGCGCAGTGCACATCGTGCCGCCGATGGCGATCGAGGCGGCTTACCTGGCCAAGGAAGCCGGGACGTTCAAGGCGAGCCTGGACATTCCATTGTTCGTCACCGGGCGCATCAACCAGCCCCAGGAAGCTGAACTGATTCTGGCCCGTGGGCAAGCCGATGTGTGCGGCATGACTCGCGCGCTGATCTGCGACCCGCAAATGCCCAACAAGACCGACACCGGCCGGGCCGAAGACGTGCGCGCCTGCATTGCCTGCAATCAGGCGTGCATCGGCCACTTCCACAAGGGCTTGCCGATTTCCTGCATCCAGCACCCGGAAACCGGTCGTGAGCTGATGTTCGGTGATCGGCAACCGGCGAAAACACGCAAACGCATCATGATTGCCGGCGGAGGCCCCGGCGGGATGAAAGCAGCCGCCGTCGCCGCGCAGCGCGGGCATGAGGTGACGCTGTACGAAGCCAGTTCGCAACTCGGTGGTCAGGTGTTGCTCGCGCAATTGCTGCCACGGCGCAGCGAGTTCGGCGGCGCCAGCACTAACTTGCAACGGGAGATGGAATTGGCCGGTGTGCGCGTGGTGCGTAACACCCGCGTCGACCGTGCCTTGGTGGAGCAGGAAACACCGGACATGGTGATCATCGCCACCGGCGCCGAACCGTACTGGCCGACGTTCGAACGCGGTGGAGAATTGCAGGTGGTGGACGCCTGGCAGGTCTTGCGTGACGAGGTGCAGGTCGGCCGTTCCGTGGTGGTGGTCGACTGGCGCTGCGACTGGATCGGCCCGGGCATCGCCGAACGCCTGACCCGCGCCGGGCATCAGGTGCAATTGGCGGTCAACGGCACCCATTGCGGGGAAAACCTGCCGCTGTACGTTCGCGATCAACTGGCCGGCGAGTTGCACAAACTCGGGATTCCCATCACGCCATACGCACGCCTTTACGGTTGCGACGACAACACCGTGTACCTGCAACACACCGCCAGCGGTGAGCCGATGTTGATGGAAAACATCGATACGTTGGTGCTCTGTCAGGGGCATCAGCCGGTGGATACGCTGGGCGCCGAGCTACAAGGCCTGGTGGAATTCCGCCGCATCGGCGACTGCCTGGCGCCGCGTACGGCTGAAGAAGCAATTTATGAAGGTTTGAAAGTCGCGTGGGCGCTCTGAGGCTGTTTATACTCCGGGGCTTTCAGGTCAACGCGCCTACATGGGCGTGACCCTCTTTCCGGTTCGGAATTTTCCATGAGCACCCACAGCAAATCACAGCCCGCAACTGGCGCCGCCGAACCGCACTTCCTCGGCACGCGGATTCGCGGCCTGCGCAAACGCCGGGGCATGACCCTGGCGGAACTGGCGCAACAGAGCGAATTGACCGCCGGCTACATCAGCCAACTGGAGCGCAACCTCGCCTACCCGTCGATTCCCGCTCTGTTCAACATCGCCCGCAGCCTCGGCGTGACCATCCAGTGGTTTTTCGCCAGCGAAGCCAACACCGCGCCTGAAGATGACGGCGTCGTGGTGCGCAAGAACAGCCGCTTGAGCGTGCATTACGAAGACGGCATCGTCGACCAGTTACTGACGCCGCAACCCAATCAACAACTGGAAATGCTCCACTCGCGTTTTCCGCCCGGCACCTACAGCCAGCAAAGCTACAGCCACGAAGGCGAAGAAGCCGGTTACCTGCTGTCCGGCAGTTTCGAGTTGTGGGTGGGCGAGCGTCATTTTCAGCTCAGCGAAGGCGACAGCTTCAGTTTCTCCAGCCAGGAGCCGCACCGCTACGGCAACCCCGGCGATGTCGATGCGGTGGTGATCTGGGTGATCACGCCGCCGACGTTCTAACGCCGCCGACCAGCCAGTGCGGTGTTGCCCGCACGCTTCAAGGTGTCGCTCGGCAACTCTTTGAACAGCGCCCGATAACTGCTGGAAAACCGCCCCAAATGCCAGAACGACCAGTGCATCGCGACTTCGGCCACGGTGGTTTGTGTCGGTGTACGGATGAGCAATTCGCGGCGGGCGCTGTTGAGTCGGCGCAGGCGCAGCCATTGGGTCGGCGCCATGCCGGTGTAGGCCTTGAACGCATGCTGCAACTGACGCAGTGAAACCCCGGCAACCTGGGACAATTCCAGCAAATTGAGGTGTTCTTCCGGGGTATCCGCCGCCCATTCCCCTACCCGTTTCATGATCGCCCGTTCCCCGGCCCGGCGGTGCAACGCGCCTTGATCGAGACAGACACAGGCGTTGTCGAGAATGAACAGGCAGTCATCGAGCAATTGCTGGGTCAGGACTTCCCGGGTCGGCGGATCGAAGGTTTGCGAGAGGCGCGTCAGCGTGCCGCTGAGCCAACGGCAAAACAGCGCGTTCTGCTGCGAATTGAGCGGCGCCATGAACAACCCTTCCAGCCGGGCCACGTCCAGGCTATTGCGCTGGACAAATTCCGGCCCGAACACCACGGCGATTTCCTGATAGTTCTCCGGGGTGATCCAGATGTTGCGGCTCTCGCCATTCAGCACGTACAGCGCGTTGTCGCTGCGATCGAAACAGAACGCCAGCGCACCCTGGGGCGCGCTGAAATTCTGCTCGACCCGGGTGTTCATGTGCTCCTCGTAGATCTCCACGCCCTGTAAATCCAGATAGCGCACCAGACCGGCGAAATGCCCCGGCGACATCTGTTGGTAATGCTGGGTCCAGCCCGGCGTGGCGCGGATTTGCTCGGCGACATCGGCGGTACTGAATGCTTGAACCTGTAGTGAATTGCAGTGTGTCATGGGTGACCTTGCGCACTCTTTTGGTGCGCTTTGTGCTGCTTAAAGTGGATAGATGGAACCGTAACGCTCGCCCAAGATAGACGTCAACGCGCTACAGGGGAAGTGTCCGGCGGATGAAACTGGCCTCTCCTGGCGTTAATAAAACCAATAACGAGGTCTTTATGAATGTCCCTTTCGATCAGCTGTTCACTTGGCTGAAAGATCACAAGATTACCGAAGTCGAGTGCGTCGTCAGCGATCTGACCGGCATTGCACGCGGCAAAATCGCACCCACCAACAAGTTCCTGCATGAGCGAGGCATGCGCCTGCCGGAAAGTGTGTTGTTGCAAACGGTAACCGGGGACTTTGTCGACGACGACATTTACTACGACCTGCTCGACCCCGCCGATATCGACATGGTCTGCAAGCCGGACGCCGATGCGGTCTACGTGGTGCCTTGGGCCATCGAGCCGACCGCCATCGTGATCCACGACACCTTCGACAAGTTCGGCAACCCGATCGAACTGTCGCCGCGCAACGTGCTGAAGAAAGTCCTGCAGCTGTACACCGAAAAAGGCTGGCGCCCGATCGTTGCGCCGGAAATGGAGTTCTACCTGACCCAGCGCTGCGAAGACCCGGATTTGCCGCTCAAGGCACCGATGGGCCGTTCGGGCCGTGCCGAAAGCGGTCGTCAGTCGTTTTCCATCGACGCGGCGAACGAATTCGATCCGCTGTTCGAAGACGTCTATGACTGGTGCGAATTGCAGGGCCTGGACCTCGACACGCTGATCCACGAAGACGGCCCGGCGCAGATGGAAATCAACTTCCGTCACGGTAACGCGCTGGACCTGGCCGACCAGATCACCGTGTTCAAACGCACCATGCGTGAAGCCGCGCTCAAGCACAACGTGGCGGCGACGTTCATGGCCAAACCGGTCGGCGACGAGCCGGGCAGCGCCATGCACATTCACCAAAGCGTGGTGGACATCGCCACTGGCCAGCCGATCTTCGCCGATGCCAACGGCAACATGAGCGAACTGTTCCTGCACCACATCGGCGGTTTGCAGAAGTACATCCCAAAAGTGCTGCCGATGTTCGCGCCCAACGTCAACTCGTTCCGCCGCTTCCTGCCGGACACCTCGGCACCGGTGAACGTCGAATGGGGCGAAGAAAACCGCACCGTCGGCCTGCGCGTACCGACCTCCAGCCCGGACGCCATGCGCGTGGAAAACCGCTTGCCGGGCGCCGACGCCAACCCGTACCTGGCCATCGCCGCCAGTCTGTTGTGCGGTTACCTGGGCATGGTCGAGCGCATCGAACCGAGCGCCGCTGTACAAGGCCGCGCCTATGAACGTCGGAACCTGCGCCTGCCGATCACCATCGAAGACGCCCTGACCCAGATGGAAGAGTGCGACACCGTCAGCCGCTACCTGGGCAGCAAGTTCGTACGGGGCTATGTCGCGGTCAAACGCGCCGAGCACGAGAACTTCAAGCGCGTGATCAGTTCGTGGGAGCGTGAGTTCCTGATGCTCAGCGTCTAACCCCCTCGCTCCCCCAAGGGATCACTCATCCCCTGTGGGAGCGGGCTTGCCCGCGATGAGGGCGGCGCATTCAACATCGTTGTTGACTGACAGGCCGCCATCGCGGGCAAGCCAGCTCCCACAGGGAGTGGTGAATACCCATAGACCCCAATAATTCCAAGAAGGTATCGATATGCGTCTATTGAAATCCGTGGTCCCGCTCGCCCTGGCAACCTTGTTCAGCGCCGTTGCCCAGGCCCAGCCGCAGGTCAGCGTCTATAACTGGACCGACTACATCGGCGAAACCACCCTCGCCGACTTCCAGGCCAAGACCGGGATCAAGGTGATCTACGACGTGTTCGATTCCAACGAAACCCTGGAAGGCAAACTGCTCGCCGGGCGCACCGGGTATGACGTGGTGGTGCCGTCCAACCACTTCCTCGCCCGTCAGGTAAAGGCTGGCGCGTTCCTCAAACTGGACCGCGAACAACTACCGAATTTCAAGAATCTCGACCCGAAACTGCTGACGCTGCTGGAAAAAAACGATCCGGGTAACGAGCACTCGGTGCCGTACCTGTGGGGCACCAACGGCATCGGTTACAACGTCGAAAAGGTCAAGGCAGTGCTGGGCATCGATAAGATCGACTCCTGGGCGGTGCTGTTCGAGCCGGAAAACATCAAGAAACTCAGCGCCTGCGGCGTGTCGATGATGGATTCGGCGGATGAAGTGTTCCCGGCGGTCCTCAACTACATGGGCATGGATCCGCGCAGCGAGAACCCTGAGGACTTCAAGAAAGCCGAAGCCAAGCTGCTGAGCATCCGTCCGTACATCACCTATTTCCATTCTTCCAAGTACGTCTCCGACTTGGCGAACGGCGATATCTGCGTCGCCTTCGGTTACTCGGGTGACGTGTTCCAGGCCGCCAACCGCGCCAAGGAAGCCGGCAACGGTGTGAACATCGCCTATGCCATTCCCAAGGAAGGCGCCAACCTGTGGTTTGACCTGCTGGCCATTCCCGCCGATGCCAGCAACCCGAAAGAAGCCCACGCCTTCATCAATAACCTGCTCGACCCGCAGGTGATCGCCAAGGTCAGCGCCTCGGTCGGCTACGCCAACCCGAACCCGGCCGCCAAGCAGTACATGGACGCTGAACTGGTCAACAACCCCGAGGTTTACCCGTCCCAGGAAGTCCTCGACAAGCTCTACATCTCGACCACGCCGCCGCAGTCGATCATGCGACTGATGACCCGTTCGTGGAGCAAAGTGAAGTCCAACAAATGAACCAGTACACCCAGGAACATACCCACTCTTACTACGCGGCGTCGGCCCATGGCATCGGGCCCTGGCCGACGCTGGCCGAAGACCTCGTGGCCGATGTCTGCGTGATCGGCGGCGGTTTTACCGGAGTCAATACCGCCATCGAACTGGCCCAGCGCGGGCTCTCGGTGATCCTGCTGGAGGCGCGGCGAATTGGCTGGGGCGCCAGTGGGCGCAACGGCGGGCAATTGATACGCGGGATCGGTCACGACGTCAGCGGTTTTGCCAAACACATCGGTGTCGAAGGCGTGCGCTATCTGGAGCACGCTGGAACGGAGTCGGTGCAAGTGGTGGGCAATCGCATCCGCGAAAACGCGATCGAATGCGACCTGCGCTGGGGCTTTTGCGAGTTGGCCAACACCCCGGCGCAGTTCGCCGGGTTGAAAGCTGAATACGCAGAGCTCAAGGAATCCGGTTACGCCCACGAAACCCGGCTGGTCGAACCTGAGCAGATTCGTCAGCAAGTGGTGAACTCAGGTGTGTATGCCGGTGGCCTGATCGACATGGGTTCGGGCCATTTGCATCCGTTGAACCTGGTCCTGGGCGAAGCGAAGCTTGCGCAATCCCTTGGCGTAAAGATCTTCGAACAGAGCCCGGTGCTGGAGTTGATCCATGGCAGCACGGTGCAGGTGCGATGTGCCGGCGGCACAGTTCGCGCCGGCAGCCTGGTGCTTGGCTGTAATGCGCACCTGGAAGAACTTGAACCGAAACTCAGCGGCAAGGTGCTGCCGGCCGGCAGCTACATCATTGCCAGCGAACCGTTGTCGCCGGCGCTTGCCGCCGAGTTGATCCCCCACAATATGGCGCTGTGCGACCAGAAAGTCGGCCTGGATTACTACCGGCTCTCGGCGGACCGACGCCTGTTGTTTGGCGGTGCCTGCCATTATTCCGGACGCGATCCACGGGACATCACCGCGTACATGCGCCCGCAAATGCTCAAGGTTTTCCCACAACTGGCGAACGTGCGCATTGACTACCAATGGGGCGGCAAGATCGGCATCACCGCCAATCGATTTCCGCAGGTCGGGCGCCTGAGCCAGCACCCGAACGTGTTCTACGCCCAGGGGTATTCCGGTCATGGCCTGAACGTGACCCACTGGTGCGCCAGGTTGCTGGGCGAGGCGATCCATGCGGGCCACAGCAAAGGTTTCGACGTGTTCAGCGCCGTGCCGCACATGACCTTCCCCGGCGGCCGCGCCCTGCGTTCGCCACTGCTGGCCCTTGGCATGTTGTGGTACCGGATGCGTGAAGTGCTCGGTTAAACCTCACGCCCTATGCGTGGGTGGCGCGGGAGTTCATCCCGCGCCACCGGCGTCAACGCACCACATGCAGATAATGCAAGTGACGCTCGTACTGATCGAGGACATCGCCAATGACGTCCTCACGACTCCACCCCATGACGTCGTAATCCTGGCCGCCTTCGCGCAAGTACACTTCAGCGCGGAAATACTTGCGGGCATCGGTGCCTTCGTCGCCGTCACTGACCACAAAACTCGGGGTGTTAAAGGCGCGCGGGCGGACCTCGTAGAGGAAGCGTCCCTCCCCGGCATGGTCCACTTCCAGCGTCACGCCGCCGTCATTGCCCTCGTTGACCGTCACCTCGTAGCCCTGCTTGCGCAACTCGACAGCCACTTCTTCAAAACCAGGCTTGACCACCTCTTCAATAAACCGCCGGACATGAGCACGCCTGGGCATCATGGCAATATTGCGTAACCGTCGTTGCCAGCCGCCATGGGGGTTTGGCGCATGACGCGGACCCGGTAGCGCCTGACCACGCAGGTCGCGGCGAGTCGCATCCAGTGCCAACGCCTTGAACAGCCCCCAGATGGATGCCAGCAAAATGATCGAAAACGGCAGCGCACTGGCGATCGTCGCGGTCTGCAGTGCCTTCAGGCCATTGGCGAGCAGCAGCGCAATCGCCACCACGCCGATGCTCACCGACCAGAAAATACGCTGCCACAACGGCGAATGGTCGTGCCCGGACGACGCCAGCATGTCCACCACCAGCGCGCCGGAATCCGCGGAGGTGACGAAGAACACCACCACCATCAGCACGGCCACCATCGACACCACGCCGGAAAACGGAAAGTGCTCGAGGAATGCGAACAATGCCAGCGAGCTGTCCTGACCAATAATCGTCGCCAGATCCTTCGCACCTTCGTTGAGAATCATGTGGATCGCGGTATCACCAAAAATCGTCATCCATAACAACGTGAAGCCGGCCGGCACGAAAAGCACGCCGCAGACAAATTCCCGAATCGTTCTTCCGCGGGAAATGCGCGCGATGAACAATCCCACGAACGGTGACCAGGACAGCCACCAACCCCAATACAGCAGCGTCCAGCCACCAATCCAGTCAGTGGGCTCGTAGGCGTACAGGTTGAAGGTCTTGTTGACGATGTCGGACAGGTACGCGCCGGTGTTTTGCACGTAAGCCTGTAACAGGAAGACCGTAGGCCCCAGTAGCAACACGAAGATCAACAACACCACGGCCAGACCCAGATTGATCTCCGACAGTATGCGGATCCCCTTGTCCAGGCCGGTCGCGACCGACAGGGTTGCCAAGGCGCAAGTCGCCGTGATCAGCATGACCTGGACGGTGGGGTTCACCGGCAAACCGAACAAGTGATGGAAACCACTGTTGATCTGCAGCACGCCATACCCCAGTGAAGTCGCAACACCGAACACCGTGCCGAGGATCGCAAACACATCCACCGCATGACCGATCGGGCCGTAGATTCGCTCGCCAATCAGCGGGTACAACGCTGAACGCAAGGTCAGTGGCAGACCGTTGCGGAAACTGAAATAGGCCAGGATCAACGCCACCATGGCGTAGATCGCCCAAGCATGCAGGCCCCAGTGAAAAAACGTGATCTTCATCGCCTCGCGTGCAGCGGCCACTGTACCGCCCTCACCTACCGGAGGGCTGGTGAAGTGCATGACCGGCTCGGCGACCCCGAAGAACATCAAACCAATCCCCATGCCGGCGGAAAACAACATGGCAAACCAGCTGCTGTTGCGATAGTCCGGCTCACTGTGGTCCGGACCCAGCTTGATGTCGCCGTAACGGCTCACAGCGAGAAACACCACACTGATCAGGACCAGCGCGACGGCCAGGATATAAAACCAGCTTGCATTGGTATTGATCCATTGCTGGATGCTGTCGAACTGGGACTGTGCCTCAACCTGGAAAACGACGGCATAGAGCACCAGTAACAGAATGAGTACCGCACTGGTATAGAACACCGGCGGGTTGAGCGTGCTCTTGGGTCTGGAAGGATTGTCCATGAAAACGTCGTACTCCCCTGCTGCAAAGAGTCGCATGTTTGATCGACATGCTCGCCTGCCACATGTGCTCGATCGAGTGTAGTCGCATTTCATTTACAGCCACGATCGGGCAATGGCCGGCAACGACTTTCGATTTGCTCATTTGCGAGTCACTTCTATATTGAGGGGGTGCTCTGAATTTCCTGCCTTCTGTTGAGCTTGATCTATGGCAACTACTGATCAATTGATCATCTGCGAGCACTGCGACTGCGTGTACGAGAAAGTGGCGCTCGCCAAACATCAAAAAACCCTGTGCACGCGCTGTGGCGGCGTGCTTCAGCGCTATAACGGCCTCACGGTAGAGCAACGCCTTGCGTTGACCTTCACCGCTTTGATGCTGTGGATCTTCGCCAATTTCTATCCGGTCATGAGCATCAGCCTCAAAGGCCTGAAAAACAGCGCGACGCTCTGGGACTCTGTGCTGGCACTGAGTCTGGGGCCGATCACGTTCATCGCGATGGTGGCCGCGATCGCCATGATCATCGCGCCGATTATCCAGTTGACGCTGCTGATCTGGGTCTTGAGCTTCGCGCTCTCCAACAAACGCTCGCCCGGGTTCACATTCTGCATGCGCTGGCTGGAAACCCTCCGACCCTGGAGCATGCTCGAAGTCTGTCTGTTAGGGGCCATGGTGGCAGTGATCAAACTGGCCGGCTTGCTTGACGTGTTGCCCGGCATCGGTTTGTTCGCCCTGGCTGCACTCAGCCTGATGATGATCCGTATTGCCGGCCGCGATATCCGCGACCTATGGGACATCCAATGACTACGCCACCGGTAGCCGACGAGCTCAATCTATGCCTGTGCCACACCTGTGGCCTGGCCTGCGACGTCACCCACCAGCCGCACGAATGCGAGCGCTGCGGCGCGCCGCTGCATCGACGCAAAACCAACTCGTTGACCCGCACCTGGGCCTTCATGATTGCCGCCCTGGTGTTCTACATACCGGCCAATCTGTTGCCGGTGATGAACACCAAAATGGTCGGCGACGGCGCCGACAGCACGATCATGAGTGGCGTGCTGGAATTCTGGGAGGCCGGCGCCTGGGACATCGCCCTGATCATTTTCATCGCCAGTATCGCGGTGCCAGGCATCAAGTTCGTGGCGATCACGTTGCTGTTGGTCACCGTGCAACGCGACAGCGAATGGGCGCGCAAAGAGCGTTCGAAGCTCTATCGTTTTGTCGAGGTGATCGGTTACTGGTCGATGCTCGATGTGATCGTCGTCGCCCTGGTAGCTTCGCTGGTGAAATTTCAAGCCCTGGCCGACATTGAGCCGCGCCCGGGGATTCTTTTCTTTGGACTGGTGGTGGTGTTTACCATGCTCTCGGCGATGAGTTTCGACCCGCGGTTGATTTGGGATAACGATCGGGAAGTTCCGCAAAATCAGGAGGTCAAGGATGCAGTCGCAAACCACTAACCCGCCACAAGCCCCAGGGCAGGCGCCCATCAAGACCCGGCGCTTCAGCATTTCGCTGGTGTGGATCGTGCCCATCGTCGCGGTGCTGGTGGGTATTTCGCTGGTGGTGCACAGCATCCTGCAAGAAGGGCCGACCATCGTCATCACCTTCAAGACCGGTGACGGCCTGACGGCGAACAAGACCGAGGTCAAATACCGCAACGTGGTGATCGGCCACGTCACCGACGTCGAGTTGAGCAACGACCAGAAAAGCGTCAACGCCACCATCAAGCTGGCGAAACAGGCCGAGAGCTTCACCCGCGAAGACTCACAGTTCTGGGTGGTAAGGCCACGTATCGGCGCCGGCGGCGTGTCGGGGATCGATACCTTGCTGTCCGGGGATTACATCGGCGCCGATATCGGCCAGGCAAACGGTCGCGCGAAGAACTTCAAAGGCCTGGAAAACCCGCCACCGATCACCTACGGCGAGCCGGGCAAGCGCTTCACCCTGCACACCCAGGACCTGGGATCGCTGGATATCGGATCTCCCGTGTACTTCCGCAAGATTCCGGTCGGCCAGGTGGTGGCTTACGCCCTGGACCCGGACGGTAAAGGTGTGAACATCGAGCTGTTCATCCATGCGCCCAACGATCAGTACGTCACCGAGAACACCCGGTTCTGGAACGCCAGCGGCGTTGACGTGAACGTCGGCGCCAATGGCTTTGCGGTCAAGACCGAATCCTTGTCCTCGATCCTGGTGGGCGGCATTGCCTTCCGCGCGCCGGAGTACAGCCCCGACGACAAGCCGGCCTCCGAGGAATACGCCTACGAACTGTTCGACGACCAGCAAACCGCGCTCGCCCCACCCAACGGCAAGCCGCAATACCTGGCGTTACGCTTTGATCAGGCCCTGCGCGGGCTCAAGATCGATGCCCCGGTGGAATTCCTCGGGGTGGAAATCGGCAAAGTGGTGTCGATCAACCTGGATTTTGATGCGAAAAAGCGCAGCTTCCCGCTCAACGTCGGCATCGTGATCTATCCGCAACGTCTGGGTCAGGCCCACATAAAAATGCTCGCAGCGCTCAATCATGATCCCAATGATGAAGCCGGTGGCGTGCGCGTGATCGGCACGTTCATCGAGAACGGTCTACGTGCCCAGGCCCGAACCGGCAATCTGTTGACCGGCCAACTCTACGTCGCGCTGGATTTCTTCCCCAAGGCCGAAAAAGTCGCCTTCGATGCCAGCGCTCGCCCGGTCATGATCCCGACCGTTCCGGGTAGCCTGGAACAGTTGCAGGAAAAACTCGAAGCCATGGTCGACAAGATCAACAAGCTGCCGGTGGAGCGTATTGCCGGCAACCTTGACGGCAACCTCGCGGAAATGCGCAAAACCCTGAGTCAATTCAACAGCAAGACGTTGCCAGGCGTGCAGAACACCCTGTCGAACGTGAGCAAGACCTTGCAGTCAGCCGACACCACGCTGAAATCAGCCAATTCGACCCTCGCCGAAGATTCGCCGCAACGCGAGCAACTGGGGCAAACCCTGGACGAGCTTGGACGCACATCGCGGTCCTTGCGTGATCTCGCGGATTACCTGGGTCGTCATCCGGAGTCGCTGATTCGCGGCCGCCCCGAAAATGCCGCCCCTATGGATCTGCAAGGGCCACCAAGCAAATGACTACAGGAGTAATACCCATGGCTTTTCCGTTGAAGTTGACCTTGGTCGCCGCGCTGTCATTGCTCGCCGCTTGCCGCAGCGATCCGATCCAGTTTCACACCCTGACCCCGGCGCAATTGCCCGGTAATACCAGGACCACGACGGATATCCAGATCGAAGGTCTCACCGTGCCACCTCAGGTCGATCGGCCGCAGATTGTGGTGCGCGAAGGCAATACGGGCATGGCGATTCTCGAAACCCAGTGGTGGGGTGCCAGCTTCGTGGATGAACTGCGTAGCGCCCTGCTCGACCAGATGATCAACAACAATCCGCAACGCAGAATATCGGTGCGCCTGGAGGTTCAGCGTTTCGATTCGATTCCCGGTCAGTACGGGCTGATCGATGTGAAATGGCGCCTGCGCGGCGCCAATGGCGATGAAACCTCATTGATGAGCTGCCGCAGCACCTTGCAGACACCGTCAGGGCCGTCCATCGATGAACTGGTGGCGGCCCAGCAGAACAACGTCAAGCGTCTGGCCGCGGTGATCAGCCAGGCAGCGAACGGCTCGCAAAAAGGTTGTCCGTCGGCCCAATGATTTGACGTTTTTTTCTCATTTGGCCCTTTACATTTGCCGCGCCGCAAACATGCAAATGATTCCTATTGATCTACAATAATCGACGTCACTCTTGTCGAATCTGCTTGCTCGATTAAAAAACCAGGAGCTGCAACAGCATGATGTCCCGTATCCCGTCTTTCCTGAAAAAAGCCCTGCTGGCCACCGCGTTGGTAAGCGCCGGCCACGTGTATGCAGCCGATGGCGTCGGCATTGTGGTCTACAACGCACAACACGAAGGCCTGACCAAGGCCTGGGTTGAAGGTTTCACTCAGGAAACCGGAATTCCGGTCACCTTGCGCAACGGTGATGACACCGAAATGGGCAACCAGATCGTGCAGGAAGGCGCCGCCTCGCCGGCCGATGTGTTCCTGACCGAAAACTCTCCGGCCATGGTGCTGGTCGACAACGCGGGGCTGTTTGCGCCGGTCGACAACACCACCCTGGAGCAAGTCGACTCCGCCTACCGTCCGGCCCACGGCAAATGGGTGGGCATCGCCGCACGCGCCACGGTGTTCGTCTACAACCCGAGCAAACTGCCTGAAGCGCAACTGCCTAAATCGATCATGGACCTGGCCGATCCGAGC
The DNA here is from genome assembly GCF_048565165.1 of Pseudomonas sp. NFX224. Classification (NCBI taxonomy): domain Bacteria; kingdom Pseudomonadati; phylum Pseudomonadota; class Gammaproteobacteria; order Pseudomonadales; family Pseudomonadaceae; genus Pseudomonas; species Pseudomonas sp. NFX224. The sequence goes on along the minus strand of NZ_CP183416.1, from coordinate 6,427,633 downwards.
TGGAAAGGTCGCTGGGGCGCATCGCCGGGCGGTGCCGACTTCCAGGCGATCGTCGCCGCCATCCTCGAACAGAAAGGCGAAGCCGCGACACTTGACTGGCTCAAAGCCATGAAAACCAACTTCACCGCCTACCGCGGTAACAGTTCGGTGCTCAAGGCGGTGAACGCCGGGCAGATCGACAGTGGCGTGATCTATCACTATTACAGCTTCGTCGATCAGTCCAAGACTGGCGAAAATAGCAAGAACACCGCCCTGCACTACTTCAAGCACAAGGACCCGGGTGCGTTCGTCAGCATTTCCGGTGGCGGCGTTCTGGCGTCCAGCAAACACAAGGAACAAGCCCAGGCGTTCCTGAAGTGGATTACCGGCAAGGACGGCCAGGCCATCCTCAAGGACGGCAAATCGTTTGAATACGCCGTGGGCAAGAACGCTCAATCCAATCCAAAACTGGTGCCTTTGCAGCAGCTCGACGCGCCAACCGTCGATGCCTCGAAACTCGACAGCAAAAAAGCCGTGGAGCTGATGACTCAGGCCGGACTGCTTTAATTGATGCCTGAAATCCTGCCGGCGGGTGTCACAGATGCAGTACCCGCCAACCTGCGCCGACGATCACGCGGCCTGTTCGCGAGCCGTGGCGGCGCGTGGGTGGTCGGTTTGTCGGTGCTGGTTTCGTTGTTGGCGCTGCTGCCGATTGCCTATGTCATCGGCGTGTCCTTGCAGACAGGCTGGTCCACAGTGGTCACGCTGGTGTTCCGGCCACGGGTCGGCGAATTGCTGGTCAACACCGTGTTACTGGTGGTCATCACCGTGCCCCTGTGCATCGCCCTCGGGGTGACGCTGGCCTGGCTGACCGAACGCACCAATCTGCCGGGACGGCGCTGGTGGTCGTTGCTGGCGACGGCGCCACTGGCGGTGCCGGCGTTCGTGCACAGTTACGCCTGGGTCAGCCTGGTGCCGCCGATTCACGGGTTATTTGCCGGAGTGCTGGTTTCGGTCATCGCCTATTTTCCGTTTTTGTACTTGCCGGTTGCCGCCACCTTGCGTCGCCTGGATCCGGCCATCGAGGACGTTGCCGAATCGCTCGGACTCAAGCCGTGGGCGGTGTTTTTCCGGGTGGTGCTGCCGCAACTGCGACTGGCGATCTGCGGTGGCGCGCTGCTGGTGGGCCTGCATCTGCTGGCCGAATATGGCCTGTACGCGATGATTCGCTTCGACACCTTCACCACGGCGATCTTCGATCAGTTCAAGTCCACCTTCAACGGCGCGGCCGCGCACATGCTGGCCAGCGTGCTGGCACTGTGCTGCCTGGCCATGCTGACCGCAGAATCGGCTGCGCGTGGCACGGCGCGCTATGCCCGCGTCGGCTCCGGCAGTGCCCGTGAACAGCGGATCGTAATCCTGCGCACCCCATCGACCGCACTCGGGCTTGCGTTACAGATCACCACCTGCGCGCTGGCACTGGGCGTGCCATTGATCACCCTGGGCCAGTGGCTGATTGCCGGCGGCGTGCAGGTCTGGGACTTGAGCGAACTGTTGCCGGCCCTGGAACAGACGCTGTTATTCGGCGTGGCCGGTGCCACCCTGACGACCTGCGCGGCGATCCCGATTGCCTGGCTGTCGATTCGCTATCCGGGCCGATTGCAACGGGTACTGGAAAGCTGCAACTACATCACCAGCTCGTTACCGGGAATTATCGTGGCGTTGGCCCTGGTCACCGTGACCATCCATTTTGCCCGGCCGATCTACCAGACCACCATCACCGTGTTGCTGGCGTACCTGCTCATGTTCCTGCCCCGCGCGCTGGTAAGCCTGCGTGCAGGCATTGCCCAGGCGCCGGTGGAGCTGGAGAACATCGCCCGCAGCCTCGGTCGTTCGCCGGTCCGGGCGTTGTGGCTGATTACTCTGCGGCTGGCCGCACCGGGCGCCGCCGCAGGCGCTGCGCTGGTGTTCCTGGCGATCACCAACGAACTGACCGCCACCCTGCTGCTCGCCCCCAACGGTACGCGCACGCTGGCCACCGGGTTCTGGGCGCTGACCAGCGAAATCGACTACGCCGCCGCGGCTCCCTACGCGCTGTTGATGATTGTGCTGTCGCTTCCGTTGACCGGAATCCTTTATCACCAATCCAAAAAAACGGCTGGCCGATGAACGCTCTAGAACTGCATTCACTGAACAAATCCTACGGCGCCCACCAAGCGCTGGACGATGTCAGCCTGTCCGTCCCCAGCGGCAGCCGCACGGTGATTGTCGGCCCTTCCGGGTCGGGCAAAACCACGTTGCTGCGGATGATCGCCGGCTTCGAATTTCCGGACTCGGGGCGACTGTCGCTCAACGGCCAGACGCTGGTCGACAGCACCCATGAAGTACCGGCGCATCAACGCCTGATTGGTTATGTGCCGCAGGACGGCGCGCTGTTCCCGCACATGACGGTGGCCGCCAACATTGGTTTCGGCCTGGCGACCAAGGGCAGCGAAAAGCAGCACCGTGTCGAGCAACTGATGGACAGTGTGGCCCTTGATTCGAACATGGCCCAGCGCTGGCCCCACGAACTGTCCGGCGGCCAGCAACAACGGGTAGCGCTGGCACGCGCCCTGGCCCAACAGCCTCGGCTGATGCTGCTGGACGAACCGTTCTCCGCACTCGATACCGGCCTGCGTGCGAGCATGCGCAAACTGGTCGCGCGTTTGCTGGCGGAAGCCGGGGTCACCACTATCCTGGTCACCCACGACCAGAGCGAAGCGCTGTCCTTTGCCGATCAACTGGCGGTTATGCGCCACGGCCGATTGGTGCAGTCGGGGCATCCGCTGGACCTTTACCGTTATCCCGGCGATGTCCAGACCGCGCTGTTTCTCGGTGATGCGGTGGTCATGCCCGCCCGCATCGAAGCCGGCTGGGCCCATTGCGATCTGGGCCGGATACCGGTCAACAACCACCGCAACAACACCGCGGCGCAAATCATGCTACGGCCCGAGCAATTGCAGGTCGCCAGCGTCCTGCCCAATAGCACGGAAGTCGCCGGTTGCCGCGCGGTGGTGACCGACCGTGATTTCAGCGGCAACACCTGTACCCTGACCGTGGAATTGAAGGCCTTGGCCCCCGGCGAAGAGACCGGCCGTTCACTGCTGGTGCGCAGTTCGGGCATGTACGCGCCTCCGGCCGGCAGCGCCGTGCATGTCTCGACCATCGGCCATGCTCATGTGCTGAGCGAGCCTTGAGGTAATTTCCCGCAGGAGGATGCGCCCTTGCGATCAAAGATCGAAACGATCCACCGCACGGCGCCGCTCGTTGTCATCTCGCACATCGTAGTTGGCGGTGGTCTGGATGTTGCTGTGGTGAGCCAGTTTTTGCGCGATCGACAGATCGTGTTCCTCGATCACCCGGGTGATGAACGAACGGCGGAAATCATGGGGCATGATTTTCACCCCCACCTGCGCCCCGCGCTGGCGGGCGATGTAGTAAATGGCATGCTTGGTAATGCGCTCACGGGTGATGTGGCTGCCACGGCGAATGCGATTGAACAGAAACGTATCGTCGGATTCGCCTTCCTTGAGCTGTGAACGGCGCAACTCCAGCCAGGCATCGAGTTTGGCGAAGGCCCAGGCCGGGGCGTACTTGATCAACTGCTTGTTGCCCTTGGCCGTGACCCGCAGGCTGCGTTCGGAGAAATCCACCTGGTTGAGGTCCAGGTTCACCGATTCCGATTTGCGCATCCCCGAACCGTACAGAATCCCGATGATGGCCGCATCGCGCAGGCCCTGTGGCCGTGGATCGGCGGCGCAGACTTCCATCAATTCCTGAATCAACGTACGCCGCAGATTGCGCCCCTGTGACAAACGTGTGCCGGCGATGCCCTTGACCGAGCGCATTTTCAGCAGGTGTTCCTGGCTGATCAGGCTCATGCGCCACGCCTCGTTCATCACTCCGCGCACCGCGTTGACGTACAGCGACGAGGTATTCGGCGCATAGCCATCGGTGCGCAAAGTGGCGACCAGCGCAATGACGTCTTCAGGTTGCAGGTTGTGCCAGGGAATCTCTTCGATGTTGACTTCGTCGAAGCCCAGGCGGTCGGCGGCGTCCTGCAACACATACCGCATGGTCAATTGGCTGGAGGGCGCCAAACGCGCCAGATAAAGGGTCAGCGGGTTGGTCTTGAGCGTACTTGGATCAGCAACGGGTAAGTCAGTCAAACGAAACGGCCTTGAAAAAAGAAGCAGCAACAAACGGCGTGCATGCAGAGAGGGTCGTTACGCTGCCGGTCATGGCCGACAAAGTCAAATATCGCCGACAGGGGCCACTGCCCTGGTGATAGATGAATTGAAACATGGTGATGCAATCCTCGAACGCAGTTGATCGCGGCAGGAGCAAGCCATGAAAATCAGTGTATTTGGTAGCGGTTACGTTGGCCTGGTGCAAGCCGCCGTCCTGGCTGAAGTCGGCCATGACGTGGTGTGCATGGACATTGACGAGAAAAAAGTCGAGTTACTGCAACAGGGCCACGTGAGCATTTTCGAACCGGGGCTGGCCAGCCTGGTGCGCGAAAGCCTGGACGCCAAACGGTTGCAGTTCACCACCGACGAAAAGCTCGCCGTGCAACATGGCCAGGTGTTGTTCATCGCGGTTGGCACGCCGTCCCGTGAGGATGGCTCGGCGGATTTGCGATACGTGCTGTCAGTGGGTGAAGCGGTGGCGCGGCATCGTGAACATCCGGTGATCCTGGTGGAGAAATCCACGGTGCCGGTGGGCACCGGCGATACCTTGCGTGCGCACATCGACAAATGCCTGATCAAAGTCGGCCGTTTGCTGCAATTCGATATCGTCTCCAATCCGGAGTTTTTGAAAGAAGGCTCGGCCGTGGCCGATTGCCGGCGCCCGGACCGCATCGTCATCGGTTGCGAGCGCGAAGAAGTGCGCGACGTGATGCGCGATCTGTACTCGCCGTTCAACCGCAATCATGAGCGCATCATGTTCATGGACCTGCGCAGCGCCGAGCTGACCAAGTACGCCGCCAACTGCATGCTGGCGACCAAGATCAGCTTCATCAACCAGATCGCCGAACTGGCCGAACACCTGGGCGCTGACATCGAATCGGTACGCTTGGGCATCGGCGCCGATTCGCGCATCGGGTACCACTTCATCTACCCCGGTTGCGGTTATGGCGGTTCGTGCTTTCCCAAGGACATGCGCGCCCTGATCCACAGCGCCGAGGAGGCGCACTGCTCCAGCGACCTGCTGCAAGCGGTGGAAGCCATCAACCAACGGCAGAAACACAAACTGTTCGAACGCATCAAGGCGTTCTACAAGGGCGATTTGCGCGGCAAGACCTTTGCCGTGTGGGGCCTGGCGTTCAAGCCAAACACCGACGACATGCGCGATGCACCGAGTCGCGTACTGCTCGAAGCGCTGTGGGCCGCCGGCGCCAATGTGCGCGCATTCGACCCGGAAGCGATGCAGGAAACCCAGAACCTGTATCCCGAGGAAGCGAAGCTGATGCTGATGGGCACGCCGGAATCGGTGTTGAACGGCGCCGACGCGCTGATCATCTGCACCGAGTGGCAACAGTTCAAGGCACCTGATTTCGACCTGATCCGCCAGCGGCTCAATGCGCCGGTGATCTTCGACGGCCGCAACCTGTACGACGCCGAACGCCTGGCGCGCAATGGTTTCATGTACTTCCCGATGGGCCGGGGCGAGTCGCGCAAGCTGCCGATTCCTCATCAGCAATGGCCTGCAGCAGTGGTCGCTTGATCACCGAGTCCCGTCATCGGTCGACAGTCCTTGATCGGGCTGTCGACACTGTCGTTGAGTGCGGTGCTGAACTGACAGGCTCATTCCTCCCAACCAGTACCCGGACGGAACAAACCACTGGCTTTGTCGTAAACGTTTTTGCCCAGGTGCCCATCGCTCTGGGCCTTCGTCAGTGCGGACTTGAGTGCCAAACAACGCTCGGCGTAGTCATCTGCGCCAATCTTGCATAGCAGGTTGAGCTTGCCCTTTACCGTGTTTGACCCCGCAAGTGCAGCCTTCACCTGCGTTTTCGCACCGCGCCCCTGGTGGTGACTGTCAGCAATCAACGAAAACCAGGTACATGCCTTGTGGCTCATCACCCCAATTGCCAACGCCGGGACAGACCGAAAACAACTCCTGCACGCGAATGCAGGCACCGGAATGCCTGCCTCTGGTATGGATGCGGCAGGAATACCCCACATCGAGATTCAGCACATGGCAAACGAAATGGGCGCAATGATTGTCGTCGGGATTGGTGAACCCGTTTTGGCAGAAGTCCGAGATCGACTGGCCAAGGGTTTCGCTAAGCTTCATGGAACGATCTCCGCACTGGTGAAGTGGGACTTATCGATCATGGCTCTACGACTCAACGAACTACAGGGCACATGAGGAAATGCCCTGTTTAGCTTAGATCCACGGGACAATATTGCAGCCCGGGCATTTGAATCACCTCCTGCTCGATACAGTCTGAAACGCCCGGACTTCGGCTTCAGGGCCAGGGCGCCGACATCGTCAAGGGTTGCGATGCGTTGGCAAAGCTGACTGGCCAGCGTCCAACCGGTATCCGTATCCCCGCCGGCAACGGTGCGCCGGGTTTCATCGAAGCGTTGCGCGATCAGGGCATTCGCTGGTCGTCGTCATGGCGTGGCGATGATCTGCCGTTCGCTCACCCGACGGCGCCAGAGGTGATCGAGTTGCCGTTGCACTATGAACTGGAAGACGAACCCTACTTCGCCTTTAACCTCAGCCCGGCCGTGCCACCGGCGCAATCGCGAATCGCCTCTTACAGCCACACCTTGGGCAACCTGCAAATGGATTTCGCCGGGTTCCACCGTTTTGGCCTGTGCTACGTGCTGCGCCTGCACCCGGTAATCATCGCCACGCCGGGACGGATTGGCGAGCTGCTTGAATGGATTTTGCAGCACGATGACGTGTGGATCGCCACTGGCGCCGAAGTCACCCAATGGTGGGCCGAATCCGCTGCGCCCGTGACTGATGACCATCCGGCGTCAGCAGGTTGCAGGCCTATGACGATGAGCAACGCCGCGAGCCACGCATTGCCCAGTGGATGTCGCGCATTCGCCTTGAAGTGAACCCGCAACTGTCCGAGGATGGCGAGCCCGTGGTGACGCCGCGGACCGTGGACGGTCGGCAGGCGAAACTGTGCGTTGAAGTGGCGTTGGGCGCGCCGGGTAATCCGCTGTGTGATGCGGCGCTGGAAGAGAAGTTTTTCAGTTTGGCGGTGCGGGTGATGTCCCGGCGGCAAGCTGAGGGATTGCTGGGGCAGTTGTGGCGGATTGAAGAAATGGAATCGGTGTGCACGCTCGAGCGGTGGCTCGCTTGAACATGGCGTTGGCTGTACCGGCCTCATCGCGAGCAGGTTCGCTCCTACAGGGGATCGCGTTCGAAATGTGGGAGCGAGCCTGCTCGCGATGGGCCGTGACGCGGTCTCCCGACGAACACCAAAAATACTGAATAAGGACATTTGCACTCACCGTGGCCACTTACTCGCTCGTTATTCGCCGGTTGATGATCGTGTCACTGACCATCGTCGTCAGCCGCGCCATCACCAGCCCGTTGCTCACGTTGTTCCTGAGCAACAAGCTCGGGCTCAACCAACAGGACGTTGGCTTGCTGCTGGGTATCGCGGTGTTCATCGCCACCCTGCTCGCCTTGTACGGCGGCTACATCATCGACCGCCTGGAAAAACGCCGGTTGCTGATCCTGGCGATGCTCTCCAGCGCCATCGGCTTCGTACTGCTGACCTTTGCCGAAAACCTTTACCTGACCACGGCCACTCTGGTGATCACCGAAACCGCATCGGCATTGTTCCTGATCGGCTCAAAAGCGATCCTCAGCGGAAACCTGCCCATGGGCCAACGCGCCAAGGCGTTTTCCCTGCGCTACACCCTGACCAACATCGGCTACGCCACCGGCCCCATGCTCGGCGTGGTGATCGCTGGCGTGTATCCGATTGCGCCGTTCCTGATTGCCGGCGCCATCGCGTTCTTCAGTATCTTCTTGATGATCGGCATCCCGAAGGATTCGGCGCAAACACCAACGCTTGGCCAGCCGCAGAGTTTCCTCAAGACCCTGGTCACCCTGAAGAATGACCGCACGCTGATCATGTTCACCTGCGGTTGCCTGCTCAGTACTGTCGTGCACGGCCGCTTCACCCTGTACCTGTCGCAATACCTGCTGGTGACCCACGATTCCAAACGCGCCCTGGAAATCATGGCAGCCCTGCTCGCTTGCAACGCCATCAGCGTGATTGTGTTGCAATACCAGATCGGCCGCTTCCTCAATCGGGAAAAGCTGCGCTACTGGATTGCCGGCGGCACCAGCCTGTTCATCCTTGGCTTGATCGGCTTTAGCCTGGCGGACAGCATGGTCAGTTGGTGCGTGGCGATGTTCATCTTCACCCTCGGGGAAATGATCATTTACCCGGCCGAATTCCTCTTCGTCGACACCCTGGCCCCGGAAGAACTGCGCGGCAGTTACTACGGTGCCCAGAACCTGGCGGCCCTCGGCGGTGCGCTGAGCCCGGTGATTTGCGGGTTCCTGTTGATGCACACCCCGGCGCCGACCATGTTCTACGCGCTGAGTGCACTCACCGCCATGGGTGGTTTCCTGTGCTTCATGAGTGGGCGTCGCGTGGCTTTACATCAGAATTAATGAATTGAAGCCTCATTAATATGAATTTGTCAGCATCAGCAAGGAACGGCACACTGTGCTCGTTCCTCCCCCAATAGTTGGAACACACTTCAAGGGCTTTCTGGGTATCCCAGATAAGCCTTTTTTTTCCTGATGTTTTGTCTATGGAACGATCGTCATCATGCTCGCTCGCTGGTTGCCCGCCGCTGTCAACACCCGCCCGACTGAATGGAGCCGCGCTGCCATCGGTATGGCGCTGGGGACGATGTTCAGCGTCTGGGCCTGTGCTCAGGTATTCGGCATGGAAGTAGCGCAGCATCTGGTTGGCCCGCTGGGTGCCTCGGCGGTGTTGTTGTTCGCGGTGTCTTCCGGCGCACTCGCACAACCCTGGTCGATACTCGGCGGTTATTTGAGTGCCGGGGTCGTCTCTTTGCTGGTCGCCCACGTGCTCGGACGAACCCTCGGCAGCGCTTGCCTCGCGGCCGGCATGACCGTGATTCTGATGTGCTGGCTGCGTTGCCTGCACCCGCCGGCCGGGGCACTGGCATTGTTGTTGGTCCTGGCCGACCCCGCGACCATCGCCATGGACTGGAAAGCGCTTGGCCCGGTGATGCTCGCCGCATCGACCATGCTGCTCAGCGCCCTGGCCTATAACAACCTGACCCGTATCCGTTACCCCAAACGTGCCAGTGAACCGGTCGCGGTGGTCCCGGCCGACCATCCGCCCGTGGAACCCCAGGCGATCACCGCGCAAGACCTGAAACTGGCCCTGGCTGAAATGGAAGCCTTCTTCGACGTCACCCCCGAAGACCTCGAACAACTGATCCATGCGAGCGAACGGCACGCCAAGCGCCGCAGTATTGGTGACGTCCTGTCGCGTACGCATTAAAGATCAAAAGATCGCAGCCTTTCTCCTGTAGGAGCTGCCGAAGCCTGCGATCTTTTTTCGTTGCCATAATGCAAAAATGCAGTGAGCACCTGCATATATCCCGGTTGTACATCACAAATTTGCACTGTTACGATCCTGCATCGCTCGCGCGCGAGCTACTCTAATAAAGAACAATAAAAGCAGGGAGTTAGTGATGACTGCTCAGGTTTCATCGAAGGCAGCCCCGTCCATGGATGCCACGCAAAACGAAGTGCTGGCCGAAGTACGCAACCACATCGGTCACCTGACCCTCAACCGCCCCGCCGGCCTCAACGCCATCACCCTCGACATGGTGCGCAACCTGCACCGCCAGCTCGACGCCTGGGCTCAGGATTCGCAGGTGCACGCCGTGGTTTTGCGCGGTGCCGGCGAGAAAGCGTTCTGTGCCGGTGGTGACATCCGTTCGCTCTACGACAGCTTCAAAAGCGGTGACACGCTGCACGAAGAGTTCTTCGTCGAGGAATACGCCCTCGACCTCGCGATTCACCACTACCGCAAACCCGTACTGGCGTTGATGGACGGATTCGTCCTCGGCGGCGGCATGGGTCTGGTGCAAGGCGCCGACCTGCGGGTGGTCACCGAAAAAAGCCGTCTGGCGATGCCGGAAGTCGGTATCGGCTATTTCCCGGACGTTGGCGGCAGCTACTTCCTGCCGCGCATCCCCGGTGAGCTGGGGATTTATCTGGGCGTCAGCGGCGTGCAGATCCGCGCGGCCGATGCGCTGTATTGCGGCTTGGCCGACTGGTATCTGGACAGCAGCAAGCTGACCACGCTGGACGAAAAACTCGATCAACTGGAGTGGCACGACACGCCGCTCAAAGACCTGCAAAGCCTGCTGGCGAAGCTCGCCGTGCAACAGTTGCCAGACGCGCCGCTGGCTGTGTTGCGCCCGGCCATCGACCATTTCTTCGCCCTGCCCGACGTGCCGAGTATTGTTGAGCAAATGCGCGAAGTCACGGTCGCCGACAGCCATGAGTGGGCGAAAAACACGGCCGATCTGTTGGAGTCCCGTTCGCCGCTGGCCATGGGTGTAACCCTGGAAATGCTGCGTCGCGGTCGACACCTGAACCTTGAACAATGCTTTGCCCTTGAGCTGCACCTGGACCGCCAGTGGTTCGAGCGCGGCGACCTGATCGAAGGCGTGCGCGCCTTGCTGATCGACAAAGACAAGAATCCGCGCTGGAACCCGCCCACCTTGCAGGCGCTGGACGCCGAACACGTGGCGAGTTTCTTCAACGGTTTCGATGAGAGCGGGAGCTGAGCGATGCACGATCTCGAATTGACTGAAGAACAAGTAATGATCCGCGACATGGCCCGGGACTTTGCCCGTGGTGAAATCGCGCCTCACGCGCAGGCCTGGGAAAAGGCCGGCTGGATCGACGACGGTCTGGTGGCGAAGATGGGTGAACTCGGCCTGTTGGGCATGGTGGTCCCCGAGGAATGGGGCGGCACCTATGTCGACTACGTAGCCTATGCATTGGCGGTGGAAGAAATCTCTGCCGGCGATGGCGCCACCGGCGCATTCATGAGCATTCATAACTCGGTCGGTTGCGGGCCGGTGCTGAACTATGGCACTGAAGAACAGAAGCAAACCTGGCTGGCGGATTTGGCCAGCGGCCAGACCATCGGCTGCTTCTGCCTGACCGAACCCCAGGCCGGTTCCGAAGCGCACAACCTGCGCACCCGCGCCGAACTGCGCGACGGTCAGTGGGTGATCAACGGCGCCAAGCAATTCGTCAGCAACGGCAAACGGGCCAAACTGGCAATTGTGTTTGCCGTGACCGATCCGGACCTGGGCAAGCGCGGTATTTCAGCGTTCCTGGTGCCGACCGACACCGCCGGTTTCATCGTCGACCGCACGGAACACAAGATGGGGATTCGCGCGTCCGACACCTGTGCCGTGACGCTCAATAACTGCAGCATTCCCGAAGCGAACCTACTGGGTGAACGCGGCAAAGGCCTGGCCATTGCCCTGTCCAACCTCGAAGGCGGCCGCATCGGCATCGCCGCGCAGGCACTGGGCATCGCCCGTGCGGCGTTTGAAGCGGCGCTGGCTTACTCCCGTGATCGTGTGCAGTTTGGCAAAACGATCAATGAACACCAAAGCATCGCCAACCTGCTGGCGGACATGCACATGCAATTGAACGCTGCACGGCTGATGATCTTGCATGCGGCGCGTCTGCGCACGGCCGGCAAACCATGCCTGTCGGAAGCTTCGCAAGCCAAGCTGTTTGCCTCGGAAATGGCCGAGAAAGTCTGCTCGTCAGCGATTCAGATTCATGGCGGGTACGGGTATCTGGAAGATTACCCGGTAGAGAAATATTACCGGGATGCGCGGATCACGCAGATCTACGAAGGGTCGAGCGAGATTCAGCGGATGGTGATTGCCCGCGAGCTGAAGAACTATCTGGTTTGAAGCCCTAAAAGCATCGCTGGCAAGCCAGCTCCCACAGGGTTTTCGGTCGTTCACACATACGGTGTACATCCCGGGAACTGTGGGAGCTGGCCTGCCAGCGATAGCGTCAGTAGTAACGCCGCATCACTTACCTTTGAACTCGGCCTCACGCTTGGCAATAAACGCCGCCATCCCTTCCTTCTGATCCTGCGTCGCAAACGCCGCATGGAATACCCGACGCTCAAAGCGCACGCCTTCTGACAGGCTCACCTCAAAGGCACGGTTGACGCTTTCCTTGACCATCATCGCAATCGGCAAGGACTTCCTGGCGATCAGCGCCGCGACTTTCAACGCTTCATCCAGCAGCTCATCACTCGGCACGATCCGCGCCACGATCCCGCAACGCTCCGCTTCCACCGCATCGATCAGGCGCCCGCTCAGGCACATTTCCATGGCCTTGGCCTTGCCCACGGCGCGGGTCAGGCGCTGGGTACCGCCCATGCCCGGCAGCACGCCGAGGTTGATTTCCGGCTGGCCGAATTTGGCGTTGTCGCCGGCCAGGATGAAATCGCACATCAGCGCCAGCTCACAGCCGCCGCCCAAGGCAAAGCCGTTGACCGCAGCGATGATCGGCTTGCGGCGGTTGGCCACGCGGTCGCTGTCGCTAAACAGGTCATCAATGTAGATCTGCGGATAGGTCAGCTCCGCCATTTCCTTGATGTCGGCACCGGCGGCGAAGGCCTTTTTCGAGCCGGTCAGCACGATACAACCGATGTTCGAATCGGCTTCCAGGCCATCGAGGGCGTGGTTCAGTTCGCTGACGATCTGTGCGTTCAACGCATTCAGTGCTTGCGGACGGTTGAGGGTGATCAGGCCAACGCGGCCGTGGGTTTCCAACAAAATCGTTTCGTAGCTCACGGAGTGGTTCCTTCTGTCAAAGATTGCGCGAAATGACCATGCGCTGAATGTCGCTGGTGCCTTCGTAGATCTGGCAGACTCGCACGTCGCGGTAGATCCGCTCCAGCGGGAAGTCGTTCAAGTAACCGTAACCGCCGAGGGTTTGCAAGGCCGACGAACAGACCTTTTCGGCCATTTCCGAGGCGAACAGCTTGGCCATCGAGGCTTCGACCAGTGCCGGTTTGCCGCTGTCACGCAGGGCGGCGGCGTAATGCACCATTTGCCGCGCCACGGCGATCTGGGTCGCCATGTCCGCCAGGCGGAACGCTACAGCCTGATGCTCGATGATCGGCTTTCCGAAGCTCTCGCGCTCACGGGCGTAATCGCGGGCCGCTTCGAACGCGGCGCGGGCCATGCCCACCGATTGAGAAGCGATGCCGACGCGTCCGCCTTCGAGGTTGGCCAGGGCAATCCTGTAGCCTTCGCCCTCTTCGCCCAAGCGGTTGGCCACCGGGACTTTGACGTCTTCGAAGAGGATCTGGCAGGTGTCGGAGGCGTGCTGGCCGAGCTTGTCTTCGACTCGCGCGACTTTGTAGCCCGGCGAGTCGGTGGGCACGATGAAGGCGCTGATGCCGCGCTTGCCGGCAGTCGGGTCGGTCACCGCAAACACGATCACGATCCCGGCGTTCTGCCCGGAAGTGATGAACTGCTTGCAGCCGTTGAGCACGTAGTGATCGCCGTTCAGCTTGGCGCGGGTTTTCAAGCCGCTGGCGTCGGAACCGGCCTGGGGTTCGGTCAGCGCAAAAGCGCCGAGCATTGCGCCGCTGGCCAACGGTTTGAGAAAGCGTTCTTTCTGCTCATCGTTGCCGTAACGCAGGATCGGCACGCAGCCCACCGAGTTGTGCACGCTCATGATGGTCGAGCAGGCGCCGTCGCCGGCGGCGATTTCTTCTAGGGCCATGGCGTAGGCCAGGTAGCCGGTGTCACAACCGCCCCACTGCTCCGGCACCAGCATGCCGAAGAAGCCCAGCCCGGCCATATCGCCGATGGCTTCCTTGGGAAAACGGTGCTCACGGTCCCACTCGGCGGCGAACGGTTTCAGCCGTTCCTCGGCGAATTGCCGGGCCATGTCACGGATTTGTTGTTGGTCGTCATTGGGGATCATGGTGAATCCTTAAACATAGAACAATGTGGGAGCCAGCCTGTTGGCTCCCACAGGGGTGGGGTTGGCTTAGTTCAGGCATTCCACGGCCATTGCCGTCGCTTCACCGCCACCAATGCAAATCGCCGCAACGCCGCGCTTCAAGCCTTTCTGGCGCAGGGCCGAGAGCAAGGTCACCAGGATCCGCGCGCCAGACGCACCAATCGGATGGCCCAGGGCGCAAGCGCCGCCGTGCACATTGAGTTTCTCGTGGGGGATATCCAGATGCGTCATCGCGGCCATGCCGACCACGGCGAAGGCTTCGTTGACTTCCACCAGATCGACTTCATTGAGCGACCAGCCGGTTTTTTTCATCAGCCTCTTGATGGCGCCGATCGGTGCCACCGGGAACAGGCCTGGCGTATCGGCAAATGCCGCATGACCATGGATCACCGCCAATGGCTTCAGACCACGTTTTTCCGCTTCGGAGCGGCGCATCAGCACCAATGCCGCCGCGCCGTCGGAGATCGAACTGGAGTTCGCCGCCGTCACCGTACCGCCGTCACGGAAGGCCGGTTTCAGCGAGGCGATCTTGTCCAGTTTGGCTTTTGGCGGCTGCTCGTCATTGCTGATCGTCACCTGTTCTTTGCCGACGGTCACGGTCAGCGGCACGATCTCATCCTTGAAGCTGCCGTCCTTGATCGCCTGCTGGGCACGGGTGGTCGAGGCGATGGCAAAGGCGTCCTGGGCCTCGCGGCTGAAACCGTTGGTTTGCGCGCAGTCTTCGGCAAAGGTGCCCATCAGGCGGCCCTTGTCGTAGGCATCTTCCAGGCCGTCGAGAAACATCGAATCCTGCACTTTGCCGTGGCCCATGCGATAACCGCTGCGAGCGCGGTCCAGCAAGTACGGCGCATTGGACATGCTTTCCATGCCCCCGGCGATGACCACGTCGGCACTGCCGGCAACCAGCATGTCGTGGGCCAGGATGGCCGCTTCCATGCCCGAGCCGCACATTTTGTTGAGGGTGGTGCAGCGGGTGGATTTATCCAGCCCGGCGCCCAGCGCAGCCTGGCGTGCCGGGGCCTGGCCGAGACCGGCTGGCAGTACGCAGCCGAACAGCACTTCATCGACGGCGTCGGCGGCGACACCGGCCCGATCCACCGCTGCTTTGATCGCGGCAGCGCCCAGTTGCGGTGCAGTCAGGCTTTTCAGTTCGCCCTGAAACCCACCCATTGGGGTGCGGACGGCGCTGACAATGACAATCGGATCGTTGGAAAGGCTCATGACAAATCCTCCTTATTTCGCGGCCATGCGCAAGGCACCGTCGAGACGGATCACCTCGCCATTGAGCATGCTGTTTTCAATGATATGCCGCACCAGCGACGCATACTCGGCAGGTTTGCCCAGACGCGGCGGGAACGGTACGCCAGCCGCCAGGGAGTCACGCACTTCCTGGGTCATGCCGGCCATCATCGGCGTTTCGAAAATGCCTGGGGCGATGGTCATCACGCGGATGCCGAAGCGCGCCAGTTCACGGGCGGCGGGCAATGTCAGGCTGACGATGGCGCCTTTGGATGCCGCGTACGCCGCCTGGCCGATCTGGCCGTCATAGGCTGCAGCGGACGCGGTGTTGATGATTACGCCGCGCTCGCCATCGGCGTCCGCTTCGGTCTCGGCAATCGCCGCCGAGGCCAGGCGCAGCATGTTGAAGCTGCCGATCAGGTTGACGTTGATCACCTGGTTGAAACTGGACAGCGCGTGCGGACCGTTCTTGCCGAGGATCTTCTCGCCACGCACGATGCCGGCGCAATTGACCAGGCCGTTGAGGCCGCCAAAGGCTTTGACCGTCGCCTGCACCGCCCCGTCGGCCGCCGCTTCGTTGCTGATGTCCGCCACCACGCTTTGCACGCCCAGGCGCTGGGCCTGGGCTGCAACGGCTTCGGCGTTCATGTCCACCAGCATCACTTTGGCGCCGGCCGCGACCAGCATTTCAGCGGTGGCCGCACCGAGGCCGGAAGCCCCGCCGGTGACGAGAAAAACCTTGTTTTCGATCTGCATCATGGTGTCCTTGGATTCAAGCTGAGACGTTCTTTGCCGCGGCCTCTTGAGCCTTGGCGATTTCCTG
Source organism: Pseudomonas sp. NFX224 (assembly GCF_048565165.1). Classification (NCBI taxonomy): domain Bacteria; kingdom Pseudomonadati; phylum Pseudomonadota; class Gammaproteobacteria; order Pseudomonadales; family Pseudomonadaceae; genus Pseudomonas; species Pseudomonas sp. NFX224. The sequence goes on along the minus strand of NZ_CP183416.1, from coordinate 6,411,489 downwards.
ATTGCGCAAGATAAAGCGCTGCAATTTGCCGCTTGGGGTTTTCGGCAACTCGCTGACAAATTCGATTTCACGGGGGTACGAGTGCGCCGCCAGACGCTTGCGTACGTGTTGTCGCAGCTCTTCGGCCAACTCTGGTGCGGCGCGGTATTGCGCGCTGAGCACGACGAAGGCTTTGACCAATTCGGTGCGCTCCGGATCGGGCTTGCCGACGACGGCGGCCTCGATCACGGCCGGGTGCTCGATCAGTGCACTTTCCACGTCGAACGGGCCGACGCGGTAGCCGGACGTGGTGATCACATCATCGCTGCGACCGACGAAGCTGATGCTGCCGTCCGGGTTCCACTCGACGGTGTCGCCGCTCAGGTAATAGTCGCCGACGAAGGCTTTGGTCGGTACGCCTTCGTAACCGGCGAACCAGCACATCGGCGACTGGGGGCGGTCGATGGCCAGAATGCCCGGCTGGCCGACACCCAGTTCCTTGTACTCATCGTCCAGCACCACGATGCGGTGGCCGGGCGAGGTAAAACCGGCGGCGCCCATGTGAATCGGGTGTTCCAGGCCATGGTGGTTGCACAGCACCATGCCCAGTTCGGTCTGGCCGTAATGGTCGTGAATGACCACGCCGAGTTGATCGGCGAACCAGCGAATAACTTCCGGGTTCAGCGGCTCGCCGGCGCTGCTGACAATGCGCAGCTTGCCCTTGATCGACTTGGCGAATTCATCGCCGCCAGCAATCAGCAAACGATAAGCCGTCGGCGAACCCGTGAGATTGGTGATGCCGTACTTGTTGATCACCCGGCAGGTGCTTTCGAGGGTGAACGGACCATCGTAGAAGGTGATCGGGTGCCCCATCGACATTGGCCCGGTCACACCGAAATAGATGCCGTAGGCCCAACCCGGATCAGCGACGTTCCAGAAGGCGTCTTCCGGGCGCAGATCCACGGCGTCGCGGGTGTAGCTCTGGAAGGCAACGATGGCCTTGAGTGGCACCGACAATGCTTTCGACGGCCCGGTGGTGCCCGAGGTGAACATCAGCAAGAACGGGTCTTCACCGGTCAGCATCGCCGGTTCGCAGGCATTGGAATAGTTGGCCAGTTCAGCCCAGAAACTGAAGTCGCCCTGAACGATGCCTTGGCCCTTCGGGCCACCGACAGTGACGATGGTCGGGCAATCGGCGACTTCGGCGAGTTTCGAGCGGTTGACTGCGTCGGTGACCACCACTTTGGCACCCGAGCAGCCGAGGCGATGTTCAATGGCTTTCGGGCCGAAGGCGGTGAACAACGGTTGATAGACCGCGCCAATGCGCCAGGTGGCGAACACGGTGATGAGCAATTCGATGTTACGTGGCAACAGGCCGGCGACCTTGTCGCCTTTTTTCACGCCCTGGGCCAACAGGAAATTGGCGAAACGCGCAGCTTTGTCTTGCAGGTCGGTGAAGGTGTACGTGGCGCTGGAGCCATCGCGACCTTCCCAGAACAAAGCGATCCGGCCGGGCAACGCATGCCGGTCGCAACACTCGACGCAGGCGTTGAGGGCCGTCAGATCGCCTGCGAGTGCGGCGTCGACGGTGTGCTGATAATTGAACTGTGAAACAGCAGACAAGTAATCGCGCATTGCCAGAATCCCTCTGTGTTTTTTATTGGTTGGGGGAACCGTAAACAACAGGGAAATACTCGCTCCGCACGGGGCGTCGGGCAATGGTCAAAGTTATCAAGTTGCTTGACTGGTTTGGCCAAGGTTTGAGAGGTGCAGCGCCTGTCAGTGCCTCATCGCGAGCAGGCTGGCTCCCACAGGGGAACGCATTTCAAAATGTGGGAGCCTGCTCGCGATGAGGTCAGCCAGGGCAATGCAAATCCTGGATCAATCAGCCTCGTTAAGAATCAAACTCCGGTAATGCCCCGGATTGGACCCCGACCACTTGCGAAACGCCTTGTAGAACGAACTCGCATCGGCAAATCCCAGCCGCGTGGCAATTTCAGCGAAGCTGATGCTGGATTCGGCCAGCCAGACAATCGCGAGCTCCTTGCGCACGCTGTCCTTGAGCCCTTGGTAGGTCTGGCCTTCCTCGGCCAGTCGGCGGCGCAGGGTCGAAGCCGACATGCACAGGCGTTGCGCCAGGGCTTCGGTTTCCGGCCATTGCTCGGCGGGCAGTTGTCGCAGGTCGTGCTTGATCCGGCTGGCCAGGCTTTGCGGATCGCGGTACTTGACCAGAATGTTCGCCGGCGCATGGGCCAGGAAGCGTTTGAGCTCTTCCGCCGTGCGTTTGATGGGCAGGTCCAGGCAATCGGCGGAGAAAATCATCCGCGTACGTGGCCGGTCGAAGCGCAGGTTCTCGGAAAACATCACCTGATAGTCATCGCAGAAATCCGGCTGCGGGCAGCGCAATTCGATGGCCAGGATCGGAATCCGCCGTCCCGCCAGCCAGCACGCCACACCGTGCACGATCATCCAGTAAGTGAAATAGGTGAAAGCGCGGCGCGGATCGTGGTCGTCCTCCAGCAGCACGATCTCCGCGAGGCTTTGCTGACGCACCAGTTCAGCGGGCATGCGCTCAAGCATTAACGACAGGAAATTCAGGCCACTGGCCAGGCCCGTCGCCACGTTCGGCTGGATCATGGCGCAGCGACACAAAAACTCGAAACTGCCGGATTTGAGCTTGCGTGGGTCCATCCCGAAAAACTCATCATCCCCACGTCGGGCCAGCAAGCGCCAGAGCCTGGCGTATGCCGTCGCCGGAACGCGAGCGTTGGCGCTGTTCAAAAGCCGCTTATCAATGCCGACCTTGCTCAACACCACGTCGGTGGCGACGCCTGGGGCGCAACTTTGCAACAGCGCTTCACGCACCAGTTGTATGGAGATGGTGTCTTTTTCCGACATTGAGCGAGGCAAGCCCTGTTCTTGTTTGAGTGGTGGGCATATTAGCGTACGCAGCCCCCTGTGGGAGCGAGCCTGCGCGCGATTGCGGTGGATCAGCCAACATAGACGCGGGATGTAAATCCGTTATCGCTAGCAGGCTAGTTGCCACAGGGGATTAAGCGATCTTCAAGGTTGTTCAGCTTACGTTCAGGTAATTGTCAATGAGTCCCATATGGGAATGAGTGTCATTATGTTACAAATTAGCACCCTATCTAAATTAGAGACGCTGCTGAATGCTCGTTCCTTTTCTGATCATGCTGCGCGAAGGCATCGAGGCCGCGTTGATCGTTGGCATTATCGCCAGCTACCTGAAACAAACGGGCCGCGGCCAATGGATGCCCGCCGTCTGGATCGGCGTATTTCTAGCCGCCGCCCTCGCCCTGCTGGTCGGTGGCGGCCTGGAACTGGTCAGCGCTGAATTCCCGCAGAAACAACAGGAACTGTTTGAAGGTGTTGTCGGCCTCGTCGCTGTTGGCATCTTGAGTTCGATGGTGTTCTGGATGCGCAAGGTGGCGCGTTCGATCAAGCATTCGCTGCACGTGTCCCTCGATCAGGCGCTGACCGGTTCCAGACATCAAGTGACCGCGCTGATCGCCATGGTGTTTTTCGCCGTGGCGCGGGAAGGCCTGGAAACGGTGTTCTTTCTGCTCGCGGTGTTCCAGCAAAGCGAAGGCCCGGCGGCACCGATCGGCGCCCTGCTCGGCCTGATCCTGGCAATCATCGTCGGCTTCCTGATCTATACCGGCAGCATGCGCCTGAACCTTGGCGCGTTCTTTCGCTGGACCGGCCTGTTCATCCTCGTGGTGGCGGCCGGAATCCTCGCCAATTCCGTGCAGGCACTGCATGAAGCCGGCGTGTGGAACCACCTGCAAACCGTGCTCTTCGACATCAGCGCGACGCTGCCGATGGACGGCCCGTTGGGCTCGGTGCTGGCCGGCATGTTCGGTTATCAGGACGCGCCAACCCTCAGCACCCTCGGCGCTTATCTGATTTACCTGGCGGTGGCGCTGGTGATGTTTTTTCTCCCCGCACGGGCCCCCGTCAAACAGCCTTCTTCAGTTTCCAGCCAGTAAGGGCAACCATGCCAAATCCAGTCCCTCCCCAGACTTCCCCTCCCCGCGCCTTGCGCTGGGCGGTGGCCGGTTCGGTGATTGTGATGATCGCCGCCGGTGGCCTGTTCTACTACGCCTCGAAAATCGCCGCGGCCAAGCGCCAGGCCAACCACGATGAAGTGCTGGTGACGATTCATCCGCACAGTTGCGAGCCCAATGCCCTGACGGTGCCGGCCGGTCGTGCCAGTTTCCGCATCGTCAACCGCTCCGATCGTGCCGTTGAATGGGAAATCCTCGACGGCGTGCTGGTGATCGAAGAGCGCGAGAACATCGCACCGGGCCTGAGCCAGGTGATCAACGCTAACCTGATGCCCGGCGACTACACGATCACCTGCGGCCTGCTGAGCAATCCGCGCGGTACGCTGCACGTCACGCCGACTGCCGCGTCCGATGCGGCAGCCAAAGCCAAGCCGTCGATGGTGGCGTTTGTCGGACCATTGTCGGAGTTCCGCGTGTACCTGAGCAGCCAGAGCACGACGCTGATCAAAGCCGTTACCGCGCTGGATCAGGCCATTGCAGCTGGCGACTTGAGTCAGGCTCAAGCCTTGTATCTACCGGCCCGCGCCGCGTATCAACGGCTGGCCCCGGCGGCTCAACGCCTGGCCGAACTGGACAACGCCATCAACGCCCGCGCCGATTACTTCGAAAAACGCGAACAGGACCCGGACTTCAGCGGTTTCCATCGCCTCGAGTACGCGCTGTTCCAGCAACGCAACGTGGACGGATTGGCGCCGGTCGCCCAGCGCCTGCTGGCCGATGTCACTGCCCTCAAACAACAACTGTTGGCGCAAACGCTGCCACCCGAGCAACTGGTGAGCATCGTTGTGCGCAACCTCAACACCCTCGCCGACGTCCGTGCCGCCAGCGGTGAAGAGGAACGCTACAGCCACAGCGACCTCAACGGCTTCGCCGGCAATCTCGACGCCGCGCGCAAAGTCGTCGAACTGCTACGCCCGTTGCTGGCCAAGTCCGCCACCGAGCTACTGTCGAAGATCGACAGCGCACTGAACGCCTTCGATACCGAACTCAATGGCTTCAAGGTCAACGACGGTTACGCCAGCTACGACAGCGTCGGCGCCGAACAGCGCAAACAGATTGCCGACAAGGCCAAGACCCTGGCCGATGCACTCGACGGGATCGATCCCGCCCTTGGCCTTTCTGGCCTGTAAGCAGAAGACGACTTTCAAATGAACGATTCAGAGCAATTCAACCTTCAGCGTCGCCGGGTATTGATGGGCATGGGCGCCGCCGGTGTCGCCCTTGCAGGCTCCGCGCTGAGCTGCCCGGCCATGGCCGCCAGCCCAGCGCAAGTCACCGAAGCGCCAAGCAGCGACCGCACCGAAGATCAACACGACTTCCACGGCAAGCACCAGAGCGGCATCGTCACCCCGCGCCCGGCGTCCGGCATGCTGGTGTCGTTTGATGTGCTGGCCAGCAACCGCGAAGACCTCGAACGTCTGTTCCGTACCCTCAACGAACGGATCGCGTTCCTGATGAAGGGCGGCCCGGTCACTCAGGTCGACCCGAAATTGCCACCGGTGGATTCGGGGATTCTCGGCCCGGTCGTCACCCCGGATAACCTGACCATCACCGTGTCAGTCGGCGAGTCGCTGTTCGACGAGCGTTTCGGACTGACCGGTGCCAAACCCAAGCGCCTGGTGCGCATGGTCGGTTTCCCCAACGATGCGCTGGAAGCCGATTGCTGCCACGGTGACCTGAGCTTGCAGTTCTGTGCCAACACCACCGACACCAACATCCATGCCCTGCGCGACATCGTGAAAAACCTGCCGGACCTGCTGTTGGTACGCTGGAAACAGGAAGGCAGCGTGCCGCCCCAGGCCCCGGCAAAACCCGGCGTACCGGCGCAGAGCGCGCGCAACTTCCTGGGCTTTCGCGACGGTTCGGCCAACCCTGACTCCAACGATGCCAAAGCCATGGACAGCATCGTCTGGGTTCAACCGGGCAGCGATGAACCCGTCTGGGCGGCGGGTGGGAGTTATCAGGCGGTGCGGATCATCCGCAACTTCGTCGAGCGTTGGGATCGCACGCCGCTGCAGGAGCAGGAAAGCATCCTCGGCCGCGTGAAAAGCACCGGTGCGCCCATGGGCGGATCACATGAAACACAAGTGCCGGATTACAACAAAGACCCGAAAGGCAAACTGACCAAACTCGACGCACACATTCGCCTGGCCAACCCGCGCACCGCCGCGACCCAGGCCAACCTGATCCTGCGCCGGCCGTTCAACTACTCGAACGGCGTGAACAAGAACGGTCAGCTCGACATGGGCCTGCTGTTCATCTGTTACCAGGCGGACCTGGAGAAAGGCTTTATCACCGTGCAAACCCGCCTCAATGGCGAGCCGCTGGAGGAATACCTCAAGCCCGTTGGCGGCGGTTATTTCTTCACCCTGCCCGGCGTTACCGGCGACCAGGATTTCATCGGGCGTTCGCTGCTGGCTGCCACACACCCCACAAAAACCACATAAACACCCACAACACGGAGCCGTCCCATGAAAAAGTCGCCACTGGCGTTAATGCTGACCTTAGGCTTGCTCAACACCCCGCTTGCCGCGTTCGCGGCGACGGCACCGCTGGAATTGGTGCAGCCGATTTCCGATTACAAAATCTACGTCACCGAGCAACTGGACGAACTGGCCAACCATACCCAACAGTTCACCGATGCGGTGAAACAAGGTGACCTGGCCACCGCGAAAAAACTCTATGCGCCGACCCGGGTTTACTACGAGTCGATCGAGCCGATTGCCGAGCTGTTCAGTGACCTCGACGCGTCCATCGACTCCCGCGTCGACGACCACGAAAAAGGCGTGAAAGCCGAAGACTTCACCGGTTTCCATCGCATCGAATACTCGTTGTTTTCGGAAAACAGCACCAAGGCCCTGGGCGAGCTGGCGGACGGTCTGAACAAAGACGTCAAAGACCTGCAAGCCCGCGTCGCCGGCCTGACCTTCCCGCCGGAAAAAGTCGTCGGCGGCGCTGCTGCACTGCTGGAAGAAGTAGCGGCCACCAAGATTTCCGGTGAAGAAGATCGCTACAGCCATACCGACCTCTATGACTTCCAGGGCAACATCGACGGTGCGAAGAAAATCGTCGACCTGTTCCGTCCGCAGATCGAGAAGCAGGACGCGGCATTCGTTGCCAAAGTCGACAAGAACTTCGCCACGGTGAACACTATTCTGGCCAAGTACAAAACCAAAGACGGCGGTTTCGAGACCTACGACAAAGTGAAGGAAAACGACCGCAAGGCGCTGGTCGGCCCGGTGAATACACTGGCTGAGGATTTGTCGACGTTGCGTGGGAAGCTGGGTTTGAACTGAGTTGTGTAGCGTCTGAAAAGGCCTCATCGCGAGCAGGCTCACTACAGTGGATTTGTGTTGAGTTCAATGATGTGAACGACACAAACCTCATGAGGGCGGGCCTGCTCGCGATTGCGCCAGTGGCCACGCCACACATTCAAAGAATGCGATACAGCAACCGCTCGATCCGCACACGGCTCACACGCTTGAGAAACTTGGCCACGCCCGCCGGATACTCCGGCAAGGTTTCCAGATCCTGATAACGCTCGATGCGCCGCGTGTGCTGGAAAATCTCCGCCAGTTCCGTGCGACGTGGCCCCAGCAATTCGCCTTTCGGGTCATCGATCAACAAGGCGTTTTCCAGGTCGAGGCGAAATGCGCGCGGGTTGAGGTTGTTGCCGGTCAGCAAGGTGTAGCGCTGATCGACCCACATGCCTTTGAGGTGATAGGTGTTGTCGCCTTCCTTCCACAGGTGCAGGTTCAACTGGCCGCTGTCGATGTTGCGCTGATGGCGCTTGGCGAAGCGCCGCAGGCTGATTTCGTAGAGGTATGGCAGCGCCGAGATCACCTTGAACGGCTCGCTCGGTGGAATGTAGAAGTCGTTGGCCGTCTTGTCGCCGACCACGATGTCGATCTTCACACCCCGCGCCAGCGCCCGGTTGATTTCCCGGGTCACGGCCAGTGGCAGGTTGAAGTACGGCGTGCAGATGGTCAGTTGATGCTGGGCGCTGCCGATCAGTTCGCCAATCACCCGGCTCAACGGGTTGTTCTTGCCGACGCCCAGCAATGGGCTGACCGACAGACCGTTCTTGTCCGTTGAACCCTGGGTGGTGTCATACGCGGCATGCTTGAGGCGGCTGCGCAGATCGCCGATGTCGTTGCGCAGGCTGCGGGTGGTCGGCAAGTTCGGCAAATCGAGGCGATGCACCGCTTTGGAAGCCACCAGACCGTGCTGAACCAAGTGATGCATGGAATCGGCCAGCGCACGGTTGTTCAGCACGTGATAACGGTCGTAGCGGTACTTGTCGAACTTGTGCAGGTAAACGTTATTCAGGCTCGCACCGCTGTAGATCACGCAGTCATCGATGACAAAACCCTTCAAATGCAATACGCCGAACAGCTCGCGGGTTTGCACCGGGACGCCATACACCGGCACTTCACTTGCGTGGGTACGGGTCATCTCCTGATACCAGGCCGAGTTGCCCGGTTGCTTGCCGGCACCGATCAAACCGCGCTGGGCGCGTAGCCAGTCAACGACTACCGCCACCTCCAGTTGCGGACGCGCCCGTTTGGCCGCGTGCAAGGCATCGAGAATTTCCTGGCCCGCCTCGTCCTGTTGCAGGTACAGCGCAACGATATAGATGCGCTGGGTGGCGCTGGCGATTTTTTCCAGCAGGCAACGACGGAACTCGGCAGCGCCAGAGAGGATGGTGACGGCATCGGCGGTCAGCGGAAAACTGCGCAGTTTGGGCAGCAGGGAGCGTTTGAAAAGCGACGGCATAGGGCTCGCAATGGGTCGAATCCAGAGAGTTTGAGAGCTTACACCATGGATCGGTTCGGGTCTTGTTACTGTCTGTTATGGCCCCATCGCCAGCAGGCGGGCTCCCACATTTGGAAGGCGTACATCTGTGGGAGCCAGCCTGCTGGCGATGGCAATTTATCTAACACCGCAAAAAAATAATTGACCAAGGAGAACGTTCGTTCTACTGTTGATCGCATGAACGAAATCAATAGCTCCGACACACGCGACATCATTCTGGATGTCACCGAAAAGTTGATCTACAAAAGTGGCATCGCCGCCACGGGCATGGATCTTCTGGTGAAAACCGCCGGCGTCTCCAGAAAAAGCATCTACCGCTACTTCGCCAACAAGGAGGCGCTGACCGTCGCGGCCCTGCAACGCCGTGACCAACGCTGGATGCACTGGTACAGAAGCGAAGTCGGACGGGCCGAAACCCCGGCCGACCGGCTCCTCAACCTGTTCACCGTGCTCAATTCGTGGTTCACCTCCGAAGGTTTTCGCGGCTGCGCGTTCATCAATACCAGTGGCGAAACCGGCGACCCGCAAGACCCGGTTCGCCTGGTCGCCAAGGACCACAAACAGAAGCTGCTCGACTACGTGTGCGAGCTGTGTACCGAACATGGTGCCGAAGATCCGCAGTTGCTGGCCAAGCAGCTGCTGATCCTGATCGATGGTGCCATTACCGTGGCGCTTGTCATGGGTGATCACAGTGCCGCCGATAATGCGCAATGCATGGCGCGAAAGTTATTGGACCTGTAGCAACTTCATCAAGCTCGACAACTTGCTTACCACTTTAATTGATTCGGAGATTTGAAATGTCCAACGCCGAAGTTCGCCCGCCATTGCCGCCGTTCACCCGTGAGTCGGCCATCGAAAAAGTACGCCTGGCCGAAGATGGCTGGAACTCCCGAGACCCGGAACGTGTGTCGCTGGCCTACACCCTGGACACCCAATGGCGTAACCGCGCCGAGTTCGCCTACAACCGTGAAGAAGCCAAGGGTTTCCTGACGCGCAAGTGGGCCAAGGAACTGGACTATCGCCTGATCAAGGAACTCTGGGCGTTTACCGGCGACCGTATAGCTGTGCGATACGCCTATGAATGGCACGACGATTCGGGCAACTGGTTCCGTTCCTACGGCAACGAGAACTGGGAATTCGACGAGAACGGCTTGATGGCCAATCGCTTTGCCTGCATCAACGATATGCCGATCAAGGAAAGCGAGCGCAAGTTCCACTGGCCACTGGGCCGTCGCCCTGATGATCATCCGGGCTTGTCGGATCTGGGACTGTAATTCGGATTCAATGGCAGACCGCTGCCTGGTTTGTCAGCACGCTGGAGGTGATTGGCCCCGTTGAAGACATTGTCGTTGGTCGATGATGCCAGATCACCTTCAGCAACATGGCTTTCAACTTTTTTATCCGGGGGGTAACAGGCGACAATTGCGATCTACCCAGTCAGTACATCTGACGTCATTGCGCGCACCAAAACATTTTTTTCATTAAGACATCAGCCAGATGTTCTTTTAATTGCCAAATACTCTTACCCACTGTCAATTGTGACAGTAGTTGCAGGCATGGATGTATCCCATCATTGCCGCACACCGAGGACTTTCCCGGTTAAAGCGATGATCGAGTACATAACATGAGCAAGAACAAGACCAAGAGCAAGAACTACCTTGTGAATGGTAACTTCAGTACCGGTGACTTCAGCCACTGGACGGCAAACAACCATCACACGCCTATGTCAGTCGAGCTCAGGGACTTTAACTATGTCGCTCGATTGAGCGGTGGCAGAACCCTGGGGCAAAACCTGGCGTCTGATCCTTTCAAAACAGCGCCAGGGGACTTCAGGTTTAGTTTCAATATCCAGGCTCCCGAGGCGGTCCCGTTGATAGACAGTAAAAGTCGACGTGTGCACATCACGGGCGCAAGGGAAAATAGTGATCCACTGGTTAATGCGTTCGTCGTCTACACCATCTGGGCAACGTCGCCAATCGACGGAGAATCGGAAGCCTGGTCCGGATTGATCTATGTAGGACCGCAAAATAAACTGGTTACCGTTGAGGGCACTCTTCAACCAGGTTATCAGCACGTGGATGTTCACTTGGCTATTCCAAATGATCCATTTGGCAACAAGGGGCCTTACTACCTCGACGATATACAGTTTTTAATGCCTGCATGATTTCGCGCACAGCCAGCCTCCCTGAAGACAATCCGAGTCGCAGGGATCGCGGGTTATGGATATGATGGCGGCCCGCTCTTCCCCGCTATTCAAGTCGATTCCATGCCTTTCGAACTCAGTGTTGACCTCACCACCCTGGCCATTCTGGCCGCGGTCGCTTTCGTTGCCGGTTTCATCGATGCCATTGCCGGCGGCGGTGGCCTGTTGACCACCCCGGCCCTGCTCACTGCCGGGTTGCCGCCGCACCTGGTACTGGGCACCAACAAACTCAGCTCGACCTTCGGCTCGGCCATTGCCAGTTTCACCTTCTACCGACGCAAACTGTTCCACCCGGCACAGTGGGTTCACGCGATTGTCGGCACGCTGGTCGGTGCACTGACCGGTGCGGTGGTTGCGCATTACCTGCCGGCGGAATGGCTGAACAAGATGTTGCCGGTGATCGTCTTCGCCTGTGGCGTTTACCTGTTGTTTGGTGGCACCCCCAAAGCGCCGCTGGACAGCAACGCGCCGATCAAGAAAAAGTGGCAATCGACCCAGGGCTTCAGCCTTGGCTTTTACGATGGCGTGGCGGGCCCCGGCACCGGCGCGTTCTGGACCGTCAGCAGCCTGTTGCTTTACCCCATCGATCTGGTGAAGGCCAGTGGCGTGGCGCGCAGCATGAACTTCGTCAGCAACGCAGCAGCGCTGTCGATCTTCATTTTTTCCGGTCAGGTGGACTGGATCATCGGCTTGAGCATGGGCTCGTCTTTGATGGTCGGCGCCTTCTTCGGCGCGCGCACCGCCATCAGCGGCGGCGCGAAATTCATTCGTCCGGTGTTCATCACCGTGGTGCTGGGGCTGACCGTGCGGCTAGCCTGGCAACACTGGTTCAGCGTGGCCTAAACGCCGCGCCACGTAGACGTCGATCAGGTAACGGGCAATCGAGCGAGACGCGGGCAACGGCGGCAGCTCGTGCACGTTGAACCACTGGGCGTCTTCGATCTCGTCTTCCTGGCAGACAATCTCCCCACCCGCGTATTCGGCATGGAAGCCGAGCATCATCGAATGCGGGAACGGCCAGCACTGGCTGCCCATGTACTGGATGTTCTTGACCTCAATCCGCACCTCTTCGCGCACTTCGCGAATCAGGCAGTCCTCAGCTGATTCACCCGGTTCGGCAAACCCCGCCAACGTGCTGTAGACCCCGGTGACGAAGCGCGGCGAGCGCGCCAGCAGCACTTCATCGCCACGGGTCACCAGTACGATCATGCTTGGCGAAATCCGCGGATAGCTGCGCATATCGCACGGCTGGCAATACATCGCCCGTTCGCGCGGCACTTGGGTCATGGCCTGACCGCAGTTACCGCAAAAACGGTGTTCACGCGCCCAGGTGCCGATTTGCGCCGCGTAACCGAGCACCTTGTACAGCGTGTGATCGCCTTCGAGCATGAACGCGCGCAAGCCTTTCCAGTTGCAGCCCGGCACTTCGCTGTGACTGCGCAACTCCAGCAAGTACACCGGCTCGCCGTCGAGGTGGCCGATGCCATGTTCGGCAAGAACCGACAGGTCCTGGCGCTTGAGCCATTCACGGGGAAACAGCGCGCCGTTGTCATCGAACAAGAAGCCTTCCGGGCTGCGTGCCACGGCCCAGCCGCCGGGTTGATCAGTGTCCAGTACTGCAGTGGTCCAGCGTGAGGTCATTTTTCAATCAATCCAGAAATTCGGGTTTCTGTTTGCTCATATGGGCGGCCATGGCCACGCGCAAGTCAGTGGATTGCAACATGGCGGCGTTCCAGGTGGCGACATATTCGAGGCCGTCATCAATGCGATGATCACGCATGTAGCTGATCATTTCCTTGGTACCGGTGACGGCTATCGGCGACTTGCTCGCGATTTCGCGGGCAATGCCCATGACGCCGTCGAGCAGGCTGGCGGTGTCGCTGTAGACGCGATTGACCAGGCCCATGCCACGCGCTTCTTCGGCGCCGAAGGTGCGACCAGTGTAAGCCAGTTCACGCAGCATGCCGTCACCGATGATCCGCGGCAAGCGTTGCAGTGTGCCGACATCGGCGGCCATGCCGATGTCGATTTCCTTGATCGAGAATTGCGCATCTTCGGCGGCGTAACGTATGTCGCAAGCAGCAATCAGGTCGATGGCACCGCCCAGGCAATAACCCTGAATGGCCGCGAGCACCGGTTTACGGCAGTTGTCGACGGCGTTGAACGACGCTTGCAGGGTCAGGATTTTGCGGCGCAGCAGGCGCGCATTGCGCCCGACGTCCTTGCCCATTTCATTGGCGAGGCCTGCCAGCATCATCAGGTCGATGCCCGAAGAGAAATGCTTGCCGGCACCGCTCAGCACCACCACGCGCACGTCGTCGGTGTCGTCGATCCACTGGAAAATCTCGACGATCTCGCTCCAGAACGCGGCGTTCATCGAGTTGATCTTTTCCGGGCGATTGATCTGCACATAAGCAATTTTATCGACCAGTTCGACGCTGAACGCGGTGTATTGAGACATGCTAGTGATCCTTTACCGTGCAAAAAAGAGGCCCGAACTATAACAAGGCATCGAGGCCGGCAGTAAGGCAGTGGTTCGGCCAAATGCGGGACTGCTCCCGCCGAGGTTTTGTAGGCGCCGTAAGCCCATCGAGAATGCCAACGAGCATAACCCTTCGATTTGAGCTTTCCTTAGGTAGAACAGCACAAATAAATGAATAAATGTTCACGCTGGCGTGTTCTCGTTTTGACAGTCACCAGCACTCAATTCATTCGGTCCGTTCGATGCCCCAACCCTGACACCCGTGGAGCTTTACCCATGAATAGCCGCTTTTCGATTCTTACGGCACCGTTGATGCTTGCTGTCGTGCTGTCCGGTTCACAGGCCTGGGCCAATGGCGAGGAAGACACGCCCGCCAAGCCGCAGTGTCCCAGAGATCAGGTGTTCGATACCAAGGCGCAGAAATGCGTCAAACAAACCAGCAAACACGTCTCGGACACCGATCGAACCGATTACGCCTATCAGTTGGCCAAGGACGGGCGCTATGAAGAAGCCTTGGCACTGCTCGATACACTCAAAGAGCCAAACACCGCCAAGGCGTTGAACTATCGCGGCTACGCCACGCGTAAACTGGGGCGCACCGACGAAGGCATCGGTTTTTACCTGCAATCGGTGAAACTCGACCCTCACTATGCGCAAGTACGCGAATACCTGGGTGAAGCCTACGTGATCAAAGGACAACTGGACCTTGCGCAAGAACAGTTGCAACAGATCAAATCGATCTGTGGCAACACCACCTGCGAGGAATACCAGGACCTGGCCGAGGCCATCAACGGCTCATCGAAAACCTGACTTATCGGACACGCGGAGGTCGCTATCGCCAGCGATCAGGCAATACGGGCGGAACTGGGCCAACATCTGGCGCGTTTGTGGCGTTACGGGTTGCTGTTGTCCCGACAAAGGCATGTCGCCGAAGATCTGGTGCAGGCCACTTGCGTGCGAGCACTGGAACGGGCTGCGCAGTTTGAGTCGGGCACGCGCATGGACCATTGGCTGATGAGCATTCTGCATTCGATCTGGCTCAATGAAATACGAGCGCGTCGGGTGCGTTCCGGACAAGGCACGATAGAGGGTGAACAGGTGTTGTCGTTCGACGGTGAATATGCAGCGCAAACCCATGTGATGGCGGCGCAAGTCATCCGTCGCGTCGATGCGCTGCCGGAAACCCAACGCGAGACGGTGTTTCTGGCCTATGTCGAAGGTTTGTCCTATCGCGAAGTCGCCGAAGTGCTGCAAGTGCCCATCGGCACCGTGATGAGTCGCCTGGCCACTGCCCGGGCAAAACTGGCCGAGTATCCGCCATTGCAAGCGGTACCGAACCCCTCCACGACCGGAGAACGTCGATGAACGTGAACCCCACTGACGAGCAACTGGTGGCGTACCTCGACAACGAACTCGACACCGAACAGCGTAAGCGCATCGACGCAGCCGTCGCCGCAGACCCGATGCTCGGCCTGCGCCTGCAATGGCTCAACCGCAGCAGCCTGCCCTTCAAGACCGCCTACGATGAGTTGGGGCGACAGGCCCCCGTCGACCACCTGCAAGCCATGCTCGACACCCTGCCCGCGCCGGCTCGCCCGGCCCTCAATCGGCGCTGGTTCCTAGCGGCGGCAGCGGGCCTGGTGGTGAGCGGTGTACTGGCGGATCGCCTGTTCCTCGGCTGGCAGGCCAGTCAGGAAGAGGAGAATTGGCGCCAATTGGTGGCCGATTACATGGTGCTGTACATTCCTCAGACGCTCGACCACTTGCCCAACGACGAAACCGCCCAACGCACGCAATTGCGCACGATCGAGACCAGCCTGGACCTGAAGCTTGCTCCCGCACAGCTGGCCTTGCCACGCGCTGAACTCAAGCGCGCGCAAATCCTCGAGTACGACGGCGTGCCCATCGCCCAGATCACTTACCTCGATCCCGTGCACGGCCCGCTGGCGCTGTGCATCACCCGCTCCGACAGCGGCAGCCGGCATTTTGCCCGGGAACGCCGACATGGCATGAACATCGTCTATTGGGCCGACATGCAACATGCCTGGATGCTGATCGGGCGCAATTCCTTGACCGACCTGGAAAGCATGGCCAAATCCTTGCGCGGCCGACTAAACACCTGAATGACCTGTAGCGGGTGTAGGAAGCCATAGACGAAACCGCGCCCCACCCAACGGCGAGGCTTGCACCGTCAATGTGCCACCCTGCGCTTCCAGTGCCCGCCGACTGATCGCCAGCCCCAGGCCAAACCCGCCGGTGGCTCGGTCGCGGCTACGATCGAGGCGATAGAACGGTTCGAAAATCCGCTCGCGCTCGCCATCCGGAATGCCGATGCCGTCGTCATCCACCCAGATTTCACAGCCTTTGGGGCACACCTGCACGCCGATCTGAATGCGTTTTTCGCAATAACGCATGGCGTTGCGCAGCAGGTTTTGCAGTGCGCGGGCGGTCAGCCTTGGGTCGAGGCTGAAACGTTCGAGCTGACCGTGAAGCAACACGTCGATGACGATCTCGGGCGATTGCTCGTCATCGACGCTGCCCAGAATGCTGTCGATGAATTCGTCTAGCGCCACTTCGATCTGTTCCGGCACCCGCGCCGGGTTTTGCAGGCGGCTGTAGGACAGCAGCTCCAGCACCAACTCATCGAGTTCACGAATGTGATCGACCAGGCCTTGCAGGCGCTCGCGGCTGGTGGCCGGCAAGTCGTCGGACAGGGCCAGCGCCAGGCCGAAGTCCAGGCGCGTCAGCGGCGTGCGCAGTTCATGGGAGACCGCGTTGAGCAGATCCCGCTGCTGGTTCAGCAGGTTTTCGATATCGCCGGCCATGGTGTCGAAGACGTTGGCCAGGCTGCCGATATTGGAACTCGGCGCAATCTGCGTGCGTTCGCTCAAGTGGCCCTTGCCAAAGCGTTCGGCCGCACTTTTCAGGCGCTCCAGATCACGCCAGTGTGGACGCAGCCACAGCAACAGGCACGCGAGCAGGGTCGCGCCGATCAGCACGTTGATGCTCCAGTACAACAGGCTGACGTCCATCGGGTCCGGCGGCACCACCATTTGCACCACTGTCTGCTCGTTCAGCGGCGCCACCGCCAACGTGCGCCAGCCCCAGTCGCCGACGCGGACCACGTTCTCGCCGCGCTGCAATTTCTGCTGTTCGTCGGGGGAGAGTCCGGCATCGTCGTTGCCACTGAGCACGATGTGCAGCGGATCGAACTCCTTGTCCATTTCCACCGCCAGCGTTGGCCATTGTTCGGTGGGCACGGCTTTGAACTGCTTGACGATGAGGGTTTGCAGGCCTCGGGAATAATCGAGGTTGTAAGCTATAAAGCGCTCGTGGAAGACCTTGATCACCAGGTCCGGCACTAAATAAATCGCCGCGCTGAACGAGACGATGGTCACCAGGTACAGACGAAAGAGGATTCTGAACATCAGATCAGCATTCCCACTCGGAACGGCTGAACAAATAACCTTTGCCCCACACGGTCTTGATCTTGCGCGCTTCACCCGCGTGGTCGTCGAATTTGCGCCGCAGCTTGGAAATCGCCACGTCCACCGAGCGGTCAGTGCCGTTGAATTCGATACCGCGCAGGCGTTGCAGGATCTGGTCGCGGCTCAGCACTTCGCCGGCATGCCGGGCCAGCACCACCAGCAGGTTGTACTCGCCGCTGGAGAGCTCGACCAATTGGCCGCGCCAAGTCACCGTGCGCTCGGACAGGTCGATGCAGAGGTTACCCATCAGAATGCGGTCGTTGGCGGTCTGCGGTTCACTGAGGCTGCTGCGCCGCAACAAGGTACGCACCCGCGCCAGCAAGACCCGCGGCTCGCAGGGTTTGGTGACGTAGTCGTCGGCGCCCATTTCCAGGCCGAGCACTTGATCGTGGCTGTCGTCGCGGGCGGTGAGCATCAGGATCGGCAGTGTCGCCGAATCGGCGCGCAGCAAGCGGCAGACTTGCAGACCATCGAGGCCAGGCAGCATCAGGTCGAGGATCACCAGGTCCGGCGGATTGAGCCGCGCCCGTTCGCGCACATGATCGCCACGACCGATCACGCTGACGGAGTAACCGTTGCGTTCCAGGTAGCTGGCGATGAGTTCGGCGAGGGCGGTGTCATCTTCGACCAGGAGGATGTTGGGCATGGGGTGTTTCCAGAGAGCGCTCCCACAGGGGACCGCATTTCAACTGTAGGAGCGAGCCTGCTCGCGATGGCTATCTAACAGGCGCAATAAAATTCAAGGTCTGAAGGATATACGCCCTCACACACACCTGAGTAAAACCCTTACACAATTTCACACAGCGCCTACAAAGCTTCACCGCTACCCTCGCCGACGCCCAGTAGGATGCTGGGGGTCATTATTGGGGTCATTCATGTCAAAGAATCTGCTTGCCGGGCTCAGCCTGTTGGCACTGGCGTTAACGCTGAGTGCGTGCGACAAGTCCTCCATTGCCGAAGAACAGGCGCCGCTGGCCAGCGTTCGCGTCGAAACCATCGAAGCCCGGCCGCTGTCGATCAGCAGTGAATTGAGCGGGCGCATCGTCGCGCCGCGCATCGCCGAAGTGCGCGCCCGGGTGGCTGGCGTGGTCCTGCAGCGCACCTTCCGCGAAGGCAGCGACGTAAAAAAAGGCGACGTTTT
The DNA here is from genome assembly GCF_048565165.1 of Pseudomonas sp. NFX224. Taxonomy (NCBI): domain Bacteria; kingdom Pseudomonadati; phylum Pseudomonadota; class Gammaproteobacteria; order Pseudomonadales; family Pseudomonadaceae; genus Pseudomonas; species Pseudomonas sp. NFX224. Next base: position 6,393,293 of record NZ_CP183416.1, on the reverse strand, counting down.
GTTCCGCATCGACCCGGCGCCGTTCAGGGCTGACCTCGATAGCGCCGAAGCGGCGTTGCGCAAGGCCGAGGCCAACGCGTTCCAGGCGAAACTGCAAGCGCAACGCTACGCCCAACTGATCGATGACAAAGCCATCAGCGCGCAGGACTACGACAACGCCCGGGCCATGGTGCGCCAGACGGCCGCCGATGTTGCCGCCAATAAAGCTTCCGTAGAACGAGCGAAACTCAACCTCGGCTATGCCACGGTTATCGCACCGATTTCCGGTCGCATCGGCCGGGCGCTGGTCACCGAAGGCGCACTGGTCGGACAGAACGAGACCACGCCACTGGCGCTGATCCAGCAACTGAACCCGATTCATGCCGACCTCAGCCAATCGACCCGCGAACTCAACGACCTGCGCCGGGCCTTCCGTTCCGGCCAGCTGAAAGAAGTCGGCCAAGGCCAGGCCAAAGCCACGCTGATTCAGGACGACGGCAGCCTCTATCCGTTGCCCGGCAAACTGTTGTTCAGCGACATCACCGTCGATCCGGGCACCGGCCAGATCATTCTGCGCAGCGAATTCCCCAACCCGGACCTCGACCTGCTGCCCGGCAGTTTTGTGCGCGTGCGCCTGGAGCAAGCGGTCAATCAGCAAGGTATCAGCGTGCCGCAACGGGCGATCCAGCGTGACAGCGCCGGCATCGCGCAAGTGCTGGTGCTCGACGCCGAGCAGCGCGTCAGTCAGCAACCGGTCGAACTGGGCCCGGTGCAGAACGACCGCTGGGTGGTGACCAACGGCCTCAAACCCGGCGATCGCATTGTCACCGAAGGCCTGCAACACGCCCGCCCCGGCGAGAAAGTGCAGATCGATGACTCCCCTCTTCCCCTCGCCCAGGTTTCTGGTCAGTAAGCAGGACGCTTGTTTATGCCGCAGTTCTTTATTGACCGCCCGGTGTTTGCCTGGGTGGTCGCCCTGTTCATCCTGTTGGCCGGCGCCCTGGCCATTCCGCAACTGCCGGTGGCGCAGTACCCCGACGTGGCGCCGCCGCAAATCGAAATCTACGCCGTGTACCCCGGCGCTTCGGCGCAGACCGTAGACGAGAGCGTGGTCAGCCTGATCGAGGAAGAACTCAACGGCGCTGATCACCTGCTGTATTTCGAATCGCAAAGCAGCCTCGGCAGCGCCACGATCAAGGCGACTTTCCAGCCAGGCACCGATCCGGAAATGGCTCAGGTCGATGTACAGAACCGCCTGAAAGTCGTGGAGTCGCGCCTGCCGCAAGCGGTGAACCAACAGGGTTTGCAGGTGGAGAAAGTCTCTGCCGGCTTCCTGTTGTTGATCACCCTCACCTCCAGCGACGGCAAGCTCGACGACGTGGCGCTCAGTGACTATCTGGCGCGCAACGTGATGAACGAAATCAAGCGTCTGGACGGTGTCGGCAAGGCGCAGTTGTACGGCGCTGAACGGGCGATGCGCATCTGGATCGATCCGCAGAAGCTGATTGGTTTCAACCTCACGCCCGCCGACGTCAACGCTGCAATCGTCGCGCAGAACGCCCAGGTCTCGGCCGGCAGCATCGGCGACTTGCCGAGCCGCATCACTCAGGAAATCACCGCGACCATTCTGGTCAAGGGTCAGCTGTCGACGCCTGAAGAGTTCGCCGACATCGTGCTCAAGGCCAACCCCGACGGTTCCACCGTGCGCATCGGCGACGTGGCGCGGGTCGAGATCGGCAGTCAGGACTATCAGTTTTCCACGCGCCTGAACGGCAAGCCGTCGACCGCCGTCGGCGTGCAATTGTCGCCGGGGGCCAATGCCCTGAACACCGCGACGCTGGTGCGGGCGAAGATGGATGAGCTGTCGCGCTACTTCCCGGCGAACGTCGAATACAAGATTCCTTACGACACCTCGCCCTTCGTCAAAGTCTCGATCACCAAAGTGGTCTACACCCTCTTTGAGGCGATGTTGCTGGTGTTCGCGGTGATGTTTTTGTTCCTGCAAAACATCCGTTACACGCTGATCCCGACGCTGGTGGTGCCAGTGGCGCTGATGGGCACTTTCGCGACGATGCTCGCCCTAGGTTTTTCGATCAACGTGCTGACCATGTTCGGCATGGTGCTGGCCATCGGCATCCTGGTGGACGACGCGATTGTGGTGGTCGAGAACGTCGAACGGATCATGGCCACTGAAGGTCTGTCGCCCAAAGACGCTACGCGCAAGGCGATGAAGCAGATCACCGGGGCGATCATTGGCATCACGCTGGTGTTGGTGGCGGTGTTCATTCCGATGGCGTTCATGCAGGGTTCGGTCGGGGTGATCTACCAGCAGTTCTCGCTGTCGATGGCCACCTCGATCCTGTTTTCGGCATTCCTCGCACTGACCTTGACCCCGGCGCTGTGCGCGACCTTGCTCAAGCCGATTGCCAAGGGCGAGCATCACGAGAAAACCGGTTTCTTCGGCTGGTTCAACTGTCGCTTCGAGCAACTGACCGACCGCTATCAAGGCTGGGTCGCCTATGCGCTCAAGCGCACCGGCCGTTATCTACTGATCTACGGCGTGCTGTTGGTCGGCTTGGGGCTGTGTTTCGTACGCCTGCCCTCCTCGTTTCTGCCGGTGGAAGACCAGGGCTACACCATCACCGACATTCAATTGCCACCGGGCGCGACCAAAAACCGTACGGTGCAAGTGGCCGAGCTGATTGAGGCACACAACGCCGGCGAGCCGGGTGTCGGTGACAGCGTGGTGATTCTCGGTTTCAGCTTCTCCGGTAGCGGGCAGAATGCGGCGCTGGCGTTCTCGACGCTGACGGACTGGTCGCAGCGTGGTAGCGATGATTCGGCGAGTTCGATTGCCGACCGCGCCAACATCGCCCTGAGCCAGATCAAGGACGCCATGGCCTTCGCCGTCCTGCCGCCACCGGTGGATGGTCTCGGCACGTCCAGCGGTTTCGAGTTCCGTTTGCAGGATCGTGGAGGTCTCGGCCATGCCACGTTGATGCTGGCGCGCACCGAGTTGCTGGCAGCCGCCGAGAAGAGCCCGATCCTGATGAACGTGCGCGAAAGCGCCCTGGCCGAAGCGCCGCAAGTGCAACTGATCGTCGACCGCAAACAGGCCAATGCCTTGGGCGTGTCCTTTGCCGACATCGGCAGCGTGCTGTCCACCGCCGTCGGTTCAAGCTACATCAACGACTTCCCCAATCAGGGGCGGATGCAGCGTGTTGTGGTGCAGGCTGAAGGCGATCAACGCAGTCAGGTGGAAGATCTGCTGAAAATGCACGTACGCAACAACAACGGAAAAATGGTGCCGCTGTCGGCGTTCGTCCAGGCCAAGTGGATTCAAGGCCCGGCACAATTGACCCGCTACAACGGCTATCCAGCGATCAGCATTTCCGGCGAACCGACACCTGGCCACAGTACCGGCGAAGCCATGGCGGAAATCGAACGACTGGTGGCGTTGGGGCCAGCGGGGTTGGGCCAGGAATGGACCGGCCTGTCGTTGCAGGAACGCTTGTCCGGCAGTCAGGCGCCGATCCTGCTGGGGCTGTCGCTGTTAATTGTGTTCCTGTGCCTGGCGGCGTTGTACGAGAGCTGGTCGATCCCGACCTCGGTGCTGCTGGTGGTGCCGCTCGGTGTACTCGGCGCGGTGCTGGCCGTGACCTTGCGCGGGATGCCCAACGATGTGTTCTTCAAGGTCGGGTTGATCACCATCATCGGCCTGTCGGCGAAGAACGCGATCCTGATCATCGAGTTCGCCAAGAGCTTGTACGACGAAGGCCACGACCTGATCGACGCCACCCTGCAAGCCGCGCGCCTACGGTTGCGGCCGATTGTCATGACCTCGCTGGCGTTCATCCTTGGCGTGGTGCCGCTGGCGATCGCCACCGGCGCCAGCTCGGCGAGCCAGCAGGCCATCGGCACCGGGGTGATTGGCGGGATGATCACGGCGACGTTGGCCGTGGTGTTTGTGCCAGTGTTCTTTGTGGTGGTGATGAAACTGGTGCGCAAGCGCCACAGAAACACCTGACCACACACTGGTCCCTGTAGGAGCGAGCCTGCTCGCTCCTACAAGGGGATCTCGGTGATTTCAAGATTGGGGTCACCTGGGCTAAGGTGATTGCAAAGCCCCAACCCGCCGAGCCTTCATGTCCTTTCTCACCCGCACCCACCCGCGCCTGTCTGCCGCCATCCTCCTTGGCATCGCGGCAGGCTTTCTGGTTCCGGCCGAATCGCCCATCAGCAAGGTCCTCATCGGCTGGAATGCCGGCGTCTGGATCTACCTGCTGCTGATGCTCTGGCTCACCGTGCGCTCGAAAGCGCCTGACGTGAAACGCATCGCCGAAATCGAAGACGAAAACGCCGGGCTGGTGCTGGCGCTGGTGTGCATTGCGGCACTGGCCAGCCTGGCGACCATCACCTTCGAGCTGGCCGGCAGCAAAGACCTGGACACCACGCGCAAGCTTTTGCATTACGGCTTCACCGCCCTGACCGTCATCGGTTCATGGCTGCTGATCGGGGTCATTTTCAGCGTGCACTACGCACGGCTGTTCTACACCTGGGAGGGCAAGGAACCGGCGCTGCGGTTTGCCGAGGGTTTGACGACGCCCAACTACTGGGACTTCCTGTACTTTTCGTTCACCATCGGCGTGGCGGTGCAAACCTCGGACGTTGGCGTGGCGACTCGGGAATTGCGCAAGATCGTGCTGGCACAGTCGTTGATCGGGTTTCTGTTCAACACCGCCATTCTCGGGTTCTCGATCAACATCGCCGCAGGACTGTTCGGCTGAAGACTGCACAAACGTTCTAGGCATCACCCTCGGTGCGGGCGTTAAATAGTCAGGCAATCCGTCCCACAGGTGCCGCATGACCACTCACAACTGGATCGACCTGACCCAGGACGCCAACACCGGCATCGAGACCCTGCGCGCGCATTTCGAAGGCCATGCCTACGACCCGCACTGGCATGACAGCTATCTGGTGGGCGTCACCGAGCAAGGGGTACAGCAGTTCAACTGTCGGCGGGCCAAACACCAAAGCACGCCGGGCAAAGTGTTTTTGCTGGAACCAGGCGACATCCACGACGGTGAAGCGCCGACCGAAGGCGGTTTCACCTATCGCATGTTGTACCTCGACCCGCAGTGGTTGCGGCGCGAGTTAGGCGCCGTATTCGACAACGCTCCGGACAACAGCGAGCTGAGTTTCGCCAACACCCTGGCCAGCGATTCGCGCCTGGCCCACGCCACCAGCCTGGCGTTTGAGGCCCTGCACGGCGGTGAACTGAAGATCGTCCGCCAGACTGCCCTCGACGGACTGCTCGAACGCCTGACCAGCCACCTGCACTGGCGCACCCGCTACGGCGAAGATCCTCGCCTGCCGCTGGTGGCACAAAAGGCACGGGAATACCTGCACGCCAATGCTCAATTGGACATCGGCCTCGATCAACTGGCCACCGTCACCGGTGTCGATCGCTTCCGGCTGACCCGCGCTTTCAAAGCGGCTTACGGCATCGCGCCCCACGCCTATCTGGTGCAATTGCGCCTGGCCACGGCGCGGCGGATGCTGGCCCGTGGCGAACAACCGGCGACCGTGGCAATGGCACTGGGTTTTGCTGACCAGAGCCATTTGGGCCGCTGGTTCATGCGCGCCTACGGTCTGACGCCGGCGCTGTATCGCAAACGTTGCTCAAACCTTCCAGACAGCCAGACGCCGGGATTGTGAAGATCGCACTCACTGATCTTCACCGGAGTTTGCCCACCATGCTGTCCTCATTCCCAACGCTATTGCCCTTCCTGATGTTTGCCTTTGTCGCGGCGATAACCCCCGGCCCGACCAACATTCTCGTGTTGAGCAACAGCGCCCGATACGGACTGGCTGCTGCCCTCCCGATCATCCTTGGCGCCTGTGCCAGCGCTGCGACGCTTGTGCTGCTGGTGGGCACTGGCGCCGGTTCTTCATTGATGCAATGGCCCTGGCTGCAAACGTTTATGCAATGGGCCGGCGTGGCGTGGTTGAGTTACCTGGCCTGGCAGATTTTCCGTGCGCCGGTCGAGGCCATTGCCGTTCAGGACACCGAATCCCGCCTCGGCTGGATCGGCGCCGCGAGCCTGCAATGGATCAACCCGAAAGCCTGGATGATGGCGCTGGCGGTGGTGAGTGTGTTTGCGGGTGCAGGTGAAGAGCGCTTCGCCCATGTGATCTGCCTGTCCCTGGCATTTTTCCTGATTTCCTTGCCTTGCCTCGGGGTTTGGGCATTGCTCGGCGCAGGCTCCGGTCGCTGGTTGCGCTCGCCCCGTGCGATACAACGGTTCAATGGTTGCATGGCACTGTTGCTGCTGTGTTCGGCCTGGTTGAGCGTGCTGGCGTGATCGGCAAAAGGCTGCTTAGCCTGCAGTGAACGTTGTGGTCGCCGGAGCCGATAATCCGCCTGCGACACTCCTCGCCCAGACTTTTGCACGGTACCTCTTTCCGGGCGCCAGTGCGGCCGCGCCACGTTGATGGGCACCATGTCGGAACCGGATACCTCATAGCCATGGACATTGGGGCACACGTCGCACCTTGCGTAGGGCTCGTCCCAAGTGAGCAACGCGATGCAGCATGTTGATTTCCCCTCCCGCGACATCAGCCAAAGGCGCCGGGTTCGTGGTCGGTGCTGGCAGTGGCACAACGGCCAGCTCTGAAGACATGACGTTCTCCTGCGCCGGGTGCCGAACGCCGGAGACTCAGTGAGTCAACATACCCCGAGCGCAATCGACACCCAGCTCCGTTTTCGGGAGCGCCGGGTACGGCCATCAATGCCCGTACCCGACAGTATTCGCTGGTCACTGCACAACTTCGATTACCAGCTGTAGCGAGCACCCACGTTGAAACCCCACGGCTGCTCGATCTTGTCGCCATTGCTGTAATCAACATCAGCGTGCAACGAGACTTTGTCGGTCAAGGTCATGGCGACCCCCGCTCCCAGCTCACCTCGGGAGCCGGAAAGATCGGTTTTGAACGGGTTGTTGTTGACCTCGACATCATTGTTCTCGGCGAACTCGTGTACATAAGCCGCCCGCAGGTACGGTTGCACGACCTTGCCTTCACCCAGATTGAAATTGCGTCCGGCGGTGGCACCGACCTTGCCGAGCAAGGAACGCGCGCGATCGCCCTCTGCGGACAAACCGTTGTCCAGGTCGTAACTGGCGCTCTGCACCACCACGCCCGACAACTGAGTGAAAGGCTCGACAAAGTAGTCGTCAGCCAACTTGATATGCCGGCCGAATTCCAGCGATGCACCGACACCATTGTTGTCGTAGTCACCCTTGGCCTTTGTGCCGTCGCTGAGTCGTACGTCGGACTCATTCTGGAAGCGGTTGAACTTGAGCACGCCGTCGAAGTAGTAGCCGCTCGGTTCATCCAGCCAAGTGGTGTAGGCCCCCAAATAGTAGCTATCTACCGTGCCGCTGGAGCCACGGGCCATGTCCAGGTCGGACTTGCTGTAACCACCCAGCAACCCCACCAGCCACTGGCCATCGCCGATTGGCATAGGTGCATCGGCACCGAACGACAGACCCTGCTGGGTTTGCTGGTAAGCCACACCGGAGCTGGCGCTGACATCGAACTTGTTGCCGTACGCGCGAATCCAGCCGCCGGCCTTGCCGTTGTCCATGCGCACTTCGCCCATGCGACTGCGCAAAGTGCTGAGTTCACCGTACCAAACGGTAGGCGCGGCATTGAACAGCGCCATCACCGATTGAGTGCCCGGGCTGATGGTTTTAGTAGCGGTATCGAGAAACCAGTCGTTGTTGCCCTGCTTGATCAGGTCATAGGAAAACGCACCGAGGTCGACAGCGCCGCCCGCCAGTTTGAACGTCGCATCCCCCGAGCCGATATGCACGACCGCCGTCGATCCCGCCGCCGTGGGTTCAGTGCCGCTGCTGTCGAGCGCAATCGTATGGTTGCCGCTGGCATTGCCGGTGACGGTCAGGGTATCGATCTGGCCGGTGGTGAAGTTGTTGTGCATGTAGAACGTGCCGCCCTCGCCCGACAACGTTCCCACGGAGAGCTTGAAGAACTCCCCAGGGTTGCCGAACTGTACGCCACCGTCGTTCAAGGCCAGGTTTTCGACACTGCCATCGCCAACCATTACCCAAAGGGCATCGCTGTTGACTGCCAGGTTTTGCACATTGTCGAGGCGACCGGTCAGGGTTGCGGCGTTTTCCAGGGTGACATTGGCCGTGCTGGTGCCATCGGCAACGATATCGCCCACCAGATGACTGTTTCCAACACGCAGATTACCTTCAGCACCATTGACGACTTCCATCAATACGCCATTGCTGCCCGTCAGGGTTGAGCCATTCAGTACGGCGATATTGGCCGATACGCTCCCGGCGTTCAGGGTATCGACAATAATGGCCGAGCCATCTTGCCCAGTAACGTTCGAGCCACTGAGGTTCAGCGTGCCAGGCGCATCAATCGCCGGATCGAAATTGAATTGAACACCGCTCTTGCCCCCGACAATGCTGCTGTCATTGGCGTTGACCGTGCCGTTAAACACACGCAAGCCCGCTGCGCTGGTTCCCGTCACCGTACTGCCCGTCAGAGTCAACGTGCTCAGCGCGTTGACCGTTGCACCGTTTTGCCCACCGGTGATGGTGCTGCCGCTCACTTGCGCTGTAGAGCCTTGGGTATTGGCGGCATCGTGACTGAGCACCAGGCCAATCCGGTTGCTGCTGATAGTGCTGCCGCTGATGGTTGCGTTGCTGGCGTTCAAGGCGACACCGGTGGCTGCGCCCCCCTGAGCTTGGCTTCCGACCAGATTCAAAGTCGACTGGGTCACCTGAATGTCTTGAGTAACGGTGTTGTTCCCGTTCAGGGTCGCGCCGTTGATCAATCGATAGCTATCAAAGTTGACGCTGCCGTCGATATCGAGTGTGGTGCCATTGATCGTGCGAACGGCGGACATGCCTTGTTCGCTGATCATCAACAAGGGCGCGATGGCAAGAAGTCGCAACATACGTGACACAGGATTCAAGGTGAACAAAGGGCAAACAGCCATAACAGACTCCACGGTATCTGGACGATAAAAGTCCGGAACACCCCTACACACCGGGACGTTCCGTACTACAAGGCGACGCAAGGTATCCAGAAACAACTTTCTGATATGCAGGAGTCTCCTTAAACCTTTGTAGGATTTATTACCTAGACCCACCTCAGTCCAAAGCAACGACTTGCATGCCGTGTATCCCAAACCATTGCTTTCAGGCCATTGCCAAGGTCAGGGAATGACACAAGTTCCCGATCCCGCCGAGAGCACCACCTGTGTTTCCGATGCCGGCACTCGCAATCTGGAGTATTACGGTTTCGGCATCCGGAAACTCCCGAGGGAGCAGGCCGGGTGGATTTCCAGGCTTCGTTACAGCACTGACATCCGGCTCGACGAAGCTCGTCGAGCCATAACGCCCAGGTTCGCGTTGACTCCAAGCGGGTAATTTTTTCTTGCTGCGTAACTCGTCATGACGTCGTTCTCCCATGAACAATACTTCGGCCCTTGCACACGCAATGGCCACCAAGTCTGTCTGGCAGATCGAGATATCGGGTGAGAAAAACACTGTCCCTTCGCTCTGCTCGATCACTGGACCTCGAGCGAATAAAGCAACAACGCGATACTGTAAAGTTGACAGGTCCCCGCATTTTTTTGCTCAGTGGGAAGGCGTTCACAAGGGTTTGTTATCGGATGTTCAAGCACTCAACTAAAGACAGGAAACCTCAGGCCCGCCGTTCCTCGAGCACGTCCTCCGCACACAACGCAATGCGCCGGCAGGCATCCGCCAGCTTCGGCCGGTCCACCACCAGACCGATGCGAATATGCCCCGCCGCACTCGGCCCGAAGGCTTCGCCGGCCAGTACCGACACGCCATACCCTTCCAGCAATCGCTCGGCAAAATGCTGCGCCGAAAGCCCGGTGGGGCGCACATCGACCATCACGAACATGCCGCCATCGGGGCGAATCGCCCGGATGCCAAGGCACAGATTCAGGCTGGCGCACACCAGGTCGCGGCGCAGGCGATATTCCTCACGCATCTGCGCCACTTCCGGCAGGTGATTATCGAGGGCCAATTGCGCGGCGTTCTGGATGAAATCCGGAATGCCGAACAGCATGCACAGCGACAGATTCACCAAGTGTTCACACAAGGGTTTCGGCCCGATCACCCAGCCCACCCGCCAGCCGCTCATGGCGTGGGATTTCGACAGGCTGTTGATGGTCGCGGTGCGTTCGGCCATACCCGGCAAACTCGCGGGGCTGACGTGTTCGCCCTCGAACAGCAACTCGCTGTAGACCTCGTCGCTGATCAGCCACAAGTCATGGCGAATGCACAATGCGGCCAGCGCTTGCCAGGTTGTCAGCGGCAGGCTGGCGCCGGAAGGATTGTTCGGGCTGTTGAGTAAAATGGCACGGGTCTTCGGCGTGATCCGTGACGCGACATCCGCAGGATCAACCCGAAAACCGTTCTGCGAGCGCACCGGCACCGGCACCACTTTCGCCCCGCAGGCGCCGAACACGCCTTCGTAGGTCACGTACATCGGTTCGGCGACCAGTACTTCGTCGCCCGGATCGAGCAGGCATTGCACCACCGAATACACCGCGCATTGCGCGCCGGGGAACACAATCACATGCTCGGCGTCCACTGTTTGACCGCTGCGTTGCTGATGACGCCGGGCAATGCTGGCGCGCAAACCCTGGCTGCCGCGCACTGCCGGGTAGTGCGTGTCGCCGGCCAACAAACTGTCGATGGCCGCGTGGACGATGGGTATTGGCGTGTCGAAATCCGGGTCGCCAATCGACAGCAGCAGTACATCGACACCCTGCTCGCGCAACTCAAGCGCTCGATCGTGAATCTGCCAGGCCGCCGCTCCATCACCGGCGATTCGTTGGGTCAAGGCTGAGTAGCGCATGCGGTTCTCCTGTCGCGCGGTTTCCTTGCGACAACCCTATCTTAAATCGCCAAACACGCCACCCCGTAAGTCATTGTTTAATGGTGTTTAAGGTTACTTCCTAAAAGCCACAAGAATTGGCGCCGTTGCCTACGGGTACGCCAGAATTCGCCGGCTTGTGCGCTTTGGAGGCCCTCGGTAACTTGATTCGTGTCACTGCTCAACAGTGATCGGGTTTAGCAACTCGGGGTTGTAAGTAAGGTGCATAAGCTCCTGTTAGTCAGGTATTCCCATGCCTGCACTTGATGGTGGCTGTGCGCAGGACGCCTTCGGGCGCGCCAGCTTTGCTCGCTTCCCCGGTCAGCTAACCTGCGCACAGCTGCCTCCTTCTCGTTTCGCAGCAAGAGGGTTGGCACCCCATCAGAGAAGCAAGCATATGTCCAAAGTATCACCGAACCCGCCGAACACCGATCCAGCCTCCCCGTACGAACTCGATTCAGAAAAGCTCAACGAAGCCGCCGAACGCGCCCTCGACTTTCACTTCCCCTCAACCGCCGACATCAAAGCCACACCGCGCACCGTCAGCACCCTCTTCACCGTCGACCCTGAGGTGACGCTCGAAACCCTGGCCGTTTATTTAGTCGAGACCCTGGCCTCGGTGGATGTGATGGTCCATCAGTTGGTTGATCACCTGGACGGTGAATCACGCAATGCGCTGCTGGGCATTTCCAACAGCGTGATGCTGGCGGAAATCACGGCGAATCGGGTGCTGGATCAGATTGATCCACCGCAGTAGTTGCGGTCTCAGTGGTGAATAATTTGTGGCGAGGGAGCTTGCTCCCGCTGGACTGCGTAGCAGGCCTTCTTTTTTGGGGCCACTACGCGACCCAACGGGAGCAAGCTCCCTCGCCACAGGTCAATCAGCTTTGGCGCCTGGCCACCCGCCAAACCCGCGCCACATCACTCGCCCGCTCTTGCAGCAAACGCGGTGCCTGAGCACACGCCTGCTCCAGCGTCATCGGCCCGCTCGCCAACGCGAACGCGGCATCGATGCCATGCTCGTACAGCGCCTGATAACCCTCACCCAGCGTCCCGGCGATGACGATGACCGGCGCACCGTGCTGCCGCGCGATACGCGCCACGCCAAACGGCGTCTTGCCGCGCAGGGTTTGCGCATCGAAACGCCCTTCGCCTGTGATCACCAGATCGGCATTTTTGACCGCATCAGCCAGGCCCACCAGTTCGGCCACCACCTCAACACCGGCCTTGAATTGCGCACCCAAAAACGCCTTGGCGGCAAACCCCAAACCGCCCGCCGCGCCACTGCCCGGTTCGTCGCGCACGTCCTTTTCCAGAACGCTTGCGCAGTGCTCGGCAAAGTGTCCGAGGGCGCGATCCAATTGCTGGACCTGCTCAGGTGACGCACCTTTTTGCGGACCGAAAATCGCCGAGGCACCGTGGGGGCCGCACAGTGGATTGTTGACGTCGGCGGCGATATCGAAACGCACATCGGCCAGACGCGAGTCGATGTCGCTGAGGTCGATGCGCGCCAATTGTCCGAGGGCCAAACCGCCCGGAGCGAGTGACTGACCTTGAGCGTCGAGCAGTTTCACCCCCAAGGCTTGCATGGCCCCGGCGCCACCATCGTTGGTCGCACTGCCGCCGATGGCCAGAATCACCCGTTGCGCGCCGGCATCCAGCGCTGCGCGTATCAACTCGCCGGTGCCGAAGGTGCTGCTGACGCAGGCATCACGCTGAGCCAGTGGCACCAACTGCAAACCACTGGCTTCGGCCATTTCGATGATCGCGGTGTGGCTGTCGGGCAACCAGCCCCATGCGGCATTCACTGTGGCGCCCAATGGCCCGCGAACCTCAGTGCGGCGCAGCTCGCCATCGCACGCCGCCAGAATCGACTCGACGGTCCCTTCCCCGCCGTCGGCCATCGGGCATTTGATCAACTGCGCATCAGGCCAGACTTCGGCCAACCCAAGGGCGATGGCATCGGCCACACCTTGTGCGCTGAGGCTGTCTTTAAACGAATCGGGGGCGATCACGATTTTCATGGGAATTCTCCAGTTCCAATGCCCACATGCTGCCAGCCGACACACACAATAACGCCGGTCCGCTGCACAAGCGGGCAATAGGATTATTGTTCATTTCCACAAAACCCGGCGCCATTCACAGGTTCGTATCGGTTTGGGGAAGCAGTTGCACGCCCAGATACAGCGCCAGCATGCCGTCCAGTTTCAACGGATCAACCCCACTCAACTCGGCAATACGCTCCATCCGATAGCGCAAGCTGTTGCGATGAATCCCCAACGCCTCGGCGCACGCCTGGCTCTGGCCATCGTGTTCGCACCAACTGCGTAGGGTCGCGAGCAACTGGCCGTTGCTGTCCTTGGCGATGACTTTACGCAACGGGTTGAGCAATTCGTCCAGCGCATCGTCGTTGCGATGGCGCCAGAGCATCACGGGCAATCGATAGCGGTTGAGCGTCAGCAATCGGGAACCGGGCAACACATCGCGCCCGTAGGCCAGCAAGTCGCCGACCCGACGATAGCAGCGGCGCAACCCGGTCAACCCATCGGCCTGCCCGCCCACCGCCAGGCGCAGAATGTTCCAGCCCAGGCCGTCGAGTTTTTCCAGCAGCCGATCATTCTCGACGGTCTGGCTGGCCGGCCGGCACCACAGCAACGAGGACTTCGCCGAACTGACGCACCAGCTATCGGGATAGCGCGAGGTCAGCCAGGCACTCAGCGCCTCGACGGTTTGCCCCGGCCCGTGTTCCATGCCCAATTCGAACAGGTACGGCACCCGTGTCATCTGCGGCTTGAGCCCCAGTTGTTGTGCCTCGTCGATCAAACGGGGCGAACCCCCGGCATCGCTGAGCAACAACGCCAGCAGGTCATCACAACGCTGGCGCCGCCATTGTTGCTCGGCTTGCTGGTTGCGCTGGCCCACCAGCATCTCGGCCGTCATCCGCACCAGCTCGGCGTAGGTGCGCAGTTGTTCGGGTTCGCCGGTGATGCCCAGCACGCCGATCAAGCGCTGATCGAGCATCAGCGGCAGGTTGATTCCCGGCTGCACGCCTTTGAGGTGGACCGCGGTTTGTGCATCGATTTCCACCACGCGACCGTTGGCCAACACCAGTTGCGCGCCTTCGTGCCGGGTGTTGACCCGCTCCGGCTCGCCGCTGCCGAGGATCAATCCCTGACTGTCCATGACGTTGACGTTGTACGGCAGGATCGCCATCGCGCGGTCGACGATGTCCTGGGCCAGGTCGTGATCGAGTTCGAACATAATGGTGATCCTTGAAAGCGTGGTTGTTCACCCGCACAGGGCTTGGTGACAAACCCTGTGCTCAGGCACAAAGACAGCAGCCCCGAGGGTGGTCGAGACTCTGGGGGCGATCAACGTTACCCTTTGCATCGCAAAAAATCATAATAAAGAGAGAGCCGTTATGACACAGAGCGCCGTAGCGTCCGATGCCATCGCTGACGACAAAAACGCCGTCTACAAGCGCATTACCCTGCGTTTGATCCCCTTCATTTTCATCTGCTACCTGTTTAACTACCTCGACCGGGTAAACGTTGGCTTCGCCAAGCTGCAGATGCTCGACGCACTGAAATTCAGCGAAACCGTGTACGGCCTCGGCGCCGGGATCTTCTTCATTGGCTACGTGCTGTGCGGCGTTCCGAGCAACCTGGCGCTGACCAAATTCGGCCCGCGACGCTGGATCGCGCTGATGATGATCACCTGGGGCACGCTGTCGACCTGCCTGCTGTTCGTCACCACGCCGACCGAGTTCTACACTTTGCGTTTGTTCACCGGCGCGGCTGAAGCCGGGTTCTTCCCGGGCGTGGTGCTTTATCTTTCGCAATGGTTCCCGACCTTCCGCCGTGGCCGCATCATGGCGTTGTTTATGTCCGCGATCCCGGTGTCGGGCCTGCTTGGCAGTCCGTTCTCTGGCTGGATTCTCAACCACTTCGCCGCAGGTCAGGGCGGCCTCGCTGGCTGGCAGTGGATGTTCCTGCTGCAAGGCATTCCGACCGTGATCCTCGGTGCGCTGGCTTATTTCCTGCTCAGCGACAGTTACGCCAATGCCAAATGGCTGACTCCATTCGAGCGTTCGGTGCTGGAAGCCGACCACGCCGAAGACCTGGTCAACAAGCCGAAAACCACCACAGATTCGCTGCTGGCCGTGTTCAAGAATCCGGCGATCTGGGCGTTCGGCCTGATCTACTTCTGCATCCAGAGCGGCGTGTACGCGATCAACTTCTGGCTGCCGTCGATCATCAAGAACCTGGGTTTCAGCGATAACCTGGTGATTGGCTGGCTGAGTGCGATTCCGTACCTGCTGGCCGCGGTGTTCATGCTGATCGTGGGTCGCTCGGCGGACCTGCGCAAAGAACGCCGCTGGCACTTGGTCGTACCGATGCTGATGGGCGCGCTCGGTTTGCTGATTGCGGTGAACTTCGCCGCCAACCCGGCCATCGCCATCCTCGGCCTGACCATCGCCACCATGGGCGCCCTCACCGGCCTGCCGATGTTCTGGCCAGTGCCAACCGCCCTGCTCAGCGCGGGTGCGGCGGCGGGCGGCTTGGCGTTGATCAACTCGATGGGCCAGATGGCTGGCTTCCTTAGCCCGTACCTGGTGGGTTGGGTCAAGGACAGCACCGGTTCGACCGATGCGGCGTTGTATCTGCTGGCCGGTGTGATTGTCTGCGGTAGTTTGCTGGCGTTGCGCATGACCCGCACCCTGCGCGCCTAAGCACCGCAAATCCCTTGTGGGAGTTAGCCTGCTAGCGATAACTGGGTGTCAGTCCGCATTGATGTTACGGACACACCGCCATCGCTGGCAGCTAGCTCCCACACTTGCTCCGGGGATGTTTGAGATTTCCGTTTGCTCATGGTGAGGGTTCTGGTATTTGATTGAGCCTTTCCCTCCGGCAAAAGGATTTCCTCATGAGCTACCGCACACTGGGTCATTCGGGCCTGCAAGTGTCTACCCTGACCCTGGGTACGATGATGTTCGGCGAACAGACCAGCACCGAAGATTCCCTGCGAATCATCGACAAGGCCTGGGACCAGGGCATCAATTTCATCGACACCGCCGACGTCTACACCCATGGCCACTCCGAAGAAGTCGTCGGCGAGGCCATCGCCCGTCGCCGCCATGAATGGGTGCTCGCAACCAAGGTCGGGTTCGGCCCGGTTGATGGCGTACCGAACCGCAGCGGTTTGAGCCGCAAGCATATTTTCAACGGTCTCGAAGCCAGCCTGACGCGCCTGGGCACCGACTATCTCGACATCTATTACCTGCACCGCGAAGACCACAACACGCCGCTGGAGGTGACGGTGTCGGCCATCGGCGATTTGATCCGCCAGGGCAAGATCCGCTATTGGGGCCTGTCGAATTACCGTGGCTGGCGGATCGCCGAGGTGATTCGTATCGCTGACAAACTCGGGGTCGACCGGCCGGTGATCAGCCAGCCGCTGTACAACATCGTCAACCGTCAGGCCGAAACCGAACAGATCACCGCCGCGCAGAACTACGGCCTCGGTGTCGTGCCTTACAGCCCTTTGGCCCGTGGCGTGCTGAGCGGCAAATACGCGCCGGACGCGAAACCGGACGCCAACAGCCGCGCCGGGCGCCAGGACAAACGCATCCTGGAAACCGAATGGCGCGTCGAGTCCCTGCGCATCGCCCAGCAGATCCAGCAATACACCGAGCAACGCGGCGTGGGCATCGTCGAATTCGCCATTGCCTGGGTGCTGAACAACAACGCCGTTACTTCCGCCATTGTCGGCCCGCGCACCGAAGCGCAGTGGGATGCCTACACTAAGGCGCAGGCGGTGAAGATCACGGCGGAAGACGAAGCGTTCATTGATTCGCTGGTGACACCGGGGCATGCATCAACACCGGGGTTCAATGATGTGAGCCATTTTGTGTCTGGCCGCAAGCCGCGTAATACCTGATCCCCTCTATCGCCTGTGGGAGCTAGCCTGCTAGCGATTGCGGTGCAACATTCAACAGAGATGTTGGCTGGAAGATCGCTATCGCTAGCAGGCTAGCTCCCACAGTTGGACAGAGTTGATTGATTGGTCAATATTCAGTTCGAAAACCACGTATCCTCCGCCCCCCCTGTTTCACCTTCAACCTCGCGAGGACAGCTTGTCTAAAGGTATCGCTCTATCGGTTTCAGCCTCGGTGCTGTTTGCCGTCATGTATTACTACACCTCGCTGCTTACCCCTTTGAGCGGCGTGGAAATTTTCGGCTGGCGCATGTTGCTGACCGTACCCTGCATGACCGTGTTCATGCTGCTATCGGGTGAATGGCGGCGTGTGGTCGACCTGCTGCGCCGGATCGGTGCGCAACCCAGGTTGATCGCTGGCATGTTGCTCTCGTCGGTCTTGCTGGGCGTGCAACTCTGGCTGTTCATGTGGGCGCCGCTCAACGGCTACAGCCTTGATGTGTCGCTGGGTTATTTCCTGTTGCCGCTGGCCATGGTGCTGACCGGGCGCATCGCCTACGGGGAGCAGCTGTCGTATCTGCAAAAGGTCGCGGTGTTCTTTGCCAGCCTTGGCGTGATCAATGAGCTGTATCAGGTCGGCGGTTTCTCCTGGGCCACGCTGGTGGTGGTTGTCGGTTATCCGCTGTATTTCGTGCTGCGCAAATGGTTGAAGACCGACAACCTCGGCGGGCTGTGGCTGGACATGACCCTGATGCTGCCGATCGCCTACTGGTTTGTGCACGGTGGCGAGCAAGGCTTCGGCGTGTTCGATCAGCACCCGGCGCTGTCCTGGCTGATCCCGTTGCTCGGTCTGATCAGTGCATCGGCGCTGGTGGTCTACATCATCGCCAGTCGCTTGCTGCCGTTCAGTCTGTTTGGTTTGTTGAGCTACGTAGAACCGGTGCTGTTACTGGGCGTGGCGTTGTTGCTGGGGGAAAGCATCAAGGCTGGCGAATGGCTGACCTACATCCCGATCTGGATGGCGGTGCTGGTGCTGATGTTTGAAGGGTTCAAGCATTTGATGCGACAGCGCAGGCCTTAAACGCACCACAAAACAAATGTGGGAGCTATCCTGCTAGCTCCCACAGTTGTTTATCGGTGTAATGGTTTAGTCCGTGGAGAGAACACCACGACGCACCTGATCACGCTCGATCGATTCGAACAGCGCCTTGAAGTTAC
This sequence comes from Pseudomonas sp. NFX224, assembly GCF_048565165.1. Lineage (NCBI taxonomy): Bacteria > Pseudomonadati > Pseudomonadota > Gammaproteobacteria > Pseudomonadales > Pseudomonadaceae > Pseudomonas > Pseudomonas sp. NFX224. The sequence continues at coordinate 6,375,206 of NZ_CP183416.1, read as the reverse complement.
CTTCGCCGAAGCCGTCATCCCCCTTGCGCTGGATGAACTCGAAGAACACCGGGCCCATCAGGGTTTCCGAGAAGATCTGCAACAGCAGGCGCTTGTCGCCCGACTCGGACGAACCGTCCAGCAAAATGCCCCGCGCTTGCAGCTCGCCCACCGGCTCGCCGTGGTTCGGCAAACGGCCTTCGAGCATTTCGTAGTAGGTGTCCGGCGGCGCCGTCATAAAGCGCATGCCGATGCTTTTCAGGTGATCCCAGGTCTTGATCAGGTCGTCAGCCAGGAACGCAACGTGCTGGATACCTTCGCCGTTGAACTGCATCAGGAACTCTTCGATCTGCCCGGCGCCCTTGGACGATTCTTCGTTCAAAGGGATGCGGATCATGCCGTCCGGCGCGGTCATGGCCTTGGAAGTCAGACCGGTGTATTCACCCTTGATGTCGAAGTAGCGGATTTCGCGGAAGTTGAACAGCTTCTCGTAGAAGTTGGCCCAGTAAGCCATGCGACCGCGATACACGTTGTGGGTCAGGTGGTCGATGATCTTCAGGCCCGCACCCACCGGGTTTCGGTCAACGCCCTCGAGGTACACGAAGTCGATGTCGTAGATCGAGCTGCCTTCACCGAAACGGTCGATCAGGTACAACGGCGCGCCGCCGATGCCTTTGATCGCTGGCAGGTGCAGTTCCATCGGACCGGTTTCGATGTGGATCGGCTGGGCGCCGAGTTCCAGGGCGCGTTTGTAGGCTTTTTGCGAATCCTTGACGCGGAACGCCATGCCGCACACCGACGGGCCATGCTCGGCCGCAAAGTACGAAGCGACGCTGTTGGGTTCGTTGTTGAGGATCAGGTTGATCGCGCCTTGGCGATACAGGTGCACGTCTTTGGAACGGTGGGTCGCGACCTTGGTGAAGCCCATGATCTCGAAGATCGGCTCCAGGGTATTCGGGGTCGGCGATGCGAATTCGATGAACTCAAAGCCCATCAGGCCCATTGGGTTTTCGTATAAATCTGCCATGGTTGGCGCCTCATCATGCTTTTTAGAATTAACAAATGTTAGTTGCTAGCAATGCTGAGACCGGTGGGTGGCGCGCAGGAGATGCCACGCACGCTGCGGGCGAGAAAGTCACCGTAGATCAGTTGAAACCCGAAAATCTTCATTGTCGACCCAAGGCTGTTGCGGGCGAGGCTTCTGCTGCCAGAAGTCCATTATTCTTGTATGCGTAACCTGATTCTACACAGCGTAAATCAGTTTGTCCGCCCTCTGTATAAAATCCCCCTTTTTCATCCGCGTGCAAGGGGTTTGTTGCACAGGAAGATCCCCAGCAGAATCAGCCCTCCCCCCAGGTACATCGCCAGCGACAGTTGTTCGCCCAACAGCAACGCGCCGAGGATCACGGCGGTCAGCGGGTTCAGGGCGATAAACACGCCCGAGCGCGTCGCACCGATTTTGCGGATGCCGTCGTAATAGCCGATGTAGGCCAGCGCCGAGCCCAACACGCCGAGGTACATCAGGCTCAGCCATTGTTGTGGACCGAGACTGGCGAGCGCGGTGGGGTCCAGTTCACCGCGCACGGCGCTGGTCAACCACAGCATCAGTGTCCCCAGCAAAATCGAATACGTAACGGTCTGCAACGGCCCGAGGCTGTGATTGAGTTCCCTGGAGAGCAGCGAGTAAACGCCCCAACCGAGCACACAGCCGAGAATCAGCAGGTCACCAATCCAGGCATCGGCATTGCCGGCCAACAACTGCGGGTTACGACTGACAATCACCAGGCTCGCCCCGGCGATGCAAATGGCGATACCGACGACTTTGCCCCGACTCAATCGCTCCTTGAACAGCCACCATGAAGCCAGGCCGATCACCGCAGGATTGAGCGCCACGATCAACGACGCTCGCGAGGCGTTGATGTAGTGCAGGCCATAAAAGAAACAGATGTTGTAAAAGAAGATTCCGAAAAACCCCAACAGCGCCAGTTGCAGCCACTCTCTGGGGCTGGGTCGCGCCAGCGGTACGCGGGTCAACAGTAAAAACAGCAACAACGCTGCGCTGGCCAACAGAAACCGCAGGCTGGCCGCAAACAACGGGCTGAGGCCGTCGGCCAAAAACCGCCCCGCAACAAACGTACCGCCCCAGATCATAGTGACCGCCGCCAGTTTTAAATAAACCCGCACATCGGAGGATTGGGTCAGGCTCTGCTCACATGGGGTCATAAGTCTTCCGAACTGGCGATCGCTGGGATGACGTATCATTCAACTAATAGCCAGTCATCGTAAAATGAGTAAAGACTCATGACCCTCACTCAATTGGAGATCTTCTCCCTCATCGCCGAGCTCCAAGGCTTCACGGCTGCGGCCAATCGCCTGGGGGTCAGTCAGTCCGCGATCTCTCATGCCTTGAAATCGCTGGAGCGAGAATTAGGCGTTGAGTTGCTGCGCCGCCATCAATCGCAGGTCGAGTTGAGCGATATCGGCGAGCTGCTTCTATTGCGCGCACGGGCCATGCTTGGCCTGGCCAACACTTTGCGCCAGGAAGCGGCAGATGCCCGTGGCATGAAGCGCGGTACCTTGCGCATCGGCTCGTTCGGGCCGACGTCGTCGATCAAGCTGCTGCCGCTGATTCTGCAGCACTACCGTGCGGCCCATCCGGGCATTGAGGTGCACATCGATGAAGGGCCGGACCGCCAGGTGGTCCAGTGGCTGGAAGAGCGACGCATCGATATCGGTTTTGTGGTGCTGCCCGACGAGCGCTTCGACACGGTGACGCTGGTGGAAGATCAAATGGTCGCGCTGCTACCGACCGGCCACCCGTTGGCGGCGCTCGACAGCGTGAGTTTGAAGGATTTGTGCAACGACCCTTTTGTGTTGACCGAGGCCGGCTCCTCGGAGCTGGTTTCACGACTGTTCAGTGCCGCCCGACTGACACCCAACATCCGGTTTCGCTGCTCGCAGCTGCTCAGTACGCTGGATACGGTCGGCCGTGGTGATGCACTGACCGTGGTCGCCGAAGGTTCGCTGCCCGAACACAACGACAGCCGCTATGTAAAAAAACCACTGGCGCCGACGGTGACACGCCAGGTCGGCGTGGCTGTACTCGATCAGCGCCAGGCATCGCCGGCGACACTGGCCTTCATCCAACTCGCCCGGTCTTTGAACTATCCATGAGCGGAATATTTTCCAAGCACCAACTATCATGGGCTCTACCTGAACTCTTCTTGGAAGGCGTTGCGTCCGGCCAGCATTTGAGAGCCCTATTACATCGTCACAGGTTTCACGAATGCCACTGAAAGCCAAGAGCCGCAATCGCAGCACCAGGATTGCTATCACCCTCGCGAGCGGATTGCTCCCGGTCATCCTGGGTTTTGTCATCCTCTATCTGCAGGCTGAGCGCGCACTCAAACAAACCGCGCAACTGACTGCCGAAGAAGCGATTCGCCAGTTCGAGCTGATGCTCGACAACACGGCCCAGGCTGCACGCGAGTTGCTGCCGCTGGCCGGACAAAGTTGCATCGACGTCAACCTCGCCCTGCGCGAACAAGTCACCCGGCGCCCATTCGTGCGTTCGACCACTTTGTTGTGGGACGACACCATTTATTGCACTTCTCTGTTTGGCGAATATAACGAAAGAGTTTCGCCCGGGGACTACATCGGTGGCCGCTTGTTCTTGATGAAGGGCAACCCGGTAACGCCTGACACCGCGTTACTGGTGTATCGACTCAGCGAAGGTAAACGTGGCGCGATGAGCACGCTGGACGGCTATCACTTGAGTAACGTGCTGCGCTTGATCGGCCGTCAGACGATACTGGTGCTGCAAGTAGGCCCCAACTGGTTGACCGCCGAAGGTCGCTTTCACAACAGCGCCCTGCCCGACTTTCCCGTCGCGCAAAGCATGCTGACGTCATCACGTTATGAATTCAGCGTGGCCGCTGGTTTTCCGGAAGGTGAAACCTGGCGCTACATGAGCAGTCAATATCCGCCGCTGTTCAGCCTGCTGATCTTCTTCGGTGTTGTGGCCGGCTTTATCGGACATGTTTTGCAAAAGCGTTCATCGTCCCCCACCCATGAAATGAAGCGTGCGCTGGACGCTGCGGAGTTCGTTCCGTACTTTCAGCCGGTTGTGCAAAGCGACAGTAAAAAAGTCTCAGGCGTGGAAGTTTTGATGCGCTGGAACCATCCAAAAGAAGGCCTGGTGCGGCCTGATTTGTTCATTCCATTTGCCGAACATTCCGGGTTGATCGTGCCGATGACCCGTTCATTGATGCAACAGACTGCGACCTTGCTCGGGCCTCTGTCCCCGTCGTTCGTTGAACCCTTTCACATCGGCATCAACATCACCGCCAGCCACTGCCAGGACCTGGAACTGGTTGAGGACTGCCGCGAACTCCTCGCGGCTTTCGCACCTGGTTCCATCCACTTGGTGCTGGAGCTTACCGAACGCGATCTGATCGAACCCACGGCCATTACCCACCAACTGTTCGAGCAGCTCCACGGGCTTGGCGTGAAGATCGCCATCGACGACTTCGGAACCGGTCATTCCAGCCTCGGCTATCTGCGCCAGTTCAATGTCGACTTTTTGAAAATCGACCAGAGTTTCGTCGCCATGATCGGCATCGACACACTGTCGAGCCACATTCTGGACAGCATCATCGAACTGGCGACCAAGCTCGATCTGGCAATGGTTGCAGAAGGTGTGGAAACCCAGGCGCAAAGTGATTACCTCACCGCCCACCACGTTAACTCCCAGCAAGGCTATCTGTTTGGTCGGCCAGTGCCTGGCGCGGAGTTCATTAGTGCATTAAGTGACCATTAACTAATGGTTTTAAGCGACGAGGCAACGATTTACCGCACCAATTTGAATCAAAACACTACTCACGTTACATGAAGAAAAAGACATGATTTACTCTTGGCCAATTAACTACTACAATTTTTCATGCCTGCAGAAATCTGGCAGGTGAGCCATTTATCACCGAGTCGCTTCAAGGCTCTTGGCTTATAGCTTTGTTTGCGGTTGGTATCAGCCAAACACACTATTGGAGTAAAGATATTGTCCAGACTCGCTGAATTTCGTGCCGCTGAAAAGGCCCTTCAAGAACAGCTCAAGCAGCTTGAATCCCTGAAGAACGATGCCGGGCTCAAGAAAGAAATCGAATTCGAAGAAAAGCTCCAGGGGTTGATGAAAACTTACGGCAAGAGCTTGCGCGACATCATCGCCATTCTCGATCCGAACCCGGCTAAATCCGGCCTGCAACAGGCCGCGGCGCCGAAAACTCGCCGCGCTCGTGTGGTCAAGGTTTATCAGAACCCGCACACCGGAGAACTGATTGAAACCAAAGGCGGCAACCATCGCGGCCTGAAAGCCTGGAAGGAACAATACGGTGCTGCCACCGTTGATTCCTGGCTGCGCGGCTAAGCACTCGCGCTGTGAAAAAAGCCCTGCGAATGCAGGGTTTTTTTATGAACACCCTCTAAATGCAACGATATTGGCCGACTAACTCGCTACTTGCCGCTTAACTTTGTGCTTAATCCGTTCAGGTATCTAATAATTTCAGAAACGGCGCAAAGCCTGTAGTCACTAAAGTCTTCGATTAAAGTTTCAAGGCGTTACGAGCTGCCTCTATTTCTTCCTGACTCGCCTTATAAGCTTCCGCTTGTCCGGCGTAGGAAAGTACGTAGGCTTTATCGACATCCACTGCGGCGACCAATGTTTGAGAAAGCACATGGCGACCGTTCTGCGTGATGGTGCAGGTGGTTTCCAGTGCCGATAAACGGCTCAAGGTAGCCGGATGAATCCGGTTGCAGACACTTTGATATCCGCCCTGGAAGAAGTCTTTCTGCACCGACTTACGCATCTCCAGCAATACGCCTTCAAGATTCACCTGATGACCACTTTCCACTGGGGTCATGGTCAGTTCCATGACCATCACGGGAGTGCCGCCCTGATCGTTTTTTACCGCGCGCTGACGAGACACACTGGAGGCGGTATCACCTTCGATCTCTTCGACCTGCCAGCCTGCGGGCCAGGTCATGACCGGCGCCTCGGCATGAGCGCAGGCCACCACGGACAGCACGCCAAACAGGATGAACAGCGACTTACCGAATCGAATCATTGCAATAAACACTCATGTATTGAGCCGTAAAGTCTGAGCCTCGACCGACTGTCAGGCAATAGCCGACGCTTTGGGTTTGGTGATGTCGGAACCCTTGCGTATCATTGTCGCCATTCGTCAGCCCCACTTATTTTCCGGAGGGCCCATGAGCCTGCAAGAATTGAACACCTTCCCCGGCGTAACCGCACAACCTGACACCGCGACCCAGAAGTTTGTCTTCAACCACACCATGCTGCGGGTCAAGGACATCACCAAGTCCCTGGACTTCTACACGCGCATCCTGGGTTTCTCGCTGGTTGAAAAACGCGACTTCCCGGAAGCAGAATTCAGCCTGTACTTCCTCGCGTTGGTCGACAAGGCCCAGATCCCGGCCGACGCCGCCGCACGCACCGAGTGGATGAAATCGATCCCCGGCATTCTCGAACTGACCCACAACCACGGCACCGAGAACGATCCGGACTTCGCCTACCACAACGGCAACACCGACCCACGCGGTTTCGGCCACATCTGCATCTCGGTGCCGGACATCGTCGCCGCGTGCGAGCGTTTTGAGGCGCTGGGTTGCGACTTCCAGAAACGCCTGACCGATGGCCGCATGAAGAGCCTGGCGTTCATCAAGGACCCGGATGCTTATTGGGTTGAGATCATTCAGCCAGCGCCGCTGTAAGGCTGCGATCTTTTGATCCACAAAAAAACCCCATGATCACTCATGGGGTTTTGTGTTTTCAGCGTCCCGGTTTACGCCGGGGCTGACGTCCGGATCAAGTGGTCGAAGGCGCTGAGGGAAGCCTTGGCACCCTCGCCCACTGCAATCACGATCTGCTTGTACGGCACGGTGGTCACGTCGCCAGCGGCGAACACGCCCGGCAGCGATGTCTCGCCACGCGCATCGACGATGATCTCGCCGCGCGGTGACAACTCGACGGTGCCTTTGAGCCAGTCGGTGTTCGGCAGCAAACCGATCTGCACGAAGATGCCTTCGAGGTTGATCGTGTTGAACTCACCTGAATCGCGATCCTTATAGACCAGACCATTGACCTTCTGCCCATCACCCTTCACTTCACTGGTCAGTGCGCTGGTGATGACATCGACGTTCGGCAGGCTGTACAACTTGCGTTGCAACACCGCATCAGCGCGCAGCTTACTGTCGAATTCCAGCAGCGTGACGTGACTGACAATACCCGCCAGATCGATCGCCGCTTCAACGCCGGAGTTACCGCCGCCGATGACCGCTACACGCTTGCCCTTGAACAGCGGGCCGTCACAGTGCGGGCAGAAACATACGCCTTTGGCTTTGTATTCCTGCTCGCCCGGCACACCCATTTCGCGCCAGCGTGCGCCGGTGGCGAGAATCAGCGCCTTGGTTTTCAGGGTGGCGCCGCTTTCGAAGCGAACTTCGTGCAACTCGCCAGGGGTCTTCGCCGGAATCAACGCGCTGGCACGCTGCAGGTTCATGATGTCGACGTCGTATTGCTTGACGTGCTCTTCAAGGGCACTGGCCAGTTTCGGCCCTTCGGTTTCCTGAACCGAGATGAAGTTTTCGATGGCCATGGTGTCCAGCACCTGACCACCAAAACGTTCAGCCGCGACACCGGTACGAATGCCTTTACGAGCGGCATAAATCGCCGCCGATGCACCCGCCGGACCACCGCCGACCACCAGTACATCAAAAGCTTCTTTGGCGCTGATCTTCTCAGCCTGACGCTCGATGCCACGGGTATCGAGCTTGGCGAGAATCTCTTCCAGGCCCATTCGACCCTGACCGAAATTAACACCGTTGAGGTAGATGCTTGGCACCGCCATGACTTGGCGTTCATCGACTTCGGCCTGGAACAGCGCGCCGTCGATAGCGACGTGGCGGATGTTCGGGTTCAGCACCGCCATCAGGTTCAGCGCCTGGACCACGTCCGGGCAGTTCTGGCAGGACAGCGAGAAGTAAGTCTCGAAGTTGAACTCGCCTTTGAGCGAACGGATCTGTTCAATGACGTCGACACTGGCCTTCGAAGGGTGGCCGCCGACTTGCAGCAAGGCCAGCACCAAGGAGGTGAATTCGTGGCCCATCGGGATGCCGGCGAAACGCAGGCTGTTGTCGGCTCCTGGGCGATTGATCGAGAACGACGGTTTGCGTGCATCGTCACCGTTATCGATCAAGGTAATTTGGCTGGAAAGACTGGCAACGTCCTTCAGCAGTTCGAGCATTTCCTGGGATTTCGCACCGTCGTCGAGAGAAGCAACGATCTCGATCGGCTGGGTGACCCGTTCCAGGTACGATTTCAACTGGGCTTTAAGATTGGTGTCCAACATACGGGCGATTTCCTTGAATTTTTGAGACAAAAAAACGCCCGAGCGAATCTCGCCCGGGCGTTTTTATTGGGCGGTGCAGCTTGCTTAGAAGGTGCGGAAGTCCGCCCTGATGAAGCGCGTCACAGACTTAGATCTTGCCGACCAGGTCCAGGGACGGAGCCAGAGTAGCCTCGCCTTCTTTCCACTTGGCTGGGCAAACCTGGCCTGGGTGAGCCGCGACGTATTGAGCAGCCTTGATTTTGCGCAGCAGCTCGGAAGCGTCACGGCCTACACCGCCATCGTTCAATTCAACGATTTTGATCTGGCCTTCAGGGTTGATCACGAAGGTGCCACGGTCAGCCAGACCCGCTTCTTCGATCAGCACGTCGAAGTTGCGGGAGATGGCGTGGGTTGGGTCGCCGATCATGGTGTACTGGATCTTGCCGATGGCTGGCGAAGTGTTGTGCCAGGCAGCGTGGGCAAAATGGGTGTCGGTGGAAACGCTGTAGATCTCGACGCCCAATTTCTGGAAGGCGTCGTAGTTGTCAGCGAGGTCTTCCAGTTCGGTTGGGCATACGAAGGTGAAGTCTGCTGGGTAGAAGAAAACGACAGACCACTTGCCTTTCAGGTCAGCGTCAGAGACTTTTACGAAGTCGCCGTTTTTGAATGCGTCAGCTTTGAACGGTTTTACTTGGCTGTTGATGATAGGCATCGTTGACTCTCCGTCAGGGGTTAAGAAGTTGATGGAAAGAACTTTACCTATCCAAACGCTCGATAGCTCATTGGCAAACCTGATGCTGCTGATTGGCTTTCGCTATTAGCCATCAGTATTAATAGAAGAAATCTGAATTTACGGTGGCAGCGGTTTTTCGTCGACGCGTGTCATGCCCAGAAAAGGGCTGGCTTCGATGTAGCGCATGGCGGACTTCATGTCCTTCCAGCCCACGTAACTCATCAACGACTTCAAGTCCCAGCCAGCCTGATGCGCCCACGAGGCAAACCCGCGGCGCAAGGAATGGCTGGTGTAGTGTTCCGCAGCGATGCCCGCGCGCCCAAGCGCCTGGCGCAACAGTGGAATCACGCTGTTGGCGTGCAGGGCTTCTTCACTCAAATGCCCCCAGCGATCGATCCCGCGAAAAACCGGCCCGCGCACCAATGCGGCTTCGCTGATCCAGTCGATGTAGGCCTGCACCGGGCACAATCGCTGCAAGGCCGGCGTCTGATAAGTCTTGCCGAGGTTTTCGCGATCGCTCTTGCTACGCGGCAGGTACAAGGTGATGCCGGAGCCGGCGTGGGCTTGCACATGGTCGACCTGCAATCGACAGAGCTCGTCACTACGAAAACCGCGCCAGAAGCCCAACAGAATCAGCGCCGTGTCGCGCCTGGCTCTAAGCAAACCGGGCTGATCGCCTTGCGCCCTCGCGGTTTGCGCCTCCTGCTCAAGCCAGGCGATGACTTGCTCCAGTTGTTGAAGCTGCAACGGTTGAGCCTGCTTCTCCTGAGCCGGATGCAGCGCACGAATGCCCTTGAACACCTTGCGCACCACTGGCGCTTTGGTCGGGTCGGCAAAACCCTGGCTGTTGTGCCATTGCGCCAGTGCCGACAATCGCAGTTTCAAGGTATTGATCGACAGCACGCCCGCGTGAGCGACTAGATAGCGCGCCACGCTGTCGCTGGTGGCCGGCAGAAAACCTCCCCACGTCACTTCGAAATGCTCAATGGCCGCGCGATAGCTGCGACGGGTGTTGTCGCGCGTCGCGGCGTGCAGGTAACGATCCAGCTCGGTCATGGGTCCAACTCTCGAATGCGTACTGCTTTTGCCGGTAGAAGTGGATTTTCGTCGTCTAACACGGGGTAATACCAGTATATCCCGTGTTAATACCCATCCGTATTTATCTTTTATATTTGAATGGTACAATGTGTATTCTCGTAATACGTACCACATCACGAAATCGTAGGAGTAATCATGGCCCGTGGCGGTGTAAACAAAGCAGTGGTTCTAGCTGCACGAATGGCGATCCTCGCCCGCGGCGAAAACCCCAGCATCGATGCAGTACGGATCGAAATGGGCAATACCGGTTCGAAAACCACGATTCATCGCTACCTGAAAGAGCTGGACGACAGCACGCCGAGCGCTGAAGCGGAGTCCGCAGAACCGATCGATGACGAACTGATGGCGCTGGTCTCTCGACTGGCGCAACGCCTGAAGGAACAGGCGCAGGAGCCGATCGATCAGGCCCGCGAACAATTCGAGCAGCAGCGCAAAGCACTGGAAACGCAGCTGGCGCAAGCCGAGAAAGCCAACACCGAACTGCACCAGCAGTACGAGATTCAGAGCCTGGCACTGACCCAGGAATCGGAGGCACTGCACGAAACCCGCGCCAGTTTGCAAACCGAACAAAACCGCAACGCCGGGCTGAATCAGGCACTGGCGGATTTCGAATTACGCTTGCAAGACAAGGATGAGCAGATCCGCTCACTGGAAGAAAAGCACCTGCATGCTCGCGATGCACTGGAGCACTATCGCAACGCCGTCAAGGAACAGCGCGAGCAGGAACACAGTCGTCATGAAGGTCAGGTGCAGCAGTTGCAGATGGAGTTGCGTCAGGCACAACAAAGCGCATTGGTGCGCCAGGATGAAGTCACCCAACTGCACCGCGACAATGAGCGTTTGCTGACCGAAAACCGCGGCACGCTGCGCGAGTTGAGCTTGATGCAAGAGCAACTCAAGCAGAGCAACAGCCGTCAGGACCAGTTACTGGAACAGGCAAACCGCGTCGATGCCGAGCGCACCCTCCTCCAGGAACGCTTGCGTGTCGCCCTGCTGGAAAGTCAGGCGCAAAAACAGAACATCGATGAGCAGGCGCAGATCAACAAATCGCTGGAAATTAAACTGGCAAAGGCCCAGGCAGAACTGGAAGAAAGCCTGCGCCTGGCCGCTGCTGTTGCAGCAGTGGCAGACGCAGCCAAAGACGATTAACCGGCGACCGGCGTACGCATGGTGACGAACTCTTCGGCGGCCGTCGGGTGCACGCCGATGGTTTCGTCGAAGTGGCGCTTGGTGGCACCGGCTTTCAAGGCGATCGCCAGGCCCTGAACGATTTCACCGGCATCCGGACCGACCATGTGGCAACCCAACACCTTGTCGGTCTTGGCATCCACCACCAACTTCATCAGCGTGCGCTCCTGGCATTCGGTCAGGGTCAGCTTCATCGGCCGGAAGCGGCTTTCGTAGACCTGCACTTCATGGCCGGCCTCGCTAGCCTCTTCCTCGGTCAAACCGACGGTGCCGATGTTCGGCAAGCTGAACACTGCCGTCGGAATCATCTTGTAGTCCACCGGACGATACTGCTCAGGCTTGAACAAGCGTCGCGCCACGGCCATGCCTTCGGCGAGCGCCACGGGCGTCAGCTGCACACGACCGATCACATCACCGAGGGCGAGGATCGACGGCTCGGCGGTCTGATACAGCTCGTCCACTTCGACAAAGCCTTTCTTGTCGAGTTTGACCCCGGTGTTTTCCAGCCCAAGGTTGTCCAGCATCGGACGGCGACCGGTGGCGTAGAACACACAATCGGCATCCAACTGACGACCATCCTTGAGCGTGACTTTCAGGCTGCCATCGACCTGCTTGTCGATGCGCTCGATGTCGGCATTGAATTGCAGGTCCATGCCGCGCTTGCTCAGTTCTTCCTGCAAATGCTTGCGTACCGAACCGTCGAAACCGCGCAGAAACAATTCACCGCGATACAGCAGCGTAGTTTGCGCGCCAAGGCCATGGAAAATCCCGGCGAACTCGACGGCGATGTAACCACCACCCACCACCAATACACGCTTGGGAAGCTCTTTGAGGAAGAACGCCTGGTTGGAACTGATCGCGTGCTCATGCCCCGGAATCTCCGGGATCTGCGGCCAGCCGCCAGTAGCAATCAGAATGTTTTTCGCGGTGAAACTCTGACCATTGATCTCGACCGTATGCGGGTCGACGATCTTGGCGTGCCCCTCATGCAAGGTCACGCCGCTGTTGACCAGCAGGTTGCGGTAGATGCCATTCAGGCGATTGATCTCGCGGTCCTTGTTGGCGATCAGCGTCGGCCAATCGAACTGCGCCTCGTCCAGAGTCCAGCCGAAACCTGAAGCCTGCTCGAAATCCTCGGCAAAGTGCGCACCGTAGACCAGCAGTTTTTTCGGCACGCAGCCAACGTTCACACAGGTCCCGCCCAGATAACGACTCTCGGCCACGGCCACTTTCGCCCCGAACCCCGCCGCAAACCGCGCAGCCCGCACACCGCCAGAACCGGCACCAATCACATAAAGGTCAAAATCGTAGGCCATTTTCAATCTCCTCGGCAGGCGACCAGCATACCTGCGGACGTCTGTTGGGCAAGCGTTGCGAATGTTATTGGGGCGGAAAATGAAAAAGCCACCCGAACAGACTGTGTGAAAACGCACTGAAGGCCAGCCCAACAAACGCCCCGACTTGTTCGGGGCGTTTTTTTTTGTGTGAGCAACAGACGAAAAAAGGCCTTTCAGCCCATTAGCGCGATTAACTGGCGGGCTCCGAGCACGCTAATCGCTCGCTTGAGGTTATAAGCGTTCACCGCCAAGGCCATTTCTGCTTTTGCTCCCTCCAACTGGCGCAGCAGGAACCGACCATTCCCAAACAGCCATTGCTTGAGGTTGCCGAAAGGATGCTCGACGATGGATCTTCGGCTGGCCATCATCTGCGGATGGGCCAGAATTCGCTGCTCCATTCGCTCAAAAGCTTCCTCGTGGGCATGGCGTGAGACATAGCGGCGTTGGGCGCCAGTGCATTGGGATTTGAGCGGGCAGGCAGCGCAGTCGCTGACATCGGCCTGATAGATCCGATCCCCCTTGTTGCGCTGCTTGAGCGTCAGCCAGTTGCCCGCCGGGCACTGATAACGGTCGTGTTCGTCTTCATAGGTAAAATCTTTGCGCTCAAAGAGCGCCTCGCCGCCAGGATTGACCGAACGATTGGGTGGTACATAGACCGTAATGGCAGCCTCCTCGCAGGCCTGAAACTGCTGGCCGTTTGAATAGCCGGCATCGGCCGTCACGCTGAGGGCCTCTTGTTCCAGGTGTTCTTTGGCGGCCTTGGCCATTGGCTCAAGCTGTTTTCGGTCGTCGCCGTCCTGGGTCACTTCGTGATGCAGAATCAGGCAATGTGCGGCGTCCACGGCGGTTTGTACGTTGTAGGCCACCCGCGGGCCCTTGGCGGTGCGCATCATGCGGGCATCACTTTCGTGGGTGTTGAACTGCTCAAGTCCCATCGAGCTCATCAGCGCCTGGCAGCTCTGATTGTTCTGCTGGCGAACTTCAAGCTGCGCCAGGGCTGTTTTGATTGCGCTGCGATCAATCGTCTCTGTGGTTTCGGCCTGGTCGGCTTCATCCAGCTCGGCCAGATACTGAGCAATGCGCTTATCCAGCTTCTCTTCCTGACGTTTGAGCTGTTTCAAATTCATATGACGCCGCGAGGACGCCACTGCCTGAAATTTGCTGCCATCGATGGCCACCAATTCACCGGCGATCAGGCCGGCAGTGCGGCAAAACCGGACGAAGGCACGGCACGTCGCCACAAAAGCGAGTTTGTTGTTTTTACGAAAGTCGGCGATGGTCTTGAAGTCGGGTTTTAGCCGGTTGATCAGCCACATCACTTCGATGTTGCGCTGGCACTCGGCTTCGAGACGCCGCGATGAGCGAATCCGCTGAAAATAGCCGTAGAGATAGAGTTTTAGCTGATCGGCAGGGTCATAAGAGGGGCGGCCGGTGCCTTTGGGCAGCGCCTTATCGAAGCCCAACTGCAACAGATCCAGCTTGGCGACGTAGAGGTCGATGACTCGAACGAGGTGATCCTCGGGGATCAGTTCTTCCAGCGAAACCGGGAACAGGCTGGTCTGGCTGCGGGATTCGCCTTGGATGTAGGCCATAACGAAAAATGCTCCGTATCTTTCGATACGGAGCATTTTCTTTGAGCGCTGCGCAGATTGCTAGGTTTTCACACAGTCTGCGAAGGTGGCTTTTCAATACAGTCAGGTCAAAAGCTTTTAGTAAGCCTTACCCGTCTTATAGAAATTCTCAAAGCAGAAGTTGGTCGCGTCGATATAGCCTTCGGCGCCGCCGCAGTCGAAACGCTTGCCCTTGAACTTGTAGGCCATTACGCAGCCGTTCTGGGCTTGTTTCATCAGGGCGTCGGTGATCTGGATTTCGCCGCCCTTGCCTGGTTCGGTCTGTTCGATCAGGTCGAAGATGTCCGGGGTCAGGATGTAGCGGCCGATGATGGCCAGGTTCGACGGCGCATCTTCCGGCTTTGGCTTTTCAACCATGCTGTGTACGCGGTAGATGTCGTCGCGGATCATCTCGCCGGCGATCACGCCGTACTTGTTGGTCTCTTGCGGATCGACTTCCTGGATGGCCACGATCGAGCAACGGAACTGCTTGTACAATTTGACCATCTGGGTCAATACGCCGTCGCCTTCGAGGTTGACGCACAAGTCGTCCGCCAGCACTACCGCGAAAGGTTCGTCGCCGATCAGTGGACGGCCGGTCAGAATCGCATGACCCAGGCCTTTCATTTCGGTCTGGCGGGTGTAGGAGAACGAGCAGTTGTCGAGCAGTTTGCGGATGCCGACCAGGTATTTTTCCTTGTCGGTGCCTTTGATCTGGTTTTCCAGCTCGTAGCTGATGTCGAAGTGGTCTTCCAGGGCGCGCTTGCCGCGACCAGTGACGATGGAGATTTCGGTCAAACCGGCATCCAGTGCTTCTTCGACGCCGTACTGGATCAGTGGCTTGTTTACCACCGGCAGCATTTCTTTGGGCATGGCTTTAGTCGCTGGCAGGAAGCGAGTACCGTAACCGGCTGCTGGGAACAAGCATTTCTTGATCATATAAGTCCTTGAAAGGGCTGTGTGTACGAGTTTCGGCGCAGTCTAATCAGGCGGCGTGCACCTTACAATGCCCCGCGCTGGCCAACCGATGTCAACATAGAGAAATATTCTCGCGGATAGTTCCGCACGGGCCCGCGCAGATCGCTGCGCGACCCCTTATTGATAGCAGAGACCGGCAGACTTGCACGGTTATCAATTGTCAACAATCGCACCACCCTACACCCATCGGCACCCGTCATGTGCGTTTGGCGCTATCATGGCGCACTTGAACCAGCCAACGAGGCAGATAGATGTCGGCAGCAAAAAGCGTCAACGGGTACCTGATCAACAAGGCGAAAGACGGCCAATGGTGGGTAGACAGCGTCGGCGGCGAGAACATCGCCGGGCCTTTCCCTTCTGAAGCCATGGCGGTCGAAGTGGCATCGGTGTTGCAACTTGAACACCCGGAGCCCAAGCGCCGCGGAAAGGACAAAAACTGATCGTCAGCCGACGCGCCCACAGCCCTGCCATTGCGCAGGGCTTTTTTTGCGAATACGTGCAGGAAGTGGCCTTTGGCTATAACCTTTTGCCCGCGGCGCTGTCACAGGCTTTGCCCACCACTATGACGACGACAAACACATGACTAGATTTTTGCCACTGATTGCGGTTCTGGCCCTGAGTGGCTGCGCGACGTCCGAAACCACGTACCTGAACAACGGCGAGCAAGGCCTGGCTATCGATTGCTCCGGAGAAGCCAATTCCTGGGCGAGTTGCTACGAAAAAGCCGATGCCTCGTGTGCCGGCACCGGTTATCGCATCGTCGGCACAGACGGCAGCCCGGCCCCCGCGGAAAGCGAAAAAACCCTGGGTGTCGACGTCGGCAACTACAAGAACCGCAGCGTGGTGGTGGTCTGCAAGTAAGGCGCCCTGCCCTACATGTGGATTTCGGCGAATTTGATCCCAAGGCCGCGCACGGTTTCGATCAATTCGTCGACGCTCGTGAAGGATTCGACTTCGTCGTTGTCATCCACCAGGAAAAAACTGCGGCCGGCGCTTTTCTTGAAAAACACGATCCACTCACCGGGACTCGCCGGATTCTGAATCACATGGGTGGTGCAGATTTGACCCTCTGCATGGCACTCCCGTACCCTCTCTCGCTTCATGCCCGACTCCAGAAATGACAATGCCGCCAAAGCAGCGCTTTGACGGCATGTGTGTTGAATAGCGCTAGTCTATCAGCCGGAAATGCACGCGGTCGCAGCATCGCGCACATCCCAAGGACGCAGCGGCACATTGGAGATGCGCTCATGGAGCTTGATGGCGCTGCCGCCGGAGCGCTCTTCGATGTCGAACACGGCGGCCGGCCCCGATGACAGCTTCTGCGGCACGATCACCCGAACGCCGTCTTTCTGCGGTTCGATTTGCAGGGCGCCACGGCTGTCGGCGAGTTTTTCGCTCAGGCATTGCGCGTACTCATGGGGTTTCTTGCCGGAAATCACGTTCATGGTCGGCAATGACTCGTTAATGTCCGAAACACTTGCGCAACCACTTGTCGCCAACGCCACTGGCAGGAACCACACACCCCACTTCATACGAAACCTCCGATAAAGATCCTCCGACAGCGCCATTGCGGTTTTTCTCCGAAGACGAGCGCATTTATCGCGCTTTGAATGCCGAATAACTGTGTTTTATTGTCAAACCGCTTAACCGCAGCCGGATAATAACGTGCCGAGGCTGATAAACTGCGCCGCATCGCCCATTGCTATCGTTTTGATTTTGTAGAAAAAGCCCTTCTGGAGGCGCCCATGAAATTTATTCACCAGCGCGAGCACCTCAACGAAGACGACATCGTCGTCATCCAATGCTCGCAAATGTGCAACATCCGTTTGATGAACGACGCCAACTTCCGCAGCTTCAAAAACGGTGGTCGCCACACTTACCACGGCGGCGCGTTCGACACTTTCCCGGCCCGCATTACCGCGCCGAGCACCGGTTTCTGGAACATCACCATCGACACGGTCAACCGCCGTGCGATCAGCGTGACCCGCAAGCCGACCCTGACCCACTCGATCAAAATCATCCGTCGCTCCAGCACGAAACTCAGCTGAGTAACGCCCCCACACGCAGACAGACAGGTATGACCGTGGCTCAAACGACCAAGTACGTCATCAAATACAAACTCAACGGCGAACGCCGCTTCGAGTTCGCCCAGCTCGAAAACGGCACTGCCGAAGAAGCCAAGGCAGCCCTGGACGCCATTCATGGGCAGGACGACGTGATCAGCGAAATCAGCGTCAGCAAAGCGCTGTAACATCTGCCCGGAGCGACAACATGGACGTCTGCTCCCTGGGAAAATTCGACCGCAAGTGTCGGAGTGTTCGCACCCTCAAGGCCTCCTAGACTCGCCACCTCAACAACGTGAGGCCCGGCAATGAGTGAGCAATATCTGGACAGACTGGACTGGCCCCTGCTGGAACAGCAACTCGATCAGGACGGCTGCGCGATCATCCCGTCACTGTTGAGCCACAAGGCCTGCGATGAAATCAGCGCCTTGTATGCCCAGTCGGAGCCCTTCCGATCACAAGTGATCATGGCCCGCCACGGTTTTGGTCGCGGCGAGTACAAGTACTTCAAGTACCCTTTGCCGGGTCTCGTCGCCCGTCTGCGCAGCGCGCTTTACCCGCGACTGGTACCACTGGCCAATCGCTGGCATGAGCAAATGGACCTGCCAGTCCGTTTCCCTGCCAGCCATCAAGCCTTCCTCGAACGCTGTCATGCCGCCGGCCAACAACGCCCGACACCGTTGCTGCTGCAGTATGGGCCGCAGGACTACAACTGCCTGCATCAGGATCTGTACGGCGAACACGTATTCCCGCTGCAAGTGGCGATTCTTCTGTCAGCGCCGGGTGAAGATTTCACCGGTGGCGAGTTCGTGTTGACCGAGCAACGCCCGCGAATGCAGTCGCGCCCGCAGGTCATCGGCCTGAAGAAAGGTGACGGCTTGATCTTCGCGGTCAACCAGCGCCCGGTCAAAGGCGTGCGCGGCTACTATCGTGTGACCCTGCGCCACGGCGTCAGTCGCCTGCACAGTGGAAAACGGCATACCCTAGGCATCATCTTTCACGACGCATCATGAACACCATGACCCCGACGACCTTCGATCTGTTTGCCGATGCTGAGCCTGAGCAGCAGCCCAAATCCGAGCAGATCGGCGAACAATCCTTCGTTCTGCGAGGCTTTGCCCTGCCGTGGCTGGAGCGCTTGCTGCCCGCTCTGGACGCGGTGCTGGCGGCCGCGCCATTCCGGCAGATGATCACGCCCGGCGGTTTCACCATGTCGGTGGCCCTGAGCAGTTGCGGCGCATGGGGCTGGACCACCGACCGCAGCGGTTATCGCTACAGTCGCAACGATCCGCAAACCGGCCTGCCCTGGCCGCCCATGCCCGACGTCTTCTTCGAGTTGGCACACGCGGCAGCGCGCGAGGCCGGTTTTACCGATTTTGTGCCGGATTCCTGCCTGATCAATCGCTATGTCCCCGGCGCGAAAATGTCATTGCATCAGGACAAGGATGAAAAATCCTACGCGGCGCCCATCGTTTCGGTGTCGCTGGGCTTGCCGGCGATGTTTCTGTTTGGTGGTTTTGAACGCAGCGATAAAAGCCGGCGAGTGCCGTTGCTGCATGGCGACATCGTGGTCTGGGGCGGCGTAGATCGCCTGCGTTATCACGGCGTCTTGCCGATCAAGGATGGCCAGCACCCGAAACTGGGTGGGCAGCGAATCAACTTCACTTTTCGTACAGCGCGATGAAGCCCTGGAGTTTGACCGCAAGCGCCGGAGTGTGGGACGACCGGTCGGTGGTTAATCTGCGGCAAACGGGTCAACGGATGTAAACCATGACAAGCCAATCGACAAAAATCACCACCGAAAACGATCCACGCTGGGCCGCCGTTGTCGCCCGCGATCCGCAGGCCGACGGGCAGTTTGTTTATGCGGTGAAAACCACCGGGGTCTACTGCAATCCCAGCAGCCTGTCGCGCTTGCCGAAACCGCAGAATGTCGAATTCTTCGACAGCGCCGAACTTGCCGAAGCGGCGGGTTATCGTCCGAGCAAGCGCACAGCGAAAGATCAAAGCGACATCGCCGCGCAACATGCCGCCACCGTGTCCGCCGCGTGCCGCCAGATCGAAACCGCCGAGGCGCTGCCTGCGCTGAGCGAACTCGCTGAAGCCGCAGGGCTGAGCAGTTTTCACTTTCATCGGGTGTTCAAGGCTGTCACCGGCCTGACACCCAAAGGCTACGCCGCCGCCCATCGCTCACGCCGGGTGCGCGAGCGACTGGCCGATGGCAGTTCGGTGACGGACGCTTTGTACGATGCCGGTTTCAACTCCAACAGCCGTTTCTACGAAGCGGCGGATCAGGTGTTGGGCATGAAGCCCACCGACTACCGCGCAGCCGGGCAGAACAACGACATTCGCTTTGCGGTCGGCCAGTGCTCCCTTGGGGCGATTCTGGTGGCGCAAAGTGAACGCGGGGTGTGCGCGATCCTGTTGGGTGATGATCCGCAGCAACTGGTCTGCGACCTGCAGGACACGTTTCGCCGAGCGAATCTGATTGGCGCCGATCAAGACTTTGAGCAACTGATCGCACAGGTTGTCGGCTTCATCGAAGCCCCCGCCCTCGGCCTGGACTTGCCCCTGGATGTGCGCGGCACGGCGTTTCAGGAGCGGGTCTGGCAAGCACTGAAAGAGATTCCCGTCGGCAGCACCGCCAGCTACGCCGACATTGCCCAGCGTATTGGCGCACCGAAAGCCGTTCGCGCCGTGGCACAAGCCTGCGGCGCGAACAGTCTGGCGGTGGCAATCCCTTGCCATCGCGTGGTGCGCAGCGATGGCAATCTTTCGGGGTATCGCTGGGGAGTAGAGCGCAAACGGCAGTTGCTGGAGCGCGAAACGCAGTGAATCAACAGTTCGCAGCCTGTTAGCGATTCACATCCACCACAACCCGTCCGCGCAATTGCCCGGCCAGCAAGCGCGGTGCGGCTTCGATCACTTCGCTCAAACCGATTTCGCGGCTGATCAGCGGCAGCAGATTGAAATCCAGGTCCTGGGCCAGACGATTCCACGCGTCTACGCGTTTGGCCTTCGGTTGGGTCACGCTGTTGATACCCGCCAGGGTCACGCCACGCAAAATGAACGGTGCGACGGACGCCGGAAAATCCATGCCCTGCGCCAGACCGCACGCCGCGACTGTGCCGTTGGCCTTGGTGCTGGCACAGGCGTTGGCCAGGGTGTGGCTACCAACCGAATCGATGACCGCCGCCCAGCGCTCCTTCGCCAGCGGTTTGCCCGGTTCGGAAAGCGTGGCGCGGTCGATGATTTCGCTGGCGCCCAATTGCTTGAGGTAGTCGTGCTCCGAGGTGCGGCCGGTGGACGCAACCACTCGGTAACCCAACCGGCTCAAGAGCGCGATGGCAAAACTGCCGACGCCGCCATTGGCGCCGGTGACCAGGATTTCGCCTTGCTCGGGCATCACACCGTTGTGCTCCAACGCGAGGATGCACAGCATCGCCGTGTAACCTGCGGTGCCGATGGCCATGGCTTGCGCAGCGGTGAATGCATCGGGCAATGGAATCAGCCAGTCGCCATTGAGGCGGGCTTTCTGCGCCAATCCGCCCCAATGCCCTTCGCCTACACCCCAGCCATTGAGCAGGACTTTGTCACCGACCTTGTAGTCCGGATGCCCGCTGACTTCGACAGTCCCTGCCAGATCGATCCCCGGCACCATCGGGAATTTTCGCACCACCGGGCTGCTGCCAGTGATCGCCAGGCCATCCTTGAAGTTCAGCGTGCTGTACGCCACCCGCACCGTCACATCGCCCTCGGGCAATTGATCGTCATTGATCTGTTGCAGTGTGGCCCGGTAACCGCTTTCATCTTTGTCGATCAAAATACCTTGGAACATTGCTGCCTCCTGGTGGGATCACCCGTTGTGGTTTGAATTAAATACCACATCGCAAAAAAACACCGTACTCGACTTTAAGCCAATTCACCGATCCGCCGGTTTTTCCGTGACCTGCGGCTATGCTTTTTTCGCGGCTCTGAAATGCCATCGCTCGGTGGCGGTGGCGGGCGACATCGGGGGGTAAACATGACTGGCTTTTGGTCAGTCATTGCTGCTACAAAACCGCTCTTGCCGCCCTGCCCGGTTTAACGTCGGAGAACCCCAAAATGAGTCAATGGCCAGACACCCGCATTCTTGACCTGCTCGGGATCGAACTGCCGATCATCCAGGGCCCCATGGCCGGTGCTACCAATGCTTCGATGGTCATCGCGGCGAGCAACGCTGGTGGCCTCGGTTCCATGCCAGCGGCCATGCTGAGCGTCGAGCAGTTGCGCGAAGAACTGAAGACCATTCGCCAACAGTGCCAGCGGCCGATCAACGTCAACTTCTTCTGCCATCAACCACCGCCACTTGACGAGCAACGCGCGCGAGACTGGAAAAACCTGCTGGAACCCTATTATCGGGAACTGGGCGTCGATTTCGATGCGCCGACCCCGGTGTCCAATCGCGCGCCGTTCGACGCCGCTGGTTGCGAGGTGATCGAAGCGTTTCGCCCGCAAGTCGTGAGTTTCCACTTTGGCCTGCCGGAAAAATCCCTGCTCGATCGGGTGAAAGCCACCGGGGCGAAGGTACTGTCCTCGGCCACCACGGTCGAGGAAGCCATCTGGCTTGAGCAGCATGGCTGCGACGCGATCATCGCCATGGGTTACGAAGCGGGCGGCCATCGCGGAATGTTTCTCAGTGATGATCTGAGCAGCCAGGTCGGCACGTTCGCGCTGGTGCCGCAGGTCGTCGATGCGGTGAAAGTGCCGGTAATTGCCGCGGGCGGTATCGCCGACGCACGGGGAGTCGCGGCGGCGTTCATGCTGGGGGCTTCGGCGGTGCAAGTGGGCACGGCGTATCTGTTCACCCCGGAGGCCAAGGTCAGCGCTTCGCATCACAAGGCATTGCGTACCGCCAAGGAAAGCGAGACGGCCGTCACCAACATTTTCACCGGTCGACCGGCGCGGGGGATTCTCAATCGGGTGATGCGCGAGCTCGGTCCGATGAGTTCCAAGGCGCCCACCTTCCCGCTCGCGGGTGGGGCGCTGATGCCGTTGCGCGCCAAGGGCGAAGCAGACTTCAGCAATCTCTGGGCCGGACAGGCCTTTACGTTGGGGGTCGACCTGACCACCGCAGAACTGACCCGGCGCCTGGCCGAGGAAGGCCTGGCAAAACTGCTCCGCCGCTAACGCCGTGTAGCCGCTGCCGAACGCCGCCTTCGGCAGCGGCTACAAAAGCTCCCGCTTTCCGTTTGCAGGCATTTCGCTATATATTTCCATACATAGCGCTTACCCCCTTGCTGCACTTGCCTATCACGGAGCCGTTACATGACCATGCGTGCCTCACGTTTTGCCCCTACCTGCCTGGCAACCCTGCTCGCTACTTTCGCTTTCGGCGTTGCCCATGCGGACGAGGTCCAGGTGGCGGTCGCTGCCAACTTCACCGCGCCGATCCAGGCGATCGCGGCCGACTTCGAAAAAGACACCGGCCACAAACTGGTGACCTCGTTCGGTGCGACCGGTCAGTTCTACACCCAGATCAAGAACGGTGCGCCGTTCGAAGTCTTCCTCTCGGCGGACGACACCACCCCGGAAAAACTGGAAAAAGAAGGTGATACCGCCAAGGGCTCGCGCTTCACCTACGCCATTGGCACCCTGGCGCTGTGGTCGGCCAAAGAAGGCTACGTCGATGCCAAGGGCAACGTGCTGGCCGACAATCAGTATCAGCACCTGTCCATCGCCAACCCGAAGACCGCGCCTTATGGCCTGGCGGGGACCCAAGTCCTGGCCAGGCAAGGCCTGACCGACAAGGTCAAGGACAAGATCGTCGAAGGCCAGAACATCACTCAGGCCTACCAGTTCGTGTCCACCGGTAACGCCGAATTGGGCTTCGTTGCCCTGTCGCAAATCTACAAAGATGGCAAAATCACCAGCGGTTCGGCCTGGATCGTTCCGGGCGAGCTGCACGACCCAATCAAACAAGACGCGGTCATCCTCAACAAGGGCAAGGACAATCCGGCCGCCAAGGCACTGGTTGAGTACCTCAAGGGGCCGAAAGCGGCGGCTGTCATCAAGTCCTACGGTTATCAAATCTAAATGTCGCTATCGAGTGCCGATTTTTCTGCCATCTGGCTGACCCTGAAACTGGCGTCCCTGACGACCGTCATCCTTTTGATCATTGGCACTCCGCTGGCGTTGTGGCTGTCGCGCACCCAGTCCTGGTTGCGCGGCCCGGTCGGGGCGATCGTCGCCCTGCCCCTGGTGCTGCCGCCCACGGTGATCGGTTTTTACCTGTTGCTGGCGCTAGGCCCTCACGGGATTGTCGGCCAGTTCACCCAATCACTCGGACTCGGCACCCTGACGTTCAGTTTTGCGGGGTTGGTGATCGGCTCGGTGCTGTACTCGATGCCGTTCGTGGTCCAACCGCTGCAAAACGCTTTTTCCGCCATTGGTACTCGCCCGCTGGAAGTGGCCGCGACCTTGCGCGCCAATCCCTGGGACACTTTCTTCAGCGTAACGCTGCCGCTGGCGCGCCCCGGTTTCATCACCGCCGCCATCCTCGGTTTCGCCCATACCGTCGGGGAGTTCGGCGTGGTGCTGATGATCGGCGGCAATATTCCCGACAAGACCCGCGTGGTCTCGGTGCAGATCTACGATCACGTCGAAGCCATGGAATACACCCAGGCCCATTGGCTGGCCGGAGCGATGCTGGTGTTCTCTTTTGCAGTATTGCTGGCGCTGTACTCCAGCCGTAAAACCAAAGCAGGCTGGAGCTGATCGATGATTCACACGCGTTTGAAGTTGAGTTATTCGGGATTCGCCCTGGACGTTGATTTGCAGCTGCCCGGTCGCGGCGTCACTGCGCTTTACGGGCATTCCGGCTCGGGCAAGACCACGTGCCTGCGTTGCATCGCGGGGCTGGAGCGCGTCGACCAGGGTTTTATCCAGGTCAACGATGAAGTCTGGCAGGACAGCGACAAAAAGATTTTCGTCGCGCCGCACAAACGTGCCCTGGGTTACGTGTTTCAGGAAGCCAGTCTGTTTCCACATCTGTCGGTGCTGGCCAATCTGGCGTTCGGTCTCAAGCGCATCCCGAAACAACAGCGCCGGGTTGATCTGGCACACGCCACCGAGTTGCTGGGAATCGGTCATCTGCTGGATCGTCATCCGCAACATCTTTCAGGCGGCGAACGGCAACGTGTCGGTATCGCTCGCGCCCTGCTCACCAGCCCCAAACTGCTGCTGATGGATGAACCACTCGCGGCACTGGACACCAAGCGCAAAAGCGAAATCCTGCCTTACCTGCAACGGCTGCACGATGAACTGGACATTCCGGTGCTGTACGTCAGCCATTCCCAGGATGAAGTGGCGCAACTGGCCGACCATATCGTCCTGCTCAGTGAGGGCAAGGCGCTGGCCAGTGGCCCCATCGGCCAGACACTGGCGCGCCTTGACTTGCCTTTGGCGCTGGGCGACGACGCTGGCGTAGTGATCGAAGGCCGTGTCAGCGCCTACGACGCCGACTACCAATTGCTCACCTTGCAACTGCCGGACACGGCCCTGAACATTCGCGTGGCCCACACGCCGATGGCGCCGGGCCAAACGTTGCGCTGCAAGATTCAGGCTCGGGATGTCAGCCTGAGCCTGCACAATGCCGAACACAGCAGCATCCTCAACCGCTTGCCCGTGACCGTGGTCAGTGAAATGGGGGCCGACAACGCCGCCCATGTGCTGTTGCGCCTGGACGCGGCGGGGACGCCACTGCTGGCGCGGATCACGCGGTTCTCCCGCGATCAGTTGAACGTGCATCCGGGCCAGCAACTCTGGGCGCAGATCAAAGCTGTGGCCGTGCTCGCCTAACTTCACTGGCACGACTGCGGCGGCGTGGGGTCAATGGCTGTAACGGCCCCTGATCCCACGCCGAGGACTCTCGCCATGCCCGATGCGCTGCCTTGCGACCTGCACTACGTCGATGACACCCAGCCGGGCATTTCCCGCAAGAAACTGCGTGGCAAATTCTGCTATTTCGACCCGGCAGGTCAACGCATTACCGCCCCGGATGAAATCCAGCGCATCAACGCCCTCGCCGTACCGCCGGCCTACACCGACGTGTGGATCTGCACCGATCCGCGTGGACATTTGCAAGCCACCGGCCGTGACGCTCGCGGTCGCAAGCAATACCGCTATCACCCGCGTTGGCGCGAGGTACGTGACAGCGACAAGTATTCGCGCCTGCGGGATTTCGGCCTGGCCCTGCCGAAACTGCGCCAGCAACTGGAAGCGTTGCTGGCCGCGCCAGGTTTCAGCCGCGACAAGGTGATGGCCACTGTCATCACCTTACTCGATGCCACGCTGATCCGGGTCGGCAACACTCAATACGCCCGGGACAACCGATCCTACGGCTTAACCACCTTGCGCAGCCGCCATGTGGAGATCAACGGCAGTGCGATCCTGTTCCAGTTTCGCGGCAAAAGCGGCGTCGAACATCAAATCACCGTCAAGGACCGGCGCCTGGCGAGGATCATCAAACGCTGCCAGGAAATCCCCGGGCAAAACCTCTTTCAATACTTCGATGAAAACGGCGAGCGGCACACCATCACCTCCGCTGACGTCAACGCCTACCTCCAAACCCTGACCGGTGCCGACTTCACCGCCAAGGACTACCGCACCTGGGCCGGCAGCGCCCTGGCCTTGGCAGTGTTGCGCAAATTGCAGTGGCAACCGGAGTCGGAAGCGAAACGGCACGTGGTGGACATGGTGAAAAACGTCGCCACACAGTTGGGCAACACCCCCGCGGTATGCCGCAAGTGCTACATCCATCCGGGCGTGCTCGAAGGCTTCCTGTTGGGTGCACTGGCCGAGCTACCCAGGCCGAGAACGCGCAAAGGCTTGCGAGCCGAAGAAGTCGGGCTGGCCATGTTGCTGGAGAAACTAGCGTCTGAACCGACGAATTGACCTGCCTATTTTTTGCACGATTACAAATGACTTCTATAGTTGATCTGTACACGAATCAGCTGCGGTGAAGCCATGGAAGACATATTCGTCGTGAAGCGCTGCAACAAGATCATCGTTCATGGTCGCCGGGTCGGAGAATCTGCTCATCAACCGCCTGACGCCGCCGTCTGGTATCGCATCGCCGATACTCGTACCAACGGTTTCATCGGTGACGGCTACGATCTTGAAGAGGACGCACGGCATGTTTGCCGACAGTTGAATGCCAGATCACACGTTACGGCCCGCCAAGGCTGATGAGCCTGCACGCGCCTGTAACGGGTCTATACTGATGGGAGCTGACGGACTAGCGTCCCATCAGTAGACAGCTCGCTCCCGGCGGGCTTTTTACTGCCCTGCCAGGTGTCTTCAACGGAGGTGTTTCCCATGTCCGAAAAAGAGTCCATCACCACCCTGCTCACCCTGCTTGATTCCCGCCAGGTTCGCTTGGCTGCGGCGTGCAAGGAAATCGCCGATTGGGTCGATCACCAAGGCGGACATCCGACTGCCCTTAGAATCCGCGATCGTCTGAACGACATCGAAAAGGACACGCCGCTGATCCGCAACACCTTGTCGTCGCTCAAACCTGTCGAACCACCGCTGCCACGGTTCAGATGATTTGATCCGGGCACACGATCCGTTCTACAGCCTGACACGGGACAGATGATCGGCGACCGTATCGTCACCGAGCGTCTCCCTGTCTGTCGCTTCTGTGCTTGTCCCCACCCCAGCCAGGCGCTGGGATTTTTTTGTGCCGTTAAAAGCAGCGAACGTCACCGCGCACGGGTGGTCCAACGATCACACGTCACCAGGAGACGTTCCGATGGTCACTCACTTCAAAATCAGCGGGCACCTTGCCTGCGGTCACAAAGGCAACAACCTTACCTCCACCCGCGAGCTCAACCGGGTCAAATGCAGAAGCTGCCGCAATACCGACGCATATAAAGAAGCGCGCAAAGATCAGCGTAACGCTGCACGACGCGCCGCTCGCAAAGCCAAGGCTACCCCGACCGTGACTGACTGGCGCCAGGATTGGACCGAACGCCTGACCGCCCTGCCCGGGCTGCAAAGACTGCCCCGCGGCTTCACCGACCAGCCTTTCGTTTAGTCGACAGCTTCGGCGGCCGGATCGAACGGATTTGGCGCGGCCGCCGCTGGCTGCACTGTGCGGGTACACCCGCTGCCTTGGGGCGGCCGGCGCGAGACTTTTCCGAGTACGTCCGGCGCACGGCGGCAACGTGTATCTGGCTTCATGGGGCTAAACGCCGATGTGCTGCATTGGCGGCAATCAACTTCCTCGACTAGGGTGTCTTTCGTATCGAACTGCGGTGCCTTAATTGGCAGGAGCCTGATCAAGGAGGAAACGATGTCATCCATTCGTAGTGCCGAACACACCTATCGCCAGTGGTCCAGCCCGATCCTGCTCGAACTCAAGGAGCGAGAGCATCAGCTAGAACCGTCAGACCGTCAGGCGCTGCAAAACATTTTGCTGGAAAGAAGGCTGCTCAACAGCGGCAACCCTGACGGCAGTGATCGACGCAAGGCTGAACCGGACACCGACGGTTAAGTCGACGACAGTAAACGACAAACACTCACAAGCCCGGCCCAATGCCGGGCTTGTTGGTTTTTGCCATTCGTCAGGTGGTCCGCACCTTCCCCTGTGCCGATCTTCCAACGCTATACCCTCCCCTTTATGCGGAAGACAAAAAATGATGAACAGAAAACTGGCTGTTCTCACGCTCGCTGGCCTGTTGTCGAGCGGATCGCTCTACGCATTGGCCGCGGAGACGATCAAGCAGGGATCCGCCCTTCCGCCGACCGCCCTGCCCGGAATCAATCAGGCCCAAGGCGCTGAGTCCAATGAGGACAAGGCCGACAAAAAGGGCGAGGAAGCGTCGGGCTCAAACTCCGGGGCTGATTCGAAAACCCTGGAGAAAGAAGCGGCATCTTCGAGCAAGCCGAAAGACGTCGAAAAAAAATAGCCCAGTATCGATTCCGGCGGCTAAGCATCAAGGTGCAACACCCCAGCCCGCGCTTCCCGGCGCGGTCTTTTCTTTGCAACCGATTTAATCGGCAATCGTCCCCCGTATCCTGGGCTAGTCTTTCAACTCTAAAATGGAATTGAGATCACTCCACTTTCCCTGGTCTTTTGTGGGTACGTAAATAGTGAAAGGCAGATTGATTGGCGCGACAGTCGTCATGACCGCAGTGGGCGTCCTCGCCTACGGACTAAGCACTTGGGAGGCCAGTAAAAACCAGCGGCAGGATGAGCTGTGCAAGGTCGCGCAAGATCATCTGAAGGCCATTGAAATCCAGGCTCGGGCCATGGCGGCCGGGCTGTCTGTCGAAGGGTACGCCGAGGCGGAAAAGGCCGAAGTGGGCAAGCTCATCCACGCCCTGGATAACGCCAAGAACAAAGAAGAGGCGGAAGCCGTCATATCGGAGCACTCTGCCACGGTCGAAGCGCAGGTGGCCGCAACAGACGCGGAAGTGAAATCGCGCGGCGATCAACCATTCCTCGGGCAACAGCTCAAAGAGCAGCGGATCACCACCGACGTCAAACAGGAAATACAGCGTGCGGAAAAGGCAGTCACCACCGCGTGTAAATGACGTTCTGACAATTTCGATTGTGGTTGATTTTTGCGGAGCAAAAAATAAGGGCTTGCATGAGGTATCTCACGCAAGCCCTTGATATTCATGGTGCCCGAAGCCGGAATCGAACCGGCACGCCCTTACGAGCGGGGGATTTTAAGTCCCATGCGTCTACCAGTTTCGCCATTCGGGCGGTAGCGCGGTGAATCAGAGGGGGGAAATATATACACCCAGCTCCGGTGAAGCAAGGTTGCATGTGCAATTTTCGAGACTAAATCTTACTAACACCGAAATAAAAAAAGCTCAGTAAATCATGGATCTACGAATGACTGCCGTTTATGGGTGGTTTTTTCATGAAGGTGTCGCCAACAGCAGACAAGTGTTCCCCCAGGCACTTTCCTGCGGGATCGAGTAGGAGGCGGGGTTGCCCCCGCCGTGCTCTCACACCACCGTACATACGGTTCCGTATACGGCGGTTCCTGCCTACTGACATACAACGTCAGCGAGCTTGGTTCCGTTGATGTGTCGCCTGTGGTATCTAAGCGCCCAGACCGGCCCTCGGAGCTTCCGGCTCCTACCTCCTGATGGTCTCGACCCCCGCTATGCGGTGTTTCTGCTTTACGCTCCAACAGAGATCACACCCGACTATCCACTCATGGCAGGTTCAGCCCTTCGTTACTCCGGTGTCGAGCAACTACTACGGCCTCTGCTGACTTCTGTCGCCCATCCCGTCATCTCGCGACGCCGGTAGCACATGGCAGGCTATACAGATCTCCCTGGGTAATTCGCGCGACCTTCCTGCTTATGCCTGTCGGATCTACGTCACAGCGTTCCGTACAAGTATTGGGCTTTGAAGATATTGGCCTTCTTACCCCGCTGCACCGCCTAATCCGCTTCCTGTTCGTCAGGCCAGCATTTTGCCTCGGGCTTCCTTCAGATTCGCAGTCACCCGCGACACCCTTGCCTCTGGCTAACACTTCCCCTTGCCGGGTGTGTAGAGGACTTTCACCTCCAAGTCACCAGCGTGGCCACCACAGCCAAGCTGGTTGCGCTTACGCGCAACGCGCCATGCCTGGCGCACCAATAAAAAACCCCGTAGACGTTAATCTACGGGGTTGTTTATTAGTGGAGGCCGAGGTCGGAATCGAACCGGCGTAGGCGGATTTGCAATCCGCTGCATAACCATTTTGCTACTCGGCCTCAAAACATTTGCTGTCAGTAGCACAACATCAAATGCGTACAAATTGGAGCGGGAAACGAGACTCGAACTCGCGACCCCGACCTTGGCAAGGTCGTGCTCTACCAACTGAGCTATTCCCGCGTCTTGGTGTGGCGCATTCTATAGAATCCAGAAGCCCCGTCAACCCCTTGATTCAAAAAAGTTTTATTTCTTTTCAACGTCGGTCTTCAGATGCGGCCAGGCAGCTCGCAAGTATTGGACCATCGACCACAAAGTCAGGCCGGCAGACACCATCAGCAAGGCATAACCGAGCAAGACCCAGAAGGTGAAGTCGGACGGATTCGCCAGCAGGATCACCAACGCCAACATCTGTGCAGCGGTTTTCCATTTACCGAGGTTCGATACGGCAACGTGAGCACGAGCACCGAGCTCGGCCATCCACTCGCGAAGTGCCGAGACGACGATCTCGCGGCCGATGATCACGGCGGCCGGTAGGGTAAGCCACAGATTGCCGTGTTCTTGTACGAGCAACACCAATGCAACCGCAACCATCAGCTTGTCGGCAACGGGATCGAGGAAAGCCCCGAACGGCGTGCTTTGCTCCAGACGGCGGGCCAGATACCCGTCCAGCCAGTCTGTGGCGGCAGCGAATGCGAAGACCGAGGCGGAGGCCACGTAACTCCATTGGTAAGGCAGGTAGAACAGCAAAATGAAAATCGGTATGAGCAGGACGCGTAGAACGGTAATCAGATTAGGGATATTCATCGGCACAACTGGCTACGAGGTGAGGGGGCATTCTACTCGCTGTGCAGATTTGCATAAATCAACTCTGCGAGCTTTTTACTGATCCCGGGGGCTTTGGCAATTTCGTCGATGCTGGCACGAGACAGCTCCTGCAATCCACCAAAATGTTTCAACAAATCACGCCGACGAGTCGGTCCGACACCGGCGACGCCTTCGAGTGTAGACGTACGGCGGGTTTTGCCACGACGGGCGCGGTGCCCGGTAATGGCAAAGCGGTGAGCCTCGTCACGAATTTGCTGGATCAAATGCAGCGCGGGGGAATCACCGCGCAACGTGAATTCATGGGCGGCATCATTGAGGTACAAGGTTTCGAAACCAGCCTTGCGCGTCGCTCCCTTGGCCACACCGAGGAGAATCAGGTCGGGCACCGCCAGCTCATTGAGCACGTCACGGGCCATGGATAGCTGCCCCTTGCCGCCATCCACCAGAAGAATGTCCGGCAGTTTGCCCTCCCCGTCCTTCAGTTTGCTGAAGCGTCGGGTCAGTGCCTGGTGCATTGCGGCGTAGTCATCCCCGGCCGTCACGCCTTCGATGTTATAGCGACGGTAGTCAGACTTGATCGGGCCTTCAGGACCGAACACCACACAGGACGCCACGGTCGCTTCGCCGCTGGAATGACTGATGTCGTAACACTCGAGGCGCTGCGGCGGTTCGTCCAGCTTCAGCACTTCTGCCAGGGCATCGAAGCGTGCCGTGATGTGCTGACGATTCGCCAGGCGCGCGCTCAAGGCCTGTTCGGCGTTGGTCACCGCCAGTTGCTGCCAGCGTGCTCGCGTACCGCGCACCCGGTGACTGATGGTCAGTTCGCGACCACGCAGTTCGTCGATGGCCGCGATCAGTGTCGGAAAGTCCTCATGAACCACGTTGACGATCAACTCGCTCGGCAAGTCGCGCTCAGGACTGCTGACGAAGTACTGGCCAAGAAACGCCGCCATGACTTCGGATACATCTTCTTCAATACCGACTTGCGGAAAAAAGTTTTTGCTGCCCAACACTCGCCCGCCGCGCACGCTGATCAGGTGCACACAAGCACCGCCAGGATTGACGAATGCAGCGATCACATCGACATCACCCGTCCCGCCTTCCATGCTCTGCTGGTCCTGAACCCGACGCAGCAGCGAGATCTGGTCGCGCAACTCGGCGGCACGCTCGAACTCCAGGTTGATCGCGGCCTCTTCCATTGCGGCGGACAACTCGTCTGCCAGCGCATTGCTGCGGCCCTCAAGGAACATCACCGAGTGCCGTACATCTTCGGCATACACCTCGGGCTCCACCAGCCCGACGCAAGGCGCCTTGCAGCGCTTGATCTGGTATTGCAGGCAAGGACGCGTACGGTTCTTGTAATAGCTGTCTTCACACTGGCGAACGAAAAATGCTTTCTGCAGCAAGCTCAGGCTTTCGCGAATCGCACCGGCGCTGGGATAAGGGCCGAAGTATTTGCCCTTGGCCTTTTTCGCACCGCGATGGATGCTCAGACGTGGGAACGCCCCGTCGGATAGAAAAACATACGGATAGGATTTGTCGTCGCGCAACAGGATGTTGTACGGCGGCCGCCACTCCTTGATCAGCGTCTGCTCAAGCAACAACGCCTCGGTTTCGTTGGCCGTGATGGTCGTCTCGACCTGGGCGATACGTGCAACGAGCGCGGCAGTTTTCGGTGCGAGACCGGTTTTGCGAAAGTAGCTGGACAGGCGATTCTTGAGATTCTTGGCCTTGCCGACATAAAGCAGGCGCGCATCGCTGTCGAACATGCGGTACACACCGGGACGCCCACTGACGGTCGACAGGAAGGCGCTTGGATCAAAGGTCTCAGTCATTTTCAGAGGCTGGCATCAACCATGCCGTGACGAACCGCCAACAGCGTCAACTCGACATCACTGCTGATCGAAAGCTTTTCGAAGATGCGGTAACGGTAGGTGTTCACGGTTTTCGGCGAGAGGCACAACTTGTCGGAAATGATCTGGACCTTCTGACAACCGACGATCATCAATGCGATCTGGATTTCCCGTTCGGACAAAGCGTCGAACGGCGAATCGTTGGTTGGCTGGAAAGATTTGATCGCCAGTTGCTGGGCGATTTGCGGACTGATGTAGCGCTGCCCGGCGAACACCAGGCGGATGGCCTGGACCATTTCCGGCAAACCGGCGCCCTTGGTCAGGTAACCTGCGGCACCCGCTTGCAACAGTCGAGTGGGAAACGGATCTTCCTCGCACACGGTCACCGCGACGACTTTGATGTCCGGATGACTGCGCAACAATTTGCGAGTGGCTTCAAGACCACCAATTCCCGGCATCTTGACGTCCATCAACACCACGTCGGGCTTGAGTTCACGCGCCTTGAGCAGGGACTCTTCCCCTGATTCAGCCTGGCCGACCACTTGCAGGCCATCGATGTCAGCCAGCATTCGTGTAATGCCTGTACGAACGAGATCATGGTCATCGACTACTAGCACCCTAATCAAGCAGACACCTCGCGATATGGTCTTATTGGGTTGCCGACACCTTAGCAAAAAAGCAACTGGCAGACCTAGCGGAAAGCGTCATATAAAAAGTTTCAACTTATCTTGAAAGGCCTGTGCCAAGCGTGTTTCAGCGATGCATGCCTTCAACGTCGCGTTGCATTCTCAGGAAACACTCGTCCGTTCCGACTACCTGTAGTCCTTTTCTTTCATACAACGCCCGCGCCGGGTTGTTTTCAAACACCGTCAAGCGCAATGCCGGACGATGCTCGCTGCATGCCAAGGCAAATACCTGATCGATTGCCCAGGAACCTGCGCCCTGCCCGCGAAACGCTTCGACGACTTGTAGTTCACGAATGTAGAGGGCCCTGGCGTCCCGACTCAGACTGACGTACCCCACCCGACTTTCGCCGCGCATGATCAATCGGTTGTCGCGCCCTGCCCAGGCAACATCAAAGGCTTCGTCCTGCCACAACAGATCGTGCTGAATGTAATAGCGCAGCATGTTCCGGCAGGTCAGTTCGCGGGCGAAACCGAGGTCGTGATCCGTCGTCGGACGCCATTCAAATTCCATCTGGACTCCAGGGTCGTTGCGGGATCACGAAGTGTGTCACAACCGCCGGCCCGCTCAAGTGATAGAAAGCGCCTTCTGTGTCCGATAGCATTTTCTGATTGAATGCACGCACCGGCCTCTAGTAAGCTCGGTGCATCCATCGGAGACAGACCATGTTCAACGCCCTCACACAGCTTTCTTCCGCCAGCGCCCTGCGCTCGGTTGCGGCTGCCCGGGTGAACGACGTTTGCGCTCCGGCAAGCTTTTATTTTGGGTATTGGTTTAGCCACTGGCGCGCCTGATACCCACACGGCGCCCACTTCAAACGGGTCGCCACCAGAGAATTCTCAACCCCCGGTCGGCCTCCCGACCGGGGGTTTTGTTTTTTCAGCCCCACCTGTTTTTTAACGACACACCAGACATCTAGAGGATCAAGAACATGAACTACGCCACTTATTACCGTTACGACAGTTTTACCGCCTGGCGATTTACCACCCTCCGTTCGGGACAGCCTGCCGCCTCCGATCGGTCACCCACAGGTGGCAAGCACACACACGCAGCCAATCCGGCCAATTGTCGAACACCCCACTAGGGCCGAGCGCGCGGGAACGAACCCGCCGCCAGCCCAGGAAGCCTGAACATGAACTCGTCCGTCTCTGCTCTGCCACTGTCCACCCTGAGCCCAGCCAATGAAGCGCTGACCCTGCGCCTGCCAAGCTCGTTGCAACTCAAACAGCAACTGCCGCTCACCAACGTCCTGACCCGGCAAGTCGCCGCCCACCGCCAAGCGGTCCGCGCGATCCTCAACGGTGAAGACTCCCGAATGTTGGTCATCGTCGGTCCCTGCTCGATTCATGACCCGAAATCCGCGCTCGAATACGCAAGCAATCTGGCCCGCCTGGCCGCTGACGTCAGTGACGAAATGCTGCTGGTGATGCGCGCCTATGTCGAAAAACCCCGCACCACCATCGGCTGGAAAGGCCTGGCCTACGACCCGCATCTCGATGGCAGCGATGACATGGCCGCTGGCCTGACGCTGTCGCGTGAACTGATGCGCGAAATGTTGCTGATGGGCTTGCCGGTCGCGACCGAACTGCTGCAGCCCATGGCCGCCGGCTACTTCGACGACTTGCTCAGTTGGGTCGCTATTGGGGCCCGCACCACCGAGTCGCAAATCCACCGTGAGATGGCCAGCGGTCTGAGCATGCCGGTCGGCTTCAAGAACGGCACCGATGGCGGTGTTACCGTCGCCAGCGATGCCATGCGTTCAGCAGCCCATCCGCATCGCCACTTCGGCGTCGACAGCCAGGGACACCCCGCGATCATCCAGACTCCGGGCAATGAAGACTCCCACCTGGTGCTGCGCGGAGGTCATAACGGACCGAACTACGAGCGTGCCAGCGTTGCCAGGGTGCACAGCGACTTGACCAGGCTGAAGATCCCGGCCCGGATCATGGTCGACTGCAGCCACGCCAACAGCGGTAAAGACCCGCTGCGTCAGCCCGCGGTGTTCAATGATGTGCTTGAGCAACGCCTGCAAGGCGATCGTTCGCTGATCGGCATGATGATCGAGAGTCATTTGTTCGAAGGTTGCCAGCCGCTGACTCCCTCTCTGAAATACGGCGTGTCGGTCACCGATGGTTGCCTGGGCTGGGACGGTACCGAGCAACTGTTGCGGCAGGCGGCGAAGCGCCTGCGCGCTCAAAACGAAACTCAACAACCGGCATGACCTCGCCCGCCAACCAGTCTTCAGAAAAGACTGGTTGGCGGTAGCAGCACTAAGACTGCACCTTCACCAACGTGACGTCTGACAACTGGCTGACATCATCGAGACGTTCGACCGAATAGGAGACACGGATAGTTGAATCCCGATGCTCCCGCCAAAACCGGTAGGGAACGATAAACACCAATGGTTGACCGGCCGTGTCCCTCGATATCTCGCGATCATCCCGGTGATTGAAATAGTCGCCATCACATTTCAGGTAGACCAGCTCGCCCTCTTCTGCCCGCGCGTCATCGATCACGACGGTGATGCCATCCATCGCATCTTGCAGGTCCAGCAAGCCCTCATCGGCCTCCAGCACCTCAGGCGCGGAAAGGGGCTGACGCGTCAGAGGACCAATCAGCAGTTGAGCCGTTTCCGAGTAACGAGCGACCCGCCCCTCTTGCAAGACACAGTAACCGAGGGTGACGCTGGAGCCGAGGTTGGGGGCGATGTACTCCGGGCTGATCCAGAACGACAGTTCACCGCCCACCGCAAACGACTCGACTCTCAGCATGTCATTGAAGCTGGCCTGAGCCGAAACACCTGCCCAGCTCAGCAGAACCTGATCTCCCATGGCCATCCGCGCATAAGGCTTGATAGTCACCAGTGCCCCCTCTTCGACCCGGTCAGGGTCAAGGGTGTTGCCCACTGAATCGTTCGCAATCACTGGCAACAGGTCTTGCCGGGCATCGCCGACACTCAACTGCAATCGCCGGGATTGCACAGGCTGAGGCCGCTGTGCACTTTCTAGCGTGTAGTAAACCTCAACCGAGCCGCCATCAAGTGCTGCGATATGTGTGGCGGGAACGATAAAGACCAGGTCCGTGCCTGCCTGTCCATCGCTGACAAAACGCATCACTTCATGTTTGTAGACCAGCCCCTCGAAATCCAGTCCTGTCCAGAACAACACCAACTTGTCTCCACAGGCCATGCCGAGATATGGCCTGACCTTAATGACAGCTTTCCTTTCGGAGGGATCGAGCATGGCATTTTCAGCCTGCTCCATCACCGGTATGGACAAGTTCAAATCGGTTTCATACGTGTTCATCTGAAGGCTCCAGTCCTTGGAATAGATGCCCTGTGCGAACGGGCATCACAACGAAGCCCATTGAACCCCATCAGCAGGAACGGCGATGTCGGGAGAACGCTTCGGATCGCACGGATAAATGACGTCAGCGAGGTAGGTCAATGATCAAAAGCGTCCTCAAGCCGATGAAAAGATGGCGACACATTCCGACTAGGCCCTCAGGCACATCTGACTTTTCGACACTTTTCTATTCCGTTTTCCTCAAGTTACAGCGGCTTTTTCATACATCGCGCGCATGTCCGAGTGCTTTAGAGTGAGGCCCAAGGCAACTCCCTGACCGCTCAAAAAGGAAAAAAACATGCAAAGGAATGCAAGCACGCTTTATCCAGTGTTGCTGGTTCATGGACTTTTCGGCTTCGACCGGATCGGCTCCTTCGAGCTGTTTCATGACGTCAAACAGGCGCTTAGAAGCGCTGGGGCAAGAGTGCTCGTGCCGCAATTGTCGGCGACCCACAGCAACGAAGCTCGGGGCGAGCAGTTGCTTTGGCAGATCGACCGGGTTCTGGAAGGCACCGGCGCAAAAAAAGTCAACCTCATAGGTCACAGCCAGGGCGCACTCGCTGCTCGCTATGCGGCCGCGGTTGCGCCGACGTCGATCGCTTCGGTGACTTCAGTCAGCGGCCCAAATCATGGCTCGGAGCTGGCCGACTTCCTGCGCAAGGCCCTGACGCCCGAAAGCCTGCCGGAGCAGATCGCCGAAACGGTCGCGACCCTGTTTGCAGACTTTCTGTCGTTACTCAGTGGCAACCCT
The DNA here is from genome assembly GCF_048565165.1 of Pseudomonas sp. NFX224. Lineage (NCBI taxonomy): Bacteria > Pseudomonadati > Pseudomonadota > Gammaproteobacteria > Pseudomonadales > Pseudomonadaceae > Pseudomonas > Pseudomonas sp. NFX224. Next base: position 6,337,661 of record NZ_CP183416.1, on the reverse strand, counting down.
CGCCTGCCCCAGGACGCTGTCGCGGCACTGAACGCATTGACCACCGAGGGTGTAGGCGAATTCAACGACAAGTACCCGCAAGGACTACCGAAAACCTGGGGCGGCAATGGTTGCGAGCGGGTCAATGGCGTCCGTTATTACTCCTGGAGCGGCATTCTGTCGGCAAACCCTCTGGATGAAGGCGTCAATGCCCTTGACCCACTGCACGGATTTTTGCGGGCCTTTTCCCGTTACTTCATCACCGAAGCCGATCAAAACGATGGCATGGTCGGTCGCTGCAGCTCTCATCTTGGGACCGTCATCCGCTCCGACTATCCGCTCGACCATCTGGGTACCCTCCGCCAGGCAGGCGTTCCCGTGGTAAAAGGCATCGACCCGATTCAGTTGTACGTGGAGCACGCCGAGCGCCTGAAAAAAGCCGGTCTTTAACGAATGCCGGCAGACTACGGCGCATCGCACGGAATTATGAGGAGAAATAGCTCACTGATTGCGGTACGCTCGACATTTTACCGAACATTGAAAGGAGTATTTTCCCATGGCTAAAGCCACTGCCCGCCACATCCTCGTAGCCAGCGAAGCCAAGTGCAACGAACTCAAGGCCCAAATCGAGGCTGGTGCAGACTTCGCCGAAGTCGCCAAGGCCAACTCCACTTGCCCTTCCAGCCGCCAGGGCGGCGACCTGGGTTCGTTCGGTCCGGGCCAGATGGTCAAGGAATTCGACACCGTCGTCTTCAGCGCACCGATCAACATCGTGCAAGGCCCGGTCAAGACCCAGTTCGGCTATCACCTGCTGGAAGTGACCAGCCGTCAGGACTGATCGACGCCTGACTTTGTTCCTCAACGGCCCGCCTTCTGGTGGGCCGTTGTGTTTCATATACGTAATTCGGCTGGCGAGGGACGCGCCGCTAGCGTACAAATTGTCGATAACGACACCCGGCTCTAAGGCTGACAATGCGACTCGCTTTCCCTACTGTGTTATTCACTGCCGTGGCCCTGCTGCTGGGCGCCGCCGGTGTGGATGCTGCACCGCAACATGCGCTGACCGTATACGGTGAACCGGCCAGGTACCCTGCCGGCTTCAGCCACTTCGCCTACACCAATGCGCAGGCCCCCAAGGGCGGCACGATGCGTCGCTCGGCGATCGAGATCGGTCACTTCGATCATGTGTTGCCATACATCGACAAAGGCATCGGCGTCACGCAGATTGATGGCCTGCTCTACTCGCCCCTGGCCCAGCGTTCACTCGACGAGCCTTACACCGTGTATGGCCTGGTGGCTCAGCAGATGGAACGCTCCGATGACGGACTTTCCCTGCGCTTCTTTCTCAATCCCAAGGCACGTTTTGCCGATGGCACACCCATCACCGCCGAAGACGTGCGCTACACCTTCGATCTGTTGATGACCCAGGGCAGCCTGCGTTATCGCACGCAATTCGCCGACGTCAAAGGCGTCGAAGTCGAGTCACCGCTGACCGTGCGCTTCGACTTCAAGAACAACGAAAACCGTACCCTGCCGCTGGACATCGCCACCCTGCCGGTGTTTCCCGAGCATTGGTGGAAGAGCCGCGATTTCGCCGGTGGCGGCGGTTACGAGGCTCCGCTGGGCAGTGGCCCCTATAAAGTGGGCAAGGTCGATTCCGGGCGCAGCATCACCTTTGAGCGCAACGCCGACTGGTGGGGCAAGGACTTGCCGGTCAGTCGCGGCCTGTACAATTTCGATCATTTCAGAATCGAGTATTTCGGCGATACCGACGTGGCCCGCCAGGTCCTGCGCGGTGGCGCCTACGATTACAACCGCGAGTTTTCCGCCACCGGGTATTCCATCGGTTACGAAAGCCCGGCCCTGAGCGACGGTCGCCTGCAAAAATCCCACCTGGCCACAGAAGCCCCGCAACCAAGCCAGGGCTTTGTGTTCAACCTGCAGAATCCGATGTTCCAGGACCGCCGCGTACGCCAGGCGCTGGTCATGCTTTGGGATTTCGAATGGAGCAACCGGCAGATGATGCGCAACATGTACATCCGCCAGCAGAGCTTCTTCTCCAATACCGACCTCGCCGCGCGGAAGCTGCCGGATGCCGGCGAGCTGGCGATTCTCGAACCCTTGCGCGGGCAGATCCCCGACGAAGTCTTCACCAAAGTGTTCGAAGCGCCGAAAACCGATGGCAGCGGCTTGATTCGCGACAAGCAGCTCCAGGCCCTGGACCTGCTCGAACAGGCCGGCTGGAAACCCAAGGGTGATCAACTGGTCAACGCGGATGGAAAGCCGCTGAGCTTTACCTTCCTGGTCAGCCAGAACGGCATGGATCGGTTGTTGCTGCCGTACAAACGCACCCTGAAACAGATCGGTATCGACCTGAACATCCGTCGCATCGACTCGTCCCAGTACGTCAACCGCCTGATGAGCCGCGACTACGACATGATCGTCACCGGCTACCCGGTTACCACCTCTCCGGGCGGCGAATTGTTCAACTATTTCGGCTCGGCCGCGGCCAACGATCCCGGCTCCAACAACTACATGGTGTTGAAAAACCCGGCAGTGGATACTTTGATCAACGGCCTGGTGCGCGCCAACACCCAACAGGACATGCTGCGCTACGCCCATGCGCTGGACCGGGTGCTGCAATGGAACTACTACTGGATCCCCAACTATTACCCGCCGGGAACATCCACCGTGTGGTGGAACCGCTTCGGCATTCCCGACGTGCAAGCCAGCAATGACGAAGCCATCGAGAGCTGGTGGGAAGTGAGCACCACGCCGCTGACCAACCAGGAAATGACCGCCGAGCGCATTCGCCGTGGCAGACCCGGAGGGCCGCATTGATGTGGGCTTACATACTGCGGCGTTTGCTGCTGATCATTCCGACACTGGTGATCATCCTACTGGTCAACTTCGTCATCGTGCAGGCCGCACCGGGCGGGCCGGTGGAACAGGCGATCGCGCACCTGCAAGGCATTGGCGGTGCCAGTGTCGGCGGCAGTTCGAGCGAGGCAATGCCCAGCTCCCGCGCCAGTCGCGGCCTCGATCCGCAACTGATCAAGGACATCGAAAAACAGTACGGTTTCGATAAGCCGGCACACGAGCGCCTGTGGCTGATGCTCACCAGTTACGCCCGACTGGACTTCGGCAAGAGCTTCTTCCGCGGCGCCACGGTCACCGACCTCATCCTGCAGAAAATGCCGGTGACCATCTCCCTGGGGCTCTGGGCGACGCTGATCACCTATCTGGTGTCAATCCCGCTGGGCATCCGCAAGGCGGTACACCACGGCAGTCATTTCGATATCTGGACGAGCACCGCGATCATCATCGGCTACGCCATGCCGGCGTTCCTGTTTGCGATGTTCCTGATCGTTGTCTTCGCCGGTGGCACTTCGCTGAACTGGTTCCCGGTGCGCGGCCTGGTGTCGGACAACTTCGAGTCGCTGTCGACCCTGGGTAAAATCACCGATTACTTCTGGCACCTGGTGCTGCCGGTGACGGCGCTGGTGATCGGTGGATTCGCGACCCTGACCATCCTGACCAAAAACTCGTTCCTCAATGAAATTACCCGGCAGTATGTCGTCACCGCTCGCGCCAAGGGGTTGAGCGAGCGTCGCGTGCTGTACGGCCATGTGTTCCGTAATGCGATGCTGCTGGTGGTGTCGGGGATTCCGCAGGCGTTCATCAGCGTGTTTTTTGCCGGTTCACTGTTGATCGAGGTGATCTTCTCCCTCGATGGCCTGGGCCGCATGAGCTATGAAGCGGCGGTTTCACGGGATTATCCGGTGGTGTTCGGCTCGCTGTTCATCTTCACCCTGTTCGGCCTCCTGATAAAACTGGTTGGCGACCTGTGCTACACCCTGGTCGACCCGCGGATCGACTTCGCCGCGAGGAACGCCTGATGTTCAAGCTTTCGCCGTTAGGCCGTCGTCGTTTCGAACGCTTCAAGAAAAACCGCCGTGGCTGGTGGTCGTTGTGGTTGTTTGTCGGCCTGTTCCTGTTGACCCTCGGCGGCGAGCTGATCGCCAACGACAAACCGCTGATCGTCAGCTATCAAGGCACGCTGTACTTCCCTGCGCTCAAGCGCTACACCGAGCAGGAGTTTGGCGGACAACTGCCATTCCAGGCCGATTACCGCAGCGATTACGTGCAGAACCTGATCAAAAAGGACGGCGGCTGGCTGCTGTTCCCGCCGATCCCTTTCAGCGACGACACGCCGAACTACGACCTCAATAAGCCCGCCCCAAGCCCGCCAACGAATGTGAACTGGCTGGGCACCGACGATCAGGCACGGGACGTGTTGGCCCGAGTGATTTTCGGCGCGCGGGTATCGATTCTGTTTGCCTTGATGCTGACCTTCGTCAGTGCGCTGATCGGCATCGCCGCCGGTGCGCTGCAAGGCTATTACGGGGGCTGGGTCGACTTGCTCGGTCAGCGGCTGCTGGAAGTCTGGTCCGGGTTGCCGGTGCTTTATCTGCTGATCATCCTGTCAGGGTTTGTCGAGCCGAATTTCTGGTGGTTGCTGGGGATAATGGCACTGTTCTCCTGGCTGGCGCTGGTGGACGTGGTGCGTGCCGAGTTCCTGCGCGGACGCAATCTGGAATACGTGAAGGCCGCCCGCGCACTGGGCCTGACCGATCGCAAAGTCATCGTGCGGCACATCCTGCCCAACGCCATGAACGCGACCTTGAGTTACCTGCCGTTCATTCTGACCGGGGCCATTTCGACGCTCACCGCCCTGGATTTCCTCGGTTTCGGCATGCCCGCCGGCAGTGCGTCCCTGGGCGAGTTGATCGGTCAGGGCAAGCAGAACCTGCAAGCGCCGTGGCTGGGCCTGACGGCGTTTTTCACCCTGGCATTGATTCTTTCTTTACTGGTGTTCATCGGCGAAGCGTTGCGCGATGCCTTTGACCCCCGCTCTTGATCCAAGAGCCTGACGCGGACTGTTGATATGAGTGACAACCTGATCGAAATCCGTGACCTCAGCGTGGCCTTCAGCGGCCAGACCGTGGTGCGCAACCTGTGCCTGGACATCCGCCGCGGCGAATGCCTGGCGCTGGTGGGTGAATCGGGTTCGGGCAAATCGGTGACCGCCCATTCGATCCTGCAATTGCTGCCTGAATGTGGCACTGAAACCACCGGCAGCATCCGCTATCGCGGCAAGGAACTGGTCGGCGCCGATACCCGCAAGTTGCGTGAACTGCGCGGTAACCGCATCGCGATGATCTTCCAGGAGCCGATGACCTCCCTCAATCCGCTGCACAGCATCGAAAAGCAGATTGGCGAAACCCTGCTGGTGCACAGAGGTATGGCCGGCAAAGCGGCGCAGGCACGGATTCTTGAGTTGCTGCACCTGGTGGGCATCCAGAAACCCAAGGAACGCCTCAAGGCCTACCCGCATCAATTGTCCGGTGGCCAGCGTCAGCGGGTGATGATCGCGATGGCCCTGGCCTGCGAGCCGGAGCTGTTGATCGCCGACGAACCCACCACCGCTCTCGACGTCACCGTGCAGCGCAAGATTCTGTTGCTGCTCAAGTCGCTGCAACGGCGGCTCGGCATGTCGCTGCTGCTGATCAGCCATGACCTCAATCTGGTGCGCAGCATCGCCCAACGCGTCTGCGTGATGAAAGCCGGGGAAATTGTCGAGCAGGCCACCTGCGAAACCCTGTTTACCGAACCGAAACACCCGTACAGCTGCGTGCTGCTCAACGCCGAGCCGGAAGGCGAAGCGTTGCCCCGTGACGAGCGTGAAAACGTGCTGGAGGTGGACAATCTGCGCGTGCAGTTTCCCGTTGGCGGCGGACTGTTCCAGCGCAAGACGTATCTGAAAGCCGTCGACGGCATCAGTTTGAGCATTCAGCGTGGCAAGACACTGGGCATCGTCGGCGAGTCCGGCTCCGGCAAATCCACGCTGGGCCAGGCGATCCTGCGCCTGCTCGATTCCGAGGGCGGCATTCGCTTCCAGGGCGAATCACTGGACGGCTTGACGCAGAAGCAATTGCGGCCGTGGCGCAAGAAAATGCAAGTGGTGTTCCAGGATCCGTTCGGCAGCCTCAGCCCACGGATGTCAGTGGAGCAGATCATTTGCGAAGGCCTGGAAGTGCATAGCGAGTTGAGCGCTGAGGAATGCAACGCCGAAGTGATTCGTGCATTGAAAGAAGTAGGTCTCGATCCGCAAAGCCGCCACCGCTATCCCCACGAATTTTCCGGTGGCCAACGCCAACGCATCGCGATCGCCCGTGCACTGGTGCTGAAACCGGCGCTGATCCTGCTGGACGAACCGACTTCGGCGCTGGACCGCACCGTGCAAAAACAGGTGGTTGCCTTGCTCCGTCAGCTTCAGGAAAAACACGGTTTGACCTATCTGTTCATCAGTCATGACCTGGCGGTGGTGCGCGCCCTGGCCCATGACATGATCGTGGTCAAGGACGGCAAAGTCGTGGAAAGCGGTGCCAGCCACGACGTGTTCGATTCGCCGCAGCATCCGTATACCAAGGAGTTGTTGGCGGCGGCGCATGTGGGGCAGGTATAACCTTCCCGAAGGCTGCGATCTTTTGACCTTGATTCTAGAAATGGATGCACACCATGAACACCACCGAAAGCCTCAAGGACTACCAGCGCGTTCGCCTGCTGGCGATCCGTTCGTTGTTCGAGATCATCGAGCAGTCGAGTGAAGGCACGGTGATTGTCGACCGCGACGCCAACATCGTCTGGATGAACGAGCGTTATGCCCGGCGCTTCGGCCTGCAATCGGCCGAGGGCGCCATCGGCAAGGCCTGCGAAAGCGTGATCCCCGGCAGTCTGTTGCGTGAGGTGGTGCGCACTGGCCGACCGATTCTGCTCGACATGCAAGACACGCCCAAAGAGCCGCTGGTGGTCATGCGCCTGCCGATTCACGATGATGCCGGCGAGGTGATCGGCGCCATCGGTTTTGCCCTGTTCGACGAGTTGCGCAGCCTGTCGCCGATGCTCAAGCGCTACATGAGCATGCAGGAAGAACTGGCGTCGACTCGCTCGCTGTTGCGGGCAAGGCAGACCAAATACAACTTCGCTCACTTCATCGGCACCAGCGCCGCCAGCCTGGAAGTCAAACGTCGCGCCCGGCGCAGCGCCAGCACCGAGTCGCCAGTGCTGCTGCTCGGCGAAACCGGCACTGGCAAAGAGTTGCTGGCGCAGGCGATCCACAATGCCTCGCCGCGTGCACACAAGGCGTTTGTCAGCATCAACAGCGCGGCGATCCCGGAGTCATTGCTTGAAGCCGAATTTTTCGGCACCGCGCCCGGCGCCTTTACCGGCGCCGATCGCAAGGGCCGCGCCGGCAAATTGCAGATCGCTCAGGGCGGTACGCTGTTCCTTGATGAAATCGGTGACATGCCGCTGCCGCTGCAAAGCAAACTGCTGCGGGTATTGCAGGAAAAGGAATTTGAACCCGTCGGCTCCAATGAAGTGATCCAGAGCGATGTGCGGGTCATTGCCGCCACCTCTACCGATCTGGAAGCGGCGATCAAACGCGGCGAATTTCGCGCCGACTTGTATTACCGCCTCAACGTCCTGCCGATCCACGTTCCGCCGCTGCGCGATCGCCTCGACGACCTGCCCGCCCTCAGCGAAGCGATCCTTGAAGAGCTGCGCAGCCAACACGAACTCCACGGCGAAGCGCTGGCGCTTTTGGGTCAGCACGCCTGGCCGGGCAATATTCGCGAATTGCGCAATGTGCTGGAACGGGCCGCACTGCTCAGTGATGACCTGCGGCTTTCGGCAACAGACATCCGCGCGGCGATCGGCACGTTTACCCCGGTAGAGCGTGTCGCGCCGTTGTCCATCGAACCGCTGGAACACGAGACGTTCAGCGCGGCGCGGGAGCGTTTCGACCGGCAATTGATCGAAGCGACCCTGGCGCAATGCGGGGGCAAGGTGATCGACGCAGCGGCACGGCTGGGGTTGGGACGGTCGACCTTATACAAGAAGATGGTGGCGCTGGGGATTGCAGAGTCTCTATAACGAGATATTAATCTCCATTATTAGAAAACCCATCGCGAGCAGGCTCGTTCCTACAAAAATCGGTCAACTGTAGGAACGAGTCTGCTCGCAATGAGGCCATCCCAACCCACAAGAGTCTCCAATCAGAGACAAACCACAAAAGCACAACACCAAAAACAAATATAAATCCTTATATTTCAACATCTTAACTATCTGGCACGAAACTCGCTAACGCCTCTCCTACCCAATGCTTCATCTACAAAAATAACAATCCAGGAGACACACCATGAGTGTGATCATTGCCTTGGCAGCCCTCGCGCTGCTGATGCTGGCTGCTTACCGCGGCTACAGCGTTATCCTTTTTGCCCCGATTGCCGCCCTCGGCGCTGTCCTGTTGACTGACCCTTCCGCCGTTGCACCCGCCTTCACCGGCGTGTTCATGGAGAAAATGGTCGGTTTCATCAAACTGTACTTCCCGGTGTTCCTGCTCGGCGCGGTGTTCGGCAAGCTGATCGAACTGTCCGGTTTCTCGCGCTCCATCGTCGCCGCCGCCATCCGCTTGCTCGGCACCCGTCAGGCGATGCTGGTGATCGTGCTGGTTTGCGCCTTGCTCACGTATGGTGGCGTGTCGCTGTTCGTGGTGGTGTTCGCGGTCTATCCGTTTGCCGCTGAAATGTTCCGCCAGAGCAACATCCCCAAGCGCCTGATCCCGGCGACCATCGCCCTCGGCGCCTTCTCGTTCACCATGGACGCCCTGCCCGGCACCCCGCAGATTCAGAACATCATCCCCAGCACGTTCTTCAACACCACCGCCTGGGCGGCGCCGTGGCTGGGTGTGATCGGGACGATTTTCGTCTTCTGCGCCGGCATGCTGTTCCTCCAGCGCCAACGCAACAAGGCCCAGCGCTCCGGTGAAGGCTATGGCATTGACCTGCGCAACGAGCCGGAAACCGCCGCCGACATCAAACTGCCCAACCCTTGGATCGCCCTGTCGCCGCTGTTGGCCGTGGGCATCATGAACCTGCTGTTCACCCAGTGGATTCCGCAGTGGTACGGCAAGACCCACAGTCTGGCGCTGCCGGGCATGGCCGCACCGGTGACCACCGAAATCGCCAAACTCACCGCGATCTGGGCGGTTCAGGCGGCGCTGCTGGTCGGCATCCTCATGGTGTTGGCATTCGGCTATAAAGCCATCAGCAGCAAACTCGCCGAAGGCAGCAAAAGTGCGGTCAGCGGTGCATTGTTGGCGGCGATGAACACCGCGTCCGAGTACGGCTTCGGTGCCGTGATCGCCTCCCTGCCAGGCTTCCTGGTGCTGGCCGACTGGCTCAAGAGCATTCCCAACCCGCTGGTCAACGAAGCGATCACCGTCACCTTGCTGGCGGGTATCACCGGGTCGGCATCGGGCGGTATGAGCATCGCCCTGGCGGCCATGTCCGAGCAGTTCATCGCGGCGGCGCACGCCGCCAACATCCCGCTGGAAGTGCTGCACCGCGTAGCCGCGATGGCCAGTGGTGGCATGGACACCCTGCCGCACAACGGCGCGGTGATTACCTTGCTTGCGGTCACCGGCCTGACCCACCGCGAGGCTTACAAAGACATTTTCTGTATTACGCTGATCAAGACCCTGGCGGTTTTCGTGGTGATCGGTACTTTCTACGCCACTGGCATTGTGTGAGGTATTCATGACGACTCTTTCGGGCAAGACCGCACTGGTCACCGGCTCCACCAGCGGCATCGGCCTGGGCATTGCTTTAAGCCTGGCCAAGGCTGGCGCCAACCTGATCCTCAACGGTTTTGGCGATGCATCCACAGTGATCGCCGAAGTACAGCAATTCGGCGGCAAGGTCGGCCATCACCCGGCCGACGTCAGCGACCCGGCGCAGATCGCCGACATGATTGCCTATGCCGAGCGTGCGTTCGGCGGCGTCGACATTCTGGTCAACAACGCCGGCATCCAGCACGTGGCGCCGGTGGACGAGTTCCCGGTGGAGCGCTGGGACTCGATCATCGCGATCAACCTGTCGTCGGTGTTTCACAGCACTCGCCTGAGTTTGCCGGGCATGCGTGCCAAGGGCTGGGGCCGGGTGATCAACATTGCGTCGGTGCATGGTCTCGTCGGTTCGACGGGCAAGGCCGCTTACGTTGCAGCCAAGCACGGCGTGATTGGGCTGACCAAAGTGGTCGCCCTGGAAACCGCGACCAGCAACGTCACCTGCAACGCGATTTGCCCGGGTTGGGTGCTGACGCCGCTGGTACAGAAACAGATCGATGATCGTGCCGCGACCGGGATCGACCCGCAGCAGGCGCAGCATGACCTGCTGGCTGAGAAACAGCCGTCACTCGAGTTTGTGACCCCACCGCAACTGGGCGAACTGGTGCTGTTTTTGTGCAGCGAAGCCGGGGCTCAGGTGCGGGGGGCGGCGTGGAATATTGATGGTGGGTGGTTGGCGCAGTAAGTAACCGCTGGCCCCTGTGGCGAGGGAGCTTGCTCCCGCTCGGCTGCATAGCAGTCGCAACTCTTTTTGGGGCGGCTTCGCCACCCAACGGGAGCAAGCTCCCTCGCCACAAAAAACCAATCAATGCGAGGCAAACCATGTCCGAGATCCTGTGGCAACCCAGCGCCGAACGCATCGGCAAGACGCGCATGGAAGCCTTTCGGCGTTTCATCAATCAGCGGCATCACCTGCACATCGACGACTACCCTGCCCTGCATCACTGGTCCATCAATCAGCGCCAGGATTTCTGGCAAGCCATCGTCGACGTCTTCGATATTCGCTTCCATGAGCAACCCGACGCGGTATTGCTCGAAGGCGCGCAAATGCCCAGCGCCCAGTGGTTTCCCGGTGCGACCCTGAACTTCGCCGAACACTTGCTGCGCCGTCGCGACGACGCCGTGGCGGTGGTGGCTGTGGCGGAAAACGGCCAGCGCGAACAGTTGACCTGGGCCGAACTGGCGGAGCATGTCGCCGGTTTTCAAAGCGGCTTGGTCGCCGCCGGCGTCGGTCTTGGTGATCGGGTGGCGGCGTGTATGCCCAACACCTGGCAGACTTTGGTGGCCATGCTCGCCACCACCAGCCTCGGCGCGATCTGGTCCTGCTCTTCGCCGGACTTCGGTACGCAGGGGGTGATCGACCGCTTCGGCCAGATCGAACCCAAAGTGCTGGTCACCTGCGCCGGCTATCGCTACGCCGGCAAAGAGATCGACCAGACCGTCAAGATCAATGAAATCCTTGAACGCCTGCCGACGTTACAGCAATTGGTCATCGTCCCTTACGCACGACACGAGGCGCGCATCGAGGATTTCCACACGGTGGCCAACGTCACGCTGTGGGACGACTTCTACTTCCCCGGCGGCGAACCGGTCTTCGTCCCGGTGCCCTTTGCCCATCCGCTCTATATTCTCTATTCCAGCGGCACCACCGGCGTACCGAAATGCATCATCCACAGCACCGGTGGCGTGCTGCTGCAACACGTCAAGGAACACGGCCTGCATTGTGACCTCGGCCCCGGCGAACGCCTGTTCTACTACACCACGTGCGGCTGGATGATGTGGAACTGGCTGGTGTCGGCCCTCGCGGTGGGCAGCGCCGTTGTGCTGTACGACGGCTCGCCATTCCAGCCTGATCCCGAGCGTTTGATCGATCTGATCGATGACGAGCGCATCAGTGTCTTCGGCACCAGCCCAAAATTCCTTGCCACGCTGCAAAGCAGCGGTGTGAGACCCATGCACAGCCATGACCTGGGCAGTCTGAAAACCTTGCTTTGCACCGGTTCTGCGCTTTCGCCACAGAGTTACGATTACGTTTATCGAGACCTCAAGGCTGATGTGTGCCTGGCTTCGATGTCCGGTGGCACCGATATCGTTTCGTGTTTTGCCAATGGCAATCCGCTGCAACCGGTGCGCCGTGGCGAAATGCAGGGCAAAAGCCTGGGCATGGCCGTCGAGGTATGGAACGACGACGGCCAACCGGTGGTGGGTGAAAAAGGCGAGCTGGTCTGCACCCGGCACTTTCCGGCGATGCCCATCGGCCTGTGGCACGACCCGGACGGCGAAAAGCTCAAGGCGTCCTATTTCAGCCAGTTTCCCGGAGTCTGGGCCCAAGGCGATTACGCCGAGCAATTGCCTGACGGCGCAATGATGATCCACGGCCGTTCCGACGCCGTGCTCAACCCCGGCGGCGTGCGCATCGGCACGGCGGAGATTTACCGTCAGGTGGAGAAAGTCCCGCAGGTACTGGACAGCGTGGCTATCGGTCAGCAATGGCAGGACGACGTGCGGGTGGTGCTGTTCGTGCGTTTGCCCGACGGCGTGGCATTGGACGACGCGTTGCAGCAAGAGATTCGCCAGGTCATTCGCGCCAACACCACATCGCGCCATGTACCGGCGAAGATTGTTGCGGTGACGGATATTCCCCGGACCATCAGCGGCAAAATCGTCGAGTTGGCGGTGCGCAATGTGGTGCATGGGCAGAAGGTGAAGAACACCGATGCGCTGGCCAATCCAGAGGCGCTGGAGCAATTTCGCGACCGGCCGGAACTGAAGGATTGAAATTCGTTTCCCGGTAGGAACGCGCCGGCTCATCGGGATACTTCTGTTTCAAGAGGCACCTCGCCTGCCGCCCGTCTTGTCGGGTTCTGAACATTCGAGGTGCCGATGTTTATCGCCGTTCCGACGTTTCAGTCACCGGTCGTCGGTGACTCATGACCATGGGTCAGGACGGCGACTGCAGTTGTTTGACGATTTTGTCCTTGACCTCCAGGCGCTTCGCTTTGAGCTTTGTCACCGCGTCATCGCTGGATTTGGCCTGCTCCGCCTTCACCACCTCGGCATCTGCCAGGGAATACTTGTTGATCAGCGAATCCAATAACGGATCCTTGGTGCGTTTCTGCTGGATTTCTTCCTTTGTGCAACTCAGGTCCTGATAAAGGTCATGGGACACCGGCATGGAACACCTCCGTTTGTTGATCGGTAGCAAACGCGACTGATTGCGCTCGCCAACTATCAGAATGGCCTCGGTTAGCCGGTTCTGTCGACCGTCTGTCAGACCAGCGGTGTCCATTCGTCGTCCTCCGGCAAATGGGATAAAACCTTTGCCCAAGCGCCGGCCTCCACTGGTTAACGATCACCCTGATCATCTGCGTGGAGAAACACCAATGGACGGATTTAACCTGCGCCACCTCGCTATGGCCGTTGCGTTGAGCACCGGCATGATGGGCGCGGCATTTGCCGCAACTTCCAATGATTTTGTCGACAAGGCCGCTGCCGGTGGCATCGCCGAAATCGAGGCCAGTCGGCTGGCGCTTGAAAAAAGCCAATCGGCGGACATCAAAGAATTCGCCAACATGATGATCACTGATCATGGCAACGCCAATGACGAACTGGCGACCATCGCGAAGAAGAACGATATCGAAGTGCCGGACAGCACGACGCTGGTGAAGCAGGCCAAGGAAAAGATCCTCGACATGCGTGACGAATCCTTCGATGCGGCGTATGCCAACAATCAGGTCAAGGCTCATGAAGAAGCTATTGAGCTGTTCAAAAAAGAAGCCAACACCGTGACGGACGACAAAACCAATGGCGCGGTTGAACTCAAAGGATTCGCGCAGAAAATGCTGCCGGGTCTGGAAAAGCACTTGGATATGGCGAAAAAACTCCAGGCTGCGCATCCGAGCAAATAATCACGCTGCACTTGCAAAAGCCGCATCCAGGATGCGGCTTTTATGTTTGAAGGATCACCTAACCGCCATCAGTATCGATATCGGCATCGGTGTCATCACTGGGCTTGGGTCGATCCGGATTGGGCTTGAAGCCGGGGCTGAATTCATTGTCGTTGTCGGTATGGCGGTTTTTTTGATCAACGGCCTCATCACCGCTTTGCGGCTCCGGGGTGCTTTCCAGGGGTTCGCCAAGGTTTTCGCTCTGCGCTCGATCCCTTTGCGGTGTCATCGTTGGGTCTTTCATCACTACCTCGCTCGTCACTGCATGTGCGCGGCCGGAATAGTCGAGCCTTGAAGGTTCGAAGTCGCCTGGCCGGCAGGGTTCCCTCGGGCCGCTGATTTGCCATGAAAAACTGCCGTAAGAACCGGCGCCGACTACAGTCCATGTGCAGCGGATGAAAAATGCTCTCGAAAGCAAACAACTATTTCATCCGGCAAATGTCACTGATTTGCGCCGGTCATTTTTTGGGGAGTCGGCGCTTACACTACAAGGAGTCAAGTCTCATGGCGGCACTGCAATCCAGCACTCTCGATGCGATGCAAAAGAATCAGGCGCAACTGCTTACCGAATGGACAGCCGGCCTCGAAGCCAGTGGCGCCACGCGCAATCTCAAAGACCAGGACTTGCAACAGCAGACGTCGCAATTCCTGCAACTGATCGTCTCGGGCCTGCAGGGCGGCAACGGCCAAAACATCGCGGCCTCCGGCTGGGACGAAATTCGCCTGTTTCTGGAAAAGCTCTCCCATAGCCGTGCCCTGCTCGGCCAGGACTCGCAGCAGACCGCCAGTTTCATTTTCGCCCTGAAAGGCCCATTGTTTGCGCTGCTGCAAAATCACTATCAGGACAGTCCGGCGATGTTGGCCGAACAACTGTGGGAAATCTCCGAATTGCTCGACGCCCTGGGCATGCACACCATCCGCACCTTCCAGAAATCCCGCGAAGCGGTGATCAAGCGTCAACAGGAAGAGCTGCTGGAATTGTCGACCCCGGTGGTCAAGCTCTGGGATGGCGTACTGGCGCTGCCAATGATCGGCACGCTGGACTCGCAACGCACCCAAGTGGTGATGGAATCGCTGTTGCAGCGAATCGTCGACACCGGATCGGAAATCGCCATTATCGACATCACCGGTGTGCCGACCGTCGATACCCTGGTGGCGCAACACCTGCTCAAGACCGTCACCGCCATTCGCCTGATGGGTGCCGATTGCATCATCAGTGGTGTGCGCCCGCAGATTGCCCAGACCATCGTGCATTTAGGCCTCGACCTGCAAGGCGTCGTCACCAAGGCCAATCTGGCCGACGCCCTGAAACTGGCCCTGACCCGGTTGGGAATGACCATCAGCAAGGCGGTATGAGCCCATGGAGCGCATTCCGATTTTGCAGATGGGCGACTTCCTGCTGGTGACCATCCAGGTCGACATGCATGACCAGTTGGCCCTGACCCTGCAGGACGACCTGTCCGAACGCATCAGCCGGACCTCCGCCCGTGGCGTGTTGATCGATATCTCAGCGCTGGACATGGTGGACTCGTTCATCGGCCGGATGATCGGGACGATTTCCGGGCTGTCGAAAATCATGGATGCCCAGACCGTGCTGGTCGGCATGCAACCGGCGGTGGCCATTACCCTGGTGGAGCTTGGCCTGACACTGCCGGGGGTCAGCACCGCGCTGAATGTCGAACGCGGGATGAAACTGCTTCAGGATCGAGTACGTGACCAATGAACGTACGCAGCAGTGGCACTCATCCGATTCATATCGAACAGGATGTGGTCCTGGCCCGGCAACTGGCGCGCAAGCTCGCGCAAGAATGCGGCATGCGCCTGATCGACCTGACCAAACTGGTGACCGCCGTCAGCGAACTGGCGCGCAACACCATGGTGTATGGCGGTGGTGGCAACATGGACTGGCAGATCCTCGACGACCAAGCTCGCTGCGGTCTGCGCCTGGTGTTTCGCGACGAAGGCCCCGGCATCCCCGACATCAAGTTGGCGATGACCGACGGCTGGACGTCCGGCAATGGCCTCGGCCTGGGCCTGACCGGCGCCAAGCGTCTGGTGGACGAGTTCGAACTCGACACCGCGCCGGGCCAGGGCACTCGCGTGACGATCACGCGATGGACATGAACATTGGCAGTTCGCTGACGCAGGTGCTGGTGATCGAAGACAGCAGTCAGATCGGCCACGCACGGCGTACTGCGCAAAAACTAGCGGAAAAAAACGGCTTCGACAGCACCGATGCCGGGCGCGTGGCGCTGGTGGCGACCGAGCTTGCCAGCAACATTCTCAAGCATGCGACCCACGGCGAGCTGCACTTGAGGGTGCTGCCCCGGGCGGCTGGCGCCGGCATCGAAATGCTTGCCGTCGACCGCGCCCAAGGCTTTGATTTGCACGCATGCCTGACCGATGGTTTCTCCACTGGCGGGACCCAGGGCATCGGGCTGGGCGCCGTGTCGCGTCAGACCGAAGTGTTCGACGTCTACGCCGATTCACGGGGTGCCGTGCTGCTGACCCGGTTGTATCCACGCCAGGACAAGGCCCCGGATCGACGCGTCGGCATCAGCCAGCATTCGTTGCACAACGACCCGGCCTGCGGCGACGCCTGGCACCTGGCGTTCGACGGGGCACGTATCTGCGCCTTGGTGATCGACGGTCTGGGCCACGGCGAAGAAGCCGAACGGGCCGCTCGCGCCGGCGAGGAGGCCTTCGCACTGTCGCCTTTCGCGTCACCGGTGCTGGTACTGGAGGAGATGCATCACGCCATGATCGGCACCCGTGGCGGTGCAGTGGCCATCGCGCAATTTGACGGCGACGCACTGGAGTTCCTCGGCATCGGCAATATCGGTGCTTGCCTGATGGCGGCGGACAAGTCCCGCGGGCTGGCCTCCCATCCCGGTATCGTCGGCGGCCAGTATCGAAAGGCGCAAGCCTTTGACTATGCTCAGGTGAGTGGACAGCTGTTGATCATGTACAGCGACGGTCTGCAGTCGCGTTGGAACCTGCAGGATTACCCCGGTCTGGTGCACCGCCACCCCGCCGTGATCGCCGCCATTCTGCACCGTGATTTCTGTCGTGGACGGGACGATGTCACGGTGTTGGTCATTGCTCTGGAGGCCGCCCATGCCTGAAGCACCGATGAGTCAGACTGACGAACAAGCGGCGCTGATCACCCGGCTGCAAAACGAAGCCGAGGCCCTGCGCTCGGAACTGGATGAAACCAATCAGGGCGTACTGGCGCTGTACGCGGAACTCGACACCCAGGCCGAACAATTGCGTCAAGCCTCGGACCTGAAAAGTCGCTTTCTTTCTTACATGAGCCATGAGTTTCGCACCCCGTTGGGCTCGATCCTGAGCATCGCCAGCCTGTTGACCGACGAGCTCGACGGGCCATTGAGCCCCGAACAGCACAAACAGGTAGCGTTCGTCAGCAGCTCCGCCCGCGAGCTGAGCGATATGGTCGACGACCTGCTGGACCTGGCGAAAATTGAAGCCGGGCGCATCACCATTTCCCCGGCGTGGTTCGACATGCTCGACCTGTTCGCGGCGCTGCGCGGCATGTTCCGGCCGATTGTCGACGCAACCGCCGTGGACTTGATTTTCGAAGAACCGGTGGGACTGCCTCGGCTATACACCGACGACAAGAAACTCGCGCAAATCCTGCGCAATTTCATTTCCAACTCGCTGAAGTTCACCACCCGCGGAGAAGTTCGGGTGTCGGCGCGTCTGGAAAACAGCTCCAAGGTGCGATTTGCGGTCAGCGACACCGGAATAGGTATCGCTGCCGAGCTACATGGCGCATTGTTCGAAGACTTTTCCCAGGTCGACTCACCGCTGCAAAAGCGTCTGCGTGGCACCGGGCTCGGACTCTCCCTGTGCAAGCGCTTCGCCGGCTTACTGGGTGGCGAAGTCGGCGTGCAGAGTACACCGGGCACTGGCTCGACCTTTTTCGTGATCATCCCGCTGGCCATCGCCACGGAGCCTGCCGATGAAACGTGACCTGCGCCTGCTGATCGTCGACGACAACGTCGCCACGCGCTATGCCCTGCGCCGACGCCTGGAGCGTCATGGCTATGAAGTGCTCGAAGCCGGCACAGGCAGCGAGGGCCTGGAGCTGATTGACAGTGTCACCCTCGACGCACTGATTCTCGACGTCAACCTGCCCGACATGAGTGGCTTCGACATCGTCCGCATTCTACGCTCGGACCCCGCGACCGCCCTGCTCCCGGTGATCCACGTGTCGGCCGCATCGATCCAGACTGGCGACATCATCACCGGCCTGGATGCCGGCGCCGATGCCTACCTGATCCACCCGGTGGACCCGGACGTACTGCTGGCGACCCTGCGCACCTTGCTGCGGGTGCGTGAAACGGAAAACGCCCTGCGCGAAAGCGAGGCGCGCTTTCGCGAGATTTTCATCAATGTGTCGGCGCCCATTGCTGTGCTGGATGCCCAGCTCAAGGTGCATGAATGCAACCATGCCTTCTCGCGGTTGATTCAGGACAACCTCACCCCTGACACGCTGCGCGAATGCTTCGCTGACGATCAATCCGGCATCATCGACGAGCTGCGTCTGCGCCTGAGCTACGGCGAACGCTGGAAAGGCACCTTGAGCATGCGGGTCCAGGGCGAAAACCGCGAAACCGAGTGGCAGATCTCGCCCTACCGTTCACCGGAACTCAACCTGGTGTTTGTCGAGGACGTCACCGAGCATCGCCACCGCGAGCGCTCGCACCTGGCTCGCCTGGACGACGCCACCACTCAACTGGCCAAGGAGGTCGCCGAACGCGTGCGCACCGAAGCCCAGTTGTTGCAGGTGCAGAAAATGGATGCACTGGGCAAGCTCACCGGAGGCATTGCCCACGATTTCAACAACTTGCTCACCGGCATCATCACCAGCCTGGAGTTGATCCAGAAGCGAGTCGCCGATGCGCGTATCGACAAGGTTCAGTTCTACGCCGAGGCCGCGTTGAGTTCGGCGATGAGTGCAGCCTCCCTGACCCATCGCCTGCTGGCGTTCGCCCGGCAACAGCCGCTCGACACCCGCCCCGTGGACATCAACGAGCACATCCGCTCCCTTGAAGAACTGCTGGTGCGGACCATCGGCGAACGCATTGCCCTGAAACTTGAACTGACGAGCAAAGCCGCGATTGCCCTGGTCGACCCGATCCAGCTGGAAAGCGCCGTACTCAATCTGGTGATCAACGCCCGCGACGCCCTGCCCCTTGGCGGCAATATCTGGGTCAACACCTATGCGGCGTACTCCCATGGTGATCCCAACCTGGCCGATGGCGCGTATGTCGCGTTGTCGGTGCGCGACGACGGTACCGGTATCGAGCACAGCGTGATCGACAAGGTGTTCGATCCGTTCTTCACCACCAAGCCGCTGGGCCAGGGCACCGGGCTCGGGCTGTCGACCATCTATGGTTTCGCCCGTCAGTCCGGTGGCGATGCACACATCCGCAGCGTGGCGCGGCGTGGCACCGAAGTGACCATCATGCTGCCGGCCAGCTCCGATCCGACGGCCAGCGAAGTGTTGCCCACCGCTGTCGATCCGCAAGGGGCCGGCGAGCATATTTTGATCGTCGAGGACACGCCGTCCGTGCGTATGTTCGTGGCTGAAGTGTTGGTGGACGCCGGTTACCGCTGCACGCAAGTGGGTGACATCGAGGGGGCTCTGGAGCGACTGCAGAATGACCAAACCATCGATCTGCTGCTGACCGACGTCGGCCTGCCGCGCATGAGCGGCCGCGAACTGGCCGATGTCGCCCGAGGCTGGCGCAATGAATTGCCGATCCTGTTCATGACCGGCTACGCCGAAACCGCGATCAACCGTCAGGTGTTTCTGGGGGAAGGCATGGAAATGCTGATCAAGCCGTTCCAGATCAATGAACTGCTGGACAAGGTTCGGCGTACCATCGACGGCGCATGAAAGCTGACAGCCGCCATCGCGAGCAGGCTCGCACCTTCCGTTTTTTGTTCAGCCGTTAAGCACGGTGCGAATCATTCGAGCCAGCGATTGCGGGCCATAGGGTTTGCTCAACAAATGGGTATCCGGGCTGAGCTGGTGATTGCGCGAGATAATGTCACGGGTATGCCCCGAGGTGAACAGTACTGCCACCGGAGGATTTTGCACCTTGGCCCATGCGGCCAGATCGGAACTCTTGATCAGGCCGGGCATGACCACATCGGTGAAGATCAAGTCCACCTGCGCGCCCTCCAGCAGCATTTGCATGGCGATGTCGGCGTTGGCAGCCGTCAGCACCTGATAGCCTTCTTCACACAGCAACTCCACCGACGAAGCGCGCACCGCTTCGTTGTCCTCCACCACCAGCACCCGCTCGTGTCCGCCCCGCTGAGGCGCGTCCGGCATGGTTGTTTCACTGTCCATCGCACGCAAGCTGCGGGGGAAATACAGTTGCACCCGCGTGCCTTCGCCGACGACGCTGGACATCTCGATATGGCCGCCACTCTGCTTGACGAAACCGAACACCATGCTCAAACCCAGCCCCGTGCCCTGACCGTCGGGTTTGGTGGTGAAAAACGGCTCGAAGGCCTGCGCGAGTACTTGCGCGGGCATGCCGACACCCGTGTCAGCCACGCAGACCCGCACATAGTCCCCGGCCACAATGCCTTTGCCTGCGCAAAACCCGCGATCGAGGCTGAGGTTGTCGGCGCTGAGTTCGATGGTACCTTCGCCCTTCATCGCATCGCGGGCGTTGATCGCCAGGTTGAGGATGGCGTTTTCCAGTTGATTGCGGTCGACGAACACCGGCCAGCAATCTTCGGGGCCGGCCATGTTCACCTGGATTGTTTCCCCCAGCGCTCGCTGCAACAGTTCACCGAGGCCGTCGAAAATCTGCTGTGGCGTGCAAATCGCCGGGGACAGCGGCTGGCGGCGCGCGAAAGCCAGCAACTGTGAGGACAACTCAGCACCGCGCTCGACGGCGGCAATGGAAGCGCTGACCCGACGCTGCACGTTGGCGTTGCCCGCTTCATGCCGCGCCAACAAGTGCAGGTTGCCAGCGATCACTTGCAGCAGGTTATTGAAGTCGTGGGCCACGCCACCGGTGAGGCCACCGATGGCCTCGAGCTTTTGTGACTGGCGCAATTGCTCTTCGGCCGCCAACCGCGCTTCGACTTCGTCGGCCACCCGTTGCTCCAGGTTGCGGGTGAACCTGAGCAGCGACTCTGCGGCGATCTTGCGTTCATGGATATCGATCAATACACCGGGGAACCGAAACGGCTCGCCCTGCTCGTTGAACTCGCAACAACCGCTGGCCAGGACCCACAGGTAACCGCCGTCGGGGCGCAGAATGCGGTACTCGACGTTATAGGTCTCACCGGTTTCAACCGACAGCTTGACCCGCTCTTGCACCCAACTGCGGTCATCCGGATGGATCCGCGTTTCGGCGAATGCCTGTGACAGGTTGCTCAGGTCTTGCCCCGGCGGGAAGGAAAAGGTTCGAACAAAACGCTCATCGCCGGACAGCACGTTGGCCTTGATGTCCCAGACGAAGGAACCGAGCAAGGCCCCGGCATTGAGCGCGAGGCGCACCCGTTCGTTGTCGGCGCGATAGGCATCTTCGGCAGTTTGGCGGCGTTGCTCGGAATTCACCCGTTCAGTGGTTTCGACCACCATCGCCATGACCCCGGCCGGACGTCCGTCATCATCGGCAACCGGGCTGTAATAGAGGTCCAACCAGAGCTGTTCGGGAACCCCGTCGCGCAGCAGCACCAGCTCTTTGTTGCGATAGGACAGCGTTCCCCCGGCCAGGCATGTATCGACCACATGCCGGTTGAACTCGGCAACTTCCGGCCAGCCCAGTTCTACTGGAGAACCCAGCAAATAAGGATGGCGCCCGCCGGCAAATGTCGAATAGGCGTCGTTATAGATCATGTAGCCGGGCTGGCCCCAGAGCATCACCATCGGCAGGGGCGACGCGAGCATCAGTTGCACCGCGCTGCTCAGGCTCCGGGTCCAGGCATCGAGTGCCCCCAACTCGGTCCGGCTCCAGTCGAACGCACGAATGCGCCCGGCCATTTCGCCGCTCCAGCCGGAACACCCGTGGCTATCGTCTAGAAACTGCATCGCTTGTCTCTATCCCGGTCATCCGCACCCGTTTGTTTCGAGCACGGTGATCGTTATTCGTTTCATAGAGGTATAGCTGAATCTCACGGGCCACTGGAGATCCCATGCTCGCGAAGCGGTGTATCAGATGACATCGATGCTGACTGTGCCGGCGCTATCGCGAGCAGGCTCGCTCCTACAGTTTGATTTTCAGTGTGCCTTACACCTCAATCAAATGCTTGAGCGGGTTGTAGCTGCTTTTCAACGTCGCCGCCACATCGAGAATCGCCTTTTCGATGCCATTCAAATGCATGCAAGTCAGCTCAATGGCCGCGCTCTGGTTGCCCGCCTCGATGTACTCGATCAGCCGCAGGTGCTCATCGTCGCGGCAGGCTTCGTGGCTGTCGTCATCCAGCGCAGCGGCGTACAGCGAGGCGCGGGAGATCAGTTTCTGGAACCAGTCGAGCAGCACCGGATTGTTCAGGCTGCGGGCCAGTTTGATATGGAACTCACCGAGCAAATGGATCAGCCGTTCATGATCCCCGCTTTGATGCGCCTCGTCCTCCAGCAGCAGGTGATCGCGCAGATCCTGGGTCACCGCGGTATCGCGACGACGGCACAGCTCACTGACGATGCCGATCTCCATCAGACGCCGGGTTTCGAACAATGAACGAATCTCTTCGTCACTCGGCAACGACACCGACGCACCTTTGTTGGGCTCGGTGGTGACCAGTCCATCGGCTTCCAACTGCTTGAGTGCGGCACGCACGGACGTGCGGCTGACATTGAAAAGTTCGGCCAACGAGGCTTCGCCGAGCTTCATCCCCGGACGCAGCGAGCGTTTGCTGATCGCCTCGTAAACCCCTTGGTAGACGCGGTCGACCGTGGTTTCCAGTTTCTTTTCCGTCATTCATCAACTCCTTACGCCCAGTGCAACCGACCCTGGCAAATGAACAGCCATTGAAAAAGGGGCTTGCACGAACAGGTTAATCCGGGTATTTCTAAATTGCATCCAGATTTTGCATACAATAATCAGAGGAATGCACCATTATGGGTCATCCAGTTGCAATTGAAGTGCGCAACGTTTCAAAACGGTATTCCGACGATCCGGGGCTGGCCCCAGCGCTGGACAACGTTTCTGTCGACATTGCCGACAACGAATTCTTCACCCTGCTCGGCCCCTCCGGCTGTGGCAAAACCACCCTGTTGCGCACCATCGCCGGCTTCGAACAGGTCAGCGAGGGTGAGATTCGTCTGGCCGGTGAACCGGTCAACGATTTGCCGCCGTTCAAGCGCCGGGTCAACACGGTGTTCCAGAGTTACGCGCTGTTTCCGCACATGAGTGTTGCGCAGAATATCGCCTTCGGCCTCGAGATGCAGGGTCTTGAGCGCAAACTGATTCCGCAGCGTGTCGATGAAATGCTCGCGCTGGTGCAAATGCAACACCTGGCCAAGCGCAAACCGGCCGAACTGTCCGGCGGACAACAGCAGCGCGTGGCTCTGGCCCGGGCCTTGGCGCCGAAACCAAAAGTGTTGTTGCTGGACGAACCGCTGTCGGCGCTGGACCTCAAGTTGCGCAAGGAAATGCAGGTCGAACTCAAGCGCGTGCAGAAAGAAGCAGGGATCACCTTCATTTTTGTCACCCACGATCAGGAAGAAGCGCTGACCCTGTCTGACCGCATTGCCGTGATGTCCGCCGGCAAGATCCTGCAGATCGGCACGCCCAACGAGATCTACGAACGCCCGCAACATCAGTTCGTCGCGCAATTCATCGGCGACATCAATTTCCTGCCCGGCCACCTCAAGCGCGGCCAGCAAAACGAAAACCTCTTCGTGCCCAACGGCATGCCGGTGGAAATCCCCTGCCCGCCTCAAGGCTTCGACGGTTCGCGGGTGCAACTGGCGTTTCGTCCCGAGCGTTCACAATTGGTTGACCCGACGCAACCGCACCATCTGCGTGGCGTGATCGAAGCCGTGCTGTATGTCGGCACCGCGACGCTTTACCAATGCCGGTTGAACAACGACATCAAGGTCATGCTGCGCGAGAACAACGAAGGCCTGAACAATGGCCGGGTGGTCGGCGATCGCGTCGCGGTCAACTTGCCGCCCCACGCCTGCCTGTTGATGGAGGCCTGAGATGAGCGTCAGCAGCACTTCCCCAGCCCTCAACCGCGCGCTGTTGCTCAGCCCGGTGGTCCTGACCCTGCTGGCCCTGATCGCCATTCCGCTGGGCATCATGGGCTACATCAGCCTGTTGCCGCGCAACGTCTATGGCGGCGTCGACTGGCAGGCCGACTGGCAATTGCAAAGTTACGTGCAGCTGTTTTTCCAGGAAGGTTTCGACGGTGAACTGGAGCTGAACTGGGTCTACGCCCAGGCGTTGCTGCGCTCGGTGTTCCAGGCCGGTGGCACCACGGTCCTGTGTTTCCTGTTCGGTTTTCCGGTGGCATTGTGGATGTCGAGCCTGACGCCGCGCCGGCGCAACCTGATGGTGTTACTGATCACCATTCCGTTCTGGACCAACCTGCTGATCCGCAACTACGCGTGGCTGATCATCCTGCGTGAACACGGCTGGGTCGCCCAGAGCCTCAACGCGCTGCTCCCCCAGGCCGGTGGCATCACCCTGCTCTACAACGACTTCGCGGTCAGCGTCGGGCTGGTCTACAGCTTCCTGCCGTTCATGATCCTGCCGATCTATTCGACCCTGGAAAAACTCGACTGGCGTCTGGTAGAGGCGGCCTACGACTTGGGCGCAAACCGCTGGCACGCGCTGCGGCGGATCATCTTGCCGCTGTCGATGCCGGGGGTGATTGCCGGTTCCCTGCTGGTGTTCGTGCCGAGCCTCGGTGCCTTTATCACCCCGGCGATTCTCGGCGGCGGCAAGACCTTGATGATCGGCAACCTGATCCAGCAGCAGTTCGGCACTGCGCGCAATTGGCCGCTGGGCAGTTCGCTGTCGTTCCTGTTGCTGGGGATCATGCTGGTGTCCCTGGTGCTCTACGCCCTCTATAGCCGCAATGCCGCCAAGACCCAACGCTCAGGAGCCCAAGCATGATCGCCCTGCACCTGAAAAAACTGCCGCTTACACGGGAAATCAGCCTGCTGATCCTGGCCTATCTGTACCTGCCGATCTTCGTGTTGATTGCCTACAGCTTCAACGCCAACCGCTCGGCGACGGTGTGGACCGAGTTCTCGTTCGACTGGTATGGACGCATCCTCGCCAACCCGTCGATCCAGACGGCGGCGCTGAACTCGATCATCGTCGCCAGCATCGCCACGGTCTGCGCCACGGCGATTGCCTTGCTCGCGGCATTGGCGACGTACCGGCCGTTCTACGGGCAGAAAATGGTCGAGGGCGGGATCAACCTGCCGTTGATCCTGCCGGAGATCGTCACCGCCGTGGCGACCCTGCTGCTGTTCATGGCGCTGGGGATCAAGCTCGGTTTGCTGACGGTGATCATCGCGCACATCGGCTTCTGCATTCCCTTTGCCTACCTGCCGATCCGTGCGCGGCTCAATGACCTCGACAAGAGCCTGCTGGAAGCGGCGAACGACCTATATGCCAACCCGTGGCAAGTGTTTCGCCGGGTGACGCTGCCGTTGCTGTGGCCGGCGGTGCTGTCGGGTTCGGTGCTGGCGTTCGTGGTCAGCCTCGATGATTTCATCATGACCTTTTTCGTTGCCGGCCCCGGTTCCACGACGTTGCCGGTGTACATCTTCTCGGCGATCAAGGCCGGCGTGACACCGGAGATCAACGCGATCTCGACCCTGATGCTGGTGATTTCCATCGTGCTGGTGGTGCTGGCCTTCTGGCTGGGACAGCGCGGCAAACAACAATGAACCTGGAGCGTTCTCTGATGAAAAAAAACATGCGTTTCGCCGTTGCCGGTCTGGCCCTGAGTTGCTTCACCGCCTTCAGCGCCCAGGCCGCCGAACCCAAGGAACTGTTTTTCTACAACTGGACCGACTACTACCCGATCGAACTGCTGGCCAAGTTCGAAAAGGAGACCGGAATCAAGGTCACCATGGACGGCTACGACAGCAACGAAACCCTGCTGGCCAAGTTGCAGGCAGGTGGCGCGGCGTATGACGTAATCGTGCCGTCGCAGTCGATCATGCGCACCCTGATCAACCAGAACCTGCTGCTGGAAATCGACGCCTCGGCCCTGCCCAACTTCCAGTACGTCAAACCGGCGTTCCGCGACCCGAGCTTCGACCCGGGCCGCAAATTCTCGGCACCGTATCTGTGGGGCACCACAGGGTTTTCCTATGACAGCGCGCGGGTGCCCGGCGGCAAACTGGACGACTCGTGGAAAGAGTTCTTCGAACCACGCAAGGAGCTGCAAGGCCAGCTCGCCGCCCTCGACACGTCCAGCAGCGTGATCAACGCCGCCAGCCACTACCTGAACGTCGACGAATGCAGTGAAAACCCGCAGGACGCCAAGCGCATTCTCGAACTGCTGCAAAAACAGAAACCGTTCCTGAAAATGTACAGCTCGGACAACACCGTCGACCGCATGGCCTCGGGTGAAGTGATCATGATGCAGAACTGGAACGGTTCTACCGCGCGGGCCACCTTGCAGAAGAGCACGATCAAGTACGTGTATCCGAAGGAAGGCCTGGCGATGTTCCAGGACAACTTCGCCGTGCCGAAAAGCGCGCCGCATCCGGGCAACGCCAGGATCTTCATCGACTGGATGATGAAACCGGAAAACGCCGCCGCCGTGTCCAACGCCATCGCCTACGCCAACGGCATCCAGAGCGACAAGCTGATCGACGCCAAGTGGCGAGTGATGGACGCCATCAACATGCCCGACGAATTCGCCTCGCGCCTACGGCCCGAGAAGGAATGCAGCAACAAAGCGCGGGAGCTGCAGGACCGGATCTGGGCCAAGCTCAAGGGCTGATCCGAGACCGGGTCGTGGCCATCGCTAGCAGGCTAGCTCCCACAGGATTCGGGGTTGCCCCGGATTCTGTGTCCCACACAAAACCACTGTGGGAGCTAGCCAGCTAGCGATCAGGTCGGCCGGAACACCGCTGATTAAAAGAATGAATGAGGTTTGTATGACCCAACCCCGCTGGCTACGCAACGTGCGCCGCTACGGCGCACCCGCCGAAGACCTGCTGATCGAAAACGGCCACTTCACCCAACGCCGCCCGGCCTCGACCACCGAACTGCTCGCCACCGACATCGACGGCCAGAACCAACTGCTCACAGGGGCCTTGGTGGAAAGCCACGTGCACCTGGACAAAACCCTCTGGGGCCAACCCTGGCGCCCGAACAGCGCGGGCCCCACCCTTAAGGACTACATCGCCAACGAGCGGCGCATCCTGCGCGAAGTCACCACACCCATTGCGCAACGGGCCGGCGCGCTGCTGGAAAACTGCATCGCCCGTGGCTCGCTGACCATGCGCTGCCACGTCGACATCGACCCGGAATTCGGCCTGCGTCACGTCGAAGCCATGCAGCAACTGCGCGAAAAATACCGCGACCTGATCGACCTGCAACTGGTGGTGTTCCCGCAAACCGGCCTGATCAGCCGGCCCGGCACTGCCGAGCTGATGCGTGAAGCCATGGCTCTGGGCGTGGAAAACGTCGGTGGACTCGACCCGTGCGGCATCGACAACGACCCCGTCGCGCAACTGGATTTCGTGTTCAAACTGGCCAGCGAGTTCGACCGTGGCGTCGACATTCACCTGCACGACAAGGCTGAGCTGGGCCTGTGGCAGATCGCGTTGATCGCCGACTACACCGAGCGTTTCGCACGTCAGGGCCGAGTGATGATCAGCCATGCCTATTGCCTCGGCATGCTGCCGTGGAGTCAGGTCAAACCGGTGGCTGAACGTCTGGCAACGCTGGGTATTTCACTGATGAGTTCGGCGCCGGCCGATTGCGCGGTGCCGCCGTTCCTCGCCCTGCGCGAAACCGGAGTCAATGTGTGCCTGGGCTCCGATGGCATTCGCGACGCCTGGTCGCCGATGGGTAACGGCGACATGCTGGAACGGGCGATGTTGCTGGCGTTCCGTTTTGATTTGAACAAGGACGAAGAACTGGCGGCGGCCTTCGACGCCGCGACGGTCAATGGCGCTCGCGCACTGGGTTGCGACGGGTATGGCGTAGACATCGGCAGACCGGCGGACTTTTTGCTGATGCCGGTGCAAACGCTCGGTGAAGCGGTGGTTTCGCGGCCGCTGCGCCAGGTTTATCGCGGCGGACAGTTGATCGCGTCGGGCGGTCGTTTGCTGGACAGACGCCTGTGAAACGCATCGGCTTACGGGCCAGCTGCGTGGTCGGCTTCGACGGTACGCAGCATGTTTTATGGCGCGACGGCGAAGTGGTCTTCGAAGGTTCGCGCATTGAGTTCGTCGGGCGCGGTTATGCAGGTCCGGTGGATCAGTGGATCGACTACGGCAACGCGTTGATCGGTCCGGGATTCATCGACCTGGATGCGCTGGGCGATCTCGATTCCACGGTGTTGACCCTGGACAACGGCGACGAGCGCGACATGGGCCGGATGTGGTCGGCGCAATATCTGGCGCGTGGATCGCGGGAAAGCTACAGCCCCGAAGAAGAGGTTTTCAAATACCGCTATGCCTTCACGCAGTTGATCCGCAACGGCATCACCACGGCCATGCCGATCACTTCGATGTATTACCGCGAGTGGGCGGAAACCTACGATGAATGTGCCGCAGTCGCCGATGTGGCGGCTGAACTGGGGCTGCGCACGTACCTCGGCCCCTGCTACATGAGCGGCATGAGTTACTGGCGAGCCGACGGCGCGCTGGCCCACCACTGGGATGAAGACCGGGGCATGGCCGGGCTCGATGCCGCCGAGCGGTTTTTCCGGGATTTCGACGGCGCTCATGAAGGGTTGATTCGCGGCGCATTGCTGCCGGATCGCATCCAGACCTGCACGCCCGCCTTGCTTCAACGTACCGCCGCACTGAGCCGAGAACTCAACGCGCCGATGCGTCTTCATTGCTGCCAGGGCCTCGGCGAAGTGGCGATGGTCGAGCAACTGCGTGGGGCCTCACCGCTGGGCTGGTTGCAGCAATTGGACCTGCTGACGCCACGCAGCGTGTTGCCCCACGGCATCTACACCCGTGGCGATGACGACCTGCAACGAGTGGTGGATGGCGGCGCGAGCCTGGTGCATTGCCCGGTGGTGTTTGCCCGGGACGGCGAGGCACTGAACTCGTTTGGGCGCTATCGGGCCAAGGGCATCAACTTCGCACTGGGCACCGATACCTGGCCGGCGGATTTGCTTGAAAACATGCGTCAGGGTCTGAACATCGCCCGGTTGATGGAGGGCGGCAATGCACTGACCTGCACGCTGGACATGTACAACGCCGCCACCCTCGGCGGGGCCAAAGCCTTGGGCCGCGACGACCTTGGGCGTCTCGCGCCGGGGGCAAAAGCCGACATCACCGTGTTCAACCTGCGCGGCCTGCACCTGGGGCCGCTGTTCGATCCACTGAAAAACCTCGTGCTGGCTGGGCGCGGAGATGACTGCATCGCCAGTTACATCGATGGCCGCTGCGTCATGCACAACGGTCAGGTCAACGGTGTCGACTACCCCGCCCTGCAACGCAAGGCCCAGCTTCAATTCGAAAAACTGATGCGCAGTCACAGCGACCGGGCCTTCGGCCAACCGGACTGGAAACGTCTTTTCCAACCGGCCATTCCGTTCGCCGACGACTACAGCGCGCAAGCGCCACTGAGCGCGATTGATCCACTTCTTTAGAGATTTCTGCCCATGCAAAGCTTCGACTTCAGTCAACTGAGCCCACGGGAAAAATACAAGATTCTGATCGGCAGTGTGGTGCCACGGCCGATTGCCCTGGTCACCACCATCGACGGTGAAGGCCGCATCAATGCCGCACCCTTCAGCTTCTTCAACGCGCTGTCAGCCGATCCGCCGATCCTGGCGCTGGGCGTGGAAAACTACGGCGACCAGAGCCCCAAGGACACCACGCGCAACATCCAGCTCAACCAGGAATTCACCGTCAACATCGTCAGCGATGCGCTGGTGGAAGCCATGAACGTCTGTGCAGTGCCCTTCGCTCCCGGCTTCGATGAACTGACCGCCGCTGGCCTCACTGCCATCCCCGGCACCACGGTCAAATGCCCGCGCATCGGCGAAGCTCCAGTTGCGCTGGAATGCCGACGGATGATGGCGCTGAACATTGGTCAATCCCGGGAGATCATCTTTGGTGAAGTGCTGATGGCTCATGTGCGGGATGAATTGATCGACCCGAAAACCCTGTACATCGATCAACTGGGGCTTGATGCGATTGGTCGAATGGGCGGGCATGGCTATGCGCGTACGCGGGATTACTTCGATTTGCCGACACGTTCGTTGCAGGCGTGGACCGATGCACCGGGGGGTGGCGAGCGGTTTTGGCCCGTGACCAAGTAGCACACACAACCCTGTAGGGGCGAGCTTGCTCGCGATGGACTTGAGAGCGCCGCGTTCATTCAGAAAGGCCGCGTTATCGTTATCCACCATCGCGAGCAGGCTCGCTCCTACAGGGGAATGCGTGTTTCAGTGGAAATCCCGGCTGCGCACGCTGATGCCATCGAGCAGCGGGCTCAAGTCACTCAAGCGCCCGGCAATCAAATGACGCACCTCGCCCTCCTTCTCCCAGCGCCCATCAACCTTGAGCAACTGCGAGCCGACCAATACCTTTCGCTGCCGATCGGCCAGGTCGCGCCACACCACCACGTTGACGTTGCCGAACTCGTCTTCCAGGGTGACGAAGGTCACGCCACTGGCGGTGGCCGGCCGTTGTCGACCGGTCACCAGCCCCGCGACGCTCACCGGTCGTCCGTGCTCGACCTCCAGCAACTCCTTCGAACTGCGGCAACGCCGGGCTTTCAATTCAGCGCGTAACAACGCCAACGGATGCGGCCCGAGGGTGGTGCCGACGCTGGCGTAATCGGCCCGCAGGTCTTCGCCGACGGTGGGTTTGGGCAGCGCGATTGCGCCCTCTTCCTGGCTCGGCAGCCCGGCGAACAACCCAAGCTGTTTCTGCACCCCCGCCACTTCCCAGCGCGCCCGATGACGATCACCGGCCAACCCGCGCAGCGCACCGGCATCGGCCAGTTGCTCCTGGGCGCGGGCATCGAGTCGCGCCCGTTCGCCGAGGTCGGCGATGTCGGCAAACGCGCCTCTTGAGCGCGCCGCCTCGATGCGTCGAGCATCGTCCTCGCGAAAGCCCTTGATCATGCGCAGGCCCATGCGAATCGCCGGCTGCGCACCGGTCATCGGCTCCAGACTGCAATCCCAGTCGCTGGCCCGCACGTCCACCGGGCGAATCTGCAAATGATGACGGCGTGCGTCCTGCAGAATCTGGTCCGGGCTGTAGAAACCCATGGGCCAGCTATTGATCAGCGCACAGGCGAACGCTGCCGGTTCATGGCATTTCAACCAGCAGCTGGCATAGGTCAGCAAGGCAAAACTGGCGGCGTGGGATTCGGGAAAACCGTAACTGCCGAAGCCTTTGATCTGCTCGAAAATCTGCGCGGCGAACTCAGCCGTGTAGCCGTTTTTCTTCATGCCGGCGGCCAGCCGTTCCTTGTGCGGTTCGAGTCCGCCGTGACGTTTCCAGGCCGCCATGGAGCGGCGCAACTGATCGGCCTCGCCCGGGCTGTAGTTGGCGGCGACAATCGCAATCTGCATCACCTGTTCCTGAAACAGTGGCACACCGAGGGTGCGCTTGAGCACCACTTCCAGCTCGGGCGACGGGTAAATCTCCGGTTCTTCTTTATTTCGCCGCCGCAGGTACGGATGCACCATGCCGCCCTGGATCGGACCGGGGCGCACGATCGCCACCTCGATCACCAGGTCGTAGAACGTCTTGGGGCGCAGCCTCGGCAGCATCGACATCTGCGCCCGCGACTCGATCTGGAACACGCCGATGGTGTCGGCGCGGCCGATCATTTCGTAGGTGGCCGCATCTTCGGACGGGATCGTCGCCAGGCTCAGGTCGAGATTGCGGTGGCGACGCAACGAATCCAGGCAGCGGCGAATCGCGCTGAGCATGCCCAGCGCGAGAATATCAACCTTGAGCAGGCCCACCGCGTCCAGATCGTCCTTGTCCCACTGGATGATGGTGCGATCGGCCATGGCCGCGTTCTCCACCGGCACCAGGCTGTCCAGCGGTTGCTCGGAAATCACGAAACCACCGGGGTGCTGGGACAGATGCCGGGGGAAACCGATCAGTTGTCCCGTGAGGCTGAGCACCCGCCGCAGAATCGGACTTTCGGGGTCGAAACCGCCCTCAAGCAAGCGTTCCACGGGGGGCGTTTCATCGCTCCAGTGACCGCAGCAGTCAGCCAGGGCGTTGATCTGGTCCGGCGGCAGGCCCAACGCCTTGGCCACATCGCGCACGGCGCCAGACGCGTGATAGCTGCTGACCACGGCGGTCAGCGCAGCCCGGGCCCGACCGTAACGCTGGAACACGTACTGCAAGACTTCTTCACGGCGCTCGTGCTCAAAGTCGACGTCGATGTCCGGCGGCTCGTTGCGCTCCCTGGACAGAAAACGTTCGAACAACAGCGTGGTGCGATCCGGGTCGATTTCGGTGATACCCAGGGCAAAACACACCGCCGAGTTGGCTGCGGACCCGCGTCCCTGACACAGGATCTGCTGGTCACGGGCGAAGCGCACGATGTCGTGGACCGTCAGGAAATAGCTTTCGTAGCCTAGCTCGGCAATCAGCTCCAGCTCTTTGTCGATCTGCTCCAGCACCTCGACTTTCGGACCTTTTGGCCAGCGCCACGCGATGCCCTTATCGGTCAGGTCACGCAGCCACGACGTGGCCGTATGTCCGACGGGCACCAACTCCCGTGGATATTGATAACGCAACTGGCCGAGGTCGAACGTGCAGCGCCGGGCGATGACCCGCGTTTCATCAAGCAAGGCTGGCGGGTACAGGCTGGAGAGAACGTCGAGGCTGCGCAGATGCCGTTCACCGTTGGGGTGCAGGCGTAACCCGGTATCGGCCACCGGCAGGTGATGACGGATCGCGGTCATGGTGTCCTGCAAGGCCCGCCGTCCGCGCGCGTGCATGTGCACATCGCCGCTGGCCACCGGAGTAATTTGCAGCTCCCGGGCCAAGGTCAGCAGATCGTTGAGGCGCCGGGTGTCGTCCTGGCCACGATGCAACTGCACCGCCAGCCACAGGCGTTCGGCGAACACCTGCTTCAACCAGTGGCCCTGCTCGACATCATCGACCGCGTCCGGCACCCACAACACCAACAGCCCCGGCAACGGCTCGCTGAAGTCATCCCGCAGTATTTGATACTGACCTTTCTGCGTGCGCCGTCTGGCGCGGGTGATCAGCCGGCACAGCGTCTGGTAACCCTCGAGGTTCTCCACCAGCAGAACCAGTTTCGGACCGTTCTCGATGCGAATCTCGCTGCCGATGATCAGCGGCAACTCCACGGACTTCGCCGCTTGCCAGGCACGGACGATGCCGGCCAAGGTGCACTCGTCGGTGATCGCCAGGGCTTGATAACCCTGTTTTTTCGCCCGTTGAAACAGCTCAAGGGCACTGGAGGCACCGCGCTGGAAACTGAAATTCGACAGGCAGTGCAACTCGGCATATTCGGCGCTCATGCGAACCAGCCCTGCAACCACAACGGGCCGTCTTCACCCACCGCCCGATAAGCCCAGCCCTGCTGGCCGGCACGGGTTTCGATCAGGTAGTAATCGCGGCGCACATCAGCACCGTCCCACCAGCCTGACTCGATGCGTTCCGGTCCCATGAGGATGCGGGTCGAACCTTCGTGCACCGCGAGCGGTTCCGTCAGCAGCCAACCCGGTCGCTGCACGGTCGGGAATCCGCCGCAGGGATGACTGTCGGCACTGGCCTGCCACGCGCACTCGGGCCGGTGATCGGCCTGAAAACGCAGGCCATGCACCGCGTCATCTCCCAGCCGTGCGCGCAGGCGTTCGCGCAGTTGCTCCCAGGGTAAGGACTGCTGCGGGCGGTCGTCGAACAGTTCCTGACACTGCGGCACGAAGGCCGGCAAGTCTTCGGCGCGCAGACGAAAACCGCGTACCGGCGCCTCGACCTGAACTTGCTCCAGTCGCCCCCGGGCCAGTTCGAACAGCATCGCCGGATCGCGCTCGGCGCTGAGCAGGCCGACCTTGATGACCGTGTCCGGCAATCCGGCGTGCTCCAGGTGCAGGTCGAAACGCTGCACGCCGCTGTCACGACCGCACAGGAACGCCGACAGGTCACCGGTCAACCGGCGCAGCGGAAACAGCAGGGCCTGATGGGATTGCACATCAAAGTTGAGTTCGATGCGCACATCGAAACGGTCCGGCGGCAGATAGAACGCCAGCGCCAGCCGCCGCACCCCGAGCAAGACGTCCAGATGCTTGAGCACCTGAGCCTCGAAACGCCGGGCCAGGCTCTGCCGGGGCAACGCCTGCAGCTGATTCAGGGTGCGCAGCCCCATGCGCGACAACGCCGTGGCGACGCTGGTCTCCAGGCCGATGCGGTCGACGGGCATTTGCCCGAGGTGATGCTGCAAGGCTTGATCGTCGGGCACCACCAGGCCGTCGTAGGCGTTGGCCAGCATTCGTGCCGCCACCGGGTTGGGCGCAGCAACGATGCGATGGCGAAAACCCAGTTCGCCGAGTTCACGACGCAAACGCGCCTCGAACTGCGACCAATTGCCGAACAGGCCGAGGCTGGACTCGATCTCGAACACCAGCGCCCGTGGGTAATGCACGCTGACCTGGGCGCTGAACCGATAGGCCCAAGCGGCCAGAAACTGCTGCCAGTGTTCGATTTGAGCGGCGTCATACTCCGCGGTGGCAAAGCCTTTGCTCAAGGCCTGCGCGGCGCTCATGGACTGGCCGGGGCGCAAGCCCAGTTCCCGCGCCGGGCCGTTGACCGCCTGCAATACCCGGCGTTGGGCCGGACCGGTCAGCAGCGCCAATGGCTCATCGGGATCGGCGCGCTGACGCAGTACCGCGTCCAGCGCCAATTGCGGGAAAAGAATACAGACCCAGCGCATGGCAACCTCAATGCCCCACGGCGAAGGCAATCGGCGCCGAACGGGCCAACCCGCCCCGGCACTTGAGCACCCGCAATTGCGCAGGCCTGGCATCGATGGCGATGCGCAGGGCCGCGGGCGACGGGTTGATCGCTTCATTGAGCGAGCGATAGGCAAACGCCAGGGTCTGGCCGGTTTCCGCCGCCACCTGCAAACGACGCAAGGCGCGATCATCGGCCTTGTGCGGCCAGCACAGCACCGCACCGCAACTGCCCGAACGAAGGCATTGCTCCGCAGCCCACAGCGCATCGCGCTCGCTGGCCTGGATGATCGACAACTGACGCAGATCGACCCCGGCGCTCTGCCAGGCCTGGGGGTATGGCACGTAAGGCGGCGCCACCAGCACGATGCGCTCGCCCGCCGCCGACAGCCGCGCCAGCGCCGGCCATACCAGTTGCAACTCGCCGACGCCCTGCCCGGCCAGGAGGATTTCCGTCAGCGCCGCCTCGGGCCAGCCACCGGTGGGTAGCGCCGCATCCAGCGCGGCATGCCCGGTGGGTTGCGGGCTGACGGCCGGCGGCGCAGGCCGGCCCCTCCAGACCTGGCCGCCATTGAACAGCGTATCCAACGCAACGACGGCGCCCATCAGCCTTGCCTCACCAGACCGCAGAACACCCCTTCGATAGCGAGGTCCCGGTCGGCTTCGACGATGATCGGCTGATAAGCCGGGTTGCGCGGCAACAGGCGAACCGTGTCGTCGACCCGCTCGAAGCGCTTGATGGTGACTTCGCCGTCGAGTCGCGCCACGACGATCTGGCCGTTGACCGCCTCGGGGCTGCGGTGAACGCCCACCAGGTCGCCGTCGAGAATGCCGTCCTCGATCATCGAATCACCGCGCACCCGCAGCATGTAATCCGGCACCCGCGAGAAGATCGACGGATCGAGCAGCAAGCGGCTATGGACTTCGGCATCGGCACCGATCGGTGCACCGGCCGCCACCCGGCCGAGTACCGGGATGTCCAGCAGTTCGGGGCGCGGCGGTTGCCCGAGCAGGCGAATGCCCCGGGCCTGATGCGGATTGACCTCGATAAACCCGGCTTCGGTGAGCGCCAGCACATGCTTGCGCGCCACGCTGCGGGAGGCGAAACCGAACGCCTCGCTGATTTCAGCGAGGCTCGGGGACTGACCGTGTTCGGCGATGCGTTCGCGGATGAAGGTCAGGATGGCGGTACGGCGGGGAGTGAGCGTCGTCATGGAGTACATTTGTACTCTTTTGGCATTTTCCTGGCAAGGACTTGTAGGAGTTCCGTTCAGTCGCTGCTCAATCCACGTGACGCCAGAAACCCTGCAATGTAATCGATGAACGCCAATACCTTGGCCGTAGCCCGTCGGTGGCTCGGGTACACCGCCAGAATATCCGGGCCAAAGCTGTCCGGGTCGATGTCGTAGTCGGCCATGACCCGCACCAGTCGTCCATCGGCGATGTACGGTGCAGCGCTCCACAACGGTGTGTGCAGCAAGCCGCGCCCGGCCAGGGCATTGGCCAGCAGCAAGTCGTAATTGTCGCTGCGCAGGCGTGGTGCCTGGGGTTGCGGCAGGCTCAGGCGCTGCCCGTCACGCTCGGCCCACCAGAATTCGCGACTCAGCAACGGATGGCGATACAGCAACCATTCGTGGTCATCGAGGGTCTGCGGGGTGACCGGTAAACCCTTGCGCGCCAGGTATTCCGGGCTGCCGCACAGTGCCAGGCGATTGCTGCCGACCACGCGGGCGATCAGCCCGGGCAAATCGTCGTGGCCCTCACGCAAGGCCAGGTCATAGCCGCTCTCCAGCAGATTGACGAACTCATCGCACAAGTCCACTTGCAGGTTGATCTGCGGATACTGCTCAAGAAAACCGCCACACACCTGATCGAGAAAAGCCTGCCCGTAAGCCAGCGGCGCGGTGATTTTCAGGCTGCCGCGTAAACCATGCTGCAACTGCTCGATTTCCTCACCGGCCTCGTCCAACCGCTGCAACACCTGACGCGCGGTTTCCAGATAGAGCCGCCCGGATTCCGTCAACAATATTCGCCGGGTGCTGCGCTCGAACAGCCGCGCACCGAGCTCCGCCTCCAGGTGATTGACCGCTTTGGTCAGCGCCGACGGGGTCTTGCCCAATTGCTCGGCGGCGCGACTGAAACTGCCCAGTTGCGCCGTGACCACGAACATTTTCAATGCACCCAGCTTGTCCATACTTTTTCCATTCAGGCAAAAATGTTTTTCGTGCGCGAGGCGTTCTGCCGAGCACGGCAAGCCACTAATCTGGCCATCAGACGCAATAACAAGGAAACATTCAATGAAAAGATTCATCCCGAATCTCTTGGTGGCCGCAGTGAGTTTTGCCTCGCTGGAAGCCATGGCGGCGACTGACCTGGTGTTGTTCAATGGCAAGATATTCACTGCCGACCGCAACCAACCCAAGGTTCAGGCGCTGGCGGTGCAGGACGGCAAAGTGCTGCAAGTGGGCAGCGATGCGCAGATCAAAGCCTTGATCGAATCGGGAACCCAGGTCATCGATCTACAGGGCAAGACCTTGATGCCCGGCCTGATCGACAGCCACTCCCACGCGATTTTCGGCGGTCTGGAAATGGTCTCGGCCAACATGGCGGATGAAGTGGTCGAGCTCGACGAACTGGAAAAACGCCTGCGCACCTGGCGCGATAACGGCACGGCGAAGCACGGCGACGTGCTCAGCATTGCCGGCATGAGCTCGGCGTACTGGGCGCAGGCCGAAGCGTTGGGCAAGAAATTCAACGGCGGCGAATGGGCCAGCGTGCCCGTTGTGTTTATCGGCAGTGACCACCACACGGCCTGGGCCAACGACGTGATGCTCAAGCGCGCCGGGGTCGATGCCGCGTTGATCAAGTCATTGCCGACGGCTGAAGACGGCACCATCGGCAAGCTCAAGGACGGCAGGCCCAACGGCTTTTTGGTAGACGCCGGTTGGGACCGGGTCGCCTCGAAAACGCCAGCGCCGAGTGCCGCCGACATGCTCAAGGCTGCGCAAACCGCCGTGAGCTACAACAACAGCGTCGGCATTACCGCGTGGATGGACCCCGCTGCCAACGCTGCGCCGGGCGAGCCGGTGTTCGCCCTCAAGCCCACGGAAAAAACCGTCGGCGTTTTGCCGGTTTACAAGGCACTGGCCAAAAGCGGCGGCCTGACCGCCCACGTCGCGGCGCTGCTGGTGGCCAACTCGAAAAGCGTGCCCGCCGATCTCGACACCCTGGACAAGGTTCGCCAACAATTTCAGGGCATCCCCAACCTGACGCTGCCCGGCATCAAGATCTTCGCCGACGGCGTGATCGAGTACCCGGCGCAGAGCGCGGCGATGATCGACCCCTACAGCAACTCGCACAAACAGGGCGAGCTGCTGATCGATCCAAAACACTTCGGCGAGCTGGTCAGCGCCATCGACCAGCGAGGCTGGCTGGTGCATATCCACGCCATCGGCGACCGCGCGGTACGTGAATCGCTGAACGGTATCGCACAGGCACGCAAAGACCGGCAGAGCGGCGTGACTCACTCCATCACGCACCTGCAAATGGTCAACCCGAAAGAATTCGCCCGGTTCAAGCCACTCAACGTCATCGCTTCAATGCAATTGCTCTGGGCCGCTGCCGATGACTACACCACCGACATGATCAAGCCTTACGTCAGCGCCCTGGCGTTCCGTTACCAGTACCCGGCGCACTCGTTGCTCAAACAGGGCGCGACCATCGCCGGCGCCAGCGACTGGCCGGTGTCGTCGCCCAACCCGTTCAACGCCATGGCCCAGGCCATGACGCGGGTCGGTCCGTTGGGTGTGCTCAACGCCGACGAGCGCATCGATCGCGAAACCATGTTCTACGCCTACACCCTCAACGCTGCGCGCACCATTGGCCTGGACAAAACCATCGGCTCGCTGAGCGCCGGCAAACAGGCTGACTTCATCGTGCTCGACCGCGACGTGTTCAGCGTCGATGAGAAAGCCCTGCACGACACTCAAGTGCTGCAAACCTGGTTCGCCGGTCGCCAAGTCTACGCACCGACTCTCTAACAAAAACCGCCACCACCCCGCTGCCCGACCTCGTGTTTTTCAGCACGAGGCCCGGCGCAGCTTTGCTTCGAATCTGCCCATAACAATCACAATAGCGGGACGCACCTCATGAAAGCCTTCACCCTGTTAGCCCTCGGCTCCTTGACTTTGCTGCCCTTGAGCAGCCAGGCCATCACCTTGAACGATGATTTTTCACTGTTGCTGGACGCAACCCTGGCCAGCGACTACCGCACCCGCGGCATCTCGCAGACCCAGAACGACCCGACCCTTCAATTCGGCATGACCCTGGCCCACAGCAGTGGCCTGTACCTGGGCGCGTGGACATCCAACGTCGACTTTGGCGGCGGCCTGAAAACCCGTCAGGAAGTCGACTACTACGCCGGTTGGCTGTGGCAGGCCACCGATGACGTCAGCCTGGACCTGGGCTATCTCAAGTATTCGTATCCGAAGGAGAGTCAGTTCAACCAGAGCGAGGCCTACGGCATTCTCAGCGTCTACGGGGTGAAACTGGCGGCCTATTACTCCGCCGATGCACCGGGTATCGACAGCGAACAGAACTCGCTCTACAGCTACGTCGGTTACGAAACCGAATTGCCTTACGGCGTGGGCCTGAAGCTGCGCTACGGCGACATGGATTTCAAGGACCCGCACCTGTACTCGCGCTCGGGTGAGGCCGAAGACTCGTACCGTGAATGGGAGGTCAAACTGACCCACGAGTTGGCTGGGGTCATGCTCGGACTGAGTTACATCGATACTGATTTGTCGAAGAGCCAGTGCGCCAGTAATTGGGGCTTCGATGATGTGTGCAGCGCGACAGTGGTGGCGAGCGTCAGCAAGTCCTTCTAACCACCACTAATCCCCTGCAGGAGCGAGCCTGCTTGCGATGACGCCGGCACATTCAGCATCAATGTCGAATGACCGTCCGCTATCGCGAGCAGGCTCGCTCCTACAGGAGTTATGTGGTCGCTTCAGAGTTGCGCCAGATAATCCCACGGATAAATCCCGCGCTCATGCCCGTCACTGAACACCAGTTGCAAACCATATCCCTGCGGGTTCAGTTCGACCACGCACACACGCTCATCAACCAGCGGCGTCATCCCGCGTAAACGAAACGCCCGGCATTGCGAACACGGACACTGCCGGCGCAGTTCGGCGTGACCGAGCCATTGTTCACGACCGTCCGGCCAGCCCAATCGCAACTGCTGTTTGCTCCGGGAGTTGCCAATCGCCACCGGGTTCATTGCAATTGACTCAAGGCGATGCGCACGGCTTTGCGCACTTCCGGGTCGCCGTCGTCCTGTGCGGCCTGCAATGGCGCGATGGCGCCACGATCGTTCAATTCGCCAAGGGCCAGCGCGGCCTCCTTGCGCAGGTTGCTGATGCGATGGCCGAGGGTTTCGATCAGCGCATCGAGGGCCGGCGCGTAGCGCAAGCGACCAAGGCTGCGGGTGGCACGCAGGCGTACTTGCCAGTAATCGTCGCTCAAGGCGTCGACCAGCGCCAAGCCCGCGTCAACGTGCCCGACCTTGCCCAGCGTGGTGGCGGCTTCCTCGCGCACTTGCCAGGCATCGTCCCGCAGCGCCTGACGCAGCGCCGGCAAGACTTGCTCGTCAGAGGCGAGGCCCAATGCCCCGGTGGCGGCGCGGCGGACCTCGACGTCCGTGTCCGCGCTGGCCAGACGCGCCAGTGCCGGCAAGGCATCGAGCTGTTTGAGCCAGCCCAGCACACCGACCGCTTCACGCCGAACGCTCGCGTCCTTGTCATCCAACGCGAGCAATGCCGCGGGCGCCGCCTCGGCAAAGCGCAATTCGCGCAAGGCCCTGAACGCCGCGATACGCACGCCGCGGTCGGCATGCCCGGTCCACGGCAAAATCACCTTCCCCGCCGCTTCACTCTTGAGCAGGCTGAGGCTTTGCGCGGCGGCAGCTTGCACCGCGTCCGATGGATCGGTGAGCGCCTGGCACAGCGCCTCGACCACCGGCGCGTCCTCCCAGGCTTCGAGCAAACGCGCGGCTTCGGCGCGGACCTCCGGGGCCGGGTCTTGGGCCAATCGATTGACCAGCCACAGCAGGCCGTCCGGCTCTTCCAGATCGGCCAGCTCGATCAGCGCGATGCGGCGCACGCCCGCATCGTCATCAGTCAGGCGCGATTGCAGGGCGAGAATGTCTTCGTTATCGGTTACATCGAATAGTGAGGTCATAGGGCAAATCGCGGCAGTTTGTTTTCTGGGGGAAGTCCGAGAGGGTTCAGGCGAGGCAACTGCCGACCGTCTTCGTGACGCAACAGTTCGAGGCAGTGACGCTTCAAACGGGAGAATTCATGGCTCGTCACCAGTTCAGTGGTGCGTGGCCGGGGGAAATCCAGGCGCAGGTCTTCAATGATCCGACCGGGCCGTGTACTCATGACCAGCAAGCGATCGGCGAGGAACAGCGCCTCGTCGATGTCGTGAGTGACGAACACCACGGTGGTGCGAATGCGCGTCCAAATGTCCAGCAACAGTTCCTGCATGTTCAACCGGGTCAA
Source organism: Pseudomonas sp. NFX224 (assembly GCF_048565165.1). NCBI lineage: Bacteria > Pseudomonadati > Pseudomonadota > Gammaproteobacteria > Pseudomonadales > Pseudomonadaceae > Pseudomonas > Pseudomonas sp. NFX224. The sequence continues at coordinate 6,296,301 of NZ_CP183416.1, read as the reverse complement.
GGCATCGAGGGCGCCAAAGGGTTCGTCCATCAGCAACAGCCGTGGACGATTGACCAGCACCCGGGCAATTTCCACCCGTTGCTGCATGCCGCCGGAAAGCTGATCCGGCCAACGCTCGGCAAAACCTTCGAGGCCGACCAGGGCGAGCATGTCATCGGCAGCCCGGTGCCGTTCGGCCTTGCCGACGCCGCGCATTTTCAGGCCGAAGGCGACGTTGTCACGCACCGTGCGCCAGGGAAACAATGTGTGCTGCTGGAACACCATGCCGCGCTGCGGCGACGGGCCAGACACCGCAGCGCCGTCGACGCTGAGGCTGCCGGTACGCGGTTGCAGATGCCCGGCCAAGGCGCCGAGCAACGTGGATTTGCCGCAACCGGACGGTCCGAGAATGCACACAAACTGCCCCGGTTCGATCTGACAGTCGAGGCCCTGCACGGCTTCGAAGGCCGCGCGGCCCTCGCCCAGGCTGATCGAAAGGCCGCGAATATCGATACGCCCTTGCGGGTGTTGAAAAACGCTCATCAGGCTTTTCCTCGTGGTCGATGCCAGGGCGTGAACAACCCGCCCAGGCGTTTGATCAGCAGACTGCTGCCCATCCCGAGTACACCGATCAGCAACATGCCGACCACGATGTCGGGGTAGTTCTGGATGGTGTAGGACTCCCAGGTGTAATAGCCGATGCCGTATTGCCCGGAGATCATCTCGGCGGTCACCAGGCAGAACCACGAGGTGCCCATGCCAATGGCAAGGCCGGTGATGATGCTCGGCGCGGCGCCCGGCAGAATCACTTCCAGCAACATCGCCCGGCGCCCTGCCCCGAGGCTTTTTGCCGAAGCGATCAGCCGTGGATCAACGCCTTCCACGCCGTGCACGGTGTTGAGCAGGATCGGAAACAAGGCCCCGGTGAAGGTGATGAACACCATCGACAGCTCCGACGACGGGAACATCAGGATCGCCAGTGGGATCCACGCCACGGCCGGTATCGGCCGCAGCACTTCCAGCGGCGGCAGCAACAGATCCTCGGCCCATTTCGAGCGGCCGATCGCCAGGCCCAACGCGACGCCGGTGATCAGCGCCGCGAGGTAACCGGCGAAGACCCGGCTCAGGCTGCTGCTCAGGTGCCGGGCGAGTTTGCCCGAGTCGCCGAGGCCGAATGCGGCGTCGATCACCGACAGCGGCGTGGGCACGTTGGCGAAGGTGACGAGGCCGAGGTTCCAGTGGTGGCTGGCGGCGAGTTGCCAGAACAGCAGGCAGAAAACCAGTGAAGCCGTTCTTGGTATCCAGCGTGAAATTGATCCGTACACAATTCTTCCTCTCAACCCGATAAACCTGTGGGAACGAGCCTGCTCGCGATGGCGGTATCACATTCAACATTGATGTCGACTGACCCACCGCTATCGCGAGCAGGCTCGCTCCCACAGGGGATTGCGGTGTTTCGGGGGTTAGCGCACCGCCACAGCCTGCGCAGTGGCATCCGTGAAGTCGAACACCTTGCCACCCTGCGCGGTAGCAAATTGCTGGGCCTGGCCCTTGAGCAGGAACGCACTCAGACGGCCCTTGGCATCACTGGCGAACCACGCCTGATCGGCCAGCAACTTGATCCCGCTGTCACTGGCCTGGGCGTACACCGCGCGGATGTTCTTGCCTTCCTGTTTCAGGGTGGCCAGCGCCGCAAACGCCGCTTGCGCCGAGGCGTATTGACGGACTTTCGGCTCGCCGCGTACCCAGATTTCGGCCACATGGCTGAAGTCGGTGATGGCCTTGCCGCTGGAAGCATCCACGGCCTTGAGTGGCGTCTGGGCGTAGTTGGCCAGTTGCGCGGTGTAATCCAGGTTCGACGCCTTGAAGGCGGCGCGGATGTATTGGTCGTCGATGAAGGTGTTCAAATCGAGACCGCGATCGGCCTTCTTCAACAGTTTGAGGGTGTCGATGGCAGTGCCGACGGCCTGACGGTATTCCGGTTTCCAGCTCAGGTCACGGGTTTGCACACCCAGCGGGCCGTGGAACAGGTAGTTGACCTCGGCATCGACGCCGGTGACGTTGGCGATCAGTTCGCTGTACTTCTCAGGCTCGGCGGCGAGCAGTTGATTGGCTTCGATGCTGGCGCGCAGATAAGCGACGACAATCTCCGGGTACTTTTTCGCGTAGGCCTGATCGACCAACGCTCCGTGGAAGGTCGGCGCACCGGCCTGGGAACCGTCGTAGATCTTGCGTGCGAAGCCCCGGCTCGGGAACAGCTCGGCAAACGGCACGAAGTCGGCATGGGCATCGATCTTGCCGGCCTGCAACGCAGAACCGGCGACTTCCGGCGGCTGGGCGATGATGTTCACGTCTTTGAGCGGGTCCCAGCCTTGAGCCGCCACGGCACGCAGCAACATGCCATGGGCGGTGGAAGCGAACGGCACGGAAATGGTCTTGCCCTTGAGCTCGGCCAGCGACTGCACGCCCGAAGCGCTCGGTACCACAATGCCGTTGCCACTGCCCTTGGTGCTGCCCGACAACACGCTGATAAACAGACTGTGCTTGCCCGCCGCTTCGAACGCCACGCCATTGAATGAACCCGGGAAATCGGCCATGGCGCCGAAGTCGAGTTTGCCGGCGACCATCTCATTGGTCAGCGGCGCGCCACTGGTGAAGTTCTTCCACTCCACCTCGTACCTGGCGTCTTTGTATGGGCCGTCGTGGGGCAGGTATTTGTCCAGCAGACCGAGTTCGCGAATCAACAGACCGCCGGCGGCGCAGTTGATCGTGGTGTCCTGGGTGCCGATGGCAATGCGGATGGTTTCGGCCGAAGCCGACAAGGTGAATGAAGCCAGTACCAGACCGGCCAAAGCTGCACGCAACATCATGAGTGTTTCCCCTCGAATCATTTATAGGATGTTCGTCTCCGCCACGATCAGGGCGCGGTGGGAAACGAGGGGTGTTTTGAAGCAGGCGTCCGGTGTTGCCGGGTAGCTTTTGGGTGTTGTCACCCATGTAGGAGTGAGCCTGCTCGCGATGGCGATGACACATCCAACATTTCATTGCCTGACCCACTGCTATCGCGAGCAGGCTCGCTCCCACAGGGTCAGTGTTTCAACGCAACAAATACGGGATTTCTACTTTCACCGCCCCGGTCGGGCAGTCTTTTTCACAGGGCATGCAGTACCAGCATTCATCGAAGGCCATGTAGGCCTTTTGCGTGGCCGGGTTGATCGCCAGCAAGTCCATCGGGCAGACGTCGACGCACACGGTGCAGCCCTTGTGGGCGATGCATTTGTCCTCGTCGACCGTGACGGGGGCATTGGAGCGGAAGAAGATTTCCTGGGGTTGGTAGGCCATTTCACGGTTTCTCTCTAGTGTCTTGCTCAAGCCGCATCGGCACCGACCCGTAACCGGTCGTAAGCCTGCATTTCGTCCACGTCAAGCGGGATGATGTAAGGCTCGACGGCTTTCTTGAAACTGGTCATCAGCCCGTTTTCACCCTTCTTCAGGTGGCAATGGCAGAACCAGTCACTGTCGTTGCGCTGCGGGTGATCGACCCGGTAGTGGTAAAGCCCCCAGCGACTTTCGGCACGGAACAGCGAGGCACGGGCGGCCATTTCGGCGCAGTCGCGGATCATGCTGACTTCCATGGCGCGCATCAGTTCGTGGGCGTTGTGAGCCTTGATCTGATCGAGATCGCGCTGGATGTCGCTGAAACGTTGCAGGCCGATCTGCATCTTCTTGGTCACTTTCGGCGGTTGCAGGTAGTCGTTGACGAAGCGCCGCAGCTTGTATTCGACCTGGGCTGGTGGCAGTCCGTGTTCCCGGTCCAGCGGTGCGTAGACCCGTTGTTTTTCGGTTTCGATCTGCGCGGCATCCAGCGCGGAAAACTCACGCCCGGCGACAAAATCCGCCGCGTTGTTGCCGGCGAACCAGCCGTAGGTGAACGCGCCGAGCATGTAGTTGTGCGGCACGGCAGCCATGTCGCCCGCCGAGTACAAACCCTTGACCGAGGTCTCGGCCTTCTCGTTGACCCACACACCGGAGGCCGAGTGACCGCTGCAAAAACCGATCTCGGAGATGTGCATTTCGACCATCTGCGTGCGGTAATCGGTGCCGCGATTGGCGTGGAACTGGCCGCGACTCGGGCGCTCGTTGCTGTGCAGGATCTCTTCGATGTTCTGGATGGTTTCCTCGGCCAGGTGATCGAGCTTGAGGAACACCGGGCCATTGCCGCTTTCCAGCTCCTGATGGAACTCCCACATCATCTGCCCGCTCCAGTAGTCGCACTCGATGAAGCGCTCGCCCTTGTTGTTGGCGGTGTAGCCGCCCAGGGGACCGGTGACGTAGGCACAAGCCGGGCCGTTGTAATCCTTGATCAGCGGGTTGATCTGGAAGCACTCCAGATTCGCCAGCTCGGCCCCGGCGTGGTAGGCCATCGAGTATCCGTCGCCGGCGTTGGTCGGGTTTTCGTAGGTGCCCATCAGGTAACCCGAGGACGGCAGGCCCAAGCGTCCGGCGGCGCCGCAGGCGAGGATCACCGCTTTGGCCTTGATCACATGGAAGTCAGCCGTGCGGCAATCGAAACCCATCACGCCGTTGACTGCGCCCTCTTCATCCGTGAGCAAACGGGTGCAGACCAGGCGATTGGTGATGCTCACCCGCGCCCGTTTCAACTGACGATACAGGACTTTCTTGATGTCGTGCCCTTCCGGCATCGGCAGCACGTAAGCGCCCATGTGGTGGACCTTCTTCACCGCGTAGTCGCCGGTCTCGTCCTTCTCGAATTTCACGCCCCAGCGGTCCAGCTGCTCGATGGTCTCGAAGCTGTGTGTCGCATAGGCATACACCGCCGCCTGATTGACGATGCCGTCGTTGGCGATGGTGATTTCCTTGGTGTACTGCTCCGGTGTCGAGTGGCCGGGAATGATCGCGTTGTTCAGGCCATCCATGCCCATGCTGATCGCGCCGCTGCGCTTGACGTTGGCCTTGTCGATCAACAAAACCCGCAGATCGCGGTTGCGTTCCTTGGCCTTGATCGCTGCCATCGGGCCGGCCGTGCCGCCGCCGATGACGACGATGTCGTATTCCTGTTCGAGGGTGTTTCGCGTCATGCCTGCTCCCCTTTTTGCCGGTCGATCCGCAGGCGGTACTGGAAGGCATCGCCACGGTAGTAAAGGTGTTCGAAGTCCAGTGGCTGGCCTGCTGCATCGTGGGTCAGGCGCTCGATGCGCATGATCGGCGAGCCCGCTTCAACATTCAGCGCCTGGGTCAGGTCGCTGTCGGCCAGCACTGCGTCGATGGCCAGATCGGCATGACCGAGCGCCACGCCGCAGTCGTTTTCCAGGATCAGGAAGATGTCGCGGGTCACCAGATCAGCCTTCTCAAGGCGCTCGCCGATGGCTTTGGGCAGGTAGGTGATTTCCAGCGAAATCGGCTCGCGGTTGATCAAACGCACCCGTTTGATCTGCGCCACAGTCTCGCCTTCGGCGACCTGCAAACGCTCGGCGACCAGTTTGTCGGCGGCGATGAATTTGAAACTGCGCAGGCGGTTGATCACCTCGTAGCCACGCCCGGTCATGGACTCGGCGAGGCCTTGCAGGGTGCTGACATTCTGGAAGGTTTTCGGCTTGGCGACGAACGTGCCCTTGCCGTGGATCTTGAAGATCAGCCCTTCCTTCTGCAGATCACCGAGCGCCTGGCGCACGGTGATGCGGCTTACCTTGAACAGCGCGCCGAGCTCGCTTTCGGAAGGCATCTGGCTGTCTTGCGGGTATTCGCCGTCGAGAATGCGCGCACGTAATACGTCGCGCAATTGGGTGTGCAACGGGACGCTGCTGAGGGATAGAACGTTATCGGTCATGAAGATCACTTGTCATAACGAGTAATGACGTGATCTTAGAGTTCTAATGACGGGCTTGAGAAATACTGTTTGAGCATAAGGTTAGATTCGGCAACCACGGATTTTGGTAGCAGCTGTCGAGCTTGCGAGGCAGCTGCTACAGACCCGTTAGCCGATGCGCAAGGCACGCAGATCCAGTCGGCCGTCCTTCAGCGGCGGGCACCAGTAGTAGCCGCCAGTGATCGGTCGGCTGATGCGGTACAGGCCGTCAGTGATGCCGTCTTCCAGACCGCTCATGCGGCGAAGCTGAACTTCGAAGGCGTCGAGGGAGAAACCGAAGGCAAGGAACATCAGGCCGGCACGCTCGTCTTCGATCCACGGCATCGAACGACGGACCACGAACGCTTCGGGGGCGAAGCTTTCCTGGGCGGTGCGTTTGACGTGGGCGGAGATCGGCGCGTCATCGAGCTCTTCGTTGTCGCTAAGGCGGCGGCCCATGATGTCGTCCGTTTCATGGGACGGCATCGCGTGAAAGCGCTTGAGGTCATGCTGCCATTGCTGGATCGCGGCGAAGCTGCCGCCGATCATGCCTTCAGCGCCCTGGCCCACCAGCGCGGCAGCCGCAGCGGCTTCGTCGCGTGGGTTCTCGGTGCCGTCTTCGTAGCCGGTCAAGTCGTGGCCATCGCGGTGGCGGAAACCTTCGGTCACCTGCACCAGGCGCAACGCCGGTGCCAGTGCGGCGGCAAACGCGTTGCTGCGATTGAGCAATTCACCGCGGTCGGTGCCATGCAGCCAGCACCACAGCGCCTGCTGCGTCGAGGGATTGTCCACGCCGACGCCGGTCATCGCCGGGAACACCCGCAGCCCTTCAATGTTGCAATCGAGCGCTTTGACCAGGGATTCACCGAAACCCACCACTGCCGATTTGCCGTCCGCCAGCTGCATCAACTTGTCGAGTGCCGCCGGCAATTCAGCAGCAGATTCGAGAGCAAAGAACATGTGGCGGGCGTGAGGCGGAACAGGGGTGGCGAGAATGCCCGGCTGGTAGTGACTCATGTGAACTCCTTTAGAAAGAGCGCGAAGTTTAACCGCAGCACCGGCTGTTGTGTGCTCAAAGGTCAAAAGTCGCGTTTCAAGAACCGGGTAAAGCGGTCTACGCTTGAGGCACAAGATTCAAACCCTTAACCCCTCTACTCTGCCCATCGCCGCTCGATTGACTTAAAAAGTCGGGTCATTAGGGCGTATAACCTTTGAAGCGATTACCGAACGGCAAGTCATCAGCGTACGGCTGACATTTCACACGGGGTAGCGACATGAGCACAGCAGATCTCCTTGGCAACCTGTTTCCCGAGGCCGGCAGCATCCCGGAAAAATACCGTCTCGACGGCCAGATCGAGCAGCGCGAATACCTGGTCGACGGCGTCCTGAAAACCTGGCCGGGCGCCCTCGCCCAAGTCCGCAGTCCGGTATACCTGAGCGGGGCGAATGGCGACGAACAAGTGATCCTCGGCAGCACGCCGCTGCTTGACGCCGAAACCGCTTTGACCGCCCTCGACGCCGCCGTGCGCGCCTACGACCGTGGCCAGGGTTTGTGGCCGACGATGCGCGTGGCCGAACGCATTCAGCACGTCGAAACCTTCCTCGGGCGCATGCGTGAGCAGCGAGGGGCCGTGGTCAAGTTGCTGATGTGGGAAATCGGCAAGAACCTCAAGGACTCGGAAAAAGAGTTCGACCGCACCTGCGATTACATCGTCGACACCATCAACGCCCTGAAGGAACTCGACCGCCGCTCCAGCCGCTTCGAACTGGAGCAGGACACCCTCGGCCAGATCCGCCGCGTACCGATGGGCGTGGCACTGTGCATGGGGCCTTACAACTATCCGTTGAACGAAACCTTCACCACGCTGATTCCGGCGCTGATCATGGGCAACACCGTCGTATTCAAACCGGCGAAGCTCGGCGTGCTGTTGATTCGTCCGTTGCTGGAGGCCTTCCGCGACAGCTTCCCGGCCGGGGTGATCAACGTGATCTACGGCAGCGGCCGCGAAACGGTCAGCGCGCTGATGGCCAGCGGCAACATCGATATCTTTGCGTTCATCGGCACCAACAAGGCTGCCAGCGACCTGAAAAAACTGCATCCGCGCCCTCACCGCTTACGTGCGGCGCTGGGGCTGGATGCGAAGAACCCCGGCATCGTGTTGCCGGAAGTGGATCTGGACAACGCCGTGAATGAAGCCGTTACCGGCTCCCTGTCCTTCAACGGCCAGCGCTGCACCGCGCTGAAAATCCTCTTCGTCCATGAAGACGTGGTCGATGCCTTCATCGAGAAATTCAACGCCAAACTCGCCACCCTCAAACCGGGCATGCCCTGGGACAGTGGCGTGGCCCTGACGCCGCTGCCGGAATCGGGCAAGGTCGATTATTTGCACTCTCTAGTGGCGGACGCGGTCGGCAAAGGGGCAAAAGTGGTAAACCCCCATGGCGGCGAAGCTCGCGCATCGTTCTTCTACCCCGCCGTGCTGTATCCGGTGACGCCGCAGATGCGTGTCTATCAGGAAGAACAATTCGGCCCGGTGGTGCCGATCGTGCCGTACCGTCATCTGGACACGGTGATCGATTACGTCCTGGAATCAGACTTCGGCCAGCAACTGAGCATCTTCGGCACCAACCCGGTCGCGGTTGGCCGATTGGTCGACACCTTTGCCAATCAGGTCGGGCGCATCAACCTCAACGCCCAGTGCCAGCGCGGCCCCGACACGTACCCGTTCAACGGCCGCAAAAACTCCGCCGAGGGCACCTTGTCGGTGCATGACGCCTTGCGGGTGTTTTCGATCCGTACGTTAGTGGCGACCAAATTCCAGGAGACCAACAAGGACCTGATCAGCGAGATCATCAGCGGCCGCAGCTCGAGCTTCCTGACCACTGATTACATTTTCTGAGGAGCGCAAACCTGAGCACATCCACTGCGCATCGCCTGCCACCACTACTGCGCCGGTTACTGCGTCCGCTGCTGGACCCGTACCGGCGCTATCGCCATGCACGGATGATCCATGCGGTCCGCGTGTCACTCGGGTTACTGGCGTCGATCGCGCTGACCACCGGCATCAACCTGCCTCACGGTGAGTGGGCGTCGGTGACGATGCTGGTGGTGATCGGCGGCTTGCAGCATCACGGCAACATCGGCAAAAAAGCGGCGGAACGGGCCATCGGCACCCTGGTCGGAGCGGCTGTCGGCCTTGTCCTGGTGGTGCAGCAATCCTGGCTCGGCATGCCGTGGCTGACCTATTTCGCCATGGCCGTGGTGTGCGGATTTTTCTCGTATCATGCCATCGGCAAAGGCGGCTACACCGCGCTACTGGCCGGCATTACCGTATTCATCGTCGCAGGGCACGGTGACAATCCAGTCGCTGACGGGTTGTGGCGCGGAGTGGACATCCTGATCGGCATTGCCCTGGCCTTGGCGTTTTCCTTCGCCCTACCGCTGTATGCGGTCTACTCCTGGCGCTACAACCTGGCTGACGCCCTGCGTGATTGCGCGACGATCTACGCGCGCATTATCAACGGCCAACCCGTCACCGCTGACGAACACCTCAAGCTGATGGGGCGCCTGAATACCGTGATGGTGCAACAGCGTTCGCTGATGCCATCGGTATCCAAGGAGGTGAAGATTTCCATGAACGAACTCGATGCCATTCAGCGTCAGCTACGCCTGTGTGTCAGCACGCTGGAGATTCTCGCCAACACCCGACCGGATACCAGTGACCCCGAGACGGTGGCTCGCCTGCGCTCGGCCTTGACAGCAGAGCACCGGCTGATCCATGTGCAACTGATCGGCATGGCCCGGTCGCTGAAGACCGGCGTCGTCCACCGTTTGAATCGCCCCATGGCGTTGCCGACCGTCAGCCTCGATGCTCCGGTCTACAACGCCCTGGACGGTTACCGTTTATTGACTCAGCAACTGGCCGCGAACATTGGCGAGATGCGCCAGCGACTGGCCAAAACCGCGCCACGCTGGAACATCTGATTTACATTTTATTGTGTTGCCGCCCGCCGAAACTTCAGGCTCCAGCCCTGCTGCATGCCCGCAGCGGCCAGCAGAATGGCGGCAACCCCGAGCCATTGCAGCGGCTCCAGACGATGACCGAAGGCAAACCAGTCGACGAAAATCGCTGCGATGGGATAAATGAACGACAGCGCACCGGTCAAGGCCGTTGGCAGCTTCTGGATCGCGCCATACAGCAGCACATACATCACGCCCGTGTGCACGATACCCAGCGTGATCAGGCTGGCCCAGGCACTCGGCGCTTGCGGCAGCGCTGAAAAGTGCGCGAACGGTGCGAGCAACAGCATGCCGGTGCTCACCTGGACCAACGCGATCAGATGCGGCGGCGTGCCGGTCAGACGTTTGATGATCAACGCGGCAATCGCGTAGAGGAACGCAGCGCCCAGCGCCAGAGCGATACCCAGCAAATACTCGTTGCCGTTCTCGCCCTGCCCGCCATGGGCACTGACAATCGCCAGCATCCCGAGAAACGAGACACCCAGCCACGCCATTTTCTGCAAGGTGATCTTCTCGTTGAGAAACACCGCGGCCAGCCCCACCAGCATGAACGGCTGAACGTTATAGACCGCAGTGCCGATGGCAATCGAGGCGCGGGAATAGGAAGCGAACAGCAGCACCCAATTGCCGACAATCGCCACCCCGCTGAGCACGGCCAACAGGAACGTGGTGCGGGTCAGAATGTCGGGGCGCAGGAAGCCGAATGCCGCGCAAATCAATAGCAGCGTGCCGGCGCCGAACAGGCAGCGCCAGAACACCACGTCCAGCACCGGTTGCCCTGACACCAGCACAAACCAGCCGATGGTCCCGGAGATCAGCATGGCGGCGGTCATTTCGAGCGAGCCGCGGCGTATTGTGTTGTCCATCTTCAGACCCCTTTGTTGATGGGCAAATTATGCCGATCAGCCAAGGGGCTTCTCCAGCGCAAAAAGCAGGCTAAACTTGAAATTTGCCTTTAATACGAAGGCCATTTTTAAGAAATGCCTAATCGAGGTTTTGGCCATGACCGATGATATCGACCAAGTGCTGATCACGGCATTGATGGAAGACTCGCGCCGCTCGCTCAAGGCCCTGGCGCAAATCAGCGGCCTGTCTTCGCCCAGCGTCGCCGAACGCCTGCGTCGCCTCGAAGAGCGCGGCGTGCTCAAGGGTTACACTGTGGAAATCGACCCGAAATGCTTCGGCTATCAACTCCAGGCCATCGTGCGCATTCGCCCGCTGCCGGGCCAGTTGCAGGAGGTCGAACGGCAGATCATGGCGATTCCCGAGTTCACCGAGTGTGACAAGGTCACCGGCGACGACTGCTTCATCGCCCGCCTGCACGTGCGCTCGATGGAACAACTGGACACCCTGCTCGACCGTCTCAATACCCACGCCGAAACCAACACCGCGATCGTCAAGAAAACCCCGGTAAAGCGCCGGTTGCCGCCGATGGCCTAGCCGTTTTCAGCAAATTGCAGACAATAAAAAACCCGCCGAAGCGGGTTTTTTAACTCAGTGCCGACGATTAATCATCGCGGCTCATGATGCCGAACAGCTGCAACAAGCTGATGAACAGGTTGTAGATCGATACATACAGGCTGATGGTCGCCATGATGTAGTTGCGCTCGCCGCCATGGATGATGGCGCTGGTCTGGAACAGGATGCAGACCGAGGAGAACAGCACGAAACCTGCGCTGATCGCCAGTTGCAGACCGCTGATCTGGAAGAAGAAGCTCGCCAGCGTCGCGCCCAACAGGACAAAGAAGCCTGCGGTGATGAATCCGCCGAGGAAGCTCATGTCCTTGCGGGTGATCAGCACGTAGGCCGACAGACCGCCGAACACCAGCGCCGTCATCGCGAAGGCCGAGCTGACGACTTCAGCGCCGCCCTGCATGCCCAGGTAGCGGTTCAGGATCGGGCCGAGCAGGAAACCCATGAAACCGGTCAGGGCAAATGCCGACACCAGGCCCCAGGCGGAATCACGAAGTTTGTTGGTGAGGAAGAAAAGGCCATAGAAGCCGATCAGCACCACGAAAATGTTCGGGTAACCGACGCGCATCTGCTGTGCAACGAAGGCCATCACACCGCTGAATGCGAGGGTGAGTGCGAGCAAGCCGTATGTGTTGCGCAGGACGCGGCTAACCTCTAGCTGCTCAGCCTGCAAGCTGTTATTAACTGCGTAATCCTGTTCGCGCATGGCGACACTCCTGTTGGTTTGAAACGTTCAGTCGCAAAGATAATAACAGACGCTCTGTAACAAGCGATGCAGAGAGTTTGACAGTGTGTTTCATTCAGGTATTATGGCGCCCGCAACGCAAACGGAGGTGTGGCCGAGTGGTTTAAGGCAACGGTCTTGAAAACCGTCGACTGTAACAGGTCCATGAGTTCGAATCCCATCGCCTCCGCCATCTTTATACGACAAAGCCCTGATTTTTCAGGGCTTTGTCGTTTCTGGGGTTTGGTGAAACCTCTCACACCCTTCAGACGCGTGCTCCGCATCCGACGGAACACCGAAACCTACTTCGCCACATATTTCGTCCCCCGCGAATCCCCAAGCTTTGCCTGTAACATCCCCCACTCGCGCTGAATGATCGAGTAAGGAATGAAGATGCTGATCCTTTCAGCCTTGTTTATGCCGGAGTGATTGCTCACGTCGTTCAGTATGGTTGAGTAGAAACCGATATTGATGCCGACGACACTGCCGTCACTGGTGATGACCGGCCCACCCGACATGCCCTTGATCAGCGGGGCATCATGGATGGCATAGTGTTCACCGCTCTGTTCATCGGCGTTGATGAACGGCGTCTGATAGACCTTGCCTGTCCCGGTCGTAGTCACGAGGTAAGGACTCACCCCCACGGCCGTTATGCTCTCGCCCGCACGCGGTGCGCGCCAGGACGGGTAGCGGCCATTGGCCTTGTGCTGGATGAAGACCAGATCGCAGCCTGTGCTGCAACTGTATTTAACGTTGGGGATGAACGGTATGTGGCGGATGGTGACGGCGTAGTCATCGTTCCACTGCACGGCCGAGGCCATGTATACATAGGGCAGAGGAAAGCCTGAGTAGATCAGGAAGTATGAATCATTAACAGGACCCGAAAAGTCGGGTTTGACGATGCCATTGCATCCTGCAGTTAAAGCTCCTATTAGAAAGCAGGCCATGATCTTGATCATGATAGATCACCGACTTAATAGGGAGAGTACGGCTGTTTTTTGTTGTCATTATTTTGTCTTTTGTCGGGTAGCAGAACTCCTCGCCGCTGGCGATAGCTGGACGTTATTTTACTTATGGTTCAGATTGCCACGACGCGCATGAACAAATCGCACTAAGGCCAATCGCCTTTTGATCAACTTCAAAGATTCAAATATCTGGCGCCATAAAAACGCCAACAATGAAAACAGAAACTTGGATCCACTCTAGACTCCTCGACGGTTTACGGATCAACTGAGTCCGCTGAAATTGTCTACCCGTAGAAAGCCTGATGAATGTCTAGTCCTGAAATAGGTTTACACCTGTTTCACTCCAACGCCCGCACGGTACGTCTTGGCGCTCGAACCTATGTAGCGGGCACCTTGGTAATTCCAAGGGGATTCCAGCAACGCTTCGGTTGCCGATCAAGATGAAGGCTTTGTTCGCGATCTGGTTGTTCGCGACAATAACGGAGACGGCTTGATTAACCGTGGCCCGCATAATGTTTATATGGACAATATCAGCGGATATGCGTAACGAAGGATGGAACTACGCCAACGAAATTCACGATGGAATATATAACGGCGCCCTCACTTACTGCACCGTTCTGCACTGTTTTCAGGGAGACATGAGTTGGACAAGCGCCAGCGATCGCAAGCGTAAGAACATCTATATCGGCAGCAATGGCTGGCTTGGCTAGATCACTGAAAATGGCGGCTCAATAAAACGAAACAAGAGGCCTGAGCCTCTTGTTTTTTAGTTCATTCTCAACACGCGTTAGAGCCTGAAATCACTTCGCTGTAATCACCGACAATTTGGTAATCCCCGCCCGCTCGATCGAGGCCATCGCGCGGGCCACTTCGCCATAATTCACCCCGTTGTCCGCCTGAAGCTGCACGCGCACCTCCGCATCTTTGGTCTTGGCGGACTTGAGATTGACTTCCAACAAGTCAGGCTGGATTTCATCCTTGTTGATGAACACCTTGCCTTTGTCGTCGATGCTCACCACCAGCGGGTCTTTCTGCTCCACCGGCGCCACCGCTTCGGTCTTCGGCAAGTTGATCGGAATCGAGTTGGTCAGCAACGGCGCGGTGACGATGAACACCACCAGCAGCACCAACATGACGTCCACCAAGGGTGTGACGTTGATCTCACTGAGCACTTCATCGCTATCTTGTGTGGAAAATGCCATGTCAGGAAGCCTCCTTGACTTTCTGACCGGCGACGGTGGCGCCGGACTTGCTCAAAACCGGGTGCAACAGCACGCGGAACGAATGCTTTTGCGCCAGGCTGTAGAAGTCATGGGCAAAGTCGTCGAGGTCGGCCGCAGTCAATTTCAGGCGACGCAGAAAGTAGTTGTAAACCAGCACCGCCGGTACCGCGACAGCAATGCCGACGCCCGTGGCGACCAGTGCCGCACCGATCGGCCCGGCGACCGTTTCCAGGCTCGCCGAGCCCGCCGCACTAATGCCTTTGAGCGCCGACATGATTCCCCACACCGTCCCGAACAGACCGATAAAGGGCGACGTGCTGCCGATACTGGCAAGGATCGCCAGGCCGCTTTCCAGCGAACGCCGCTCACGCACGATCTGCTGACGCAAGGCGCGCTCGAGACGGTCTTGATGGTTGATCGACTGACTCAAATCGGTGTTCTGATTATCGCTGACCTGAATCGCTGCATAACCAGCAAGCGCCACGCGGGCCGCCGCGCCGGGCTGGCTATTGGCGAGTTCGGCGGCCGAGTCCAGGCTGGAAGCGGCCCAGAATTGTTTATGGAATTTTCGGTCTTGCGTCTTCAGGCGAGTGAACTGCAAACCCTTGAGCAACGCCAGGCCCCAGGTCGCGACGGAAAAGAGGATCAACAGCCAGATGACGGCGTGTTCGATGGATTCGAAAGGGGATGCGATCATGTTCATGGTCAGGCTCTCCAGCAAGGCATTGGATCGGTTGTAGCGATGCGCCTTGTGTCAGGTAGCCCGCGGTGTACTTCAGTAGGTTTGAGTTACTTGATTTTGAAATCGATCGGCACGCTGACCCAGCCGTCCTGGGCGACATCGCCCTGCTTGGCCGGAACGAAACTCCAGCGCTTCACTGCTGCCAGCGCCGCGTCATCGAGTTGATCGCGGCCACTGCTTTTCTGGATCTGGATTTCACCCGGTTTGCCACTGGCCAACACATGCACCCGCAACAACACTGTGCCTTCCCAGCCGCGACGCATCGCCAGCGATGGGTATTCCGGTGCCGGATTCTTCAAGTAAGCGGCGCTGGCCGAGGCCGGCGTCACCGGTTTCGGTGCAGGCGGTGCGGGTGGAGCTGGCGCGGCGACCGGTTGTGGCGGTGCCGGTGGTTGCTCCACCGGTTTCGCCACGGGTTTAAGCACGGGCTTGACCACCGGTTTTGGCTTGGGAACCGGTTTCGGCGGCGGTGGTTTCACGGCCAGTTCATCCTCCACCGGCGGTGGCGGCTCGACCACTGGCTGCGGAATCGGCTCGGGCGGCGGTACCACCACGGGCGGTGCCGGTTGCGAGAACTCGATGGTCATCGGCGGAATCTCCGGCGGCACCACCGGCAGCTGCGGCGGCGGTGCCTGGTTGAGCCAGACAATCACCGCACCATGCAGCACCAGCGCAAACACCCCCAGCAAGACCACCTCACGACGACTCAACACACGCTTGGGCGTGCTGTGCAGACGCGACAACGCCAGGGGTTCGCGGAAAACCCGACCGATATCGAGCAGTTCGCCACCGGGTAACGGGCGTCGAAACACCTCTAGGGCACTGGTGGCGCTCTGGACATTGCCCATTGAAAGACTCCTGTAATGCTTCAAATAGAACGCGTACCGCGACCCGGACTAGCGCACCGACCCGGACTGCGTCACCGTCAACGGTGCTGCGCAGAACACTGCGGTGTCCGTGAGCTTCTCGACGTCGACACGATGGGGAAAGATGTTCTTTTCCACGAATAGATCATCGACTTGCTGCAACGCCTGAACATCTCGCGGTTCGAGTGGCAGCAGCGACTCATCGCCCCAACTGCGCAGGCGTTTCGAGACGTCCAGAGGAATGTCGTTGACCTTGGCGAACACCCGGGCGTACTCGTCAGGGTTCTGCCGGGCCCACTCGAACGCCTTGGCGAAACGCTGCAACGCGTCACTGAGCGCCTTACGCTTGAGCGGGTCAGTGAGGGCTTCGTCCGAAGCAGTAAGGAACGTCAGCCCGGTATTGATGCCTTCGCCGCTGATCAACACCCGCGCACCCTGCTGCTCGGCAAAAGCCTGATAGATACCGAACGTTGCCCAGGCTTCGATCTTGCCGGCATTGAACGCTGCGAGAGCGTCGGTCGGCAGGACGAATCCGATGTTGACGTCTTTCTCGTCGACCCCGGCATTGGCCAGCGCACGAATCAACAGATACTGGGAAATGCTGCCTCGGGCCGAAGACACCACAACGTTTCGGCCTTTCAAATCCGCGACGCTATGAATGGCTGAATCGGCGGGCACCAGGATCGCAATCCCCCTCGACTGACTGCGCCGCACGGCGACGATGCGCAACGGCGTGCCGCCCGTGGCAGCCGCAAGCACTGGCGTATCACCGGCCGGCGCGAGATCGACAGCGCCGGCGCGCAAGGCTTCGAACAACGGCGCCGCGCCCTGGAAGTTCGCCCACTCGACCTTGTAGTCGATGCCTTCCAACGCATTCGCAGCTTCGACCACCGTGCGCAAGCCTTTGGCTTGATCGCCCAGCACCAGCGTCACACCGGACAAGTCGGCCTGGATGGCGGATGCGGATTTGTTGTCGACCGCTTCACCGCAACCGCTGAGCAGCAGTGCGGCTCCCGAGAGCAAAAAAGCTGCAGATTTCCAGACTCGTTGCAACATGGTGGACCCTCCCTGGATCAAAAAACCGGAAACGGAATCAGCCATGGGCGAAACGCCGGACCGATGTGTGGGATGCCCGGCGCTCAGCGACGGCCGTGGTTTCCACTTCAACCCCCAGCAAACCTAACAGCCGCGCGCGGATGGCTTGAAAACCGTCCTGGCCGGTGTCTCGGGCCCGAGGCAGATCGATGGTCAATTGGTCGGCGATCTTGCCATTGGCGAGAACGATGACCCGGTCGGCCAACAAAATGGCTTCATCCACATCGTGGGTGACCAACAGCACGGCCGGTGTATGTTTACGCCATAACTCGATGATCAGCCGATGCATGCGAATCCGGGTCAACGCATCAAGTGCGGCGAACGGTTCATCCAGCAGCAACAGCTTGGGCTCGCGAACCAAACCACGGGCCAGGGCCACGCGTTGTGCTTCACCGCCGGAGAGCGTGGCCGGATAGGCTTCGAGCCGGTGAGCCAATCCCACTTCGGTCAGCGCCTGCACTGCGCGAGCCTTGGCATCAGGGATGTGCAGACCAAGAATCACGTTCTTCCAGGCGCGCTTCCAGGGCATCAGACGCGGTTCCTGAAACACCGCCGCCCTCGCCTTCGGCACCAGCAATTGACCACTGTCAATACTGTCGAGCCCGGCCAGGCTGCGCAGCAACGTGGTCTTGCCCGAACCACTGGCCCCCAGCAATGCGACGAATTCGCCGGGGGCGATATCCAGATCCAGACCATCGATAACCCGCTGCTGGCCGAACTGGCGAACCACATTGCGCAGTTGTACCGGTGCTGCCGAATGTATTGTTTTGGACGCGTCCAGAAGATCAATGCTCGACATATCAATTCCTCACAAAAGTTGGGCGCCAGGCCAGGGCGAAACGCTCCAGCGTGCGGATCAGTCCGTCGATCAACAGACCGAGGACGCTGTAAATCAGCAGGCAAATGACGATCACGTCCGTGCGCATGAAATCCCGCGCATCACTGGCCAGGAAGCCGATGCCGGCGGTGGTATTGATTTGCTCGACGAACACCAGCGCCAACCAGGAAATCCCCAGGGAGTAGCGCAGGCCGACAAAGAAGGAAGGCAAGGAGCCCGGCAGAATCACGTGCCAGATCAACTCGCGGCGGCTCAGGCCCAAGGTGTTGGCGGCCTCGATCAGCTTGGGGTCGATGTTGCGGATACCGGCGAAAAGGTTCAGGTACACCGGAAAGGTCGTGCCGGTGACGATCAGCGCGATCTTGGTGAATTCGCCAATGCCGAACCAGAGAATGAACAGCGGCACCAACGCCAGCGACGGAATGGTGCGCAGCATTTGCAGCGGCGAATCGAGTATCACCTCGCCGCGCTTGGACAACCCGCTGATCAGGGCCGCGACGACACCTATGCTGACGCCGATACTCAGGCCCACCAACGCCCGTTGCAGTGACACCAGCAAGTGCTTGCCCAGTTCGCCGGACGCAATCATCGCCCAGAGCGTGCCGCCGATCTGCGAGGGCGCGGCGATGACACGTTGCGGGATCAGCCCTGCTTGCGACGCCAATTCCCATAACAGCAACAGTGCGATCGGGCTGAGCAAACGCAGTAGCACTTCAGGTGTCCGCCAGTTACGCAACCCATTGGGCAGCAGCTTCGACGCGCCCTGCAACTCACCTGGATGGCGAGCAGCCTTGGTGACGGAAAACGAGCTGCTGGCGCTCGATGTATCGAAGGTCTTTTCAGTCATCAGGCTTCCTTCCTCAAAAAGAACATGGCCAGAGGTGCCATGCATCAGCTTCGGTTTTCATGCTATTCGCATAAAAAACCTCAGTGAAATTCTTTTTAGGAATAACCTAATATGATTAAAAATTAGATATCAGGACAGCCTAATAAATTCTTTGCATAATAAATATGCGCTTTCCTTGTCCGCTGCGGGCTGCATGGCAGTCCCTGCCTAAAATGCGCATTTTTTATACAAAATACATTTATTCATTCTGTATTTTAATAATTAACTTAGAACCAAACGGCATTTCACACGCACACCCGCTACGCCTATTTTTGATCCCACAGACCGACCCCAATGCCAGGTGGAGGCTTAAATCACGCCAATCCAACGACAAGGAACTCCCATGAGTATTGAATTCATCGGCTACATCGGCGGTCACCATTCTTCGGAAATCCACCCTCGCAGCGGTCCTGTCCTGCAACCCGAGTATGTGGAAAAAGTCGCCCGCGCCCATGACGAAGCCGGATTTGACCGAGCCTTGGTAGCCTTCCACTCCAACAGCCCGGACAGCACGTTGATTGCCTCGCACGCCGCCAGCGTGACGAAAAACCTCAAGTTCCTGATTGCCCATCGACCGGGTTTTGCCGCGCCGACTCTGGCCGCACGACAGTTCACCACCCTCGACGTCTTCAATGGCGGACGCACTGCTGTCCACATCATCACCGGAGGCGATGATCGCGAACTGCGTGCCGATGGCAGCTACATCGGCAAGGACGAGCGCTACGCTCGCACCGATGAATACCTCAGTGTGTTGCGTCAGGAATGGACCCGCGAAAAACCCTTCGATTATGAGGGTAAGTACTACCAGGTCGAAGGTGCGCACTCAGCCGTGAAATCGCCGCAACAGCCGCACATACCGTTGTATTTCGGCGGTTCATCGACGGCGGCCATCGAAGTGGCGGGCAAGCATGCGGACGTTTACGCGCTGTGGGGTGAAACCTACGAACAAGTGCGCGACGTGGTGAAGCAAGTGCGTGCCGAGGCCGCCAGGCATGGTCGCAGCATTCGCTTCAGTTTATCGTTACGCCCGATTCTGGCGGACACCGAAGACCAGGCGTGGGAACGTGCCGAGCGCATCCTGCAACAGGCCACCGCGCTGGCTGAGCAGAACGGATTTGTGCGCCGCGAACCTCCCAATGAGGGCTCTCGTCGTCTGCTCGCTGCTGCCGCCCAAGGCTCACGCCTGGACAAACGACTCTGGACCGGTATCGCCGGGCTGCTGGGCGCACAAGGGAACTCGACCTCACTGGTTGGCACCCCGGAACAAGTGGCCGAAGCCTTGCTCGACTACTACGACCTGGGCATCACTACGTTCCTGATCCGTGGTTTCGATCCGCTTGAAGACGCCATCGATTACGGCAAACGCCTGATCCCGCTGACCCGCAAACTGGTGGCGGAACGTGAGCGGCAAGCGGCGGAAAAAGTCGCTTAAGAACAGCAACTATCCAAAGTGGGAGATTCTATGTTGCAGGGCTCCCCTGCAACATAGAATCTCCCACAGTTGTTCCGGGTGTCCACAAGGGTTGTGTTCATCACGGAACGCTGTAGGAGAGGCTCAGTTTTTGTAGTCGGTATCACTGCGCTCCAACTGACGGATCAACGCATCCCAGTGCCGCGCCACACCCGGCCCGTCACCGCTCTTGAACACCTCGGCTTGCTTCTCGACCTTGGCCACCACTTCCGCCGGCGGGAAAATCAATTCGACGTTGCCAGCAGCCTGCGCCGCGATCTGAATGCTGCAGGCCCGCTCCAGACCGTGCAGCTGTTGAAACGCATGCTCGACGCTGACGCCCGCAGTGAGCAAGCCGTGATTGCGCAGGATCAACACACTTTTATCACCGAGATCCGCCACCAGACGCTCACGCTCGTCCAGGTCCAGCGCCACACCCTCGTAACCGTGATAGGCCACCCGCCCGGAAAAACCGATCGAATGCTGGGAGATCGGCAACAACCCGTCGCGCTGCGCGGACACCGCAATGCCGTCGCGTGTATGGGTATGCAGGACGGCTTGCAGGTCGGGACGTGCCGCGTGAATCGCGCTATGGATCACATAGCCGGCAGGATTGATGCCGAGCCCGGTGGGGTCATCGACGACGGTGCCATCGATGTCGACCTTGACCAGATTCGAGGCGCTGATTTCGTCGAACAACAGCCCAAAGGCGTTGATCAGGAAATGTTCGTCCGGCCCCGGCACCCGGGCGGAAAAGTGCGTGTAGATGTGGTCGGTCCACTTGAACAGGGCCGCCAACCGATAGGCCGCGGCCAGTTTTACACGCACTTCCCATTCTTCGGGAGTGACGCGTTGACGAACATTTTTCGAGACGCTGGACAACGGACTGACGCTACTCATGGCAAAACTTCCTGGATGGCCTTAAGGACTCCAGCAAGCCTATGGGAAGGCAAAAAATAATAAAAAGCACATTTTAATCTAAGCTAATTATTATTTTTTTTCATGATATTTCCAATCCGTCATCACGCTGCACTCTTGATCTTCTGTAGCGATCCAGCGACCAGCTTACCAAAGGCATCGACCGGACCTTGCAGATTGCCAAGGAAGTGCGGATAGATCAGCCACAGGTCCATCACCGGTTTGAAGTCCTTGAGCGGCATCACCGCCAACTGATCGAAATGGGCACTGCGCTCCAGCAACGGACGCGGCACCAATCCCAGTCCCAGACCGTCGGCGACCAGGCCCAGTTGCAGTTCGGTGCCAAACGTTTCCAAGTTGACTCTCAGCGCCAGGCCCTGGTCCGACAGGGTTCGTTGCAGTCCCGCGCGAAAGCCGCAGCCATCAGGGTTGAGAATCCAGCCATGCTGATAAATGTCAACGAGCTTGCACGGACGCTTGGGCAATTGGGTCTTGGAACACACCACCACCAACTCCATCTTGCCGATCGACTCGCCGACAATGTTGTCGGGGAAAATCTTGCCGGCCGGGAACAACGCTGCCGCCGCGTCCAACTCACCGCGCTCGATCTTGCCGACCAATTGACTGCCCCAGCCCGTGGCCACCTGAGCGCGCAGGTCGGGGTACTCGATGCGCAAATGCTTGAGCGCATCGAGCAGGACGACATCGCCAATGGTTTGCGGAACACCCAGGCGCAGCAACCCGGTGGGCGGTGCGTCAGTGGCCACCAGTTCGCGCAGCGCATCCATTTCCCGCAGGATCACCCGGCACTGTTCATACACTCGCGTCCCGATCAACGTGGGCTTGAGCGGTTTGGTGTTGCGATCGAACAACTCCACCCCCAACGCCTGCTCAAAGTTCTGCACGCGCCGCGTGATGGCCGGCTGAGTCAGTTGCAGCGACTCGGCGGCATGGCTGATGGACTGGCAACGAATCACTTCGACAAAGGCGTCGATATCATCAATTTTCATTTGGCCCGCACATAGAGAACAGTCATTAAAATGTCTGAAAAGCATAGTTCCATTGGCAAGAGAAGAATAGCCCGCCCCACGCCGGCTGATCGATCAATAGCTTCTGGCGCTATGCCATAGGGTTATAAATTCCTTTCAGCTATAACCTAATCATTAAACAATCGCATATTGATATAAAACATTATGCTTAAATCAAAGGATCAACTTTCACAACGAACGATGGAATCGCCATGACCCAGGCCCGACACCCGGAGAGACTCAGAGCATTCATAGGCGCCTTGGCGGAATTGATCGACAGTAACCCTCGCGAGGGCGATCTGTTGCATCGTGGCGGCAAGCTACTCAGCCAATTGGTCAGCCATGACGACTGGCTGCCCGAAGACTTTGCCCGACCAGATCCGGAGCGCTATCAGCAATACCTGCTGCATGCCGATTCACGGCAACGGTTCAGTATCGTCAGTTTTGTCTGGGGACCGGGACAAAGCACGCCGATCCATGACCATCGGGTCTGGGGGTTGATCGGCATGTTGCGCGGCGCGGAGTACTCGCAAGGTTTCCAGCGCGGCAACGACGGGAGCCTGATCGCCGACGGTGGCCGGGTACAGCTGCGGCCAGGTCAGGTTGAAGCGGTGTCGCCCAAAATCGGTGATATCCACCAGGTCAGCAACGCCTTTGACGATCAAGTCTCGATCAGCATCCATGTCTACGGTGCCAACATCGGGGCCGTGCGCCGCGCGGTGTATCAGGCCGACGGCAGCGAAAAGCTGTTCATCTCCGGCTATTCCAACGCCTTCCTCCCCAACATCTGGGATTTGTCCAAAGAGAGCCAAGCCCTATGAGCACTGCACTCACCCGCACTTACGCCGAAATACGCCAAGCCTTATTGAACCGTGAAGAACTGGCGCTGGTGGATGTGCGCGAAGAAGCGCCCTTCGCCGAATCGCACCCGCTTTTCGCGGCCAATATTCCATTGTCGAAACTTGAGCTTGAGGTGTATTCGCGGATTCCAAGGCGCGATACCCAGGTGACCGTCTACGACAATGGCGAAGGCCTGGCGAGCATCGCCGCTCAGCGTCTGCAAGAGTTGGGCTACCTCAATGTCAGCCTGCTCGAAGGCGGACTGGACGGTTGGCGAAGCGCCGGTGGCGAGTTGTTCATCGACGTCAACGTGCCGAGCAAAGCCTTCGGCGAACTGGTGGAAAGCCAGCGACACACGCCGTCACTTGCGGCGGAGGAAGTCCAGGCACTGCTCGACAGCGAGGCCGACGTGGTGGTGCTCGATGCCCGGCGTTTCGATGAATATCAGACCATGAGCATTCCCTCCGGCATCAGCGTACCGGGGGGCGAACTGGTGTTGCGCGCCCGGGAGCTGGCACCGGACCCGGCCACGCGCATCATCGTCAATTGCGCGGGTCGCACCCGCAGCATTATCGGCACTCAGTCATTGATCAACTCCGGCATCACCAACCCGGTTTCGGCCTTGCGTAACGGCACCATCGGCTGGACCCTGGCCGGCCAGAAACTGCAACACGGTCAGTCGCGCCAATTCGCGCCAACCAGTGAAGCGCATCGGCAAATCGCCGCCCGCGAAGCCCGTCGCGTCGCCGACAAAGCGTCGGTGGGCCGCGCTACGCTTGCGGATTTGCAACGCTGGCAGCAGGAACCAACGCGCAGCACTTACCTGTTCGACGTACGTACCCCGGAAGAATTCGAAGCCGGTCACCTGCCAGTTGCCCGCTCCACGCCCGGCGGGCAACTGGTGCAGGAAACCGACCACTTCGCCAGTGTGCGCGGCGCACGCCTGGTGCTGGTTGACGACGATGGCGTGCGGGCCAATATGTCGGCGTCCTGGCTCGCGCAACTTGCCTGGGAAGTGCATGTGCTCGATGACGTGCAGCCAACACACTTCAGCGAAAAAGGTGCATGGCAGGCGCTCGTCCCTGCGCCACGCCAGGCCGAGGAAATCAGCCCCGAGACGTTGGCACAGTGGTTGATCCATGACGACATCGCCGTGCTGGATTTCACCAGCAGCGCCAACTACGTCAAACGCCATATCCCCGGTGCGTGGTGGGCATTGCGCGGGCAACTGCGCGAAGTGTTGGCCAACGTACCGCCAGCAGAACGCTATGTACTGACCTGCGGCAGCAGTCAGTTGGCTCGGCTAGCGGTAGCAGAGGTCGAGGCGTTGACCGGCAAAACGGTGTTCCTGCTCAAGGGCGGCACGGCCAGCTGGATCGCCGCGCGACTGCCTCTGGAGGCAGGCGAAACACGCCTGGCCTCACCGCGCATCGACCGCTATCGCCGACCTTATGAAGGCACCGACAATCCGCGCGAAGCAATGCAAGCCTATCTGGACTGGGAGTTCGGACTGGTCGACCAACTGGCCCGCGACGGCACCCATGGTTTTTTTGTGATCTGAAGCGCCCCCCCTCGCTTCCTGTGCTTTGTTCAAGGCACAGGAAGCCCTTCTACTCCGCACCACCCGCTTTCTCCCCCCAAGGCTCGCCTGCATGATCGTGGCTGTCAAAATACGCCTTCCGCATATTAATAATCAACATAATCACTTATTTTAATAATTAACATATAACCAAATAGAATTTCACAGCCGATTCTTATAGAGATAACTTCAGTTACAGACCGACCCCTTCTCCAGGCGGAGGCAACACGAAGCGCAACAACCCGCCCGGAGTTCTTATGTCACCAAAATCGCTGTTGTTGAGCCTCTTTTGCACCCTTGGCTTCGCTGCATCCGGCCACTCCGCCGATCTGCAACCGCTGCTGGTCGCCAATCAGAAATCCACGATCAAAGTGCTGCTGGAAGTCTCCGGCGAGCTGAAGAGCGTGCCCTACGACATCCAGTTCTCCGAGTTTCCGGCTGCCGCTCCCCTCGGCGAAGCGCTGAATGCCGGCGCCGTGGATATCGGCGCGCTGGGCGATGCGCCTTATGTATTCGCCCTGGGCGCTGGTGCGCCGATCAAGGTCGTCAGCATTGTGCATGCCGAAGGTCGCTACACCACCGCCATTCTCGCGCCCAAGGATTCACCGCTCAACAATGCCAGCGACCTGAAGGGCAAACGGATCGTCACTACCCGCGGTTCCATCGGGCATTTCCTGGCGATCAAAGCCCTACGCAGTGCCGGCTTAAGTACCCAGGACGTGCAGTTCATCTACCTGCTGCCGAGCGAGTCGCGAATCCTGCTGGACAACGGCAGCGCGGACGCCTGGTCGACCTGGGACCCCTACACCACCATTTCCACCACACAAAGCCAGGCCAAGGTGCTGGTCAGCGGCGAAAAGCTGCTGACCAATCATTTGTATTTCGCCGCTACCAGCCAGGCCATCGCCAACAAGCGCCAGCAACTGGACGATTTCATCGCCCGGGTCGATCGCGCCTACCGTTGGACGAACGCCCACCCCGAGGAATATGCCGCCGCCCAGGCACGGGTCACTGGCTTGCCGCTGGACGTGCACATTGCCGTGGCCAAAGGCACGCACATGCAACCGGTGGAGATTGACGACCAGGTCATCGGCGGCCTGCAAACCACCGCCGATATCTACCAGCAAGAAGGAATTCTCGGCAAACACATCGACGTCTCCCAAGGCTTCGACAAGAGCTTCAACGCCAAGCGCGCCCCACTCAACCAGGCATCCCGCTAACGCTGCGACGGATAAAGGAGTAACACCATGAGCAAACAACGCCAACTGAAACTCGGTGCAATGGTCCATGGCGTCGGTCACGGATGGGGCGAATGGCGCCACCCGCAGGCCCAGCCCAACGCCAGCGTGAACTTTGGTTTCTACAAGCAGCAGGCGCATCTGGCCGAGGCGGCCAAGTTCGATTTCGTATTCATCGCCGACAGCCTGCACATTCATGAAAAATCCAGCCCGCACTACCTCAACCGCTTCGAGCCGTTGACCATTCTTTCGGCATTGGCCGCCACTACCCACAACATCGGTCTGGTGGCGACCGTCACGGTCAGCTACACCGAGCCGTTCCAGGTCGCCCGCCAGTTCGCTTCGCTGGACCACATCAGCGGTGGTCGCGCCGGCTGGAACGTGGTGACGTCCTGGCTCAGTGGCACCGCCGATAACTTCGGCAAGACCGAACACCCGCCCCATGCTGTTCGCTACCGCATCGCCAAAGAGCATGTGAATGTGGTCAAGGGCCTGTGGGATTCCTGGGAAGACGATGCCTTTGCCTATGACAAGCAAAGCGGCGAGTTCTTTATCCCCGGAAAACTGCATGCGCTGGAACACAAGGGCGAGTTTTTCTCGGTGAAAGGTCCGCTCAACATTTCCCGTTCGAAGCAAGGCCAACCGGTGATTTTTCAGGCCGGGACTTCTGAGGCCGGACGCAATTTTGCCGCGGAAAACTCCGATGCGATTTTCGTCAGCCCGGAAGGTTTCGACGATGCTCGCGCCTACTATCAGGACCTGAAACAACGCGCTGCCGGTTTCGGACGCGATCCGCAGAACCTGTCGATCCTGCCGGGTATCCGTCCGATCGTTGGCCGCGATGCCGCCGAAGTGGAAAGTCGCTATCAGCAAGCCGTGGATCTGGTGACGATAGAAGACGCGATCATCGCCCTCGGCCGCCCGTTCAATGACCACGATTTCAGCCAATACCCACTGGATGCGCCGTTCCCCGAGCTGGGCGATCTGGGGTCCAACAGCCAGAAAGGCGGATCGGACCGGATCAAGCAACTGGCCAAGAACGAGGGCCTGACCTTGCGTGAAGTCGCCCTGCGCTTCTCAAGGCCGCGTCGCGACTTCGTCGGCACGCCCGAGCAAGTCGCCGACGCGCTTCAAAAATGGTTCGAGGAAGGCGCGGCAGACGGTTTTATCATCAACTCACTGCTGCCTGATGGTCTGCAATTTTTCACTGAACGGGTGGTGCCGGTTCTGCAGCAACGCGGTCTGTTCCGCGACGAGTACAGCGGCAACACCTTGCGCGACAATTTCGGCCTGCCAGTGCCTGCCAATCGTCACGCGCAAATCACCCTCAAGTCTCGAGAAGACAGCGAGGCACTGGCATGAGCGAATCCCTCAATTACCTGCTGGCGGACTTGCACGCACAACGCTTGGCGACCTGGGATCCGGCGGCCTTGCAAATCAACATTGATCAGCGCCAGCGCCTGGTAGATGAAGCCAGGCCTGCAGACTTCGTCAAGGTCGGCGATGCCCTTGATCCCTTCACATTGTTGCCCGTCGAAGGCGGCAGCCTGAGCCGTGACGATCTGCTGGTCAAAGGGCCGGCGGTGCTGATTTTCTTCCGCTTCGCCGGCTGCCCAGCCTGCAATATCGCCCTGCCCTATTACCAGCGCCAGCTGTATGCGCAACTGCACGCACTGGGCGTGCCGCTGGTGGCGGTCAGCCCGCAAGTGCCGGAACGCCTG
The DNA here is from genome assembly GCF_048565165.1 of Pseudomonas sp. NFX224. Classification (NCBI taxonomy): domain Bacteria; kingdom Pseudomonadati; phylum Pseudomonadota; class Gammaproteobacteria; order Pseudomonadales; family Pseudomonadaceae; genus Pseudomonas; species Pseudomonas sp. NFX224. The sequence continues at coordinate 6,268,849 of NZ_CP183416.1, read as the reverse complement.
ATAGACATCAAGACCCGCCACAACCTTGAGCTGCAAGTGGCCAGCGATCCGGACAATCAACTGGGCGGCCGCCTGGGGATTCTCTACAGCTTCGACGAGGCCTCACGCAAAGCCGCGTTGGCCAAGGGCAACAGCATCGGTGAAACCACCGGCACTGGCACCTGGGAATTGCCGCAACCGACCGTCGTGGTCATCGCCCGGGACGGTACCGTCGCCTTCGCCGAAGTCAGCCCGGACTGGCTGGTGCGCAGCGAAGCCGCCCCGATACTGCACGCGGTCGAACAACTGCTCGGACAAACACCCGTGCAAATCGCCATCTGACAAGAGCCTAACCATGACGAAAAAGATCACACAGGGACAGTTCAGTCGTCGCGGCTTTCTCACGGCCTGCTCAATCGCCGTTGGTGCCTTGGGGCTGTCCTCACTGGGACTGCCTTCCCGTGCATTCGCCAAAGCGAACAATCTTTCGGACCTGACCCTGGGCGTCGCCACCTATCGCGGCCAGGACTCGTACTTCACCGAAGACGCCGGTACTGCCAATACCCCTTACAAAGTTGAATACGCGGAATTCGCCGGCGGCAACCTGATCGTCGAAGCGCTGGCCTCGGGCAGTCTGGACGTGGGCGGGATGAGTGAGATCCCGCCGATCTTCTCGATCCAGAGTCACCGCCAACCGAAACTCGTCGCGGTGCTGCAAGGCGACGTCAACAACCAGGTGTTCCTGATTCCCAAGGACTCGACCATCGAATCGGTCGGGCAGTTGCGCGGCAAACGGGTCGGCTACGTGCGCTCCACCACCTCGCACTACTTCCTGATCAAGGCGCTGAAAGAACAGGGCCTGACCATGAAGGACATCACGGCGGTGGCGCTCACGCCTCAGGACGGTTTCAGCGCGTTCCAGAGTGGGCAACTTGATGCCTGGGTGATCTACGGCGTGTTCATTCAGTTGGCGAAGTTCCGCAGTGGCGCCCGTGTACTGAAAACTGCACTGGGGTATTTGTCCGGCAACTACCTGATCGCCGCGCGCCCCGCCGCCCTGGAAGACCCGCTGCGCAAGCAGGCCATTCAGGACTACCTGCAACGACAAGCGCGCACGCTGGAATGGATCAACAACAACCCCGAACCCTGGGCCGCCAAATCGGCGCAGTTGTTGGGCGTCGACAAAAGCGTGTTCCTCGACATGTACAACAACCGCAGCCAGGCCTCGCGAATCATTGAGGTGAACGATCAGGCCATCGCCTCGCAGCAAGAAGTCGCAGACCTGTTTTTCGACGCGGGGGTATTGAGCGAACGGCTCGATGTCAGCCCGCTTTGGGATAAAAACTTTCCGTTGCTGGCGCTATGAGTCAGGCCGAACCCTGACCCTGTAGGAGCTGTGCTCACTACCGGCTCGCACCCTTATTGATCGAGTGAATTCACCATGAGTCTTCCATCCCAACACCCACCCATATTGCGCTCGGTCGAAGTGGCCAATTTCGAGGCGTTGCTTGAACGCATCAGCGAACAACTGGACGCCACCGCACATGTTTTTGACGAAAGCGGCGCCTTTCCCCATGACAACTTCAAGCTATTGCATGAGCACAATCTGGTTGCGCTGACCGTGCCCAAAGCGCTGGGCGGTGGCGGCGCAAACCTGACACAGGCGCGCAAGGCCATCCGTGCAATCGCCAAAGGCGAGCCTTCGACGGCGTTGATCCTGGTGATGCAATACCTGCAGCACTCGCGCCTGCAAGACAATCGAAACTGGCCCGAAGCGTTGCGCCTGCAAGTGGCCCGGGACGCCGTCGAGCATGGCGCGCTGATCAACGCCTTGCGAGTCGAGCCCGATCTCGGCACTCCCGCGCGCGGCGGTCTGCCAGCAACCGTCGCAAGACGCACTTCCGCAGGCTGGCGAATCAGCGGCCGAAAAATCTACTCCACCGGCAGCCATGGCCTGACCTGGTTCAGTGTCTGGGCGCGCAGCAGCGATGAAGATCCGCTGGTCGGTGCCTGGCTGGTGCACAAGGACACGCCGGGCATCAGCATCATCGAAGACTGGGACCATCTGGGCATGCGTGCCACGTGCAGCCATGAGGTGGTGTTCGACAACGTCCTGGTGCCGCTGAATCACGCCGTCAGTGTCAGCCGCTGGAGCGCGCCGCAAGCAGAACTCGATGGCGATGGGTTTCTGTGGATGTCGGTGTTGCTGTCATCGGTCTACGACGGCGTCGCTCAGGCCGCCCGCGACTGGTTGGTGCAATGGCTGGAAACCCGCGCACCGTCCAACCTCGGCGCTGCGTTGTCGACCCTGCCGCGTTTTCAGGAAACCGTCGGCCACATCGACACGTTGCTGTTCGCCAACCGTAGCCTGCTTGACGCCGCCGCCGAGGGTCACACCCCGGCCAGCAACGCGGCGCAACTGAAATACCTGGTCACCGGCAACGCGATTCGCGCCGTCGAACTGGCCATCGAGGCGTCCGGCAACCCGGGGCTGTCACGGAACAACCCGCTGCAACGGCATTACCGTGACGTGCTGTGTAGCCGCGTCCACACCCCGCAGAACGACGCCATCCTGCAAGGCGTCGGCAAAGCCGTATTCGCCCAACGCCAGATTAAGGAGCGCCCATGAGCCAGTTCGTCATCGCCAGCCAACTGAATGAAGACTTCAACGAAGTGATCCGCCAGCGTCTGGGTCAAACCCATCCTGAGGCCCGCGTTATCGGTGTGCCGGCCGGTGTGCCCAGCGATCTGCCGACGGAAGTCCGCATCCTGCTGGCACGGCCGATCAACGTGCGTGGCTATCAGGCGCCGGACACACCACCACCGGGTTGGCCCTATGGGCTGCAATGGATTCAGGTGGTGTCTTCGGGCATCGACTTCTATCCGCAATGGCTGTTCAACGGCCCGCCAGTGAGCACCTCACGGGGTAGCGCCGCCGAAAACATCGCCGAATTCGCCCTGGCCGCGATCTTCGCCGCAGCCAAGCACCTGCCGGACATTTGGGTGCATGACGCGCAATGGAATTTCACCGCGCTGACACCGCTCAAGGGCACCACGCTGGGGATTCTCGGCTTTGGCGCCATTGGCCGCAGTCTCGCCACCAAGGCCCGCGCCCTCGGCATCAATGTGCTGGCGCTGCGTCAGAGTCAGACGCCGTTCGAGGTTGAAGGCGTCGAAGCGGCGCGGGACATCCATGAGCTGTTTGCGCGTTCCGATCATCTGGTGCTGGCTGCGCCGTTGACCGATGCGACCCGGCATATCGTCAACAGCCCCGTACTCGCCAGCGCCAAACCGGGCCTGCACCTGATCAACATCGCCCGGGGCGGGCTGCTTGACCATGGGGCATTGCTGGAGGCGCTGTACAGCGGACGCATCGGCCTGGCATCGCTTGACGTCACCGAACCCGAACCCTTGCCGGACGGTCATCCGCTCTACAGCCATCCCAGGGTACGCCTGTCACCCCATACCTCGGCGATCTCCAGCAACAGCCGCCATGAGATCGCTGATAGCTTTCTGGCCAATCTCGAACGTTTCCTCAATGGCCTGGCGCTGGAGAATCAAGCGAACGTTCAGCGCGGGTATTGATCCCCGCCCCCTTCAGTCATGCACAACCCAATGTGGGACAGCTAACCTGCTAGCGATGATGTCTTCAGTTTCAACATTTATGTTGGCTGACAGACCGCAATCGCTAGCAGGCTAGCTGTGCTCCCACATTGGTTATGGGTGCTCGCCAAAAGCAACATCAGCTTTACGCATTTAAATTATTAACTTAATGCCTTGTTTTTATAATTAACTTATAACTAATCGGACTTTTACAGCAGCTACTTATATAAATATTGTTACAACCATCACCGACCCCTGACCAGGTGGAGGCCCACGGAACGACAGATTTTTCCGGCCGACACCACTCCACGGTCAACCGCTGTACCCAAACCAGAAACCGGCCAAGCCACCGCCGCCACGGTCCTCAAACCCTGGCCCCGGCAACGCTTTGCCGAAAAAAAACCAACAACGCCAACGCCACATCCGGGGTTCACCATGCACAACACTTTCCGTTCAAACCGTCTGACGCTGGCCGTGTCGCTGGCAATATTCGGCTTGTCGGCTCACGCCGACGAAAACACCAAGGATGGTGCCCTCCCCGTCGTCACCGTCACCGCCGAACACCACAGCGAAGACCTGCAAAAAACCCCGCTGGCGATTTCCGCGTTCGACGAAAAGGCCCTTGAAGACAAGCAGATCAAAAGCATCCGCGACCTCTCCGGGCAGGTGCCGAACCTGACCCTCAGTCGCCAGTCGATTTCCTACAGTGCGCAGACCTACGGGATTCGTGGCATCGGCGAAACCGACCCGATCCAGGAGTCGGCCGTCGCGGTCTACGCCGATGACCTGTACATCCCGCGGGCCATTTCCTCGATGCTCGACTTCAACGACGTCGAGCGCGTCGAAGTGCTGCGCGGCCCACAAGGCACGCTGTATGGGCGTAACAGCAGCGCCGGTGCAATCCGCGTGATCACCCGCGATCCGACTCAGGAAACCCGTGGTTTCTTCGAACTCGGTGCCGGTGACTACAACGCCCAGAACGGCCGCTTGCTGATCAGCGGCCCGCTGGTGGACAACGCGCTGTTCGGCAGCTTCTCGGCGATTCGCCTGACCCGTGACGGCACCGTCTCCGACCCGACCCGCCACTCGGACGTGAACAACATCGACATCCAATCCTATCGCGGCAAGCTGCGCTACAACCCGGATGATTCGCCCTGGGATGTGCAACTGACTCTGGCCGGCACCTTCGACCGTGGCGATACCACCAGCTACACACCGTTCGACGCCAACGGCCGTTTCGACAAATTCAAAAGCTACAGCAGCCTCAATCCGAAAAACCGTCTCGATCAAGGCAGCTCGGTACTGCGTGCCATCTATGCCATCGACGATCACCTGAACATCAAGTCAGTGACGGCCTATTCGGCGTTCCATCAGCCCGTGAACTACGACAACTCGGGTCAGGCGGCACTGATCCAGAACAACCTGATTCTCTACAAGCAGGACTACGCCACCCAGGAGTTGCAGCTCAACGGCGACTACGACGACTTCAGCTTCAGCACCGGCCTGTACCTGTACCGCGAAACCTTCGACGCCGACCGCGACAACCTCACCTACTCCATCGCACGCAATCGGGTGATCGGTCAGGGCCAGTACAGCTCGACCAACACCGAAAGCTACGCGCTGTATGGCCAGGGCAGTTATAAGGTCACGCAAAATTTTTCGCTGATCGCCGGGCTGCGCTTTACCCGCGAGCACAAGAACTTCGACTACACCAACTACGCCATCACCACCGAGCGGCAAATCACCGGCACCAACTTCAGCGCTGACTCAAGCAAGTCCTGGCAATCCACCAGCCCGAAAATCGGCTTCGAATACGCCTGGACCCCGCACCTGAATCAGTACGCCTACGTGGCCAAGGGTTTCAAGGCCGGTGGCTACGACAACCGAGCGCCAACCCAGGCGGCGGCCGAGCAGGCCTTCTCGCCGGAAGACGTGACCACTTGGGAAACCGGCTTCAAGGGTGACTTCTTCGACCGTCGCCTGCGCGCCAACCTGGCAGTGTTCTACAACGACTACGACGACCTGCAGACCAACGCTTACGACCCGGCGCTGGGTGTCAGCCTGCGGACCAACGTCGGCCAGGCGCACACCTACGGCGTCGAGCTGGAAACCCTGACAGCGCTGACCCGCGACCTGCAACTCACCGCCAACATCGGCTACCTGCAAAGCCAGTACGACGACTTCGAAAACGCCAGCGGCGCCGGCGTCGATGCCAACGGTAAACAGTTGGTGTTCTCGCCGAAATGGAACGCCAGTGTTGGCCTCAACTACACGATCCCGGCCGGCTTACCCGGCGACTGGTTGGTCGGCACGGACGCGCAGTTCCAGACCAAGTCCTACGCCAACGCGCTGAACGACGACATCCAGGAAATCCCCAAGCAAACCTTCTGGAACGCCAACACCCGCTATATCTCCGGCGACGGCCACTGGACCACCACGCTGGCGGTGAAAAACCTGCTCGATCGGGCGTACCCGCAATCAGTCGGCTACGTGCCGTCCAGCGGCGCCCGCTACTACTCGATCAACGACCCGCGAACCCTCTTGTTGTCCGTGCGTTACGACCTCTGATTCCCATACAGGCAATCTTGCCAAGGAGCACTTTTATGGCTTTCACTCGCAGAGAACTGATTTCCCGCATCGCCGCCGTCGGCGGCTATTCCGCCGCTGTCAGCGCCCTCGGTGCACTGGGGCTGACGCCTCAGGCCGTGGCATCGACGTTCAATCCGTTGCAACTGGGCAGCAGTGGCAAAGGCAAACAGGTGGTGATCGTCGGTGCCGGCATTTCCGGACTGGTCAGCGCCTATGAACTGCGCAAGGCGGGTTTCACCGTGACCATTCTTGAAGCACGGGAACGGGTGGGTGGGCGCAACTGGACATTGCGTCGGGGCAGCAAAATCGATTTCGACGATGGCGTCAGCCAGACCGTCGATTTCGATGACGGGCAGTTTTTCAATGCCGGCCCCGCGCGCATTCCCAGTCACCACCAGACCCTCCTCGGTTACTGCCGCGAGCTGGGCGTCGAGCTGCAAGTGCTGGTCAACAGCAGCCGCAACGCACTGGCCTTGCCGGACCCGAAAAAGCCGGCGTTCCAGTTGCGCCAGGCGGTCAACGATACACGTGGGCAACTGTCTGAACTGCTGGCACGCACCGTCAGCCGCAAAGCCCTGGATCAGGATCTGACCGCCGACGATCGCCAGGCGCTGTTGAATTTCCTCAAGGTCTATGGCGATCTCAACGCCGATTTCAAATACAAGGGCTCGGTGCGCTCGGGCTACACACGGGTGCCCGGTGCCGGTGATCAGACCGGCATCACTCGCGCGCCGCTGGAACTGCAAACCCTGCTCAACCCCAAGCTCTGGGGCGCGCTGGTGTTCGATGAAATTCCGGAATTTTCCTCGACCATGTTCCAACCGGTCGGCGGCATGGACCGAATCCCTTACGCGTTCTATGACAAGGTCAAGGACGCGGTGCGCTTCAATGCCGAGGTCAGCGACATCCAGACCGCAGAGTCTGGCAGCCGCATCACCTACCGCGATCGCAAGACCGGTGCCACACAAACCCTGAACGCCGATTACGCCATCGTCACGGTGCCGCTGCCATTGCTGGCCAAGCTGCCGAGCAACTTCAGCCAGCCATTCAAGCAAGCGATCCTCAGTGCGCAAAGCGATCAGGCGAACAAGGTGGCCTGGCAGTCGCCAAGGTTCTGGGAAACCGACTTCAACATCTATGGCGGCTTGTCTTACCTCGATCATGAAGTCAAAGGTCTGTGGTATCCCAGTGATCGCCTCAACAGCGCCCAGGGCATTCTGGTCGCCGCCTACAACACCAGCGAATCGGCCCAGGCCTTCAGCAAGAAATCCCTCGCCGAACAGTTCGCCTCGTCCCGCCAAGCCGTGGAGCTGCTGCACCCCGGACACAGCAACAAGCTGCAAAAACCGGTGGCCATCAACTGGGCCAAGGTGCCGTTCAGCAAGGGGCCGTGGATCGTCAACGACGAGGTCGGCGAAAGCGCCTACCAGATTCTCAATGAGCCCCAGGGCCGCACCTATCTGGCCAGCGATGCCCTGGCCCATGGCGGCGTCGGCATCTGGCAGAACAGCGCCGCCGACTCGGCCCGGCGCATCGTTTCGTTGATCGGCCGACACGCCGAACGCAACCAACCGGGCGTTGCCGCCTGACTCATTCAATAAAAGGACTGAACGATGAAAACCATCACTTTGCTGACAGGACTGCTCATGACCGCAACCGCGCTCGCCAGCCACGCCGACGAGATCAAACGCGTCGCCCTGCCCAACTCGAATTTCCCGATCTCGCTGGCGGTGTCGGTGCCGGCACAAACCGAACTGCTGTTCGTCAGTGGCCTTTTGGCCGACCTGCACGACTCGAAAGCGCCAAAGGATTCCTTTACCGCCTACGGCGATACCGCGACCCAGACCACCTCGATCATCAACAAACTCAAAGGCGTCCTGGAGAGCCAGGGTCTGGGGCTCGGCGATGTGATTCAGTTGCGAGTGTTCCTGGTGGGTGACCCCGCCAAGGGCGGCAAGCTGGACTTTGCCGGACTGCAAGAAGGCTATACGCCGTTCTTCGGCAGTGCCGCGCAGCCGAACAAACCGGCACGCACCGCCATTCAGGTGGTGGCCCTGCCACTGCCTGGCGGCCTGGTTGAAATCGAGGCCGTCGCCGCTCGCAAGAAGTGACACGGAATTCACCCATCATTCAGGAGCTTCACGTTCATGCTCAACTGCCCAGCGCGCCGAACGGCGCCGCCCTATCGCCCCTTGTTAGTCCCGTTGTCCATTGCCTGCGGCCTCGCCTCGTTCAGCCTGGAGGCCGCTGAAACCACTTCGCCGACCCTCAATACCGTGGTCGTCACCGGTAACCGTGGCGCCGAACAACGCACCGTCACCACCAGCCCGACACCGATTGATGTGGTGACCGGCGACCAGCTGCGCGCGGTCGGCAAACCGAGCCTGTTGGAGGCGCTGAGTAAATTCATTCCGTCGTTCAACCTGCCCGACCGGGCAGGTTGGGATGCCAGCGGCGTGGTGCGTTCGGCGACTCTGCGCGGCCTGACCGCCTCCCACGTGCTGGTGCTGGTCAACGGCAAGCGCCGGCATACCAGTGCGACATTGAATATCAACGGCATCAACAGCGGCGCAGCGCCCAGCGACCTCGACCTGATTCCGGTGGCGTCCATCGATCATATCGAGGTGCTGCGCGATGGCGCAGCGGCCCAATACGGATCGGATGCGATTTCCGGGGTGATCAACATCATCCTCAAGCAGACCACTGGCGGCAGTTCCGATACTACCCTGGGCCAGAACTACGACGGCAAGCGCGGCACCGGAACCGAAGCGCTCAATTACGGTTTTGAAGTCGGCGAGGCCGGCGTACTCAACGTCTCGCTCGACACCCGTTATCAGGAACGCGACAACAAGGCCGGCAGCAACGGCTACAGCTCGCATTACTATCCACTGGCGGACGGCTCGCCCGATCCGCGCGAGGCCACGGCCAGTCACCACACCTACAAAGGCTACGGCTTGCCCCGCAGCCAGCTGGCGGATGTCGCCTACAACCTCGACCTGCCGCTGAACGATGCTGTCACGCTCTACTCGTTCTCGACCCTGGCCACCCGTGAAAACAACGACGGCCAGAACTTCCGCCTGCCCAGCGGGCGCAACACCATCACCACTGGCCCCAACGGTTTTCCCGAAGGCTACAGCCCTTACTGGCTGATCAACGAGGCCGACTTCCAGTCCGCCTTCGGCGCCAGGGGCGACGATATCGGCATCGGTGGTTGGGCCTGGGACCTGAGCAGCACCTACGGACGCAACTACGCCAAGCAACGCACCTACGACAACCAGAACCCGTCACTGGGGGAAAACACGCCGAACAAATTCACCTCCGGCGTCTACATCGCCGATCAATGGACCAGCAACTTCGACTTGAAAAACAGCTACGACATCGGCCTGGCCAAGCCACTGGACGTTGCCTTCGGTTTCGAACATCGACGTGACGGCTACGAGACGCGCGCCGGTTCCGAAGCCTCTTACATTGACGGTGGCTACGTGTTTCCCGTCGGCCATCCACGCGCCGGACAACGCCCCGATCCGGGTGCGCAGGTCACCAACGGCATCACCCCTGACGACGAGCAAAAAGTCAGCCGCAACAACGTCGCCACTTACATCGACCTGGGCTTCTACCCCGTCGAGCAGTGGTATCTGGGTGTCGCCGCGCGCTATGAGCATTACAACGAAGGCGTGGGCAGCACGCGCAGCGGAAAGCTCAGCACCCGCTACGAGTTCAACCCGGTGTTTTCGGTACGCGGCACTATCAGCAATGGTTTTCGTGCGCCATCGCTGGCCAACGAAGTCTTCACCGCACGCTCGACCGGTTTCGACACCATCAACGGCGTCTACCAGTCCTACAACTACGTGATTCTGCCAGTGGATTCAGTCGGCGCCCAGGCGTTGGGCGCCGAAGCGCTGAAACCCGAGCGCTCGACCAACTTCAGCCTCGGTTTCGCCCTGACTCCGAGTGAAGACCTGAGCCTGACCGTCGACGGCTACGTGATCAACCTGCGTGATCGCCTGGTTCTGAGCGAGCGCTTCCAGGGCCCGGGCGTCGCCGCCCTGCTCGACAGCATCGGCGTGCCGGCCACCGCCGGGGCGCAGTTCTTCAGCAATGGCGCCAGCACGCGTACCTCGGGCGTTGATGTGGTGGGTAACTACCGACAGAACCTGAACAGCTTCGGCTCGGTGCGATGGACTGCGGCGCTGAACTACAACCACACACAAATCCTCAGCGTCAACGATACCCCGTCGCAACTCACCGCCCTCAACAGCAGCTATCAATTGCTCGGTCGCCAGGCCCGTGCGCTGATCACCAAAACCTCCCCCAGCAGCAAGGCGATCTTCTCCGCCGACTGGGCGATCCACGACTTCGACGTCAACCTGCGCCTGACCCGTTATGGCACCTACACCGAGGTCAACAGCTCCGCCGATTCGAGCCTGGACCGCGAGTATTCCGCCAAATGGATCACCGACCTCGACGTCGCCTATGCACTGACCAAGCAACTGACCGTCGCCGTCGGCGCACAGAACCTGTTCGACAAATACCCGGATCACATCGGCGTGTCCAACTCTTCGTTCGGCGATAACTGGGGCAGCTACTCACCCTTCGGTTTCACCGGGGGTTACTACTACACCCGTTTGCAGTACGCGTTCTGATGCCCTTGCGGAAGCCACTAAGCTAATGCTTAAAAATTATTTATAAATTGTTTTTTAGAACCATATGCTTGATCGCAGATAGCCCTTCTTTCTTGCCGAATAGTGAGCGTGCCATGTCGAACCCCCACAATAATGCACAAGCAAAATTCCGTCGTCCGTTGCTGACCGGCCTGGTCGTGGCCTTGGCCCTGTCCTTCGCATTACCGTCCCAGGCCCGGGAAACGCTGCGGATCGGCTACCAGAAATCGTCGACCCTCATCACCTTGTTGAAGACCCAAGGCACCCTGGATAAAACCCTCGCGCAACAGAACATCGACGTGAGCTGGCATGAGTTTCCAAGCGGCCTGCCGCTGTTGGAGGCGCTGAATGTCGGCAATGTCGATATCAGCGCCGACGTGGCCGACACCGTGCCGATCTTCGCCCAGGCCGCGCAGGCCAAACTGACCTACTTTGCCCAGGAAGCGCCCTCGCCTTTGGCCCAGGCCATCGTCGTGCACAAGGACTCGTCCCTGCATCAATTGGCGGATCTGAAAGGCAAGAAAGTGGCCGTCACCAAAGCCGCCGGCAGCCACTATTTGCTGATCGCCGCCCTGACCAAAGCCGGCCTGGCGTTTTCGGATATCCAGCCTGCCTACCTGTCGCCCGCCGATGGCCGCGCCGCCTTCGAGAACAACAAGGTCGATGCCTGGGTCACTTGGGAACCCTTCCTCACCAGCGCCCAACAGCAACTGCCGACCCGTACCCTGGCGGACGGCGCTGGCCTGGCCAGTTACAAACGCTACTACCTGACCAGCACCAGCTACGCAAAAGCGCACCCGCAAGTGCTCCAGACGGTCTACGACCAACTGGAGAAAACTGGCAAGTGGGTAAAAACCAATCCGCGCGACGCGGCCCAGGTGTTGAGTCCGCTGTGGGGCAACCTTGGCCTGGACACGGTCGAGACCGCCAACAGCCATCGCAGCTATCAGGTACAACCGGTGAAGAGCGACGAGCTGGGTGAGCAACAGAAAATCGCCGATGCATTTTTTGCCGCCGGTTTGTTGCCCAAGGCTGTGGACGCGAAGGATGTCGGTATCTGGCGGCCGTGAGGCGCGAGTGATATCGCAAAAGAAAGCCCGGCGACATGTATCCCGACGGTCCGGTGTGGGTCGACATTCGCCGCGCCTGAACGGTGCCCGCTGCTACTGCAGCGTGGCACCTGACGGCTACAAAACCAGCCGACGATAATCGGCCAACACCCCGGTCAGATAAGCATTGAAACGCCCCGCCGCCGCGCCATCGATGACCCGATGATCCCAACTCAAGCTCAACGGTAACATCTTGCGCGTAACCACTTCGCCCTGTTCCAGAGCCAGTCGTTCGACACTCTTGCCCACGCCCAGAATCGCCACTTCCGGTGCATTGATGATCGGTGTGAAGTAGGTTCCACCGATGCCTCCCAACGATGAAATGGAAAAGCAGCCACCACTCATGTCGGCGGCGCTCAATTTGCCCTCCCGGGCCTTGGCCGCCAGTTCCGACATCTCCGTTGCAATCGCCCGAATGCCTTTCTGATCGACATCCCTGATCACCGGCACCACCAATCCTTGCGGCGTATCGGCGGCGAAACCGATGTGCACGTAACCCTTGAGCACCAGTTCATCGCCGTTGAGGCTGGCATTGAACTCGGGGAATTGCTTCAGCGCCGCCGCACAGGCTTTCATCAGCAACGCCAGCAACGTGATCTTCACCCCGGCCGAGGTGTTTTCCTTGTTCACCTGCACGCGGAATTGTTCGAGCCGGGTGATATCGGCATCGTCGTGATTGGTGACGTGAGGGATCATCACCCAATTGCGATGCAGGTTGGCGCCACTGATTTTCCTGATTCGCGACAACGCCCTGCTTTCCACCGGCCCGAACCTGGAAAAATCCACCAATGGCCACGGCAGCAAATCACTCAAGGGTTGAGTTGCCGCGGCGGTTTGAGGCAAGGCACTCAGCGCAGCTTTCACATGGGCCAATACGTCAGCCTTGGTGATGCGATTGCGCAGCCCGGTCCCTTGGAAGCTTTGCAGCGACACACCCAGTTCCCGGGAGAACTTGCGCACCGAAGGCGACGCGAGGGGAAGGTCCGTTGTTGAAACGACAATCTCGAATGGCGCCGCAATCGCAAGTGGTTCATGAGCTGCAACGGGTTCGACAATGGGCTGTACAGCGAGCTGTGGCGCTGGCTGGTCAACCTCGATACTGGCAATCGCCGAGCCTTCGTTGACCTTGTCGTCCAGCCTGACCGCCAATGACCGCAACACACCCCCGTGGGGCGATGGAATCTCCATCGACGCCTTGTCGGCCTCCACAATAATCAGTGTCTGTCCTTCGACCACGGTGTCGCCCGCCTTGGCGAGGATTTCTATAACGCCCACATCCTTGGCGTCCCCGATATCGGGCAGACGAATTTCACGCACATTCTTCATAAATACTTCCCGAAAAATCGACTCAGACGAAGCCCGGCTTCAGGCTTCCCAGGGCGCCACGCCATCAACGTCAATGGCGTACCTGGCGATAGCCTCGGCACACACGTTCGCGTCCAGCGTTCCCTCGTTAACCAGTGCCGTCAGGGCGCTCAAGACGATCTGATGGCGATCCACTTCGAAGAACTCGCGCAGCCTCTGGCGAGTGTCGCTACGGCCGAAGCCATCGGTGCCGAGCACGGTATAGCGGGCATCCAGATAACTGCCGATCAACTGCGGCAAGGCGCGCACGTAATCGGTGCAGGCGATGATCGGTGCCGAGTCGTTGAGCGACGCTTGTACATGGCTCTGCCGTGCCGGTTGCTGCGGATGCAGGCGATTCCAGCGCTCCACCTCACGGGCATCACGGGCCAGCTCGGTGAAGCTGGTGACGCTCCACACCTGGCTGTCGATGTTCCAGTCGCTGGCCAGCAATTCGGCGGCGGCAATCACTTCGCGCAGGATGGCGCCGGAACCCAGCAACTGCACGCGGCCACGGGCATCCTCGAATTCATGCCGGGCAAACAGGTACATGCCCTTGATGATCGCCTGCTCGACGCCGTCAGGAAGGTTGGGCTGCGGGTAGTTTTCGTTCATCAGGGTGACGTAGTAGAACTCGTCCACCTGACGTTCCAGCATCTGGCGCATGCCGTGATCGAGAATCACCGCGAATTCACCGGCGAACGCCGGGTCGTAGGCGCGGCAATTGGGAACCATCGCCGCCATCAGGTGGCTGTTGCCGTCCTGATGCTGCAATCCTTCCCCGCCCAATGTCGTGCGCCCTGCCGTAGCCCCGAGCAGAAAGCCTCGGGCCCGTTGATCCGCCGCCGCCCAGATCAGGTCACCGATGCGCTGGAAGCCGAACATCGAGTAGTAGATGTAGAACGGCAACATGGGCAGGCCATGCACCGAGTAACTGGTCGCCGCGGCCACCCAGGAACTGATCGCCCCGGCCTCGCTGATGCCCTCCTCCAGAATCTGGCCATCCAGGGCTTCCCGGTAGCTGAGGATCGAACCGATGTCTTCCGGCTCATAGCGCTGGCCGACGCTGGAATAAATCCCGATCTGCTTGAACAGGCTGGCCATGCCGAACGTCCGCGCTTCATCCGCCACGATTGGCACGATGCGCGGCCCCAATTGTTTGTCTCGCAGCAAACCGCTGAGCATGCGCACGAACGCCATGGTGGTGGACATTTCCTTGCCTTCGGCGGCAATGGCGAACCCGGCGTAACTGTCGGTCTCGGGGACGGTCAATGACTCGCTGGTGGTGGGCCGTGCGGGCATATAGCCGCCCAAGGCCTGGCGCCGCTCATGCAGGTAGCGCATTTCGGCGCTGTCCTGCTCGGGTTTGAAGAAACTGAGGGACTCTGCCTGCTCGTCGGTCAGAGGCAAGTTGAAGCGGTTGCGGAAGGCGATCAACGCTTCCCTGTCGAGTTTCTTCTGCTGATGCACGGTCATCTTGCCCTGCCCCGCGTCGCCCATGCCGAAGCCCTTTTTGGTCTGCGCCAGAATCACCGTGGGTTTCTTGCCTTCGAGCAGCGCGCTTTGATACGCCGCATAGATTTTCACGATGTCGTGGCCGCCGCGCTTGAGGCGATCGATCTGCTCATCGCTCAGGCCTTGAGCCAGATGCGCCAACGCCTCGTTCTGGCCGAAGAAATGGTCACGGTTGAAGCGCCCGTCCTTTGCCGCGAACGTCTGGAACTGTCCGTCGACGGTGCTGGACAACGCCTTGACCAGCGCGCCATCGGCATCCCGTGCAAACAGGCCGTCCCAATCGGAACCCCAGACCAGTTTGATCACGTTCCACCCGGCGCCGCCGAACAACGCTTCCAGCTCGTCGATGATGCGGCCATTGCCCCGCACCGGCCCGTCCAGTCGTTGCAGGTTACAGTTGACCACCCACACCAGATTATCCAGCCCTTCGCGCGCGGCCAGGGTCAGCGCCGACATGCTTTCCGGCTCATCCATTTCACCGTCGCCGAACACGCCCCATACAGTCCGACCCTTGGTGTCCTGCAAGCCCCGGTGGTCCAGGTAACGCATGAATCGCGCCTGGTAGATCGAGCTGATCGGGCCGATGCCCATGGAGCCGGTCGGGAATTGCCAGAAGTCCGGCATCAACCACGGGTGCGGATAACTCGATAAACCCCGCGCACCATTGGCGCGGGCGCCGATTTCCTGCCGATAGTGCTGCAAGTCCTGCTCGTCGAGCCGCCCTTCGAGAAAGGCGCGGGCATAAACGCCCGGTGCCGAATGCGGTTGATAGAACACCAGGTCACCGCCGCTGCTGTCGGTGCGTGCGTTGAAGAAATGGTTGAAGCCCACTTCGAACAAATCGGCGGCGCTGGCATAACTGGCGATGTGGCCACCCAATTCGCCATACGCGTGGTTGGCACGGGCGACCATGGCCAAGGCATTCCAGCGCATGATTGACGCCAGGCGCTCCTCGATGGCCAGGTCCCCGGGAAAGACCGGCTGGCGTTCGACGCTGATGGTGTTGATGTAGGGCGTGCCATGGCTGGGCCGCCAGCCGATGTCCGAGCTACTCGCCACCGCCACCAGCATGTCGAGGATCTGTCTGGCCTGGGCAGTGCCGCCATGGGCAATGACCGATAGCAAGGCGTCACGCCATTCGGCGATTTCCTCGCGGTCTTCTGCAGCCTGGCCCGGCAATTGGGCGTGAAGATCGGACGGGTTCATGAGCATCTCCGGCAACTGTAGGGTAACGCTTCAAGGTGGCGTGAATGGCTCACTCGGGCGAGTCTTTTGACGTGTTCTACCGCGTCGATGACGGAACGCTCCGCCCAAGTGTCGTGCGTGACGTGGTAGACGCACGGCTTGCCGTGCAGCAAGCGATCATCAAGCTGACCGAACACTACAAAACTGTAGTCACTGCGGGTGGTTTGCACCTCGACGAGCCTGTCGGACCCAGCGTCAGCCTTGTCCACCTGCATAAGGGCGATGTTGTCGAAACAGCTGAAACCATGATGCATCAAGTCAATATGGTCGCTATCCAGTCCGGACGCGATGACCACGATCCGCGTGCAACTTGACGGCTCGCGCATCCATTTCATGGCTTGATGACGGTAGTCGGCGGATCGCTTCATAGGCGTTGTCTTTCTTGTTTGAATAGTTGATTCAGCCGTTGAATGGGCAGCGGGACTTCTAAAGGACGCAACGCTCTTGCAACACGCTTTTGGCCAGCGTCCGGGCCATGGATAAAATGACCTCCACCTGCTTATCCATCGCGGCGCCGGATAGCGCCGGCGTTCCCGGATTGATCACGCGCAGCGGGTGGCCGCACACCGATCCCAGCCAGGTCAGGCCGGGTATCGGGGTGATCTCGACATCCAGTAAAAAACAGCCTTTGGATACGCCACTCAACAATCGAGTGGCCTGACAGGTGGAGGCCGGAACCTGCTCCGCCGGTTCGCAACCGACTTGCAACCAGTCGTGCATCAACACCATGGGCTGCGTGACCACCAGGTAAGCGACCTGATCCCAGTCGTCGATCGCCACGTGCAACCGGTCAATCATGTACTTGGGCAGCGCGGCGCTGGTGACGATGACCACCCCGACATCCGCCAGAGGCTCTTTGATCCAGGTTGCGGATTGCGGTGTCGCATGCATGGCGGTACTCCCGGCGGTTTAATGTCCCGTTCCCACAGTTATTGCGCTTAGCCGTTACGAAACAAGAAGCTGTAGGCGTTCAGCGCCGGTGCGCCACCGAGGTGGGCGTAAAGCACTTTGGACCCTTCGGGGAACTCACCTCGACGGACCATTTCGATCATGCCGTGCATCGACTTGCCCTCGTACACCGGATCGGTCAGCACCCCTTCGAGGCTGCCGCACAGGCGGATTGCTTCCAGAGTCCCGTCGTTGGGCAGGCCATATTCGGGATAGGCGAAGCGCGTATCGAGCACCACGTCGTCTTCGGTGATTTCGCGGCCCAGATCCACCAGTTCGGCGGTGTGGCGGGCGATGCGCAGGATTTGCGCCTTGGTTTTTTCCGGTTTGGCCGAGGCATCGATACCGATGACGTTCTTCGAACGCCCGTCCGCCGCAAACCCCACGACCATGCCGGCCTGGGTGCTGCCGGTCACGGAGCAGACCACGATGTAGTCAAACTTGAAGCCCAGTTCCTTTTCCTGCTGCCGCACTTCTTCGGCGAAACCGACGAACCCGAGGCCGCCGTAAGGATGCTCGGAACAGCCTGCGGGGATCGGGAACGGTTTGCCGCCGCCCTCGACGACATCGCTCATGGCCTTCTCCCAACTCGGTCGAATGCCGATGTCGAAGCCCGCTGCATCAAGCCGCACGTCGGCGCCCATGATCCGCGACATCTCGATGTTGCCGACGCGGTCGTATACGGCGTCGGAGTAGTTCACCCAGTTCTCCTGCACCAGCACACACTTCATGCCCAGGTGAGCGGCGACCGCAGCGACCTGGCGGGTCTGGTTGGACTGGATGCCGCCAATCGACACCAGAGTGTCACAGCCTTGATCGATGGCTTCGGGAATCAGGTATTCGAGCTTGCGTGTCTTGTTCCCGCCGAAGGCCAGGCCACTGTTGCAATCTTCACGTTTGGCATACAACTCCACCTTGCCGCCCAGGTGTTCGCTGAGACGTTTTAGGGGCGTGATGGGAGATGGACCGAAGGTCAGCGGATAACGTTTGAAGCGATTCAGGTTCATGGCGTTGTTCCTTATGAGTTGAGATATCCAAGCTCTTTCAGCGGGCTTCGATGAATCAATCTTAAGAAAAAACCTGAAAATTTGTGTTGCAAGTTTCCATCAATAAATGAAGCATTATTTTTACGAATTAGACCGAAACTTTACTTAATTGCGCGTAGATGACCATGAACGCAACAAACAACCATAAGAAAGCCAGCGAGAAAGCCGCAGAGCCGATGCAGCTTGATCGCACCGACCGCGCCATCCTCAAGGCCCTGCAGCGAGATGCTTCGATATCCAACGTGGCCTTGGCGGAGAAGGTGAAACTGAGTCCGCCGGCCTGCCTGCGGCGCGTTGACCGGCTCAAGCAGGCCGGCCTGATCAAGGGCATCGTGGCCCTGCTCGACCCTGAAGCGCTGGATGCGGGAATGGTGGTGTTGATCGGCGTGGTGCTCGACCGCTCCACGCCGGAATCGTTTGCCGCCTTCGAGGCCGCCGCGCAGAAGGTCTCGGGCTGCATGGAGTGCCACGTGGTGACGGGGGAATTCGACTACTTCATGTTGCTGCGGACCAAGGACAGCCAGAGTTTCAACCGCCTGCATGCAGAACAGTTGCTGTACCTGCCGGGCGTCCGGCAGATCCGTTCGTTCATGGGGTTGCGTCAAGTGCTGTCGACGCCGCAAATTCCTCTGTGAAACTTAGATCAGCCCCAGCGTCAGCGCCTTGAGCGCTGCCGCCGCCGTGATGTCCTGACAGGCACGCGTATGGAAACGCCCCTGTGCCGCTTCGTCGAGCAACAGTTGTTCTGCCTCTTGCGCACTGAGTGCCGGTCACCACGATCGGTTGGAGCGCAGCGATGCGACCGCTTGCTGGATTTCAGCACGGCTGTGAACGGAGATTGGTTTTTTGTGCCTTCAGCAGATTTGCTGGAATAACTGGCGGACGTCAGCCTTAGGGCATGAACATCAGTCAGTTTTGAAAAATGGCAGGGGCGGCTGGATTCGAACCAACGCATGGCAGGATCAAAACCTGCTGCCTTACCGCTTGGCGACGCCCCTGTATCTGTTACGAGCAATGCGAACGCTTGCTCCCTTCACTGCATACGCCGTTGGCGCTGTGTGAAAGTGGGCGGAAATTTAACAATTTTTATGACGTCTGGGAAGCCCTGAGCAAAAATTATTTCATTGAAAAAACAGCGACTTACTACAAATCCGCTTAAGACCTCATCACTCGCGTGTTTCACACATGATTTTCCGGTGAGAAATTTTCTGTGAGCGCTCATCTTCACGACGAACCAGAGCCTTTACACGATGGCCCTGTTCGAGCAGGTATTTGACGGTAGGGGTGCCCGTATCGCCGGTAGAACCGGTAATCAAAAACGTTTTCATGGTCTGTCTCCAATACAAAAAAATGTTGGTGTTGGATTATTCGGATCTCAGCGGGCCGGCAGGCACCACCGTGTCGATTCGGCCGGTGGCCACGTCGTAGACCAGACCCGAGACAGTGAAGCCGCCGGGCAGATTCGGATTGGCCTTCAGCGCCGCCACATCCACCGCGACTGCCTTGTAGGGATCGTCGATCTCCAGCGCCGCCAGTTCCTGTGGGGTAACGCCCATGTGCTTCGCCAGCAGTTCGGGTGCGTGGTGCAGGCAACCGGTGATGCCACAATCGGTGTGATGCAGGAGGATCAGGTTCCAGCCCTCCCCGACTTCCGAACCACCGACCCGCGAAACGGTGCGCAGGATCGCCATGGTTTCCAGCAGTGCCGGGTTGACCCGACCGCCGACATTGCGGATCACCGCGGCCTCACCGGGCTGGAGTTGAAGAACATCCATCGGGTCGACGCGGGGGTCGACGCAGCCGATGATCATGGTTTTGCGCGACGGGATTATCTTCAGGTCAGCAGAAAAATCCGAATCTGCGAACGCCGCATTACGTTGGGCAAGGGTCTGTAGAAAGTCCATGAATCACCTCAAGGGTCAGATAGTGTTTTGGCGCTGCGGCAGACGGGAGTTTGCGCTCCCGTTGGAAAGGGTTGGGACCGCTCGGGGAAGCGTGCTGCTTCGTCGCCGATGGACCCACTATCCCTTCCCGCCGGAACGTCCGGTAGCGGTCGATTTCGGCTAACATCTATCCTGATTCCGCATTAATCGACGCTGACGCGCACGCGCCGCCACGGCTCGCCCGCACAGGAAACGGCATGCCTTTGAAAGACATCCTCAGCTTGCGGTTGTACACCCGCGTGGCTCACTTGGGCAGCTTCTCGGCGGCTGCACGAGAGAGCGGACTCACACAATCCCAGGTGTCGCGAATGATTGCCGAACTGGAGGCGGGACTCGGCGCGCGGCTGCTGTCACGCACCACCCGCGCGGTAGTCCCGACCGAGGCCGGCCTGGAGTTTCTGGCGCGCATGGAACCGATCCTCGCCGCCCTCGACGATGCCGAAAACAGCGTGCGTGAAACCGGTGAGTTACGAGGTTTGCTGCGCATCGGCATGCCTTCGACCATGGGCATCCGCGTGGTGATTCCGAGGCTGTCCGCCTTCACCGAACGTCACCCCTTGCTGCACCTGGAACTGATGCTCGAAGACAAATGGCAGGACATGGTCAAGGAAGCCGTCGATGTCGGCATCCGTGTGGGCAACCTGCCCGACCTGTCCGGGACCGCCCGGCTGATCGGCACAATGCGTCGAGTGATCGTGGCATCGCCGGATTACCTGACGCGCTACGGCACGCCCAGCACTCCCGAAGAACTGGAACGGCATCGCATCGTCGGCGGCCCGGCCGGTGCGCATGTCTCTTCCTGGCAATTGGAGCGCGACGGCCAAACGGCGTCGGTCAACCTCAGCCCACAGTTTTCCACCAACGACACCGCCGGTGCGCTGGCAGCCGCCGCAGGCGGTCTGGGCATCGTCTCAACGACGTCCTGGGCTTGCCGACTGGAGTTGGAGAACGGGTCATTGGTACAGCTTCTGCCGCAGTGGCAAATGGCTGAGCTGCCGGTACACGCCTACTTTCCCTTGGGTCGCACCACACGCCTGGCGGCGCGCGCGTTTGCCGATTTCCTGGCCAGCGAACTGGCCAGCGATCAACCCGATCTCACAAGGGTTTGATTACACGGTGTATCAACAGTAATTCCTGGCGAGCGATATATCTTCAAGTCATGGCTTTCTAGAGTGGCCGACGCACTGCGTTCTTTCACTTCACGAGCGAACCTTCATGCCCCACAACTTGAATCATCTTGATGCCGCGCTGGCCGCTTACCCACGGGTGGCATTGCTCGAAGGCCCGACACCGATCCAGAAACTGTCCCGATTGAGCCGGTTGCCCGAACTCAATGGCTGCAACCTCTACGTCAAACGCGATGACCTGACCGGTCTCGGCGGGGGCGGCAACAAGCTGCGCAAACTGGAATTCCTGCTCGGCGAAGCACTGGCCGAAGGCGCCGACACTCTGGTGACCTGGGGCGGTTTTCAGTCCAACCATGCGCGCCTGACCGCCGCCGTTGCAGCCCGCCAAGGCCTGGCCTGCGAACTGATTCTGACCCCGTCCGCCGTGCGCACCGATGGCGACTTTTGCCACAACGGCAACGTCCTGCTGGACGGACTGTTCGGCGCGAAGGTTCATCGGCTACCCCGAGGGGTGATGCCGGATACCTATGCGGCGCAGTTGGTCGAGAAGCTCAAGAGTCTGGGTAAAAAACCCTTTGTCATGCCGTTGGGCGGTTCCAGTCCCCGGGGCAGCCTGGGTTATGCCGCGTGCGCGGCCGAGGTCCTGCATCAGGCTGACGCGCTGGGTGTGCAATTCGAGCAAATCATCGTGCCCAATGGCAGCGCCGGGACGCACTCGGGACTGCTGGCGGGTGTCACCCTGGCCGGGGCGACGACACAGATCCTCGGGTATTCGGTACTGGCAACCGAGGAACAGGCGACGACCACGACGCTGGAAAAAACCCGACAGGTTTTGCAGCTGCTTGATCCGTCCACAACGCTGGCCGACAGCGCGATCAACGTCGATGGCAGTCAGCGCGGCGAGGCCTATGGCGCGCCGACCGAAACAATGCTCGAAGCTGTGCGCCTGCTCGCGTCCCGGGAAGGTTTGCTGACTGATCCGGTCTACGGCGGCAAAGCCTTTGCCGGACTGCTGGCCGCCGTGCGCCGGGGCGATTACCTGGCGGGTAGCAATCTGTTGTTCGTGATGACCGGTGGCTTGCCCGGCCTGTTCGCCTATCGCAGCGCATTCGACTGACAGGTATTTCAGCGGCCATAAAAAACCTCCCCGGGCGCGAACCCGGGGAGGTTTTTTTTTACAGCGGTATCGAGTGATCAGCCCTGGGCTTTGCTCATTTTGGTGAACAGTTCGGTCGGCACTTTCTTGCCATTGGAGGTGAACTGGTTGGTGCGGAATTTGTAGACTTCGCCTTCGGAGAGGAAACCGTCGTTGTTGGTGTCCATCGCCTTGAACTCTTCGCCGCCCTGCGGGGCCACGGTCAACAGTTCTTTCAGCGAAACGCGGCCGTCGTGGTCGGTGTCGGTACGGGCGAACGAAGCATCGCCGCATTTGCCTTCACCGCACTTGCCTTCGCCAGCCTTGGTCACTTTGGCGCCAGCTTCTTCGGCACCACACTTGCCTTCGCCACACTTGCCTTCACCGGTCTTTTCGGCGGCGGCCAGTTGGTAGCCCTGAGGCAGCGCTTCTGCGGCAAAAGCGGTCGAAGCGAGGTTCATGCTGCCGGCCAGTGCAACAGCGATCAGGCCAATACGGGATTTGTTCGACATACGGGACATGGTGACTCTCCGGATTACTGTGTGCGGCCAGGCCGCTAAGGTCATTGCCACTAAGGGCGATAAGCCGTGGTGCGAGGCGCGTTTGCTTTCTCGCTAAGGCAGGGCTATTTGACTGCAACCGTGTATCCCGGATGTATCCGGTTCGAGGGGCATTTGTAAGCCAGTCTCCGTAGGGCGGGTCCGGATACACAGCGATACACACGCCCTCACCTTTGTTTGCGCAACCGGGCTGCTCGGGCTGCCTGCACGAGATAACAACTCAGGAAAATTGACGAGGCATCTGGCGTTTTTTAAGGTGACGTCGCGATCGTCTGCGTCCGGCCTACAGCACAGGAGGTGTGATCAATGAAGCCATTCAGAGTGCGCGAGCTGAACAGTACGGATACCGAAGCGTTGCTGGCCTTCGAAATTCAGAACCGTGAATGGTTCGAATCTCATATCGATGCGCGCGCCCCTGCGTTTTACACACTGCAGGGTGTCGCCGAACATATTGAATGTTACTTGTCCGACTTTGCCATCGGCGTATGGCATCCGGTTGTCATCGAAGACGACAACGGAGAAATCGTGGGTCGAGCGAATTTAAAATGCATTGACTCAGCGAACAGCACTGCAGAAGTAGGCTATCGGGTCGATCAGCGCCTTTGCGGACAGGGTCTGGCGACACTGGCGCTAAAGCATTTGATCCAGGAGGCACAGATGCGTTGGGGGCTTGCGCAATTGGTTGCTTACGTTTATGACGCGAATATCGGCTCGAAAAAAGTACTGGAGCGGTGCGGATTCCTGCTTGAACGCCCTCCTGCGAACGACAACACAGCAGGCGAATGCCGATTCGTCCTTGCGTTCTAGAAAAAATGTTTTCAACGATCCTGTGTCCGGGGTACGGCTGCCCCGATCTCCATTCGTCATCAGCAGCCCCTGAAGCACCTGAGCCTTCAGGTTGCTCAAGCCAGCAGTTCGGTGATCCACCGGGCCTGTCGGGCAAGGTCTTGCACCTTATCCTCCGGCACGGCCTGCCGCGCACGGGCGAAGCTGGCCAGCGTCTTGTGCTTCTGACGCAGCATGCGCTGCCATTTGTCCAGGAACGCCGGACTGCGGGCCTGCATCTGTAGCGGGCCGAAGTAAAGTTCCTCGTCGGTGTACTTCACTGGCCCGGCGCGTTCGGCGACGATGATTTCGTAGTCGAAGCGGTTTTCCCGCAGCAGTTCCTCGCAGAGGATGCTGTAGCCATTGTCCATCAGCCATTGGCGCAGTGGCTGCTCGCCGCCGTTGGGTTGCAGAATCAGACGCTCGTTGCCGCTCAGGCGCGCCTTGCCGCTGTCGAGGATGTCGCGAATCGTCTCGCCGCCCATCCCGCAGATGCTGATCGCGGTGATTGCGTCCGCCGGTTCGATCGCGGCGAGGCCGTTGGCCAGGCGCACGGTGATTTGCAGGTCCAGGCCATTCTCACGCACGGTGCGTTCGGCCGCGCAAAACGGCGTCAATGCCACCTCGCCCGCGACCGCCGCCGCAATGGCGCCACGGCGCATCAACGCCACTGGCAGATAGCCGTGATCCGAGCCGATATCGGCCAAATGCGCACCTGCCGGCACATGCGCCGCCACACGTTCCAGGCGCATGGACAATGTTTGTTTGTTCAACTACAGCCCCTTTTCACCACGAACGTCCGGCACCTTTGGCCAGATCGGGGCGCGATTCTGTCGAGCAACGCCGCGTATTTCAACTTTATGCGACCAGTCGTCGCGATGCAGATCGGCAAACATTTACTTACAAAGAAACCGCTCGCTAAAAATCAGGCTAGCGACTACAAATGATAGGTTACGCCTCCTGATCGGGCCATGAGATGCCTAGCCTCAAAATGCGCATCAAACTACCCGGTGTTCCTGCCCTCGGTGTTTATCTGGCACTGTCGTGCCTCTTTGCTGCCGCATGGTTCGCCTCCCCGGCCAACACGCACTCCTCCTTTGCTTTGATGAAGCCCGTGCTGGCCGTGGCCGATCAAGTCGCCAAGCCCATTTATACCAGCCGCTTCGCCTCCTCCGGGCTCGTCGACTTCGTGCATTCCTCCGCCGTAACAGCCTTGCCTGACGGTAGCCTGATGACAGCCTGGTTCGCCGGCAGCCGTGAAGGCGCAGCCGATGTGCAGGTGCGTGCCGCCCGCTTCGACGCGAAAACCGGTGAATGGGGCGCCGAACAGGTATTGGCGACTCGGGATTCGACCCAACAGGGCACCCAAAAATACATTCGCAAGCTGGGTAATCCAGTCATCGCACTCGCGCCGGACAATCGCCTGTGGCTGTTCTACGTCTCCGTGTCCATGGGTGGCTGGGCCGGGAGTGCGGTCAACGTGATGGTTTCCGACGACTTCGGTGAACATTGGTCTGCACCGCGCCAACTGATCACGTCGCCCTTTCTGAACATCAGCACCCTGGTCCGCTCGGCGCCGGTGTTTCATGCCGACGGTTCCATCGGTCTACCGGTCTACCACGAATTCCTGGGCAAGTTCGCCGAGTACCTGTACTTGAGCGCTGACGGCAATGTGATCGACAAGTACCGCATCAGCCACGGCAAGAACTCATTGCAACCTACCGTGGTGCCGCTGGACGGGCAGCGCGGCATCGCCTTGTTGCGTTATGCGGGCAACACCCACCACCGTGTTCTGGCGGCCCGCACTGAAGATGCCGGGCAAACGTGGAGTGAACCGTATCCGCTCGAGCCCTGGAATCCGAATTCCTCGCTGGCGGCCGTCGCGACTCCTGAGCACGGTTTGCTGGTAGCCCTCAACGACCTGCAAGAGGGGCGTTTCAAGCTTAGCCTTTATGGCACCGACGCAAAAATGGACGATTGGCGCTCGTTGAGTGAGTTGGACAAATCACCTGATCCGGAGGGGGACCCGTT
This sequence comes from Pseudomonas sp. NFX224, assembly GCF_048565165.1. NCBI lineage: Bacteria > Pseudomonadati > Pseudomonadota > Gammaproteobacteria > Pseudomonadales > Pseudomonadaceae > Pseudomonas > Pseudomonas sp. NFX224. Next base: position 6,243,189 of record NZ_CP183416.1, on the reverse strand, counting down.
CTCACCCGAGGCCTATAAGGAAATCATCGGCAATGAGTTCCGCGGTTCCAGTGGAGCGCTGCGCGAACCGCTGGCGGCGCAATTTCTGGACAACCTCGATAACCGCGTCTGCAAAAGCAAAGGGTGCGAGTTTGAATATGAATACCCCTACTTCATCCGTAGTCCGGACGGCATGTATCACTTGGTTTATTCCTGGAACAACACGTTCATCAAGCACGTCAGCTTCAACGAAGCGTGGCTGTCCGAGCGTCTCAAATGATTAACCTGTGGCAATCCCATGTCAGCTTCGCGATGATCAGCTTCCTGCTGCTGCCGTCTTTCGGTTTGAACAGGGGCTGGCGAATCGCTCTGCTGGTCGCCTTGCTGGCTGCCAGTTTCATACCGTTGGACGGGTTGTCGCTGGCCGTGTATTTGCGCAGCCACATTGACGACCTGGCGATCACAACGCTGATATTCATGGCATGGGGTTGTCTGCGGCGGCTGGGCTTCTTGCCGCCGGCGCAGCAGGATAAAACCTGCGTACTGATCATATTCGCCGCGTTGGCCCTGCTGCTCTACCCGGCAACCCTGGGTTTGAGTGATCTGGACCCTTATCGATTTGGCTACAGCCCGCGTCCGATGCTGATTGTCTTCGCCCTGCTGACATTGGGTCTGTTTTACCTGCGCAACGGTCTGGCCGTCGTGATGCTGGCCGGCGCGACCCTGACCTTCATCGCCGGGATCAAACCTTCGCAAAACTATTGGGATTACCTGGTTGATCCGCTATTGGGCCTGTATTGCTGCGCGGCACTGGTGCTGCTTTTCACGCGCTGGACGTATGGCTGCCTGAACAAGCGACGCGGCTCTGTGCGCAACCGAACTGCTTGAGACTCAAAGACACTTTTAACAGGGGAACATGGATGGGTTGGCTGCATTCGAGACGTTTGCACTATTGGCTGGGCGCAACTGCGATTCTGTTTGTGCTGTTTGCGCTGCTACGGGTGGTGTTCTTTTTCGGCTTTTCCGGATTCGACGCCAAAGCCCTGATTGAACAAGATGCCGTTCTGGAAACCTTGGGCATCGGCTTTCGTTTCGATCTGCGCCTGGCCATCCTGGTGATGCTGCCGCTGGCTCTACTGGCCTCGATTCCTCGCTGGAACCTTGTCGGCAACCGCCTGCTTCGCCGGATCGCACGCGTGTATATCGTGCTGGCGCTGGGTGCCCTGCTGCTGGTCTATATCATCGATTTCGGGCATTACGCGTACCTGGGCGTGAGGATCAATGCCACCGTCCTGCGCTTCATCGAGGATGCACAAATATCCCGTGACATGGTCTGGCAAACCTACCCGGTTGTCTGGATTACCCTGGGTTGGCTGGCAACGGTCGCGTTGGTGACACTGGCGCTGGTACGTCTGGAACGTGTGACGCTGGACCGCCCCCACAAGCCGATTCACCCGCTCTCCGCTACCTGGGGTGGTGCGGTGATGCTCGTGGTGGTGTTGCTGGGCATTTTAGGTCGTGTCGAACACATGAACCTGGAAAACCCTGTGCCGTTACGCTGGAGTGATGCCTTCTTCTCGGGCAATAACCACATTGCCGCGCTGGGTCTGAACCCGGTGATTTTCCTCTACGACACGGTCAAGGTCGGCCAGTCGCGCTATGACGAAGCGCAAGTGCGCGAACACTACCCGGTCATGGCCAACTACCTGGGCGTCGACAAGCCCGACGCGCAAACCCTCAATTTCGTTCGCCATCAGGCACCACAACCCTACAAAGTAACGGGTTCCCGGCCGCCGAACGTGATGTTCGTCATGCTCGAATCGCTGGGCACCAGCGCCGTCGGTGCCTACGGCAACCCGATCAATCCGACACCCAATCTCGATCGCCTGGCGACGCAGAGCTGGTTCTTCGAACACTTCTATGTTCCGGTGACGGGGACCGCTAAAACCGTCTGGGCCAGCATTACCGGGGTTCCGGATGTCACGCGCCAGGAAACGGCAACGCGCAACCCGCTGATCACCAAACAACACTCCGTGGTCAACGCCTTCACCGGCTACGAGAAGATTTACACCATCGGCGGCAACTCCGGCTGGGCCAACATGAATGCCCTGATTCGGCAAAGCATCGACGGCGTTCGCCTGTTCGAAGAGCGCGACTGGAAATCCCCGGTGGTGGATGTCTGGGGGATTTCCGACCTGGACCTGTTCAAGGAAACCGACCGCATCCTGCAAGCGCTGCCCAAGGACAAACCGTTCTTTGCGTATGTGCAGACGGCCGGTAACCATCGCCCCTTCACCATTCCCAAGACCAATGACGGATTCGAGGTCAAGCACCCTACCCTCGAGGAAGTCCAGGCCGCAGGATCGCGCAGTGTCGAGCAATACAATGCCGTGCGCCTGCTGGATTTCAACATCGGGCGTTTGATGGAAATCGCCAAGGCTGGCGGCTACTACGACAACACCATTTTCGTGCTGTTTGGCGACCACAACACTCGTATCGCCCAGATCCCCTACTTGGCCCCGGCCTACGAGCAACTGGGCCTGGAAAGCAATGCCGTGCCGATGATCATCCACGCCCCGGGCTTGCTCGGGACGCGCAAGGTCGAGGAAGCGGTTGGTCTGGTGGACTTGCTGCCAACCGTGGCGGGCATGGCCGGTCTTGAGTTCCGCAACGGCGGCATGGGCCGTGATATCCAGCAGCCTGCGCCCGAAGGTGAGCGTGTGGTACCGCTGGTATTGCGTGAGGGAACGTTCCCGTTGATTGCCGGCGTGACGCAGCATTACATGGTCCAAATGGAGCACGACGGCAGCTCGCCATCGCTCCACGACCTGGCCTCGAAGACGCCGCTGGACAACGTGGCTGAGCAAAACCCTGAAGAGTTCAAGCGTCTGGTGCAGTTGACCCGCGCCATGCATGAGACCTCAAGGTTGATGCTGTATCAGAACGTGCGCGAGTAACGACCAGTACCAACGCGGCCGGGGTGATAGGATCGTCCAGATCTGCTGACCGCCCGGTCGCTTGGCCGGGACATTCCGACAGCGCTACGAACATCTGCATTTCTTGAACCTGAAAGGCCCCGGCACTTTGCAGTGTCCGGGGCCTTTGGCGTTGTTTTGAATCAGTCAGGCTTTTCAGAATTCCTGAACGGTCGGACGCAGCACCACTTCACTGATATCCACTTGCGCGGGTTGTTCGATTGCGTAGGCAATTGCTCGTGCAACAGAGTCCGCCGGGATAGCTTGCTTGTAGAACTCTTTCACGTTGTTCGCCGACGCTTCGTCCGCGCTGCCGTACTTGAGCTCCGAGTCCACCGCGCCGGGGGAAATCAAGGTCGTGCGGATGTTGCCGCCGACTTCCATGCGCAGGCCTTCGGTGATCGCCCGTACCGCGTACTTGGTGCCGCTGTAGACCGTGCCGCCCGGCGCGAACACCTTGATCCCGGCCACCGAGGCGATGTTGATGATGTGCCCGCTGTTTTGCTGTTGCATGTGAGGCAACGCCGCGGCGATGCCATAGAGCACACCTTTGATGTTGATGTCGATCATCCGGTCCCACTCATCCGTGCGCCCCTGAGCCATGGGTGCAATCGCCATCAGGCCGGAGTTGTTGACCATCACGTCGATGCGGCCGAACTGTTCGACCGTGGCCGCGACGAGCGCTTGCACTTGCGCCTGCACCGTGACATCGGTCGCGACGGCCAGCGCCTCGCCACCGGCGGCACGAATTTCTTCGGCAATCGCTTGCAACCGCTCTTCACGCCGCGCTGCCAATACGACCTTGGCGCCGCGAGCGGCCAGGTGACGGGCGGTGCTTTCGCCCAGTCCGCTGCTGGCGCCAGTGATAACCACAACTTTGCCGCTGATGTTGTTGCTCATGTTGATCTCCATACACCTGGAAAAGAGCAGAACGATTTCTGCATGGCCGGAGTATGGAAAAAAGCTTTAGTGAAATGAATGGAATAGATAGGATTTCGGAATTCCATAAAAAGGAACAATCCCATGCTCAATCGCACCGAACTGCTCCGCATATTCTGCTGCGCGGCTGAATCAGGCAGCTTTCGCGAAGCGGCCAATTCCCTGGGCATCTCACCGCAGGCTGTGACCCGCGCGATCAAAGAGCTCGAAGGCATGTTTGGCGAGCCCTTGTTCCATCGCAACACCCGCCAGGTGCAGATCAGTGCGTTCGGTGAGCGCCTGGCGGAACAGGCGCGTCCGGCGTTGAGCGGCATCGAGCAATTGTTCAGTCAACACAGTCGCGCCCGCGCTCAGGAATTGAAAGGTCGCGTGCGAATCACCGTGACGCAGTCTATCGGCCACCGCCTATTGGTGCCGTTGCTGGCTCCGCTGCTGCGCGAACATCCTGAAATCGAACTGGATCTGCGTCTGAACGATGTAATGGTGGACGCCGTCGACGAGAAAATCGACATAGGCATCCGCATCGGTTTTGTCCGCGACCGCAGCTACATTGCCCGCGTGATCGCGCCCATCGGCTTGCAAGTCGTGGCGACGCCGGAGCTGGTGCAACGCTGTGGCATGCCCACCAGCCCACTCGATCTGCAACGCCTGCCGTTATCCGCGCTCGTCGACCGTAACAACGGCCGCATCTGGCCCTGGTACTTTGCCGATGAGCAACAGTTCGTACCCAGTCAACCAGCCTTTACCTGCGACGATCAGGAAGTCGAGTGCGACGCTGTCCTCTCAGGCCTGTGCATCTCCCAGCTTCCCGACCATCTGATCACCGCTCACCTTGCCAGCGGACGACTGATCGCTCTGCTGCCGCACTGCGCACCTGTTCCGTTGGAGTTGTTCATCTACCGCCCCCAACGCGGCCCGGTGCCTGCGCGGGTACGTCTGGTATATGACTATCTGGCCCAATACCTGAAGGATGTTTTTGGTGAGACCGATCATGCGCGGACTGCGCGTTAACCGCATGCAGGGCGATGATTTGGGTTATTCGCCTGTTTACTTGCAGCGTTCGGCAAAAAAACAAAATTGCCATGTGCTCACTTCGTTCTTCCATACGTCGCAGTGTTCACTGCCCGTTCCTATACGTCTGGAGAATTCTCAATGCCCTCGCCCAACTCCCTGCCCGCCGCGCTGCTGGGTCTGGCCCTTGTCTGTCCGGCCGTGACCGAAGCCCAGAGCCTGGAGCTGGGGCAAGTGCTGATCGGCGCAGAGGAGCAGAGCGACGAAGACCGGACGATCGAGGACGCCAAGGCGCGACTGGCCCAGGTGCCCGGTGGCACCAACGTGGTCGACATGCGCCGCCCGCTGCAAGGTCGCGTGGCCAGCAATCAGGACGTATTGGCTTATCAACCAGGGGTCTATGCCCAGTCGGCGGGCAATGAAGGGGTGAAGATTTCGATCCGCGGATCGGGGATCAACCGGGCACCGGGTGCCCATGCCTCGGGGCTGTACGCCATGCTCGACGGTCTGCCGCTGACCGGCCCCGGCGGCACGCCCTATGAATTGCTGGAGCCGCTGTGGCTCGACCATGTGGAAGTGCTGCGCGGCGCCAACGGTTTCGATCGCGGCGCACTAGCCCTGGGCGGCGCCATCGATTACATCAGCCACACCGGCTACGACGCACCGACATTGCAAGTGCGCTACGCGACAGGCAGCCACGGCTATCAGCAGCGCCAGGTCAGCTCCGGGCAGGTGTTGGGCGATTTCGATTACTACGTGTCGACGACCGATTCAAATGCCGATGGCTATCAGGATCACACGGCCAGCGACAGCCAGGGCGTGATCGCCAACTTCGGTTATCGCTTCAACCCGAACCTGGAAACACGCTTCTACCTGCGCTACCGCCAGACCGACAACGACCTCGCCGGTCGAGTGACCAAACACTCCATCGAGCACGACCCACGTGCGGCCAACCCGGCCTACGTGACGCGGGACGACAGCCGTGAACAGCCGGGCAGTACCTTCATCGGCAACAAGACCACCTGGTACATCGATGACGATTCGAGCATCCAGACCGGCCTTGTCTACCACGACTACCCGATGGACTTGCGCGAAGGCCCCAACCGCCTGAAAGTGGCGTACACGGATGTCAGCGGCACGTTCGACTACAAGCGTCGCGACACCCTGTGGGGACTGCAAAGCCAAAGCACGGTCGGCCTGCGGGTGACCAAGCACCTGCCCAATGACGGCGCCAGTGAACTGGTGCGCATCTCCACCGGCAACACCGCCGGCTACGCGCCGGGCACGCACATGCGCAACTTCACCTATCAAGGCTCGGATTCCGTTCTGCACGTGGGCAATGATCTGGAAATCGCCGACGACCTGTGGCTGACCACCGGCCTTGCGGCCATCTACACCCGCCGCGAAAGTGCGGTGACGTATCCGGACGGAGGCGGCAAGACCAGCCTGGGCGACTGGGACTACGCACCGCGGCTGGGCCTGCGCTACCAGGTGACACCCGACCTGCAACTCTTCGGTAACCTCAGTCGCTCGGTCGAGGCGCCGCACCCGTGGTCGCTGATTTACAGCGCCAACCAGCGCTTCCCGGCAGGCAGCGGCGCCGCCACCGGCACCCAGCGTGATCCGATCGAGCTGAAAAACCAGACGGCGACCACGCTGGAAATCGGCGGCCGTGGCGACAGCGCACTGGGACAATGGAGCCTGGCCTGGTATTACGCCCAAGTGCACAACGAACTGCTCTCGGTGTTGCCCGATGCCAACGCCGTCACCCCCTACGAACTCAACGCCAGCCCCACCGTGCACCAAGGCGTGGAAGCCAGCCTGCAAAGCAACCTGTGGTCGCCGGGCGATGGCGGCCAGTTGAGCCTGCGCCAGAGCTATACCTTCAGTGACTTCCACTACCGCGACGACGACCACTTCGGCGACAACCGCTTGCCGGGCCTGCCAATGCACTACTACCAGGGTGAGTTGCGCTACGACTGGACCCAAGGCTTCTTCGTCGCGCTCAATACGCAACTGGTGTCCAAAGTGGCGGTGGATTACGCCAACAGCTACTACGCCGATCCCTACGCAATATTCGGCGCCACCCTGGGCTACAACGCGCCCAAGGGTGACTGGCAAACGTGGCTGGACATGCGCAACCTGACCGACAAGCACTATGCCGCCACCGTCACCCCGGGTTACGACGACAAAGGGCTGGACGCGGCACGGTCTACGCCGGGTGAAGGAATGGCCATGTATGTCGGAGTGTCGTGGAGTCTGCTCTGAGGCGTGGGTGATGACGGGTGCTCCCGTCGTTCACGCAATCACTTTTGCATACACGGATCGGTCGATGTTCCCGCCGGAGAGAATCACCGCCACCTGTCTTCCCGACATCGCTTCACGCTCTTGAATCAGCGCTGCCAGGGCCGCCGCACCGGCCCCTTCAGCGAGGTTGTGGGTATCGGTGTAATACACGCGCATAGCCTCGGCGATCTGCGCCTCATTGACCGATACGATCCGCGCCGCACCGGCCGCATAGACGGCAAAGGCTTCAGGAATCGGCCGGCGTACGGCAAGGCCGTCAGCAAAGGTATTCGCCGAGGGGGTTTCACAAATGGCGCCTGCCTCGAACGACAGTTTCGCGGCCGCCGCCTCGGTGGAAACCACACCCACCACTTCGGTTTTCAGGCCCAACGCGTCGCGGGCGGCGATCACCGCGCAAATGCCCGATCCACAGCCAATCGGCACGTAGACGGTGTCCAGGTCCGGTGCCGCGTTGAACAGTTCCAGCGCATAGGTCGCCACGCCTTTGACCAGTTCCGTATGAAACGGCGGAACCAGATAGAGCCCATGCGCTTGCGCCAGGCGTGCGGCCTCTTCGCGAGCCTCGTCGAAATCACGACCGTACTCCACCACTTCGCCGCCGAAGCCGCGCATGGCGTTGTTCTTTTCCAGCGAATTTCCTTGCGGAACGACAATCAGCGCCTGCAAACCAAGCGCGCTTGCCGCCAGCGCCAGACTCTGCCCATGGTTGCCACGTGTGGCCGTGACAATGCCCTTCACCTCTGGATGCTCGCGTTTGAGCCAGTGCATGAAGGTAATACCGCCGCGTACCTTGAAAGCGCCGGTCGGTGTGTGGTTCTCATGCTTGACCCACACCGTGCAACCCAACCGTTCAGCCAGCAAGGGCCAACGGTATTGGGCGGTGGCAGGCATCACCTGGTAAACCTGGTGGGCAGCCTGTTCGATATCGTCGCGATTCAGACGGTGCATGAGGAGTCTCCCTGTGATTTTGCCCAGTGTAGGCACGGTCAGCGCCTCATGGCTTTCAGAAAACTGACCTGACTTTTATGCCGCGTCTTCACTATGATGCGGTTCATGAGCCATCGAAATCGCCTGCTTCTGCCGCCCCCATCCGAACCGGTCCGCCGGGTCGAGGCCGGCCCATGGGCGATTGAATTGTTGCCGGGCGCCGCGTACGAAACCCGATACGTAGCGACCCAGTCGGCGATTGGCTTTGCTTTCGATAGGCAGCGCGGCCTGCATGCTATCGGCAGCGACCGAATACAACCCTTCGATGCCGTGCCCAACAGCCTGGCATTCGTCCCCACCGGGTGTGACGTATTGTCCGAGTCGCCCAAGGGCGGTGAATACCTGCGGGTGATCCGTACCGATGGTATGGCGCTGGAGGGAAATCGCCCTTTCAACAATCAAATCGATCAACAGGCGACCGCCCTCGCCCTGCGAATACGCAGCGCGCTGTTGCGGGGTTCGGTGGACGACGATTGGGAGGCCTGGGCGCTCGCACTGGCTGAACGGGCGCAGCTTAACGAAGCGCTGCCGGCACCGTTCCAGGGTTCGATAACCGCCGGCCGGATGCGCCTGCTTGATGAGTTCATCGACGCGGGCCTCGACGGCCCGCTGGGTGTTCCGGCGATGGCGCAGTTGCTGGGTTTGTCCGAAGGATATTTCATGCGGGCATTTAAGAACACGACAGGCATGAGCCCGCACGGTTACCTGATCGACCGGCGCCTCGCCAAGGCGCGTGCACTGATGCGCGACTCGGCCGCCACGCTGACGGAGATCGCGCACACCTGCGGCTTTAACTCCCACGCGCACATGGCGACGGTCTTTAAGCAACGCCTTGGCGTCAGTCCTGCGCAGTTACGCTCGCGGTTCAGTTAGCAGCGTGGGCAAGGGTCGACAGCTTCCCATCCACGACCTTATTGCCACCACTGTCCCACCCTCCTCCCAGCGCCTTATAGATCGCAACAATCCCGCGGTACTGATCGATTTCACCCTGGGCCTGGGCATCCTCGGCATTCAAGCGCTCACGCTCGGCATCGAGCAACACCAGATAATCAACCGATCCCTCCCGATACTGGATACCCGCCAGATCCGCCGCTGCGCGGCTCGATTCGCTTTGCTTGATCAGCGACAGCAGGCGTTGTTGGCGTTTGCCGTAGTCGCTGAAGGCATTCTCCGACTCTTCCAGTGCCAACAGCACTTGCTGTTCGTAGGTGGCCAAAGCGCCTTCGGCGTCAGCATTGGCGCCACGGATGCGGGCGCGCACGCTGCCCAGATCGAAGGCCGCCCAGGTGATGCTCGGGCCCAGGCTCCAGGCGCGCGCGGCGCTGGAACCGATTTGCGAACCGCGCCCGGCGGTGAAGCCAAGGAAGCCGCTCAAGCTGACCCGAGGAAACAGGTCGGCTGTGGCCACGCCGACATCCGCCGTCGCGGACGCCAGCCTGCGCTCCGCCGCCAGTACATCCGGCCGACGGTGCAACAACTCGCCCGGATCACCGATCGGCAGCGCCTTGGCGATCGCCGGTAAATCCGCCGGGCTCAAAGACACGCTCAATTGATCCGGACGCTCTCCCAGCAAGGTCGCGATGCGATTCTTCTGCCGAACCTGTTCCGCTTGCAGCTGCGGCACGCTCGCCTCGACCGCAGCCAGACGCGCGTCGGCACGCACCACATCGAGTTCGTTACCCACGCCTGCATCACGCAGGCTGACGGTGACTGCGCGTGAATCGCTTTGGTTTTTCAGATTGGCCAGGGCAATTTTTTCCCGCAATTGCGCCCCGCGCAGTTGCCCGTAGGCATCCACCAATTCAGCGATCATGGTCACTCGCAACTGATAGAGATCCGCCGCCGCGGCGTCTTCCAGCGCATCACTCGACTCGAGCTGACGCTGGATGCGGCCGAACAGGTCGATTTCCCAGGCCATGTCCAACCCCAGGTCATAGCGTTCCAGATTCACCCGGCTCTCGGTTTGACCGGGCACCTGCGAACGACCTTGCTGGCTGCTGACGCGACTGGTGACCACCGGCAGATTGTCGTTGCTGATGTCATCGCGTATCGCCCGGGCCGCTTTCCAGCGGGCAAACGCCACGCGCAGGTCGCGGTTACCCTCAAGGGATTTACTCACCAACTGATTGAGCGTGGGATCGTCGAACTGCTGCCACCACACCCGTTCAAAATGCGACTGGTCATAGTTGGACGCCTTGGCGTAAACACTGTTTGCCGGTGCAGTATCGGGGGTTTTGAAATCAGGTCCGACCGTGCACGCGGCCAGCGCCGTCACCAGGAGGCTGGGTAGAAAGAACTTCAGAGCATTCATGGTTGCACCTCCAGTTTCAGTGCGTTGGCTTGCTTGCGCGCTTGCTTGCGTTCGATGTAGCGGCGGATCAGAACGAAGAACACCGGTGTCAGCAGCAGGCCGAAGAAGGTCACGCCGAGCATCCCGGAGAACACCGCCACACCCATCGCACGACGCATTTCCGAACCGGCACCGGTGGACGTCACCAACGGCACCACGCCCATGATGAACGCGAACGAAGTCATCAGGATCGGCCGCAGACGCATGCGGCAAGCATCGAGAACGGCGTCCAGCGGCGACAGCCCTTGCTCCTGTTTGTCCTTGGCAAACTCAACGATCAGGATCGCGTTCTTGCACGCCAGACCGACCAGTACGATCAGGCCGATCTGGGTGAAGATGTTGTTGTCGCCCTTGGAAAGGATGACCCCGGCAATCGCCGAAAGCAGGGTCATCGGCACGATCAGGATCACCGCCAACGGCAGGCTCCAGCTCTCGTACAACGCCGCCAGCACCAGGAACGCCAACAGCACGCAGAGCGGGAACACCAGCAACGCCGTGTTGCCGGACAGGATCTGTTGATAGGTCAGGTCGGTCCATTCGTAGGTCATGCCGTTGGGCAATTCTTCCTTGAGCAGCTTTTCAATCGCAGCCTCTGCTTGACCGGAGCTATAGCCTGGCGCCGCACTGCCGTTGATTTCGGCGGTGACGAAACCGTTGTAGTGCGAAACCCGGTCCGGCCCCGACGTCGGGCTGACCTTGACGAAGGTCGCCAGCGGGATCATCTCGCCGCGATCATTGCGCACCTTCAACTGACCGATCTGCTCCGGCTCCTGGCGAAACTGTTGCTCGGCCTGCACGTTGACCTGATAGGTCCGGCCAAAACGGTTGAAGTCGTTGGCGTACAGCGACCCCAGATACACCTGCAAAGTGTCGAAGATGTCGTTGATGGCCACACCGTGAGTCTTGGCTTTCTCGCGGTCTATCGCCGCTTCCACCTGTGGCACGTTGACGGTGTAGCTGGTGAACAGATTCGCCAGCTCCGGAACGCTGCGACTCTTGGTAATGATGTTCATGGTTTCTTTGTACAGCTCGTCGTATCCGAGGTTACCCCGGTCTTCGATCTGCAAACGGAAACCGCCGATGGTGCCCAAGCCTTGCACGGGCGGTGGCGGGAACACCGCAATGTAGGCGTCCTGAATGCTGCCGAACTTGGCGTTCAGCGAAGCGGAAATCGCCCCGGCGGACAGGCTTGGGTCCTTGCGCTCATCGAATGGGCGCAAACCGATGAAGGCGATACCGGCGTTCGGGCTGTTGGTGAAGCCATTGATCGACAGGCCGGGGAACGCCACGGCGCTGTCGAAACCCGGTTCGTTCATGGCGATGGTGCTCATGCGCCGGATCACCGACTCGGTGCGATCAAGGCTCGCTGCATCCGGCAATTGCGCGAAGGTCACCAGATACTTTTTGTCCTGGGTCGGCACAAAACCGGTCGGCGTGTTGCTGAAGCCCATGTAGGTCATGGCGATCAGGCCGGCATAAACCAGCAAGGCCACGCTGCTGCCACGAATGATCCTGGCCACGGCAACCACATAGCCATGGCTGGCCTTTTCGAAGAAGCGGTTGAAGGGCTTGAACAGCCAGCCGCCGAACAACTTGTCCAACACCTTGGAGAAACGGTCTTTCGGCGCGCCGTGGGCTTTGAGCAATACCGCCGCCAACGCTGGCGACAGGGTCAGGGAGTTGAAGGCCGAGATCACTGTCGAGATGGCAATGGTCAGCGCGAACTGTTTATAGAACTGTCCGGTGAGGCCGGAGATGAACGCCGCAGGGACGAACACCGCGCACAGCACCAGCGCCGTGGCGATGATCGGCCCGGTCACTTCGCCCATGGCTTTCTTGGTCGCCTCGGCCGGTTCGAGGCCGGATTCGATATTGCGCTCGACGTTCTCCACCACCACGATCGCATCGTCGACCACGATGCCGATCGCCAGCACCAGACCGAACAGCGACAGTGCGTTGAGTGAGAACCCGAGCAGGTGCATCACCGCAAAAGTGCCGATCAGCGACACCGGAACCGCGACCAATGGAATGATCGAGGCGCGCCAGGTTTGCAGGAACAGGATCACCACCAGCACCACCAGAATCAGCGCTTCGAACAGGGTGTGAACCACCGCTTCAATCGAGCTGCGCACGAAGATGGTCGGGTCGTAGACGATCTCGTAGTCCATGCCTTCCGGGAAGTTTTTCTTCAGCTCGGCCATCTTCGCCCGCACCTGGTCGGAGATGTCGATGGCATTCGAACCGGGGCGCTGGAAGATCGGCATGGCCACCGCTTCCTGGTTGTTGAGCAAGGCGCGCAGCGCATATTGGTTGGAACCCAACTCGACCCGGGCAATGTCTTTGAGGCGGGTAATCTCGCCGTTCGGGCCACTGCGGATGATCACGTTTTCGAACTCTTCCTCGGTGACCAATCGCCCTTGAGAGTTGATCGACATCTGGAAGCTGGTGGCATTCGGCGCGGGCGGCGAACCCAGTTGCCCCGCAGCGACCTGGCGGTTCTGCTCGCGCACCGCATTGACCACGTCGGTGGCAGTCAGGTTACGCGAGGCAGTCTTGTCCGGGTCGAGCCAGATTCGCAGCGAGTAGTCACCGATACCGAACATCTTCACGTCGCCGATACCGTCCAGACGCGACAGCTCATCCTTGACGTTGAGGATCGCGTAGTTGGACAGGTAGAGCATGTCATAGCGCTTGTCTGGCGAGATCAGGTGCACCAGCAACGTCAGTTCCGGCGAGGCCTTATCGACAGTGATGCCGATGCGCGTCACCTCCTCCGGCAACTTCGGCTCGGTCCGGGTCACGCGGTTTTGCACCTGGACCTGAGCGTTATCCAGATCGGTACCCAGGGCGAAGGTGACGGTGAGGGTCAAGCGACCATCCGCCGTCGACTGCGAGGACATGTACAGCATGTTCTCGACGCCAGTAATCGCCTGCTCCAGCGGCGCGGCCACGGTTTCACCGATGACCTTGGGGTTGGCGCCCGGATAGTTGGCGTGCACCACCACGGTCGGCGGCACCACTTCGGGGTATTCGCTGATCGGCAACTGGAACAGCGAGATGGCGCCGGCGATCAGGATCAGCAGCGACAGCACGGCTGCGAAGATCGGTCGCGTGATAAAGAACTGGGAAAATTTCATGTCGATGGCCCTTATCCGCGAGGAGAGACAGCCGCATCCGCTTTCACCAGAGCCGGTGATTTCACGGGTGCAGGATGATTACCGGCCTCGATCGCTTGACGTTGACGGGTCAATGTCGCGACGGTTTCCGGGTCGGCCATGGGGGCATCCTGAGGTGCGACTACGGCGCCGGGGCGTACCCGTTGCAGGCCGTTGATGACGATGCGGTCCTCCTTCTGCAAACCACTGCGCACGATGCGCAAGCCTTCGAGCTTCGGCCCGAGATCAACGTTGCGGTACACCGCCTTGTTGTCCTGATCGATCACCAGCACGAACTTCTTGCCAAGGTCAGTACCCACCGCCTCGTCCTTGATCAGCAGCCCGGCATAAGCGGCGCTGCCCACCAGTTTCAGCCGGGCGTAAAGGCCGGGGGTGTATTGGCCGTCGGTGTTATCGAACACCGCGCGTCCACGGATGGTGCCGGTCTTGGGATTGACCTGGTTATCGACAAAGTTCATCTGCCCCAGATGGCTGTTGCCCTCCTCGTTCGACAGGCCCATGTATACCGGGGTGGTCTGACCGCGCTGGCCGTTGCGCGACAGTTGGCTGTACTTGAGGAACAGGCGTTCGTCAGCATCAAAGTAGGCGTAGACCTTGTCGGTGGAGACGACGCTGGTCAGCGGCGTGGTGTCCGCAGTGACGATGTTGCCGGCGGTGATTTCCGCACGGCTGACGCGACCGGTGATCGGCGCGGTGACGCGGGTAAAACTGAGGTTCAGGCGTGCAAGATCGAGCTGCGCCTGAATGGCATCGACTCCGGCCTTGGCCTCTTGCGCGGTGGTCGTGCGGGTGTCGGCCAGCTCGGCGGAAATCGCGTTGCTGCCGAGCAAACGCTGCCCGCGCTGCGCTTCATTGGCGGTGCGAACCAGCGTGGCCCGGGCTTGTTGCAGCTGGGCCTGGAACCGTTCGACTTCGTGTTCGAACGGCCGCGGATCGATCTGGAACAACAAATCCCCTTTCTTCACCAACGCACCGTCGGTGAAGGCGACACGTTCAATCTGGCCCGACACACGAGGACGGATCTCAACGGTTTCCGGCGCCTCCAGCCGTGCGGTCACTTCGTCCCATTCGGTGATGGGTTGCTCGATCACCTGGGCGACGGTGACAGGTGGCGCCCCCGGCCCCTTGGCCACCTCCGGTGCACGATCACAAGCGGTGAGCAGCGTGAGGGCCAGTGCGGCCATCGGGTAACGAAAAGGTTTGAGTGACTGTTCCATAAGGGGTGTCCGCCAGACGGTTGAGAAGTTTGCGGAGTCTCGGCCTCGCGCGAAGCCGCGACGAATCGAATGCAGTGAACTTGGGTATTACTATTAATGATGAGCGTCATGTATTAGGACAAAAAAAAGGAAATTCGTCCCTTCACGTCCGCGAATCAGCGATCGCATGGCATACCGAATCCAGCGCCGGCCCCAGAAGTTGCGCGACCCACAACGCCCGCGGTGTCGGCTCCATCGCCCGGCCCGTGCGTGTGAACAAGGGATCATTGAACAGCCCGCGCAAACGGCTGAGGGCATTACTGACCGCCGGTTGTTTCAGCGCAAGCTTGTGCGCCGCCCGGGTGACGTTGCGCTCCTGGAACAGCGCTTCGAACACCACCAACAGGTTCAGGTCGATGTTGCGCAATTCGTTTCTTTTCATGATTCAGGCCCGCCAGATAAGGTCCACGAGGCATTTGCGCAGACAATATATTACGACCATAATCATTACAAGCCTTCAGGCGACGACTTGCTTGTAGTCAGCCTCACCGGAGGTGGTTCAAGACCTCCGATAATGCCCGGTCATTACACTGACGTTTGCACCACCGCCGCTTCCCGGCCCTTGAACGCGAGGGAGAAACAGAAAAAGATCAACAGCGCAAAACCTGCCGGGAACAGCCAGATGTGCTTCCAGTCATGGCTGCCCGCTGTCGCGGCGTAATGATCGGTCACCTGCCCCGCCACCCAGAATCCGATCAGCATTCCCAGGCCGTAGGTCGCCAACGTAATCAAACCCTGGGCCGAACTTCTGAAACGCTCCGAAGCCTTGGCGTCGGTGTAGATCTGTCCGGACACGAAGAAAAAGTCGTAGCAGATGCCGTGCAAGGCGATGCCGGTGAACAGCATGAACGCCAGGTCACCGTTGTTGCCGTAAGCGAACAACAGATAGCGCAACGCCCACGCGAGCATGCCCACCAAGAGCGCAAGCTTGATGCCGAAACGGTGGATGAACAGCGGCAAAAGCAGCATGAACAGCACTTCAGAAACCTGCCCGATGGCCATCTTCGCCGTGGGATTGGTCACGCCGATTTCCGCCAGGAACGGGTTGGCGTTCTGGTAATAAAACGCCAGTGGAATGCAGATCAGAATCGAGGCAATGAAGAACAACAGATAGCTGCGATCCTTGAGCAATCCCAGCGCATCCAGCCCCAACATTTGCTTGAGGCCGACACGTCCCGCTTCCGGTTTCAGTGGCGCGGTGCGCGGTAGCGTGAAGCTGTAGAACCCCAGCAGCAGCGAAGCGATGGCCGACATCAGGAAGGTATTGCGCAACCCGCCAGAGGAAATCGCCGCCTGAGAGTCCCAGGCAAACACAAAACTGATGACCACGCCGGCCACGATCCAGCCAATGGTGCCCCACACGCGAATGCGCGAGAACTCCAGTGCCGGATCGCTCATTTGACGAAACGCGACCGAGTTCACCAGCGCCAGGGTCGGCATGTAAATCATCATGTACGCCAGCACGAACGGGTAAAACGTGCTGAAGTCCGGCGCGCGATAGAGTTGATACAGCAACACCGCGCCCAGCAGATGCAACACCGCAAGGATGCGCTCGGCATTGAAGAAACGGTCTGCGATCAAACCAATCACGAAAGGGGCAATGATCGCCCCCCAGGACTGGGTCGAAAACGCCATGCCGATCTGCCCGCCACTGGCGCCCAGGTTGCTGGCAAGGAACGTACCGAGGGTGACGAACCAGCCACCCCAGATAAAGAACTGCAGGAACATCATTGCGCTTAATCGCGCGGTCATCGTGTTCATAACTGTCACCGTCTTATTGTTGTTTTTTTGCGAGCGTTTGAAGCGATCAGGCGTCGGGCAAGCCCAGCAATCGTCGATTGAATTTTTCATCAGACGACACGCTGGCAAAATCATCGAAGGCCTTGCGGGTCTTGGTGATCATGTGTCGCTCGATAAACGCGGCACCTTCGGCGGCGCCCTGCGCGGAGTCCTTCAAGCAGCATTCCCACTCCAGCACGGCCCAACCGGTGAAGTCGTATTGGGTCAGCTTGCTGAAGATCGACTTGAAGTCGATCTGACCGTCGCCCAACGAACGGAAACGCCCCGGCCGCTCGACCCAGCCTTGATAGCCGCCATACACCCCGGAACGCGCATCCGGGCGGAACTCGGCATCCTTGACGTGGAACATGCGGATGCGGTCGTGATAGCGGTCGATGAAGCCCAGGTAGTCCATTTGCTGCAGCAGCAGATGGCTCGGGTCGTAGAGGATGGCGGCGCGGGGATGGTGATCGACCGCCTCGAGAAAGCGCTCGAACGAGGCGCCGTCATGCAGGTCTTCGCCGGGGTGGATTTCGTAGCACAGGTCGACACCGGCCGCTTCGAAGCAGTCGAGAATCGGCAACCAGCGCTTGGCCAGTTCGGCAAAACCCTGCTCGACCAAACCGGCCGGACGCTGCGGCCATGGGTACATGAAGGGCCAGAGCAGTGCACCGGAAAATGTCGCGTGCGCCTTCAAGCCCAGGCGTTGACTGGCGCGCGCGGCGAGTTTCAACTGGTCAATGGCCCATGCGGTGCGCGCCTGCGGCTGGCCGCGCAAATGCTCCGGCGCGAAGTCATCGAACAGTGTGTCGAACGCCGGATGCACCGCCACCAATTGGCCTTGCAGATGGGTCGACAGTTCGCTGATCTCGACACCGGCCTCGGCGCAGACGGCTTTCAATTCGTCGCAATAACTCTGGCTTTCGGCAGCACGGGCCAGGTCGATGAATGGCGTCCCCAGCGTCGGCAATTGAATGGCCTTGTAACCCTGGGAGGCCGCCCAGCGGGCGATGTTGGCCAAGGTATCGAACGGCGCTTCGGCGGACATGAACTGCGCGAGGAAAATCCCCGGGCCGCGCATGCCGGCAGTGGATTGAGCGGTATTGGTCACGGGATTCTCCAGAGTCATGGGGCGCAGACCAGTTCGGTCCACTTGGCGTCGCCGCAATGGTTGGCGATGACCGTTTCGATGAATGCCATGCCACGCAGACCGACGCCGATGCCCGGCACGCCGGGAGCATCAGGGCCCGCAACGTCGGCGCGAATCGCATTGGCCAATTCGCCGTAAAGATTGGCCATCGCTTCGAGATAGCCTTCAGGATGCCCGGCGGGCAGACGCATGCGCTGGCTGGCGGCCTCGCACAACCACGGCTGGCCGACGCCGGACCGCAAGACGCGCAGGGGTTGATCGAGGGCGCGATGAATCAGGCTGGCCGGCTCTTCCTGACGCCACTCCAGCCCGCCCTTGTCGCCGTAGACGCGGATTTTCAGCGGGTTCTCTTCACCTGCGCAGACCTGGCTGGCGATCAGCACGCCACTGGCGCCATCGGCCATCTTGAACAGCATCGAGGCATCATCGTCCAACTGCCGACCGTCAATGTGCACACCCAACATGGCGCACAACTGCTTGATCGGTTGATCGGCAACAAACTCGGCCAGGGAAAAGGCATGGGTGCCGATGTCACCGATGCAACCGCCCAACCCGGACTGTTCGGGCAAATCACGCCACGCCGCCTGCTTGTTGCCCTGCCCGGCCACGTCCTGACTGAGCCAGCCCTGGGGGTACTCGACGATCACCTTGCGCACAGCGCCGATCACGCCGCTGCGCACCATCTCCCGTGCCTGCCAGACCATTGGGTAACCCAGATAGGTGTGGGCCAGGCCGTAGAGACGATTGCTGCGCTCGACCACCGCTTTCAGGGCTAGCAACTCGCCCAGATTCAGCGCCGCTGGTTTTTCGCTGAACACATGAAAACCGGCGCTCAGGGCCTCGCTGGCCACCGGCGCGTGCAAATGATTGGGGGTAACGATGACCACCAACTCCATGCGCTGCTCGGCGGGCAAGGCGCGCTCGGTTTCGATCATTTGCCGCCAATCGCTGTAGCAACGCGACGCCGACAAGCCCAGCGCCGCACCGGTGCTCTGGTTGTTTTGGGCATCACGGCTGAATGCGCCGCACACCAGTTCGAAGCGCCCATCGAGCCCTGCGGCTTGACGATGGGCCTTGGCGATGAAGGCCCCTTCGCCACCTCCGACAAATCCCGTTCTTATTTTTGGCACGGCAGCGTTCATTGCATTTTTTCTCTGTTTGGACTGGAATCCGGTCATGATGTAACCGGTTACATCGTGGCGGAAATTTAGGCTCAGTTGCCTGAAGTGTCAAACCCCGGTTTAACCTCCACGAACATTTCAGCCCATGGCCGACCTGCGGTAAGCTCGCCGGCCGCGCTGTTCGAAAACGAGGTGGTCTTGTCCAATATCCGTGAAGTCGCCCGGCTCGCCGGTGTCTCGGTGGCCACCGTGTCCCGAACACTGAAGACGCCCGAGCGCGTACTCCCCGAAACCCGCGACAAGGTCAACGCCGCCGTGGAGCAGGCAGGCTATCGCCCGAACCTGATGGCCGTGCAGTTTCGCTCGCGCAGGACCGGTAACCTGGTGATTCTGGTGCCGGCCATCGCCAACACCTTTTTCGCCCGGGTCATCAGTGGCGCACAACAAGCGGCCCAGGCTGCCAACTATCGCCTGCTGCTGTGCGACACCCAGGGTCGCGAGGAAATCGAACGGGAATTCGCCGAGCTGGTGTACAACCATCAGGCCGACGGCGTGATCCAGTTGCGCGCTTACGATCCGTTCGAAGCGCCCTTCCCCAGTGCCGAACTGCCGCCCATCGTCAACGCCTGTGAGGTGATTCAGGGCGGTCGCCATCCGACCATCAGCCTCGACAACCGTGCCGCTGCCAAGGCCATGACCGAACACCTGATCGAACTCGGCCACCGCCGCATCGGCCTGATCAAAGGCCCGAAAAGCAGCCCGCTGACCCGCGACCGCGTGGCCGGTTATCAGGACGCCTTGCAGCACGCCGGCATTGCCTGCGACCCGGTCCTGATCTGTCACGGTGACTTCAGCCTCAACGCCGGTTATGACGGTGCCGCGGCGATGCTGAAACTGGCCGAACGCCCTACGGCACTGTTTTGCGAAAACGATGAGATGGCCATCGGTGCGTTGAAGCAGATCAAGCAATCGGGATTGCGCGTCCCGGAGGATATTTCGCTGGTGGGGTTCGACGACATCCCTTTCGCCGCCTACTGCGAGCCGCCGCTGACGACCATCGCGCAACCGGCCGAAGTCTTCGGCCAGAAAGCCGTCGAGATGTTGATTGCGCTGATCGAGAAGAAGCCGCTGGCACAGCGGCATGTGGTGTTGCCGTTCGAGTTGACGTTGCGCAACAGCACCGCGGCGCGAAAATAAATCACCTGTGGGAGCGTGCACGCTCGCTCCCACAGGTTCAGGTCAATCGCGGAATTGCGTCAATTGCTGGCTCAGCGACCCCGCCTGATCACGCAATTGCACCGACTGTTCGAGCAGGCTGCGGATCGCGTGATCGTTCTGCTCGGAGATGCGGCTGACGCCCTGGATTGCCACCGACAGTTGCTCACCGGTCGCTGCCTGGCTTTGCGTCTGACGGGCGACCTCACTGATGCGCGTCAGAATATCCTGGGCATGCTGGCGGATCTGATCCACACCCTCGGCCGATGTGGTCAGTTGCACCACGCCCTGACGCACCGCCTCACCGACCTGCTGAACGTTGGCCACGGTGTTGCGCACGTCCGAACCGATGGCGCCGATCATCTCGCCGATTTCCCCGGTCGAGCGACTGGTACGCTCCGCCAGTTGCCGCACCTCATCGGCCACCACGGCAAAACCACGCCCCTGCTCCCCCGCCCGCGCTGCTTCAATCGCCGCGTTGAGGGCCAGCAGATTGGTCTGATCGGCGATGCTGCGAATCACCGCGATGATCCCGGCGATCTGCTGTGAGCGTTTTTCCAGATCGCCCACCGCGCCGGCCACCACGTCCATGGTCTGGTCGATGTGGGTGATACCGGCGAGCGTCTGGCTCATGTCCCCGGAAATGTTCTTGGTCAACACTTCGGTGTTGCGTGCCAGTTGCTCCACATCTTCGGCTTGCTGGGACATCTCGGTCACCGAGTGCGCCAGTGCCGTCACGCCGCTGGCCATCTCTTCGGTAGCGGTGTGTTGCGAAGTTGCGCGTTCGGCGACAGCTTGCGTGGTATCGCCCAGGTGATTGGAAATCTGCATCAACGACGTGCTGCTGTGGCGAATCGAGCCCACCAGATCGCCAAGGCGTTGGATGAACTGGTTGAATGCCCCGGCCAACTTGCCGGTTTCATCGCCGCTGCGCTGTTCGAAACGCAACCCCAACTCGCCACCCCAGGCCTGGATGCCGACCGTCAGGCCCGACAACGGACGAATCTGCCACGCCAGCAAATGCCACAGCACGATGGCCAGGACCAACAACGCGACCAGTCCGATAATCACGGCGGTGTAGAGGAAATGATTGATGCCGGCCATGGCTTCGGCCAGCGGATAAGCGACCATCAACGCCCAGGTGTTCGGGGCTTTGCCGATGTGCACCGGTTGCAACACATAGCCCCAGCCATCGCGCTCAAAACTGTAGGGCTGGCCGGCCTTGATCGCGTCCTTCGCAGCGCCTGGCAATTCGTCGGCAGGCTGGGCTAAACGCTTGGCATCGGGATGACTGGCGTACAGGCCATCGCTGGAGATCAGCGCGCCGTAGCCTTTGAATGCGTCAATGGTCGAGAGCTGGCGGTTGATGCTTTCCAGCGGAATATCGACCCCTGCCACACCCTGGGCTTTACCCCCTTGCAACAGCGGCACCATGATCGATACCAGCATCACCTTCTGCCCACTTCCGATGCTGTAGGCGTAGGGTTCGGAAGCCCACGGCTGACGCGTATGGAACGGTCGGTAGTAATACTGGTTGTCGGCACTCTCCGGCACGTAACCGCTCAACGCCTCGGACTTCACTGAGCCACTGGCACGGTTCCAGTAAGTCAGGTAACGACCCGAGGCGTCATGATTCGGCTGATTGGCAAACTCGCTGTCCTTGCCATCGAACGCATTCGGTTCCCAATACTGCCCAAGGCCCAACAGCTTGGGGTTGGCTTCGAACAGTTGGCGTGTCAGGGCATCAGCGGTCTTGCGATCGACCTGTTGTTGCTGCATCGCAGTGGCGACACCAGCCAGGGATTCGGCCACGGTAAAACCGACGCTGAGTTCGACTTCGACTTCCTTGGCATTGGCCTTGACGATGGTGTCGACCAGGGCAAAGGTCTCTTTGACCGAGGAGCCATAAGCGATGTAGGCGATGGACCCTAACAGCAGCGCCATGACGACGACTGTGCCAATCAGTGCGGTCCAGAACAGCTTGAAGTGCAGTGAGCGACTAGGCATGAACATTCTCGAAGGTGCGATTCGTCAATCAGCAACAGACCACGCAAAAACAAGAGTGCCGCAGCCGTGCTGGCAGGTGATTTATAATTGATATTATTTGGCCACTATATCGAGACAAACGCCCCCGATGCAACACCATTGAACGTACGATCAGTTTTGAAAAAGGAAGGAAGAAAACCGGGAAGACCGTCGGCATCGGCACACGCGTTTGAGGTGTACCGATGCGGCGCAAACGTGCAGGTTAGACACCCGTCAAAGGCATTCCTGCGCGGCGCGCTCAAGCCTGGAAGGTCCGAATGTCGATGCCAATAAGGCGCGTTCATACAAGAACACCTTGCCCTTGTAGGCCTCGAGAACATCGTTGGCAGCGACCTTGCTCGTCACCACGATACGGTAGCTGCGCTGGGTTTCCGACACAGTCGTGTGCAGCGCGCCTTCATGCAGTTTCGGCAGAACGCACTGCGCGTAATCCTCAGGTGCTTTTTGCGTCTGCAAAGTCAGCGTGGGGTCGTTTGGCGTTGATGCACAACCTGCCAACAGCAAAGAAGCCAAGAGAGCCGATCGGGTAAAAATGTTCATCGCGCCGGTTCCACTAGAAGCGTTTCAGATGGGCGCGATTTTCCTTGTTTCCGGCAAGCAACAAAACTTGTGATCGGTGATGGTCACTATTACTCGAACGAATAGTAAACGTCAGGACGTAACGTGATCCGTAGCTGCTGCCGCAGGCCGCGTTCGGCTGCGCAGCAGTCGCAAACATGGTGCGCGATGCCACCGCCGCGTTCAAACCGGAAATGATGCACGCCGCCCACTGGCGCCAACGAAGTCCCGTAAGCGAGGGGACCATGCAAGCGCTCAATCCCGCGTTCAATCAGCTCATCGAGCCCGACTTCGCCTTCGGAGGCGTCGCGCAAGTGGACATGGCGGCGAACCTCGCCGACGAAGCGTTCGACTCTTACAGCCATACCTTACTGACTGAACGTGCAGCCTTCCTTGAACGCATCGCCGCCAATCTCGAGGCCGTCACCCCGGAGCTTGCTGCACGGGCCGCGATGGAAACAGGCCTGCCCGAGGCTCTGCGTGACCTCAATCCGCTCGGACTGCCGCGCAGCGTGGACGGTCAGTAAGCGCCAACGCAGGCCCGGCGTGGTTCACGCCACTGACGCCGGGCCTTTGTGCATGGCGAACACCTGATTACGCCCGTTGCGCTTGGCCTGATACAGGCCGTCATCGGCGCGGGTCAACAAGCTTTCCAGGTTGTCGCCGACTTGAACGAAGGCGACGCCGAAAGACGCGGTGATCGTATCCAGCACGGTGTCGGTTCCCCGCGCCTTGATTCGCAATGACTGGACCTTCTGCCGCAGTTGCTCGGCGAAGGCGCAGGCACTGTCGAGATCAACGCAGTCTTCAAGCACCACGCAGAACTCTTCACCGCCGTAGCGCCCGGCAAAAGCATTGGACACCAGTGCGCCGCGCAACACCTGGCCGACATGCTGCAACACCCGGTCGCCCAACGGGTGGCCGTACTGATCGTTGAATTGCTTGAAGTGATCGATGTCCAGCATCACCAGCGCAACACGCCGGGAACCTTTGCTCAGTGCCTGCTCCAGCAACCGCGTCAATGCCGTGCGGTTGAGCAGCTCAGTCAGGCCATCGAGTGTCGCGGCCAGTTGGGCACGCTCGAGTTTGTCGCGCAGGGACTTGATTTCGTTTTGCGCAGACTGCAACTGACCGAGGAAATGTTCCTGCTGAGTCTGCATCAGCCGAGTGCTCTGTTGCAGCTCATTGAGAATGCCCGGCAGGCGATCGCTGACCGGCTCGTCGAGCATTTCCAGGCACTGCCCGAGACGGCTCTGGAAGTTCTGGCTGCCCTTCACGCTGCGCGAAACGTCACGCTCCATACCATCCACCAGGCTGATGACTTGCTGCTGTTCGGCGCGAGCATCTTCCAACTCGTCACGAATGATGTACTCGCGAAAAAGCCTCGTCGCCGACTCTGGCGGGCAACCATCGAAATCCCGGACAATCCGGTCCAGATGACGATTGAGTTCCGGATCCTGACCTTTGCTGTAGGTGTACCACAGCGCGTAATGCACCGGATTGGGCGCAATGTTGTGGCGAACCATCAGTGGAACGGCTTGCTTGAGCAGCGCCGCCGCCTCGCGGGAGTCTTCCGGATAAAGCGCTAGAACATTCGCACGCGATTCTGATTGGCTCATGGTTTCACTGTGGTTGTTAATCATTGGCATTCAGGCAGCCGGCAGAGCATACCGTTACGCCTGACAAACGGCTATCCCGCGATGGGCTGCAAAGAGGAATTTTTCGCGCCGAAACCCCTGTGGAAGCGGCTCAACCCCGAGACAGTGGCGTTGGTAGCCGCGATCCAGAACGGCATGGTCAAGGACAGCATGGCCGCAGGTTGCGAGCGTGTTATTTTGCAGCGGTTCAGCCTGTAACTGACGGCCGACAACACCATTGTCATGAACAAGCGCTACGATGAACTGACGGCATTCATCCTTGAATGCCATGAAGACGCCGACGTTCGTGAGGAATGCATGCAGTTCGAGGAAGTGTCATGGCCCTGAAAACCCTGCTGATCTATTGGCCGCTGCTGTCGATCGCCATCGTAGTCGTCCTGTGTCGCCTTGTTCATAACGCCAAGGTCGCGCTTGCGGCACTGGAGATTCAAGCCCCGGATCGACAGCCACTGCGGGCAGAACCCGGTGATGTCCGCAAGGGTGTGAGCTGTAACTCGAAGACGGGTCGCCGCGCGGCATGACTGCCGGGGTAATAGCTGATTTTCATCCATAAAAAAACCGGCCTTTCAGCCGGTTTTTTTATTCACTCAACAACACTTCGGTCCAGCCTTGCTGCCGTAACGGGCCTCCTGGCGTTCCCGAAAGAACGCCTCGTAGTCCATCAACGGCTTGTCCGGGTGCTTGGTTTGCATGTGTTCGACGTAGTTGTCGTAATCGGGCATGCCTACCATCAGGCGCGCGGCCTGGCCGAGGTATTTGCCGAGACGACTCAAGTCATTGAACATGATCAGGCTTCCGGCAGCGCTTGGTATGGCGCTTCTTTATCCGTGCGCTCCTTGGTGCCCCAGGCGGCGATGCCGACCTTGAGCGCAAAGAACAGGATGCTGAACACCACGAACAGGAACAAAGCCGTCAGCGTTGCGTTGGTGTAGGCGTTGAAGATCACGTGCTGCATCTGGTCGATGCTTTTGGCCGGGGCCAGAACCTGGCCGTTAGCCAAGGCATCGCTGTACTTCTTGGCCAACGCCAGGAAGCCGATCGCCGGGTTGGCGTCGAACAGCTTGATGAAGCCTGCGGTGGTGGTGCAGATCAGCAGCCACACGGCTGGCAGCAACGTCACCCAGACGTAGCGCTGGCGCTTCATCTTGATCAGCACAACGGTACCGAGCATCAGCGCGATACCGGCCAGCATCTGGTTGGAGATGCCGAACAGCGGCCACAGGGTGTTGATGCCACCCAGCGGATCGATCACGCCTTGGTACAGCAAGTAACCCCACATCGCCACGCAGCCGGCGGTGGCCACCAGGTTGGCGGTCCAGGATTCGGTGCGTTTCAGCGCTGGCACGAAAGAGCCAAGCAGGTCCTGCAGCATGAAACGCCCGGCACGGGTACCGGCGTCCACAGCAGTCAGAATGAACAGTGCTTCGAACAGGATCGCAAAGTGGTACCAGAACGCCATGGTGTTTTCACCTGGCAGCACGTGGTGGAGGATCTGCGCGATACCGACCGCCAGGGTCGGCGCACCACCGGCACGGGCCAAAATGGTGGTTTCACCGATGTCATGGGCGACCGCTTGCAGCGCTTCCGGGGTGATAGCAAAGCCCCAACTGCTGACGGTTTGTGCGACGGCAACAGCGTCGGCGCCAACCACGGCGGCCGGGCTGTTCATCGCGAAGTACACGCCCGGATCGATCACCGAAGCGGCGACCATGGCCATGATCGCCACGAACGATTCCATCAGCATGCCGCCGTAACCGATGTAACGGGCGTGACCTTCGCTGGCCAGCAATTTCGGCGTGGTGCCGGAAGCGATCAGCGCGTGGAAGCCCGATACCGCGCCACAGGCGATGGTGATGAACAGGAACGGGAACAGACCGCCCTTCCACACCGGACCGGTGCCGTCGACGAATTGGGTCAGTGCCGGCATTCTCAGCTCAGGCATGGTCACCAGGATGCCGATGGCCAAGGCGACAATAGTGCCGATTTTCAGGAAGGTCGACAGGTAATCACGCGGCGCCAGAATCAGCCACACCGGCAACACGGCCGCCACGAAACCGTAGCCGATCAGCATCCAGGTAATCTGGATACCGGTGAAGGTAAAGGCCTTGGCCCAGACCGGGTCAGCGGCAATCTGCCCGCCGAGCCAGATCGAACCGAGCAGCAACAGCACGCCGATGATGGAGATTTCACCGATGCGGCCCGGGCGGATGTAGCGCATGTAGATGCCCATGAACATCGCGATCGGGATGGTTGCCATCACCGTGAAGATGCCCCACGGGCTCTCGGCCAAGGCTTTGACCACGATCAGCGCCAGCACCGCGAGGATGATGATCATGATCAGGAAGCAACCGAACAGCGCGATGGTGCCGGGAATGCGGCCCATTTCTTCGCGAACCATGTCGCCCAGGGAGCGACCGTTGCGGCGGGTGGACATGAACAGGACCATGAAGTCCTGAACGGCACCCGCCAGCACCACGCCAGCGATCAGCCAGAGCGTACCGGGCAGGTAGCCCATCTGCGCCGCCAATACCGGACCCACCAGTGGGCCCGCGCCAGCGATGGCCGCGAAGTGGTGACCGAAGAGCACGTGTTTGTTGGTCGGCACATAGTCCAGACCATCGTTGTTGAGCACAGCCGGGGTCGCTCGATTGGGGTCGAGTTGCATCACTTTATTGGCGATGAACAGGCTGTAATAGCGGTATGCGACGAGGTAGATAGCGACGGCTGCAACTACGATCCACAGGGCGTTGATCGCTTCGCCGCGGCGCAGGGCCACGACACTTAGCGCAATCGCTCCCAGGACAGCCACGGCAAACCAGGCGAGGTGTTTAGCCAGACGGGGCATAGAGGGTCTCCTGCCGACAGCCAGTGAACTGCGGCGGTAATTTTTATAATTGTGTCCGCTGTGCGGAGCTGGCCCAATATCCGCGCATGCCGTCCACAAATAAATCCGCGTTACTACGTACGCGGTATCTACGTAGTTCTACGTAGATGACACTCTTTCCTTTAGCTAGCGCGATCGGCAATCATCTGAATTGGCCTAAGCTGCCGTTGGTCACAGGTTAAAGACGGCCAGAAGTGGATGTGATCAAATTTTACGAGGCTGGCCTAGAGAGAAACAGCGCCCTCAAGTCTCGTCCCCGCTGTACGTGGGATTGCCACCGGGTCGTGCAGCAAGGAGTAGCCTCGGTCCAGCAATGTGCGGCCAATAAAACGTGATCCCACTTCATTCAAGTGCGAGTCATCCAGGTACAGGAGATGGCCCTTGATAATCGGGCTGCACACCCCTGACGGGCATATCACCTGATTGGGATCGATGAAGTGCACCTGCGGGAACTTCGAGTGTATATCTTCCCAATAGGGCGCCTTGGGGCTTTGGGTAACCGTGCAGTTGTGGGCTGTACCGAACATCAGGTGGCGGATAGGACAACTTGCGGCTTTTTCGATGTGCTGATTTCTCAAGATGACGATGACGTTTTCGCTGTGCTCCACGACCCGTTTGATACTCGCCTCGACCATGTCTTTGGCAATCGCGTCCCTGGGCCAGATCGCCGCTAGCACCACATTGTGGTAATGGTTCTGCTCGATCAGGCTGAACGCTCTTTCGTTACGTTGCGCACAATGAGCGGCATAGACCGTGGACATGTCGACGGTGTAGCCAAGGATTGGCGGGCACGAATCCATGGTGTAATCCATGATCGAGAGGTTGTCGGGTTTGGCCAGAAGATCGACCATGCCGGTGAAGTGATTGGCGAACGAATCACCGATCATAATGCCGTCTAGCCCTGCTTTTTTAACGCCTAAACGGCACGCGTCATTAGGTGCTGTGTCGTACAGGGCATTGGTGACGTGGCAACCCTTGCGAATCTCGCTGGGCTTGTGCAGGGTCATTGCTTCGAGCAGCGACACATCAGGACTGAAACGTTGTGGGAACCCGTTGTATTGCAGGCTCAGCACTGCCAACGTGGCCAAGCCCAATGCCGGCAAGGCAAATCGACGTGCAAAGACCTGGGAAAACTGCCACGTCGCCCCGCTGCGTCGAAAGGGCACCTCGACATAACGCCAGGATAGCCAGGCGAGGATGATCGAGACCCCGACCAGCATGGCCCCGATAGGCAAATCGATGGGGATCTCCAGATAACTCAGGTAGGCAATTAACGGCCAGTGCCACAAATAGAGTGAATAGGAAATCAACCCGATAAACACCATGGGCCGGCTGGTGAGCAAACGTGAGCGCGCTTCCCCGCAACCGGCCAGGATCAACAACGCTGCGCCCAGGCACGGGATCAGAGCGTTGATGCCGGGGAAGATCGAGTTGGGGTTCAAGACAAACAGCGAATATCCGATCAGCAGAAAGCCCACCAGAGCAATGCCTTGAGACGTCAGCTTCCCGATCATGCGCGGTTGATGCAAGTAGATACCCAGTAACCCACCCAGCATTAATTCGAAGAAGCGTGTAGGTATCAGATAGTAGGCGGCTGTCGCAAAGATGCCTGTTGCGTATTCGGAAGCGGCAACCGCGACTACCACACCGATAGCCAATACCGGCAGTACGTAACGCGGCGCGAACCGATAGAGCAGCGCAATGAACAATGGCCAGAGTAGGTAGAACTGCTCTTCAATACCCAGTGACCAGGTATGTAACAGGGGGGCTTCACTGGCATCAGCGGCGAAGTAGTTGCCGTACTTGATCCAGATGTAGACGTTCGAGACACCCAGCAAAGAGAGCAATGAACTGACATTGAGTCGAATCAGGTCGACCGGTGAAAGGATAAATGCCCCGACGATCAAAGTCGCCAGTAATACCGTCACCAAGGCAGGAACAATGCGATTGATGCGTCGCAGATAAAAACCCTTCAGGGAGAAGGCGTTGCGCTTGACCTCGGAATAAACCTGGGAGGTGATCAAAAAACCGGAGATGACGAAGAAGATGTCAACTCCAACGAATCCTCCTGGCAGCAGGCTGGAATTGAGGTGATGTAAAAGTACCGCTATCACCGCCACTGCCCGCAGCCCATCGATGTCCGAGCGGTACTTGCCTTGTTCCATGTGCACGACCATTTCAACGCTGCTGCTGTCTATCGGACGTCCGGGCCGTGACAAGACTGTCAAGATTTGGACACCTAATACCTTGCTTATAATTTGTAGTTGGAAATTTGACGGCACGCAAAAGTTAAATGCGAAAAAACTGCACCGACTAAGGAAACCCTGCCAGTCAGTGAACAAGGCTGAGCAGGACGTTCGAGAGCGAATCTGGAAAGCGATAGAGAATGGGGTCTGGTTATCGGCGGCCTACAGTTGCCGACCATACCTTCCAGGTATCGTAAAGCACTCAAATGATATTAGACCTCAGTAAACTTCGAACTTAGCCTGTGGTTTCTCGGCCGGACTGATCATTTATCGCCCTCAACTTGAGGCGGTAGAAGGTCGGCCGCTCGCAGCACATTGAACCTCAGCGACTTCGTTGAAAGGTTTTTCGGGGACTGCCGCGACTTGACGAACCCCCACCATTGCCGCCAAAGACGTTCAGTCATGCCCCTTAACGACTCACAGTTCCGTTCGTTAATCGCACGACATCTGGTGCTGGGCCCCCCTCCTTCACCCGTTGTTTGGCAGGCTATGCACACCTTTGCAGTCAACACGATTCATGCGGTTTGCCGTCGGATCATTCTGTTCAGCCAAGATAAAAACAGGAATACGCCTTGATCAATAAAACATTTGAATCCGTCGCTGCTGCACTAGACGGCATTGCCGATGGTTCAGTCATCATGGTCGGTGGCTTCGGCACTGCCGGGATGCCGTCGGAGTTGGTAGATGGCGTCATCGCTTCGGGCGCTCGCGATCTGACCATCATCAGCAACAATGCCGGCAATGGTGAAATCGGTCTGGCCGCATTGCTCAAGGCCGGGCGCGTTGCCAAGGTCATCTGTTCGTTTCCACGCCAATCCGATTCCTATGTATTTGACGAGCTCTACCTGGCAGGAAAGGTGCAGCTTGAGGTCGTGCCACAGGGCAACCTGGCCGAACGTATTCGCGCGGCTGGCTCTGGAATCGGTGCGTTTTATTCGCCAACCGGATATGGCACGTTGCTGGCTGAAGGCAAAGAAACCCGGGTGATCGACGGTCGCAACTATGTGCTGGAAATGCCGTTGCACGCCGATGTCGCCCTGATCAAGGCCGAAAAAGGCGATCGCTGGGGCAATCTCACCTATCGCAAAGCCGCGCGTAATTTTGGACCGATCATGGCAATGGCAGCGAAAACGACAATCGCTCAGGTCAAACGGATCGTCGAGTTGGGAGAGCTGGACCCCGAACACATTGTCACGCCGGGGATCTTCGTTCAGCGCGTGGTCGCCGTGCCGCACGCCCCTATCTCGAATGCCAACATCAACTGAGGCCCGCCATGACTGTTATGAAAAAACTATCGCGTAGCGAAATGGCCCAACGAGTGGCCGATGATATTCTCGAAGGCGCTTACGTGAACCTCGGCATTGGCGTGCCCACGCTGGTGGCCAACTACCTGGGTGACAAGGAAGTGTTCCTGCACAGTGAAAACGGTGTACTGGGCATGGGTCCGAGTCCTGCGCAGGGTGAGGAAGACGATGACCTGATCAACGCGGGCAAACAGCATGTGACATTGCTGGCCGGCGGTGCCTATTTTCACCACGCCGATTCGTTCTCGATGATGCGCGGTGGACACATCGATATTGCCGTGCTGGGCGCCTTCCAGGTCTCGGTCAACGGCGACCTTGCCAACTGGCACACCGGCGCCGAAGGTTCCATTCCGGCAGTGGGAGGCGCGATGGACCTCGCGACAGGCGCACGCCAAGTGTTCGTCATGATGGATCACCTGACCAAGACTGGCGAAAGCAAATTGGTGCCGCAATGCACTTACCCGCTGACCGGCATTGGCTGCGTGACTCGGATTTATACCGACCTGGCTATCCTGGACGTCACGCCCAAAGGCCTGCAGGTCCGGGAAATTGTTGCCGATATCAGCTTTGAGGACTTGCAAACGCTCAGTGGCGTGCCGTTGATTCGATAACAGATCGAACACCGCCATGTGCCGGACGGCGTCAAGCTTGTCCGGCAATGGCTATTCACGACTCTAGCGCTCAAGCCTGACCGCGTAGCACGGTAGCCTGCTTTCAAAACCGCAGGGCAGTCTCTCCCCTTCCTGACACCGTGTCTCTCCCACTGTTTTCGCCCTCTTTCACATCAAGGCGTAGCCCACGTCCTCCCTGGAAAAATTGATTCCCGATCTGGATGCCTTGTTGCCTGAGCTGGAAGAGGATTCTGACCATCAGCCAGACAGTCATCGTCAGGCGCAACGGCGTACATAAAAAAGGCCCGCGCGTGGGCGGGCCAAAAAAGTACATCAAAGGAGTGATGAAGTGGAGATACCCCTGCACCAAGGGGCCAGAACCGCACCTCGTGCATTCATCGCCGTCAGCATATCCGTGTTTTGGTTCTATACATTATTGATTTCATTGATAACTGGAATCAAAAATAGGACTTATCACCAAGGTTGCTTTCAATAGTATTTATCGTCTGCTGCAACGGGTGGGAACTCCTAAACAAACAATCACCCCCGCCAATAACCACATTCTTTATTGTGGATATCACGACCTTCGCAGCCTCCTGCCAACACTAAAAATCAAGAACACAGCTATTGGGAGTATCTAATGTTTAATCCTAAACATGTCGCGATCGCGTGCACGCTCATCTCGGCAAGCACGTCCTGTGCGTTTGCCAGTGATCAGTCCGACTCCAAAGGATTTGTTGAAGACAGCGACCTGAATGTGCTGCTGCGTAACGCCTACTTCAACCGCGATTACAAGAATCACACCAATGATGCCAAGGTGTGGGGCCAGGGTTTTATTGGTACGTTCCAGTCCGGCTTCACCCAGGGAACCATCGGTGTCGGCCTGGATGTTTATGGCTTGCTCGGTGTGAAGCTCGATAGCGGTCGCGGGCGCAACTACACGGCCTTTTTCGACGCCGACAGCGATGGCCGCCCGGTCGATGATCTCTCGGAGGCAGGCGCCGCACTGAAGCTGCGTTTCTCCAATACCGTACTGCGTTACGGCAACCAGTTCCCTTCAATGCCGGTGCTGGCGTATGACGATTCGCGTCTGTTGCCTCAAGCTTTCACCGGCACGCTGGTCACCAGCAAGGAAATTGAAGGCCTGGAATTGAATGCAGGACGGTTCACGGCGGATAGCCCGATGGGCGATCCGGCACGGGATCCGAATCATCTCAAGAGTATTGATGTGATTGGCGGCACCTACAGCGTGACCGACGCCTTGAGTGTTGCGGCGTATCACTCCGACGTGAAGGACACCTACAAGAAGTACTACGGCAACGTGAATTACACAGTGCCGTTTTCCGAGTCCCAGGCGTTGAACCTCGATTTCAACATCTACCGTACCGACTATGACGATGGCTCCCAAGCGGCGCTGGATTTTGGTGGCGATGGCGTCAATGACACCAACACTATCTGGAGCCTGGCGGCCAAATACAGCGTCGGCGCGCATGCGTTTATCGTCGCCCATCAACGTAACAGCGGCGATGCAGGTTATGCCTATGACTACGGCGACGGTGGTAGCGCCATTTACGTCGCCAACTCTTATTACTCTGACTTCAACCTGAAAGACGAGCAGTCCTGGCAACTGAGTTATGAGCTGGATTTCTCGGAGTTCGGCGTACCGGGCCTGACGTACAAGACGGCTTACGTGCGCGGCAGCAACATTGATGCAGGGGGCGAGCAAGACGGTACCGAGCGTGAGTTCTTCAACCAGGTCAAATACGTGGTGCAGGACGGCTCACTCAAGGATCTGTCTTTCAAATTGCGCAACTCGATCTACCGGGCAGATCGTGATGTCGGCCCTAACCTGAATGAAGTCCGGGCCTTCATCGAATACCCTCTGAACATACTCTAGGCAATCACGCGAGTTGGCGCTGGCGCCGAATTGACCCAGTAGCCGATACCACACTGGCCCAACACCAATCGGCAAAAGTGCCGCTCTGGTAATGGTTCACAAGGTAAGAGCCTGGGTCAGTGGAAACTTGGTAACTGGGTCAATCCTGCGCTGGCGATAAAAGCCAGTCTCAATTCCGGCGACGCCCAAAAGCTAATTCTCAAATCTAATACAGCGTGCCTCTCATTTCTGATGGCTACTCAAGAAACGTAAACCGACGCCGCTCGGCGCCTGAAATTCCATCGCGGGTAAGCTCGCTCCTACAAGGCGTATCTTTGGCATATGATGCCGACCCTTCGCGCGGGCAGGAGTCAACATGCAGCTCAAACACAAGATCGTCGCCCTCGGGATTCTGCCGCTGGTGTTGGCCATTGCCGTCATTTGCGCACTGGTCATTTCGCTGAACCGCCAACTGGGCGATCAGCAGGCGCAGCTGATCGAAGACAGCATTCTGATGAGCAAGCGCGCGGAGTTGAAAAACTACGTGGAAATGGCAAAAAGCCTGATCGAGCCGCTGTACGACGATGGCCACGGCGACGCCCACGCCCAGCAAAAAGTGCTGGAAGAACTGCGCAAACTCAGCTTTGGCATCAACGGTTACTTCTTCGTCTACGACCACGAGGGCCGCAGCCTGATGCACGCGCGGCAGTCGGAGCTGGTGGGCAAATACCTGTGGGACATGAAAGACCCGCACGGTCTGCCGGTGATCCAGGCGCTGCTCAAAAGCGCGCAATCGGGTGAAGGTTTTCAACGCTACGCCTGGAACAAACCCTCCTCCGGCCAGGTGACCGACAAGCTTGCCTATGTGGTGATGCTCGATCGTTGGGGCTGGATGCTCGGCACCGGCATCTACCTCGAAGACGTCGAACGTGCGACTCAGCAAGCCCGCGCCGAAGTAGCCCAGGGCATTCGCAAGACCATGATGGCAATTGCCGTGGTCGCCCTCGTCGCGGTGCTGTTCGTGTTCGCCACCGGCATGACGCTGAACGTCAGCGAGCACCGTCTGGCGGACAAAAAACTGCAGCGCCTGACCCAGCGCATCGTCAGCCTCCAGGAGGAAGAGCGCTCGCGAGTATCCCGCGAGCTGCACGACGGCATCAGCCAGGTGCTGGTCTCGATCAAGTTTCAGTTCGAACTGGCCAGCCATCTGCTGGAGAGAGGCCAGGCACACGACAAGGGTTTGAACACCTTAAGAGACGCCACCGAGCGCTTGGGTGAAGCGATCGGCGAAGTTCGCAGCCTGTCCCACGACCTGCGCTCATCGTTGCTCGACACCCTCGGCCTGTCGGCAGCCATCGGCCAACTGGCGGCGGAATTCGAGCAGCGCAGCGGTCTTACGGTGACTTACAACGACAATGAATTCGACTGCCAACTGGTTGATGGTGCCGCTGTTTCGTTGTTCCGCATCGTGCAGGAAGGCCTGACCAATATCGAACGCCACGCCGGGGCAAAAAACGTTTCCATTACCCTGCGCGGCTGTGAACAATCCGTGCGTCTGACGGTGGTTGATGATGGTGTGGGGTTCAATGTCGCCCAGGTCGAACGTCGTCACGCCGGCATTGGCCTGCGTAATATCCGTGAGCGGGTCGAACACTTTGGTGGGCGCTTCGACCTGATCTCGACACCCGGACGCAGTGAACTGGATGTTCTGTTGCCGATGAAAATGCCCGGCGGCAAACGCTGACATCGCCCGCAAACCAACAAGAGTGAGCCTTGAATGAACCTGCCCTCCCCGATCCGCGTCGCGTTGGTCGACGATCACTCCCTGGTCCGCGACGGCATCAAGGCGTTGCTGGCCGTCATGGCCCCCCTGGAAGTGGTGGGCGAAGCCGAAAGCGGTGCCGAGGCCATCGAGATGGTCGGGCGCTGCCAACCAGACCTGTTGCTGGTCGACATCAGCCTGCGGGACATGAACGGCCTGGAGCTGACCCGCGTGCTGCGCAGCCAGTACCCGTCGCTCAAAGTGCTGGTGTTGAGCATGTACGACAATTACGAGTACGTCAGTGAATCGGTGCGCTCCGGCGCCAGCGGCTACGTGCTCAAGAACGCCCCGTCACGGGAAATCATCGCGGCCATCGAAGCCATCAGCAGCGGCGGAACCTTCTACAGCGCCGAAATTGCCCAGCGACTGATCGCCGACAAGAACACCGACAACGAGCTGACGCCTCGGGAAAGCCAGGTGTTAGTGAAGATGGCGCAAGGGATGAACAACAAGGAAATGGCACGGGAACTGGACATCAGCGTGCGCACGGTGGAAACCCATCGCTTGAGCATTCGGCGCAAGCTCAACATCGACAAGCCTGCTGCGCTGGTCAAGTACGCCCTGGATCATGGGCTTATTTCTCGCTAGCGACCAATGAACCTGTAGGAGCAGAGCTTGCTCGCGATGGCGCCGTATCAGTCGACATACATTTTGAATGTACCGGCCTCATCGCGAGCAAGCTCTGCTCCTACAATTAGCAGTTCGCAACCATTGACTGCGTCAATAGTCACCATTAACTCAATGAAGTTCTCTTAAAAATTCCACGGCGTAACATCAGCTCCATACCAACCAACAACACCCCGGAGCACACGATCATGAAACGCCAAACCATCCTCAGCATCGCTTTCTCGATCTTCGCAGTTAACGCTTTCGCCGCAACTTCTGCTCAACCTGTCGTCGCTGAAGGCGGCTCGGATCGACTGATTGAAAGCCGTGTGGCTGAAGGTGGTTCGGATCGTCTGATCCAGAATCGTGTAGCTGAAGGCGGTTCTGATCGCCTGATCGAAAACCGCGTCGCTGCTGATGGTTCGGATCGCCTGCAAGGCAACACCGTCGCTGCCGACGGCTCCGACCGCTTGCAAGGCAACACTGTCGCCGCCGATGGCTCCGACCGCCTGCAAGGCAACACTGTCGCCGCCGATGGCTCGGATCGTCTCCAAGGCAACTCCGTCGCCTGAAACCAATTGCTTCACCGCAACACCACAAAAAACCCGGCCTGATCAGCCGGGTTTTTCATGCTTCTCAGCAGGATGAAGGCAACTCAGCTCCCCGCACCACCGTGTGCTTCTTCAAAAAAGTAGTCCTTCCAGCTATCGGCCTTGTTTTTCAGCACGCCCAACGCCTGCAGTTTTTCGGCGTAGACAGCTGTGCGCTGCGGAGTAATCGTGAAGTCGATTTCAGGATCGTTGACGATTTTCTCAACCAGCGGCAGCGGTAACTTCGACTGCTCGACCCGAATGTAGGTCGCGGCCGCCGCGGACTTGTCGGCCTTGATGATCTTTTCGGCCTCGGCCAGTGCGTCGTAGAACGCCTTGTAGGTTTTCGGGTTTTCGTCGTGGAATTTTTCAGTGGTGTAAAGCACGTTGAATGTCGCCTGGCCACCCAACACGTCGTAGGAACTCAGCACTTTGTGCACGTTGGGACTCTGCAACTCCTGATACTGGAACGGCGGACTGGAAAAGTGCGAGCTGATTTCTGAGCCACCGGCGATCAACGCCGCCGTCGCATCCGGGTGCGCAAGGCTGATCGAGATATCGTCGAACTTCTTGAAATGCTCATCGCCAAACTGTTTGGCGGTTTCGATCTGCAACGTGCGCGACTGGAACCCGACGCCCGCCGCCGGCACCGCGATGCGGTCCTTTTCGGTGAAATCCTTGAGGCTCTTCACATTCGGGTTATTGGTCAGCAAGTAGTTGGGCATCGAGCCGAGCGACGCGATCGCCTTGACGTTCTGTTTGCCCTTGGTCCGGTCCCAAATCGTCAGCATCGGCGGCACGCCCGCCGACACCACATCCAGTGCGCCGGCCAACAACGCCTCGTTCATCGCCGTGGCGCCGGAAATGCTGTTCCAGTCGACCTTGATGTCCAGGCCCTGCTCCTTGCCATGTTTCTCGATGAGCTGCTGATCGCGCACCACATCCAGAATCAGGTAACCGATGCCAAATTGCTGGGCGATGCTGATCTTGCCTTCGGCCTGTGCACCCGGGCTGAGCAATACACCCACCGCTGCAACGGATGCCGCCAACAGCGTCAACCCTGAATTCTTGAAACGACCCACCATGAAAACCTCATCAGCGATTGAAGGAACGAACTAAGTCACTCAAGTCTTCACACAATCCGTAGCAGCTGGCGAAGCCTGCGTTCGGATGCGTAGCAGTCGCGATCTCAAGCAATGCGGTCCTCCTTGACTGCCTCATGCTCAGGAACTACGACTGCTGCGCAGCCGAACGCAGGCTACGCCAGCTGCTACAGAAAAGCGTTGAGACCGGACTCAGAGTTTGGCGATCGAGACTTCGGTGGATTTGACGAAGGCAATGACTTCGCTCCCGACCTTCAATTCCAGGTCACGCACCGAACGGGTGGTAATCACCGAAGTGACAATGCCCGACGCCGTTTGCACGTCGATTTCGGAGACCACTTCGCCTTCGAGAATTTCCTTGATGACGCCCTTGAACTGATTACGGACGTTGATCGCTTTGATAGTCATGATGAGGCTTCCTGTCTGATGTCGAGCCCTTCCGCATGGATGGGCAGGCCCTCAAGGTGCACTGCCTTTGATGACAACAAAAGGAATATATAATTATCTATTTATAGCGTTAGGGAATATAAACGCATTACTTGGCACCGAATCCGGCTGGATGCCGGGATTGTGCAGGCGCGAGAGTTTTTCCGCCGGCAGGCGCGAGGCGAACTGCCAGCGCTTGCGGCCCATGGCGTCGTAGCCGAAGCAGCTGGTGAGCGTGCCCTGGGTGCGCAGGACTTCGCGGTGCAGGTCGTCGCGCTCGATGTCGCTGATCAGCTGGCCGTCGAGGTTGAGTTGGTGCAGGTGGCCGCTGCCGTAGTACAGGTGATTGAGGTGTTGGCCGGTGGGCAATGTCAGCGTGGTGAGGTTGCTCAGTTGATCGTATTCGTAGGACAAGGCGCCTTGCGGCGTGGTCTCCTGGATCAGTCGGCCGAGCAGGTCGTAGGAGAATTCCAGCGTTTCTTCGCTGACGCCCAGTTGCTTGCCCTGCGCGGTCGGCAGGCGCTGGATCGACAGCAGGCGATCAGCGTCGTCGTACACGTAATCCTGACGGGCATCGGCATTGAGTTTGGCCAGCAGCCGGCCAATGCTGTCGCGCTCGAACTCGGTACGACGCTGTGGTTGTTCGCCGCGTTCGCCGTAGCCGGTTTCGTCGACCTGGGTCAGATGCCCGCCGAGGTTGTAGCTGAAGCGTCGGCTCAGGTTGTCGATGCGTTTTTCTTCGATCAAGCGGTCGGACGTATCGTAGGCGAACTGGTACGCCGCATTGTTTTCGTTGATCAGCGCGGTCAGGCGAATCGCCGGGTCGTACTCGTAGCGGATGCGCTGGCCCTTGGCGTCCTGGCGGCTGCTCGGCAATCCACGGGCGGTGCGCAGCAGGCGCGTGGTCTGGCCTTTGCCGTCGGTATGGCTGAGCACCTGGCCGAGGGCGTTGTAGGTGAAGGACTCGGCGCTGCCGTCCGGATGATGGATGCGCAGCACTTCGCCGTCGGGTTTGCGTTCCAGGGTAGTGGTCTGGCCCAGCGCGTCGGTGACGGCGACCAGGTGCTGGCGCTCGTCGAAGCGGTAGGTGGTGTTTTTACCCGAGCAATCCTGGAAGCGTTCGACCTGGGCCAGGGTGTTCCACCACAGGTATTTGGACTTGTGGGTCGCATCGATGATGGTGTGCGGCAGGCCGTCGTCGCCGTTGAGGTATTCGGTGGTGTGGCCGAGGGCGTCGACTTCGGCGATGAGGTTGCCCTTGTCGTCGTAGCGGGCTTGCCAGGTGCTGCCGTCCGGGTAGTCCACCTGTGTTATCAGCGGGGTCAGGTGGTGATAGCGGTATTTGATCGTGCGCCCGAGCGGGTCGGTCTCTTCGAGCAGGCGTGAGTATTCGTCGTACTTGAGTGTGATGCTGTTGCCGTCGGGCAATGTCAGGCCGGTCATGTTGCCGGTGTCATCGATGTCGATGACGTAGTGCTCGCCGCCGAAGTCGCGGCTGGCTGTGATGCGATGATCGGCGTTGTAGTGAATCTCGGCTTCGCGCCCGAGCACGTCAGTGACCCGCGTGGTGCGCGCCTTGCTGTCGTAGCGGAACTGGAAGCGCTCGCCATCGCTGGTCCAATGCTCCACTACCCGTTGCTGGCTGTCGATGTGCTCCCAGCGGTAATTGCAGGTCAGGCCCAGGGCGTTGCTGTGGCTGGCCATCACGCCGTCGATGTAGCTGAAACGGCGCACTGAATCGCCGTTGCGGTTGATGACTTCAGCAAGCTGGCCGTTGTCGTCGTAACGGTATTGCACCAGGGTTTCAACGGCCTCGTTGTCGACCACGCGCCTGACGTCGGTCAGGCGGCCCAGCGGGTTGTCGTAATGCAGGTGTACCCGCACGCCACCGGTGGCGCTGATGTCGGTGAGCGTGCCTTCGGCGGTGTGGGTGAAATGCAGGAAGTGGCCCAGGGCGTTTTCGATGCGCTGCAGTGGTACGGGGATGTTGTCGTCCGCGACTTCGCCGAAGTAGAAAAACGTATTGTCGAGGGTTTGCAGCAGGTAGTGGCCGCCCTCGGTGCAGACCAGATGCACCTGTTCATGGGGGTTGTAGATGCGTTCCCCCGGCTGCACGTCCACGAACGGAACACTGCGCCCCTGATTGTCAGTGAGGTACACGAAGGCGCCACTGCGACGCAGGCTTTGCTCCCAGGGCAAGACCCAGCCCTTGCCGAGCACGCTGTCAGCGCTCAGGTCACTGGCATAGAAGCGGGACCATTGAATCGACATCAGGCCGGGCAGACTGAAGTCGGTTTCGTCGGTGATGACCTTGCGGCCTGTGGTGGCGTCAACCGGGTTGCCGATCAAGCCTCCCACCGCGCGCTCGATGGCCGGCCCCACGACGTAACGCGAGGCGACCTCGCCGGCGACGAACCCGGCGGTGAATTTCAGTGCGCAGGGCATGACGGCTTTCATGCCGGCCTGGGTCCCTGCCTTGATCAGTTGGGCGATACCACCGGCCGCACCGGCGACCGCCATGAGGATGTCGACCGTGGTCCGCAACCAACCGGGAATCTCGTCGTCCACTGGCAGGTAGCGGTGGGTCCCGCCACCGATGAATACATTGTCCGAGCCGCTGGATAGAGTTGCGCCGCAGGTCATTTTGTCGCCCTTGCGGGCGGCCGCCGTGCCGTTGATGAAGACGTTGGTCGAGCCCTCGGCGACCTTTACCGGCCCGGGATGCTTGTCGCA
Source organism: Pseudomonas sp. NFX224 (assembly GCF_048565165.1). NCBI lineage: Bacteria > Pseudomonadati > Pseudomonadota > Gammaproteobacteria > Pseudomonadales > Pseudomonadaceae > Pseudomonas > Pseudomonas sp. NFX224. The sequence goes on along the minus strand of NZ_CP183416.1, from coordinate 6,202,481 downwards.
GGCCCCCGTGCTTTTTTCGACATGGGCCGCCTTGCGACTGTTGATGAACACGTTGGGCGACGCAGTGACGATGGTCCCCGCGGGTGAAGAAAACATACTGCCTATCTTCTCCCCGGCCGCGGTGAGCAGGCTACCTCCGACGCCTGCGGCCAAACCCGCCAACAAAGCCACGCCAAACCCACAGGTGAACGTAGCGATCGCCACCGTGGCGATCAACGCTATACCGAGCGCCGCACCGATGAGAAACCCGCCCAGGGCGCTGGTGTGCGACAGTTCATCGCCAAACCTTGCGGCTTCAAACATGGCCGTTACTCCGGTGGGCTGGAGTCGGTCTTGGGGCCGCCGGGCTGGCGAGGCTGAAAGCTCGCCAGCAGGTCCATCCAGTTCTGATTCTGCTCGCTGCTGAAGTCAGCCTGGGCTGTGGTGGAAAAAATGATCGCGCGTCCAGGCTCGATCAGGAACGCCGCTTGGCGCTGGTAGAAAGGTCGGCCATCGGTCATGTAATACGCATCGATCTGCACGCCCTCGATCGGCGCCGTGGTCGACAGCGCAACGGCCTTCTTGCCCAGCAGCGTATAGCCGCGCAACTTGGACGCGAGCATCTTGATCTGACGCTCGACGTAGGCCTTGAGCGCTTCGCCGGGCAGCAATGTGTCCCGGGAAATGGTGATACTCAACGGCGCCGGAATGCTCGCCCCCAACACAAACATGTTCACCGTGCGGTCCTGGAAACCTTGTGGCAACGCGATGCTGCCTTCCTGCAACTCATAATCCATTTCGGGTAACTTCCTTGAATCAAAAAAAATAGGCGTTCAGCGGGCAGCGAGGCCATCGAGCATGTCGTCAAAATCAACCAGCCACAGACTGAGCGCGGGTCGGGCTGGATCAATCTCGCAAGCAATGCTCAGCCATTGCATATCGTCACGCCCGGCGACAGGCACCAGGGCAACGACAAGGCGCGCATGACGTTCGGCATGACCGGACTTGAAATGCAGGTCCACGGACTTCGCCGCACTGCCAGCCACGCGGACATCGCGCTGGCGGATGATGCGCACGTCCGGATGGTCTTTGCGAAAGCCCTGCACCGACGCCTCGAAAAGCTGCTCCAGGGTCTGCCCCTGTTGCACATCGCGACGCTTGATGGTCAGGCTGACCGGCTCGCCCTGGTGATCGAGGGTGGTCTGGACCTCGCGGAAATTGAACCCCGTCGGGAACGCCAGGTTGAAGCCACCGAAGCTGAAACTGCTGGGCGTGTCTTGCAGCGCCACCACAGGTTCGGGCTCGGGTTCCGGCTCGGGTTCAATGACCGGTGCGTTCTGCAACTCAACGCGAGCAGCTTCCTCCTGCGCGATACGCTTTTCGGAAATCCGATCGTAGAGGCTGGTTCTGATCATGGCGCCGCTACCTCAGTCATTGACCCTGACCTCGGAACCGGTGATCTGGGTCGTGCCAGTGCTCGTCGTGGTGATCGCCTTGCCCTTGATCTCGATGCCGTCCGGCGTGAGGGTGATGCTGCTGTCCCCCACCTGAAGAATGATGTGCTGATTGGCACTGACCTGAATGAACTGGTTGTCGACCTGAATCGTCAGTGAGCCTTCCTGGACATTCATCACCGTGTCTTTCTTGATCGTTTCGGTGTGCGTGCCACCGACCGTGATCGTGCGGTTGCTGCCGACACTGTGGATCTCGTCGACCTCGATCTCGGTGTCCATGTTGCGCTCGGCATGCATGATGATCTGCTCGGCGCCGGCCTTGTCTTCGAAGCGGAAGAAGTTCGCCGTGCCGCCGTCACCCTTCATCGACCGCGTCAGAAACCCGCTCTGGGTCTTGTTCGCCGGCAGCGACCACGGCGGGGTGTTCTGGCTGTTGTAGAGGCTGCCCATGACCAGTGGGCGGTCTGGATCACCATCAAGAAACGCCACGACCACCTCGTCGCCAACGCGAGGGATCAGGACACTGCCAAAACCGCCACTGGCACCGGACTGCGACACGCGGACCCAACAAGAACTCTTGTCGTTGAACTCACCGTAACGGTCCCAGTGGAACTGCACTTTTACCCGGCCCAGTTCGTCGGTGTAGATCTCTTCGCCGGGTGGGCCGACGACGATGGCGGTTTGTGGGCCGGATATCGTTGGCGTCAGGGTATCGAGTTGAGGTCGAAACTTGATTTTCTTGCGTACGCAAAAAAAGTTGTTGGCATAACCCGCCTGTCCGCCGGACAGATAATTATTACTGCCCCGATGCTGGATGCTCATCAACAAAAACTGTCGGTCATCGACCGAGCCATTATCGTGTTCGTAGTGCTGCGTGAGCTCGAACGTGTAACCGGGTCGCATCGCCCGGCAGTTGCTCGCAGCGGAAAACTCCTTGCCTCTGAGTTCCAGTGCCTCGATACGATTGCGCACCAGCACTTCGCCGTCGTCGTACGTTCCATGGGTGTACTGCCCCATGAAGTCGTAAATCTCGAACGCAGGTACATCGCCCTGCTGATTGAGACTGTTCATGGTCACTGGAAGGCGGTTTTGAGGCTGGCGGTAATCGAAGGTCTGGACCGCTATTTTGCTCGATTGCAACTCCCTTTCCGCATTCCAGTGGGTGATCGAGTCCGCCGACTCCGTAATGGAAGCCGTGTGAAATCGCACTTGAGGCTGCTCTGGCAGTACAGGTAACTGGGTTGAATCATCCATGATGATCAACGTGTGACTATCGGCGGTGTGCTCGAAGTAATAGAACAGCCCTTCGTGCTCCAGCAGGCGCATTACGAAATGCCGATCACTTTCCCGATATTGAGTGATGTAGCTATGAGGTTTGAGCGCACGGTTAACTCGAAACTCGAACTTGGCCAGTCCTTCATAACGACTGAACACTTGGGTAATCACTTGTTCGACCGTTTGGTCCTGGAAAATCTGCGAGTCAAACCGCTGTTCAAGCAAACTGAGCCAGGAGCCGATCAGCGCCGAATAACGACACATCCCACCGTCGCTGCCACTACTACCGAATCGCAATACATGCCCGTTAATGTAGCGACTTGCGCCCGTAGCCAATTCAATCTCGATCGTCGCCGACTGCCCCAGCGCGCTTTTGAGTTTTACACTGGCATCATCGGACAACAGCTCCAGTTCAAAGCCGAACTCCATCGAAAGGCCCTCGTGCCCGACGAAGGATTCAAGCAGGAGTTCCTGGCCACTTTTAAGCGGCATATTCAGTTTGAACAGGCGCCGGTTCTGCGCGGTAAACAAGGATGAAAGATCCATTGTCATGTGTAACTCCTGTAATCAATGTTCGGGCAACCGCCGCATTAATGTTTGGCTATCAGGAACCTGTCGACTGGCGCAGGGAACCCATCCATTTAAATAACCGGCCCAGCCACCAGCGGCTGCGGGCTTCGCGTATTTCGTCGATTTGCATGAAGGTGTAGGGGGTGGGCATTTTGCGTTCCCGAATGCGGAGGGTGCGGAGACCTCGGATGCTGTGGCGTAAGTAGAACAACATAAATACACAACCCCCCGTGCAGATCATTATCGCAACTATACCTCCCGTATCTGCACCCACTGACTTCAGAAACATACTGCCTGTAAGCGTCGACACACCGGAAATTAATCCGAGATTATAACTCTTGGCATTCGCAACTTTTTTTGGCCGGGCTGCAACCCTATTGCCTACGCATTCGAAAGGAAAAAACGATGCTTTACTATAGAAAATCACTAGAAACGTCAGAAATACGATGGTGATTGGTGCTATCCCAATGGCAACAGACCTGAAGTCCCCCTTACCAAAAAAATCTGAAGCGATCAAGTACGCCAAATTTCCGGAAATAAAAGGTAAAGCCACCAACCCAGTTATAAATACTGTTGATAAAAATACAACAAACCTCTCACAACAATAAATCAAATACAAACTAAAACCAAAATAAAAAACAACAACAAATAAATAACACCACCAAAAATACTCCAAATCAAAGGGGCCAAAAGCACCAAAAAAAGCAACCACAAAAAACGTCAAAAAAATGTGTTTTTTTATATTCTTCGCGTCAATCATGAAAACTTCACTCGATAAACTCCCGCCCACATCACGCCGAAGTACGCAGGGTGCCTAACCATTTCAACAACCTACCCATCCACCACCGGTTACGGGCTTCACGAATCTCATCAATTCTCATGAAGGTGTACGGGGTAGGTATGCCACGCTCTTGCAAGCGAAGAGTACGGATACCGCGGATTGTATGCCGAAGACGTATTAGTAAGAACACGCAAATAAAAGTCCCAAAAAAAATTGAGGCCGCCCCAGCATTAAACGAACCAACAGACTTTATAAACAGACTACCAATTAATGTTGAGACACCTACTAACACCCCACCAACGATGCCAAAATCTTTCGCCTTGAAATCACGAACAGCGACTCTTCCACTATTAATTTCGAAAGGAAAATATGAGGACTTAGTAAAATAAATCAGAACAAACAACGCAACCACTACTAGCACAGGCGCTACTCCCAGCATGGCCGCCGGCCCCACGTCAAACCCTATATCTTTTCTCAAAATCAAATAACTTAAACTACACATAAGATACATAAAGGAATACAAACCAGCGCACAGCGTCACCAATACAAAATTTGTATATCGCTCACATCGATAAGCCAAATATAATGTCACCCCCAACATAGCGAAGCTAAGTAAAAAATATAGATACCAATAATTCGGAAATTCGTAGATTTTGAACCCCCCCGCAAATACCACCGCAAAAAACACGAGCCACGGTAGCTTTTTAATCATATATGCATCAGGATCAAACATTTAGCACTCTCATTCTGTCAGGTAATTCCCAAACTCTTTATCATAGTTACCACGCCCCATGAACGATTGTACGGCGGCACCACCCAGCCAACCAAATGCCAGAACAATAACAAGCGGCGCCCCCAGCGCACCTGCGAATGCTGTAAAAACGACGCCTCCCGCAAACGCAGCCACATTAGTGGGCTGGCTATATGCAGACCGCCTATAAAACTCATCCATAGATGCCGAACTTGTATAATCAAAATAAGCCTGCGGCCCAACGGCCAAGGCAATGCCTACGGTATTACCTGTCATAAACTTTAGCCCGCGCGTTGCACCTTCGGCATGAAGCATCGCACGCTGATTGAGCGCCCCCTTGGTCCCATAAGCTGGGAGATGAGCAACTTGCCCCCCTATCTTACCGAGCACCTTGTAACTTTGCGCCTGAGCTGTAATCGGCACCTCGAAGTGCAACTGCCCCGCAACCCGAATCAGTTTTATCCGACCTTTAAAGGCTTTTTTAGCCGAAGTCGAGTTCGCTGTTCCACGACTATTGGCCCACTTGATCAGCTTTTTCTTGTCGGCCGCGGAGAGATCCAGCAGGTCTACAACCGACTTTGACTTGGTTAACGCAGCGATGCTGGTTCCGGCACTGACCAAGGTGCCTGGCAAGTTGGCCGGAGAAAACATCAAGGGCCCTATCTCCGGGATGGCCTCGGCGGTTTTCTGCAATTCTTTCAGCGCTTCGACTGAAATATCCTTCGCCGAAGACAGGTTCCTGATTAACGAACGCAATAACTGTAAGGATTCTTGCGCCTCACTAGGCGACATGTCCAATTCAGGCGAAGCCAGTTCATGGGCAAGAAACATTGCCGCGTTGTAATCATTGGTCGCGTAGTAACCGGCAAAATTTTGCGGTGCAGGAAAAGCCCGCGAGGCAATCTCGCTGGGAAATGGAAGATTGCCGCCACCGATCAATCCGGCTTGTTGGCGCGTTCCGCGAGGGTTGGCCACTGTGCAGGGTAAAAATCTTTCGTCCATGTTCCTTTCTCCTATACCCGCCGATCGGAAAGTTCCGTAGGAAACTATCGCCGTGTAACGGCTCTACGCACTTTCTGCACGTCACGCTCAACTAGCTGAAGCCTCGCTCCAGCAAACAACAATAAAGACCAACTGATCCAGCTGTCTGTTCCGGGATGCGATCACCCTACCCGCAAAAAGTTCTTGGCATATTGAAAAACGAGAAGCACATCACAGTTTGTCGAACCGGGACTTGAATACGTGCGAAAGGAAACACCCATGCGCCCTGGCGCACAAGTACCATTTCACCGGCATCACCTTCGGCCTGACCCTGGCCGAACGCCTGCTGGACAATTTCTGGAGCGGCCTCTTCCCTTCCCTCGAGGATGGGGTTGATGAACGCGCTGCCCGTCTGGCATGGATGAAAACAACCCTGGCCGATGTCGTGGGCGGACTGCCCATCACCCAGGGCCAGCAGTACGGCCTGCTGCGTTACGACGAATCCCGGCACGTCGAAAACCTCGGTTTGCAGAACCCCCAGGCCATGCGCGCCGCCCTCGAGGAAGGCAAGATCAACGCCGAGGTGTTCCAGCGTTCGGTGGTGCTGACCGACTCCGATCACCTGCGCCTCAAGGCCGGCGAAATAGCCGCCAGCCTCAACGCGTGCCAGCAACTGCAGAGCACCGCCGACAGGCTGTTCGGCCAAGACGCGCCAAGCTTTGCCGGGCTGCATGACGTGTTGTCCCGCACAGGCCAACTGGCCGAAAAACTGCTCAAGGACCGCGGCATCGAACTGAACCCGGCCCCTGTCGCGCCCACCCCGACCTTCGCCGAAATCGCTGGCGCACAACCTGCAGGTGCCGCAATGACCCAGACCCGGCAAGACATCCCCGTCACCCCGCTGCGCACCACACCGCAAACCCGCGACGAGGCCTTCACCCTGCTGGCGGGCATCGCGCGGTTCTTCAAGCAGACCGAGCCCCAGAGTCCCGTGCCCTACCTGATCGAACGCGCGATCAAATGGGGCAACATGCCGCTCGAAGGTTGGCTGAATGATGTGATCAAGGACAGCAATGTGGTGGACAACATTCGTGATGTGCTGGGGACCAAGGAAGCAAAGTCCTGACTCACTGAGAGGATGTAGAAATTGCAGGCAAAAAAAATCCCGGGCAGCTGATGGACGCCCGGGACTTAAAAATGCATAAACCGTGGTGGTGAACGCGGCGCGGATATTACGCAATGTTTCGCTCTGTAACAAGATATTTTATTTAACCAACCAGTTACTAACCTCTCTAAGCCTTTAAATATCCAGATATTTTTTAAGGTTAACCTCGAAACCTCTTTAACTACAGGAACCAGCGATACTCCCGCGCACTGATCTCGTGCATGAAGGCCAAGTGGTCCTGGCGCTTGTTTTCGCAATACACATCGACGAACTCCGCGCCCAGTCCTTCGCGCAACGGCGGGTTGCCTTGCATAGACTGCACGGCCTCAAGCATTTCCAGCGGGAAATCGATGCCGCTGTTGCGGTCTTCGTTGAGCGGGGCAATCGGTTCGCGACCGTGTTCCAGTCCTTGCTCCAGCCCGACCAGAATCGCGGCGAGCACCAGGTAAGGGTTGGCATCGGCACCGGCGAGACGATGTTCGATCCGCAGGTTTTTCGCGTCCGACTCCGGCACTCGCAGGCAGGCGTCACGGTCTTCAAAACCCCAACTGGCTCGCGAGGCGACGTTCACCGTGCCGCTCAAGCGACGCATCGCGTTGTGGTTTGGCGCGAAGATCGGCATGCAGTGCGGCAACACATCCAGGCAGCCCGCGACCGCATGGCGCAGCGCTTGCTGCCCGTTCGCCGCCAGCAGGTTGTTGCCCGCTCCGTCGTAAAGGCTCACGTGCACATGCATGCCGCTGCCGGGGTGCTGCAAGTAAGGCTTGGCCATGAAGCTGGCGCGGTAGTTGTGCTTGAGCGCGACGCCGCGAGTACTACGGCAAAACAGGGCAGCCCAGTCGGCGGCGCGCAGGCCGTCATCCAGATGACCGAAATTGATCTCAAACTGGCCAGGCCCCAACTCGGCGGTGATCACCGTGGCATCGATGCCTTGCGCCCGGGCGGTCTCGACCATTTCATCGAGTACCGGGGCAAACCGCGACAGACGCTCGATGTGCATGTTCGGTTGATCATCGGCATCACCCGTCAGCGGATCACGGGCAAACTGCGGCAAGCCATCGCGCAACTGGCTGTCGAACAGATAGAACTCCAACTCGAACGCCACCACCGGGAAAATGCCTTTGCGGCCCAGCCGCGCCAGCACTTGCGCCAACACTTCGCGGGGTTCGAATTCGATCGGTTTTTCTGTGCCATCAGAGGTGATCAACATTTGTCCCAACGGCTGTTTTTCCCAGCCCACCCGTTTCAGCGTACCTGGCACCAGGCGACGCAACGCATCGGGATCACCGTCGTTGAAGCAGTAGTCGCCGATCTTGAACAGCCCGCCCTGTGTACCGAGCAACACGCAGTTCTGCGGCAACTTGAGCGCGCTGCCGGCAGCGACTTTTTCGAGCATTTCGATCGGGTAGCGCTTGCCGTAGAAATGCCCGGGAATGTCCAGGGCAATCAGGTCGACGTAGCGCACATCGGGGTAGCGCTGACGAAACCCACGCACTTCGGCCAGCAGATCAGAGCACACAGCATCCATCATTTTGTTCCTTGTTGTTTTTATCAGGTGTAAACCCAAAGCACGCGGGTGAGTTGGTCTGAGAGATTGCCGTAGCGGCAATGGGCGTGACTGGCCAGTTGAAAACTGTCGCCGGCACGCAGGGTCACCGGCTCATCGTTATCCAGCCACAACGTCAATTCCCCTTCGAGGACATAGCCACCCTGCTCCGAGCTGTCTTTCATATGCCGGTCGCCACTGCTGGCACCCGGTTCGAGTTGACTTTCGAGCATGGAAAAAGACGCGCGCATTTTCGGCGAGACCATGATGTCGGTGATGCCGTCGGCGTAGTACAGCGTGCGGCGCTCGTCCGGGCGGGTCACCCACGGCAAGGCCATGGGTTTGGGCAGGCTGTAGAAATAGGTGGTCGGCACGCCGAGGGTTTCGCTGATGGCGGTCAGGTCCGCCACCGTCGGGCGGGACAAACCGCGCTCGACCTGCGACAGGAACCCCACGGACCGGCCGATTTTGTCCGCCAATTCCTTGAGGGTGTATTTCTTGTGCTTGCGCAGGTCCTGGATCAGGATCGCCAGCGCCGAAATCTCTTCTTGCATGTCCATCTGGAGGCTTCCAAAAATTGCTGCTTCAAATGCTGTCGCGCAGCCGATACCAGGCTTTGCCGATGGCTTCCAGTGGCGCTGCCATGTACTTGCCGCCGGGAAAGCTGCCGTTACTCAACCCTTGGTACAACGCCAACTCGTCCGGCTGGCCGAGAATCGCATCGCCAACTGCCCGTGCCCCGGCAAGGGTCGGCAGTACGCCGTGACCGGAGTATCCCTGTAGCCAGTACACATCGCCGCGTCGACCGATGTCCGGCGTGCGCTTGAGGGTCAGATCGATGTGACCGCCCCAGGCGAACTCCAGCTCGACGCCTTTCAATTGCGGAAACACCCGTTCCAGGCACGGCCGGGTTGCGCCGGCGATGTCTTTCGGCATCCCACCCAGATAAGTGCAGCCACCGCCGAACAGCAGCCGGTTGTCAGGTGTGCGGCGAAAATAGTCGAGCACAAACTGGTTGTCGGTGACGCACACATTGCTCGGTAGCAACGCCGTCGCCTGCGCTTCGGACAGTGGCGCGGTGGACACCTGATAAGTGCCAACCGGCAACACGCAACTCGATAGCTGCGGGTCGAGGCGGTCAAGGTAAGCATTGCAGGCCAGCACCAACACATCGGCGCGGATGCGACCGCGCTCAGTGGTGACCACGTAGCCGTTGGCGTCCTCGTGATAATTCAGCGCTTTGCTTTGTTCATGAATCACGCCTCCGGCCCGCTCGATCGCGGCGGCCAGTCCCAAAGCCAGTTTCAGCGGATTCAAGTGCCCGCCTTCGGGATCGAACAACCCGGCCTGATAACGCTCGCTGGCGACCCAATCCGGCAGTTGCTCGCGCGGGATGAACTGCAAAGCGTCGTGACCCCATTTGTGGCTGGCCTCGTGTTGCCATTCCGTCAGCAGGCTGACCCGTCGCGGCATCACCGACGTCCAGAGGTGACCGGGCCGATAGTCGCAATCGAAACCATGGCGCGCAGGCAGCTCACGTAACTCCCGCGCCGCCCAACGCATGCTGTCCCACAGCCGCCGCGCGCGCTCATAACCCAGTGCGGCTTCCAGTGGCGGCATGTCACAGGACCAACCCAGAATGGCCTGCCCGCCGTTACGCCCCGAAGCCGCCCACGCCACCCGGCTGGCCTCCAGCAGCGTCACGCGTTTGCCGGCCAGCGCCAGGCGCAGTGCCGTGTGCAAACCGCTGAAACCGGCGCCGATGATCAGCACTTCGGTGTCTTGCTCACCGTCGAGTGCCGGCCGATCGACCAGGCGATCGGCGCAGGTATGGGCGTAATAGCTGGCAACATGCTGCGTGGATTGCTGAAACATTCCGGCTCCATGAAATTTTATAGTTCTAATTTCATGAAAAAATACACGATGATTTTCACGCAGGCAATGATTCAGAGACGAAAGCGCGTTTTAATCCAAACAGCGGATATCAAAAGCAGCCCAAATGCGGTTTCGCCGACCGCTTTTCCTGCCCCTGCCCGCGCGCCGCCACCATCATCGCGCCGTCCTGGTATCCGATCCGGATGGCGGGTGAATGCGCATTGCGGGATGTGATCAGCAACGGCAAGGCCACTACGCCCACGACGGCGACATCTGGAATTCCCGACATCCACCAGCGTGAGGGTTTGCTTGACCCGGCGCTTTGCCCCCACTTTTTCACCCCCGCTTCAACCCTCCCCTGCAAATCGCGATTTTCTGCCTAGACTTGCTCCTGTCCGTCGTACGAACAAGCGTTAAAGCACGGAACCGTACGAACAACTAAAACAAGAGGAATCCCCCCAGATGTTCAAGTCCATCTGCAAAGTGTTCGCCTGCACCCTTGCCCTGAGCACCATCACCAGTGTCATGGCAGCCGATCCGGTGATCATCAAATTCTCACATGTGGTAGCCGAACAGACGCCCAAAGGCCAAGGGGCGATGCTGTTCAAGAAACTGGTAGAGGAACGCCTGCCCGGCAAGGTCAAGGTCGAGGTCTACCCAAACTCCTCGTTGTTTGGTGACGGCAAGGAGATGGAAGCCCTGCTGCTCGGCGATGTGCAGTTGATTGCACCGTCACTGGCCAAGTTCGAGCAGTACACAAAGACCGTGCAACTGTTCGACCTGCCTTTCCTTTTTGACAATATCGAGGCCGTCAACCGCTTCCAGCTGAGCCCGCAAGGCCAAGGGCTGCTCAAGTCCATGGAAAGCAAAAACATCACCGGCCTGGCCTATTGGCACAACGGGATGAAACAACTCTCTGCCAACAAAGCCCTGCGCGTCCCCGCCGATGCCCGTGGCCTGAAGTTCCGGGTCCAAGCGTCGGCCGTACTTGAGGAGCAATTCAAGGCCGTGCGCGCCAACCCGCGCAAAATGAGTTTCGCCGAGGTGTATCAGGGTTTGCAGACCGGTGTGGTCAACGGTGCGGAGAACCCCTACTCGAACATCTACAGCCAGAAGATGCATGAAGTGCAGAAGTTCATCACTGAATCCAACCATGGCCTGCTGGACTACATGCTGATCACCAACACCAAGTTCTGGAACGGTTTGCCACCCGATATTCGCAGTGAACTGGACAAGATCATTGTTGAAGTCACCGCTCAGGTAAACAAGGAAGCGGAGCAACTGAACCAGGGTGACAAAGAACGGATTATCGCGGCCAAGACCACCGAAATCATCACCCTGACGCCCGAGGAGCGCGAGCAATGGCGTGAAGCGATGAAGCCGGTCTGGAAGAAGTTTGAAGGTGATATCGGTCCTGACCTGATTTCCGCAGCCGAAGCCGCCAACAAGGCTCAATGATCGCAAGGCAGGCGCTGCTGACGCGGCGCCTGTCCGGTCATCAATCGACGGGAGATGCCATCCGTGAAAGCGCTCAGGCGTATCTGGGAACACTTCGAGGAGGGATTTATTGTCTTCCTCCTGGCGGCCATGACGCTGGTCACGTTCGTCTACGTGATCCTCAATAACCTCTATAGCTTTTTCTACTGGATGGGCGACCATTGGGGTGATGCGAGCGTCCCGTTGTTTGCCATCGGCGACGGGATCATGGGGATGGCCCAGGCCATGACCTGGAGCACCGCGCTGACCAAAGCCCTGTTCGGCTGGCTGATCTTTTTCGGCCTGGCTTACGGCGTGCGCACGGCCGGGCATATCGGCGTTGACGCGCTCGTCAGGCTCACCAGCAGATCGGTGCAAAAGTACATCGGTATCGTGGCCTGCCTGTGCTGCCTGGCTTATGCGGGACTGCTCAGTGTTGCCAGCTTCGAATGGATTAACACGTTGATGATTGCAGGCATCGGCGCAGAAGACCTCGGCCACTTCGGTATCATGCAATGGCACATCGGGCTGATCGTCCCCTTGGGGTTTGCCCTGGTCTTCATTCGCTTCGCCGAAATTCTCGTGCGCATCCTGCTCAACCGCCAGACCGGCCTGGGCCTGGCCGACGAAGCCGCCGATGTGCTGAAACTGACTGAACACGAGGATGACAAGCCATGACCATCGCCTTCCTGTTCGTCGCCCTGTTCGTCCTGATGTTCATCGGTGTTCCCATTGCCATCTCCCTGGGGCTGGCCGGCTCGCTGACCATCATTTTTTTCAGCCCCGATTCCGTGCGCTCCCTGGCGATCAAACTGTTCGAGACGTCGGAGCATTACACACTGCTGGCGATCCCGTTTTTCCTGCTCGCCGGGGCCTTCATGACCACCGGTGGCGTGGCGCGCCGGCTGATTGACTTTGCCAATGCCTGTGTCGGTCATATTCGCGGCGGCCTGGCCATCGCCGCCGTATTGGCGTGCATGTTATTCGCCGCCCTTTCCGGCTCAAGCCCCGCGACAGTGGCTGCGGTAGGCTCGATTGCCATTGCCGGCATGGTCCGCTCCGGTTATCCGCAAGCTTTTGGCGCGGGGATCATCTGCAACGCAGGGACCCTGGGCATCCTGATTCCGCCGTCGATCGTGATGGTGGTCTACGCCGCCGCCACCGAAACCTCGGTCGGCAAGCTGTTCATGGCCGGTGTGGTGCCAGGCCTGTTGCTGGGCACCGCGCTGATGGTGGCGATCTACATCGTCGCCGTTAAGAAAAACCTGCCCGCCTTACCACGCGCCACGTTGCGTGAATGGTTGGGTACGGCGCGCAAGGCCATATGGGGTCTGTTGCTGATGGTCATCATCCTGGGCGGGATCTATTCCGGGATGTTCACCCCGACCGAGGCGGCAGCTGTCGCGGCGGTTTACTCGGCCTTCATCGCCTTGTTCGTCTACAAGGACATGACGCTCGGCGAAACGCCGAAAGTCCTGCTGGACTCAGCCAAGCTGAGCATCATGTTGATGTTCATCATCGCCAACGCCATGCTTTTTGCCCACGTGCTGACCACCGAGCAATTGCCGCAACAAATCACCGCCTGGGTGATCGAGGCCGGGCTGACGCCGGTGACGTTCCTGCTGGTGGTGAACATCGTGTTGCTGGTTGCCGGCGCGTTCATGGAACCTTCGGCCATCATCCTGATCCTGGCCCCGATCCTTTTCCCCATTGCCGTGAAGCTGGGTATCGACCCGATTCACCTGGGCATCATCATGGTGGTCAACCTCGAAATCGGCCTGATCACGCCACCGGTGGGCCTGAACCTGTTTGTCACCTCCGCAGTGACCGGTATGACACTGCCAGCCACCGTAAGGGCCGCGATGCCCTGGCTGATGATCCTGCTGCTGTTCCTGATGCTGATCACCTACGTGCCGTGGATCTCCCTGGTGCTGCCGAACTGGCTGGGCATGAATTGACGTCTCGCCCACCACGCTCTGCGCCGGGATCTACTACAGTGGAAACACTCTGCATAAAGCCATAACAAGACGGAGAGGTTCCCCCATGCGAGTGACAAAACGCTTTGCCCTGTTGGCCGCCGCCACCCTGGCCTTCACCACTGCCGCCCAGGCAGCGCCGGTATTCATCAACATCCTGACCGGGGGGACCAGTGGGGTTTATTACCCGATTGGTGTGGGCTTGTCGCAGATCTACAGCGATGGCATCCCGGGCGCGAAGACATCGGTCCAGGCCACCAAGGCTTCGGTGGAAAACCTGAACCTGTTGCAAGCCGGTCGAGGCGAACTGGCTCTGGCACTGGGTGACTCGGTAGCCGATGCCAAGAACGGTGTGGAAGACGCCGGTTTCAAAACGCCGTTGACCAAACTGCGCGCCATTGGCGGTGCCTATCCCAACTACATCCAGATCGTGGCCAGCAAGGAGTCGGGCATCACCACCCTGGCGGACCTCAAAGGCAAAACCATCTCGGTCGGTGCCCCCAAGTCGGGCACCGAGCTGAACGCGCGAGCGATCTTTAAAGCGGCGGGTTTGACCTACGAGGACATGGGCAAAGTGCAATACCTGCCCTTTGCCGAATCGGTCGAACTGATCAAGAACCGGCAACTGGATGCGACGCTGCAATCGTCCGGATTGGGCATGGCGGCCATCCGCGACCTGTCCTCGGTCATGCCATTGAACTACATCGCCATCCCGACCGATGTGGTCGCAAAGATCGGCAACCCCGCCTACCAGAGCGCGTTGATTCCGGCCAATACCTATGACGGGCAAACCCAAGCCGTGCCGACGGTGGCAATCACCAACATTCTGGTCACCCGCGCCGACGTGCCCGATGAAGTCGCCTATGAGATGACCAAACTGATGTTCGATAACCTGACGCGCCTGGGTAACTCACATTCGGCAGCCAAGGACATCAAACTGGAAAGCGCCGCGAAAAACCTGCCGATTCCGCTGCATCCGGGCGCCGAACGCTACTACAAGGAAAAAGGCGCGCTGTAACCGCACGAGGCGCAGCGGGCCTAGTTGCCACTGCGCCATCAACTCTATCCAGTGTGGTCATGAGGCAGGCAGCCAATGAGTGACGAGCATCACGGCATTTCCGCGAATCCGCGGGACTGGCCAAAAAACCTATTTTACGTAGCGTTGCTGTTTTCGATTTTTCAGATCGTCACCGCGGCCTTTTCCCCCATCTCCAGCCAGGTCCTACGCGCAGTACACGTCGGTTTTTTGCTCTGGGTGGTCTTTCTGAGTTACCCCGCCCACGGCAAGACTCGTCCCTGGCAACCGCTGGCCTGGCTGCTCAGCCTGGCAGCCATCGTCACCGCGTTGTATCAATGGGTGTTCGAGGCGGACCTGATCCAGCGCTCCGGCGACTTGACGACAGCGGATACGGTGACAGGTGTCCTGCTGATCGTTCTGGTATTCGAAGCCGCCCGGCGCGTGATGGGCATTGCGCTGCCAATCATCTGCGGCCTGTTCCTGGCCTACGGTTTGTTCGGCGAATATCTACCGGGCGACCTGGCCCATCGCGGCTACGGCTTTGACCAGATCATCAATCAACTGTCGTTTGGAACCGAAGGCCTGTACGGGACACCGACCTACGTTTCGGCCACCTACATTTTTCTGTTCATCCTGTTCGGCGCCTTTCTTGAACAGGCCGGCATGATCAAGCTGTTCACCGACTTCGCCATGGGATTGTTCGGGCACAAGCTCGGTGGCCCAGCCAAGGTGGCCGTCGCCTCGTCGGCGCTGATGGGGACCATCACCGGCTCCGGGATTGCCAACGTCGTGACCACGGGACAATTCACCATTCCGCTGATGAAGCGCTTTGGCTACCGGGCCGCGTTTGCCGGCGGGGTCGAGGCCACGTCCAGCATGGGCAGCCAGATTATGCCGCCGGTCATGGGCGCCGTTGCCTTCATCATGGCCGAAACCATCAACGTGCCGTTCGTGGACATTGCCAAGGCTGCATTGATACCCGCCGTCCTCTACTTCGGCTCGGTATTCTGGATGGTTCATCTGGAGGCCAAGCGCTCCAACCTCAAGGGCTTGCCCAAAGACCAATGCCCCAGCGCCTTGGGCGCCGTCAAGGAAAAGTGGTACTTGCTGATTCCCCTGCTGGTGCTGGTTTACCTGTTGTTTTCCGGGCGCACCCCGCTGTTCTCCGGCATGGTCGGGCTGGCACTGACCGCCATTGTGATTCTCGGTTCGGCGATCATTTTCAGGGTGCAAGGCTTCGGCCTGCGCTGCGCGTTCTGGATCGCGCTTGGCGTCCTGTGCACCGGCTTTTTCCAGTTGGGCATCGCGGTGATTTTTGCGGTCATCGCGGTGCTGATGGTGATATGCGCGTTCATCAAGGGCGGCCGGGAAACGCTGGTCATCTGCCTGCATGCGCTGGTCGAAGGCGCACGCCATGCAGTACCGGTGGGCATCGCTTGTGCACTGGTGGGCGTGATCATCGGCGTGGTGTCACTCACGGGGGTGGCTTCAACGTTTGCCGGGTATATTCTGGCCATCGGCCGGGACAACCTGCTGCTGTCACTGATATTGACGATGCTGACGTGCCTGGTACTGGGCATGGGCATTCCAACCATCCCCAACTACATCATCACCAGTTCGATCGCGGCACCGGCCCTGTTGGAACTGGGCGTGCCACTGATCGTGTCGCACATGTTCGTGTTCTATTTCGGCATCCTCGCCGACCTGACGCCACCGGTCGCCCTCGCCTGCTTTGCCGCGGCACCGATCGCCAAGGAAAGCGGATTCAAGATCAGCTTGTGGGCGGTGCGCATTGCGCTGGCGGGCTTCGTCATTCCGTTCATGGCGGTCTATAACCCGGCGTTGATGCTGCAAGGCGACAACGTGTGGATGACCGTCTACATGCTGATCAAGTCCCTGCTGGCGGTCGGCCTCTGGGGCATGGCGTCCACCGGTTACCTGCAACAGAAAATGGCCGTTTGGGAGCGTCTGTTGAGTCTAGGCGCCGGTGCATTGTTGATTGTCGCGATGCCGTTGACCGATGAGATCGGCTTCGCACTCGGGATACTGGTCATTGTCCAGCACGTCTGGAGATCCAGACTGGCTGGGGTGGCCAACGCATGATCGGCTTGTGCCTGGGCCTGGCCGGTGTGGTCTGGGCCCAGCTGCCGGTGTCGGACTTCACGCTGGCGTGGAACCACACCATCGAAAAGATCCGCTGGGAGGAGGATTACCGTGTCACTCAACAAGGCCTGGTGCTCGCAGAGGCACGAATCCGCGGCAATGGGGCGGGCATGGAGATTCCTGAAGACGCTCGACTGGAAAACGGCAGTTGGCACTACCGCCGCCTGCTGCCTGCGCAGCAACCCCTGCGATTGGGACGAACCCCCGAGGCCGGCGACTACCAATTGTGCTTCGATGACCGCTGCCATTTCATGAGCGAGTGGCTCGGTCCGCCGACCGACCGCCAGCCTTTCTTGCAGATGTGGAGTTGCCCGTCGGGATAACATTGCGTGTTGCGTCCGCTCACTGTGTATCACAACGTATCCGGATCCCGTCCCGATACACAGACTTTCATCTCGCCGTCGATGCGGACACAGCCCGGATACGTCACCGCGTTGTAATGACTGCCAGGTTTGAAGGAGATCATCCAGACCTCCTGGCCAATGGCTTGCAACGGAGACATCACCATGAAAATGGCACTGCAGAACAACCGCACCGGCAATACTCGCCGCCGTCTGGTTGGCCCGTCGATCCTCGCGCTCACCCTGTTCAGCGTGCTTGGCACCGCCCACGCGCAAACGACCGCCGCCGCGCAACCCGCCGCAACCAGTGCCGACGCCACTTACACGACACCCTCGCCGTTCGGCCCGTTGAAGCATGTCAACGCCGGACTGCTGAACGTGGCGTACGCCGAAACCGGTCCGGCCGAGGGTCCGGTGGTGATTCTTCTGCACGGCTGGCCGTACGACATTCACAGCTATGACGAAGTGGCACCGTTGCTCGCGGCCAAGGGTTACCGGGTGCTGATGCCGTATGCACGGGGTTATGGCGACACACACTTCCTGTCTGAGAAAACCGTTCGCAACGGCCAGCCGGCCGCGCTGGCCAGTGATGTCATCGACTTCATGGATGCCCTGAAAATCAAACAAGCGGTGCTTGGCGGTTATGACTGGGGCGCGCGTTCGGCCGACATTGTCTCGGCACTGTGGCCGGAACGGGTCAAGGCGCTGGTCTCGGTCAGCGGTTATCTGATCGGCAACCAGGCGGCCGGCCAAAACCCGCTGCCGCCCAAGGCTGAATTGCAGTGGTGGTATCAGTTCTACTTCGCCACCGACCGCGGCCGTGCCGGCTACGAGAAAAACACCCATGATTTCGCCAAGCTGATCTGGCAACTGGCTTCGCCGAAGTGGGCGTTCGACGATGCCACCTTCGACCGAAGCGCCAAGGCGCTGGACAACCCTGATCATGTCGACATCACCGTGTTCAACTACCGCTGGCGCCTGGGGCTGGTACAGGGCGAAAGCCAATATGACGCCCTGGAACAGAAACTGGCGACAGCGCCGTCCATCAGCGTGCCGACCATCACCCTGGAAGGCGACGCCAACGGCGCACCACACCCTAACCCGGACGACTACGCCAAGCGGTTTACCGGCAAATATCAGTTCCGCCTGATCAGCGGCGGCATTGGCCACAACCTGCCGCAGGAAGATCCGAAGGCCTTTGCCAAGGCTGTGATTGACGCGGATCACCTTTGAGCCGGGGCGCTGGTTGCGGATGTTTACCCTGCGCAATCAGCGCTTTATTTGAAGAAATGACTGGGCGTCTTGCCGAACTGTTTCTTGAACATGGTCGTGAATGCGCTGGGGCTGTCGTAGCCCAGCTCACCGGCGATGTCGATGATCTTCTCCCCGACCGCGATGCGCTCCAGCGCCAGCAGCAACCGCGCTTGCTGGCGCCACTGCCCGAAGGTCATCCCGGTGTCCTTGTGAAACAGGCGCTGGATGGTTTTCCCGTCGAGGCTGAGCCGGGCGCTCCAGTGCGCCAATGTCGATCCATCACCCGGATCACGCTGCAAGGCCGAACAAATGGCGTTGATACGTTGATCCGTCGGCTGAGGCAGGTGCAAAGGCAAGGTGGGCAGAATCCTCAGTTCATCGAGGATCAGGCGCATGACGCGGCCCTCGCGCGAGTCCTGGTCGTAGGGCGGCGCCACATTGACAGACACCTTGATCAACTCACTCAGCAGCGCAGAAATGCTCACCGCTCGAGGCTCGGTTGGCAAGTCTGGAAACAGCTCGGGACGCACGAACACGCTGCGCATCTTCAACGGCCCCACACAGCGAATCGAGTGAATGTGCCCGCTCGGCATCCAGATGCCACGGCTTGGCGGCACGGTCCACTGGCTCAATCCTGAATGCACGACCATCACGCCCTCGATCGCGTAGATCAATTGATGCGCTTCATGGGAGTGAGGTTCGATCACCCAGCTTTCCGGGTAGTCGGTCGCGCTGCTGCTGACTGCGCAGGCTCGCCCGTCGATCTCTCTGAGGAATTCATCCAGCGGCTTCAACACCATGCCCTTTTTGCGATAGTGGATTCCCGAATTGCGCGAGACAGGCAATCCGGCGAAACCTAGCATAGCGCTCAACCCCGAAATGGGTAGCGCTTTTGGCGCCCCGCTGTGCGTTTTTGTCTGGAAGACCGCCCATGTCCATCAGCACCACCGCTTCCCCCGCCGCCACCGCTTCGGTGGCCAGTCAAGCCAGCCCTCTGGTGATGCGCGTGATCGGCGCCTGTGCCCTCGCGCATCTGATCAACGACCTGATTCAGGCCGTGCTGCCGTCGATCTACCCGATGCTCAAGGCCACTTACGGCCTGACTTTCACCCAGGTTGGCCTGATCACCCTGACCTTCCAGCTCACCGCTTCGCTGCTGCAACCGTGGGTCGGTTACTACACCGACCGTCATCCCAAGCCGTGGCTGTTACCGGCCGGCATGGTCTGCACCCTGATCGGCATTCTCATGCTGTCGATGGTCGGCAGTTTCCCGGCGATTCTGTTGGCTTCGGCGCTGGTGGGTATTGGCTCGTCGACGTTCCACCCCGAGACGTCTCGCGTTGCGCGCCTGGCCTCGGGCGGTCGCTATGGTTTTGCTCAGTCGACGTTCCAGGTCGGTGGTAACGCCGGCAGTGCATTCGGCCCGTTGCTGGCAGCCGCGATCGTGATTCCCTACGGTCAGGGGCACGTCGCCTGGTTCGGCCTGTTCGCGGTGTTTGCCATACTCGTGCAATACGGTTTGAGCCGCTGGTATCGCAACCACCTGAACCTGTTCAAGCTCAAGCAAGGCACCAAGGCCACCCACGGTCTGTCCAAAGGACGGGTGACGTTCGCCCTGGTGGTGCTGGCAATGCTGGTGTTCTCCAAGTATTTCTACATGGCCAGTTTCACCAGTTACTTCACCTTCTACCTGATCGAAAAGTTCGACCTGTCGGTCGCCAGTTCGCAGTTGTACCTGTTCCTGTTTCTCGGCGCCGTGGCTGCCGGCACGTTCTTCGGCGGCCCGATCGGCGACCGGATCGGTCGCAAGCAAGTGATCTGGTTTTCCATTCTGGGCGCTGCGCCCTTCACCCTCGCCCTTCCCTATGTCGACCTGTTCTGGACGGGCGTGCTGAGCATGATCATCGGTTTCATCCTCGCCTCGGCGTTCTCGGCGATCGTGGTCTTCGCCCAGGAACTGGTGCCGGGTAACGTTGGCATGATCGCGGGCGTATTCTTCGGTCTGATGTTCGGCTTTGGCGGCATCGGCGCCGCGCTGCTCGGGCACCTGGCGGATATCCACGGCATCGAATACGTGTATACGCTGTGTTCGTTCCTGCCGCTGCTGGGGATCCTGACTATCCTGCTTCCGTCGACCAAAGGGGTTTAGTCCTCGCAGGTCTTCTCGAAAAATGAACGGAGCCTTCTTAATTATTCAGTTTTGGAAAAACTCACTCGAGACTACCTTGGCGCCAGGTTTGGCAGGCACGGCTTCAATCGCCCCGTGACCACGCGCCAGCGGTTGTCATTTTAGAATTACTCGAGGTAAGTCCCATGTCTGAACACACCCTGGCTGTGCACGCCCCTTACAACGGCGCCGTCGTCGGTCACGTGGCGGTTTCCACCGAGGCCGATCTCGAGCACGCGATGAGCATCGCCCACGGCCTGTTCCGTGACCGCAGCCAGTGGTTGTCCAAGCCTCGGCGTATTGAGATCTTGCAGCGCGCCGCCGAGCTGATCGCTGCACGCAAGGTCGAGATCGCCACCCAGGCCGCCAGCGAAGGTGGCAAGCCGCTGAAGGACTCGATCACCGAAGTCGAACGTGGCATCGACGGCATCCTCAACTGCATCGAAGTGCTGCGCACCGAGGGCGGTCATGTGATTCCGATGGGGCTGAACGCCACGTCGGCCAACCGTGTGGCCTTCACTCAGTACGAACCGCTCGGCGTGGTGGCGGCCGTCTCGGCGTTCAACCACCCGTTCAACCTGATCGTGCATCAGGTGGTGCCGGCCATCGCCGTGAGTGCGCCAGTGGTCGTCAAACCGGCGGCCAACACACCGCTGAGTTGCCGGACGCTGCTCGACATCCTCACCGAAGCCGGTCTGCCTGACGGTTGGGCGCAGATGGTATTGCCAACCGACAACGCCATCACCGGCAAGTTGGTGTCCGATCCACGAGTGGGTTTCTTCAGCTTCATCGGTTCGGCGGCGGTGGGCTGGATGCTGCGCTCGACTCTCGCACCTGGCACTCGCTGCGCGCTGGAACACGGCGGCGTGGCGCCGGTGATCCTGGCGGCGGACGCCGACCTCGACGATGCCTTGCCGCGCATCGCCCGTGGCGGCTTCTGGCACGCGGGCCAGGCCTGCGTGAGCGTGCAACGGATTTTCTGCCATCGCAGCATCGCCGAGCAGGTCGCCGAACGCCTGGGCCAAATGGGCGACGCCATGGTCGTCGGGGACCCGACCGATGCGCGTACCGATGTCGGCCCGCTGATCGCTGAACGTGAAGTAAACCGCGTGGGCCAATGGGTGGATGACGCCGTCGCCGGTGGCGCGCGTTTGATCGCCGGTGGCCGCGCACTCGGCAACAGCTGCTATGCGCCCACCGTGCTGCTCAATCCGTCCATTGATTCCAATGTGATGCAAAAGGAAGTGTTCGGACCGGTAGTTGCCGTCTACGCCTATGACGATCTGGCTGACGCAATCCAGTTGGCCAACGCCCTGCCCTATGCTTTCCAGGCGGCGGTATTCACCCGGGATCTGGACACGGCGATGCAGTGCTATCAGGACCTCGACGCCACGGCGGTGATGGTCAACGAGAACACGCTGTTCCGTGTCGACTGGATGCCGTTCGCCGGCGCGCGCCTGTCCGGGCATGGCGTGGGCGGCATTCCTCACACCATGAAGGAAATGCAGGTCGAGAAGATGATGGTCTGGCGCTCTCGGGCGGTGCGTGGCTGAAAGACCGCTCAGAGGTTTGCCGCCAATGGCGATGGCGCCGGGAAAGAGAGCCGCTACACTTTTCTGGCTCCGTCGCCGCTGCACGAGCGGCCAAACCCTCGTCTCCTGATCTGGAGGTCTTCCATGAGCGACAATACCGAACTCAAGACATTCACCGGTTGGGCCGCAACGGCGGCCGGTGCGCCACTGGAGCGTTACAGCTACGATCCCGGCCCCTTGGGTGAAGAAGAAGTAGAAGTCGCCGTGGAATATTGCGGCGTCTGTCACTCCGACCAATCGCTGATCGATAACGACTGGGGCATCAGCCAGTACCCGTTTATTCCCGGCCACGAGGTCGTCGGCCGCATCGTCCGGGTGGGCGCGCAGGTGCGCGGTCTCGAAATGGGGCAACGGGTGGGCATCGGCTGGTACAAGGGCAGCTGCATGCATTGCTCGTCCTGCATCGAAGGCTCGCACAACCTGTGCCGCACGGCCCAACCCACCATCATCGGCAGCAACGGTGGCTTCGCCGACCGGTTGCGCTCGCATTGGGCCTGGGCTCTGCCGATACCTGAAGGACTCGATCCGGCGTTGGCCGGCCCGCTGTTTTGCGCAGGTTCCACCGTGTTCAACCCGCTGGTGGAATTCGGCATCAAACCGACCGATCGGGTCGGCGTGGTGGGCATCGGCGGCCTCGGTCACCTGGCGCTGCGCTTCCTCAATGCCTGGGGCTGCGAAGTCACCGCGTTCACCTCATCGCTGAGCAAACAGGACGAAGCCAAACGCCTGGGCGCGCACAAGGTCATCGCCTCGACCGACAGCAACGCATTGAAAGCCATTGCCGGCACCCTGGACTTCCTGTTGGTCACCGCCAACGCCAATCTCGACTGGACGACCATCCTCGCCACCCTGCGCGGCAAGGGTCGCCTGCATTTTGTCGGCATCGTGCCCAGTGCAATCCCGGTGCACGTGTTCGACCTGATTCCGCAACAAAAAACCCTGTCCGCCTCACCGGTCGGCTCGCCGAGCAACACGGCGACCATGCTGGAGTTCTGCGCACGTCATCAGATCGTGCCGCAGGTCGAGATGTTTCCCATGAGCCGCATCAACGAAGCCATCGATCATCTGCGCAGTGGCAAGGCGCGTTATCGCGTGGTGTTGGATGCCAGCAAGTGACAGAGCAGACAGTGAGTTCTCAAAGATCTCACTGGCGCGCCGAGCAGCAGGCTACTTGGTTGATTGAACCACCGCCTGAAGCTGTTTCAGCAAATCATCAGCGCTCTTGCCGTCCGATTCTTTCTTGTCGAACCAACTGGTGCCGTTCTGCAAAATCTCGGCGAGGATCGGGAAGTACAGCTGCTTCTTCTTCGCCAGTTCCACCGGGTCAGCGGCAGTGGCTTGGTCAAGTGCAGTCTGGATGGTCGAACGTTGGGTCAGCCATTGCGGCGTGGATTTTTCTTCCGGGCTCATGTTGTCCAGGAAGTTCAGGGCTGCCTTGGCGCGACCGACCGGGTCGTTGGCGAACGGATCTCGCCAGTTCTTCTTCTGGTCTTCCGGGCCGACGTAGTAGCCCGTCGCGAGCTGCGCCTGCTGGCGCATCAGTTCCTGGGCCGTGGCCTGTTCTTCCTTGGTGAACTGGCCGCCTTCATTGGTGGAAATCGCGTACAGCGAACGCCGATCCAGATCGCCCATCAGCGCATTGCGATCCTCAACGTTCTTGTTGTCGTACGGCTTGCCGCTGTCTTTCATCAGCGCGTATTTTTCATCCATGCGCTTGCGGGCATCGATGGCCACGTCGGCAAAGGTTTTATCCTTGGAACTGGAAATCGCCCCAGGCTTGGCCACACCCAGAATCAACGCGTCGGCGTTCATTCCCGGGCGTACCGGAAAATACGGCGCGTTGCTGGCGATGGAAGCGCTGTAGTCGGTGGCCGTGCCGGAAAAACTCACCGAGTCGTCATTCTGCGAATTGCCAGCTGCCTGATCGCTGTCGGCCACTTTGCCTTGGCCATCTGCCCTGGTATTGGCGGCAGAAGAATAGGCAGCGATCAATGCGCTGGATGATGACGAGGATGAGTTAACGTTCATGCTGCTTCCTGGTAAGTGAGGCTGGATGATGGCAAACCGCCGCCTAATCTACTGGCGTTGGCCTCGTAAATAAACCACCGTCGTGACAACTGTGTGTCGCTTCGCGCGATACCGTTGGCGAACAGGCAAGCACTCAATGGAACTGACGTTGAACCAAGAGAGGAGTTGACCCATGCGCATCGCCTTGCTGTCCGACATTCACCTGTCCGTCAATGCGATTCCGTTTCCCGATGTGGATGCCGATATCGTCGTCCTCGCTGGCGACATTTCGCGCCCCGCTGCCGCCATTGAGTGGGCCAAGGCCTGCCCCGCGCCGATCGTATACGTGGCTGGCAACCACGAGTTTTACGGCAGCGACCTGATCTCGACCTACGAGCAATTGCACACGCTGTCACAAGGCACACAGATTCAGGTGCTGGAGCGCTCGGAACATGTCCACGACGGTGTGCGGTTCCTGGGGTGCACCCTGTGGTCCGACTATCGGCTGTACGAGGATGCGCACGAACGGGCCCATGGTATCGACCTGGCAACGGCGCTGGTGCGGGATTTCAGCCGCATCAGAATCTCCCCCGATTTCGAAGACCTGTTCAGCCCGGCGGTGTCCCAGCTTGTGTTTTTGCAGACCGTCGCCTGGCTGGAAGACTGCTTTGCCCGCGACAGCACCACGCCCACGGTGGTGATTTCGCATTTCGCACCGACCCGTTCGAGCATCAGTCCGATGTTTGCCACTTCACCGATCAACTCGAGTTTTGTTTCCGACCTCGAAGAGCGGATCAGGAAATGGCAGCCGGCCCTGTGGCTGCACGGGCATACCCACGGCAGCTTTGACTACCGGGTGGGCGATACCCGCGTGGTGTGCAACGCCCGAGGTTATGCCAAAGATGGCGTCAACGAGAATCCCGAATTCAATGGCGCATTGGTAATTGAGCTGGCGGTTTGAAGCCCGCCGTACGGGAGTTTTCGCCTATACCAAAGCGTTAGTTTCAAACACCCATGTCTGGTGGTCAGTGCCCTGCTTTGCCCATAAATTTCCCTCAACCGGGGAAATGCCTCGGGCCGTGCATGCGTTATCTCCAGAACTCACATGAGTGTTGAAAAATGACTGACGAGAAAAGCGGAACCTCACGTCGTGGCCTAATCACGACCGGTGCCATGGCAGCAGCCCTGGCGGTGACCCTACCTGCGCTGGCAGCGCAGCAAACCAAGGCACAGACGCCCGCGTCCACCGCAGGCAAAAGCGACGGCAATGCCAGTGGTTCGGGGATGATCACCGTCAAGGACGGCACGCAGATTTTCTACAAGGACTGGGGCAGCGGCCAGCCGATCGTGTTCCACCATGGCTGGCCCCTTTCCAGTGACGACTGGGACGCGCAAATGCTGTTTTTCCTCAGCAAGGGCTTCCGTGTCATCGCCCACGATCGCCGTGGCCATGGCCGCTCGTCGCAGACCGCTGTCGGCAACGAAATGGACACCTACGCCGCCGACGTCGCTGAATTGATGGCGCACCTGAACATCAAGAACGCCGTACACGTCGGCCACTCCACCGGCGGCGGTGAAGTGGCACGCTATGTGGCGCGTCATGGTCGCGGCCGCGTGGCCAAAGCGGTGCTGATCGGTGCCGTACCGCCGATCATGCTGCGCACCGCGAACAATCCGGGCGGCATTCCAATGGACGTCTTCGATGGCTTGCGCAAAGCCGTGGCGGACAACCGTACGCAGTTTTATCGCGATTTTCCGAGCGGGCCGTTCTACGGTTTCAATCGCCCAGGCGCGAAAGTCTCCGAAGCGATCATCGACAACTGGTGGCGCCAGGGCATGAACGGCGGCGCCAAGGCGCAGTACGACTGCATCAAGGCCTTCTCGGAAACCGACTTCACCGATGACCTGAAAAACATCGACGTGCCGACTTTGGTGCTGCACGGCGAAGACGACCAGATCGTACCGATCGCCGACTCGGCGCACCTGTCGATCAAACTGCTCAGGCACGGCACGCTGAAAACCTACCCGGGCCTGCCCCATGGCCTGTGCACGACCCATGGTGAGCTGATCAACGCGGACCTCCTGGCGTTCATCAAAGCTTGATTTCCTTGGGCTGCGACTGCACTGCAAGAGCCGACTCATGATGAACGTCATGGGCGGCTTCCCGT
This sequence comes from Pseudomonas sp. NFX224, assembly GCF_048565165.1. NCBI lineage: Bacteria > Pseudomonadati > Pseudomonadota > Gammaproteobacteria > Pseudomonadales > Pseudomonadaceae > Pseudomonas > Pseudomonas sp. NFX224. The sequence goes on along the minus strand of NZ_CP183416.1, from coordinate 6,175,942 downwards.
GCGCCAAGACAAGGTGCCTGGCGCTCTGGGCAACCACACTCGCGATTTTCGTGGTCGATACCCTCACAGAACTCGATATCGCGGTGGCGGTGTTGTACGTCCTGGTCATCATGATGGCCATGGACTCGTGCTCGATTCGCGGGTTGCGCCGGGTTGCACTGACCTGCGCGGTGCTGACGACCGCCGCGTTCTGCTTTTCCCATCTCGATCATCCGTTCAGCGCCGCGCTGGCCCGCTGCCTCGTTAGCCTGACAGCCATTGGCATTGCCACCTGGCTGGCCTTGAAAAACCGCCGCACCAGCGATGAACTACAGGAACAATTCAGTTTGCTAGCCCATACCCGTGATGTCGAAGCGCAGCTGCACCGTGCGCAAATCGAACTCGCTCATATCAGTCGAAATACCACGATGGACGAGCTGGCAGCGTCCATCGCCCACGAAGTGAGTCAACCCTTGGCCGCGATCACTTCCAGTGCCGAAGCGGCCCAGCGCTGGCTTGACCGCCCCAGTCCCGACCTCAAGGAAGCCGGGGCCGCCATCGACCGGGCGGCCAGTAACGCGCGCCGCGCGGCCGAGGTGATCAAGCGTATTCGCGACCTGACTCGCAAAAGCGATTCGCACTACGAAGAAGTGGATCTAAAATCGGTAGTAGCGGACTCGCTCGCCCTGCTTGACCGGGAAATCCAGAGTCATCAGGTGCGATTGTCGTGCACGTTCGAACACCCGTCGCCCACGGTATCGGGCGACCGAATCCAGCTCCAGCAGGTAGTGATCAACCTGATCATGAACAGCCTGCAGGCCATGAGTGGCCACAACGACTTGCCCGGGGAGCTGCACGTGCGAATACAGGCGAAAGAGAGTCAAGCGGTGGTGGAGGTACGCGATAACGGCCCAGGGATTGACCAGAATCACCTTGCGCTGCTGTTTGATGCGTTTTTCACGACCAAAGAAGATGGCATGGGGATCGGATTGTCCATCTGCCGCTCAATCATCGAGTTGCATGGTGGATGCATCAGGGTAGACAGTCAGCCCAACCACGGCGCGACCTTCTCGTTCTCCCTGCCAGCTTCGACAACGGATACCCAACCATGGACATAGCGCCACGCTTCATCATCCATGAGACTGCCCACTGGGTACTCAATCACCACATGACGACCAAGCTGCCCGGCTATCTGGTGCTGGGGACGCGGCACCCGGTGCGTTCGTTGTCAGACCTGCCCGAAGGCGCGTTGGTCGAGATGGGCGTGCTGCTCGCCAAAGTGCAGAAAACCCTGCAATCGGAGGTGCAGCCGAAGTGGCTCTACATCAGCCGATTCGGCCACGACCCGCGCTTCCCGATCCACTTTCACTTCATCCCGGTGTACCACTGGGTCGAAGAACTGTTCTGGCAGGATGAACGTTATCGGCTGCTGAGAAACTTCGGCGCGGCCAGCCCTCAGACGCAGACCGATGGCGCGGAAATGACCCTGTTCATCTGGCGTGAATTTGGCGAAAGTCCGGAGCCGCCGAGCATTCAGGGGCCGTCGATCGAGGACATCATCGACCGCCTGCGGGTGGCGTTTGGCACGCAGGAAAATTACCTTTTGGTAAGGAACGCTCACGCTAAAGCCTGACGGTTCTATACGTGCGTATGGTATCGAACGCGCTGCGTCGAAAGGCACACTGATTCTCCGGGCGATCTGACCCAGGCAATCGGAGAATGGCCATGACAACGCAACCGAACCTAACCATCCAGAACGATGGAATACATCAGAAAAGCAACGGTCAACACGACACCTCACTCGGCGCAAGGTCGGGGCTCGAGGAGTTGGTGCCTTCGCGCTATGCGGTGCAGGTCGGTGAAATCGACGTGCTGGTGATCAGCGATGGCGTGCTGCCGCTGCCCACCACGACGATGTCCACCAACGCCGACCCGGCGGCCCGCGCGGCCTGGTTCAAGGACATGTTCCTGGGGCCGGACTCGTTCGATTGGGCACTGAACGTGCTGGTGATTCGCAGCGGCGACCAGACCATCCTCGTCGACGCTGGACTGGGCGGGCAGTTCCCCGGCTTTCCCCGCGCCGGGCAGTTTCCCAAGCGACTGGAGGCCGCCGGTATCGACCTGGGGTCCGTGACCGACGTGGTGATTACCCACATGCACATGGACCATATCGGCGGGCTGCTCGTCGACGAAGTGAAGAACCGGCTGCGTCCGGACGTGCGAATCCACGTGGCGGCGACCGAGGTCGAGTTCTGGAAGTCACCCGATTTTTCCCTCACTTCCATGCCGTCGCCGGTGCCGGACGTCCTGCGGGCAACCGCCAATGAATTCATGAAAGAATTCCACAGCAAGCTGCGCACCTTCGAAGATGAATACGAGGTGGCACCGGGCGTGGTCGCCAGACTCACCGGCGGCCATACCCCGGGGCATTGCGTGGTCTACGTGACATCCGGTGGCGAACGGTTGACCTTCGCCGGCGACGCCCTGTTTCCGGTCGCCTTCGAACACCCCGACTGGCACAACGGCTTTGAACATGACCCCGAGGAATCGATGCGCGTTCGGGTTCGCCTGATGCAAGAAGCGGCGGCAAGCGGTGAGCTGTTTGTCGCCACTCACCTGCCATTCCCCTCCGTTGGCCGCGTGGCCGTCGACGGTAATGCGTTTCGCTGGGTCGCGGCCTTCTGGGATTACTGATCGCCGCCTGGACGGCGAACTCGCGTTTGATGATCGATGTTGTACCAGGCCGTCTAGACTAATCAGCGCACACTCGAAAACACACCTTTAGCACTCTGGATTCAGGGGAAACGCGATGACGAGCTTGAACTCGCATCAATGCTCGTCATGGCTCCTCCCTGCCCTGCTCGCCATCAACCTGGCGCTGATCGTCGGCTGTGCAGGCAAATCAGCCACACCTCGCTATACGGCCTCGAACGCAGGCTCGGCCTGCTACGCAAAGGCCCTGCCCACTGTCGGTGAAGGTGGCCTCGCCTGGGGCGACACCTTGAACATGGCTCGGCAGAAATCCCTGACCAATTGCGCACGCTATGCGGGGCGATCCGGCGGCACGCCAAGTACCTGCAAGGTAGTGCTGGCAGAATGTAAGCACTGATAAACGGTTTTTCGTTTGTGCGCCGTTTTTGCATTTCCGTGCGACACATCCCGTTACAGAGGCTCCCGCATCACGCCCTCATGGTGTTAGTTTGGAAATGTTTCTGATTGAACGATCAGATATTTCCCACAAACCGCCTGCAAAGGAATGCCTCCAGAAATGGATTTTTCACTCAAGCACCTGGCCGCGACCACTCTGATGCTCGCCAGCCTTTCGTCGTTCACCACCGTTGCCCACGCCAACATCACGCCACAACAGAGCGCGATCATCCTCAAGACCTTCAGTGATGCCTCGGTCACGGATTTCCGGCAATTCCTCGGGAGCCTGGCCAAGAGCGACATCGCCAAGGCTGGCGACCTCGGCCCGGCCATCAGCGCCTTCCTCGACAACAAGACGCTCACTGCCGTGCAACAAAACGAAATCCATCGCCTGCTGGGCCTCTACACGCGCGTGAAGTACGGCAGCGCGGCCACTGAAACCTTGAAGGAGCTGGTGGCCATCCCGACCATGCGCGTGGACGGCGTAGCCCAGCACGACAATCCCGAGTTCATCAAGATCGCCGAAAAGATCAAGGGCCTGGCCCAGGCGTTCAACCTGAACTTCCGCAACGTCGATAACCGCGTTTATGAAATTTCCCTGGAAGGTACTGGCGATGAAGTCGTGGGCATTCACGCCCATGCCGACGTGGTGCCGGTGACACCGGAGAACTGGGTATTGAAGGACGGCACCCGCCTCGATCCGTTCAAGGTCACCTTGATCGGCGACCGTATGTATGGCCGTGGCACCGAGGATGACAAAAACGGCATCGTGGTCGCGATGTACGCCATGAAAGTCATCAAGGAAGAGAAGTTGCCGCTGGCACGCAACTTCAAGCTGCTGGTCGACACCACCGAAGAAACCACGGGCGACGCCATCCCTTACTACTTCGAACGCAACCCGACGCCCAACTACAACCTGGCGCTGGATGGCGGCTACCCGGTGGTGATCGCCGAGAAAGGCTACGGCACCGTCATGGCCAGCTTCGCCAAGCGCGCTGGCGAAGGCAAAGGCGCGCAAATCACCTCGATGACCGGCGGCCTGGCCACCAACCAGATTCCGTCGACATCGGTCGCCACCCTGGTGACTGAAAAGCCCGCCGAACTGGCTGCGGCTTTGCAAAAGGCCGGCGCGGATTACGTCAAGCGCAATGGCGCTAACTTCGAGATCGCCGCCAAGGTCGACGGCAAGGACGTCAAGCTGACGGTCACCGGCGTTTCCGCCCACTCCTCCGAGCCCGAGTCCGGGGTCAACCCGGTGGCGCGGATGCTCGACTTCATCAATGGCCTCGACGGCAAGGTCGCGCTCAAGCACAACCAGATCACGGACGCCGCTCGTTACGCCGCTGACAACTGGGGCTTGGACTACCAGGGCAACAAACTGGGCGTTGGTTTTTCCGATGAGTTCATGGGCCCGCTGACCACTTCCCTGACCTATGTCGGCGTGGATGACAAAGCCTTCAAACTCGCGGTCAACCTGCGCGTGCCGAAGGGCAAGTCGCCGGATGCGCTGAAAGCGGAAATCGCCGGAAAACTGGACGCCTGGAGCAAGAAGAGCAAGATCGCACCGGCCTTCGATTACTCGATCGCCGAGCCGATGTACCGCAACCCCGAGGGTGAATGGGTCAAGGCCCTGCTCGCCGTGGCCAGCGAAAACCTCGGCATGGAACACACGTTCGGCACCTCCGCCGGCGCAACGTCCGTGCACGAATTGCCTAACGGCGTGCAATTCGGCCTGGCCATGCCTGACGTCAAATACACCGGCCACAACGACAACGAGTTCAAGACCACCGAGCAGTTCCTGCTGGACTTGCAGATCGTGACCGAAATGATGGGCCGTATCGGGCAGTTGCCGAAGCTTTGATTCACCTTTCGGACTCGCCGTTTTGGCGGGTCCACTTTTTCATTTCCATCCAGCAGTTGCCTTCCACGCCCTCTGTAGGCACGAGCCTGCTCGCGAAAAACCAGAGGGCACCGGGGCGAGTCTGGTTTAACGCGCCATCATTGCCCTTCTTCGCGAGCAAGCTCGCGCCTACAGTTACGAGTTCGCCGCTACTCAGGTGGATCGATCTGATCCAGTACCCGGTTCGCGGTGATTTCCGCCAGCATCACGCTGTTGGAAATGCCCAGCAGCGCATTGCGTGATTCACCGTCCAGGTGATCAACCAACTGATGGACCATCACATCCACTGAGGCCAGGGTCTCGACTAAATAAACGGCCAGGGTTTCGAGCGTCACCTCAGGGTCGACGGTGAAGAGGGTGCTGACGGTGCGCGGTGTGGCTTTGATATCGGCGGTCGAGGGGAAGTGAAAATCGAGGGCGCGTTCGGCGGCCTCGTTGAGTTTTTTTGAATCGGGTTCGTATGGGGAGGCAGGATCGGCGTCCGGCGGGTTGGGTGTGACTTTGAACATGGTTTTCTTTTTCTGTTGCAGTGCAGCCACTCCATCGCTGCTAAACGAGGGGTGGCAGCTGTACGCAGGTTAGCAGACCGGGGAAAAGAAGAAAGCCGGCGCGCCCGAAGGCGCCCTGCGTACAGCCACCATCAAATACAGGCATGGGAATACCTGTTTGACGGACACTCGCGCGGTCTTCTAATACCACGGGCTGCTAAACCCGATCACTGGGAATCAGTGACACGAATCAAGTTACCGATGGCCCCAAAAGCGCACAAGCCGGCGGATTCTGGCGTACCCGTAGGCAACGGCGCAAGGTCTTGTAGCTTGCAGGAAGTATCCTTAAACGCTTTTAAACAGCCGCTCTCGGCTCGGATGCCGATCTTCATTTATCAGGTAGGTGTTGAATGCCGCACCGTTCAGGCTGTCGTCGATGTCACCGTCAAACCAGGCCCCTTGATCCCCAATTCAGACCTCTGCCCCACCAGTGGCTTGAGCGCTGAGCCGTCTTCTGAACGGAAGTTGCCCTGCGGGGTAAAGATGTCCGAATAGCTGGCGTAGGCCGTCAGGTTTTCGTTCAAATCCAGCAACACGCCGGCAATCGGATTGGCCGATAACCACTCACTACCCGCCCCTGCCCTGGCCATTAAGGTGGCTTCTCTCTACGATCAAGAGACCACATACAGGGACCGCTTGAATAATCCCAAGCCACGCTCAATGAAGTCGCGAGGCAGCTAAATAGCCGCCCTCGGAAAACACTAGACTACGAAACACCCGCTGAACGATTTAGCCAATCTGTTGCGTCGACCGGTTGAGTCCACAGCCCGAAGCGGGCTTTCGTTTTTTCCGACGGCCGCAAAGGCCCGCATCACAGATTCGCCCACTGCGGACAGGCGCCCTCTCATTCAAGACTGCTGCGCCAATATCCTCACTCGATGACACTCAGACGGCCCAAGTGGTTGACCGCTTGAGGAAAGAACGGCGATGGGCATCAAAGGCTGACCGGTTGCATTGTCCAGCAGCACTGAGCGCGTCTCGTACGGCTCGAACAGATGGCGCTCTCCCCACTGCCTCATGCTGACCACAATCGGAAAGATCTCTCGGCCCTTTTCCGTGAGCACATATTCCTTGTAAGCGCTGCCATCCGACGCCGGAACGATATCGAGCACGCCGACCTCAACCAGCGTTTTCAGCCGCGATGCCAATATATTCTTGGCAACCCCCAAGCTCTTCTGAAATTCGCTGAAGCGGCGAATATCGTCAAATGCGTCGCGGATGATTAGCAGCGACCAGCGATCACCTATGGCTTCCAGCGTTCTTGCAACAGGGCATTCGTTGTTTTGTGGCGAATCGTTCTCAGCCATTTTTGTACCTTCTGAGTGTCGGTCAGCCAGATCGAATCGATAACCCGAGCGAATCTGGTTGCAATTTGAAACTACTCCGCGCGAGAATTCATTTCGGTTGCTAATTGAAACCAGTTTACTCACATGGAAGTCGTTATGACAGTTGAGACCGAATCACCGACTGACCGCTTGTACAGATCTGGTGCAACGCAGACACCTCCTGGCATCAGTCAAACGGGTAACGGGGGCCTTTCGTCTTCGCTCACCCTGCTGCTCTCTGTCACCTCTGCACTGGCGGTAGCCAACGTGTACTTCGCCCAGCCCTTACTTGACTCAATGGCCGAGAGCCTGGGCGTGGCGTCGGGAATGATTGGCGTCGTGGTCACGGCCACTCAGGCAGGTTACGCACTGGGTTTGCTACTCATTGTCCCGCTCGGCGATATCGTCAACCGCAAACGGATGATCCTGAGCCAGCTACTGCTGTCCGCCATTGCACTCGCGGCAGTCGGCACTGCTCAGGCGTGGCTGGTTCTGCTTGGCGCCATGATCGTTGTCGGATTGACGGCAGTCGTCGTCCAAGTCGTGGTGGCCCTTGCCGCTTCGCATGCAACGCCCTCACAACGCGGGCAGACCATCGGCACGGTCACCAGCGGCATTGTGCTGGGGATTCTTCTGGCACGCTTCACGTCCGGGCTGATCGCCGATCTGGCAGGCTGGCGTGCCGTTTACTTTCTGTCCTCGGGGCTGATACTGGTCCTCGCCACCGTGCTGTGGAAAATCGTTCCTCATACGGCGCCGTCACCATCGCGGGACTCGTATTTCGTTCTCATCCGGTCGCTATTCAAGCTGCTGCTCAGCGAACCTGTGTTGCAGGTCCGTGGCATGCTGGCCTTGCTGATTTTTGCCGCGTTTTCGGTCTTGTGGACGGCGATGGTTCTGCCGTTGAGTGCGCCGCCGCTGTCACTTTCACACTCCGCCATCGGCATGTTCGGGCTGGCAGGATTCGCTGGCGCCCTGGCTGCCAGGAGCGCCGGCCGTTGGGCCGATCAAGGGCTGGGGCAGCGAGTCACCGGCCTGGCGTTGAGCGTGCTGACACTTTCATGGTTGCCGATCAGTTTTGCGCAGACGTCCCTGATCACGCTTGTCTGTGGCGTAATCCTGCTCGACTTCGCCGTGCAAGCCGTCCATGTCACCAGCCAGAGCATGATTGTCGCCGCTCGCCCTGAAGCCCAAAGTCGCATGGTCGGCGTTTATATGTGCTTCTACTCAATAGGTAGCGCGCTGGGCGCGGTAGCGGCGACTCAGGCCTATGCGCGCGGGGGATGGTTGGCCGTCAGTCTGCTGGGTGCTTCGATCAGCGCTGCGGCCTTGGCTCTCTGGTTTTTTACAGCTCGTGTCTCTCACAACCATCAAGGAAGATTGCGTTGAAAATTCGTCACTTGTTGCTCGCCATCTCGATCACCGCCCTATGGGGCCTGAATTTCTCGGTCATCAAACGGGGACTCGCAACGGTCGATCCTTTCATTCTGGCGGGTATCCGCTTCACACTCTGCGCCCTTCCCGCGATTTTCTTCATTCCCAAACCTGATGTGCAGTGGCGCTACATCGTCGGTTATGGGCTGGTCTTCGGCATTGGACTGTGGGGTGTGGTCAATCTGGGCATCGCGTCCGGTCTGTCGCCAGGCATCGCCTCGTTGACGCTTCAGTTCAGCGCATTTTTCACCATCCTGCTGGGGTCCTGGATATTCAAGGAAGCGCTTTCCCGCTATCAGATCGCCGAAACTGGAATCGCTTTGTGTGGATTGTTCAGCATCATCTCCATTGTCGACGGCAGACCTTCGCGACAGGCAAAAAACGGCCCAGAAGCAAACGCTGAGCACCACCTATTTGCCTGAGGCCTATCACGCAGGTAGAATGCGAGTCATTATCAATTATGTACTCTCCGGGATGCCGATGCGCAGCGACGATACACTAGGCACTGCCGATCTAGGGCTGCTCTATCGCACCCACCACTCGTGGTTACACGGCTGGCTAAGCCGACGCATTGGATGTCGCGATAACGCAGCAGATCTGGCGCAAGACACGTTCGTACGCCTGCTCAAATCCCGTCAATCAAGTCCCTTGCGCGAACCCCGTGCCTATCTGAGCAGCATCGCCCGCGGGCTGATGATTGATCAGTATCGTCGTCGCGAACTCGAACGTGCCTACCTGGAGAGCGTCGCGCTGCTACCCCAACACGAGGTTCCCTCGGAAGAAAGCCGACTGCTGATTCTTGATACGCTCGAGCAGATAGATCGCATGCTCGACATGCTTAAACCGAGAGTTCGCCAGGCGTTTTTATTTGCCCGGCTCGACGGTTTGACCTGCCCGCAAATAGCCGAAAAACTGGGTGTTTCCCGTGCCACGGTAGAGCGCGACCTGGCCACGGCCCTGCAACACTGCTATCGCTTGCGTTATGTCGAGGCGTGAGTCGCAGGCGCTGGATCCGGCCGTTGTGGACCAGGCGATCCATTGGCAGGTGCGCCTTCGCTTCAATCAGGCCGATGAGCAAACACAGCGCACGTTTGAGCACTGGCTGCAGCAGCGCCCAGAGCATGTGTTGGCGTGGCACCGTGTGGAAACGCTTGGGGATGAGTTTGCGGGCATGCCAGCGCAATTGGCCCGACAAACCCTGAATGGCACCCACCGTGGCATGCGACGGCGGGAAAGCCTGAAGCTACTCGGCATAGTGGCCACTGTTGGCGCAGCCGCCTGGCTCGGCCGCGACTACACACCCGTGCCGGCCATGCTCGCGCAGCAGCGCAGTAGCACCGGCGAGCAGCGACGCGTCCAGCTCGATGATGGCAGCCTTATCCAGCTCAATAGCGACAGCGCTGTCGACAGCGATTTCGACGCACAGCGACGCCTGATCATTCTGCGGCGTGGCGAAATCATCGTGAATGTCGGCGCGGACGAACACTCGGCACAAACGCGCCCTTTCTGGGTACAAACACGCGACGGGGTCATGCGCGCCCAGAGTCCCCGCTTCCTGGCGCGGGAACGTGACGACGGCACTCTGCTCGCGGTTCAAGGAGGCACAGTCACGGTGTTTCCTGGGGGCGGTCAATCCCTGGCCGGTAGCGCTAGCAGCAGTGTCCAGGCCGCCAATCTGCTGCTGTTCACATCAAGCGGCGCCCATGAGTTCAAGGAAAACGGCCTTGACGTCTGGAGCTGGAGTGACGGGGTGATCAGCGCGCGCAATATGCGCCTGAGTGATTTTATTGTGGAGTTATCGCGCTACCGCCCCGGCGTATTGCGATGCGCCGAAGAGGTTGCTGACCGTCGGGTGTCCGGCACCTTCCAGCTCGCCGACAACGATCAGGTACTGGCATTGGTCGCGCAGTCGCTGCGCTTGCGCGTGGATTATCGAACCCGTTATTGGGTGACGTTGACCGCCGCCAGCTGAGTCCATTCGCACTTTTCTCTTATCTGAAAAATTAATGAGGTGGCTTCTCATTCTCGTTCGACTTGTAAGGAAGGCCGACATTACAGGCCAATCTGCCGATACCCTTCCATGGAGCGAGAAAATGAGTTCGTCCCCGGTTACACAGCGCCATCCATTGAGCCATGCCGTCCACGGTGTGATTCTGGGTTTGATCGTCAGCAGCTACGCCCTGCCGTCGCTGGCGCAATCTTCGAGCGCTGAACACCGCAACCAGGTCCAGCAGTGGAATATCGCTGCCGGCCCACTGGCACCGGCGCTTGACCGCTTTGCGCGCGAGGCTGGCATCAGTCTTTCCTTCGATGCCCCGAGCGTGGCGAACCGCACAACGGGAGGCGTGAACGGCACCTTCGATACGTCGACAGCACTGTCAACGTTGTTGCAGGGCAGCGAATTGCAGGTCGAGCAGCAAGGCCCGAACGCTTACCTGCTGACACCTCTACCAAAGCCTGCCGGCCCGCTCGAACTCGGCGCAACCGACATCGAGGACTACCGCCTCGCGCCCCTTATCATCAATGCCAAGGTCAAGGTTAATGCCGACGACGACACCCACTCGGTGGTTGCCAAGGAACTCTGGGTCGGCGGCAAAGTAGCCACCAGCATTCTCAACACGCCTGCCTCGGTGTCGGTTGTCACCAGCAAGGAAATGGAGCAACGCAGCGTCAGCACCACTGAAGAGGCGTTGCAATACACGCCGGGCGTGGTCAGCGACTTTTATGGTACGGACGACCGTAACGACTATTTCCAGATCCGCGGCTTCCAGGCCACCACCTACCGTGACGGCTTGACCCTGAGTTCGATGCGCGGCGTACGCGAAGATCCTTTCGCCTATGAGCGCATCGAAATTCTGCGTGGCGCCAACTCCACGCTGTTCGGTCCGGCGGACCCCGGTGGCTCGGTGAACTTCGTGACCAAACAGCCGCGCTTCGAGCAGTTTGGCCAGGGCTATGTGACCTACGGTTCCTTTGACCATGTCGAGACTGGCATCGATGTAGGCGATGCGCTGAACGACGAAAAAACCCTGGCCGGCCGCTTTACGGCCAAAGGGCAAAACAGCGACCGCGAGTACGATCACTCAAAGGACGACAACCAGTTGGTGATGGGTGGCCTCACTTGGGCACCCACGGACTACACGTCGGCCACGATGATTCTGGACTACCTGAAAACCGAAAGTTCGCCTAACAGTGGTGGCTATCCGCTGGACAAGGAATACGACCGCAGCAAATTTTTTGGTGAACCCAGCTACAACTTTCACGATGTCGAGCGCACCAGCCTCAGCGGCAACGTCACCCATGACTTCGACAACGGCTTCGTGCTGCGCAGCAACCTGCGTTACAGCAAGCTGACCGATGACTACGGCTACGTTTACCTGAGCGATAGCGCCTCGCGTGTCGGCACTACGGTGCCCCGCTATCTGCTGGGGACGGACAGCGATGCCGACCAGTTCAACGGCAACCTGATGCTGCAATACGATGCCCGTTTCGAGAACATCGACAGCAGCACCCTGGTGGGCGTGGAATATCTCGACTCGTCGACCAAAGAAAGCTCCGTGTACGACCTGGCGTCCTCAATCGACATCGCCAACCCGGTGTTCACTGGCGTTTCAAGCGCACTCACGCCATATACCGCGAAAAAAAGCGACGCGACAACCAAGGCGGTATTCCTCCAGCAGAACCTGTCGTTCTACGAGCGTTTCATCGTCACCGGTGGTGTGCGCAACGACTCTATGGACCTGTCCAGCAAGGGCTACAACCAGTTCTCCAGCCCGGTGCAATTTGATGATAACGACAGCTTTTCCGAAACCTCCTACCGCGGTGCGTTGACCTATATCGTCAACGATGAGGTTTCCACCTATGTGAGCATGGTGGAGTCCGTCTCGCCCCCGCAGGTTGGCGTTACACCGCAAACGGGCCGGCAGTACGAAGTGGGCGTGAAGTATTCGCCCATGGCGATGGATGCGCTGTTCTCGGCAGCCGTTTATGACCTGACCCAGGAAAACGTCACCATCGCCGTGGTACTGCCGAGCGGCATCATTGAGCAGCAGACGGTGGGCGAGTCGCGGGTGCGCGGCCTCGACCTGGAAGCCAAAGCGCAAGTGACGCAGAACCTCAGCCTGATTGGCGGCTACTCCTACATGGAGTCCGAGGTCCTGCGCGGTACGTTGTTTGACGGCAGCTCCCTCAAGGGTAATGAGTTCACCACGGCACCGAAGCATTCCGCTTCGCTGTGGAGTTACTACAGCTTGCCCGGCACTGACGTGAGCGTTGGCCTGGGCGCGCGCTACGTCGGTGCCTATTACATGAATGCTGCCAACACCGACAAAAGCGATGGCACCACGTTGTTCGACGCCGCCTTCAATTACCAGATTGCCAAGGGCACCGACCTTGCCGTGAATGTCAGCAACCTGCTGGATGAGCAACACGTGGTCGGTTCCGGCACGGCAAACTATTACAACCCGGGTCGCGAGATTACCGCCAAACTGAGTTACAACTGGTAAGCCCGTAGGTAAGCCTTTATCCCACACAGGAAGTGGTGCCCGCTGTACAGCGGGCACCACTTCCTGGCCATCAATCGGCGCAGACTGTTTTACACGTTAACCAGGCACCCCAGAACAGGCTGCTGAAAAAACGGGTAGCGTCCCCAAAACCCGCATCATGCAAAAGCTTCTGAACAGCCGCCTCGGAATGTGGAGGGTCAGCGCCCTGAAGAATTTTCCCAAATTTTACCTTCACTTCATCGGGGCTGGCTCCGTGCTGCCGCCAGCGTTGCCCCCACGCAGCGAGAAGTAACGGCTGGCTGGCATAGGCGTATTGATTGCCGGCGACAATCAGCGGAGCCCCCGGTTTCAGACGAGTCCGAATGGATCGCAGAATCTCTCCCTTGGTATCATTGCCATCCAGATGGTGAAGTACGCCGATCTACGTGGCGGCGTCGTAGCACTCATCTGCCGCCATGTCGTCAACGTGCCCCAGATGCAGGTCCGTTCTTTCAAGCAGGTTGTTTACGGCTAACTGTTGTTTCGCGGTTTCAAGCATCGGCTCGGATGGATCAACGGCGGTGAAGCGCCAGCCCGGCTCAAGCCTCGCCATCGCGATGATCTCCTGCGCCGTGCCGCCAGCGCCGACGACCAGTATTTTTGCCGTGCCCCTATTTCCAAGACTTGCCGCCATCATGCAGGCCGCCAAGTCATGACAGGCGTCATAACCTGCCAGTGCAATTCGGCTCTGTCGTCCGTACTCATTAGCCCGTGTGTTATCGAACTTTTCAGCTGAATCAAGTGGTGTTTTCAAGGCGGTTCTCCATGTCCTTGAATCAACTTAGGTCATAAAGAACGATAATAAAAATTCATTAATTTTATGCACGGCATTCCTGACAGGAATGCCGAAGCACTCAGGCACCTCCAGGCGACAGTCAGCGATGGGTCGATTTCAGAGCCTCACGACGGGCAGCAATCGGCCAGCGGTCACACGACAGCACCGTGGACGAAATGCCCTTTCACCCTCGCCCTGGATCGGGCCTCCCCTCCGCAAGCGCTACAGACGCGAAGTTCGCCGCGGGATGCCAGATCCGTGCGCCGGACCGATGCGGATAACGCATCGTGCGAGCAATCCGGCCGACACCTCTTCGGGAACGCCGGCAGCCCGTACGTCAACGCAAGTTCCAAGGCTGGATACAAGGGGTATAACTGTCAGTACAACAGGCGGGCCAGGCGCCCTCCTCCAGCCTGATCGGCGCCCGCGGCGCGGAGCGATGTGATGAGTTCCAAAGCATGGCGATGGGCTCGCAAGAGCCTTCACGGCGGCATCGGGCTGACCTTTCTGGTCGCGCCGCTGTGCGCCAGCGCCATGTTCAAATGCCAGGACAGTGACGGTGCCATCAGCTACAACCGCCAGGCCATCGCCAGCGCCCGCTGCACTCGCGTGAATGGCATGGCGGGTGCGGGTGCCGATGTCGGTGCCAAGGCTACGGCCCTGCCACGGCTTGTGCAGGGCGACGACTCAGGCGCGATGCGGATTAGGGTGTTCACCTTCATGCACAAGGGTGTTCGTCAATATGTGAGCCGGCGCCCCGTCGGGATCTCCGCACGGGTCGATGTGCTTGAAGTGTATTACATCAAGGGCTGCTATCTGTGCACGGCGCCGAAGGATTTCAAGGTCGCCTCGCTGCGCCTGGACACCCGCTCCTATCAGCGCGAGATCGAGGCCGCTTCGGGTCAGTATGGGGTCGACCGGGCGCTGGTGCGCGCAGTGATCCATGCCGAATCGGCGTTTCACCCCAACGCCATTTCCGACGCCGGCGCCCAGGGGCTGATGCAGTTGATGCCCGCCACCGCCGAGCGCTTCGCCGTGGGCGATCCGTTCGACGCACGACAGAACATTCGTGGCGGCGTGCGTTACCTGGCCTGGCTGCTCAAGCGCTTCAACGGCAACCAGATGCTCGCGCTGGCAGGTTACAACGCCGGCGAAGCGTCCGTGGACGAGTACAACGGGGTGCCGCCCTACGCCGAGACGCAATCCTACGTCACCCTCGTGCAGTCCTTGACCGAACGCTATCGCAACCATCGCTAGTACCGCAGGGCGCATAGCCTGCAATAGCCAATACGCCGGCCCCTGCGTGATGGGCGCAAACCAGCCAGTCCTGGTGATCCCGTCTACCTTCACGCCCTTCCCCACCGCGACCGACAGGTCTCACTTGATTCTGAAGTGAAAGGTGTTGCGCACCGACGGCACTGCGACGGCCACACCATCGACGATGCGCGGCTGGTATCGGAAGGTTTGCGCGGCCGCCAGCGACGGACGGATGAACAAGGGGTGACACCCGTCCAGCACTTTGGGGTTTTCGATCTGGCCCTGCGGGTTGACGGTGTATTCGACGGAACAGTCGCCCTCGATATTTTTATCCAGCGCACGTGCCGGATACTCTGGTGCTTCCTTGCTCAGTGGCAGGTACTGACGGCTGTCCGCTGCGGCTTGCAGACGGGCGCGCTCGGTGCTCAGTCGGGACTGCTCCGCCTGTTGTGCTTGTTGTTGCGCCTGGCGCTGTCGTTCAGCGTCTTGCTCGCGCACTCGAGAGGTCTGTTGCTGGCGTTGCTGCTCGGCCTGTTGTTCGCGCTGGCGTTCTTCGACCCGTTTGCGCGCCAGGGCAGCCTGCTCGATCTTGCGTGCCTGAATCTGCGGGTCGATCAGCGGCTTGGTCTGCTCCACCGGCACACTCGGTGTCACGGCTGCTGCAGCCGCGACCACGGGCATGGGGGCTGGTTCTGACGCAGGCGGCTGGACCGTCGGCGCCAACATCACCCACTGCGTGATCATGGCTTTCGCTGGTTTTACCGCAGGCATTTCGGGGGTCCAGTTGTTGATCAACAACAGCACAACGACGCCATGCAGCGCCACCGCCAGACCCGCCGCAAAGCTGTGCTGCCATAAGTCGCTGCGCTTCATCGAGGTCCATCTCCCGGTCGCCAGCGGTGCAGTGTCGTGCAGGATCATCGTGGTCATTGCGGGGCCTCGGTCACCAGCCCGAGATTGCTGACGCCGCTCTGTTGCAACGCCGCCATGGCGGCCACGACACTGCCGTAACCCGCGTCGTTGTCCGCTCGGATATACACCTGCGTTTCCTGTCGCCGGGTGATGATCTGCTCGACCTTGGCGCGCAGTTCATCAAGGCCCACGGCGCTGTCGGTCTGGTGCTCGGTGTCGAGCTCACCGCCGAGGTTCCAGTAATAGCCGCCCTCGGCGTTCACCGACAGCGTGAGGATCTGCTGGCGCGTATCGTTGGCCAAGGCCTCACTGGCGACCTTGGGCAGCTCGATTTTCACGCCTTGGGTCAGCATCGGCGCGGTCACCATGAAGATCACCAACAGCACCAGCATCACGTCGATGTAAGGCACTACGTTCATCTCGGCCTTCGGCCCATGCTTGCGTTGCGGCCTGACTAGCATCTTGCCTCTCCTTGAAGTCCGTTCAGGCCGCTGCGGCCAGGTTCAACGGCGCGCCGTGCAACGTGCGGTGCAGGCGCACTTGCAGCTCATTGCCGAAGGCGTAATAACGCGTAAGCAGTGTCTGGCTGCGCGCCGCGAAGCGGTTGTAGGCGATCACTGCCGGGATCGCCGCGAACAGGCCAATCGCCGTAGCAATCAATGCCTCGGCGATGCCGGGCGCGACTGTCGAGAGCGTCGCCTGCTGCACCTGCGACAGGCCGATGAACGAATTCATGATCCCCCACACCGTGCCGAACAGGCCGATGTAAGGACTCACGGAGCCGACCGTGGCGAGGAATTGCAGACCCTTTTCCAGGCGCACTTCTTCTTCGCTGATGGCGACGTACAGCGCCCGCTCGACGCCCTCCTGCACCACGTCGGCGTGGTGAACGGCTTGCTGTTTCAGGTGGCAAAACTCTTGAAAACCTGCGCGAAAAACAGCTTCGATCCCGGCCTCCACATCCTTGACCTGTGCCGTTTCACGAAGCAACGGCAGCAACTCCGGTGCACGGCGAAAGCGCTGCATGAAGCTGTTCAACCCGCGCTCGCGGCGGTGCAGCACACGGCTGCGCTGGATGATCAGGTACCAGCTGAGCAACGAGGCCAGCAACAGCGTGAGCATCACGGCTTTGACCAATAGGCTGGCGTCGCTGATCAGCCCCCAGATCGTCATGTGTTCGAGCGTAGCCTGCATGGTGAACTCCTTGTGGGTTGCGGCGCGACCGTTGATGCACAACGGTCGCGAGGCTATTCGATGGAAATTTGATGACCGAGTGATGACGGTCCGGATCAGGGCAGCTTCAGGGCTTGGGCGACCTCGGCCCAAGGCACGAATTTAAAGTTCTGGGCTTGCTCCGGCATGCGTTTGCGGCCGTCCTGAACCACCAACATGCCGTGACTCCAGGGCCCACCGAGGTTGACTGAGGTCACCTCCAGACCATCGGTTTCCGACGCGCCATCGATGCCCGCTGCCGCGTTCAAACCGACCCGGAACGCGCCGTGACTGGCGAACGGCGGCTCAGCGTCGAGCACCAGGTAGCTGTCGTTGCCCTGGCTGGACACCACCAGATAGTCCCGCCCCGCGCTTTGATACAGCGCCAGGCCTTCGACATCCGCCTGCAACTGCGCGCCGACCTTGATCACGCTGGTCAAAGTCGCCGGTTGATCGGCGCGCGCGTCCACGGCCCAGACCCCGACATCCTCTTCACCGAGAAACAGTCGTTGGCGCTGGTCGTCGGCGACACAGCCTTCCGGCTGGCTGTCGACCTTGAACTGGCGCACCAACTCACCCTGGGCCCGGCCATTCACCGCACTGAGTCGGTATTGCAGGAAGGTGCCGTCCTTGTCGTTGACAATCGCGTAGATCTCACCGCTGGCCGGTTGAAACAGGCAGATGCCGTAGATGTCTTTGAGCGGCGTGGCCACCTCGCCGATATCGCCCAGCTCGCCGCTGCTTCGGTCAATGGTGAACAGGCTGAGGCTGTTGTGATCGCGGTGACTGGCCACCGCCAGGTCCACTGTTTGCTCGCCGAGCTTGAAGTTCGTTCGTACATCGACGTTGTTCAAACGCCCGACGGGCAACTCCTGGAGCAGTTTGCCTTGCAGGTCATACACCAACAGTCCCTGTTTTTTATTGGTGCCCAGCACACGGCTCAGGGACGGTTGTTGCGGATGAATCCAGATCGCCGGATCGTCCGCAGCATCACCCTGACGGGCCACCGGATCGGTCTGAGCACTCGCTGCCACACTCGGCAACGCCGGCGCCAGCGGAGCCGGTTTGGCTTGCCAGTCGATCTGGCCCTGGTACACACGCCCGTCGGCATCGTCGCGAATCAACACCTGCAAACCTTTGTCGGTGTTACGCAGGGCGAGGCTTTCCGGTTCCTTGAGACCGGGTAATGGCAAGGTTGCCTGGGCCGTCCAGCGTTCGCCCTGCTGCTGGTACAGGTGCAGTTGCGCCGCTTTCGGGTCGAGCCCGACGACGCCACCGGGGACCAACGCCAGCGCACCGGCAGCGCCTTTGATATCGCCAAAGGGGTCACGCATCGCCACGGGCGTGCGGGTCACATCGGCTTCTGCGTGAGCCGGGTACGCCCACCAACCGACGTTTTCTTCGTTGACGACCAGTTGGTGCGCAGCGTCATCGACCTGACAAAACTGTGCCGACGGCGGCAACGGCACAGTGCGGACCTTTTGTGCCACGGCGTTCAGAACGTTGCCGTTGCCCAGCAGCCATTGCTCACCCTTGCCCTCCTCACCCACCAGAAATACAAACAGGTTGCTGGCGTCGTCGCGGTACAGGCACAGGCCATTCACCCCGAAGTCTCGCGTCGGCAAGTACAGCGGCGTGCCCCACGTGCGCCTGGCCGAATCGAGGCCGACCACCAATGCTTGCTGGCGACGGGTGTCGAGGCTGGCGACAAACACCTGCTGCGCGGTGGCGCGGCTGTCGAGGCTGCTGAATGAGCCCTTCATGCGTGCCAGTTCGGCGCCTTTGGCATCCAGCAGCAGCAAGCCATCACGGGGGCTGACCGCCAGACGTTGATCGGCGGACAGGAACGCCAGTTCCTCGACCTTGAGGGTCGGCGCCCAAGGTGTGAGCGTCAGGCCAGGCGTCGCCGCCAGGGTCTGGTCAGCGGCCAGGCTTATCATCGCAGCCAGCAGCCACTGTGTGTGTCGCAAAGAAATAGTCATGAACAGGCAAAGTCCTTGTCGTGCATCCATCGCGACAGCAGCACCGGGCTGCCGTCCCGGCGTTTAGAAATGGGTGAAAGTCAGGCCGAGCTTGTAGGTCGGGCCGTACTCTTCGTATTGGCCGTTGTAGGAGCGGTGGCCGGTGTAGACGAAGTACGACTCGTCGGTGAGGTTTTGCGCCTCGAAGCTCACTTGCAGGTTTTTCGTCAGCGAGTAGCGCGCACTGAAATCCACGAAGGTCTGGGAATCGACGTGCAGGTCGTGGGCCTTGTCGTTGATCGGGGCCAACTCGTAGAGGTAGTCCGACTTGTAGTTGGCCGACAGGCGCAGGCTGATTTTGTCGTTTTCCCAACCGAGCATCAGGTTGCCGACCGTGTCCGACTGGTTCGGCAGATCGATGCTGCGTTTGAGGTTCGTACCACTGGCGGCGTCGAAGCCCTTGATCTCGGCGTCGGAACGACTGAAGGTGGCGTTAGCCCCGACCAGCAAGCCGTTCCAGGGCGCCGGCAGCCAGTCGAACTGCTGCGAATAAGCCAGTTCCAGCCCGTACAGTTTTGCGCTGTCACCGTTGGCGAAGGTGTGGGCTTCGGCAAAGTCCACCCAGGCGCCGGTGCCTGCCAGATCGGTGTTGTAGACGAAGTTCTTGATGTCCTTGTAGAACACGAAGGCCGAAACCGTGCCCGCACGTCCCATGAAGTGCTCGATACCGAGGTCAAGGTTGCTCGACTCCAGCGGATTGAGATCAGGATTGCCAAACGTCGCCTCGTCGCCGTCGATGACAAAGCCCGGCGCCAATTGACCGAAGGTCGGGCGCACCACGGTCTTGGTCCAGGCCGCGCGCAACTGAGTGTTCTTGTCCAGTTGGTAACGCGCATGCAAGCCCGGCAACCAGTGGTGATATTTACGCTTGGTGTCGGTGGCCTCGAACTCGCCATCGTTGACGCCGGTGCCTTTGGCATCGAACTCGGTGCCCTCGTAGCGCAAACCGGCAATGAACCGCCAGTCGTCGATGTCGAAGGTGTTCATCAGGTAACCGGCGTTGATGTCCTCGCTCATCTTGAAATCGTTGACCGCCGATTCCACAGGATCGTAGAAATCGTCCCGGTCCAGCCCGCCGATCAACTGCTTGATCGCACTGCCACTGATGCCCGGCCCGAACTCGCCGAGGCGGTAATCCACCGAGCCTTTGCGGAACTGGTTGAGGTTGAGCTGTTCATCGTTGAACCCCAGGTCGTCGAAGTCTTCGTAGACCCAGGCGTCGAGGTCGTTGTCCTTGTTGCGTCGGCTGACCTTGCCGCCGAACTTGACCTGCGCGGCGTACCCGTTGAAGTCGTAATCTCGGGCCAGGTTCAGGCTCAGGTTTTTCTCGGTGTCGGTGGTGTTCTGTTTTTCCCAGTCAACTTTATCGAGGGTGAAATTGTTCGGGTCGTAGAAACCTTGCCCAATGATTGGCCGTGGCTTGTCGTTGCTATAAAAGCCGCTGTCGGTGAAATCGTCATTGGCATCGAACGCGGCGTTGGCGATGTGGCCGGGGCTATCTTCACTGGAGCGGCTGTAACCGGCCTGCCCGCTGAGAGTCCAAAGACCGAACAGGCGCTCACCGCCCAACACGTAGGACTGAATTTCCTGGGTTTCTTCACGCTGCTTGAGCTTGCGCTTGCCTTGCGCATCGCCCAATTCACCGGCCGCCTGCGGGTCGGCAAACTCGATGCTGGTGGAGTTGCGGGTCTCGCTGTCCTTGTAACGGCTGTACAGGGTGCGCAGGTAATAGCTGCTCAGGTCATCGGGCTTGTAGTCAAAGTTCAGGCCGCCGCCGGCGCGTTCCCGGCTGATGTCGTAGTCGCGCTGCTCGAACTCTTCCAGGCGGGCACCGCGCTGGAAATCCCAGGCACCGCCGGTTTCGACGTTGTCCGAACCGAAGTCGCGCTTCTGCCAGCTCAGGGCTGCCGCCACGCCGAAGTTATCGATACCGTCGCCCAGGCTGAAACGGTCGCTGGCCGCGCCGGAGAATTTCGGGCTGGTCTGGTGGGTGTTCTTGTCGTAACTGGCTTCACTGCTGCCGGTGTAAAACAGACCCGCGTGATCGAAGGCCGACAGGCTGCGAACATCGACCGTACCGCCCAGGGAGTTGGCGTCCATGTCCGGCGTCAGGGTCTTGATTACCGACAGCGATTGCACCAGCTCCGAAGGCAACACATCGAGGGCCACGGCGCGCCGTTCACTTTCCGGCGAAGGCACCAGCGTGCCGTTGATGGTGACGCTGTTCAGGTCCGGGCCCAAGCCACGCACGCTGACAAACCGCCCTTCGCCCTGATCACGCTCGACACTGACCCCCGGCAGGCGCTGCGCCGCTTCGGCGACGTTCTCGTCGGGTAGCTGCGCCATGCCATCGGCATGCACCACACTTTCGATGTTGTCCGAGCGGCGCTGCTCCTTGAGCGCCGAATTGATGCTCGCCGCCTGACCGACCACTTCGACATGCTCGACATTGGCCGTGGCGTCTGCGGCGCTCAACCGTTCACTGACCAACCCCATGGTCAACGCCGTGAGCGTGAAACTGAAGATTGTGCCGGTGCCGCGGCGTGGATGACTGCTGCGCTGGTACATGAAAGCCCTCCCCAAAGAATCCCTTAACGCCAGGCAAGTGGCCCGGCAAGTGGGAGGGCAAGCTAGGCACGGGGCGTGACGGTTCTGTGACAGCACCGGGCGACAAGCCCTTTAAACCGCCTGTTTGCCGGGAACCGGGGGTTGGAATGAGCTGAAATGACCTGCTGGCAATACGGTGAGTCAGCCTGACCTGCTGTTGGATGTGCCCACCCCCTTGCAGGAACGCCGTTCGAAACACGCAAGCGCTCATGGGAACGTGCGGCGCAGCGCTGAAAAAAACAATTCACGGTGAGCTGATTCGACCTCCCCCTGACCTTCGTACCTCGTCACCCGACTGTCACAAACATTTGTTGTGCTGGCGCGCATCGCTTCCTCATCCAAGGACTGCTGCCATGTTCTCAGTGCTCAAGCCCCACCGTTGGAAACTCACCGCCCTGCTGCTGGCGGCCAACCTCGGGTTGCTGCTGCACCTGGCATGCGGCGATCTGAAAGCCGTCAGTGAGTGGGTCTGGCTGGACATCATCGGCGAAGGTGGTTCGGCGCTGCTGGCCTTGGTCTGGCTGGGGCTGGTGCTCAAAAGCCGCCCCGCGGGACGGGTCACCAACTACCTGGCGCTCGGGCTCAGTTGCATCTTTTTCTCCTGGTGGATAGACAGCCTCGACGAGTTCATCCGCCTGCCCGACAGCATCACCTGGGACCACTGGCTGGAATCCGGACCGATGCCGGTGGGCATGATTCTGCTGACCATCGGCATTTATCACTGGCATCGCGAACAACTGGCGATCAGCGCGCAGATGGAGAAACGCGAGCGGCTGTTTCGCGAACACCGACTGTTCGACAAACTCACGCCGCTGGGCAGTGCCGACTACCTCAAACGGCAACTGGCCGACAGCCTTGGCGAAAGCATCAGGCAACAACAACCGCTGTCGCTGCTGGTACTGGACCTGGACAACTTTGCCTCAATCAACCAGAACTTCGGACACGCCGAGGGCGACGCCGTGCTGCAGGCCCTGAGTCATTTGCTGCTGCTCAACCTGCGCCGTCAGGACCTGCTCTGCCGTCTGGCCGGCGACCGTTTTGTGGTGCTGCTGCCCAACACCGGCGAGCGTCAGGCGCAGCTCCTGGCGCAGGAGCTGCAACACGCCGTGCACAGCCTGGCGCACAAGACCCGCCAACATGGCGAACGTTTGCAACTCGCGGCCAGTACGGCGGTGGTGATGGCCCTCGACGAGACGCCCGAAACCCTGCTTAAACGCCTGAACCTGGCGCTGTCGCGGGCCAAGCAACCGCTCGCCAAAAGCGCCTGAGGCCCGGCGATGACCGTCAAAACCACCTGGTACGAAGCCGACAGCCGTTTCATTCCCGGGCATTACCAACCCGCCACCCTGATCGATCTGGCGTTGTCCCGGGACATCGACAGCCATCGCCTGCTACGCGGCACAGGGTTGTTCCATGTCGATATTCTGGCGGGCCAGACTCGCCTCAGCCCGCAGCAGTTTCTGCAACTGATCGGCAACACCCGCCGCCTGCTGGATGCCGACGACAGCAGCTTCCTGTTCGGCCAACGCTTATTGCCTGGGCACTATGGCGCCGTCAGCCACGCCTTGCGCCACGCGCAAAACCTGCACCAGGCCCTCGACTCGCTGGTGCAGCAACAGGCGTTGCTCAGCCCGTTGGCCACGCCGCGCCTGTTGCTCGATGAACAGTTCGCCTATGTCTATTGGCTGGACAGTTGCGGCGCGGGCGAGCAATGGCGATTCCTGCTGGAAGCGAGCATGACCTCGCTGGTGGCCATGAGTCAGTGGCTCAGCGGCCACCGCCTGCCGTGGGTGTGCAGCCTCAGCCATGCCGAGCCGCGATACGTCGAACAGTATTGGGTGCACCTGGGCGAAGACACCCAGTTCAAACGGCCGCTGGACCTGATGCGCATCCCGAGGGAATACCTCGCCCAACCCTGGCCCAATGCCTCAGCCACCGCCGGCCAGGTCGCCCGCCTGGAAGCCGTGGGGCAAATCGGGCAACTGGGCTTTACTGCGAGCTTCACCGATTGCCTCTACAACTACCTGCTGGAACAGGTGCGCCAACCGCCGAGCCTGGAACAAGCCGCCCTGGCCTTCGCCATGAGCCCCGCCACCCTCAAGCGCAAACTGCAAAAACACGACACCGGGTTTCAGCAGCAAGTGGATCGCGTGCGCAAACAGGTGGCGCTCTATCTGTATCAAGTCAAAGGACTCAGCAACGAAGAAGTGGCCGACTACCTGAGCTTCAGTGATGCAGCCAACTTTCGTCGCTCATTCAAACGCTGGACCGGCAGCACACCGAACCTGATCCGCCAGTTGTTCAGCATGGGTTGACCCGAGGCTTTTACCTCTTTGATGGTTTTGTCCGTTACCGTGGCATAGCGGTTATTCCAAGCCGAATGACCGCTATATTGGGTCGATTTCTGCCCTTTACGAAAGGCAGAAAGCGGGCAAATGCTGACGCTGGCGACGGACACACCGGACAGAAATTGCTGAGGCAGCCGGCAAGAACGCTGAACTTTGGTTGGGTGTTGATCAGGCCTGACTGATTGCTCAACGGTTCTGGCGGGATGAATCTGAGTGATTGAAAAGACATGATCAGTATGTCTCCCATCGACGGCGTGACTTCAGCCTGCCAGAAGTTGGCGCTCCGACCTGTCTTACAGCTCCGGTCCACTCATCGCTTGGTGAGTAGCCGTTGTCAGCCGGAGTGTTCCGACACAGCACTGACGCCCTCTAAAGTCGCGAAGGAAATGTCTTTTGCGGTGAGCAGGAAATCACTCACATAGGGCACCTCAAGCATGTCGCTGCGAACAGCCGCGAATAGCTGGGCCTGCACCCCCTTCTCTCCCAGACGCTTGGCGATTACGTAACCGCGCGACGTGTACTCATGCACGGCCCAGTTCGGAAGGCAGCAGACACCGCGGCCACTGGCCACCAGTTGCATCATCATGACCGTCATCTCGGAGGTGCGAACCTGAGCGGGCTCGACGTCGGCCGGGTCAAGAAAGCGGGTGAAGATGTCCAGGCGATTTCGCTCGATCGGGTAAGTGATGAGGGTCTGCTCGGCGATGTCAGTGGGTTCAAGATATGGCTTTTCGCGGAGGGCATGATGCTTGTCGATAGCCAGCAGTGCCTCGTAACCGAAAAGCGGCACATAAGTGATCCCTGGCAGAGTCACAGGATCGGAAGTCACCACCAGGTCGAGATCTCCCCGCTCCAGAGCCGGCAGCGGCGCGAACGACAACCCGGACGCCAGGTCGAGTTCAACCTCTGG
This sequence comes from Pseudomonas sp. NFX224, assembly GCF_048565165.1. Taxonomy (NCBI): domain Bacteria; kingdom Pseudomonadati; phylum Pseudomonadota; class Gammaproteobacteria; order Pseudomonadales; family Pseudomonadaceae; genus Pseudomonas; species Pseudomonas sp. NFX224. The sequence continues at coordinate 6,151,023 of NZ_CP183416.1, read as the reverse complement.
CCAAGTGCTGCGAAACTCGTCCACCGAGGGCATCAACCATTGGTAGCAACTGTGGCATTCGATCGCGATGTGCAGCCGCCCGGCCCTGCCACTTGCCAGTCTCCCCAGATCGCGTTCCGTTGTGCGAATGAGCGGCAGAACATGATCTGCCAGCCTTAGCAACTTGAGTCCGGCGTTAGTGAACCGCACTGGCTTGGACTTTCGCGCGAACAACGGCGTGCCAATGCGCTCTTCCAGTTCCCGGAACTGATGCGACAGCGCAGACTGCGACAGGTGCAGACGTTCGGCTGCTTCGTGCAGGCTGTCCGTTTCCCGCAGCGCATCAATGGTACGCAGGTGTCTCAAATCGATCATGAGCAGAACTACAATGGGTGTGCAAAATTAAGGCGTGATCGCCACCGCTCCACCACTTGATGGATTTACGTAACATCGCTTCGGCCCCGGAGCGTTGACAATTCCCGGCTGGGGGAGGATCTCGAGTCATCCACGGGTAAACGAGGCCGGTAGGGGGTAAGCACTCAAGCCATGCTGTGCGCGGCGAGATTGCAATACCGTCCTTTGAAATACAGCAATGGCTGCGTAGCAGCCGCTTCCAGCAGGTTCAATGCTTTCACTTCACCGATCACAATCAGGTGATCACCTGCGACATGCTCTGCGTGGACTTCGCAATCAAGCCAGTGCAGGCTGCCGGTAATGATCGGGTTACCTAGAGGCGAATGCCGCCATTCGACCCCATACCACTTGTCCGTGCCTCTGCGAGCAAACTGATTGGAAATCTTGACCTGATCACCCGACAGGATATTGACGGCGAATCGACCTGCCCGGCGAATTTTGGGGTAGCTGGCCGAACTGGACATGACGCTGAATGACACCAGCGGCGGATTCATCGACACGCTATAGAACGACTGGCAGGTGAAGCCAATCGGCTCATCATCAATGTGCGATGTAATCACCGTAATGCCGGAGGCGTAGTGCCCAAGCGCTTCGCGGAAGCTCGACGGCTCGATGGCAATATTAGGGAGAGACATAGAGATCCTGGTAATGGGATACCGTTCGAAAGCGCCAGGCAAGGCTTGGACCAGCCTGGAAACTGTGGCTGACCTCAACTTACCGGGCTTGCGCTGACCACCTTCGGCCTGGCCCTGAATTAGTTCGAGAGTTCTCTGCGGACGATTTCCGCACCTGCGCTCAAAGCATTGAGCTTGCCTCTTGCAATTCGACGAGGCAGCGGAGCCATGCCGCAGTTGGTGCACGGGTAGAGCTTATCGGCGTCTACGAACTGAAGGGCTTTGCGCAGGGTATTGGCCACCTCCTCAGGGGTTTCAATGGCGTGGTTGGCCACGTCGATGGCACCGACCATCACTTTCTTGCCCCGGATGAGTTCGATCAGATCCATCGGCACGTGAGAGTTATGGCATTCCAGCGAGACAATATCGATGCTGGACTTTTGCAGTTTGGGGAAGGCCTCTTCATATTGCCGCCATTCCGAGCCCAGCGTCTTTTTCCAGTCGGTGTTGGCCTTGATACCGTAGCCGTAGCAAATGTGCACGGCGGTCTCACACTTGAGCCCTTCGATGGCTCGCTCCAGAGTAGCGACACCCCACTCGTTCACCTCGTCGAAGAAGACGTTGAAGGCAGGTTCGTCGAACTGGATGATGTCAACACCAGCCGCCTCGAGCTCCCGGGCTTCGTCGTTAAGGATCTTGGCAAATTCCCAGGCCAGCTTTTCGCGGCTCTTGTAATGAGCGTCGTAAAGTGTATCGATCATGGTCATGGGGCCAGGCAGCGCCCATTTGATGGGTTGCGAGGTTTGCTGACGCAAGAACCTGGCGTCTTCGACGAATACCGGCTTCTGGCGAGTGACCGCCCCCACCACCGTCGGCACGCTCGCGTCGTAGCGATCACGAATTCTGACCGTCTCACGTTTCTCGAAATCTACACCGTCCAGGTGTTCGATAAACGTCGTGACAAAGTGCTGACGTGTTTGCTCGCCATCACTGACGATGTCGATACCGGCATGTTGCTGTTCTTGCAGAGACAAACGCAGGGCATCTTGTTTACCCTCCACCAGTTCCTCATCTTGCAATTTCCACGGCGACCAAAGTGTTTCAGGCTGTGCGAGCCAGGAAGGTTTAGGCAAGCTGCCAGCAGTTGAAGTGGGTAGCAGTTTTTTCATAAAAGAAGACCTTGTGCTTTGGATGAGTCAAAGAGCGTGATGGGTGGACCACTGTTCAAGGACAGTTCGGTACGGTTTGATGAACTGTTCTTCAGCAAACTGCCCTTGCTCAATAGCCAACCGGCTACGCTCCTCTCGATCGTAAACAATACGAGTCAATGAATAGTCCTGGTTCTGCAAGCTTGGCTTGTAGGATATTCCGGCTGCAGAATTGGCATTATAAATTTCAGGACGGTAGATCTTCTGGAAGGTGTCCATCGTACTGATGGTGCTGATCAGCTCAAGGTTAGTGTAATCACCGAGCAAATCGCCGGAAAAATAGAAAGCCAACGGCGCAACACTATTTGCAGGCATGAAGTAGCGAACCTTCAAGCCCATTTTATTGAAGTACTCATCCGTCAGCGAATATTCATCTTGCTTGTACTCAATACCCAGCACTGGATGCTGATTTTCAGTCCGATGGTAGGTTCGGCTGCTGGAAACACTGAGGCAGATCACAGGCGCTTTCTTGAAGTGCTCCTTGTACACGCTTGAGTTCACGAAAGTTTTAAAGAGTTTTCCATGCAGATCGCCGAAATTATCCGGAATACTGAATTTCGGTTGATCCTTGTTGTGCCCCAGCAACAGCACGCTGAAGTCGTAATCTCGCACGTACGAGGAAAAATTATTTCCGACAATGCCATCAATGCGCTCGTTGGTTTCCCGATCAACAATTGTCGTTTTCAATATTTCAATCAATGGAAGTGCATGACCGCTGTGATCAGCATCGATGTTCATTTCGACGGAAATGATCTCAAGCCCGACAGTGTAACGATCGCCTTTCGAGTTATCCCAATGCGCCAAGGCATTGAAGCGATTGTCGATCATCTTCAGGGTGTTGAGCAGGTTCTCTTGCCGACTGCTTCCTCTCGCCAAGTTGGCAAAGTTGGTTGTGATGCGCGTATTGTCCGAAGGCTGATAGTCCTCATCGAAACAAATGCTCTTAATGGCAAATGTAAATTCACTGCTCATTTCGGACTCATACCTTATTTCGTAATGATTTCAGTGCAGCCTGATACTTCTGAGATTCAGGCAATCAGGCCGCACCCTCTATAATTGAGAGGGATTTTAAAGGGTGCACTTGAGCGATAGCTAATGAATTGAATTCAAAAACGCTTTAGTCATATTCATGCTGGTGTGCGTTTAGATGGAGAAATTTCATCTACCTCACTGAATCGGCTCGACCGCAAAACTCAGCTTCGACTTGATGTCGGCTCTTCCGGTTCGAACCATTCAGGCCATGAGCTGCGGTGCCTGTTGTCAGCGTCGATGCAAGGGATCAACGTCTGCCCCAACACAGGCAACTGATTGGCAGATTTGGCAATCCGGTATTTGACGCTGTGCACGCACTCCCGGTCCGCGAATTCGCTACGATTGAGCCGGGTACCGCCACAGGGGCCATTCGCCAGACCTTTAGGGCATGTCTCAGGACAAACATACAGAGTGTCCTGCAACCGGCAGCTGCCGCAGGTATCGCAGCCAACCAACGACCGTTTCACCGCTCGCTCGACAACATGTAGCGCATTCGCAGCCATACCGGTTTTCCAGATCGACCGATACCTTGTAAGTCAGAGCCGCGGTTGCCACCGCCTCTGACGATCGTAGGGAGCAACCACAGCGACGCCAGCAAGTAAGAAAATCCTGCGTTCAGCGAGGAGACAGGCAGCCCGCGCTTTGTTTGCGCTGACGGTATACATCCAGGCGCATCAACGTGTCGGTGCGGTGTTCATACACATAGGTATGCCCTTCGATGGTCACACGACCATAACGTCGGGCAATGCTGTAGCGGGTACTTTTGACCTGCTGAATGATCTCTGGAGGGCGCGCGGGAGGCAAATCCATCTCGACTACTCAGACGTTTCTTGCGGGTATGACTGAAGCAGAAGCGGGACATTGCTCATCCTCTTCATCGCCGTAGTACTTGACGCCAATACGGATAATGTCCCGCCCTTGAGCCTTGCGGTGGTGGTTGGTGTCTCGCAGCGAGTAGATACAGCCACAGTACTCCTGCTGATAAAAGCGCTCACGCTTGCTAAGCTCGACCATGCGCGCAGCCCCGCCTCCCTTGCGCCAGTTGTAGTCCCAATAACTGATACCAGGGTACTTGTCCGCCGAGCGATGACCACAACCGTTGATCTGCTGCATGTCCTTCCAGCGTGAGATACCCAGCGAGCTGCTTATGACTGAGAATCCATGCTCATAGGCATACAAGGCGGTGCGCTCGAAGCGCATATCGAAGCACATCGTGCAACGCTCGCCACGCTCAGGTGCATCCTCCATGCCTTTGGCGCGGGCGAACCAATTGTCAGTGTCATAGTCGGCATCGACGAACGGCACGTTATGTTGTTCGGCGAAACGGATGTTCTCTTCCTTACGCAGTAGATACTCGCGCTGGGGATGAATGTTGGGGTTGTAAAAGAAGATGGTGTAATCGATCCCGGATGCCGTGATGGCCTCCATTACCTCAGCAGAACACGGTGCACAGCAGGAGTGCAGCAGCAGGCGATCAGCGCCGCCCGGCAGAGTAAATTTTGGTCGATCGATGAAGCTCATAACCACGCCTCGTAAAAGCATAACGGGACGCCAGGCGTCCCGTTCCTACATCCTGAATCAAGGGCTTCGTCGCACAGCCTGCGAGCCGCCGCAACCCTGTTTACCAGGGTCACTCAGTGATCTCGTCCTTGGTCGGTAACGGAAAATTCAAAGACTGAGATTGTCAGGATCAAGGTGGCAGGTGACAAACGCATTTTTTTGCACGCAACTGTAGTTCTGCTCATGATCGATCTGACACATCTTCGTACCATTGATTGAATCGCCCTTGGTTAGACAGACTTCATTGAGCGTCCGCTCCGAAAGCTGCCACCCAGAATGCAAGCCCAACGAACCACTTAAAGCTGCATGACGGCAAGCGCCCTGCGCAGGGGTTCGTCGGATATCTGGATAGGGCCGTGAAATGGCACATCCATGTCCAATACAAGGTAAACAGAAGCCGCGATGAGCAATGACGAGATGATGAACATTCCAATCACCATCGAGTTCCGGGGAGCGCGGTATCCAAAACTGGCGAAAATGAGTGTCAACCAGGCAACCAGCATCCCAATCAAAGGGCCCGGTATCGCTCCCTCTGACTGCTCGACGATCCTCCAGCGTTGCTCGATGAGCGAATGATATTGCTGACGAATATCCTGAAGCATCGTTTCATGGAAGCGATCCGGCGGCTTGATGCCAGTCAAAGACTTACCGATGTCATCCAGGTATTTGGCCGCTTCGCTGTTGCGATGCTGCAATGCCTCGTCCCCTCGATACGGGTTCTCGATAGCGCGCTCAAGATAGGTGATAACACGGTTGCGCGTGTCTTGTGTCGCATCGCCATAGCCTCGTAGCGTCCGGTCAAAAATAATCAGGCTGGTTGCATACCCATGGAAGTTTGCGTCAATGGACTCGAAGGTGTTCTTGGCAGAGTTGATCATCAGACCAAAGACCAGCGACGTCATAACCACAAAAATATTGGCTACCAGGCGAATCACGGTGTTGGTGTCTTCATCCCTGTGGTGAGACGCCAGCTTGGGGTACCCATGCATCATGAGAAGCGAGGCAGCAACCAGGCACCCGAAAATGGCCAGTGCGATCCAGAGAGAGTTCATACATCGGCGCCCTGAACAAGTGGAGTCAAGTCTTGAAGAATAGACTGTCGGCTGTTCTCGGGGTTTTGCTCTTCAAATACAGGTTTGGCTTTTGGGGAGTGACCGCGATATTGGGGCGAGAGCCGGCGTTGGTGACTGGCAGGTATCGAAATCAGCCCTTCGTGACTGGCAGCCACTGGCCAATCCTGATGAAAAAACTATGTGATTTTGGCTTGGAATAAACGTAACCGTAGAAGTACCGCAAGCATGCCCATCGACACGGCGCGGCCAACGTTATACTAAAGATCGCGTCCTGCATCCTTGGCCTGCCCCGCAAGTATCTCGAAACCACAGATGCCTGGCGCATTGGTCGTTGGAACAAAGCCGAATGAGGGATGAGCTTGTCAAACCCAGGAAATGGCAAGTCACTCATAATCCTGACCGCGATGATATTTGGTCTGAGCTACGGCTTGAGTGCTCCTTTGATCGCTATCAAGTTGACCGCCGCGGGCTTCAGCGAGCTGTATGTTGGAATCAACGCGGCGATGCAGGCAGTTGGTGTCTTTGCCGTTGCACCTTTACTGCCCATGCTATGTCGGCGTTTCAGTCCAAAAATGCTGTTGGCTCTGTCGCTGGGGGCCACGGTCTTTTTCCTGGCCTTGTTTCCCTTTACCCCAATCGAAAGCTGGTTTGCCTTGCGCCTGTGCCTGGGGGTGTTCAGCGAAATCATTATGGTTGTTTCGGAAACATGGTTGAACCGTTCGACTGTGGAGCAAGCCCGGGCAAAAACCATGGCTCTTTATGTAGCCAGCCTGTCGTTGGGATTTGCCTTGGGCCCGTTCATTTTGTCGTGGGTCGGGAACGCCACGAATGCTGCTTTCTTCGTCGGAAGCCTGATCACTTTGATCGCCGCTTTTTCCCTGTTGCGGATTAGAACCGATGGACATTCCATTGGTTATGAAAAGGGCCGTTCCCTCAAACTGTATCTACACACAGCAACACTGGCGTTGGTGGCCACGGCCTTGAATGGCGCGCTGGAGAGCGCAGGTATGAACCTGCTTGTACTGTACGCCATGAACCTGGGCTAGCCAGAACAGCAGGCTACCTGGTTGTTGTCCATGCTGTTGCTCGGCGCGATCATCTTACAAATCCCCATTGGTTGGCTCGCTGACCATGTAGATCGCCGAGGACTTATTGTTTCACTGTCGGGTCTCTCAGCGCTGGGGGCGTTGATCTGGCCTCTGGTTTTAAATGAATACTGGCTCTCGTATCCACTCTTGTTCATCTGGGGTGGGGTGTTCGTTGGAATCTATACTGTGGTGATTACCGAGGTAGGCAAACACTTTCACGGTGCCGAACTGGTCGGGGTTTACAGCGCACTATCGGTCGCCTGGGGCATTGGCGCGTTGTTGGGGCCAGTATTGGCCGGATTCGCCATGTACCTGAGCGTGCATGGTCTACCCCTGCTCGCCGCCGCGCTGTGCAGTGTGTTCACATTGTTTGCACTCATCAGCAAAAGCAGAAACTGATCTCCCGAGACTCGCAGGAATCAACGCCACGCCCAATCATCGAGCAGGCCCACAAATGACCAACAGCCACAGCATCAAAAGAGGCCACTGCCAGTGAGCATACCCGGGCGCGTGACCTTGGTTGCCCGCTTGCTGATGTGGGTATCGACCTATTACGTGACAGGGATCATTTCGCTCGACTTCGACGACCCGCTCTCCCAAGTCCCCATTGTATGGTTCCCGTCGGGCGTAGCGGTCGCGGCCTTTCTTTGCTCCCAGCGTTCGCGCTGGCCGGTGCTGTTTGTGGCGTTGGCAGCGACGCGAATCTTCCTCGATGATCTATGGCGGCATGAGCTGACCTCGACTCTGGTCTACTCCGGCGTGGGGCTTTGCTCGGCGCTCAGCATTGCCTGGGGCGTACGCCGCTTCGCTCGGCCCCATGATGACTTGCATGGCATCCTGATTTGGCTATTTGCCACGATCGCTGTCAGTGCACTGGAAGCGATCCTCATTGGCAGTTGGCTGATGATCGCTCGCGACTTGCCCCTATCCCATTTGTTCTGGCTAATCTGGTTCGCCAATGTAACCGGCATCATCTTTGCCACCGTTGCCGTCATGAGCCTGCTCAACGTTGAGCTTAACTTACCGGACACGACGTCTCGGGGGTTGTCGAGGAAGTCGGGCCGGGGTTGACGTCCTTCGCGCCGGGAGACGAAGTCTGGTACACCCCGCAAATATTTGACGGGCCAGGCAGTTATGCCGAGTACCACGTTGCGGCCGAAAGCATTATCGGGAAGAAGCCGCCATCGCTGAGCCATCTAGAGGCGGCAAGTCTGACCCTGGTTGGCGGGACGGTGTGGGAAGCATTGACCGGGCGTGCAGTGCTCAGAGTGGGAGAGAGTATCCTGATCCACGGCGGCGCGGGAGGCGTAGGTCATATCGCGATCCAGGTGGCTAAAGCCATTGGAGCGCGGGTCTTCACGACCGTGCGCGAAGCAAACTTCGAGTTCGCACGAGGCATGGGGGCCGATGTGGTCATCGACTACGAAAAGGAGGATTACGTCGAGGTCATCAATCGGGAAACGGATGGCCGCGGAGTCGATGTGGTGTTCGATACCATTGGCGGCAACACCTTGTCGCGCAGCCCCGACGTGCTCGCTCAACTTGGCCGCGTGGTCTCGATTGTGGACATTGCCCAGCCGCAGAACCTTGTTCAGGCCTGGGGCAAGAACGCGAGTTATCACTTCGTTTTCACCAGACAGAACCGCGGCAAACTTGATGAACTGAGCGCATTGGTAGAACGCGGTCAGCTGCGGCCACACGTTGGCGCTGTCTATTCGCTTGCCGACATGGCGCTCGCCCATGCCCGGCTGGAAAGTCCCAACAACGGCATTCAAGGAAAAATCGCGATTGCCGTCGAGCCATCGCTCATTTCGTAAGTGCGTACTTTTAACCGTTCAAGCCATATGAGAAGAACGCCATGATTTATGAAATCGCCCTGCTCCCCGTCCACAAAGATCGCATTGAAAGTTTCAGAGGTGCATTTGCCGAGGTCGCTCCCCTGCTCACCCGTGCCAAGGGTTACGGCGGCCACTTGCTCGCCCAAGGGATTGAAAGCCCCGAGCTGTTCAACCTGATCGTGCGATGGGCTTCGCTTGAGGATCACACGCCGGGCTTCGAAGAGAGTGAAGACCACCGAATGTTCATGATGGGCCTGGAGAAATATTTTTCGGAAGAACCGAAGGTCTACCACATTGAAGGGGCTGCTTTTTCTGCTGGCGAACAGGTAGCTACCGGTTTCTTAGACTAGAGCGACTGACTGCTTTTGGCCGATTCTGTTGAAAAAGTCGGAACTTCAGACTGGAAGAGATCCAGGCTGGCCGTCGCTTAAGAACCTATTCACCACGTTGAGTGGCTTTTCGGTTCTGCGTTGATCGTTACTGCTTGGTCAGTGGGTTGATTTGAGTGTTGCGTTTTAGGGCCTCCCAAAGTATCTGCTGGCGGTTGCTGGCATTCGGGAACATCTCGCCGAAGTTTGCCAGAACGGTACCCAACTCCATGTTTTGACGCACCAGCAATGGCCTTGCCCCACCGCGCCCCAACCATGGCGTAATTCTTGCTCGCAATAAATTTGCGTTTTGAATCGTTCTGGGGAACTGCCATGTTGAACAAACTCATCGTCGTGTCGAAGTCGCGGTGTAGAAGCAGGCACCGGACGTCGTGCACGAACACCAGCACACTCAGTAATCACCTGAGCTGAACGTGTCCATGCGCCCGCTTAGCGCCAGGTCATTCACGTCACGTCGTCAGTCATTGAGCCTGACGCGCGGCAGCTGGATCAGCCTGTTCGCCATGCTGATGATCTTTATCGGCCCGCTGATTTCTCAGTCGATGCCGATGGATACGCGCGCCTCAATGTCCATGAGCATGTCGATGGGCATGGATATGTCGGCGATGGAGCACGCTGACCACGGCGAGCAAGCCAGAGCCGAGCACTGCTCGCCCACCGCCTCACATCACGCGCTCTGGGAAAAATGCGGCTATTGCAGCTTGCTGTTCAATTGCCCTGCGCTCACTGGCGGCGTTTCGTTCGCAGCCTTCGACACCCCGCCCGCCCACTCTTTCACCACCCCGTCCCCCCGCTTGGGCCACGCCCGACAAACCTTCTTCCCCGGCGCCCGCACCCGCGCCCCGCCCATCGTCGCGTAATCACCCACCACTGATCTCACACACTTCAGACGTCAGCCAAAGGCTGCCGCCCGTGTTATTTACGACTGTTCGATGGAAATTGTCATGTCCAGGTTTTCTGCTCACTTACGCTTGAGCGCTGCCAAAGCTTCTTATGCCCTGAAAGACGCCAGTGCCGGCCTCGGCCACACCGAACGATTCCCCGATTACCGGGAACTGGTTTCCCCCAAAAGTGGGCCAATTGGCTCAGTGAATGCCTTCGATTCGATCACACCCGGGAAAACCACCCAAATTGATTTTGGCCTGCAATACAAAACCGAAGCCCTCGACGCCTGGGCCTCAGGTTACGTCGGGCGAGCGCACGACTACATCCTGTTCAACTACCTCCCGCCCCCGATGGGCACCCCCTCCCAGGCGCAGAATATCGACGCGCGAATCATGGGCGGCGGACTGGGAGCGGCCTACAGGCTGACCTCCAACTGGAAAGCCGCTCCCGGTGGGAGCGAGCTTGCACGCGAAAGGTTGCGAAGGAACCGCATTCAAACAACTAAAAAATCCATGCCATAACGGAGCACACGTGATGAAACAGCCCAAAGTGAATTTCTACAACCTCGCCTGGCGCTGGCATTTCTATGCCGGTCTGTTCGTTGCGCCATTCATGGTGATGCTGGCGCTGACCGGCACCATTTACCTATTCAAACCGCAACTCGATCCGTTGATGTACGGCAGCATGATGAACGTCCAGGCCGGCCATCACACCGTGTCCGCCGACGACCTGCTCAAGCGGGTGAAAGAGGCTTATCCACAAGCAACCATCAAGCAGTATCTGCCACCAGTCAACGCCGAGCGCAGTGCTGAATTTGTCGTGATCAATGCCGGCACCGAACTGAACGTGTTCATCGATCCGTACCTCGGCGACATCCTCGGCGAGCAAGACGCCAAGATGAATCTGCAAGCCATCGCGCGGGCGATTCACGGCGAGTTGATGATCGGCACCGTCGGCGATCGACTGATCGAAATGGCCGCCGGCTGGGGTATCGTGTTGGTGGTATCCGGAGTCTTTTTGTGGTGGCCGCGGGGCCAGGCCGCGGGCATTTTGTGGCCACGCCTGACCAGCCGTGGTCGTGTGCTGTGGCGTGACCTGCACGCGGTGACTGGGTTCTGGGGTGCGTCGCTGCTGTTGGTGATGTTGCTCAGTGGCATGACCTGGACCGGCTTCTGGGGTGAGAAATACGCAGGCGTCTGGAACGTGTTCCCGGCCGCCATGTGGGACAACGTGCCCAAATCCGATATCGAGGCCCGCAGCCTCAACACCGCCACCCGCCAGACCGTGCCGTGGGCGATGGAGAACACACCGATGCCGATGTCCGGCGACCACGCCGAACACATGGCGCACGGCGGCGCGCAAGCCGGCCCCGCTGCACCGACCATCAGCCTGCAAGACGTGCAGAACATCGCCGTTCAGCGCAAGGTCGAACCGGGTTACAGCATCACCTTCCCGAAAACCGCGACCGGTGTATTCACCATCGCCGTGTTCGCCGACGACCCGCGCAACGACGCCACGCTGCACGTTGATCAATACACCGGCGATGTCCTCGCCGACGTGCGTTTCCAACAATACGGCACCGTCGCACGCGCCACGGAAATCGGTGTGATGCTGCATGAAGGCAAAATGTTCGGCACGTTCAATCAGATCATCGTGTTGCTGATTTGCCTGATGATTCTACTCAGCGCCGTCAGCGGTGTGGTGATCTGGTGGAAGCGCCGCCCACAAGGCAAATTCGGCGTGCCGCCGCTGCGCCACGACCTGCCAAAGTGGAAAACCGCGACGGTGATCATGTTTGCCCTAGCCGTGATGTTCCCGCTGGTGGGGGCTTCGCTGGTGGTGGTCTGGGCGCTGGACCGCGTGCTGTTGTCGCGCGCCACCCGACAAACTGATTCGGCCTCATCCTCTTCATGAGGGGCTTGGATTAGAGGCACGCTCCCAAAACTGTGACCACAATCCAATGTCCCCAGAAAACGGAGTGTTGTACGTCAAGCCCCGTGAGACGGCTGCAAGCCGCAAAGGGTTTAGCCTGCATCCAGTTGAAGTACGCCTCGATCAGGCGTCAGATCGATTACTCGCCTCCCGTCAGTGCAGGGTCTATTTTTGCATTTTCTGACGCCACGGCGTCCACCTCTACGCCCTCAACTGACAGACGTAGCGCTTAGTGTACGAAAATTTCCGTTCTCACTATTCGCCCCCTCAATTAGCTGGGCAGGTTTGTATGCAGTGATCGGCGCTGTGCCACCGTCACGGTATGCGAAGACCTTGCGGATATGCTGGATTCTTTGGGTACGTCCGGTCGCCGCTCAAAGGGTCAGACGTTTCTCTGGGGCTACCATAATCATCATCGCCGTGACCCTGCTGACCGAACAGATGCCGGGTTAATTCATCTGTACGGGAAGCAACAACCTCCGGCGTGCTGCCAAGGCATGAAGGGCGTGAACGACTTACCCGGATGCTCGCTGACGGGGATCCCGCCAATGGTGCTGCTTGATGCGACCCGGCACCGCTGACAGGGGTCTCGTCCGATATTTCAAACTGGTATCATTCGACAACTTACAAACCGGGTAGCAAAAATGAATCGCCGTAAAAAACTCAACCAGATACTGAAGGCCAACGCTAAAAAGGCCAGTGCCAAACTGGCACCGAAGAACAAGCCTAAATACATCAGTAAAGCTGACCGGTTGAAGCTGGAGGCTGAAGCCGCTCAGGACGCAACCATGTCGTCCGAGAGCTGATCTACGTAGCCAAGGACCGGGCGGCCACCGCCGGTTCCGCCGCCTTTTTTGGCTTCGAAATCAGATCGATACCCACCGCCGCTCCGTAGCGCTGATGGCTCGTGTGCCCTGCGGGAGAACCCATTGTCAGCTGTCTTTTTGCGTCAGATTTTTTGCTCGGCGCTACTGCTTTTTTGCGTCAGCACCTCGTCCGCTGTACTCGCCTGCCCGGCCGGTCAGTACCAGGTTTGCGTGGTCGCTTGTTTTTGCGCCCCGGGTTCCGAAGAGGACATCGGGACGATCTTCGAAAACGTGAACCAGATGGCTGTCACCGGATTGGAAAACTGGATCGTGCTATCGCGCAACACCGCGGCAACCGGCGATACCCAGACAATCCCGCTGAATATCCGCGCCCAACTCGAACCCTACTACGACCTCCAAGTGCTCGACTCGGCGCGCTACACAGTAGGCGACGATACGGATCTGAACGCCGCCAACACCATGCTGCAGAATCCCGATATCAATGCAGTCACGCTCATCGACATCATCGTCTTTCGCAACGCCGAAGATACACTGAACGATGTGGCCCTGTGGGCACATGAGTTGAAGCACGTGCAGCAATACCAGCAATGGGGCGTCCGCGAATTTGCCACGCGCTATATCCGCGACTACAACGCCGTCGAAGCGCCTGCCTACGAGATTCAAACCCAGGTAAGCAAAGCGCTGCGAGCGGGTGCGGCGCAAACCTCCCGCAGTCAGGGCCCGACATCCGGGCCCTGATGCACAGGCCTATTTCAAGGCAACATCGAACGCTGGCGTCAGCCCCGACAAGTCCAGCTTGCGGACAAAATCACCGAGACGTTGCTGCTTGTAGGCGTCCACGTCCAGTTCACGGTAATCGTAAAAACCCTGACCATCGCGCAAGCCATTACGACCGTTTTGCATGTTGTCAGCGATCACCTGCGGCGACTCGAAACGCGGTGCCAGTGCACCACTCAGATAGCGCGAGGCGTAAAAGAGAATGTCGCCGCCACCCCAATCGATGAACTCCAGCAAACCCAGCACCGAAAAGCGCAATCCAAAGCCGACGCGCACCGCCGTGTCGATATCTTCTGCGCTGGCCACGCCCTCTTCCACCATCCGTGCGGCTTCGTTCATCGCCAGTGCCTGAATACGCGGCACGATGTAGCCGGCCACCGGATTGCACACCACCGGCACCTTGCCGATGCGCTTGAGCAGCTGCAGCAGTCGATCGACAACCTGCGGGCACGTCGCATCACTACGGCTGACTTCCACCAGTGGCATCAGGTGCGCAGGATTGAGCCAGTGCGCGTTCACGAAACGCTGCGGTTCACTGACCATTTCGCTGAGCTCGGTGACCAGAAACGTCGAGGTGGTCGACGCGATGATAGTCGCCGCGCGGACGTGCTCGCTGATCCAGGCAAAAGTCTCCTGCTTGACCTCGATAACTTCCGGCACCGCTTCGAACACCAGGTCGCACAGGTGCAAAACCTCTGCGGACTGCGACCTGGATTGCAGGCTCAACCGGGAGAGCGCGATGTCCGCCTGCTCCAGATTCAACACGCCGAGGCGCACCAGCATCTGCAGTTCGCTGCGGATATTGTTGCGCACGCGTTCGAAGTAGCCGTGCCGTTCAACTTCTGCGCGGTCCTTGATGTCGATGAGGGTCACCGGCAGACCGGCGTGGATGAACGCCAGGGCAATGCCCTCGCCCATCCGGCCGGCGCCGACCACGCTGACTTGAGGCAGCGCAGCGTTCATCAGTTGTAACCCTTGGTCAGGAGCTCGGTCATCTGCGCCTGACTCAGCTTCGCCAGACCGAGGTTTTCCAGGGTGCGGCCTTCGGCATAGAGGTCACGCTCAGCGACAACCGAAGCAATGCTCAGCAAACCCTGCGCAACCGGCGTCGGCACACCGGCCCAGCGGCCGACAGACACCAGGAAGGACAGACCCAAACGCGTGTCTTCGAGCATGTAGCGATGCTTTTGCAGGTCGATGTCTTCGCGCCAGTCACCGCTGTCAGTCAACTTGCCATGGGCACCGCGACCGTACATCCACTCCTCGCCCTCGGTGGTGTTGTAGTGGTCTGCCAGGGGAAAGTGCGGCGCACCGTAGGTCAGTGCTTCGCGCACGGCCATGCGCTCGGCATCGAGCTGGTTGGTCACACGACGGATCGACGGCTGGGTGCCTTCGTTGTGAATGTCCCAGGCCTCGAAATGTTCCAGGGGGCCGGCGTTCATCATGATCAGCGGCGGGTGAATGATCGGACCGGCGTTCATCAAAGCACCGCTGAGAGCATCTTCAATCGGTTCGACGCTCGGGTACGCTTCGCGCAAGACCGCGAAAGCGTGTTCGGACAGGTGGCTCGGAAACACCCCCGTTGGCAGGCGGGTCGCGTAGCAACTGATCACCAGGTCACTGGCACCATGCTTGCGCACCAGATACGGCAGCGTGCCGGTTTCAGCGAAGGCAACTTTGCTCTTGTTGCCCGCATCGGCCATGGCCTTGGCGAACACGTAGCTGCCGAAAGTGCCCGGTGGCAGGAACACCACCTGGCCGTCGCGCAAATGCGGCGCCACGTGGTTGGCCAAGTCTTGGTGGGAGGTCGACGGCAGCGGAATGATGATTAGTTGCGCGTCGCCCAGGGCCTCGGCCAAATCGTCGGTCAAAGACAGCTTGTCCCCCTGTTGGCCAACGGACAATTTGCGTGTGCCTTGGTAGTCCTTGATGGTCAGGCTACCGATGGCCAGAAGCTCTTTGAGCGCTGCGCCGTCGCGACGCCACAGGCGAGTTTGATGCCCCTTTTCAGCCATTTCCACAGCCGCGGCGTAACAGCCGTGTCCACCACCCAGCACTGTAATTTTCATGGAGCCACTCCTCTTGTAAGTGACTCGATGCTAGCGAGGCGTACCGCCACCGGCTTATCCGATTGCGCAGCCGTGTTACGGATTACGCAGAAGTCTTAGTGCTTGCGTCGCCGCAGGGTGTCCGACGGCAGGCAGCCATAGCGCTGCCGATAGGCACTGGAAAAATGCCCGAAGCTGTTGATGCCGTGACGCAGCAATATATCGGTGACGGTTTCACCGTCCCTGCCCTGCTTCAGCGACTCATGGATCACCGCCAGGCGGCGGTCGCGAATGTACTCGACCGGTGCTTGTTGAAGAAACTGCTTGAAACCGTTCTGCAAGGTACGCACCGAGACATCGCACAGTTCGCTCAGCGTGGTCAGGCTGATCGATTGGTCGAGGTGTTCCTCGATGTAGTCGCGGGCCTTCTTCACGTGGTGCGGCAGCGGCGCGCGCGCGTCGATCAGCAGGTCCGCCGAGTAGTTATGCGGCAACTGCGTGAGCAGCAGTTGCATCAAGTATTCAGACAAGCCGCTGGCGAGACGCGAACCGTCCACGCCACTGCCGTAAAGCCGACAGATGTAGTCCAGCGTGTGAAAAAGGCTGACGACGCCGGCGCCCAAGTGGTCAACGCTGACATCGAAGATCACCGACTGCCGCAGGCTGCGGCCGAGCAGGCGTTGCAGTTGCGTTTCCAGGGCATCCCGGTCGACGCGCAGGATCAGGTTGCGACACTCGCCATCGGTGACAATGCGGCTTTGCGCAAACGGCGAGGAAACGCTCAGGCACCCCGACTGCATCGCTGCACTGCGCCGCCCGTGGGCGACTTCACAATGACCCTGCAAGGTAATGCGAAACAGATACTGGTCGGCAATGTCGCCAATGGTAATCTCCACCGGCGCGCCATAACGCAAATCGAGCAGCGCCGAATCGCCGAAGAACACACCGTTGAGCCGGGTGTAGATGGGCTCGTCGCGCAGCACATTGAAACTGTGCGGGCACAGATAATGACTGACCTTGTCCTTGATCTCACGGTAATCGGCCGAGCTGAGCAGGCTGTGCCGTTCCAGCAGGTGTACGTCATTCAACATCAAGGCTTCTCCTGACCTGGAGCGTCAAAGCCCCGTTCCTTGGGAAAGGAGCGAGGCCCAGACGCCGATCATGGACTATGAACAATCATGCCCGACTCGGATACTCCCGAGCATAGCTTTCGCGGAAACGACGGCAACCGCGCCACAGCAGAAGCACGGTCAACACCGAGGCACCCGCGATCACCAGCGACATCGAAGAGCCCACCGCCGCTGGCGTCCCGAAGTAGCGGTCGGTCAACAGCGCCACCAGCGTGGTGCCCAGGCCCAACCCCAGCAGATTGCTGATCAGCAGAAACACGGCCGAGACCTGCGCCCGCACCTGATTCGGCGCAAGGATCTGCATGGCTGCCGTGGACGCCGGCATCGGGAACGAGGCAAAGAACATCGCCGGCACCAACAGGGTCACCGACAGCCACAGTTGATCGACTTGAGAGAACAGCACGGCCGGCACCGCCATACCGAGGGCACCCATGACGCCCGTGCGCATGGCAGCGTCCTGATGACCTTTCTTGGCCAAGTAGTCGGTGAGCCAGCCACCGAACAGCACGCCGGCGGTGTTGGCCACCAACAGCACGGTGCCGAGCATGTAGCCCGCCTCCATCGGCGACAGGCCGAACTTGCGGATGTACAGCGCCGGGCTCCAGCTCATCAAGCAGAACAGGGCCATGGCGTAGAACGAAAAGCCCAGGTAATGACAGGTGAAGGTGGCACGGTGACGACCCAGGAAGCGCAATCCATCGCTCATCGCGACCTTCTTCGCCTTCCCCTGCGCGTCGACTTGCAGCCCCTTGCGCGCCGGGTCACGCACGGTGAGCCAGATCAGCAGGCCAACGACGATACCGGGCAAACCGACAATGAAAAACGCCAGTTGCCAGGCCTTCATCGCACCGAGAAAGGCCACCTCGATGGTGTTCATGTCCTTGAGCATCGCGATCACATAACCGCCGACGAGGAAGGCCAGGCCGCCACCGACAAACGAACCGATCGAGTAGATGCCCACGGCGCGACCGAGTTTCTCCTTGGGGAACATGTCGCTGAACATCGAATACGCCGAAGGCGACAGCGCCGCTTCACCGACGCCGACGCCAATACGTGCGAGGAACATGTGCAGGAAATTTTTGCTCAGGCCGCAGGCTGCGGTCGCCAGGCTCCAGAACACCACGCCGACCGCGATGATTTTCGGTCGGGAGAAGCGGTCGGCCAGATAAGCGATGGGCATGCCCATGAAGGCGTAGAACAACGAAAACGCCAAGCCGTGCAGCAAACTGAACTGGGTGTCGCTGATCTGCAGGTCGGCCTTGATCGGCTCGATCATCAGCGCGAGGATCTGCCGATCCACGAATGAAAAGATGTAGGCGATCATGCACAGACCGACCACGTACCACTCGTACAGGTAGGTTTTCTTCTTCTGCAGGACCGCTTCATTGACCTGAATATTCACTAGGGTTCGCTCCTCTTGGAATCCGCTCATGCGCGCAGCGCGCCGGGTGACGGTGCACAAAACACCGACTGGGAAGTTGCGGGGCAGATGTAAAGGACTAGGGGTTGGAACATGGTCAGGCCTCTTATTGTTATGGGGTCAATCGCCGGGAGCACCGGGTTTACCAGAACTTCCAGGTGTAGGTCGTAGCGACACGGAACTCGTTGTAGTCGTAGCCGTACTTTTGTTTCACATCGATGTTGCGCACATCCAGCCCTAGGCCTTGCAGCGCCCCGCTCTGCACCACGTAGCTGAGCCCCAGATAGCGCTCGCTTTCCTGGTTGTCGCTCAGGTTGCCGCCACGGTTCCAGTTGGTCCCCTTGATGTAGCGGGTGTAGAGCTTCATCCCCGGCATGCCCATCCCGGCGAAGTCATAGCTGTAGCGCGCGCCCCAGGACTTTTCACCCGGGCGGACAAACCCGAGGGACGACCAGTGCACCAGATAAGGTTGCGGGATGTAACCGTTCATGGTCGGGAACACGCTGTCACCGAGCATGCGCTGGTAACTGAGGCCAAACATGTGAGCGCCCTTGAGCAAGCTGAACAAGCCACCGTAGGAGCGGTTGTCGATTTCACCGTTTAGCGCATTGCCGTCTTCATTGTTATTGAAGTAACGCAAGTCGGTTTTAAGTTTGTAGCCATTGCCCAGATCAGCCATATGCATCAGGCCGAAATAGTGTTGCTGATAAATATCGTGCAACACGCCATAGAAATAACTGGCTTGCAGGTTTTTGCTGATGTCGTACGTGACGCCACCGAAGTCCAGGCCATCGCTGTCGAGATTATCGGTGGAGCCGTATTTGTAGAGTTTTTCGTGGTTGGAAGACTCCCGTGTCACGGCCGACCAGAAACGCCCACCGGTCATCGTCAACCCATCGATCTCCTTGGACTCGACCACGGCCCCTTGGTAGATGGTATCCAACTGCCGACTGGTGTCATCGAACGCCACCGGCAATTGCGGGCGCAGATCACCGACCTTCAGCTCAGTCTTGCTGTAGCGCATTTTCAAGGTTGCGCCGGCGCGGCTGTAGTCATCGGCCGTCTGCTGGTCACGGACGCTGTACGGCAGCGAGCCGTCGTTGCCCGACGAATCCAGGCGCACGGCGTATTGCGCATCGACATCAAGGCCGATGGCCAGGGCTGTGTCGGTGTAACCGGAAGTGAACTGCGCATCGAAACCCTGGGACCAACTATGCACTTCAGAATCGACTGCATTGGTATTGGTGTAGTTACGGTGCAAGTAGAAGTTACGCATATCCACTTTGAAGTGGCTGTCATCAATAACATCGGCCTGCGCGACCAATGGCGAACACATCATTCCCAACACGCCGGCAATACCGAGCCCACGGCAAGACTGTTTTACTTGAAACATCCGACATCTCCACATCTGTATGTGCTTGGGCACTGTATTTATAGGAGCAGGAGCAGAATCAAACTAAAAACAAAGGCGGATGGCCTGAAGGATATAAATGACGATGGGGTCGAGCATTGTCAGGCCTCTTATTGTTATGGGGTAAAACGCCTGACGATCTCAATGGAGCAGTCCGTCAAGGCGACACGCCTCTTGTCCATGGAAGGTAAGTCAGTCGACGCGCCGCGGGTATTGAGACGAACAGCATCCGCAGGGGGGAAAACTCCAACCTGGCTAAAGATTTCCCTTAGTTGACTCAGAAGCGGAGCTTGGTGTGTACCGAGAGGACGCGCCAGTGCTGACACTATCCGGCACTAAAGATTCTGGTGGTTGAGCCGACTCAAATGGACTTGATAAATGCCGGGTGTGCCAAGGAGCTGTTGACTATGGATTTATTTTTTCGTCTGGCGGGTGTCGTCGCCGCCATGACCCTGGCGGGTTGTGCCCTGCAAAGCAACGGGATGGCCGATTACTACAAGCGCGACGCTGCCGAGCGGCAGGTTCAAAATCAGTCCATGACTGCCCGTATTCAGAGCCAGCCGCTGCCGTTGGATAGCACGTTCAAGCTCGACAAGACCGCCGTGTTGACGGTTGATGTGCCGGCTGAAGGCACGGAGCCTGCGACTCAGGTCAGGATTTTCACTGGCTGCGAATCGATGAAGTCAGGCATGACGTATCGGCGTTCAAAGGACTGGAGCAGTCCTTATGTGCTGCCGGCAGACCCGGCACGGAGCATTTCCCAGCAGTTGTGCCAAGCAGTCCGAGACAGCAGTTGGAAGCAGCTTCCCGGCGATAGCGAAGACACTTTGTTGCTGGACCCCGGCACCCTGAGCATGGACAACACGCGACGTTCGATATGGGCGGGCATCGACTTTGCTCGCACCCGTCTGGATGAAAACGAAGGCAAGCCCTACGACCGACAGTTGGAGCGTATAGCGATCGACTGCGCTAGCAGCCAGGCCAGCACCCGCCAGGCTTATCGTTTGAGCGGCGAGACTCTGCTGCCGCCGCCCCTTCAGCCGGTTGACAGTGCCTTAAACAAAGAACAACGCACCCGTCTGATTGGCGCTGTGTGCGCCGAACCCGCCAGCCTGGCGCAACTCGCCACGCCCGTCGTCCGGAAGAAACTGCCGCCCGAAATGCCGACGCCAGAGATTTCGGCCGCCCTGTTGGCACAGGTCAACGCGCTGCCTCAGGGACAAGCGTCCCACACGCTCAACCATTTGCAATTCACCTACAACGCCTCTTCCCCGATGATGCCTGGTGCCGTGGTCAACGACAGCCCAATGGACCTGTATCTGCAACCCGGCCCGACCCGCGGCTTATGGCGCGAGCAGGCGGCGGGTGCCTTGGGTAGCGAACGCGTGAGCATCCGCTGGCGTGGGTTGATCGAACTTGCCCAGACGCGCAGCACACGGCTTGCGGGCAAAACCGACTCGTCCAGCACACTTACAGGCATCGAGCTCGATGGCGACTGGCAAACCATCAAACCGGGAAGTGACATTGCCTACAGCAAGCACTTTACGGACAGCACCGGCAAACCGTTCGAACAGGAGTTCGAATGTTCGGTAGGTGAATCCTTTCCTGCTGCACAAAAAGTCGCCTCGCTGCAAGGAGCGGCGCGCAATGTCACTTGCGTGATCGACAGCAAGCTGCAAACCAGCAATGTGTACCTCTACCTGGAGGCCTATGACCTGTTCGTGGAAACCTCCGATACTTCCATGCTCCTGGTCCAGGTCAAAACCCTTAAGGCGGCGCAGTAACAGGCAACCTCAGCTTGCGTTTTCGCGACTCGCTTCGTCGGTACGACTAGTATGGCCATAGATCCACTGGAAAGTACTTTTGCGAAATCTGCGTGTACTTGCCCGATTCATGCAATTGGGTGAGTGCCTGATCGATTCGCGCCTTGAGTGCGGTGTCGCTCTTGCGCAAGCCCGCCCCTACTCCCAGCCCATACTGCAATGGGTCCATTTTCACGCTGCCGGTGCCTTTCTCTTCGTAGTCAGCTCCGTCGGCGGAACTCAGAAAAGCGATGTCGCCGAGCTTGTCGAGGAACATGACGTCGATACGGCCGGACAGCAAATCGGCATTGCAGTCGTCTTGCGTGTTGTAGATCCGGATGTCGGAGGTTTTGCCGTACGCGGTCCGGATGAATTCGGCGTTGGTGGTCGAGCCCTGCACACCGATGGATTTACCGGCCAGGCCTTCCGGTGTCAGCGTCAGGTTCGCGCCCTTCTGGGCGACGAAAACCCCCGTCGTCTCGTAGTAAGGACGCGAAAAGGCTATGACTTTCTGACGTTCAGGACTGATGCCCATCGAGTTGAACAGCACGTCGAACTTGTTGGCGAGCAGTGCCGGAATGATGCCGTCCCACGACACCTCCTTGATCTCGCACTCGGCTTTCAACTGCTCGCAGAGCGCCCGGATCAGGTCAGGTTCGAAGCCGGTGAATTGCCCGGTGGGGGTCTTGACCAGGAACGGCGGATAAGGCTCCGCGGCAACACCAAAACGCAGCGTTTCCGCCGCGGCGTTGGCGGGCGCCGTGAAGGAACACAACGTCATGCCGATAGAGGCCAGCAACGTGAAATTGCGGAACATTCGTTTCATGGTCGATCCTTATTTTTATGAGGATGGTTGCACATAGAACGGTTCAATTGCGTGCAGCGAAACAACAGGTTTTTACGCCGCAGGCGCGGGCAACGGCAGCCATCCCTGGATGGCTTGCCAATCAGACTCAAGTGCCGAAAAACGTGAGAGAGAGAAGCTAGACAAATCGGCGAAACTGCACGTCCCGTCAACCACCAGATCACGAATGGCATGACCGCTCGCCGGAGAGAGCCCGAAACCGACACCGGACATCGTTGCCACAGTGACGTTATCCAGCGTGGCGGGACGATCGATGACGGGGCGACCGTCCGGCGTGTTTTCGATGAATCCTGCCCAACTGCGGATCACCCGTTTGTGAGCGACCTTGGGGAACAGTTCGGCGAGTCGTTTGGCGATGTTGCATTGCAGCGGGGTCGATTGCGGACGTGTGCCGCGCAGATCGGCGAGATCGACCCATTCGTGCGGGCCGCCCCCATACGCCAGATTGCCACGCAGGGTTTGCCGGCCATACAAACCGTTGCCATCCACCCCGCCGACTTCCAACAACGGAAGCGGCTCGGTCACGATCATTTCGGCGCGTGCGGTGACCAGCGGAATGTCTACGTCGAGTTGGGCCGCCAATTCGCCGGTATGCGGACCTGCGGCAATCACCAAATGATCACAGGTGATCAGGCCTTGGGCGGTGCGCACGCCTGTCACGCGATCGCCCTGGCGTTCGATTCCGACGACGGGCGTGTTCTCCAGTACGCGACCGCCGAGGTTTTTCAGCGCCCATGCGTAGGCTTGCAAGGTACGGTGCGGATTGGCATGACCGCCGAAATGATAGTAGTAGCCCGCCAGCACGTTGTCACCGGCAAAAGGAACGAGTTCGCGAACCTGCTGAGGGTCCAGGAGATCGACGCGCAAGCCGTACCAGGCGGCTTCATCCACGACTTTCTGATCGAGGGAAATCTGGTGCTCGGTCAGGTCGATACTGATGCGATCCGGGCGGTACTCGGTCGGATAACCGAGCAGTTCGTCCATCATCGGCCACAGCCGCTGCTCTTCGACAAACAACGGACTGTGGTGATGCGAGCATCCGCCGCCGTTACGTCCCGATGCGCCCCAGCCAATCAGGCTTGCGTCAAGGACCTGCACGTCGACGCCATCGCGCGCCAGCCACCACGCGGCGCTCAACCCGGTCACGCCGCCACCGATGATGACGACGGAGGCGCTGGTGGTCGATTTCGTAACTGCCTGCATGGTCTCAGCCCTCGTGTTGCGACGGATGGATAGGTCGGGCGGCGTCCAGCGGATGCCTGGCGACAGTCTGTTGCCCGGTGCACAACCAGAACGGTGTCCACTGCGATGGCATGTCAAACCAGGCATCCCATCGACTTTGCATCTGCGGCACCTCTTCGACCTGCCCGGCCTGTTGCAGCGACAATGGGCGCACCGGTGGACGAAACGAGGCGAGCGCGATGTCCTCGGTATTCACCCCGGCGCCGATGCCGATCAAGGTCGCCACCTGCTCGCGGCAACGACGGCCCTGGCATGGGCCCATGCAGGCCCGGGTCAGACGCTTGGTCACATCCGGGTTTGGCGAAGTGTTTGGCATGGCGTCTTTCAACGCTGCATCGGCGGGTGTCCAGTCGAGATAACGTGGCGGCTGTTGCCCGAGGATTTCGCTGGCCGTCACCTCTTCGCACAAGCAAACGAAGGGTTGGTTCTGCGCGTGGAAGGTGGAGGCACGCACCCAAGCCGCGCGATGGGTTGCGATGTCGAAAACAGGCTGATCAGGAATCGGCGCCGTGTCGACCTCATTGATATCGACACCCAGCGCGGCCAGAGCGGTTTGCGCGGCGAGCCGGCCTTCGCGCCGGGAAATGTTGTCGTCCAGGCTTTTTGAGGCCCATACGCCAGCGCAATCACCCGCCACCAGGACGAAGGGCAGCGACGTGCGCAGCAAAGGGTTGGTGTCGGGGACGTGACCGCCACGGTCGCCCTGAAATGTCGTGCTGCACCCCGCCGCCTCGACCAGTTCGATCGCGGGAATGGCAGCCACGCCGAGCAGCACCGTGTCGCAGTCGATCTCGTGCAGTGAGCCGGGAACGGGTCGTCCTTCCCTGTCGACGGCGATGGCGGCAATCCGCTGGACGCCGAACGCATCCCCGGTCGCCTCGCGAACCACATGCCCGGTCAACACCTGGGCGCCGTGCTCAACCAGCAAACCGAGCAGCGCCGCATCGCCGCTCACGTGTCCGGCCTGCTCAATGATTGCGACGATACGCACGCCCTTGCTGATCAGCGCATGGGCCGTCGCCAGCGCTTGTGTGTCGCTGCCGACCAGCACGGCGCGCTTGCAATCCAGCGCCTCGTAAACGGTCGCAAGCCGATGAGCAGCGCTGGCGCCCATGACGCCGGGGCGATGCCACCCATCAAAGGCCAGCCCCATGTCGCGTCTGCCGGCAGCGACGATGACCTGTTTGAAACGCAGCAGCCAGGCATTTTCCTCATCGGCCAGACCGGCAACGGCGCCCTCGATCCACGCCGTGGTGGGTTGTTGCGGGAACAGTCCCCAGACCGCCGTGCCGAGTCGCACGTCGACCCCGGCGTCGAGCGCTTCGGCAATCTCCGGACGGGCGTCGAGCAGGGTCTGCAGCACACTGTTGCGGTTGGCTACCGCCGCGCCCATTCTGCCGCCGAAATGCAGCGGCACCTCTTCGCCCATGGTTTCGAGGGGGACCGGATTTTCGTCCACCAGCGTGACGCGCAGGCCATGCCCGGCGGCGGTCAATGCGGCGGCGAGCCCCGCTGGGCCGGCGCCGACGATGAGAATATCGGTTTCGTCGCTGATCGGTGGTGCTTTGCCTGCCACCGAGGCGGGATCGTAATAGATGTTTTGTTTGGTCACCGTATTTCTCCGGAGAAATGACGCATTGGCAACGACTAGAACAGCGACGACGGTGGCTTGACGTCACCCTCGGCAAATCGCGACAGACGCAACTGGCGCATATCCAGTCCCGGGGCGCCGGAGTCGATCCAGCTGGCCAGGGTCTTGCCGACGATGGGGCCCATGGCAAAGCCGTGGCCGCAGAATCCGGTGGCGACGGCCAGGCCGCGCGGCGAAGTGTGCGCGTCGATGACGGGAATGCCGTCCGGCAACACATCAATCGCGCCCGCCCAGCGGTCGGCGATCTGGGTATTCAACTGTCCGGGGAACGCGGCCTTGAGCGCGCTCATGGCGGTGCCCAGGCCTTTTTCATTCGGTGGTATAAGCGGGTTGCGCACGTGAATCCCCTGCCCTAGCCGCGCCGATTCCGACCACGGCATGCGCTGGTGCAGATCGGTCAGGCAGGCACCGTTGAGATTGAAGCGAAACGATTTGCGGTGTGCCCACAGCGAAGGCGCATACCAATGCAGGGCGCGCAGATGACCGAGCGTCATGTCGACGTCGACATGGGCGTCGTCGGCGATGTTGAAGCTGCCGTCGAGCCTTTGCCGGAAACCCACGCCGTTGGCGATCGTGGAAATGCCGCTCAGCGTCGGCCCGGACGTGGTTCGCGCCACTGTGCCCCTGACCAGTTGCTGTGGCAGTTCGATGCCGAGCATTTTCAGCAGGCGGAACGTCGTGACGCCCGCAGCGCACACCACCGTTTTCGCTTTCACGTAACCGCGCTCGGTTTCAACACCCACCACCTGGCCGGCGGCGACGTCGATGCCTTTGGCGCCACAATGCTCAACGATGTGTGCACCCAGTTCACGGGCACGCATCGCGAAGGCGCGGGCCACGAGCGTGGGCTCTGCCTGGCCGTCGCTGGCGGTGAACAAGCCGCCCAGTTGCGGGACGGCGTAACCCGGCAGTTTCTTTTCCACCTCACGCGGCGACAGCATCACGGTATCGACCGAAAAGCTGCGCGCGACCGACAGCCACGATTCGTAGCCATCACGTTCAGCTTCATTGCCCGCGACAAAAAGACAGCCGTCGTTGCGCCATCCCAGGTCGGTCTGCAGTTCACGTTCCAGCGAGCGCCAGATCTCGATGCTGGCCTGCATCAGCGGCACCTCGGCTTCGTCACGCGATTGCTGGCGAACAAAGCCCCAGGCGCGTGACGACTGCTGGCCCGCCAGCGTGCTTTTTTCAAGGAGAAGAACCTTGGCGCCCGCTTTGCTAAGGTAGTACGCGCACGCACACCCCATCAGACCGGCGCCTATGATCGCCACGTCGACTTCACGAGGCAGGAGCTCACCCTGGGGCGTCGACACGCTGGCAAATGCTGCTTCTGGAATGTTCATAGGGGAACCGTCAGGTTGAAAATGACGCGTAGCGCCGCGTCGCTGTTTCGGCTAAGAATGTGCCCCGACCCGCTGAAATTACAGTGATGTATCCGCATTAATCCCATGCGAGGAGCGCATAGAACGATGAGCCGCCAACTTCCATCCATCGAGCTTTTGCAGGCCTTCCTGACGGTTGCGAAGACGGGCAATTTTGGCCAGGCCGGTGAACAGCTTCACCTGAGCCAGAGCGCGGTGAGTCGGCAGGTTGCGCAATTGGAGGCACGCCTGGAGAGCCGCCTGTTCGAGCGGCACACGCGCAAGATCGTGCTCACCGCCGAAGGCCGGTCGCTGGTGCCGGTTGCGGAGCAGGTCATCGGCCTGCTGTCGGACGCATCGCACATGCTCGCCACAGTCGGAAAAAGTGTCAGCCTGCGCGCGCATCCGACCATGGCGGCGCGCTGGCTGATTCCACGGCTCACGGCGTTTTATCGCTTGCATCCGCAAGTGACCGTCAGTATCGACACGGTGTATCACCGCTTTCCCGATTTTGCGTTTGAATCGGTCGACGCGATGATCGCCTACGGAACCGCCACATGGCCTGACTTCGAAGCGCTGGATCTGTGGGAAGAGGAATTGATTCCGGTGTGCTCGCCGACATTGCTCGCCGGAACCACTGCCGAAGAGGTACTCAAGACCGCACGGCTGGTGGACTCCAGTATGGATCGCCTCGACTGGCGTCGCTGGGATGAGTACTACCCGGATTCAACCGGCGCCGATAACGCGCACCTGACCTTCGATACGCTGGAATCCGCGATTGTCGCCGTGAAATGCGGTCAGGGCATCGCACTCGTCGACGCCGTGCTGACACAAGATGAATTGCTCAACCAGCAACTGACACGCGTGCATTCAGGCAGCATCGTTACGGGCGCGCGCTACACGCTGGTTTATCCGAAGCGGGTGAAACGGTCGAGCGGTTTTTCCGAGTTCATCGAGTGGCTGGAGCAAGATGTAATCGGGAGCGAAAGCGTCAAGTAGCCTTGCGTTTGCGCCGCTGTCGAGTGATTCCTCGATGCTCGCACCACAGGAGAAATGGCATTCGGGATGTGCCCGGCGGTCAACGCTAGACGATGCTGTCATCCACTGAACCACTTACAATCACGCCTTTGCACCGCATTCAGAAAGGCAACAAAGCTATGGCGCTCGACCCTCCCACGATGTTGACCCTCTCGATCGCCCTCGCGGCAGCCGCTGCGCTGTACCTGGCGGTCGAGTGGCGCAGCATTCGTGAACCCTCGCTGCTGTTCTGGAGCGCAGGTTTTGCGACGATTACCGTGGGTTCGACGCTCGCCTTGTTGCGCGGGATCGGCCTGTTGCTGGTCGGTATCTGGTTCGCCAACGGCCTATTGGTGTTGGCCCACTGGTTTTTCCTGTTGGGTGTCGCCCGTTTCACCCAGGCGCGCCTGTCCCGTGCCTGGAATCTGATCTTTGTCGCCTGGCTGGCATTGCTGTTGCTGCCGGACGAGCCTTCGTGGTCAAAGATCATGTTGCTCGCCAACTCGCTACTGGTCGCCCTGTTGTCACTGCGGGCCAGTTTCCTGCTGCGCCCTCACGGGAAGTCGCTGAGCGTGGGGGCGGTTCAGCTGCGTTACGTACTGCTGGCCCATGGTTTTTTCTATCTCATCAAGTCGATAACGGCCGTGGTGCCGGGCACCCTGATAGACCTCGCGGCCTTTCGTGGCGAGATCATTCAGATCTCCCTGGTCGAAGGCGTGATGGCGATCATGCTGATCGCACTGTCGATGACCGGGACCGAGCGCTATCGAAGGGAGAAGCAAATCGCCCGGCTGGCCGAACGCGATCCACTGACCGCCCTGTACAACCGGCGCGCCCTCGAAGTGCGGGCACCGCGCTTGTTGAGTGAAGTCTCGAGCGCTCGACCGGGCGCGCTGCTGCTGATCGATATCGATAACTTCAAACCGGTCAACGACCTGTACGGCCATACCGCAGGCGACCGGTTGCTGGTGTCGCTGAGCGAGATGATCCGCTCGGTGTTACCCAAAGACGCGCTTGCTGCGCGGTTGGGCGGCGACGAGTTCGTCATCCTGCTGAGCAACGCGTCAAAGGAGCGAATCGTGAAGATGGGCAACGCATTGCGTGATCAATTTCACAGCGCCGCCTCACTGACCTTCACCACGCCTGAAGCGGTGACCCTGAGCATCGGCGCCAGCTTGTTCGACCATCCACCGGCCAACCTGGCGACATTGATCGAGCAAGGTGACGCCGCGCTGTATGAATCCAAGCGTGGCGGGCGAAACAGCATCCGCCTGGTCGACCGGACCGTGGCGAGCAGCGAGTCTGCACGCTAACTCAGGATGCGGCCCCTTCTCCTCTGCCCAACTGATCGCCGCCACGGCGGTGGGAAAATCGAAGCTTCAATCCGTGAAAACTTGCGAAAACCGACAGTAGGCTAAGCTTACTGCAGCTTATTGCCCACGATGCTCGCGGCGGCAGTTGTTGGATTTTTCTGGAGAGCGTCTGCAACAGCTATCTCAGACAGGCCCAAACAATTTGCGCAGGATTGCCGTAATGACCGAGCCTTTTCTCAGTTTTGACCAACTCAAGCGTGCTGCCGCCTCTGGCGAAATCGACACCGTGCTGGTGTGCATGGTCGACATGCAGGGACGGCTGGTGGGCAAGCGATTTCAGGTCGAGTTTTTCATCGACAGCGGTCATGAAGAAACCCACTGCTGCAACTACCTGCTGGCCGACGACATCGACATGGAGCCGGTTCCGGGATACGCCGCGGCCAGTTGGAGCAAGGGCTACGGCGACTTTGTGCTCAAGCCCGACATGCGTACCCTGCGCAAGGTGCCGTGGCTGGAATGTACGGCGCTGGTGCTGTGCGATGTGCTCGACCATCACCATCGGCAAGACCTGCCGCACAGCCCCCGGGCGATTCTGAAAAGACAGGTCGAGCGTCTGCGCCAGCGCGGCTACACCGGCATGTTCGCCTCGGAACTGGAGTTCTACCTGTTCGACGAAAGTTACGAAGCCATCCACAAGCGCAACTACCACAAGCCGAAAACCGCCGGGCACTATATCGAGGACTACAACATCCTGCAGACCACCCGCGAAGAACCGGTGCTGCGGGCGATCCGCAAGCACCTGCAGGCCTGCGGGATTCCGGTGGAAAACTCCAAGGGTGAATGGGGACCGGGGCAAGAAGAGATCAACATCCGTTACGCCGACGCCATGACCATGGCCGACCATCACGTCATCATCAAGCACGCCTGCAAAGAGATCGCGCAGCTACAGGGCAAGGCAATCACCTTCATGGCCAAGTGGCGCTATGACGCCGCCGGGTCCAGCAGCCACATTCACAACTCGCTGTGGGACAAGAACGCCAAGAAGCCGCTGTTCTACGATGCCAAGGCCGAGTTCGGCATGTCCAAGCTAATGCGTGCATGGGTCGCCGGACAGCTCAAATACGCCAACGACATCACCTGTTTTCTCGCGCCCTACATCAACTCCTACAAGCGCTTTCAGGCCGGCACCTTCGCCCCGACCCGCGCGGTATGGAGCCGGGACAATCGCACTGCCGGCTTTCGCTTGTGCGCCGAAAGCAGCAAGTCCATCCGCATCGAATGCCGCATAGGCGGTGCCGATCTCAACCCGTATCTGGCCTTCGCCGCATTGATCGCGGCCGGGCTGGCCGGCATCGACGAAAAACTCGAGCTCACCCCGCCCTTCGAAGGCGATGCCTATCTCGACGAGCAATTGCCGGAAGTCTCCAAGACCCTGCGCGATGCCAGTGCCGCGCTCCAGGGGTCGAGCATGCTGCGCGAGGCGTTCGGTGATGAAGTGATCGATCACTACGTGCACACCGCCGAGTGGGAGCAGAAAGAGTACGACCGGCGGATCACCGACTGGGAATTGCAACGCGGCTTCGAGCGCTATTGAGGCGATCATGACAGCAACGATTCAACTCATCTCGCCAGTCGATGGCCGGATTTATGCCGAGCGTCAGTGCGCCGATGTGGCACACATCGAACAGGCTCTGGCGGCAGCCGCCACCGCCCAGGCGCAATGGAAGCGCCGGCCACTGAGCGAACGCGCGGCTTTTTGCAGCGCCGCCGTGGACGCGATGCTGGCCATGAAAGCCGACATTGTCCCGGAACTGGCCTGGCAAATGGGCCGTCCGGTGCGCTACGGCGCTGGCGAGTTGCGCGGTTTCGAAGAGCGGGCGCGATACATGATCGGCATCGCGCATGACGCGCTGACCGCACTTGAACCCACGCCCATCGCCGGTTTTCGACGGCAGATCAAACGTGAACCGCTGGGCACGGTACTGGTCGTCGCACCGTGGAATTACCCCTACCTGACGGCGGTCAACACGATCATCCCGGCGCTGATGGCCGGCAACAGCGTGATCCTCAAACACGCATCGCAAACGCTGCTGGTGGGCGAGCGTTTCGCCGAAGCCATGCGCCGCGCGAATCTGCCCGAAGGGCTGTTCCAGAATCTGCTGCTCAACCATGTGTCGACCGGGGCAGTCATTGCCTCCGGGCGGGTGCAGCAGGTGAACTTCACTGGCTCCGTGGAGGCCGGCAAAGTCATGGAAAACGCCGCCAGTGCAAGATTTCTCGGCATGGGCCTGGAGCTCGGCGGCAAAGACCCGGCTTACGTGCGCGCAGATGCCAACCTTGAGCATGCGGTAGAGAATCTGGTGGACGGCAGTTTCTTCAATTCCGGGCAGAGCTGCTGCGCCGTCGAACGCATCTACGTCGACCAGAACATCTATCCGGTGTTCGTCGAACGCTTTGCCGAACTGACTCGCCAGTACGTGCTGGGCAATCCGCTGGACGAGGCCACCACCCTCGGTCCGCTGGTGACGCCGGGCGCGGCGTTTTTCGTCCGTGCGCAGATCGCCGAAGCCGTGGCCCAAGGCGCGACGGCGCTGATCGATCCGCAGGCGTTTGCCGCCGACGTGCCGGGCAGCGCCTACCTCGCGCCGCAGGTGTTGGTCGACGTCACCCATCAAATGTCGGTCATGCGCGATGAAAGCTTTGGTCCGGTGGTCGGCATCATGCCGGTGGCCAGCGACGACGAAGCAATCGCCTTGATGAACGACAGTGAATTCGGGCTCAGTGCATCGATCTGGACTCAGGATCTCGCCGCCGCCGAACACCTGGGCAACGAGATTGAAACCGGCACCGTGTTCATGAACCGCTGCGATTACCTCGACCCGGCGCTGGCCTGGACCGGGGTGAAAAACAGCGGGCGCGGCGTCACGCTGTCGCGTCTCGGCTACGACAACCTGACCCGCGCCAAATCCTTCCATCTGCGCCACGAGATCTGAGCCATGAGCCTGACTGGAAACTGGAACTACCCCACCAGCATTCGCTTCGGTGTCGGCCGCATCAGTGAATTGGCCGAGGTCTGTCGCAGCCAGGGTATCCAGCGACCGCTGCTGGTCACCGACAGCGGACTGGGACGGGCGCCGATCACCACGGCAGCGCTGGACTCGTTACGCGATGCAGGTTTGGCCGCTGCGCTGTTTTGCGACCTCAAGCCCAATCCGGTCGAAGCCAACCTGGCCGGCGGGCTCGATGCCTGGCGCGCAGGCAACCACGATGGCGTGGTCGCCTTCGGCGGCGGCAGTGGCCTGGACATGGGCAAGCTGATTGCGTTCATGAGCGGCCAGACGCGCCCGGTCTGGGATTTCGAAGACATCGGTGACTACTGGACCCGCGCCGATGAAAGCCGCATCGCCCCGATCATCGCAGTGCCGACCACGGCGGGCACGGGCTCTGAAGTGGGCCGGGCGGCGGTGATCATCGATGATCGCACCCACACCAAGCGGATTATTTTCCACCCGAAAATGATGCCGCGGGTGGTCATCAGCGACCCGGCCCTGACCGTTGGCATGCCTGCCAAAGTCACTGCCGGCACGGGCATGGATGCGTTGTCGCATTGTCTGGAATCGTATTGCGCCCCCGGTTTTCATCCCATGGCCGATGGCATCGCGGTGGAAGGTATGCGCCTGGTGAGCCATGCACTGGTGCGCGCCGTACACACACCTTCGGACCTCGATGCACGCGGGCAAATGCTCGCGGCGGCGGCAATGGGCGCCACTGCTTTCCAGAAAGGCCTGGGCGGCATGCATGCCCTGGCGCATCCGATTGGCGCGCTGTACGACACCCATCACGGCATGACCAACGCGACCCTGATGCCCTACGTCCTGAAATTCAATCGACCGGCCATCGAAGAACGCATCACCCGTCTGGCTGCCTACTTGCACCTGTCCTCCCCGGGCTTCGACAGCTTCATGGCCTTCGTCCTCAAATTGCGCAAGGACGTTGCCGTGCCGCACACGCTGTTCGAGTTGGGCGTGGACGGCAAACAGGCGGACCTGATTGCGGACATGGCGGTAGTCGACCCCTCGGCGGGTGGCAATCCATTGCCATTGACCAAGGCCGGCGTGGCGGAAATTTTCGACGCGGCTTACCACGGCCGACTGTAGGAGCGAGCTTACTCCTACAGAAAACCAGGTCGCAGCCTACGGCGGCGCAGTTCGGCCTGCACCCAAACCTGAAGGGGCACACAACAATGAACCCAGCAAGCCAGCCCGGTACCGACGCGCCGCATGACGATGACGTCAAGGTGCTGCACAGCATGGGCTATGCCCAGCAGCTCTCGCGACGGATGGGTGTTTTCTCCAACTTTGCGATTTCCTTTTCGATCATCTGCATCCTTTCCGGAGGCATCAACTCACTGGCCCAGGGCACTTCGGGTGCAGGCGGGGCCGCGATCGGTATCGGCTGGCCGATCGGTTGCCTTATCTCCGGGGTATTCGCCCTGGCCATGGCGCAGATTTCCTCGGCCTATCCCACCGCTGGCGGCCTGTATCACTGGGGCTCGATTCTCGGCAACCGCTTCACCGGCTGGCTCACGGCCTGGTTCAACCTGCTGGGGCTGGTGACGGTGCTCGGTGCGATCAACGTCGGCACCTATTACTTTTTCTTCGGCGCTTTCGGCCCGGCACTGGGCATGGAGGACACCACCACGACCCGGGTAATTTTCCTGGCCATCCTCACCGGGCTCCAGGCCTTGTGTAATCACCTGGGCATCGGCCTGACCGCCAGACTCACTGACTTTTCCGGCTACCTGATTTTCGCCACCGCACTGGCGTTGACCGTCGTCTGCCTGATCTCGGCACCCGGTTATGAGTTCTCGCGGCTGGTGACCTTCGGCAACTACTCCGGCGAAGCGGGCGGCAGCGTCTGGCCACAGGTGTCCAACGGCTGGATCTTCATGCTCGGCCTGCTGCTGCCGATCTACACCATCACCGGCTACGACGCCTCCGCGCACACCTCCGAAGAGACCCGCAATGCAGCGATGTCGGTGCCCCGGGGCATGGTGATGTCAGTGGTCTGGTCGCTGCTGTTCGGCTGGGTGATGCTCAGCGCCTTCGTGCTGATGTTGCCGAGCATGGACGAAGCGGCCACCCATGGCTGGAGTGTATTTTTCTGGGCCATGGATACCCAGGTGAACCCAACACTCAAACTTGCGCTTTATGTGGCGATCTTCATCTCGCAGGTGCTCTGCGGACTGGCCACGGTGACGTCGGTTTCACGCATGATCTTCGCGTTCTCCCGCGATGGCGGCCTGCCGTGTTCCAAGGCACTGGCCTCGGTTTCGCCGACCTTTCGCAGCCCGGTGGCGGCCATCTGGACCGGTGCCACGCTGGCGGTGCTGTTCGTCTGGGGATCGTCGGTGATCTCGATCGGCGAAACACCGGTCTACACCATCGTCGTGTCCTGCACGGTGATCTTCCTGTTCTTCTCCTTCGTCATTCCCATCGTGCTGGGTCTGTTTGCCTACGGCACCTCAAAGTGGCCGACCATGGGCCCATGGAACATGGGGCGTTTCTGGTACACGGTGTTCGCCCTGCTCTCGGTCCTGTCGATGGTGATCATTTTCGTCATCGGCATCCAGCCGCCGAACGATTGGGCGCTGTACATCACCATCGGTTTCCTGGTGCTGACGGCCATCGTCTGGTTCGGCTTTGAAGCACGACGCTTCCAGGGGCCGCCGGTGGGTGATGTGATCGTCAAGCGTCAGGCTGAAATTGCGGCAACTGAAGCGGCGTTGAACAAACAGGCCGGAAGTTGACCCGGACCACCTTGAAGGACGATCACTGAGCCTGTGCGACACGGCTCAGTGATCGTCGTCCTCCAAATCAGCCCAATCCACCGGATGCAACGTGAGGTAGCGGCTGACCGCCGCGCCCAGTGTTGGAAAGAAAGCGCCCTCGCCCAATCGCGTGAACAGCCCGAATCGCTTCAGCTTGTCTTTGACCGGGTCCTTCATCTCGGCCAGGCACAACCCGATGCCCGCCGCCTGTAAGGTTTCATTCAGCTCAGCCAACATGTCGGCGGACGTTACGTCCACGCTGGTGATGGGCTCTGCCGCGACCACCAGCCAGCGCACGGGCGTTGGCGATGCCGCCACGGCGTCCAGCACCCGGTCATGGAACAGTTCGGCGTTGGCGAAAAACAGCGACGCGTCCCAGCGAAACAGAACCAGACCCGGGATAAGACGCGCATCGGGATAACGCTGGATGTCATGGTAGCCCTGCACACCTGCGGCACGCCCCAACACCGCTGAGTACGGCCGCCAGCCATCCCAGAGGAATTCGATGACCGCAATCAGGATGGCCAGGCCGATCCCCTCGATCGCACCGAACACGGCCACGCCGACCGTGCAGACAATCGACAGCCAGAACTCCCAGCGCTGGATTCGATAGATGCGCCGCAGGTCAGTGACTTCGATCAGACCGATGGCCGAGGCGATCACCACTGCCGCCAAAGCGCTGTTAGGCAGGTTCTGCAGCAAGTCCGGCGCCACCAACAACAGCAAGGCGACGGCAATCGCGCCGACGATGCCGGTCAATTGGGTTTTGGCGCCTGCCGCCTCGGCCACGGGGGTGCGTGAGGAACTGCTGCTGATGGGAAAACCCTGGAAAAAACCGGCCGCAAGGTTGGCGACGCCGAGCCCGACCATTTCCTGGTTCGGGTCGACATACGTGCGGGTCCGCGCGGCATAGACACGCGACAGCACGCTGGTGTCGGCAAACGACACCAGGGCGACGGCACAACCGCCGATGACCACCGGCACGATATCGGCCGTGGTGATCCACGGAATATCGAGCGCCGGCAAGCCTTGCGGTAGCGAACCCAGCACCTTCACCCCGGCCCGCGCCGCCAGATCCAGCAGCCCCACGGCGACCGTCGCGCCAGCCACGGCAATCAGAATGCCCGGTATGCGTTTGTAGGGTTTGAGCAACAGGATCACCACCAACGTGGCAGCGCCGACCGTGAATGCCGTCCAGTTGGTTTTGCCTTCCATGACCGCCGTGGCGATGGCCCACAGGTTTCTCAGCGGTCCTTCGGCTTCGATGGAAAAACCGAAGAACTTCGGCAACTGGCTGATCAACACCGTCAACGCGATGCCGTTCATGTAACCGTAGCGAATCGGTTTTGACAGCAGCTCGGTGATGAAGCCCAGCCGCGCGATGCCGGCCAGAATGCACACCGCTCCCGAGACAATCGCCATCATGCCCGCGAGGGCCACGGCCCGTTGCGGATCACCGCCCGACAGGGGCAGGACGACCGCGAGAATCACCGCCGCCAGCGAGGAATCCGGCCCCAACACCAGAATCCGGCTGGGCCCGAACAACGCGTAGGCGAGCAGCGGCACGATGGTCGCGTAGAGGCCATAGATGCCGGGAACACCCGATGCCACCGCATAGGCAATACCGACCGGCACCAGCATGGTGGTCAGCACCAGTCCGGCCACGAGGTCGTGCCGAAGCCAGGCAATCTGGTATTCGCGCAGCGTGCGCAGCCCCGGCACCCAGCGACTCCAGCGCTTGCGATCCTCACCGCTATCGCGACGTGCAATCCGTCCCGGCTCCGGGACGGGAGGCGAAGCATCCGACTGACTCATAGGACCGTGACCCTTTGCTGTGCGGGGCAGTTTTGCGTGAGCGTGCGGTCAGAATTTTTGCGCAATGCGCCTGAGCGGATAGTCGGGCTCGCGATAGCCGCCGGGCTTCTGCCGCTTGGGCAGAACGACCTTTTCACGCGGTACATCTTTGTACGGGATGCGGCTGAGCAAATCGGAAATGATGTTGAGGCGGGCCCGTCGTTTGTCGTTCGAGTCAGCCACCAGCCACGGTCCGTGATCGGTGTCGGTTGCCTCGAACATGTCGTCGCGAGCGCGGGAATAGTCGTACCAACGGCTATAGGACTTGAGGTCCATGGACGTCAGCTTCCAGATTTTGCGCCCATCCTTGATCCTCGCTTCCAGTCGACGGGTCTGCTCATCAGGGCTGACTTCCAGCCAGTACTTGAGCAGGATCACGCCCGAATCGACGATCGCACGCTCCACATGGGGGACTGACTTGAGGAACGTGGCCACCTGTTCTTTGCTGCAGAACCCCATCACGCGCTCGACACCCGCGCGGTTGTACCAACTGCGGTCGAAGATCACCACTTCGCCAGCGGCAGGCAGGTGGGGCAAGTAACGCTGCACGTACATTTGGCTTTTTTCGCGCTCAGTCGGCGCAGGCAGCGCAACCACCCGAAACACGCGCGGGCTGACGCGCTCGGTGATTGCCTTGATCGTCCCGCCCTTGCCGGCGCCATCACGCCCCTCGAAGACGATACAGATCTTGATGCCTTCCGCTTTCACCCACTCCTGCAACTTGACCAGCTCGACGTGCAGTCGGCGCAACTGTTCAAGATAGTCTTTGTTCGACAGCTTCAAGCGGCTAGCGGGATTACCTTTGGAGGCGCTCTTTTTATCCTTTGCCATGGCCGATTCCTCACCGATTAGCACCGACGGTTAACGGGATGAGTCTAGTCCACCCTCAACCGCCAAGAGCGATAATCGCGGTGATCAACACCGCGCCGGTCACCGCCAGCGCGACCCCGCCTTGCCAGGGTTTTCCACCGGCGTATCGCGCCAGTATCCAGCCGGAAATGAACAGCACCCCGAGCCCGATCAGGTTCGATAGACGCACAGCCAACCCTGTCTCGTCGAGCAACAGGAATGGCACCACGAGCGGGAATGTCGACAGCACAACCAACAGGAAAACCCCGAGGGCGCCGATGAAATCATCCCAACCCAGCCGCGGTTGTACCGATGTCTCGGCAAATGCGACCAGGCGTCGACGCAGCGCTTCCAGTTCCTCGGCACCGGCGGCAGCCGAGAGGCGCGCCGGCAGTGCCTCGGCAATCAGCGCCTGCCCCGCCGCGTCCGTCCCGCTGCGCAAACTGGCCAGCAACGTGCGATTGCGCGTGCGCTCGATCAGGGTTCGCAACAGATACATCACCGCATCGGCGAGCCCCCAGGCGAGGTTGCAGCCGAGCGCGGCGTACATCATCGTGCGTTCCGCTTCCTGGCCTCCCGTCGCGACGCTGATGGTGCCGGTGAACGTCATCGCCATCAGCAAACCGAAGATCACTTCCGTGACCCGATCGACAGGATCGAGCACACGTGCCCGCTTTTGCAGTTCAGTGCCTTGCATGCGTCCCACCTCGCGGTTCCGTACTCGCGTGATACCCGGTTTTTCAGCTGCTCTTCATTGTAGATTCAAAAAAACCTGACGCTGGTGTGGCGGGCCGCGAGTTAATCGGCACGCAATTGGAAGAGCCTCTATAATCGCGCCAATTCGTCTACCCTCACAGTGCGCCGGGCGGCAATCAGCTCGAACGCGCGCATCGACCCTCTTGCGCAAACGAAACGGAGAACTTCCATGCTCAAGCGTACCCTGGCACTCGCCATCGGCTTGACCCTGTCTGCCTGCACCTTGCTCGCACAGGCCGCCGACACCCTGAAAGTCAGCGCCATTCCCGATGAAGCGCCGACCGAACTGCTGCGCAAGTTCAAGCCGCTGGGCGCCTACCTCGAGCAGCAATTGGGCATGAAGGTCGAGTTCGTACCGGTGAGCGACTACCCGGCCGTGGTCGAGGCACTGGCCACCGACCGCATTGATCTGGCCTGGCTGGGCGGCTTCACCTTCGTGCAGGCACGCCTGAAAACCGGCAATGCGATTCCGCTGGTGCAGCGTGAGCAGGACGCGCAGTTCACCAGCAAATTCATCACCGCCGATCCGAACGTCAAATCCCTCACCGACCTCAAGGGCAAGACCTTCGCCTTCGGCTCGGTGTCTTCCACGTCGGGCAGCCTGATGCCGCGCTACTTCATGCTCAAGGATGGCATCAAGCCGGAAACCTATTTCAGCCGCGTCGGTTACTCCGGCGCCCACGACGCCACCGTCGCCTGGGTCCAGGCCGGCAAGGTCGATGCCGGGGTGTTGAATGCCAGCGTCTGGGAAAAACTGGTCGCCGCCGGTAAGGTCGATACCAACAAGGTCAAGGTGTTCGCCACCACCCCGGCCTACTTCGACTACAACTGGACCGTGCGCGGGACGCTCGACCCGGCGCTGGCCGGCAAGATCAAGGCAGCCTTCCTCGCACTCGATCCGGCGAAGCCTGCGGACAAGGAAATTCTGGACCTGCAAGCCGCCAGCCGCTTCATCGAAACCAAGCCTGAAAACTACAAGGGCATCGAGGAAGCCGCACGCGCTGCCGACCTGCTCAAATGACATTGCAATTGAACCGGGTCAGCATCACCCACGCCAATGGCGTGCACGCGCTGCGTGAGGTTGACCTGCACATTGCTGCCGGCGAACGGGTCGCCATCATCGGCCCGTCCGGTGCGGGCAAGTCGAGTTTGCTCAATGTGCTGGTCACCGCACTGCGCCCTAGCAGTGGTGACCTGCAATTGCTCGGCGAAAAAGCCTGGCAGCTGTCTGCCCGCCAGCGTCAGCGCCTGCGCGCACGGATCGGCCTGGTGCATCAGTCGCCGCCGCTGCCGCCACGCCAGCGGGTGATCACCGCGGTGCTGGCCGGCAAGCTTGGCCAGTGGAGCCTGGGCCGGAGCCTGCTGAACCTGCTGCATCCGGTGGACATTCCCGGTGCGCGGGCAGCGCTGGCCCGGCTGGACCTGGGCGATAAATTGTTCGCGCAATGCCAGCAATTGTCCGGCGGTCAGCTTCAACGCGTCGGCGTGGCCCGTGTGTTGTATCAGGCACCCGAGGTGTTGCTGGCCGATGAGCCGGTGTCGGCGATGGACCCGGTGCTGGCCGGGCACACGCTGTCGGTCCTGTGCCGCCATGCCCGG
Source organism: Pseudomonas sp. NFX224 (assembly GCF_048565165.1). Taxonomy (NCBI): domain Bacteria; kingdom Pseudomonadati; phylum Pseudomonadota; class Gammaproteobacteria; order Pseudomonadales; family Pseudomonadaceae; genus Pseudomonas; species Pseudomonas sp. NFX224. The sequence goes on along the minus strand of NZ_CP183416.1, from coordinate 6,111,259 downwards.
GAACACAACGTCACGCTGGTGGCCAGCCTGCATGCGGTGGACCTGGCGTTGGCGCATTTTCCGCGCATCATTGGCCTGCGTGACGGGCAGATCCTGTTCGACCTGCCGGCCGGGGACGTCGATCGCGAGTTGCTCGACAAGCTCTACGCCAACGAGCAATTGCAGTCTCCACCCGTGCCTTCGCCGCCCTTGGTTGTGCAGATTCCCCGATGCTGACAGGCGATTCCCGAGACCCGGCCACCCGCCCGCGTCTGCTGCTAAGCCTGATGGCCATTGCCCTGTTGTGGCCAGGCATCCGCTTCAGTGAACTGGACCTCGGCGTTTTACTGGCGAGCGACAGCCAAAGTGAAATCGGCCGCTTCGTGGCGACCTTCTGGCCGCCCGCCTATGGCGAAGAATTCCTTGCGCTGCTGTGGCAAGCCACCTTGCAGACCCTGGCCATCGCCACGGCCGGCATGACCCTGGCGCTGTTGTTGGCAGTGCCCGCCAGTTTGCTGGCCAGTCGTGCGCTGTCGCTGTCTGCCGCGTCCCGTGCCGGCCGCCCCGGCTACTGGGGCCGACTGCTACGCTGGCCGGTGCGCGGTTTATTGATCTTCCTGCGCAGCGTGCCGGAAATTGTCTGGGCCTTGCTGTTCGTGCGCGCCGTCGGCCTCGGTCCGACGGCTGGGGTGCTGGCGATTGCCATTACCTACAGCGGCATGCTCGGCAAGGTCTACGCAGAGATTTTCGAGTCGGTTGACCAACGTCCGGCCCACGCACTGCTGCAAGCGGGCAGCGGTCGGCTTGCGGCGTTTTGCTACGGGATCCTGCCCAATGTCGCGGCCGAGTTGCTGTCGTACACGGTGTATCGCTGGGAATGCGCGATCCGCGCTTCGGTGGTGATGGGGTTTGTCGGCGCGGGCGGCCTGGGCCAGCAAATGGATCTGTCGCTGCGCATGTTCGCCGGCGGCGAAGTGGCCAGTCTGTTGCTGACGTTCCTGGTGCTGGTGCTGTTCGCCGATCAACTCAGTCGTCTGCTGCGCTGGAGGCTGGCATGAATCGCCTGATCAATCTGGCGCTGCTGCTGTGCATCGGTGCTGCGGTGGTCGCATCCTTCAGCTACTTGGGTATCGACCTTGGCGCACTGGGCGATAGCAATAACCTGAAGCAGATGGGCGCTTATGCGCAGCGCTTTCTCAGCCCAGACCTGAGCGCGGGCCATTTGCAGGCCATCGCCCATGGTGCCGTGGAGACCATTGCCATGTCTGCCTTGGGCACCCTGCTCGCAGCGGTGTTCGGTCTGATACTGGCGCTGCCGGCGGCGGGTCGATTCGGCTGGCCCTTCAAAAGTGCCTCGCGCCTGATACTCAACGCCCTGCGCGCGATTCCGGAACTGGTGTGGGCGGCGCTGATGGTGCTGGCCGCCGGGCTCGGCCCGAATGCCGGCACCCTGGCGTTGGCCCTGCACACCACTGGCGTACTGGGTCGATTGTTCGCCGAAGCACTGGAAAACACCCCGCCAGAACCTGCCGAAGCCATTCGCCTGCAAGGTGGCAATGCGGTGTGGGCGTTCTGTTACGGCACCCTGCCCAACCTGTTGCCGCAACTGCTGGCCTACATTCTGTACCGCTGGGAAAACAATATCCGCATGGCCAGCGTGCTCGGTTTCGTCGGCGCCGGCGGCTTGGGGCAGATGCTGTATGTCAGCCTCAGCCTGTTCCAGGAAGCCCAGGCCAGTACGGTCATCCTGGCCATGCTGGTGCTGGTGTTCGCCGTCGATTCGCTGAGCAGCTGGAGCCGTCAACGCTGGGTCAAGGCCTGACCTCAGGCTTCGCTGATCTGGTTGACACTGGTGATCTGCCGGTTCCAGATCATCTCGTAATGGGCGGTCTGAATAATCGACAAGACAGGCCTCGGGGTCATCAATGCCCAGCAATGACTGCCCTGCCGGCGCACGGAGTGGTAGCGCAAACCGGGGCACCGCGCCTTTCTGATGGCCGTGCCGAAGCGATGGGAATCGGCGTAATCGTCGGGGTCGTAGATCGGATCGGTGATGGCAATGGTCGTCGCGTCCTGCATCGCCTTGTCCACGAAAGAACAGGACAGCCCACGGAAAACAAAGCGCTCATAGTTGAGGTTGTGCACCTTCGACCAATACAGCGCTTGATGATGCTGCACCTCGGCCAACGCCGTTTCCAGGCTGTCGGCCAGGTACAACACGCCAAAACTGCCATCGCTGAAGCGCGAGCCCGCCGGGTTGACGTGGGTAAATGGCGCGGTCGCGTAAGAGCAACCGGGAATGCCGAAGGGGATCTCGCTGCGGGCGATCAGTTCAAGGTGCCCTACTTCGTTCTTCAAGCGCGGATTGGTCAACGCCTGAATCTCGTACAAGACCTCGAACTCGTCCGCATCGGCCACGTCATCAAACATCGCGATCGGCGGAAACTTTGAATTGACCAAGCGGTAGGCCAGCAGCGGCTCATCGGCAAACACCGGCAGCTGTTTGGCCTTCACCATTGTGCGCCCCGCAGCGCATCGATCCGCCGAAACGTCTCGTACAGGGCAATCATGTCGCCCTGAGACATGATCGCCAGCGGGCTTCGCCCATTGAAAAACTCGTTGTCATTGGCCATCGACGGGAAGCCGTAGACGTTTTGCGGGTTATCGAAGATCAGGCGCAACGTGGCGTGGATGTTCAGTACGAAGCTGATGCGCTGCATCTGGTCCGCATCCAGCGCCACGGCCCACTCGGGATCGCGCTGGCGGGCGCGGGTGTAGGTGCTGCGGGATATGCGCAGGATGCGACAAGCCTGTTCACTGGAGGCCGACCATTTCTCAAGAATGCCGACAGCGGCGCGCAGGCCGGTGACACACTGGTTCTTGGTGAATGTTTGCGCCTGGAGGGCGAGTGACATGTCCATTACCTTGCTTGATTCTATAGAGCCAAACATAGACATTATGAATCTGCAGATCAAGATGACGACGACCAGTGGCGCAGGCCCCTTTCCTGGCTACACGCAATGGTTCACCGAACAACTGCGCACGGGCGTTTCGCTCGTTACATTGAGGACTTATTCAGACACCGCCACCTGATTACGCCCACGGGCCTTGGCGCGGTACAGCGCCTTGTCGGCATTGCTCATCAGGCTGTGCAGGTCCTTGTCGCTGGACTCCATGGACGCCACTCCGATACTGGCGGTAATGCAGTGCACAGGCCCGGTCATCAGGCCGGAAATGGAGTGGACCAGTTTTTCAGCGATGTTTTGTGCGGCTTCAAGGGACGTGTCCGGCAACAACACGGCAAATTCCTCGCCCCCCAGTCGGCCGTACACGTCGGTTTCACGAAATGACCGGCAGATGACCACGCCCATCTGACGCAACACCTGGTCGCCGACCTGATGCCCATAGGTGTCGTTGATGTGTTTGAAATGATCCATGTCCAGCATCACCGCACACAGCGGCAACTGATAGTTCTGGCAATGGTTATAGAGGCGCTGGGCCTGCTCGAAAAACGCCCGGCGATTCTTCAGGCCCGTCAGCTCGTCGGTCTGTGCGGCGCGTGTGGAAATGCTGTGGGCCAGTTCCATTTCACGGGTCAGGCGGAAGGCCGTTTCCAGCGCATCGGAGAGTTTGCGGGTCGCGCTGCATACGAATGAGGCGAACACCAGAACGGCGATGGCCATGCCAACTTGCAGGGTCGACGACTGGAACAACAGCCAAACGGTACATGGCAACAACACAAGCGCGATGGACACCACGGTCATGTAGCGATAGGCCGAATAGCACGACACCGCGCTCACGGACATGCCCACGGTAAACAGCATCACCAGCGCCTGGGCCAGCAGATCGTCGGCCGGCATGACCGCCAGCGCGCCACCCCCCCAGATGGCGGCGGACAGCACCAGCGTTCCAAAATAGAGGCGTTCCCAGCGTTGCGGTGTGCGCGCCTCGTCCGGGCTGTGGAAATAGACGACGAACATCAGGATGCGCAACAACGTCGAGCCCGTCAGCAGACCGACCCACCAGGCAATGACGCCATGGTCAAAACGCTCCCAGCACAGCCAGCACAGCATGACCAACGCCAGGAAACTTCCAAGAACCGCTGAGACCGATTGCCGAAACAACTGATGCAACCGGTCGGTGCGCACCTGCTGGGCGATAAAGCTTTCCTGCTCTTGCCGAAATCCGGGGCCATCCATTGAGTTCGCCTGATAATGCTGAGGTGAATGGATCTATTGTGGCACATTGCTCATGGCCACGTGTTCCGCTGAGAGATTGCGCCTATCAGCAACTAATACTCCGACTATTAGCTGACTTCCCAATAGGGGTCTAGCCTTATCTAGCGCCGGCGCTTTCTGGCCGGTTCAGACCTGATGAGGAGATAAGAATGAGTCAGAAACTGACAGGGCGTACCGTGAGTCCCTGTGTTGGCAATTCCCTTGCCACTCTCGAGAATTCCCACGCGACCACACCGATCAATTGATCGACATGCCGGTCCCGCAGCCTGTGTCATGGATCTCACTCACCGTTGTCCCGAGCCCGCACCGGGCCGAACCGCTGAATGAACTCGACCAAAGGTAGCTCACACATGGCAACTGAATCGAAATGCCCGTTCCACCAGGCCGCCGGTGGTGGCACAACAAACCGCGACTGGTGGCCAAACCAGCTTAATCTGAAAATCCTGCACCAGCACTCGCCCCTGTCCGACCCCATGGACGAGGGCTTCAACTATGCCGAAGCGTTCAAGGCCCTGGATTTTGCAGCGGTCAAGCGCGACCTGACGGCACTGATGACCGACTCCCAAGACTGGTGGCCCGCCGACTTCGGCCACTATGGCCCGCTCTTCGTGCGCATGGCCTGGCACGCCGCCGGTACCTACCGCACCGGTGACGGTCGTGGTGGCGCCGGTTCCGGCCAGCAACGCTTTGCCCCGCTCAACAGTTGGCCGGACAACGTCAGCCTCGACAAGGCTCGGCGGCTGTTGTGGCCGATCAAGCAAAAATACGGCCGCAACATTTCCTGGGCCGACCTGATCGTGCTCACCGGTAACGTTGCGCTGGAATCCATGGGCTTCAAGACTTTTGGCTACTCCGGCGGTCGTCCAGACGTCTGGGAACCGGACGAGGACGTGTACTGGGGCTCGGAAAGCAAATGGCTGGCCGGTGACACCCGCTACGGCAAAAACGATGAACCCATGCAGAAACCCGGTGAAGGACCACTCGTTGCCGAGCCTGGGGAAAACGAAGACACCCGCGTCGAGCCCGGCCGCAATCTGGAAAACCCGCTGGCCGCCGTGCAAATGGGCCTGATCTATGTGAACCCTGAAGGTCCGGAAGCCAACCCTGATCCGGTCGCCGCCGGCCTGGACATCCGCGAAACCTTTGGCCGCATGGCCATGAACGACGAAGAAACCGTGGCTCTGATCGCCGGTGGCCACGCCTTCGGCAAGACCCACGGTGCCGGCCCCGCCGACAATGTCGGACCCGAGCCCGAAGCCGCCGGACTGGAAGAGCAAGGCTTGGGCTGGCGGAACAAATTCGGCACCGGCAAAGGCGCCGACACCATCACCAGCGGCCTGGAAGTCACCTGGACCACAACACCCACCCAATGGAGCAACAACTTCCTGGAGAACGTGTTCGGTTTCGAGTGGGAACTGACCAAGAGCCCGGCGGGCGCCCATCAATGGAAGCCAAAAAACGGTGCAGGCGCCGGTATCATCCCGGATGCCCACGACCCGTCGAAACGTCGTGATCCGACGATGCTGACCACCGACCTGGCGCTGCGCTTCGACCCGATCTACGAGCCAATTTCGCGGCGCTTCCTGGAGAACCCGGATCAACTGGCTGACGCCTTCGCCCGTGCCTGGTACAAACTGATCCACCGCGACATGGGCCCGCTCTCGCGCTACCTCGGCCCGGAAATGCCCAGCGAAGTGTTGCTGTGGCAAGACCCGATCCCGGCGGTCGATCATGCGCTGGTCAACGACAATGATGTCGCCGCGCTGAAGAGCACATTGCTGGCCTCGGGCCTGTCGGTTTCGCAGTTGGTCTCGACAGCCTGGGCGGCCGCTTCAACGTTCCGTGGTTCCGACAAACGCGGAGGTGCCAACGGCGGTCGTCTGCGCCTGAGCCCACAGAAGTCCTGGCAAGCCAACCAGCCTGAGCAACTGGGCAACGTATTGACCAAGCTCGAAGGTATTCAGAAGGAGTTCAATGCCGGCGGCAAGAAAGTCTCGCTGGCCGACCTGATCGTGCTGGCCGGTTGTGCCGGTGTTGAACAGGCCGCCAAAAATGCCGGGCAAACCGTCACGGTGCCTTTCACGCCAGGGCGGATGGACGCGAGCCAGGAGCAGACCGATGTCGACTCTTTCGGCTTCCTCGAACCGATTGCCGATGGTTTCCGCAACTACCTCAAGGGCCGCTACACCGTCCCGGCGGAGAAGTTGCTGATCGACAAGGCGCAGTTGCTGACCCTCACCGCACCGGAGATGACCGCGCTGATTGGCGGCATGCGCGTGCTCAACACCAACGTCGGCAAAACCGCCCACGGTGCCTTCACCAGTCGGCCGCAAGCGTTGACCAACGACTTCTTCACCAACCTGCTGGACATGGGCGTCGAATGGAAACCCGTGTCCGAGGCCAATGAAGAATTCACAGGTCGCGATCGCAAGACCGGTCAGCAAAAGTGGACCGCGACGCGCGTCGACCTGGTCTTCGGCTCCAACTCGCAGCTGCGGGCACTGGCGGAAGTCTATGCAAGCGCTGGCGGACAGGAGAAGTTGGTGAAGGACTTCGTGGCGGCGTGGACCAAGGTCATGAACCTGGACCGTTTTGACCTGAAGTGAAATAGAGGGAGAGCCTGTTGGCCACCCCGGCATCGGACGTGTCGGGGTGGTTTTTTTTTGCAATGAGGTTATTGGGTCGCCTCACGCCGAATAGATGGCTGCATCAAACGGCCAACGCATTACTCAGGCGGATCGATCTGATCCAGCACCCGGTTCGCGGTGATCTCGGCCAGCATCACGCTGTTGGAAATCCCCAGCAGCGCATTGCGCGATCCACCGTCCAGATGGTCGACCAACGGGTGGACCATCACGTCGACCGAGGCCAGGGTTTCGACCAGATACACCATCAGGGTTTCGTTCTTGGCTTCGGGATCTACCGTAAACAAAGTGCTGACTGTGCGCGGTGTGGCTTTGATGTCGGCGGTTGAGGGGAAGTGGAAATCGAGGGCGCCGTCCACCGTGTGCGCTCTGTAGTGGTCGACCTTGAGCAACGCGACAAACACATTCGCCTCAGGTGCCTCCACGCAGCTTGCTAAAGTCATGTGAATAGGGATAGATCGCTCTAAAACCTCAATTCATCATGTATCACCGCCAGGTCTATTTATGCCGTTGAGTTTTCATAAAATGCACGCCAATGGCGATGATTTCGTTATCGTGGACTCGCGAAACGCACCCAATCCAATCACAAGCAATTTGGCTCGGAGACTGGGAGATCGCAACCGAGGAATCGGCTTCAATCAACTCGCGGTGGTGCTCGATTGCGATGATGCAGATGCGCGTTTGATGTTCTGGAATGCAGATGGCTCAGCGCTGGACGCTTGCGGCAGCGCAACGCGGGGGGCCGCGGATATGCTGATGCGCGAATCCAACATGACGTCAATAGCACTGCGAACCAACCGCGGTCTACTGACTTGCGAACGTACTTCAACCGGCGCCATTTCCGTCAATATGGGAAAGCCGCTTTTCAACTGGTCGGATATTCCTCTGGCTCTTGAAATGGATACGACAGTGTTGCCACTTGCCGATACCCCAACAGCTTGCAGCATGGGAAATCCGCACTGCACTTATTTCTTGGATGACCTGACAGCCGTTGAGATAGCGACGATTGGACCGACAATTGAAACCAACCCCTTGTTTCCCCTCAGGACGAATGTGCATTTCGTCCAGATCATTGACCGTAAGCACATCCGGTTGCGTATCTGGGAGCGCGGGGGTGGTATTCCGTTGGGTTCAGGCTCCTGTTCTTGTGGCGCTGCAGTCAACGGAATTCGTCGTGGCTTGTTAGATAATTGCGTTGAAGTTGAATGTGACGGCGGTGCTGTAACAGTTCAATGGGATGGCGTGGGACCAGTCTTTCTTACCGGGCCGGTAGAGACAACTTTTTCAGGCGTAATCACGGACACTCTATTGAAAGCTTGATTTTCAGGTAGGTCGCTATTGGCCAACTTTTGCCTGTCGCCACCGTCCGATTTGGGCCCAGAGTGTGTAAAAACACTTTCGTATCAGGGACGCCAAAGCCCAGCGCTCTTGGGCGAAGCGATTACCTAAACATTTTCCATGATTAGCACCGGTAGCGCTGCAAAGCGTTTATTAAGCGCTTTAACACCTCTTGGAGCAGCAAATGCTGGGGCTTTTACGTCGCCATCGCTTTCAATAAGCCTTCTGTACCGATGATTTTCATGACTCGTTTCATATTGTAGGCGAGCACGTTGAGGCTCATCTCCGCGCTGACTCCGACCAATTTACGAGTCAGGAAGTGCGTCGAGCCCATCCATTGTTTGAGCGTCCTGAAGGGATGCTCAACAGTCCTTTTTCGAACTCGCATCATGTCAGGTGCATGGTTCATTCGACGTTGCATTTCCTCCAGCACGGCCTCGTGTTCCCAGCGACGGACTCGCCGCTCCGTACTCGGTGTGCACTGGGGTTTTAGCGCGCAACTCTGGCAACGTGAACTCCAGCAACAGTGCATATTCATGCCTTTTTCAACGCTTGAGAAGCGCCAGATCAGCGCTTCTCCCGCCGGGTAGACATATTCGTTTTTCGTCGGGTCATAAACGAAGGCATCTTTATTGAATCGTCCTTGCGCCTTGGCACTGGAGGTCATTGGCTTTGGTACATAGGCGGTGATGTTTGCGTCATGACAGGCAAGGATTTCCTCGCCCTTGAAGTAGCCTCGATCAGCCAGTACCGATAGCGTTTCTGAGGCCATCGCTTCCCGAGCCTGCTTCGCCATCGAGCTGAGTTGGTCTCGGTCAGAACCAGCGTTGGTGACCTCGTGAGCCACGATCAAATGGTGCTGGGTATCGACCGCTTTTTGCATGTTGTAGCCGACGATTCCGTTGCCGCGTGTCTTCATCGAACGGGCGTCAGGATCGGTCAGTGAGACCTGTTTGTCAGGCGACTCGTTGAGCTGAACCTCGATCACCAGAAGCTCTTTCATTTGAGTTTTAAGTTTCGCGATTTTCTCTTCCAGACGCGTGGCATCTAGCACGGAGGCAGTTGGAACCTTCCGATCAGCCGCATCAAGTGCATCAAGCGCAATCAGGTAACGGTTGATGCTCGACTCAATTTCTTCCATTCGCCGTTTCAGTTTGGCGCTGGTGAAGTTGCGGTCACGATTGTTCACTGCCTTGAATTTACTGCCGTCGATGGCGATCAGGTTTTCCTCGAAAAGCCCCAACTGCTGGCACAGCACAACGAATTGGCGGCAGCCCCCACGAATGCCTTTGCTGTTGCCTTTTCGGAAGTTGGCGATGGTTTTGAAGTCGGGCATCAAACGCCCGGTTAACCACATCAGCTCGACGTTGCGCTGGGCTTCTCGCTCAAGGCGTCGGCTCGATTGAATGCGGTTGAGGTAACCGTAGATATAGGTCTTCAGCAGGATCGCAGGGTGGTATGCAGGTCTGCCGGTTTCGGCTGGAATGACACCATCAAAACCCAGCTTGGCCAGGTTGAGTTCATCGACGAAAACGTCAACCACGCGTACCGGATTGGTATCGCTGACATAGTCGTCCAGGCTTTCGGGATGTAAGGTACTTTGACCTTGGTGTTCACCCTGGATAAACCGTTTCATGGGGTTCCCTTGCGATGAAACTCTCAGAAATCATAGCAAGGGTTTGTCCGGGCGTTTTTACACACTCTGGGCCGTTTTCTAACCCTCGCGAAGGTCTCAAATCAACCCATAGCTGACCATCAGAAAAAATATTCCCCTTTTTAGAAGCTACAAGCCAACCCCACTGAAATTCCGGAAACGTGGTCACCCATCACATGGCGAACCACCAGGCGCGTGCGGGTTATAAACACATCGTAGGCACTGGAGTCCAGCTCAAGGCCTATTCCCACGGTCGAAAGTCGATCAAACCCCAGGACACCACGCTGATCACCCAAGTATTCCGAGTGGGAACCCTCCAACACATATCGCAGCGGACGGTGCAATGCCATCAAACCAGTCGGCGCACGCCAGCGGGTGTAGAGGTTTACGGAGTCGGCGATTGCCTGCCCGTCGATATCGTTTTTGCCACCGACGTTCTGCAAGTTCATATAGCTGTAACGCAACTCGACATCGAGTTCGTAATCGGGTCTGACGCGCTCCAGATCGAGCATCAACGCACCGCCCAGACCTACGGCCGTCATGTGTCCGTTGTCGAGAAACCTGATGTCTTTATTGAAGCGGCGGTTGATGAACAGGCGTGCGGCATTGATGTCACTGGTCAAGTAGCCTGCCGCGAAATTGAAGATCGGGCGCAGGGCGAGTTCGTCGGTCAGCGCAAAGTCCCAGCCGACACCACCGGTGGCGGAAATGGAGTTCCATTTCACCGGGATCGTTTGGGTTTGCTCGCCATCAGTCGCAACGAAGCGCGGATCATAACGGCTGTAGGCGACCGCGCCCTCCAGGTACAGAGGAAATTCCTTGCCAAGCGTGGAGCCGCCGCCCGCCTGAGTCATGGTGAGGCTGGGATTGCCGGCGCTGTTATCGCTGATACTCAACGAGCTGGAGGTGAGGTCGGGTGTCATGGCGTAGGACATCAAGGCCAGCATGCCATTGGCGCGCTCTTCCAGATCGACATCGCGCAAGCGTGAGATCTCGGCAGCCTCGGCACCCACAGCCATCAAGAAGCTGAGTATTTGCAATGCGTGACTCGATTTGAACATAGGCAGCCCCCAGTCAATGCGCTTCCAGTGGACTGGAGTATGCATAGAGTGAATAGATAGTAGTCATCTGAGGATTTTCTGCCAGGAGCGCTATTGGCCGACTCCGTTGAAAAAGTCGGCCATGGTTTGCACATCAGAAAAGTACGCGTCAGAGATTGAAATCTTTACGTTTGGCAGAGGCATCTGAATCGCCCCTGGTTTGGTAGACACCATTTAGCGACTGCAGAACATGCGCACTCACGGCGACTCGTGGCTGGCCAACCAGGCCCGGGTGATTGTGAACGCTTGAGCCAACCGCTCTGGTGCGCAGGTGGCAGGGCACGGAACTTCCACGCTCAAGTGCAATTCGGGTGGCAGGACGTTGAGCAACCCGGCCAGGGGCAACTGCCCTTGGCCGGGCAGCAGGCGACCCTCGCGGGCTTCACGGATGATCCCCTCCCCCGTGGGTGCCAGCGCCGGCGCATCGCACCATTGCACGCCATGGATATAACGCGGGTCCACCTGTGCCAACGCAGCCGCATCGCCACCGGAGCGGAACAGGTGCAAGGCGTCGAGCAGCACGCCACCGTTGGCCTGCCCTGCCGCCGCGATCAACGCGACGGCCTGTTGCAGGTTGCCGATATGACGCCAGCGCATGAATTCCAGGTCCACGCGCAGACCATGACCGGCGGCCAATTCGCACAGGGCGGCGAAGTTATTCGCCAGCCGCGACGGCTGCGGATCGTCCCCCGACACCGTGATGCAACGCGCGCCCAGTTGTGCGCCCGCCTCCAGCAACGAGGCGAACCCGGCGATGTCTACGTCCGGTTTGAGCTCGACAAATTCGATCTCGTTGACCGTCACGCCCTCGCCGTCCAGTGTGCGCTTCAACTGCTGCAGCGCCTGGCTGCCCGGCGTCAGCGGGTAGGCAATGCCACCCGCCATGGCCGGGTGCAGGCGCAGACCGACCGAGCTGAAACCCGCCCTCGCCGCCTCACGCGCCAACACCTCGGGCGCCAATTCCAGCGCGGTGAGGTGCGCGACACCCAGGCCTCTCAATAGGTGGCCCTCCCGCCACTGAGGTCGAACACGAAGCCTGTGGTGAAACTGCACTCGGGCCCGGCGATCCAGGTCACCATGTTGGCGATTTCCTCGATTTGCAGGAAACGCCCCATGGGGATCTTGGCCTTGCTCGCGGCAATGTGCTCGGGGGTCATTTCCGCCATCAGCCCGGTTTCCACCATGGCCGGCGCAATGCAGTTGAGCAGCACGCCGTCCTGGGCCAATTCCTTCGCCGCCGCCTTGGTGAAGGCGATGACGCCGGCCTTGGCGGCTGAATAACCAGAGATGTATTGCACGCCATCCTTGCCGGCCATCGAGGCGACGTTGACGATGCGCCCGTAGCCGCGTTCACGCATGTGCGGGATCGCCGTGCGGCAGCAGTAAAACACTGCCGTCAGGTCGACTGCGATGACTTGATCCCAGGCCGCGACCGGGTACTCCCAGGACGGCGCCACCGGGCCGTTGATGCCGGCGTTGTTGACCAGGATATCGACCCGCCCCTGTTGCGCGACCACCTCACTGAAAGCAGCTTGCACCGACTCCAGCGAAGCAACGTTGACGGCCTGGCGCATCACCGGTTCAAAGCCGTTGGCGACGCTGTCCCAGCCGTCCACCGCCAGGTCCCAGATGACGATCTGCGCACCCGCGCTGTGCAAGCGCCGGGCAATCCCCAGGCCAATGCCACGCATGCCGCCGGTAACGATGGCCGTCTGGCCTTCCAGGTATTGATTCATCAGTTAGCTCCTTGTTGAACGGTTTGGATGTCAGGCAGGCGTTGCAGATCGCGCACCATGAACAGGTAACACAGCGCCCCCAGCACAGTGATCGAGGACACGAACGCCAGGGCCCAGACGAACGAGCCCGTGCTGGTGACGATCACGCCGATGGTCAGAGGGGTGACGATACCGGCGGCGTTGGCGAACAGATTGAATACGCCGCCGCTCAGGCCCAACAGGCCTTTGGGGGCGATGTCGGAGACGATCATCCAGGCCAGCGCCGACATGCCCTGGGCGAAGTAGGCGACGCACAGAATGCCGATCACCAGGGCATCGGATTCCACGTAGTTGGCCAGCACGATCACCGAAGCGGTCAGCAGACCCGCAATCACCGGCAACTTGCGCGCGACGTTCAGCGAGTAACCGCGGCGCAGCAAGGCGTCCGACAACCAACCGCCAGCGAGGGTGCCGAGGGACGCCGCAATGAACGGCAGCACCGCTACCCAGCCGACCTTGAGCCACGGCATGTGCCGCTCGGTGACCAGATAGGTGGGGAACCAGGTCAGGAAGAACACGTTGGTGGAGTTGCAGGCGAACTGGCCCAGGCAAATGCCCAGCATGTTGCGATGTTTAAGCAGTGCCGGAATCTGCGACCAGGAGAACCGCGTGGCTTTCTGGCCGCCGTCGATCACCCCGCCACCTTCGGCGATGTAATCCAGTTCAGCCTGATTGGCCGTGGTCGACTCATGGGGCTCATGGTATTTGCGCCACCACACCAGGCCATACAGCACACCGAGAATACCCACCGCCATCAGCAGCACGCGCCAGCCATGCTCATGCAAGACCCAGAACAACAGCGGCGTGAGAAACGCCAGGCCGACGTATTCGGCGAAGGTGTAAATGCCGGTCGCCCGGGCGCGCTCGCTTTGCGGGAACCAGGTCGCGACCACCCGACTGTTGGTGGGAAAGCACGGTGCCTCAGTAGCCCCCACCAGCAATCGGAAACCCAGTAACGACAGGAAGCCCTGAGCCAGACCCTGCAGGCCGGTGAACAGCGACCACAACGTCAGCGCCAGCCAGTAGGTGAACTTGGTGCCCAAGCGGTCGATCAGGATGCCACCGGGAATCTGCGCGGCGGCGTAGGTCCAGGAAAAGGCGGAGAAGATCAGCCCCATCATCACGGCGTTCAGGCCCAGGTCGGCGCTGATGCTGGGGGCGGCGATGCCCATGACGCTGCGGTCCAGGTAGTTAATCATGGTCCCGCCGGAAATCAGCGCGAGGATCATGAAACGGGTGCGAGTCCTGGCGGTTTGCGCTGCCGGACAGGCGAGCGTTGACGCTGCGAATCTATTCTCGGTCGTCATGGTTTTGGTCCTTATTGTTATTGGTATTGCCGGCAGCACCGCTACCGGTTCAACGCTCGTCAAAGCCGAACAGTCGCCGTGGCGTGTCCCACATCACCTTTTTCCTTTCACTGAAATCGGGCATCAGTTGCTCAGCCAGCTTGAGCAGTGGCCCGTAGTCCACCCGCGACTGCGAGCGAATGAATGGCCAGTCCGACCCCCACACACAGGCATCCGGGCCAAAGGCCTGGAGCAGCGCCCGTACATAGGTGCCGGCTTGTTCATCGAGATGATCGTGATCGGCAAACTTCTGCATGCCGGAAACTTTCACCGAAGCCCGGCCGCTGTCCGCCAGGGCCAACAGCGCCTTGAAACCTGGCTGGCCAAGACCGGCGCGGACGTCGGGGCGGCCACAGTGGTCGATGAGCAGGCGCGGTGCTGAGGATTGGATCAAGCCCAGCAACTCGACCAGTTGATCGCCGTGGACCTGGATCTGCGCGAACAGGTCCAGCTCGGCGAGTCGGCCAAAGAGCCCCGCCGCATCGTCCATCACCGCCACGCCTTCGAGCGCCGGATTGAAGGCGACGCCCACGACGCCCTGCTCCTTGAGCGCCGCCAGCTCAATCAGGCTGGCGTCATGATCGACCACGGCAATGCCCTTGAAGCGACCTTCGCTATGGGCCAGTGCATGCAGCAGGCAGCGATTGTCGGTGCGGTAGCCGCTGCTCGGCCCGACCAGCAAAGCGTGTTGCACACCGTAGGCGTCCATGACCCGACCGAACTGCTCCAGGGTCGCGACCTCCTGCCCGGCGGGTGCATAAACCGTGTCGCTGCGATAGGCAAACCGCGCGGGATCAAACAGATGGTTATGGCAATCGATCTTGGGTTCGTCGTAGATGCTCAAGGCTGCTCCCGCCAAGCGTCACTGCGCTTGCTCACTGATCTTTGTTATTGTTCACCGCGGTGGGCGATGCCGTTGCAGTGAAGATACGACCGGGCGATCAATAGCGCTCATACACAGATCGCTCGAACAATAACCAAAGGTTAATGACCCATGCCCTACGGCGAAGGCCCCGACGCCAACACGATGGTGTTCAAGCTGCGGCACATGGAAGTGTTCCGCGCGGTGATGCTGACCGGCTCGATCAGCGGTGCGGCAAAAATGCTCTACGTGTCGCAGCCGGCAGTCAGCAAGCTGATCGCCTATATCGAGAGTCGGCTGGTCTATCGCCTGTTCCAGCGCATCAACAATCGCTTGGTGCCCACCGCCGAAGCCGTGACCCTTTACCGGGAAGTCGAACGCGTCTACCAGGCCGCGCTGGCCGTCAATGAGTGTGCGCTGGCCCTGGCCAACGGCCCTCAACGGCAGCTGCGCATCTGCTGCAGTGCGTCGTTGTCGACCGTGGTCATCCCCTTCGCCCTGGCCCGACTCAAGCAGCAATTGCCATCGCTGAACATTGAATGGCAAACCACGCTGATGGGCGATATGCCCAACCAGATACTCTCGAAGAAGGTCGACCTGGCTGTTTCGGCGCTGCCGCTGATCCATGACCACCTGCACTCGCTGGCGTTCATGCGCGCACGCATGGTCTGCGTGATGCCGGCCGATCACCCCTTTGCCCGGCGAGCTGCATTGTCACTGCACGAGCTGGTCGACCAGCCATTGTTGCTGTTTCGCCCCGACATGCCTTTTGGCCGGTTGCTGGCCGACGAGATTGAACGCCAGGGCCTGAACCTGAGCTCCATGCTGAATTTCACCAATGCCAACGAAGCGGTCGCCCTGGTCAAGCAAGGCATGGGGCTGAGCATCATCGATGAGTTCGTGGCCCAGGACAGCGGGCTGACCGTCGTGCCGCTGGTTGAGGCGATTCATTTCGATATCAGCTTCGTCTATTCGCGGTTCGAGCCGCTTGGCGAATCCGCCACGCAGCTCATGCAGGTGCTTTATCAGCAGGCGATCAAATTGGGACGACTGATCCCGGGCTGCGAACTGCCGAATGCCGACCGATAACCCGGGCGTGCGGCAGGCCGTTATCGGCCGATTGTGCGCACGCTCGCCAAAGACGCCCTCTAAAGGTCGATAGCGATCTGTCGGGGTAACTTGATAGCCCGGCAGGCTCTACTACGGTGGATATAAGTTTGCTTTGCAACGCAGGAGCACAACGTATGTCCAGAATCCTCTTTTTGATGCTCGCCAGCCTGGTCCTGTGCACCAGCCAGGCGATGGCGGACACCCTCAAGATCAGCGTGATCGGCGCCGGCAACGTCGGCGGCACGCTTGGCACGCAATGGGTAAAGGCTGGGCACTCGGTGATGTTTTCATCGCGCCACCCCGAGGAACTGACGGACCTGATCAAGACCGCCGGCCCCAACGCCCAAGCGGGCTCCGTCGGTGATGCCGCCGCATGGGGCGATGTGATCGTGTTGAGTGTTCCCTACGGCGCGATGCCGGTCCTGGCCGAACAACTGAAGGGCAAGCTGGACGGCAAAGTGGTGTTCAGCACCAGCAACCCCTTCAGCGGACGTGACGCAGACGTCGGGCGCAAGGCGCTGGAGGTAGGCGTAGCCCTGGCAGACCGGCAATATCTGCCGGGGGTGCACCTGGTGCGAGCGTTCAACGCCATCGGCTATGCCGCCATGAAAGACCAGGCTGGCAAAGACAAGGCGATTCCCATTTTTGCCGACGACGCCCAGGCCCGGGAAATGGGGGCTCGGCTGGTGCGCGACGCCGGATTCACGCCAGTGGTGTTCCCGCTGGCGCGAGCCAATGAAGGCTTGCCGGGCGGCCCCCTCAGCGGCATTTGGACCGAGACTGAACTCAAGCGGAAGGTGGGCCTTTAGGGACTATCACCGGAATATTGAGTCATTGCGTTCGGGGTTGGGGGCGGTACTTCGTGACAGGCGGTTACCGGCCGATTCTGTTGAAAAAGTCGGCTTCGAATTCCACGGCAGAAAAATACGCGCCTGAGATTGAAATCTGAGTTTTAGGCAGAAGGTTCAGGACTCGGATTTCACGTAGCAGCGTGCAAAAGATGTGTTTTTACCCATCAATATTCGAGCGTTTTGGGCAAACCGACTTTTTCGACAGAATCGGCGAGGAGCGGTCACTCGCAGCCCCTTTGGGATAATGTGCCGAATTGACCCTTTCAAACTTCGCCCCCTTCACTTGAGGGTCTCTGACAACCCAATCCGTTATTGTCGAGGTGGCTCAAGAAACCGATCCCGTACTGCTCAGATCTTTGAATGACCTTCTCCCACAGTTTTCTAAAAACGCACAAGCGATGGTTGTTCAACGCATGGCGATCACTGATGTGGGCGAAGCGTCATCACCGGCTACCAGTGCAACATCCTGAACCATAGAAATCGCATATTGGATCCTTAACTACAATTAATACATGTCGTCCGATAATCGAACGATTTTTCATCAACATAACATTTTGATTTTAAACGTTTTTATGTAGCTAATAGAAAATTCAACGACAAATGGTCTATTAATCTACTTTTCAATGGATCCATAAATTGATTGACTGGCACTGCACGGTGTCAGGTACAGCGCCTGCCCGCTCATAAAAATAACAAGGGTGTCGGGATGAATGAGTTCTCAATCGGGTTCGAGCTTCGGCTTGCCCCCAGCTTCGTGTGCCTTTCTCGCTTTGCCGTTACGCAGCCTCTTCTCGAGGGGCAGCCATGAGTGTCGATCTGAAGAGCGTGGTAGATGAACGTGCCATGGCACGCTTCCAATGGCTGGCCGTGGGCATCTGTATTGTCCTGAACATGATCGATGGCTTCGACGTGCTGGTGATGGCCTTCACGGCGTCCTCGGTTTCTGGCGAATGGGGCTTGAATGGCGCGCAGATCGGATTGCTGTTGAGTGCCGGATTGTTCGGCATGGCGGCAGGCTCGCTGTTCATTGCGCCGTGGGCGGATCGTTATGGACGTCGGCCATTGATCCTGTTTTGCCTGCTGCTTTCGGGCATCGGCATGCTGTTGTCAGGCCTGAGCCAGACGCCGCTCCAACTGGCGCTGCTGCGTGGCTTTACCGGCCTGGGTATCGGCGGAATCCTGGCCAGCAGCAACGTGATTGCCAGCGAATATGCCAACAAGCGCTGGCGCGGGCTGGCGGTGAGCCTGCAGTCCACTGGTTATGCCTTGGGCGCGACCCTGGGCGGGCTATTGTCGGTGTGGCTGCTGACGCACTTTGGCTGGCGTTCAGTGTTTATCTTCGGCGGCGTCGTGACCCTGGCGGTGATTCCCCTGGTATTGCTGTACCTGCCTGAATCGCTGGACTTCCTGATCGCCCGCCGCCCCGCAAATGCCTTGACACGCATCAATCGCCTGGCCGCCCGCCTCGGCCAGCCGGCACTGCGTGAACTGCCCGTCGCCACATCAGCGCCGATTTCAGGCCGTGGCCGCCTGGCGCAGTTGCTCTCACCGGATTCACGGCGCACCACCCTGCTGATCTGGCTGCTGTTTTTCCTGGTGATGTTCGGCTTCTACTTCGTGATGAGCTGGACGCCGAAGCTGCTGGTCTCGGCTGGGCTATCGGCACAGCAAGGCATCAGCGGCGGCGTGCTGCTGAGCGTAGGCGGCATCTTCGGCGCGGCACTGATTGGCGGCCTGGCCTCGCGCTGGCGGCTGACCCGGGTGTTGTCGCTGTTCATGCTCGTTACCGCGGGCTTGCTGGTGCTGTTCGTCGGCTCCGCTTCATCAGTATCCATGGCACTCGGCCTGGGTCTGCTGATCGGCCTGTTCGCCAACGGTTGCGTGGCCGGCCTGTACGCGCTGTCGCCGATCGTCTACGAGGCCTCAGTGCGTACCACGGGGGTCGGTTGGGGGATCGGTATCGGGCGCATCGGCGCGATCCTGTCGCCCACCGTTGCCGGTCTATTGCTCGACAGCGGTTGGCAGCCACTGCACCTGTATGGGGTGTTTGCCGTGGTCTTCGTGATTGCCGCCGCCGTGTTGCTGCAACTGCGGCCCAAGACCCAAACACAACCAGGTGCCGAGCCTGTCCAGGCCTGAGCCAGGCAGATCTGAGCCGCGCAAAACAGTAGCGATGCCCCGCCCTCGCTACTGACAACTTCCTCCAGGAAAACAACAATAATGACTTACTTTCCTCTCCCTCCCCGGGCCCTGCTCGGCGGTGCAATAGCGTTTGCCCTGATGTCTTCGGCGTACGCTGAAAGCAACGGCTTTTTCGAAGATTCCAAGACCAGCCTGACCCTGCGCAACTACTATTTCAATCGTGACTTCAACGATCCCGGCACCAGCAAGAGCAAGATAGAAGAATGGGCTCAGGGCGCGATTCTCAAGTTCAGCTCCGGTTATACCCCGGGCGTTGTCGGCTTTGGCCTTGACGGTATCGCGATGCTGGGCGTCAAACTCGACAGTGGCCCGCAACGCAGCGGTTCGGAACTGCTGCCGGTGCACGACGATGGTCGCTCCGCCGACGACTACGGACGCGCGGGGCTGGCGGCAAAAATGCGTATTTCCGCCACCGAGCTGATGCTCGGCGAGCTCATGCCGGATATTCCTCTGCTGCGCTACGACGACGGACGCCTGCTGCCGCAGACCTTCCAGGGCGCCATGCTGGTGTCCCGGGAGCTTCCCGGCCTGAGCCTGCAGGGCGGTCAATACACCTCGGTGAGCCTGCGCAACTCCTCCGACATGCAAGACCTCTCGGCCTGGGCTGCGCCGACTGTCATGTCGGACGCTTTCAACTATGCGGGTGCCGAATACCGCTTCAACGATCAACAGACCCTGATCGGCGCCTGGCACTCGCAGCTCGAAGACATCTATCAGCAAAGCTATCTGAACCTGCTACACAAACAGAAGCTCGGAGACTGGACCCTCGGCGCGAACCTGGGTTATTTCATCGACAAGGATGACGGCAGCGCCCTGATCGGCCATGTGCAAAGCCATACCGCCTACGGACTGTTCTCTGCCAACCTGGGTGGCCATACCCTGTACCTGGGGCTGCAAAAGGTCAGCGGCGATACCGGCTGGATGTCGGTGTATGGCAGCAGCGGGCGGACCCTGGGCAACGACATGTTCAACGGCAACTTCAGTAACGCCGACGAGCGCTCCTGGCAGGCGCGTTATGACTACAACTTCGTCGCCGCCGGCATTCCCGGCCTGCTGCTGATGACCCGCTATGGTCACGGCGACAACGCCACCACCAAGGTAGGCAGCAATGGCAAGGAATGGGAACGTGACACCGAAGTCAGCTACACCCTGCAAAGCGGCCCACTGAAAAACCTCAGCGTTCGGGTCAACAATGCCACCAACCGTCGCAGCTTCAACAGCGACTTCGATCAGACCCGGGTGATCGTCAGCTACCCCCTGTCACTCTGATCTCCTGCAGGGGCGATTGTCGCCCCTGTTTCTCCCCCCTCCCTCCCCCCTCCTTGCGCTACTATGGCGAACCAACTTCTGGAAGTCGCCTGCATGAGTAAACCGGGTCAAATGGTGCTGGTCGCACTGCGCAAAATGATTGCCTCGGGCGAACTCGCGGCCGGCGAACGACTGATGGAGATTCCGACGGCGGAACGCTTCGGCGTCTCGCGCATGCCAGTGCGCATGGCCTTCCTCACCCTGGAACAGGAAGGTTTGCTAGTGCGCCATGGTGGCCGGGGCTATCAGGTGCGTTCGGTGAGTGCCGACGATATCGCTGGCGCCGTGGAGGTGCGCGGAGTGCTGGAGGGTCTGGCTGCGCGGCAGAGCGCCGAACGCGGCTTGAGTGAGCAAGCACAGACGGCGCTGCGCGAATGCCTGATGCAAGGCGATGCACTGTTCGACAAGGGCTACGTGACGGAAGAAGACCTCGAGGCGTTCCATGACCTCAACATGCGCTTTCACCAGGTGATCGTCGACAGCAGCGCCAACCCGGCGATTGCCGAAGCCTTGGCGCGCAACGACCATCGCCCCTTCGCTTCAGTCTCGGCGCTGGCGATTGATCGCCAGGACATGGCCCGCGAATACCGGCGCTTCAACTTCGCACACATGCAACACCACTCGGTGTTCGACGCACTGGTCAGCCGCCAGGGCGCTCGCGCTGAAGCCATCATGCGTGAACACGCCAATGCGACGCTGCGCTACGCCGAGGTATTTGGTGCGATCAGCAACGGCGACCGGATGAAAGTGATCGCGCGCGGCGAGTGATCGGCCGGTTCAGAGATCCAGCACCAACAGCTTGGACTTGGCCCTCGAGCAGCAGGGCGTGAACTGATCATTGGCCGCCTGCTCTTCTTCGGTGAGGAACAGGTCACGGTGCTCCGGTACCCCTTCCAGCACACGGGTCAGACAGGTGCCGCAGATGCCCTGCTCACAGGAAAGCGCAATCTCGACGCCGTGGCTTTCCAGCACCTGGACCACCGTCTTGTCGGACGGAATGTCGAACACCTGCCCGCTGCTGCCCAGCTTGACCTGGAACGACCCGTCCGCACTGGTATCCACCGGCGCTGCGGCGAAGTATTCACGGTGCAAATGCTCGTCGCTCCAGCCCTTGGCCTTGGCGCTGTCGAGCACATGCTGCATGAAACCTGAAGGACCGCAGACGTACAGGTGTACGCCGGGCTGTGGATTGACCAGAACCTTGGCGGCATCCAGGCGCGAATCGACCTCTTCATCGAAATGCAGGTACACGCGATCGGCAAAGGATGCCCCTTTGAGTCGCTCGACAAACGCTGCGCGCTCACTGGAACGAGCGCAGTAGTGCAGCTCGAAATCGGCACCATTGTGGGCCAGGTGCTCGGCCATGCACAGGATCGGGGTAATGCCGATACCGCCAGCGAACAACAGGCTGCGCCGCCCCTCGGCCACCAGCGGGAACAGGTTGCGTGGCTCACTGATGAACAGCCGATCGCCGCTGTTGATCTGCTCATGAAAACTCTGGGATCCACCGCGCGAGGCGACATCCTTGAGTACGCCGATCAGGTAGCGATGGCGTTCTTGCGGGTGATTACACAGCGAGTACTGGCGGATCAGCCCGCCGGGCAAGTGCACGTCGATATGGGCACCGGCGCTGAAGCCGGGCAACTCCCCTCCTTGTGCACAGGCCAACTCGTAGCTGCAAATATCCAACGCTTCGTTGTTGCGGGATGTCACGACGACTTCAATCATGGCGCACCTTCAAGACCGGCCACCGCAGTGGCCGGGAACAGTATCAATGGGAGTGGATGGCGTAGCGCTCGAACTAGTTTGCCGTGGCGATCAGCTCGACAACCGGCGCGCGCTCACGGGCGATGATTCGCTCCAGCACGCGCCGTGACTGCACACCACCTGCATCGATATTGAGCTTGAGCAGGTTGCGCTCGGGATTGGCCAGCAGGTTCTTCTGCTGCTGTTCGAGCATGTCGAGGTCTTCGCTGAAGATCTTGCCCTGGCCCTCGCGGATGGTGGCCGTCAGGTCTTCGTCATGAGGATTGAAATTGCGTGCCATGCCCCAGAAGTACCAGATCGACGTCTCGGTTTCCGGAGTGATGAAGTCAACCACGATGCTCGCAGCCTTGTGTTGCGGCTCGGCGTTGTAACCGCCCTTGCCGGCGTGGGCCACGCCCACCTCGATCAACACGTGGCTGGGTGGGCTGAAGCGGCAGATCTGCCAACGGTCTACCGGCACGTCGTCGGCCAGGTTGTTGCCACGCAGGGCCATGCGCCAGAACGGCGGCGCCATGATGTTTTCCATGTGCCGCGCAGTCACCACCTCGTCACCCTCGACGGTAGTAACCGGCGCCGCTTCATCGATCTCTTTCTGGCCGATGCTCGAGGCGTGTACATAGGTTTCGTGGGTGAGGTCCATCAGGTTATCGATCATCAGTCGATAGTCGCAATTGATGTGGAACAGACCGCCGCCGTAGGCCCACTCCTCGCTGACCGCCCACTCCAGATGATGGATCAGTGCAGGGTCAGCCTTGTCCTGCTCCCCGGGCCAGACCCAGATGAAACCGTAGCGCTCTTCAACGGCGTAAGTCTTGTTGCACGGAAAGCCCCGTACGCGCTGACCGGGCATTTCGACGGTTTTGCCGTCACAACCCATGACCAGGCCGTGGTAGCCGCAGACCAGGTTGCCGTTTTCAACATAACCCAGTGAAAGGGGAGCGCCGCGGTGTGGGCAAAAATCTTCGACGGCGGCAACGCGCCCTTCTTGTCCACGATAGAAAACGATTTTCTCACCGCATATCTGCCGCCCCAGTGGCTTGGAAGCAATCTCGTCAGGGGTGCAGGCGACATACCAGGTGTTTTTCGGATACATAGGATTCTCCGGACAGGCTTGTTTTTATGGATCCAGTAAATCGGATTATCCCCATTAAAGTCAAGCTTTACACCAATATATAAAGATTAATGGATCCATTAAAGCTTAAGCCGAGACTTTCACCGTATGTCCGCTCTCATCGCGAACACAAGAAGATCGAAATGTTGTTCGCCCACCTCAAGCGCATCCTGAAACCGGATCGCTTGAGACTATGTGGCATGAGTGGGGCAACCGTCTTCCAGTCTGAAATTTCGACTGTTTTCAACAGAATCGGCCAGAAGAAGACGTTCCGAGTAGGGAGCGCATGTCAGCTCCCTTTCTTCCTCTGGTCTCATTTTTGCCACCGGTTTTCAAGTTGCCCACCGACCACCACCGATAGAATCAGGCAAGACTCAAATCCTTTTCGGCATAGTCCCCCACCACACCCCGCTCTAGCATGGCCGGACCTTATCTCTTCAGGAGTACGACCCATGAGCGCAGAAAAAACCCTCTTTATCACCGGCGTCAGCAGTGGCTTTGGCCAGGCCCTGGCCAAGGAAGCCCTCGCTCAGGGCCATCGAGTGATCGGCACTGTTCGCAGCGAATCCGCTCTGGCAACCTTCGAGGCGCTCTCACCTGAGCGGGTCCATGGCGTGGTGCTGGACGTTACCCACTTCGACGCCATCGACGCGGTGGTCGCCGCTGTTGAGGAGCAGCACGGTCCGGTGGATGTGCTGGTAAACAACGCGGGTTATGGCCACGAGGGGATTTTCGAGGAGTCGTCGTTGGCGCAAATGCGCCGCCAGTTCGACGTCAATGTATTTGGCGCGGTGGCGATGACCAAGGCGTTTGTGCCGTATTTCCGCCAACGGCGGGCGGGACATATCCTCAACATTACGTCCATGGGCGGTTATATCACCATGCCCGGCATTGCCTATTACTGCGGCAGCAAATTTGCGCTGGAGGGCATTTCTGACACGTTGAGCAAGGAGCTTGCCCCCTTCAATATTTTTGTCACGGCCGTGGCACCGGGGTCGTTCCGCACGGACTGGGCGGGCCGTTCGATGCAGCGTACGCCGCGCAGTATCAGTGACTACGATGCAAGCTTTGACCCGGTACGCAAAGCCCGTGAGGAAAAAAGCGGCCATCAACCGGGCGACCCGCAGAAAGCCGCCCGCGCCATGCTGACGATTATTGCCAGCCCTACCCCGCCGGCTCACCTGCTGCTGGGCAGCGACGCCGTGGCCCTGGTGCGTGACAAGCTGAACCGGACAGTGGAGAGTATTGAGCAATGGGAGGCGCTTAGCTGTTCTACGGATGGCCGAGCATAAATGTGGAGAACGTGCAGTCGATGCCCAAACCCAAGGACCCGAGCACAGCGCGTATGGTGCAGTTGATGGGCCAGCTTGCGCCGCTGGAGGGTTACAACCTGAGCCCGCTGGATGATGTGCGTTTTCTGCGTTCCAACCGGCCGCTGACGCGCACGCCGGTTTTGTATGAACCGGGCATCGTGATCCTCTGTCAGGGGCGCAAACGCGGCTATCTGGGCGATGACGTTTACGTCTATGACGCCCAGCATTACCTGGTGGTGTCGGTGCCAGTGCCGTTTACGATGGAGACCGACGCCAGCGAGGCGGAGCCAATGCTGGCGGTGTACCTGCGGCTGGATTTCACCCTGGCCGGCGAACTGATTCAGCAGGTGGATGAGCTTTGGAGCTTCGGCGCGGCTCAGCCTATGGGCATGTACGCCTCGCCCATGGACGAACCGTTGCGCCAGTCGACCCTTCGTTTTCTGGAAGTCATGGGCAACCGCTCCGACGCACAAATCCTCGGCCCGGCGATGCTGCGCGAA
Organism: Pseudomonas sp. NFX224; assembly: GCF_048565165.1. Classification (NCBI taxonomy): domain Bacteria; kingdom Pseudomonadati; phylum Pseudomonadota; class Gammaproteobacteria; order Pseudomonadales; family Pseudomonadaceae; genus Pseudomonas; species Pseudomonas sp. NFX224. Next base: position 6,086,160 of record NZ_CP183416.1, on the reverse strand, counting down.
CTCTACTACCGCATCCTCACTGGCGAACAAGGCGGCACCCTGCGCGCGGCCATCGCCCAGCAGGGCCAGTTCGGCAAGGTGACGCGCGCCATTCACAAAATCCACAGCTGTTATCACGAGCATCTGGATGTAGAAGCGCTGGCCCGGGAAGCGCAGATGAGCGTGCCCAGCTTTCATCTGCACTTTCGCAAGGTGACCGATTCCTCGCCTATCCAGTACCTCAAGTCGACACGCTTGCATCAGGCGCGATTACTGATGCTGCGTAACGACCTGACCGCAGCCAAATCAGCCTTTCTGGTAGGTTATGAAAGTGCGTCGCAATTCAGCCGCGACTTCAAACGCCTCTTCGGCCGCACACCGTTAGCGGAAGTGGCGTGGATGAAACGGACCTATGCGTTGCCCGCACCGACAACCCCGTCGCCCTTCGTGTCATCACACTGATCTTCAATCAGTCCTGCCCGGCGCCAGCAGACGAGCATGACTACGTCCAGTAACCAAGCTGATGATGCCAACCGCTCGGCAGAAGTCGCCATTCAATCCCGAGCGATCTTGTCATTTGCCAAGGCTTGAGGCAGGGTCGATACCACTGACATCTCTGCCAACGGAGTCACGCCATGTCAAAGCTATATCCCAGTATCGATCCTGAGGGGCTGGTCGAGTACTCAGTGGTCTACACCGACCGCTCGCTCAACCACATGTCGCAGTCATTTCAAGCCGTGATGAAGAACATTTCCACGACGCTGAAACAGGTCTACAACGCCCAGGCTGTTGCGGTGGTCCCGGGCAGCGGCACATTCGGCATGGAAGCGGTGGCCCGACAGTTTGCCACCGACCAGCAATGCCTGGTGATACGCAACGGCTGGTTCAGTTATCGCTGGAGCCAGATCCTTGAGATGGGCAACATCCCGGCGGCCACCACGGTGCTCAAAGCCCGACCGGTCGACACGGGTCGCCAGGCGGCCTACGCCCCACCCCCTCTGGACGAAGTGCTGGCCGCCATTGAGGCTTCGAGGCCGCAGATTGTCTTCGCTCCCCACGTTGAAACTTCATCAGGGATTATCCTCCCCGACGAGTACCTGCGGGCCGTCGGCGACGCCGTGCATGCGGTGGGTGGCCTGTTCGTGCTGGACTGCATCGCCTCAGGCACGATTTGGGTTGATATGCACAAATGCGCAGTCGACCTGCTGATCAGCGCACCGCAGAAAGGCTGGAGCGCCTCCCCTTGCTGCGCCCTGGTGATGCTCAGTGCTTTGGCCCTCAAGTGCATCGAGCAGACGCAGAGCAGCAGCTTCGCCTGCGACCTGAAAAAATGGCTGCAGATCATGCAGGCCTACGAACAGGGCGGGCATGCCTACCATGCAACCATGCCCAGCGATTCCCTCGCGCGCTTTAACGACGTGATGAAAGAGACGCAAGCCTACGGTTTCGACAAGGTCCGCGACGAACAACAGGCTCTGGGCGATCGGGTACGCGCCATGTTGACCCGCAAAGGCATCAAAAGCGTGGCCGCAGCCGGGTTCCAGGCCCCTGGCGTAGTGGTGAGCTACACCGACGATGCCGACATCAAGAGCGGCAAGAAATTTGCCAGCCACGGCCTGCAGATCGCCGCCGGAGTGCCGTTGCAATGCGACGAGCCCGCCGACTTCCAGACCTTCCGCATCGGTCTGTTCGGACTCGAAAAACTGCAAAATATCGAGCGCACGGTCAGCACCCTCGAGCAGGCACTGGACGAGGTGATGGTTAATTAAGCCCTCATCCTGGCGTCATCACTGTCGCATTTAAACGCGACAGTGATATCGCCAGACAGTAGCCAGGCGTATCAGTTGGAGGGGTTGCAATGACAACAATCGATGTGAAATCCCGATTCGAAGCAAAGCTTCTTCGTCCGGCAACGCCTGGCAACGATACGTCGTGGGCGTTCGTCGTTCTGCCAAGAGTCGCGAGTGAACCGCTTCCGAGGCGAGGAAGGACGACCGTTGAAGGCACGATCAATGGGCACCCTTTCCAGGCGACACTTGAGCCCGATGGTCAGCTGAGCCATTGGCTGCGGATAAGTAGCGAGTTACTGGAAGCCGCAGGCGCGGCCGTTGGGGAAATCGTTACCATCGAACTGGCCCCCGTGAAAAAGGAACCCGAGCCTGACATCCCGGCAGATTTTGAGGAAGCACTGGCAGCCGCTCCTGAGGCTCGCAAAGTCTGGAACGCTACGACGACCATCGCACGAGTGGACTGGATACACTGGATGACCTCAGCCAAGCAGCTCAAGACGCGCGCCAAACGAATGGGTGATGCCTGCGATATGCTTGCATCCGGTAAAAAGCAGGTTTGCTGTTTCGACCCGTCCGGTTTCTACAGCAAGGCCTTCCGTGCGCCCGAGTCAGAAGATTTTTAATGGAATATTCCGTTGAATACGCCTGACAGCGCAATCAAATCGTTCGTTTCGCTTACCGGGACCGGTTAAACACGGCCTTTAAGCTGAGTCATGATTGTCTGCAAGGATCGTTTTCAGCCGGACGCGATAGGCAGAATGCAACCTATTGCTGCCTGTCACGTAGGGGTTGGAACAGCGCCGCCGGCAGCGCCCCCCCTTCCAGAAGTAGTCTGCGCCGTGCGGTTTCCACACTGCGCTGGGACAAGGCCTGCATCCGCGGGGATTGCACGGGCAGTGACAAATAATGCGTAGGATAGGCATCTGCGCGCAGGCCGAAGTGTGATTGCATGAACTTCCGTACGTGTGCTGATGCAAGCGATGACCTGACCACTTTCGAGTAGCGTGTACGTAGGGTCCTGATCATCGACGACCAGGTCGAGCAGTATGCGCTCGCTGACAAAAATGGCCGCTGGAGCGGGGAAAAACCAGGTCGCGAGGGTATCGCCGTTGGCTGCGATGACAACCCGTAGGTGCTCGTCTTGATCGCCCGAGAGCTCGTTGAGCAATTTCTCCTCGAGCACGGTTGCGCGTCGGAGATAAAGCGACAGCCTCCGAGCGGGCTGCCCAGGTGGGCCTCCAACGCATGTATTCGCTGGGAAATAGCCGAGGGCGTTATCGCGAGCCTCTTTGCGGCCTTCTCAAAACTGGACTTGGGTTACTGCGGATTTCTCAAGGGGCCGAATCGATGGGTGACGCAATCGTCTGCGAAAAAAAACCTTATGACGTCATCGATGCCAATCTACGCTAAGACCCAAAGGGCAAAGCGATCGTTGTGCAGTATGGATCGCAGGCTTGCGGTTGCAACCCATAGGAGCACGCAGGCACCTACCTACGTCGGTTCTTGTCCTGAAAGCCTAGGACACGACGCTCAAGTGTCGTAGCAACGCTTCAGAAATTCGGCGCAGTGAGATGACCCCAGACCAAATCTATTCGCATATCCGCATCGTCCTAAGCATCATTCTGGGGCTGGGCATAACGACGTTGCTCAAGGGGATCGCATCGATCATCGAACACCCGCGTCAATTCGGATGGTCTTGGATACACATGAGCTGGGTGGTCTGGGCGCTCATTTCAATCATGACGTTCTGGTGGTGGGAGGTTCGTCTTACGCAGGTACCGGTATGGACGTTCGAGTCTTACTTTTTCATTGTTTGCTATTGCGCCCTCTACTTCATGGTATCGACGATGCTGTTTCCGTCCGACGTGAGAGAGTTCGGCAGCTATGAAAGCTACCTGCTGGAACGACGTGCCTGGTTCTTCGGGCTCATCGCTCTTCTTACGGTCATGGACCTTGTCGATACCTCCCTCAAGGGTAACGCCCGCTGGCAGACATTGGGAACGGCGTATACCGCCCATACCGTCATCATGCTGGGCATCGTGTTGATTGGCATCACACAGAAGCGGCGTCGAGTACAACTGCCACTTGCACTGTTTAGTCTGATCTATCAGGTCGGCTATTTTGCGGTCGAGTACTTCACCCTTATAGCGGACTGACTCAGTAGGACAGCCGCCGTTGTGCAATGGTTTTTTTCCTGACCGGGTCGGTCACGGCGCTGACTAGAAGCGTCACGCGAAGGACGACGCTCACGCAAACCGCAGTGGCGCACTGGTTTCTAACTACCAGGTCTTTTCGCTGGGGCACCACGCAAGCAGCTTCAAGCCTGCGCAGCGATACTGGCTTTGCTTTGGAACATGGCGGTGTCGGCCTTGAAAATCAGATCGTCCAGACCTTCGCCATCTTCCGGATACCACGCCACCCCCAGGCTGGCGCTGACCTTGATCTGGCTGTTTTTCCATGGAATGGGCAGGTCGACGGCCTTGCAGATTTCATGGGTGATGCGCTGGATATCGCTTCTGTGATGCGCGCCGTCGAGCAGCACTACGAATTCGTCACCACCCATGCGCGCGGCTATTTCGAACTCGCGAAGTTTGGATTTGATGGCCGTGGCTACGTGGATCAAGATGGCATCACCTGCCTGGTGGCCAAAACGATCATTGATCTGCTTGAAGTGATTCAAGTCGATATAGCACAGGGCCAGATGTTCTCCACGGCTCTTTGCGGCCAGCAGCTTCTGACTAGCAAAAGGAATAAAGCTATTGCGATTGGGTAAGCCAGTCAGGCTGTCATAGAAGGCCAGCTTGTGTACTTCCTCTTCGGCGAGTTTGCGCAACTTGATCTCGTTGCGCAGATGGCGCTGGGCATTCAACAGAACCAGAGCGAACATAAGGACAAGCACACAGCCGATGCTGATCAGCACAATGGTCTTGCGCAGCCGCTCGACGAGCTGTGGCGGGTTGGGATCGTAAATGAAGTTTTCCAGACCGGCGATATTGTCGACCATACCCAGTTCGAGGAAGGTTTCAGCCATACGTTGCCAGCGCCCTGGATTCATATGACCGATCTCGATCAGATCAGATACCACCAGCGGACGCATGGCCTGAGCTTCGAATTGCAAGTGCGCGCGACTTTTCTCCACCGAATACTGATTGAGCAGCAGGTCTATGATTTGCTCGGGGTTATCCATCGCGTAACGCCAGCCGCGCAGGGTAGCGCGGCGGAAGGCCTCGACCCGCTGTGGATGTTCGTCAATCTCGGCCTGGCTGGTGAACAGGATGTCGCTGTAGAAGTCGATCCCGTAGGTGACGGGCGAGATGATGTTGTATTCCACGCCCCGCTGTTGCAGGTAGAAGGGCTCGTTGGTCAGGTACGAGTTGAACGCCGTCACTTTACCGCTGGCTAGATCCCCAATTTGATAACTGCTGGGTAGCAGTTGTAGTTTTTCGAGGGGTATACCCTCGCTACGGAACATCGCCAGAAAATCGGCATCGGTCTGTGCATCCATCAGCATCAACGGCTTACTGATCAGGTCGTGCACAGTGCGAACACCTTGATCTTTGCGAGCCACGAGCACGGAAGGTGAATGCTGAAAAATCACCGCCAGCGCTACCAAGGGCTTTCCATGCAGGCGTGCGTAGAGCAATTCACTATTGGCCTCGCCGTATTGGGCACGCCCAGAGAGCACTTCTTCGACCGGTGTGACATTGGGGCCACCTTCGTGCAAGCGCACGTCCAGTCCTTCTTCGCGGTAATAGCCCTTTGAGATGGCGGCATAGTAGCCCGCGAACTGGAACTGATGTTTCCAGCGTAGCTGTACATCAATCACCTGTTCGTCGCCATTCTGTTGAGGGCCAGGACCCGCCCACGCAGCCTGATCCCAGAGCAGCACAAAACATAGCAATCGAAGCAGCCGAACCAGGAGAAGTCTCTTCGGCGGGCCTGGCGTGTTAGAACAGCAACAGAGGCTTGGCATGATGATAGTCCGGGAATCGCGCTAATCGTTGAGCGTGCAAGGCGTGGCGCATCATTGTGACATTACTCTTGCGAGGCCAGCAATCGCGCGCCACGATAACCAACGTGGCAGTTATCCTCCCTTGGGGCGTGGTTGGCATTTGCTTCCGTAAAACAGGCTGCTACCGGCCCAGAGTGTGTAAAAACGCTCATGGCCTCATCGTCCTGGATCATCGACGTTCGTGGCTGAACGATCGTAAGGCAAATGCTGCGTGTCGCATCAGTCGCGACCTGGAACACGTCAATGCTGTTTTTACAGCCTCTGGGATGGGCCAAAATCAGCCTTTTTTAGGCCGACAACGCCTTCATCAAACCGTTAGCACCGATGATTTTCATGATCCGTTTCATGTTGAAAGCGAGCACATTTAAACTCATTTCCGCACCCACCCCGGCCAGCTTCCGCGCCAGGAAGTGCGTCGCACCCATCCATTGTTTGAGCGTCCCGAAGGGATGCTCAACAGTCCGTTTTCGGACTCGCATCATCTCCGGTGCATTGCTCAGCCGGGCAAATGTATTCGTTTTTTGCCGCATCATAGATGAAGGCATCGTTATTGAAACGCCCGTCAGCCTTGGCTCCCGAGGTCATCGGTTTGGGCGCATAGGCGGTGATGCCGGCGTCGTGACAAGCGAGGATTTGTTCACTTTTGAAATAACCTCAATCAGCCACCACCGACAACGTATCGGACGCCATCGCCTCGCGGGCCTGCATGGCCATTGAGCTGAGTTGATCGCGGTCGGAACCGACGTTGGTCACCGTAGTCGTCGAGGCTTTCGGGAAGTAAGGTGCCTTGGCCTCGATGTTCGCCTTGGATAAAGCGCTTCATGGGCAATCCCTGCGATGAAATCATCAGAAATCATAGCAAGGGTTTGCGGAGGCGTTTTTACACACTCTGGGCCAAAAGGAGCCAGTCGGATGCGTCCAGAAAATCAGGGGCGATTCAAAGATCCTTACAGGCTGTCAGAACTCCAGTTGCGCCGAGAAAGCGACGGTGCGTGGGTCGCCCAGATAGCTGCCATTGAGCCAGTATTTTTTATCGGTCAGGTTGCTGACATTCATTCGCAGGGTCAGCGTGTTGTCTGCCACCGGCAGGCGGTAGCGAGCGCCGATATCGTAGGTAGTGAATGACGGCAGCGTGTAGTCGTTGGCCTCGTCGGTGTATTGCTTCCCTGTGTAGAACGCTCCGCCGGTGATGACAAAGCCGGGGGCAGAGGCAACATCGTATTCGGCATAGACCTTGGCGAGCTGCTTGGCTACGTTGATCGGGCTGTTGCCGTTGTTCGCCGCCGAGGCCCCTTTTTTCACTTCGGGATCTAGCACGGTAAACCCGCTGACAATGGTCAGTTGCGGGGTGGCTTTACCCGTTACGCTGAACTCGAGCCCGTTGTTTTCCTGGCGCCCGTCCTGAACGAAGACCCTCGCGGTATTAGTGTAGGTGTTGGGTTTGTCGATATTGAACACAGCCAGGGTCACCAGCGTTTCACCGATGCTGGCCTTAGCGCCCAGCTCGTATTGTTCGCTGATCTGCGGTGCCAGGGCCGTGCCCGAGTTGACGGCTCTGGCGGGTGCTACGCCGCCGCTTTGCAGTCCTTCGATGTAGGTGGCATAGGTGGTAAGCCACGGCACGGGCTTGTAGATCAGTGACACGTTCGGTGAGGTGGTGCTCTTGTCGTACTCCGTTTTGCGCGCCGTGGCGGAATAGATGAAATCGTTGTTGTAGGCCTTGATCTGGGTATGGGTTGCCCCCAGGATCGTCGACCACTGCTCGTTAAACGTGATGATGTCGCCGAGCAGGAAATTGTTGGTATCGGTCGTGCTGGAGATGTGCTGATCGCCGTGCCCGATCGAATACCCTGTCTTGCTCACCTGGGGCTGCTCATCAAGCGATACGGCCGGCCCGATCACCGAGGTGTATTGCTGAGTCGGGATGTGGTCCTCGTACATCAGGCTGCGTGCGCTATTGCCCTGGTAACCCAGCGTTACCTTGTGGCCCAGCGGGCCAGTGGCGAATTGTGAGTCAAGAAACAGGTAACCGGAATACTCTTGCGTCTCAAGGGGCGCAAACGCATACAACGGCTGGGTATAACGACCTGGGGCGTCGACTTGCGGGCCGGTGTAAGTGTACTCCTGGGTGTATTGCTGGGCCGCAAAGGCTGCACGCAAGCTGAAGGTGTCATTTAGACGCCAGTTGGCGCGCACGCCGGCCTTGTCGGTCTGGTTATCGCTGAATGCCCATCTCTGGCTGTAGAGTTTGTCAGTGTCAAGCGAAGAGGCGCTGGGGCGAAACGCCTGGTTGGCGAAGTACCAATAGCTGGTCAAGCCACGGATCTCGCTTTCTTTATGGGACGCATCGAACTGCACCTGGAGCTCGTCGCTGATGTTCCAGTCCACTGCCAAGCTGATCATCTGCCGCCGACGCTTTTGCAGATCGATTGCCGTTTCACCGTCTTGGGTCAGCAGGTTGAGGCGATAGGCGAATTTGCCTTCGTCATCGATCGGCCCGCCGAAGTCGCCGTGCAAGTAGTAGTTCTCACCACCGGCATTGCCGAGCGTGACGCTGTTGTAGCGCTGGTAGGTGGGTCGCTTCAGTACATAGTTGGCCAATCCGCCAGGCGATGCCGGGCCGTACAAAAAACCGGTAAGGCCGGTTACCAATTCCAGCTGCTCCGTGTCTTCGATGAAGTTGCCACCATCGGCCAGTGTGCTGAAACGCAGCCCGTCATTGGCAATGTTCAGACTGGAAGAGCCGCCGAAACCTCGAATGGTCATGGCACTGGCATAGCCGGCACTTTTCGGCGAGTAAAGCTGGGCAAAGGGATTGCGCTTGAACACATCGTCAGTCGATGTGGCCTGCAAATTTTTTAACAGCGCCTGCGAGGTCACGCTCATTGAGTACGGCGTGTCCTGCAATCGCATGCCGCCCAGCGCGCCGACGTTACTGATGTTTTCACTTACATAACCTGTTTCTTCCGAGCCATCGCCGGCGCTGGCATTGATATCGGTAACACCCAGCGTCAACGTGCCATCCATTACGGGGATTTTTTCCAACCCATAAATCCGCTCGCCCAACTGGACTGCCTTGAGCCCGGAACCCACCAGCAATGCAGCGAGGCCTTGCTCTACGCTGTATTCCCCCAGCAATCCAGGTGAATTCAAGCCATGGGCCAACTCCGGTGCGAACTGCACAGTAATGTTCGCCTGCGAGCTGAAGCCAGCGAGTGCTTGCGTCAGACTCGTTGCCTGCACGCTGTAATGATGGGCGGTTTCGTCTGCGTGGGCACGCAGCGGCTGGCCCGCCAGAGCAAGGGTCAACAATGTTATGGCGAGGGAGTTGCGCGTGGCCGCGCGCGGAAAACGGGGGAGGCTCATAGAGCACATGTCCTTGGTAATTTCAGATTCACTACTAAGGACGGGCGCCATAAAAAAACGGGCCAAAAAATCACGCTTTGCTAACGGTTACCCAATAGCGGGTTCGATACGCCACCGTCACCGGCAGCGTGGTCGGCAATGCGGCAAGGATGGCGTCGCTATTGTCGAGCTGAAAGCCACCGCTGATGCGTAACGCCGCGGCGCTTCCGTCACAGCGCAACCAGCCGGAGCGATAGCGAGCCAGCTCTTGAAGGAAATCTCCCAGTGGCAAGTTCTCGGCCACCAGTTCACCTTGTGTCCAGCAGGTAGCCACATCGCTGACCGGGCGCAGAGGTCCGAAGGTGCCAGCACTGAAATACAGTTGTTCGCCGGCATCCACAATCTGCGGCGTGGTGTGCGTGGGCGTGGCCCGCACTCGGCCTTCCAGCACCGACAGTTGGGTGATGCCATCGAGCTGGCGCACATTGAAACTCGTGCCCAAAGGCTCCAGAAGCCCCTGCTCACTGACGACTCGCAGTGGGCGCCGAGCGCTGTCGGCGCCAGTGACTATCAATATTTCCCCGCGCAGCAGATGGATCAACCGTTGCCCGGGGTCAAAGCGCACATCAATGGCGCTGTCTGTATTCAGGTCGACCCTACTGCCGTCAGCGAGTGTCAGCTGACGTCGTTCGCCGACCGCTGTACGGTAGTCCGCCATCCAGCCTTGGGTGGTGCCAACTCGATGGCCCAAGTAACCCGCTGGTCCCAGCGCAGCCAATGCAAGCAGCTTTTTCATTGCCTGGCGCCGTTCCCGGTTGAGCGTGCCCATGGCGAGTGCGGGTGGCAGGCCGCCGAGCTGTCGTTGCACCCGTTGCACACGCTGCCAGGCGCGTTCATGTTCAGGGTTGGTGGCACGCCACTGCGCGCACGCTTGTCGTTGGCCAGCGCTCAAGGATTGGTCATGCATCAGGACTAGCCAGTGGGCGGCCTGGCGCGCGACATCAGGGCTGATGGGGGCGTGTTCGGCCATTAGAACGTCACGTCAGACAGGATGCAGGCTTCGAACGCCGTGCACATATGGCGTTTGACCGTGCGCTCGCCAATGCCGAGTTGCCGGGCGATCTGGACGTAGGTCAGACCATCGATCTGCGCCAGGAGAAACACCGCTCGAACGACAGGCTTCAAGCGGTCGAGCAAGGCATCCAGCTGCAGCAGAGTTTCGCGCATCTGCCATTGCTCCTCCGGCGACAGGACAAACTCCTCAGGCATTGTGGCGAGCAGTTCGAGGTAGGCGCGCTCGAGCGACTGGCGACGAAAGTAATCACAAACCAGGCGCTGGCCAACAGTGGCCAGATAGGCCCGTGGTCGGTCGATGGCCAGGCTTTCGCCGCTTTTACGCTGGGAAATGAGGATGCGCAAGAACGTATCTTGCGCCAGGTCAGCGGCTTGACTGCTACAGCCTAAACGGCGGTACAGCCAACCCGTCAGCCAACTGCTGTGCTCTGCATAGAGAAGACCTATACCTTCCTCGCTCACTATCTGCCTCCCGAAAGAAGCGCCGATATTAATTGATAATAATTCTCATATCAATCACAAGTAGACAGGCACATTGCATGCACTGAACATCATTGAAGGGCGCGCTGAGAGCCAGATTTATTTCATTACTCTTAACGTGCGGCTCGCGACAAAAAATGGCTGACAGGAAAAATATGATGGATTAGGTCTAGTCCGGGCGCTGTTCGCACAGTGCAATCGGCTGTAACAGGTTTCGTTTGCGGAGGTTACAGACTTGGGCCCCATAGGTAGGTCTGGATGTCCGCTCGTCGCCAATCCCTGACCACCCTCCTTACGTCCGCTGCAAGACCGACTCACCTGCCTTCGCCGGCAATCGCAGGATGTCCAGCAAGGCAACTGCCGCCACCGCGGCGACACACAGGAAGGTCAGCTGGAAATCGTCCGTCCCAGCGATCCCGGTATTGCCATGGATGCCCATTGAGAAGCGCAGCAGCAAGGCGCCCGTGGCAACTCCCATGGCCATGCTCAGCTGGAAGAACATGCTGAACAAGGTCGAGGCCTCACTCATCTGCGCCTTGGGCACATCGGCAAAGCCCAGGGTGTTGAACACGGTGAACTGCATGGATCGCGACAAACCGCCGACGAACAGAATGAACATGACCAGCGCCCAACTCATTTGTTTGTCCAGCCAGGCGCAGGCCGCTATCGCCAGTACGCCCAGGACACCGTTGATCAGCAGCACCGGGCGAAAGCCCCAGCGTTGCATCACTCTGGTGGTGAACGGTTTCATGGCCAGGTTGCCGGCAAACACTGCCAGCACCAGAAGCCCTGAATCCAGCGCTGAAAGGCCGAAGGCCAGTTGAAACATCAGCGGCAGGAGAAACGGCAAGGTGCTGATGGCAATGCGAAAGACCGACCCGCCCCACAGGCTGACGCTGAAGGTCCGCACGGCCAATACGTCCAGCGCCAGCAACGGTTGCCGATGCCGACGCATATGCTGCCAGGCGAGGACACCGAGCATCGCCCCCGCCCCACTGAGTGCCAGTGCCGACAGCCCACTGGCCGGGTTTTGCCCGAGCATTTCCATACCCAATAGCACCGCAGCGCTGGCGCCGCCCGCGAGCACGAAACCGGTGAAATCGAAAGACCGGGTAACGATCTGCTCTTGTCTGGGAAGCAGCACGAACGCCGCTATCAGGGCCAACACGCCCAACGGCAGATTGAGGTAGAAAATCCACGGCCAGGTCCCGTGGGTGACGATGAATCCGCCCAAGGGTGGGCCGAGTATCGGGGCCACCAGACCGGGCCAGGTGATAACGGATATGGCCCGCACCAGATCTTTCTTTTCGGTCGTGCGAAGTACCGCCAGGCGCCCGACCGGTACCATCATCGCGCCGCTGATGCCCTGCAACACGCGCGCGGCGATAAAGGCCGGCAGGCTGTCACTCAGGCCACAGAGCAACGAAGACAGGCTGAACAACACGATCGCCGAACTGAAGATCAGACGTGAGCCGAAGCGATCGGCCAACCAGCCGCTGATGGGAATAAACACCGCCACCGCGAGCATGTACACGCTCATGCCAATGTTTACATCCACCGCCGGCACACCAAAGGTTCTGGCCATGTCCGGCAACGCGGTCGCGATCACTGTCGCGTCGAGGTTCTCCATGAAGAACGTGACCGCGACCAAAAGGGCAATCAATGTTGAGCGACGTTGTGACATCAGTCATCTCTGTGGCATTACGACAGGGCTCGACACTCTACTATTGAAACGCGGCCAGGGTTATCCCCACCCATGGGCCTCTTCGATAAAATGCAGCACTGCACTGGAGCGCTCGTCAATCCGTGAAATCAGCGACAGCTCACTGACCATTTCCTCTTGAGCCAAGGGCACAATGCGGATGCCGGGCATGCTAAGGCGGGTCATGGCTTCGGGCACGATGCTCAGGCCGATGCCGGCGGCCACTAGCCCCGGGATACTCATCAGCGACGGCACATACATGATGTTCTGCGGGTGCAATTGGTTCTGCCGGCAGGCCTGGAGGGTGTGGGAAGTCAGACCAATGCCGGCGCTGTCCTGCAGAAACACGAACTTTTCATGGCGCAGCATCGCCAGGTCGCCGCTGAAACCATCGACCAGTTCATGGTTGTCCGGGATCAGCAGGACCAGTCTGGACTGGCTGAAATGATGGGTGCGCAGACGTTCCGGCAGGTGATCCTTGAACACCCTGGCAAAGGCCAGGTCGAGTTTGTGGTCGAGCAGCATGTCGAACTGCGCGCGAATACCGGCGTCAACCAGCGAGACCTTGACCTCGGGGAAAGTGCTGAAGTAATGCCGGAGCAATTGCGGCAAGTTGGCCTCGAACAATGCCGAGTGGTAGCCGATGTTGATCTCGCCCACCTCGCCCCGCCTGGCTCGCCGGGCAGCGGCTATTGCCAGCTCGCTGGAGTCGATTGACTGCCGCGCATGGGGCAGGAACGCCTCGCCGGCAGCCGTCAGCACCACCCCGCGGTTTTCCCGGCGAAACAATATCAGCCCCAATTCGGACTCGAGCGTGCGCATCAATTGGCTCAGCGCGGGTTGTGCAATGCCCAGTTGTTCGGCTGCGCGACTGAAGTGTTGCAGGTCGGCCGCGACGACGAAGGCTTTCAGGTGACGCAGTTCCATCATCTCCACCCATAAGGTTAGCTTATCTATTTATCGTGAATTCGATAATTATTCTGCAAGCAGTATGGGTTAACGTCTACTCACTTCGACGTTTCTGCTGGCGCCCTCGTTCGGGCTGGATCGTCGGGGCACCCCATAATCATAAAAACGACGAGCACCTCAATGAGCACAACCAGTCACGAGACTCATGATTTGCGCATGCCTCGCAAAGCGGTGACCGCCGCGACCATAGGCACTGCCCTGGAATGGTTTGACTTCACGCTCTATGGCGCCGTGTCGGCGACCATTCTGCCCAAGCTGTTTTTCCCGGCGATGGAACCGACCGCCGGCCTGCTCGCTTCGCTGGCGACCTTCGGCGTGGGCCTGGCCGCACGGCCATTGGGTGCCATCACTTGTGGTTACCTCGGCGACAAACTCGGCCGTCGCAACCTGATGTTGGCCACCGTGAGCATGATGGGGCTGGCTTCGGTATTGATGGGCTTGTTGCCAACCTACGGCCAGGTAGGAATCTGGGCGCCCATCCTTCTAGTCATACTGCGGATCATTCAAGGTTTCGCCCTGGGCGGCGAGTCCACCGGGGCACAACTGATGGCGCTGGAGCACGCCTCCCCCGACCGTCGAGGGCGTTATTCGGGCATGCTCGGCCTGTGCTCACCGCTAAGCCAGATATTGGCCAATGGTGTGTTGATGGGCTTGGCAGCGACACTTTCCAGCGAGCAATTCGAAAGCTTTGGCTGGCGAATCCCCTTCCTCATGAGCTTCGTGCTGGTGGTGGTCGCGATCTTCATTCGCCTGAAAGTCGATGAAACACCGGCATTCGTCGCCTTGAAGAAGACCCCGGTCAAGCAGGAAAAGAGCCCGCTCAAATCGGCTGTCGGCAGCCACTACAAGACCATTCTGCGCTTGATGTTGTTCTTCTGCTCGCCTGCCGCGCTGTTCTACCTGATCGTGATCTTTTCCCTCAGCTACCTGACCAAGCACTTGGGTTTCAGTCAGTCGACGGGCTTCATGTCGCTGATGGTGGCGAACGTCTGCGCCATTTTCGGTGCGCTGGCCGGCGGTTACCTGGCGGACCGTTGGGGTCGCAAAAAGGCGCTGGCCCTGGGCTCCTGCATGACCTTGCTGATCCTGTTCGTCTACTTCCCGATCCTCAACACGCTGAACGTCCCCGCCATCATGGCAATCATGGGGCTGTTCCTGGGCTTCACCCAGTTCCAGAGCGGCATTCAGCCGGTGGCATTCGCCGAAGCATTCCCCACCCAGGTTCGTTACTCGGGTTCGGCACTGGCCTACACCGGCGCCAACCTGGTGATTGGCGGCCCTATGCCGATGATCGCCGTGTGGATGATGAGCCAGTCCAACAACTCGCCATGGCCTCTGGTGACACTGTGCGCAGTGATCAACCTGATCTCGCTGGCCATGATCGTCATCGGCCCGGAAACCCGTGGCATCGACCTCAATGCCGTTGCCAAAGACGACACCGTCGACAGCCACGCTACCGCCATTCTTTCCAAATAACGCACCAGGACGACCATGAACCGCACCGTCTTCATCCTCAACGGCCCAAACTTGAATCTGCTGGGTCGTCGCGAGCCACACATTTACGGCCACACCACGCTCGAACAAATTCGCCAGACCAGTGAAAGGCTGGCCGAGGAACTTGACCTGGTATGCGACTTTCGCCAGACCAATCACGAAGGCGTGATGGTCGACTGGATTCAGGAAGCTTTCGAACAGGGCGCGGCAGTGATCATTAACCCGGCCGGTTTTTCGTTTCACTCTATTCCAGTGCTCGATGCCCTGAAGTTGCTCGACACACCGCTGATCGAACTGCACCTGTCGAACATCCACGCCCGCGATGAGCTGCATCGCCACTCGATCATGTCCGGCGTGGTCAATGCGGTGATCTGCGGCATGGGGGCCGATGGTTATCCCCTGGCCATCAGGGCCATTGATGACCTGTTGCGTCGCAAGATTGCCAATCACTGATACGTCTGCGCTTTAGCCCTTTCACGGTGGTCCCTTGGCAGATTGTTGCCGGGGCCGCCTGCACCTGAAATTCAGTCGCCGGCAGCAAAAAAGTGCCGAAAAAAATAATAATTCAACGCGAGATCACAGCATGCGCCACACTCATTTTCGCCGTAACGTGCCCGCACAATACTCATTGATCGGCCTGACCCTGGCACTCGGTGCCGCCGCGTCAACGGTCGTCCATGCCGATGAAAACAGTGGTTTTATCGAAGGTTCTACCGCCACGCTCAATCTGCGCAACGCCTACTTCAATCGCAACTTCGTCAACCCCGCCTACCCGAATGCTGCCGCACCACAAAACAAGGCCGAGGAGTGGACGCAAAGTTTCATCCTCGATGCCCGCTCCGGCTATACCCAAGGGCCGGTAGGTTTCGGTGTCGATGTACTGGGCCTTTATTCGCAGAAACTCGACGGGGGCAAAGGCACTAGCGGCACGCAACTTTTGCCCGTCGGCAGCGATGGACGTCCTGCCGACAATTTTGGACGCCTGGGGGTCGCCGCCAAGGCCAAGGTTTCAAAAACAGTGGTTAAAGTCGGGGAATGGGTCAGTACCCTGCCGATTCTGCGTTCTGATGACGGCCGCTCGTTGCCACAGACCTTTCGTGGTGCTCAGGTCACCTCCCAGGAGGTCGGCGGGTTGACGTTATATGGCGGCCAGTTCCGGCAGAACAGCCCGCGCAATGACGCCAGCATGGAAGACATGTCCATGAACGGAAAACCTGCGTTCACCTCCGACCGATTCAACTTCGGTGGCGGTGAATACACTTTCAACGAAAAACGCACCACTGTTGGCCTCTGGTACGACGAACTTAAAGACATCTATCAGCAGCAATACTTCAGCCTCAATCACAGCCAACCCGTGGGTGACTGGACGTTGGGCGCCAATATGGGTTTTTTCTCGGGTAAGGAAAACGGCGCCAGCCTGGCCGGAGACCTGGACAACAAGACCGCGTTCGGCCTGTTTTCTGCAAAACTTGGAGCCAACACCTTCTATGTGGGCCTTCAAAAGCTCACCGGAGACAGCGCCTGGATGCGAGTCAACGGTGCCAGCGGCGGCACCTTGGCGAACGACAGCTACAACTCCAGCTATGACAACGCACAGGAGCGTTCCTGGCAGGTTCGCCATGACTTCAACTTCGTCGCAGTGGGCGTCCCCGGGCTGACAATGATGAACCGCTACATCAGCGGCGACAACGTACACACGGGCGCGATCACCGATGGCAAGGAATGGGGCCGCGAAACGGAGCTGGCGTATGTGGTTCAGTCCGGCGCCCTTAAAAACCTCAGCGTGAAATGGAGAAACTCCAGTATCCGCAAGAACTTCAGCACCAACGAATTTGACGAAAACCGAATCTTCATCAGTTACCCGATATCGTTGTTGTGATGCGCCCCGGATAAACACGCCGCCATCGCCATACTTGATGTTGGATGAGTTGGCCGAACCCAGCGAGATGTCCCGCCCGGGGTATCAGGCACGACTCAATGATCCAACGCCATGGACGCAGCGGCGTCATGCCGCAATTAATGCAGTTCCGTCGCGGCGGCGGTTCGGTCGATGCAAGTGCGGGTCATGTCAACTCTGCAAACTCTTTAACAAGCGTTGGCCAACGGGAGTGACACCCGCTGGCCAGCGGTTTTTTTTCAGCGAGGGAACAACAGGGTGATGGCGAAACGAAAGCCCCAACCTTGTGGGCCATCGTCAGGGCTGTCTAGCCAGTAACGTGGTCCCGCTTGCACCGTCAGTGGCTGACCGCCGATTTTCAGCAATTGCGTAACCGTCAGGTTGACCGGCACCGACCATTCACGTGATTGCCAGTTGTAGGTTGATTCGGTGTTCACACCCCACGTGGTCAGGGTACTGGTGGTGTAGGAAAGGAAAGGTTGCAGGAAGGTCTGGTTCACCTTGTCCTTGTCATCCGGTGGACTGCCGTCCAGGCCCCAGATGTGATTGGCCAGGATGCCATGCGTCCAGCCATTTTCCTGTTTAAGGGCAACCGCTGTCGGACCTATCCCCCATTGCTCGCTACCGAGCAACTCATCACTGCCCGTGGGGATCAATATCGCCGGGCCGGCCCCGAGTATCCAGCCACTTTCCGTGGGTTGTTTGGGCGAGAAGAAAAAGCTCTGTGTGATATCGCCGACGCCGGATTTGTCCGCCGCGCCATTCGGCGCCAAGCCGTGCTGGTCGATGACGGGCAAAATGGTGCGGGAAATCAGGTTCCAGTCATCGTTAAGGGTAAACGGCAGCACGGGTTGAATATTGGTGACACTGTGCATGCCGTCACCGGTCGGCCCCATCTTCTGATCCCAGTTGTACTGCACCGGCAGGCTGTACATGGCCGCGACCGGGTTGAGCGCTTTCTTTGCCAGCTCTGCCGAATCCTCAGCCTGAACCATGGGCACAAAGCACATCGAAACAAACAGTGCCGAAGAGGTGTATCGCCATTGCTTTTCTGAACCCATCACTCATCACCTGTTATCGACAAAGCAGTGGGTAAGCTTAGGCAACAGTGATCAATGTGCAATCGTCCCAAAAAATTAAAGCCTCTCGGCGATGTGACGATCATGCCCCGCGCCCTACACGCTCACACCTGATCCATCGCCTCGACCACGCCCTGATCTTCACCCAGAAACCCGCCACTCTGATGCTGCCACAGCCGCGCATAGATGCCGTTCTTCGCGAGCAATTCGGTGTGGGTGCCCTGTTCGAGGATGCGTCCGTCATCCATGACAACCAGTCGATCCATCGCTGCAATCGTGGACAACCGATGGGCGATGGCGATCACAGTCTTGCCTTGCATCATTTCATCGAGGCTTTCCTGAATGGCCACTTCGACTTCCGAGTCCAGCGCGCTGGTAGCCTCGTCAAGTAGCAGGATCGGGGCGTTCTTGAGCATCACCCGGGCAATGGCGACGCGCTGGCGCTGGCCGCCCGACAGTTTGATGCCGCGCTCACCCACCAAGGTGTCGTAGCCGGTGTGGCCTTGTCGGTCGCTCAGTTGGCTGATGAACTCATGGGCCTGGGCACTCATCGCGGCGCCGCGCACTTGAGCGTCGGTCGCATCGGGACGGCCGTAGGCGATGTTGTCGCGAATGGAACGGTGCAGCAGGGAAGTGTCCTGGGTGACCATGCCGATGGCGCTGCGCAGGCTGTCCTGTGTCACTTTTGCGATGTCTTGCCCGTCGATGCGAATCTGCCCGCTGTCGACATCATAGAAGCGCAGCAGCAAGTTGATCAGCGTAGATTTGCCCGCGCCAGAGCGGCCGACCAGGCCGATTTTTTCGCCCGCGCGAATGTTCAGGCTCAGGCCATCGAGCACCTGGCGCTCGCCACTGTAGTTGAAGCTCACCTTATCGAAAGTGACCGCCCCGCCGGAGGTCACCAACACACCCGCGTCCGGCGCATCCTGCACCTTGGGACCGCGGGTAAACGTCGCCATGCCATCCTGCACCGTGCCGATGCTCTCGAACAGCGAGGTCATTTGCCACATGATCCAGTGCGACATGCCATTGATACGCAACGCCATGGCGGTGATTGCCGCCACGGCACCTGCGCCGACCTCGCCCTGATGCCACAACCACAGGGCATAACCGCCTGCTGCCATGATCAACGCCACCACCAATGCCTGGTTGACGATCTCGAACTGACTGACCAGGCGCATCTGGCGAAAACCGGTTTGCTTGAAATCCTCCATCGCTGCACGCGCGAAGTGCGCTTCACGATTGGAGTGGGAGAACAGTTTCACCGTCGTGATGTTGGTGTAGGCGTCCGAGATACGCCCGGTCATCAGCGACCGCGCATTGGCCTGTTCCTGCCCGACCTTCCCCAGGCGGGGCACGAAGTACAGCATGGCCAGCCCGAACAACACGACCCAGGCAACGAAAGGCAGCATCAGTTTCAGAGCGAAGCCGCCGGCCAGTGCGATGATCGCGATGAAATATACCCCGATCCCGGGGGCGATCTCGATGAGGGTGAACAGCACGTCGCGCACCGCGAGCGCCGTCTGCATCACCTTGGTAGTGACCCGGCCGGAAAACTCATCGGAAAAAAAGGAAAGGCTTTGCCGCAGCATCAAGCGATGGAAATCCCAGCGCAGCCGCAACGGCAAGTTAATCGCCAATATCTGGTGCTGCACCATGGTGCGCAACGCCACCAGCCCGACACTGGTCACCATGACGATGCCCATGCCCCACAACACACGACTTTCCTGCGCCGCAGCTTCACCGCCTGCCTGCCAGGTCGAGAGCAAGTCTACGACTTGCCCGAGGAAGGAAAACAGCCAGGCTTCGTAAATCGACACAGCGGCACTGAGCAACGTAAGCGCAAGGATGTAACCGCGGGCGCCCCGCGTACAGGCCCACAGGAATCGAGCCAGGCCGTTGGGTGGCGGTGGTACCTCATCAGGGGGAAAAGGGTCGAGTCTTCGTTCAAACGCACGAAGCATGGTGTTCTCCAAAACAATCAAGTTGAGGAGATTCTGCCATTGAACAGGTGCTTTGAGGGTTTTGCGAAGTCGAGGTACGGCACTGTTGGCAGGTTGATTTGCTGCGTGCGGGGCCTATATACGTTGCCTGCGACCCGGCCAGCGGGGCTAAAACAGTCGACATCGACGGGGTGCTATTGGCCCCCAGGAGCAGATGATCGTTTAAATGAGGTCCGAGATATATTCAGATCAAGACCCGCCGAGCGAATTTTATCTCAGCTGCGTGCCTCGCCAGTGAGCCCGATAGCCCCACTGGCGGTGCGGACTCAACGTCGCAATGTCACGCCGTCGGAATTGTCCGGCCATCGATGACGTACTCGACACCTGTCAGCGCGCCAGCCTTGGATGAAACCAAAAAACTGATCAGGTCAGCGACCTCCTGTGGCTGGTTAGGACGACCCAGTGGAATACCGCCCAAGGAGGAGGGTCGGCGAAATTCGCCAGGCAGGCCTGATTGTCACCGTATCCCATGCCTACAGCGTCATGATCGGCCGTAGCAGTGCCTGACCTTCATACAATGCCGACAGGTAACGTTCACGCATTTGCTCGACGGTCATTCGTGACGCATGGGTAGTGAGCGTCAAGGTCGCTTGCAACTGCCCTTCCCGATCAATCAGCGGCACGCTCAGCACCCGCATGCCCACCTCATATTCCTGGTCCACCAGCACGTAGCCACGCTGCGCCGCCAAGGCGATTTCGGCGCGGATCCGGTTTTCGTCGATGAGGGTATAAGGCGTGATGGCCTGTGGCGGGTTGCGTGCGAAATACGCGTCGAGCGCCTGCGCCGACAGGCTCGCCAGCCATAGCCGGCCACTGCCGGTGCAATACATCGGCACACGTGAGCCCGGTCGAATAGACATTGAGGTGATGTGGCTGTAGCGGCTGCGCACCACATGCACGATGTCATCCCCGTCGCGAATGCCCACCGACACATGCTCCTGAGTGGTTCGCGCCACCTGCTCGACGATCGGCCGCAACATGCGCGGCAACACGGCCGAATCAACGTAGGCTTGGCCGATGCGCAAGGTCTTGGCGGTCAGCCAGTAAAAGCGACCATCGGTCTGCGCGAAATCGTCGTGTACCAGCGTCAGCAAAAAACGCCGGGCGGCGCTCTGGGTCATGTCGGCCATGCGCGCCACCTCGGGCACACTCAGACGCGGATGCTCCTGGGAAAACAGCTGCAACAGCGCCAGTCCCTTTTGTAGCCCAGCGATCAAATCCCGTTGATGGATAGTGGGTTGCTTCATGGCTCCTACTCTCATTCAGAGAAATAATGCGATTATCGCATTGATGATGCGATTATCAACTTGATCTCCCCGCACCTTGATTGTCCACCTCCCTCCTCGCTTGCACTATCGGCCCCACAACACAGCCAACAAGCGGGAGCATCAAATGATCCAGGGTTCGACTGAACTGGTCGCCATCGTCGGCTCACCTGTTTCCCAGGTGAAATCGCCGGAAAACTTCAACCGCTGGTTTGGTGAGCACCAGCAAAACGTTGCCATGCTGGCCATCGACCTTGCGCCGACCGCCCTGCAGAACTTCATCGAGACCTTGCGTGGCTGGCAAAACCTGCGCGGTTGCGTAGTCACCGTCCCCTATAAACAGATACTGGCCGGCCGCCTAGACAGCGTCAGTGAGCGCTCGGCGGCACTTGGCTCGATCAACGTGATCCGGCGCGAGGCCGACGGCCGGCTGGTGGGCGATATCGTCGACGGCGAAGGTTTTCTCGGTGCTGCGCGCCAGCAGGGTTTCAATCCGCAGGGCAAGCAGGCGCTGGTGATCGGCACCGGCGGTGTCGGTAGTGCGATTGCTTATTCGCTGTGTCAGGCCGGGATCAGTCATCTGGTCATCAGCGACTTGAGCGCGCAGCGCGTCGAGATGCTCGGCGAACTGTTGCGCGACGCCTTTCCCGAGATCGTGATCAGCGCCAACCCCGTCTCGCTCGAGCACTTCGATCTGGTGGTGAACGCCTCACCGGTCGGCATGGGCGCTACCAGCGATGAAGGCCCGCTACCGTTGCCGCACACCCTGATGCAAACCTTGAAAACCTCGACGCTGGTGGCCGATGTCGTGACTTCACCGGCCGTTACGCCGTTTCTCGCCTTCGCCCAAAGCCGTGGTTGCCCGATCCAGACCGGCCCGGAAATGGCCTTGGCGCAACTGGGCAACCTCGGCCACTTCATGGGCGTCACACCGCTGCAGATCTGACCTGCGGCCGTGTCTTCGACAGGCGATAGACAATGAACATGACTACCCCCTTCCCTGCCGGTGCGGACCTGGCCTACGACGTGATTGTCCTGGGCAGCGGTGCCGCCGGTTTCGCTGCGGCTGTGACCGCCTCTTGCCGCGGCCTCAAAGTCTTGCTGGTGGAAAAGACCGAAACCTTTGGCGGCACCTCAGCGATCTCGGGTGGCGCGATCTGGCTGCACGATACCGATCAGGCCCGGGCCGCTGGGCATCACCTTAGCGCCGATGAGATGCGTTGCTATCTCAAGCAAGTGATTGGTGCCGGCTACAACCCTGAGTTGATCGATTCCTTCATCGACAATGGCCGCCAGGCGTTGAGTTTTCTCGAGACCCACAGCGAGCTCAAATACAGCCTGCGGCCTCTGTCGCCCGACTACTACCCGGACTTGCCCGGCGGCACGCAAACCGGGCGCGCCCTGGAAATCGATGAGTACGACGGGCGCAAGCTGGGTGAGCACTTCAAGGACCTGAAGCGGCCTCCGGACGGCATGCTGCTGTTCGGTGGCATGATGGTCAACCGCGTCGACATCCAGCACTTCCTCAGCTTCAAGCGCTCGCCGCAATCGCTCTGGCACTGTCTGAAACTGATGGGCCGATATGCCCTGGATCGCCTCAACCATCCACGGGGCACACGCCTGACGGTGGGCAATGCCTTGATCGCACGGCTGGCAACCACCGCGTTTGCCAATGGCGTCGACTTGTGGCTGCAGGCGGAACCCGAAACGCTGCTTGTCGAGAAGGGAACCGTAAAGGGTGTACAGATCACCTGGCGCGGGCAAACCCGCAAGGTATCCGCCAAAGGGGGGGTGGTGTTAGCCATGGGAGGATTTGCCGCGGGCGCCCAAGCCGCTGAACAGCGGCCAGCGACGGACTCGGAACACTGGAGCATGTCGCCACCGGCCAACGTAGGTGACGGACAACGATTGGCCGCTTCGGTCAACGCGGCCATCGGCAACAACCTCGCGGCGAACTTCTTCTGGGCACCGGTTTCGGTGCTGCGAAAAGCCGACGGCAGTCTCGAACGCTTTCCGCATCTGGTGACTGATCGGGCCAAACCCGGCGTGATCGCGGTCAACCGCGCCGGGCGACGTTTCGTCAATGAGTCGGACTCCTACCACTGCTTCGTCGAAGGCATGTTCGCCAACCGCGGCGCCAATGCACCCTGCTGGCTGATCTGCGACAGCGAAGCCTTGAACCGATACGGCATGGGCCTGGCCCGCCCGCGACCTGTCGATAACAGCGCGTTGATCGACGCCGGTTATCTATTGCGCGCAGACAACCTCGCCGAACTGGCCCTCCTAGGTGGCATCGATGCCACGGCCCTGGAGCAGACCGTGGCGCAGTTCAACGCCGATGCAGACCTTGGCGTCGATCGTCAGTTCGGTAAAGGCAGCAGCGCTTACAACCGCTACATGGGCGACCCGCTTCACGGACCCAACCCGTGCCTGAAACCGCTGCACAAGGCGCCGTATTACGCGATTCGCCTGTTTACCGGAGATCTCGGCTCGGCCCGCGGACTGGTCACCAACGGACAGGCCAGCGTGCTCGACCGCAGCGGCGCACCGATCCCCGGCCTGTACGCCGCCGGCAACGAAATGAATTCGATCATGGACGGCACCTACCCTGGTCCCGGCATCACCCTTGGCCCCGGCATCACCTTCGGTTACCTCGCCGCCAGTGATATCGCTGCCCGTCTGGACCGCAACACAACCCAACAACCCCACACTGGAGAACAGCATGTACTACGAACTGCGCACCTACACGATTAAACCGACTCGCCTGGGTGACTGGCTGGCCCTGTACAAGAACGCAGCATTGGCTGTTCAGCAGGAGCACCTGGGCAACCTGGTCGGTTTCTTCACCACCGAAATCGGTGAGGTCAACCAAGTGGTGCACGTCTGGGCCTACGCCAGCCTCGACGATCGCATGGCCCGGCGCAACGCCATGGCAGCCGATCCGCGCTGGCAGGACTTTGCCCGGCAGAACAAGGAACTCGACGCCGTGGTGACGCTGGAGTCGCGCCTGCTGCGTCCCACCGACTTTTCACCGTTGCAGTAACCGTCGTCCCGTTGCGCCGCTTCCTTCAGGGAGCGGCCAACCCCTCCCCACCCAAAAAACAACAATGGAGGTCGCCATGAGCGTCTTGCCGTCGAACAATCTCGACGACCTTATCTGCGATGTCCTGGTCATTGGTTCCGGCGCCTCGGGCCTGGCCTGTGCCGTGACCTGCGCCGAGCTTGGCCTCGACGTCATCGTGGTAGAAAAGGAGCCTGTGCTCGGCGGCACCAGTGCCTGGTCGGGCGGCTGGCTGTGGATCCCCCGCAACCCGTTGGCGGTCGCCGAGGGGACAGTGGAAACGCTTGAGCAGGCGAAGATCTACCTGCGCAATGAACTGCACAGTGATGTGCTCGACCCACGCATGGAGATGTTCCTCGAGCAAGGTCCGAAGATGGTCGATTTTTTTCAACGCCATACCGAAGTCCAGTTTTTCTCCGGTAGCAGGATGCCAGACTTTCATGCCAGCGAAGGTCATGCCAGGGGTGGTCGCTCGCTCTGCGCCCTGCCGTACGATGGTCGTCGGCTGGGCCCCTGGATCAACAAGCTGCGGCGTCCACTTGACCTCATCAGCCTTGCCGGCATGGGTATTGCCGGTGGCGCCGATCTCAACCACTTTCTCAATGCGAGCCGATCTGCAACCTCGATGCTGTATGCCGGCAAGCGCCTGTTGCGCCATGCCCGTGACCTGATGTGCCACGGCAGGAGCATGCACCTGGTGAACGGCAATGCATTGGTCGCCCGGCTATTGAAAAGCGCACTGGACCGTAACATCCGCCTGCTGACCGATACGCGGGTACAGCAGTTGCTGCAGGAAGATCAACGTGTGGTCGGCGCACGTATCGAGGGCAGCGCACGCCTGATCGACATCCGCGCACGACGTGGAGTGGTGATGGCCTGCGGCGGCTTTCCCCATGACCGCCAGCGGATTGCCCGGCAGTTCGCCCATGCCCCGGATGGCGCCGGACACTTGAGCGCTGCGCCCAAAGGCAATACCGGCGACGGTTTGCGCCTGGGTGAAAGCGTCGGCGCTCGCGTTGCGTGCGACTTGCCCCATGCCGCTGCCTGGGCACCTGTCTCTCGCGTGCCGCGAGAGGACGGAGGTTTCAGTGGCTTCCCCCATTTGATGGAGCGGGCGAAACCGGGTTTTCTCGCGGTGCGTCAGGATGGTCGACGCTTCGTTAACGAGGCAGACTCCTACCACGACTATATGTGTGCACTGTTCGATGCCTGCGGACCGGGAGAACCCCCGGTATCCTGGTTGATCTGCGACCACCGGGCCCAACGGCGCTATGGCCTGGGCTGGGCCAGACCCTTTCCATTCCCGACTGCGCCCTATATACGCAAGGGCTATCTGTTCAAGGATCCGACCCTGGCGGGACTGGCGCGCCAATGCGGGATTGATGCGCAGCAACTGGAAGCCACGGTCAACACGTTCAATCAATTTGCCGAGAAAGGCTGCGATCCGCAGTTCCGACGCGGTGAGTCGCTGTACAACCAGAACCAGGGGGAGATTCTCCATGGCCCCAACCCTTCGCTTGGAAGCCTGCGGCAAGGACCGTTCTACGCCGTGAAGCTGGTGCCTGGCAGCCTCGGCACCTTCGCCGGGCTGCACACCGATGCCTGTGCACGGGTATTGGACGACAACGAAGCGCCGATTCCCGGGTTATTCGCCGTGGGTAACGACATGAACAGCATCATGAACGGTTTCTACCCCAGCGGTGGCATCACCCTCGGGCCGGGCATGACGTTCGGTTACATCGCAGGAAGGACACTTGCAGGTCTGTCAGATTGGGAAAAAAGAGACGAAGGCTAAAGTCACTGGGCCGTTAACCATTGGTCGAGAAACATTCATGGCAGAAATCCTCCCCTAAACTACTGATCTAGTATCAAAGCAAGTTTCGGCTGGAGATTTTCAATGTCATTGGCTGAAGAACAAAAATCACAGCGCCGCAAGGAAACCCGGCTGTTTGCCTTTCTTGTCGTCTGCCTTTTTCCGCTGCTGTCAGTCGTGATAGTGGGCGGCTACGGCTTCCTCATCTGGTTTTTCCAAATGCTCTACGGCCCGCCCGGGCCACCTAACTGATAGTTCTCTTTCAGAGTCTGTTGGAGTCAGCGCATGGACGAAGCCCTGCATATAGCCAGCCTGTTGGTACTTGCCCGACCTGAACTATTCGACGCCGTCAAAGCCAACTTGCGTCTATTGGACGGCCTGGAATTACATCACGAAAGTGCCGCCGGAAAACTGGTGGTCGTTCTTGAGGCCAGCCACGAAAACCAGATCCTGCAACGTATCGAGCAAATCAACAATCTACCGGGTGTGCTCAACGCTGCGCTGATCTATCACGAACTCCTCGATCCCGCAGGAGACACCGAATGAGCATGTCCCGCCGAGAATTCGTCAAGGCCCAGGCCGCGGCCATCGCAGCTGCAGCCGCTGGCCTGCCGATTGCCACGTCCGCCAGTAACCTGATTACCGAAGCGGACATGGTCACCCTGAACTGGAACAAGGCGCCCTGCCGTTTCTGCGGCACCGGGTGCAGCGTGATGGTCGCGACCCGCGACAACCGGGTAGTCGCCACCCATGGCGACGTCAAGGCCGAGGTCAATCGCGGGCTCAACTGTGTGAAGGGCTATTTCCTTTCCAAGATCATGTACGGCGTGGACCGTCTGACCCAACCGCTGCTGCGCATGACCAACGGCCAGTTCGACAAACAGGGCGAGTTCCAGCCGATCAGCTGGAACCAGGCCTTCGACATCATGGAAGCAAAATACAAGGAAGCCCTGAGGAACAAAGGCCCGGAATCGATCGGCATGTTCGGTTCCGGGCAATGGACGGTGTGGGAAGGCTACGCCGCCAACAAATTGATGAAGGCCGGTTTTCGCAGCAACAACATCGACCCCAATGCCCGTCACTGCATGGCATCCGCGGTGATGGGCTTCATGCGTACGTTTGGCGCGGATGAACCGATGGGCTGCTACGACGACATCGAAGCCACCGACGCCTTCGTGCTGTGGGGCTCAAACATGGCCGAGATGCACCCGATTCTGTGGAGTCGGGTCACCGACCGGCGCCTGAGCCAGCCGCATGTGAAAGTCGCGGTGCTGTCGACGTTCGAGCATCGCAGCTTCGAACTGGCCGATATTCCCATGGTGTTCAAGCCGCAATCTGACCTGCTGATCCTCAACTACATTGCCAACCACATCATTGAAAGCGGTGCGGTCGATAAGGATTTCATCAGCAAGCACACCCGCTTCGCCAAAGGCGCCGATGACATCGGCTACGGTTTGCGTCCCGACGATCCACGGGAAAAACAGGCGAAGAATGCCGACAAGGCCAATACCTGGACGGACATGTCCTTCGAGCAGTTCGCCGCGTTCGTCAAACCCTACACCCTGGAGCGAACCGCGAAAGAGTCCGGCGTTGCCTCGGAACGCCTCAAGGCCCTGGCTGAACTCTATGCCGATCCCGAGCGCAAGGTCGTGTCATTCTGGACCATGGGTTTCAACCAGCACACACGCGGCGTGTGGGCCAATAACCTGATCTACAACATCCACCTGCTCACCGGCAAGATCAGCGAGCCGGGCAACAGCCCTTTCTCGTTGACCGGCCAACCGTCGGCCTGTGGCACTGCACGGGAAGTCGGCACCTTCTCCCACCGCTTGCCCGCCGACATGGTCGTGACCAATCCCAAGCACCGCGCCACCGCAGAGCAGATCTGGAAACTGCCGGCCGGCACCATTCAGGAGAAAGTCGGGTTTCACGCGGTGCAACAGAGCCGCATGCTCAAGGACGGCGTCCTCAACGTGTATTGGACCCAGGCCAGCAACAACATGCACGCCGGGCCGAACATCATGCAGGAAGTCTTGCCCGGCTGGCGCAACCCGGAAAACTTCGTCATTGTCTCGGACGTCTACCCCACCGTTTCCGCCCAGGCCGCCGACCTGATCCTGCCCAGCGCCATGTGGGTGGAAAAGGAAGGCGCCTATGGCAATGCCGAGCGTCGCACACAGTTCTGGCATCAATTGGTCAGCGCACCGGAGGACGCCAAATCGGACCTGTGGCAACTGATGGAGTTTTCCAAACGCTTCACCACCGACGAAACCTGGCCCGCCGAGTTGCTGGCCAAGGCACCGCAATACAAAGGCAAAACCCTGTTTGAGGTTCTGTTCAAAAACGGTCAGGTCGACCAGTTTCCCGTCGAGCAGATCGAGGCCGGCTACAAGAACGACGAAGCCAAGGCCTTTGGTTTCTATGCGCAAAAAGGCTTGTTCGAAGAGTACGCTCAGTTCGGTCGTGGCCACGGCCATGACCTGGCAGCCTTCGACCGCTACCACAGTGAACGCGGCCTGCGCTGGCCGGTGGTAGACGGCAAGGAAACTCGCTGGCGTTACCGCGAGGGTCTTGATCCCTACGTGGAGACCGGCAGTGAAGTGCAGTTCTATGGCTACCCGGACAAGAAGGCGATCATCTTCGCCCTGCCCTACGAGCCGCCGGCTGAAATCCCGGATGCCGACTACCCATTCTGGCTGAGTACCGGGCGGGTCCTTGAACACTGGCACACGGGAACCATGACCCAACGGGTCGAGGAGTTGTACAGAGCGGTACCCGACGC
Source organism: Pseudomonas sp. NFX224 (assembly GCF_048565165.1). Taxonomy (NCBI): domain Bacteria; kingdom Pseudomonadati; phylum Pseudomonadota; class Gammaproteobacteria; order Pseudomonadales; family Pseudomonadaceae; genus Pseudomonas; species Pseudomonas sp. NFX224. Next base: position 6,057,415 of record NZ_CP183416.1, on the reverse strand, counting down.
GCTGGTGTACATGCACCCGGAGGACGCCAAGGCCATGAAGGCTCGACGCGGCAGTGAGGTGAAGCTGATCAGCCGTCGCGGTGAAATCCGCGCGCGCATTGAAACCCGTGGGCGCAACAAACCGCCGCGTGGCTTGGTGTTCGTACCGTTTTTCGATGCCAACAAGCTGATCAACAAGGTCACGCTCGACGCCACCGACCCGATCTCCAAGCAGACCGACTATAAGAAATGCGCCATCCGCATCGAGTTGATCAGCGCGGCTTGAGGAGAACCGTCATGACTTTTCGAATCCTGCCACTGGCTCTGCTTGCCGCAATGGGCGTGGTGCTTGCTGCCGAGGTGAGTTACCCACTGGATGCACCGGGCCCCGATGGCCGCCGCCCCGGCGGCACCCTGACCCAGAACATGCCCGCGCCGCCGCTGGCCAACGACGAAAACAAGGATCTCAAGCGCGAGCGCAACTACCCTGACCAGCCACCGACCATTCCCCACAGCATTCGCGGCTACCAGATCGACAAGAACGGCAACAAGTGCCTGTCTTGCCACAGCCGGGCCAATAGCGCCCGCAGCCAGGCGACGATGATCAGCATCACTCATTACATGGACCGTGATGGCCAGGCGCTGGCGGCGGTCTCGCCCCGGCGCTACTTCTGCACCCAGTGCCACGTGACGCAAAAGGAGGTACTGCCGCTGGTGGGAAACACCTTTGAAACCATCGACAAAATCCTGCAAGACGATGCCAACGCCGCACAGAAACCTTGAGGAGGCGCCATGAAAGCACTGTTCGCCCTGCTTAAGGATTACTGGGGCATCCTCTGTCGACCCAGCGTTTATTTCAGCCTGGGGTTTCTGACGCTGGGTGGCTTTATCGCCGGGATCATTTTCTGGGGAGGTTTCAACACGGCGCTGGAGCTGACTAACACCGAGAAGTTCTGTATTTCCTGCCACGAGATGCGCGACAACGTCTATGTCGAGTTGCAGGACACGATTCACTACACCAACCGCTCCGGCGTGCGCGCCAGTTGCCCTGACTGCCACGTTCCCCATGAATGGACGCACAAGATCGCGCGCAAGATGCAAGCCTCGAAGGAAGTCTGGGGCAAGCTGTTCGGCACCATCGATACCCGCGACAAATTCCTCAGCTTGCGTCGTGAACTGGCGGAACATGAATGGGCCAGGCTCAAGGCCAACGACTCGCGCGAATGTCGCAATTGCCACAACTTCGAGTTCATGGACTTTACCCGCCAGGGTAAACGCGCTGCGGCGATGCACTCCACCGCATTGGCCAATGGCGAGGCCACTTGCATCGACTGCCACAAGGGCATTGCGCACAAACTGCCCGACATGAGTGGCGTGAAAGGATGGTGATGCCTGCCCTGCGGCGCCAATGAAGGGGCTAGGTTTGGTCGCGATTTGAAAGCCTGTACTGGAAAATGACAGCTAAGCTTCCTGCTAATGTCGGGCCTATTGAGCAGATCGCGATTTGCTTTGTCAGCCCTTCACAACTGTCTCGGAGGGGAGCCAATGAAACGCTGTGCAATGCTCATCGCGATCTCGTTACTGACCACTGCTTGTCAGAGCACAAATGACGGCATCACCCGACTCGACAATTGTGTCTGCTACAAATCGCCCGAGAATAAAAGTCTGCAAGCTTCGCAAATAGCCTGGAAAGACCCCGATACGCTGCAAAAGCAGTTCTCACATTGCGTTTGCCGGGCCTTGATTGACCTGAAGGAGTTCGATGATCCCGGTAAACTTTTCGTCCCTGGAACCCAAATAAAATGAGTGTTGGCTCTGTCGGGTCAAGCGATGCCATGGCCGGCTGCCAGAGCGCCATTTTTCCACTGCTATGCTGATGACATCTGTTCTGCACTAGGGATGAGCAACATGGCAGTACAAGGCAAGCATTCCCCGTTCAGGTTCAAGGCGATGGCCTACTCGGCTGGATTTTTCCTTGTCGTTTGGGTTGCCATAAAGCTGCTCGACACTCACTTCGACCTGACATTGTCAGCCAATACCACGGACTGGCTGCTGAGCTTTTGGGATTGGCTCTTGCTGGAAACACCCATGCCGAACTGGTCGCTGATGGTTATCGCGATTGTAATCAGCACGTTGTCTGGAGCGATCTATTACGCCCGCTTCACTGATGGAACTGACGGTGAGTTACACGAGATAGAGCGAAAAATTTACAAAAAAAACAACCCTCAATTTCCAAAGCTGACAGATAACCAAACGCTGTTGATGGAAGCTTTGGCCTATCATGCGAACTTCAGAAAAGTTGCGAATTTGGATTCAATTTGCAAGCTTGTCTCCCTCACCACATTGGAAGTTGAAGCCGATCTGAAGCAACTCCAGGCTAAACGTCTTGTGGAGCAAAAAGTGACACGGGGCACGTTCGGCGCCACCACGTTTGAACTGACCTTGGCCGGCAAGGATTATGCATTGGAGAGACTTCAACTCACGTAGGATAAATCGTCGGCGTCCCTGTTGTGGCGGAGCGTCTGCTGGTGGGTGCGGGGGCGAAGGAGTACCCGTTTCATCTCGGGCACCAGGAATTTCTTGTTCACGATGAGCGCGTGTGCTGTCGACCGGCAGGGCCGGAGGAGGCGATTTGAAACCATTTCCGCTCAGACCTGGCGCCTCTTTGGACATGTTTCTTCAAGCGTGCCTGCCTCGCCGAGACGCGGTGCCACCAACCTTGACGGAAAAAGCCATCATCCCGGGCATCCCTGATGCTCGCTACAGGCTGGACCATGACCAGACTCCTTTCATTGAGGATGCGGTTCAGTCCAACAAACGCGAGAGCCAGGTGCTCGCCGAGGCCGGAAAGCCGCACGATATCCTGCCGCTGGCACACATGCTGGCAGTTTCCGGCGGTGGAGATGCAGGCGCATTCGCAGCGGGGTTGATTGCTGGATGGACCACACACGGGACCCGCCCCCTGTTCAAGGTCGTCACCGGCATTAGCGCGGGTGCCCTGGTAGCCCCGTTCGCTTACCTGGGGCCTGAGTACGACGGCGTGATTCGTTATGTCTCCAACGCAATCGGTCCAAAAGACATTTTTCATTCGCGAAACGTATTAACGCGTTTTGCCAGCGACGGTATCGCGGACAGCAAGCCACTGTCGCGGCTCATCGCAAAATACGTCACGGCAGAGATTCTTGCGGCGATTGCGCTGGAGTACTCCAAAGGACGAATTCTGCTGATCGGCACAACTGACCTTGACTCAGGGCGGCCAGTCACCTGGAACATGGGCGCTATTGCCGCCAGCAAAGCACCGGGGGCGCTCGAACTCTTTCGCAACATCATGCTCGCCTCAATGAGTATTCCCGGTGCGGTCTCACCCGTCATGATCGATGTGGAGGTTGACGGCAAACAGTTCCAGGAAATGCACGTGGATGGCGGGGTCATCACTCAAGTGTTTCTATACCCACCTAACACGGTGATGGCGCTGAGCAAAGCCACCGGCGCCCCTTTGCGACTCGACCGTCATTTCTATGTCATTCGCAACGGGACACTGGAGCCACAGTGGTCCGGGACCAAGCGCCGTACATTAAGCATCGGCGGTCGCGCTATCAGTGCTTTGATTCAAACTCAGGGGATCAGTGACCTGGAGCGAATCTACCGTATGGCGCAGCAGGATGGCGCGGATTTCAATCTTGCGTACATTGGCTCCGACTTCAACTTTCCGCACCTTCGAAAGTTCGATGGCGAGTACATGAAGCGCCTATTCGATTACGCCTTTCAACTCAGCGCAAAGGGTTATCCGTGGCATAAATCGCCGTACACGGAAAACACTAAACAATAAAACCCGCGAAAAATCGAGGCAGTCTTTCGCTTGTCTGGTCTCTCACAAACCGCTTTATAAAAAGGAATTTTACCGGTGTCCGAACATCACATTCGCCCCCTCGCCCTCTGAATCTTTCATCATCGAGGCAAGATCCTAGTCAATCAGCGTGCAAACCTGGCGCGGTGACCTTGCGATGAAAAGCCCGCTGACGATTTACGTCCAGCGGGCTTTTTTCAATCACAACGCCATGTCAGCCGGTGCATTGTCCTTTCCGGGACTGGTTACTTCTTTTTCAACATTCGGCGTGACGACCTGACTGATCGCCGGTGGCGGTATCAGTTCAAGTACCTTGGCGGTGTAGGCCCACTCCTGCGCCACTTTTTCCGGATCATCATTAAGCTGGGTGCCGTAGCTCGGCAGGATCTGATGGAGTTTCTCCTGCCACGCCGGTGTCGCCACTTTGTCTTTGAAGACTTTCTGCAGCAGGCTCACCATGATCGGGACGGCGGTCGACGCGCCGGGGGATGCCCCCAGCAGCCCGGCAATGGTGCCGTCCTGGGACGTGACAATCTCGGTGCCCAGTTTCAGGACGCCACCGGCCGCTTCGTCACGCTTGATCACCTGTACGCGCTGGCCTGCCTGCCACAGACGCCAGTCCTCGGCTTTGGCGTTGGGGAAGTATTCCTTCAGGGCATTGATACGATCCTCGTCCGACAGCATCAGTTGACCCGCCAGGTACTGGACCAGTGGATACTGCTTGATGCCAACGCGGGTCATGGGCCACGCATTGTCGGTCGTGGTGGTACTGAGCAGGTCCAGATACGAACCCTGCTTGAGAAACTTGGTGCTGAAAGTAGCGAATGGACCGAACAGGATCAGACGCTTGCCGTCCAGTACGCGGGTGTCCAGGTGCGGAACCGACATCGGTGGCGCCCCCACTGAAGCCTGGCCGTAGGCCTTGGCGAGATGGCGCTCGGTAATGGCCGGGTTTTCCGTAACCAGGAATGAACCGCCCACCGGAAAGCCCGCGTATTCCCTTGCCTCGGGAATGCCCGACTTCTGCAACAGCTTCAACGCGCCACCGCCCGCACCAATGAACAGGAACCGGGCATCGGTCACGGTTTCGCTACCATCCTTGAGGTTCTTGTAGCTGACGCGCCAACTGCCGTCCTCGTTTCGGCTGATGTCCTGCACTTCGCTAGACAACTTCAGGGCAAAACCCGGCGAGGTTTGCAGGTAACCGACCAGTTGGCGGGTCACTTCGCCAAAATTCACGTCGGTGCCGTTGGGGTTCCATGTGGCGGCAAATTTCTGCTTCGGATCACGCCCTTCTATCATGAGCGGAACCCATTTTTTGATGACAGCCGGGTCTTCGGAATACTGCATGCCGCGAAACAACGGACTGGCCTGCAACGCTTCATAACGTTTTTTCAGAAAGCGGACATTGTCCTCGCCCCAGACGAAGCTCATGTGCGGCGTGGAATTGATAAACGAGCGCGGATTCTTCAGCACCCCTTGCCTGACCTGCCAGGCCCAGAACTGCCGGGTCAGCTGGAAGCCTTCATTGACTTCGACAGCCTTGTTGATCGTGACTTTTCCGTTCTCGTCCTGCGGCGTGTAATTCAACTCGGCCAATGCCGAGTGACCTGTACCCGCATTGTTCCAGCCATTGGAGCTTTCCAGCGCCACACCGTCGAGGCGCTCGACCATTTCCATGGAGAGCCCCGGCTCCAGCTCATGCAGCCAGACGCCCAAAGTCGCACTCATGATGCCGCCACCGATCAGCAGTACATCAACTTTTCCGGCCTCTTCGGCGTGCGCATGCACAGCGCCAAATGACAGGGTTAAACCGGCAAGGACGTGTTTCAGTTTTCTCATGTTCATCATGTGGCTCTCTCGCGAATTCACGGTCATCCCTGCCGCTCGGTTGGCTCTCTCGTTGGTGGTAGGTGGGGAAACCTGACGGAAAACTTCGAGATCAAGCGTCACGTGAATCGGACTTGCCCCCACGCTCGACACCCGATGAACATGAGGGTAACGAGGATCAAGCGAACCTGTGGGGGTCTTTACTTTCTTTTTATGCCAAAGTGCATTTAATTACGGCCAACCCTGCCGTTAATCGTAAAACGCTTCAACCGAAACACGACTGCCAACAAAAAAACTGTCGGCTACCAGTCGCAGCGGCTGGAGGTCGAAGTCACTGGCCTTGTCGCCGATCAGCTGTTGAAAGTGTCGATACACCGCCGCGTACTCGCCCTCTTCCGAGACGGCTTGGCGCACGCCGTCGATGCTCAACAGTGCGCCACCGTTGTCCAGTCGCAGGACGCCTTCGCTGCAGCGAACCTCGATGCTCCAGAGTTCGTCATGACCGTGGTCGAAATCGAATTCCGCGCAGATGTCGAGGTGACGTGCGTCAGACATTTTGATGGAAGCAGCAATTGGCGACTGGCAATTGCTCGGGACACGCAGTTCAGCGGACTCGACAAACAGCGGCAGCGCCAGCAGATGGGTTGCAATCGACAAGGCATTGATACCCGGATCGAAGACGCCCAGGCCGCCGGGTTGCCAGATCCACGCCTGGCCGGGGTGCCACTTGCGCACGTCTTCCTTCCAGTCGATCTGTACGCTTTGCAGGGTGCGGCTGGCCAGCCAGTCGCGGGCGGCTTCGATGCCGGGCGCATAGCGAGAATGCCAGGCAAACAGCCCGCTGACACCTCGCTCTTCTGCCTGGCTCACCAACGCCATCGCTTCCCCCAGGGTGGCGCATGGCGGTTTTTCTACCAGCACGTGTTTGCCAGCGGCGAGCGCTTGTTGCACCAAGGCGAATCGCCCTTGCGGCGGTGTGCAAAACGCAATCGCGTCGACCTGCGGGCCGTTTTCGAGCAGCTCGCCAAGGGACTGAAAGTTCTCCACCCCGGCGCAGGGCTGCCCTTGCGTGGCGACAGCCACCAACTGGAACGCCGGGTTGGCGTTGATCGCGGGAACGTGTTGATCCTGGGCAATCTTGCCGTAGCCCACCAGACCGAGACGGATCGGTTGCATCAATGACTCCTGATTTTTGTTTTTGGTCAGCGAACTGGCGAGATTACGTTTGTATTGCACGGAAGTCATTTTCGCCGATCAATAATCCGCAAATTCACCCTCTCCACTCGCGCGGGCTGACCCCGGTCTTGCGGCGAAACGCCCGGGCCAGCGCCGAAGGGCTTTCGTAGCCGACTTCTTCGGCGATCAGCGCTATCGGCTTGCCTTCGCGCAAGCGTTTCTGCGCCAGGCTGATGCGCCAACTCACCAGATAATCCACCGGTGCCTGCCCCACTACCCGCTTGAAGTGTTCCGCAAAACTGGCCCGTGACATGTTGGCCAGCGTCGACAGTTCTGCCACGCTCCAGGCCTTGCCCGGCGCTTCGTGCATCAGGCTCAAGGGCTTTGCCAGCCGTGGATCAGCGAGGCCGGCCATCATGCCCGGCTGCTGATTTCGCGTGCTCAGGATATGCCGCAGCAACAGGATCACCACCAGCTCGAACAGTCGATCCATCACCGCTTCACGGCCACAGGTGCCCGCGAAGGCTTCGTCGAACAGCCATTGCAGCGTGCTGGCCAGAGTGGGGATTTCATCGAGCTTGAGCACCAGATACTCCGGCAATGCCGACGCCAGGGCATTGCCCGAGCCGCCATCGAAACTCAGCGAGGCGCACACCAGCTGCGTGGCGGACGCCTCTGAGGCGAACAAACGATGGCGGTACGGCCGAGGAAAAAAGATCAGCGTCGGCTCGGTCAGTTGCAACTCGCGCTCGTCACCCAGCTTCAGCGCGACCTCGCCGGCCTGTAGCAAATGCACATGCCCGCACACCTGAGTGCCATCGAAGGCGGTTGTGCCGCAAAACGTGCCGCTGTGGAAGGTGCCGGCATTGACGCCGAAATGCGTGAGCAAGGTGGACAGGCGATCCATGGGGAGGCTCCCGGGAGCAGTTCTGGACGATCTGTCGCATATCGTCGACGATTTGCATCCAATTGACCAGAGCGAATCACTAGCATGGACTCCGTACCCAGCGCCTGTCGCGCTTGGATCCTCGGAGAATCACCATGACCCGCATTGTCCCTGTCAGCCTGGAACACGCCACCGACACCACCCGCCCGTTACTGGAAGGCGTGCAGAAGAAAATCGGCTTCCTGCCCAACGTCTTTCGCGTATTGGCCCTCGCCCCCGCCGTGCTGGCCTCGTACCTGCAAAACTCGGCGGCACTGGGCAAGACATCCTTGAGCGCCACGGAGAAGGAAGCGATTTCCCTCGCCACCTCGCAGGTCAACGGCTGTGATTACTGCCTGGCGGCGCACACGCTGTTTGCCGGTAAGGCCGGACTCTCCAGCCAGGAAATCCTCAGCGCCCGTGAAGGCCAACTCGACGCTTATGCCCTGCTGGCCAGGCAGATCACCGAAAGCCGTGGCCACCTGAGCAGCGATCAGATCGCCGCCGCCCGCGCCGCCGGGATCAATGACGCGAAGATCATCGAAGTGATCGCCCACGTGGCCTCGCAGACGCTGACCAACTACCTGAACAACGTCGCCCTGACCGATATCGACTTCCCGGCCATCAGCGCCTGATCAACCCCGCTGCGGAGAATACGAGCATGAACACTGTGACCCTTTACACCACTGACACCTGCCCTTACTGCCGCAGCGCCAAATCACTGCTGGCCAGCAAAGGCGTGACGATGCACGAGATCAACATTCAGCGTGAACCTGGCAAACTTGAGGAGATGCTTGAGCGCAGCGGCCGCCGCAGCGTGCCGCAGATTTTCATCGGCGACGCGCACATCGGCGGCTTTGATGATCTGGCCAAACTGGATCGCCAGGGTGGGTTGATGTCGATGCTGGCCTGAACCCGATTCCTCTGTGGGAGCTGCCGCAGGCTGCGATCTTTTGACCAAAAAAGCCTCGATAACGTGAGTCATGACCTAACCTCATAGGCTGAGTGACAAACAACCAGTCGAGCGCTCCTATGCGTAATGCATTGAAGTTAATGATGGTCATGGCGTTGCTGCTGTTCGCGTCGAGCGGCGCGATGCTCTCGGCGGCGCCCGTGCCAGACGCTCCGGTCAACAGCATCACGAGAACCCCCGTCAGCATTTCCGAAGGCGATCTGGATGCGCTGCTCAACCAGCTCGGCAACCTGAAACAGCAGGTGTCCCTGGTCAGCAACTACAGCCAGCTGGAAGCCCCGCAGGATCTGGTCCAGGCACTGATCCGGGAAGTCGATCGGCTGACGGCACTGCTGTTGCCCGAGCAGGCTCAATTGCAGGCGCAGCTGGGTGTGCTGGGGCCAACGCCCCTGGCAGAAGCCGCGTCGGAAAAATCCGAAATCGCCAACCAGAGGACGGCCCTGACCGAGCAGAAAAACCGCATCGACTCCCGACTCAAAACCCTGGCAACCCTCAAAACCGGCGCCGCCGAACTGCTGCTGCAGATAGCCGCCATCCGCCGCAACCTGCTGGAAACCGAAGTGACCCAGCAGACCCGCAGCGTGCTCAATCCCTGGTTCTGGGCCCCCCTGTTCAATCCGCCACAAGAGGACCGGCAAAAATTCAACGCCTTCATCCAGCAGATCCGCGCCACGCTAGCCGCCACCTGGCAACCGGGCGAACGTCTGCTGACCAGCCTGTTGCTCGCCGTGGCCCTGTTTTTCTGGATTTTCGGTCGCCGGTTGGCCGAACGCGGACTGACCTGGTTGTGCATTCATCGAATGCCTGAAGGTCGCCTGCGGCGCAGTGCCCTGGCGCTGGCCTCGGTTGTGGCCACGGTACTGTCTGCCTGGATCGCCCTGCAGTTGCTGTTTTTCACCGTGACCCGTGAACTGCCCCTGACGCCGCAGCTGTTGGGGTTCTCCCAGGACTTCGAAAAAATCGTTTATACCTGCGTGCTGATCACCGGCCTGAGCCGCGCGTTACTGTCCACGCAGCACCCATCGTGGCGACTGCCGGCCTTTGCCGACCCGCTCGCCCTGGCCATCAAACCCTACCCGGTCCGGTTATCCTTTGCGCTGCTGGTGCTGGTGTCACTGGCACAAATAACCAATGCCACCGGCATGAGTTCGCAGACGGTGATCTCTGTCCGGGGCCTGGTTGCACTGATTGTTTCGTCATTGATCGCCATGCTGCTGTTGCGCGTCAGCAAGACCCGCCGGGCCATGGTCATCGCCGGCATCGCCCCGGAAGCGGGCCGGACGCTGGCTGGGGTGATTTATTCGTTCGCCACCCTTGCGATCGTGCTTTCGCTCGTTGCCTTGCTGATCGGCTATGTGTCGCTGTCGCGCTTCATCACGTACGAGCTGGTGTGGTTCTTCATTATTTTTGCCGGCTTCTACTTGTTGACCCAGATCGTGAAGGACGGTTGCGAATTTCTGTTTTCACCCCGCTATTCCACGGGCAAGGCGCTCAAGCAGTTATTGGGTATTGGCGACACACGCCTGGAGCAGATTTCGATCCTACTGTCCGGTTTCGGCCGCGCCACACTGTTGCTGCTGGCGCTGATCACGCTGGTGGTGGGCGGGGTCGGATCGACGCTCAGCCAGCTGGCCACCAACATCCTCGCCATCCTCGGCGGCGACGGCCTGCGCAAACTGAACATCGTCCCGGCCAACCTGTTGCAAGCCTTGCTCGCGCTGATCATCGGCATCTACCTGATCCGCTCATTGCGGCGCTGGCTGGACGACGAATTCCTGCCGAAAACCGAAATGGACCCCGGCATGTGTGCCTCGCTCAGCACCTTGTTCTCCAACATCGGCTACGCCCTGGTGGTTTTGCTGATGCTGTCGTCGCTGGGGGTCAAGTGGACCAATCTGGCCTGGATCGTCAGTGCCTTGTCGGTGGGGATCGGCTTCGGTTTGCAGGAAATCGTCAAGAATTTCGTCTCCGGCATCATTCTGTTGACCGAACGCCCGGTGAAGGTCGGCGACCTGATCAGCATCAGCGGCGTCGAGGGTGACATCCGCCGGATCAACGTGCGGGCCACGGAAATACAACTGGCCGACCGCTCGATCGTGATCGTGCCCAATTCGCAATTGATCTCGCAGAACCTGCGCAACGTCACCCTCGGCGGCAGCGCCCAAGGGGTGGCGACACTTGAATTGATGTTCCCGCTGGACATCGACCCCGAGCAAGTGCGGGACCTGCTCTACAACACCTACATCGAGCACGAAACCATTCTGGACAAACCGGTACCGGTGGTGCGTTTCAGCCAGCTCAAGCCTGAAGGCATTACCTTGACCATCACCGGTTATGTCAGCAGCCCGCGCATGGTCACCGCGATCAAGAGCGAGCTGCTGTTCGACATTCTCAAGCGGCTGAGCGCCGCCGGGATAGAACTGGCGAAACCGCCATCCACCGCGTGATACCTGATCACGCGGTGGATGTGCGCTGGATCAATGCGCGATGCACACCGACTTGAGCTCGGTGTAAGCCTCGATCACCGCGCGGCCGAATTCGCGGCCCATGCCCGATTGCTTGACGCCACCGAACGGCATCGCCGGATCGAGCAGCACGTGGGCGTTGACCCAAACCGTACCGGCCTCGATGCGCGGCACCAGGTTCATCGCTTTGCCCAAGTCGTTGGTCCACAGGCTGGCGGCCAGGCCGTAGCGGTTGTCATTGGCCAGTTCGATGACGGCATCTTCATCGTCGAACGGCATCACGCCCAGCACCGGCCCGAACACTTCTTCGCGGGCCACGGCCATGCTGTGGTCGATATCGGCCAGAATGGTCGGCTGCACGAAGAAGCCATCCCCTTCCAGCAACTCGCCACCGGTCACGACCCGAGCGCCTTCCTGACGGGCCAGTTCAATGTGCTTGAGCACGCTTTGTTGCTGCTTGCGCGATACCAGCGGGTTGATCGCTGCGTCGCAGTTCATGCCGTCGCCAATCGGCATGGCCGAGACGGCTGCGGCGAGCGCTTCGACGAATTTGTCGTGAATCGAGCGGTGCACATAGAAACGCGAAGCCGCCGCGCACACCTGACCGTTGTTCAGCAGACCGCCAAGAATCGCGCCCTGCACGGCTTTTTCAATGTCGGCATCGGCGAGCACGATCATCGGGTTCTTGCCGCCCAGTTCCAGGGAGAAGCGCGTCATGTTTTCCATGCACGCCACGCCGACGCTTTTGCCCACGGCGGTGGAGCCAGTGAACGACACTTTGCTCACCAGCGGATGCGAGGTCAGCACGCCACCGACCGAAGCACCGCCACCGGTCACGACGTTGAACACGCCTGCGGGAATCCCGGCTTCGAGGGCCAGTTCCGCCAGGCGCATGGCCGTCAGCGGGGTTTCCATTGCGGGTTTGATGATGACGGTGCAACCAGTGGCCAGCGCCGGCATCAGTTTCCAGGCAGCGATCAGCAGCGGGAAGTTCCACGGCACGATGCCGACGACCACACCCACTGGTTCACGCTTGGTGAACGCGGTGAACTTGGCACCCGGTGGCAATGGGATCGACACATCGAAGGTCTGGCCTTCGATCTTGGTCGCCCAACCGGACATGTAGCGCATGAATTCCACGGTGGCATTCAAATCCAGGGCGCGAGCCATGTTGATCGACTTGCCCTGGCTCAGGGTTTCCAGCTGGGCCAGTTCTTCGGCGTGTTCTTCTACAAGACGGGTGAAGTTCAGCAGGATGCGTTCGCGATCCGCCGGGCGCAGCGCAGACCACACGCCGGATTTGAACGCCGTGTGCGACGACTGCACGGCGCGTTCGACGATTTCCAGCGGCGCATCCAGGGTTTCGCACAGGGTTTGCCCGGTGGCCGGGTTAACCACGGCAATGCTGTCGCCTTCGGCAAACACCCACTGCCCATCAATGAAGCAGCCGTGACGACGATCCAGGAATGCAGCGACCTGCGGCAGAATTTCAACGTTGCTCATAAAAATCACCTTTCATGCAGATGAGTTGTTCAGTCGGTGATCCGGCTGATTACTGTTGTTCTTTGAGGAAGCACACGACCGCTTGGCGATCATCTGCCGAGGCCATGCCCATGTAGGGCATGTAGGTGCCAGGCACATAGGCCTGGGGTTGGGTGATGAGTTGTTCGATGTTCTCGGCTTGCCAGTCGATGTTCTTGTTGCGCATGGCTTGCGAGTAGTTGAAACCTTCCAGCGAGCCGGACTTGCGCCCGATCACACCCGCCAGGTTCGGCCCCATCATGCCGGTCGTGCCTTTGCTCACGGCATGGCAAACCCCGCATTCATTGGCGAAAACTTCGGCGCCACGGCTTTTGGCCGGTGCGCAATCGGCCGCCAGTGCGGCCTGGGCCAGGGTGAAAGACAACAAACCGATGAGGGGCAAACGCAGGACGGTGAACATAAGAAACGACCTTGAAAATCCACGCGCTCGCCAGCAGACGAACGCCAACACTGAAGATGCCGACACCACGGTGCTTCGGCAGGTTGAGCGGGATTGTCGATGGTCATTGGCTTGCAGGTTTTGCCCTGCGTGCCAGTTGTGTTGGCGCTTCTGCCAAACCGACCAATCTGGCACGCACGACCAACTAATTGGCAAACAGGCAAAAGGCTGGAAAAAAGCCGCGCCTTAGTATCCGGGCAGACCGCAAACCTGCGCTCAAGAACAAGAACGGATGCCACACCATGCTCAAGTCCCCCTTGCTTCGCCTTTCGACTCTCGCGCTGATGATCAGCGCTGGCCAGGCCGGAGCCTACGAACTCTACGCCGATGACGACAGTCACCTGAACGCCACGCTGGAAGCGGTTTTCGGCGTGTTCCACAGCCAGGAAAACTACGCCCTGTCGGGTCGTCTCGACGAAGGTTCGTCGTCGTGGCGCGAGGGTTACATCAAGTACGGTCTGAGTTTCGACCAGGGCCTGGCCGGTGTTGGCACAGCGTATGGCGCGGCGAACATGCTCAGTTCCGGCACCTGGGGTGACGGCGATGCGGCCGGTTTCAGTGACGGTTCGGAACGCACCACCAAGGTCGAAGACGCCTACCTCGGCTGGCGCTCGGCTGACCTGTTCCCGGTCCTGGGTGCCGATGGCATCGACCTGTCGTTCGGTCGCCAGAACATCATGGTCGGCGACGGTTTCCTGATCAACGGCGACGCCCTGAACCTGGGCAAAGGCCTGGCCGATGGTGAGTTCAACCGGGGCGGCGCCTATTGGCTGGCCGCACGCAAGGCCTTCGACGAAACCGCCGTGCTGCGCATCGGTGGCAAGGAAGGCTGGCGCGGCGACCTGATGTGGCTCAAATCCAACAACCGCGCCCAGGCCATGACCGAAATGTATGTCGGCACCCTGGAGCACGTGTCTGAAGCCGGCACCGTTGGCTTGACCTATATCGACACCACTGACATCGACGAGCAGTACGCCTCCCCGGCGCAACTGGAACGCGACGGCATGAAAACCTATAGCCTGCGCGCGACCGGCAATGCCGGAGTCAAGGACCTGTTCCTCTCCGGCGAATACGCCAAGCAGGACAAACCGCACACAGCCACTGAAGACGCCTGGTATCTGGAAGCTGGATGGACCTTTTCCGAAGCACCGTGGACGCCGTACGCCGGCTACCGCTACAGCCGTTTCTCGGAAGGCTACGACACCCTGTTCTACGGGTTCAGCCGTGGTTTCGGTACCTGGTTCCAGGGTGAAGTGGCAGGCAACTACGCCGGCCCATTCAACAGCAACTCGCGCATCCAGCAACTCAAGTTCACTGTTTCGCCGCTGGAAAACCTGACCGTCGGCGCGATGTACTTCAACTTCGACACCATCGACCGCGACCTGGGCAACACCGATGGCCACGAAATCGACCTGTACGCCGAATGGCACCTCAACGACCACATCACGGTGATGCCGCTGGTGGGTCTGTTCCAGCCGGACAAGAGCGCTGATCAGGGCGGTACACAGTTGGGCAACAACGACAAGAACCTCTACAGCCAGCTGATTTTCGCCACGACTTTCTAATTCGGCCTCAACGAAAACCTTGTAGGAGCGAGCCGGCTCGCGATGGACGTCAACGATGACACGAGCGGTCTGAATGAACGCGTCGTCCAGACGTTTTTCGCGAGCGAGCTCGCTCCTACAGGAATCGGGGTGGTTTCCAGGAAAAAGGTATTTCCAATGCAGAAAAGGTTCCTCACGATCCAGAGCAAGGTTGCCCTGCTCGCCGGTCTCTGCCTGTTGTTGGTGGTCGGTTTGCTGATGGGGTTGTCGCTCTATCAGACGCATAAAAGCAGCGGGCAAGTGGCCGAAGCCAGCGGCGAAATGCTCGCCGATGCCGCCAAGGAACACATGCAGGCGCTGGGCAAGGTGCAGGCCATGCAGGTGCAACGCACCTTCATGCAAACCCACGAATTCGGCCAGGGGTTGTCGCGGTATCTGCTTTACCTCAGGCAACTTCAGCATCAGGGCCATCTGACCCGCCAACAACTGCGCCAGGAGCTGAGTACCCAGCTTCACCAGGCCCTGATCGACAAGCCCGACCTGCTCGGGCTTTACGTCATTTTTGAACCCGATGCACTGGACGGTGCCGACGCCGGTTTCGCCGACAAAGCGGATCTGGGCAGCAACGAAACCGGACGGTTCTCCCTGTACTGGGTGCAAAGCAAACCCGGTGAACTGCAAGCGGTGATCGGCGACGAAGGGCTGCTCGCCAACACCGAGCCCGGCCCGAGCGGCGCACCGTACAACGCCTTCTACACCTGCGCCCGCAACACCCGTCAGGCCTGTGTGCTGGAACCTTATTTCGACGAGGCTTCCGGCAGTCGAAAACTGGTGACCAGCGTTGCTTTCCCGCTGTTGGAAAACGGCAAGGTCATCGCCGTGGTCGGCCTCGACATCAACCTCGCCGCGTTGCAAAAAAACAGCGAAGCCAGTGCGCTGGAACTGTTCGACGGCCACGGTCAGATCAGCATCGTCAGCCCCCGTGGCGTGATCTCCGCCGACAGTCAGAATGTCAACCGCCTCGGCCAACCGATGGACAATGCCGAGGTGATGGACGCCTTGCGTCAGGGCCAGCCAAAGGTGTTTGTCGACCCGCAACAGATCAAGGTCCTCGAACCGCTGCCACCGATTGCCGGCGCCGCGCCGTGGGGTGTGCTGGTGGGCGTGCCGCAAGAGGTATTACTGGCGCCGGTCGCGACCCTGCAAAAGGAACTCGACGCCCAAGGCGTGCAAAGCACGGCGCTGGAACTGCTGCTCGGTGGCGGCTCGGCGCTGCTCGGCCTATTGCTGATCGGGTACACCGCAAAACGCATCACCCGGCCGCTGCAAGTGCTGACGCGGGTCATGGAAGATATTTCCCTGGGTGAAGGCGACCTGACCCGACGCCTGCAAGTGCAATCGCGGGATGAGATCGGCCAACTGGCCACGGCGTTCAACCGCTTCGTCGAACGCATTCACCAGTCGATGCGTGAGGTGTCGTCTGCGGCCCACGGCGTCAACGAAGGTGCCCGCCGCGTGCTGGATGCTTCCAACTCGTCGTTGAGCAATTTCGACGATCAATCCAGCCGCACCAACAGCGTGGCCGCCGCGATCAATCAACTGGGTGCCGCTGCCCAGGAAATCGCCAACAACGCGTCCGACGCTTCTCATCAGGCGTCCAGCGCCCGGCAACAAGCCGAAGACGGCCGTCAGGTGGTGCAACGCACCATCGAGGTAATGAATGAGCTGTCGGGCAAAATCAGTGCGTCGTGCGCCAACATCGAAGTGCTCAACGACAAGACCGTGAACATCGGACAGATCCTCGAAGTGATCAAGGGCATCTCCCAGCAGACCAACTTGCTGGCGCTCAACGCCGCGATCGAAGCGGCCCGCGCCGGTGAAGCGGGACGCGGTTTTGCCGTAGTAGCGGACGAAGTGCGCAGCCTCGCCGGACGCACCCAGGCCTCGGCGCTGGAGATCCAGCAGATGATCGAAGCGCTGCAAGTCGGCGCCCGCGACTCGGTCACCACCATGACCGAAAGCCAGCAGCACAGCGAAGAAAGCGTCGCCATCGCCAACCTCGCCGGCACCCGCCTGGGCTGCGTCACCCAACGCATCGGCGAGATCGACAACGTCAACCAGTCCGTCGCCGCCGCCACCGAAGAACAGACCGCCGTGGTCGAAGCGTTGAACGTCGACATCACCCAGATCAACACGCTGAACCAGCAAGGCGTGGAAAACCTACAGGCGACATTGCGCGCGTGTACCGAACTGGAGCAACAGGCGGCGCGGTTGAATCAGTTGGTGGGGAGCTTCCGCATCTGAATTTGATAGTGCCTGACCGGCCGCCATCGCGAGCAGGCTCACTCCCACATTTGGATTTTCGTCTACACAGATTGTGTGTTCACTGAAGATCCCCTGTAGGAGCGAGCCTGCTCGCGATGAGGCCAGCACATCCAACATCTCCGATGCCTGATACACCGCCATCCCGAGCAAGCCCGCTCCCCCAGGATTCAGGTCAAATCTGGCACCCACAACCAACCACATGGCATGCACGCAAACATGCCGCGCCGCGCCCTCGGCGTAGTATCGAAACAGCCCCATTCAACGGGCGCGAAGCAACGCTGGACCCCTCCATTTCTCATTAAAAAATAAATCGACCCTCGGGTCGCGGGAGATTTCTGTGCTCAAGAAAAGTGCGTTGGGCTGGCCAAAGATCGCCGGCCTTGGAATTGCGTTGGTGGTGGCCGGGCAGTTTTCCGGCTGGAACTTCGGATTGGCGGCCGGTGGCTGGTTGAACATGTTGATCGCCACGTTGTTGATGGCGCTGCTCTGCGGCGGGCTGGCGTTGTGTGTGGCGGAACTGTCCACGGCGTTGCCCAGCGCTGGCGGGGTGTTCGTCTATGCGCAAAGTGCGTTTGGGCCGTTCGTGGGTTATCTGGTCGGCGTGGCTTGCGCACTGGCGCTGACCATCGGCACCGGTGCGGCGGCGACGTTCATTTGCGCCTACACCGAATCGATTTTCGGCATCGGTGGCTGGCCGGTGAAGATCGCCCTGTTCGTGGTGATCATCGGCATTCACCTGCGCGGTGTCGGTGAGGCCATGGGCCTGACGTTCATTGCCGGGGTGATCGCCGTGGTCGCCCTGCTCACCTTTGGCGTGGCCATGGCGCCGCATGTCGAACTGGCGAACCTGCTGGCGTTGCCGGCCAACGTGACGACTCCGGTCAGCCTCGGTGGCATCTTCGCCTGCGTGCCGTTCGCCATCTGGCTGTTTATCACCGTCGAGCAAACCGGCTCAGCGGCGGAAGAAGCCGCAAACCCCGGTCGCACCATGCCTCGCGGCATTCTCGCAGCCATCGGCACCTTATTGGTCACCGCGCTGGTCGTGCTGGTGTGCGCACCGGGTGCCGGTGGTGTCGAGCTGACAGGTTCGGCGGGCGACCCGCTGTACGCGGCGATGTCCAGCAACAGCGCGTTCGGTGAAGGCTCGTGGCTGGCCAAGGTGATTGGCTGCGGTGGCGTGTTCGGTCTGATCGCGACGTTCTTCTCGCTGGTCTACGCGGCATCCCGCCAGCTGTTCGCCATGGCCCGCGACGGCTTGTTCCCGCAATGGCTGGGCAAGACCGGCAAGCGTGGCACGCCGTACCCGGCACTCCTGCTGATCGGCGCCATCGGCCTGCCGCTGTCCGAAGTGGACCCGGCCACGGTGATGCTCGCGGTCGTGTTGCTGCTCAACGTTTGCTACCTGTTCATTTTTGGCGCCTACCTGCGCATCAAAAACAGCCAGCCTGACCTGCCACGCCCGTTCACCCTGATCGGCGGAAAACTGGTCGCCTGGCTCGGCCTGGCCCTGACGCTGGTGGTGATCGCCGCCTGCTTCCAGCTCGACATGCTGATGCTGATCGCCCTGGCCGTGACCTTCACCCTGTGCATTTTCAACTACCTGCTGCGCACTCGCCGCACCGTTATCGAGGTTCCAGACCATGCCTGAAGACACTCTCCTGCAACGCCGTCATCGCGTACTTGGCAGCGCCTCGCCGCTGTTCTACGACAAACCCTTGCACCTGGTACGCGGAGAAGGCGTCTGGCTGTTCGATGTCGACGGTCGTCGCTACCTCGACGTCTACAACAACGTGCCCTGCGTCGGCCACTGCAACCCCCACGTGACCGAGGCCATGCACCGCCAGGCCACCACGCTGAACATCCACACCCGCTACCTGGATGAGCAAGTGGTGCGCTACGCCGAGCGCCTGACCGCGACGTTTGGCGAGTCGCTGGACACCGCCATGTTCACCTGCACCGGCAGCGAGGCCAATGAGCTGGCACTGCGTCTGGCACGCTTTTCCAGTGGCGGCACCGGCATCATCGTCAGCGACTACAACTACCACGGCAACTCCGCGTCGCTGGCCGAAGTCACCACCGCCCTGCCCTCGCCGGAGCCTTTTGCCGCCCATGCGCGGGCGGTGCCGATTCCGTGCCTGTACCACGCGCCGGCCGGCACCACTGAAGCGCAACTGGCCGAAGAATATGCGGCCAACATCACGGCGGCGATTGCCTCGATGCAGGCCCAGGGCATTCGCCCCGCGGCATTGCTGATCGACACCCTGTTCGCCAACGAAGGCCTGCCACGGGTGCCGGCCAGTTTCGTAAATAAGGCTGCAGCGTTGATCCGTGCGGCGGGCGGTTTGTTCATCGCGGACGAAGTGCAGTCCGGTTTCGGTCGCACCGGCGATCACCTGTGGGGCCATGAGGCCCACGGCGTGGTGCCGGACATCGTGACCCTCGGCAAACCGATGGGCAACGGCTATCCACTCGCCGGGCTGATCACCCACAAGGCCTTGGTCGAGTCCTTCGGGCGCCACGCCATGTACTTCAACACCTTCGGCGGCTCGCCGGTCGCGGCAGCGGTCGGCATGTCAGTGCTGGATGTGATCGAGGAACAGCAGTTGCTGAAGAACGCACAAAGCGTCGGTGCTTATGTGCAGCAACGCCTGCAAGTGCTGGCCGGCAAACACTCGATCATCGGCGACGTGCGCGGCAAAGGCCTGTTCTTCGCCATGGAACTGGTGCGGGACCACGCCAGCAAGGAGCCGGCCGGACTGGAGGCGCGCAAGGTGGTGAACGACATGCGCGAGAACGGTGTGCTGATCAGCAAGATCGGCGCTGGCGACAACATTCTCAAACTGCGCCCGCCGCTGGTGTTCAGCCGCGAAAACGCCGACCTGTTCGTTGACACGCTGGATAACGCGCTCAGCGCTATTTGAGGCCTTGCCATGACTGATTTCCATGCTCTGAACCACGAACAACAAGTCGCCCGGCTGCACGATCTGGCGCGTCATGCCCTGCAACAGTGGGACGGCGAGTTCGCCGACATTCAACTGGTGAAGTTCCGCGAAAACGCAGTGTTTTCCGCCCGCCGTCACGACGGTCAGCGCGTAGCCCTGCGCATCCATCGCAACGGCTATCATTGCGAGGCCGCGCTACGCTCCGAGCTGCAATGGATGGAAGCACTGGCCGGCGCTGGCATCACCGTGCCGCAGATCATCCGTGCGCAGAATCAAAGCCATTTGATCGAGGTCACCCACCAGGACATTGGCGAGCCGCGTCACATCGACATGCTCGCCTGGCTGCCCGGAGCCACCGCCGGCACCTCCGAGGCTGGCGTGCAGGCCGATACCGAAATCGACTTTCTGTTCAACGAAGCCGGTGCAATTGCGGCGCGCATTCACCTGCATTCGGCGGATTGGCAGCAGCCGGACGAATTTGTCCGGCATGCCTGGGACGAGGAAGGTCTGATTGGCGCCAACCCGTTCTGGGGGCGTTTCTGGGAGCTTGCGCAGCTCAGCGATGAGCAGCGGGATTTGTTGCAACAGGCCCGGCGCACAGCGCGCAAGGACCTGCGCCAGTACGGCCGGCACCTGGGCAACTTCGGCATGATTCACGCTGACCTTGTGCCGGAGAACCTGCTGATCGAAGGGCCGCAGTTGCGCTTGATCGACTTCGACGACGCCGGGTTTGGCTGGCACATGTTCGAACTGGCCACGGCGCTGTACTTCTGTCTGGATGATCCGCGTTATGAGCAGATCAAGGCGGCGCTGCTCGACGGCTACAACGCGGTCAAGCCACTGACCGAGGCGGATCGCCAGACCTTGGCGATGTTCCTGATGCTGCGCGGCACCACGTACCTGGGCTGGATTCACACCCGCCAGGGCACACCGACGGCGATTGAAATGGCGCCGATGTTGATTGAGCGGGCTTGTTTGTTGGCTCGGGAGTATTTGCAGCAGTAACGATGCTTTTGTGGCGAGGGAGCTTGCTCCCGCTCGGCTGCGAAGCAGTCGTAAACCCGGTCATTGCGGTACTTCTGAAGCACCGCAATGGCTGATTTTGGGGCTGCTTCGCAGCCCAGCGGGAGCAAGCTCCCTCGCCACAGGATTACCTTCCGCCTCAAGAGCCGCTATCCCGCCGGGTCAAGCCTGTCCAGCGCCCGATTCACCGCCAACTCCCCCAGCATGATCACTTGCGCGATGCCCAGCAGGGTGTTGCGGTGCGTGCCTTGCAGAAAACCCGCCAGGTCACTGGCCATGACGCTCGCCGAGGCCAGCGACTCACAGGCGTGGGCCAGCAGGGTTTCGATATCGATGTCGGGGTTGATGGTGAACAGGGTGGAGGGTTTGTGCGGGGTGGCCATGATATGCAGGGCCGGGTTGGGGCAAGCGTCGTTTTCCGGTGGATCAGGGGTAACTTTCAACATGATTCGAACTCCAGAAACTTGGAGCCGTCACCGAATCGCTGCTAAACGAAGGGGTGGCGGCTGTACGCAGGTTAGCAGACCGGGGAGTTACGAAACCGGCGCGCCCGAGGGCGCCCTGCGCACAGCTGCCATCAAGTGCAGGGATGGGGAATACCTGACTGTCTGGACTGCAAATACGCTTCATAACACCACGGGCTGCTAAACCCGCTCACTGGGAATCAGTGACGCGGACCAAGTTACCGATGGCCTCCAAGGCGCACAAGCCGGCGGATTCTGGCGTAGCTGTAGGCAATGCCGCAAGCAGTTGTAGCTTGCAGGACGTTACGCCTACAGTCGTTAAACAAGCATTCCAGATTGACACAGCTTGCTCGCGATTGAACGATAACGCGGTGTTATTCAAGCCGCGCTGGCATGCTCGACGCGATGAAACAACCGGTTGAAATACACCAGGCTGTCACGCGGTTCGCGCACGCCAACCTTCGTCAGTTCCACGAACATCACCGAATGCGAACCCACTTCCTTGCACTCGCTGATCCGTCCTTCCAATTGCACCAGGGCGTCGCGCAGCACCGGCACATCGGCCGCGCCGTCGTCCCACAAGTCCCAGGCGAAACGCTCATCCATCGGCACCTTGGTCATGCCGGCGAAGTGGCGGGCCAGTTCTTCCTGTTCGCCACACAGTACGTTGACGCACAGGTGGCCGTTGGTGCGGAACACGTCGTGGGTGGCGCTGTTGCGGTTGACGCAGACCAGCACGGTGGGTGGCGAATCGGTCACCGAGCACACGGCGCTGGCGGTGATGCCACAGCGACCGCCGGGGCCGTTGGTGGTGATGATGTTCACCGCAGCAGGCAGCTGCGCCATGGCGTTGCGAAAGTCGATTTGCTGCTGGCTCAGGTCGGCCATGTCGATGCCCCTTCCTTCAGGAGGACCGCGTCGTAAAGCGGCCCGTAGGTGATGGAACAAGACTAAGGCTGTGGGCACGGCGCAACCATTCTGACGATCCCCATGGTGAGGTTGGGTTTCCGCTAGTCGACTAGGTGGTTTCTTTATCGCAAGGGCCGGCGACAGTGGGTATTCTGCTCACAGGCTCCAAAAAGATGAGCCGATGCGTGCCGCGCGTTCGCGTGCGATGACAATAATTAGAATTTTCGTGGCAGCCCCTGATGGAAACCCGCAAACCGATTGTTTACATCGTTGACGATGACAAGGACCTGCGCACTTCGCTGGCGTGGTTGCTGGAGTCCGTCAGCGTGCAGGCGCAGTGCTTTGCCGGCGCCGAAGAGTTCCTCAGCCAATACGACCCCAAGCAGCCCGCCTGCCTGGTGCTGGACGTGCGCATGCCGGAGACCAGCGGTTTCCAGTTGCAGGAAATCCTCAACCAGCGCGGCAGCACCCTGCCGACCATCTTCGTCTCGGCCCATGGCGACATCCCGATGTCGGTCACGGCGATGAAGAACGGCGCACTGGACTTCGTCGAGAAGCCCTACAACCCGCAGCAGATGATCGACCGTATCCAGGCGGCGCTGAAGACCGCCGTGCATGCCCAGGCCGATCAGCAGCAACGTCAGAACCTGCAAGGCAAACTGGCGCTGCTGACCACTCGCGAGCGTGAAGTGCTGATGCTGGTGATCGATGGCAAGGCCAGCAAGGTGATCGCGCGGGAACTGAACATCAGCGTGAAGACCGTTGATGTGCACCGCACCAAGATCAAGGAAAAGATGGGCGTGACCAGCATTGCCATGCTGGTGCGCGAAGTGCTGCATTTACCGGTGGATGAGCCGGTGCGGCACTGAGTGATGGGTTTACACAGCTAGCTCCCACAGTGGATCTGCAGCGAACACTACATCTGTGTACGTCGAAAATCCCTGTGGGAGCGAGCCTGCTAGCGATGACGCCGGCAAGTTCAACATCAATGCCGGCGTGTCAGTTCTGGCTATAGCGCTTGCGATAAGCACCCGGCGAGACGCCAAAGCGCGACTTGAACGCCGACGAGAAGTAGCTGGAATCCGAGAACCCCCACGCATAACACAACGCCGAGAGCTTCTGCTCGACATCGGCGCGGCGCAGGTTTTCCGCGCAGAAGTCCAGGCGGCGGTGCTTGATGTATTGCGCCACGACCAGACCACGCTTGGAGAACATCCGGTACAGGCCGCGCACCGAAACACCGACCTCACGGGCAATCATCTCGGGACACAGTGCTTCGTCGCTGATGTGCTGGTCGATGAAGGCAATGATCTTGCGGAACTGCCGCTCGTGGGCGTCACCGCCGTTGTCCAGGGCGCTGATGCCCGGCAGCAGCAGGCTCGCGAGGGCGTCGAGTACCGCTTCGCTTTCCTGCATGTCCAGACCTTCTTGCTGGCGAGTTTCCAGCACCAGCCTGTTGGCCATTGAAGCCAGAGGGCTGCTGGCGGCGATGCGGGTGGCGCAGTTGACGGCATTGAAGTGCGAGCCACGCTCGACCACCTGACGCGGCAAAATCAGCGACAACTGACGGGAATCGTCGTTGTAGGTCATGTCGCTCGGACGGCTGGCGTCGATCAGGGCGATGTCGCCACAGCCCAGCTGCGCACGGTTGTCGCCCTGCTCCAGCTGTGAGCTGCCGCGCATCTGGAACACCGCGTAGTAGTGGCCGTCGCTGCTGGTGCTGACGTCCTTGCTGGTGCGGTACAAATGCACGTGCGCCATGTCGACCACGCTGAGGTTGATCGCACCGCTGCGAAATTCCGCCAGTTCGCCATAGAAGTCGGTGTCCAGCGCGCGAGCATCGAAACGCCCACAGGCCTGGTTCACCTGGTTCAACCAACTTTCGAACGCCTCATTGCGCACCGCCGATGCTGTAATCATGTCCGCAAAGCCTCACGTTTTTTTGTTTTTATTGCCATCCGCTTCGTCGAGCGGTTCGGTAAAAAAGTTTCGTCTTCCAGCCATCGCCTCCCTCGATGGTCGCCGGGCGCCATTCAACAGGCTCCGGCGTCAGCTTTCCAGTGAAGAAAGCGCTTAGATGTCCAATACCAGACGAGCGGAAAGCGCTCGGGAAACACAGGCGCAAATCTGCTTGTTGGAGGCCTTTTCCTTGTTGGAAAGGCAGTTGTCGCGGTGTTCCGGCACACCGTCCAGCACCTCGACGATGCAGGTGCCGCAAATACCTTCGCGGCATTCCGTGTCGATGTCGCAACCGTGGGCCTGCAACACGTCGACCAGGCTGGTGTTGGCCGGTACTTGCAGCACCACGCCGGAACTGGCCAGTTCCACTTCGAACGTGCCGGCCGGAGCGCTGTTGGCGGCCGGGTCTGCGGCGAAGTGCTCCAGGTGAATGGCGTCGTCCGAGCGGGTGCGCGCGGCGACTTCTACCACTTTGTTCATGAAGGGCGCCGGGCCGCAGGTGTAGACGTGGGCCGCAGGGCTGGCGCGATCCAGGCAAGCGCTCAATGCACCGTCGAGATCCGCGGGTTCGATGCCGTAGTGAAATTCGACATGCTCGGCAAAGTTAGTCGCCAACAGTTCAGTAAACGCCGCGTACTGCGCCGAGCGCGCGAAGTAATGCAGGCGATACGGCTGGCCGCTTTCCGCCAGTTTGTAGGCCATGCTCAGCAACGGCGTGACGCCGATACCGGCGGCAAACAGCACATGCTCACTGGCGCTTTCATCGAGACGGAACAGGTTGCGCGGCGCACCCATTTCCAGCTCCATGCCCTCTTCCACTTGCTCGTGCAGCGCCAGCGAACCACCGCGGGACTGCGCTTCTTTCTTCACCGCCACCAGGTAGGCGCGGCGATCCTGCGGCGGGCTGCACAGCGAATACTGGCGGGTTACGCCGGTCGGCCCGGTCAGGTCGACGTGGGCACCCGGTTCATAGATGTCGAGCGGCTGGCCGTCACTGCGCACGAGGCGAAAGGAACGGATATCCAGCGCTTCGTCGACGATCCTTTCGATCTTCACCTTCATCATTGCATCACCTGAATACTGTCGTTTCGATTAATTCTTGGGTCTGGCACAGCTTTTGTGGCGAGGGCGCGTGCTCCCGCTCGATTGCGCAGCAATCGCCAAATCTTCGGTGTTGCCGATATCTTTGGGGCCGCTTCGCAGCCCAGCGCGAGCAAGCTCGCTCGCCACAATTGATCGTGTCGCGGCGCAAATCTCAGCGCATGAACAAACCGCCGTTGACGTCCAGGCATGCGCCGGTTACGGACATGGCGTTATCGGCGATCAGCAGCAACACGCTGTCGGCGATGAACGCAGGGTCACCGAGGGTGCCGGACGGAATCATTTTCAGAATCTGTTCCAGGCGTTCAGGAGCGACGGATTCGCGCACGATTGGCAAGTCCAGCGGACCTGGCGAAATGCTGTTGACCGTCACACCCTGAGGCGCCAGTTCACGGGCGAAAACCTTGGTCAGTGTCGCCACGCCACCCTTGGCCGCCGCATAGTGCGCGCCGGTGGCGGTGCCGCCGTTCTGCCCGGCCAGCGACGCGATGTTGACGATGCGCCCGAAGCCACGCTCGGCGAAGTGCGCGCCGAACACCTGGCAGGCCACGAAAGTGCCACGCAGGTTGATCGCCATCGACTCGTCGAACTCTTCCGGCGTGATGTCCATCAACGCCGCGACTTTCGACACGCCGGCGTTGTTCACCAGAATGTCGGTGCCGCCCCAGCGTTCGGCCAGAAGGTCACGCGCTTGCTGAAAAGCCGCTTTGCTGCGCACGTCCAGCTCGATAGCCATGGCGCTGGCGCCGCTGCTATCGAGTTCTAAAGCCAGACGCTGCACACCTTCGACACGCACATCCGCCAGACCGACGCGATAACCCGCAGCATGCAGACGGCGGGCAATGCACTCGCCCAGTCCGCGCGAGGCACCCGTTACGAGGGCTACTCGACTCATGATGTTACCCTCACAAAAGGAAGCCGAGCGCGCTCAGGCTGTCGGTGGAGTTGATCAGCCGCACTACTTTGCGTTCCAGGCTCGGCACGCCATCGGTGAAGCGAATGCGGTGATTGAGGTCGGCCACGAATGGCGTGTGCACGCCGCGCTTGTAGGCGTACAGCAACTGCGCGGAATTCACTTCAACGATGTCACCGGCCGATTCCACCAGACGGAAACGCGAAACCGTGCGAATGGTTTTCGCCGCATCCACGGCCGACGGCGAGTAGCCGGCAGTCAGGCGTTCGATGCGCAAATCACGCATCCGCGCATCGTCGTAGGCGTAGTTGAGCGTCGCTTCGAAATCTTCGGTGTCCGGGTCGATCGGTACGATGTACTTGCCGCTTTCGCTCCACAAGGTCGCCCATTCGGCGTAGTTCTTGTGGTCGAGCAGTTCGGCTTCGCGCCAGATGAATTCGATGGCCTGGGCCAACGGGCCGGAAAAACCGTTCAGGGTGTCTTGATTGCTCATTGGCTCATCATCCTTTTCCACATGTCGTAGGCACCGCGCATGCCGCCTTCGTCGGTGGCGTGGCTGACCTTGTCGCCGTTTTCAGCGGTGATTTCACGGTTCAGGCCGCGGTTGACCAGGATTGGCGCATCGACGCCGGCATACGAGCCGCGCTGCACGCGGTCCCAGGCTTCGGCATCGTCAGGGCTGCCGAAACCGAACGGGCCCTGGAAGTGTTCGTGGATGCGCATGCGTTCGCGGTTGGCGATTTCCGGGCCGCCTTCCATGCCGAGGGCCACGTGGCGGATCTCGGTTTCGGTAACCGACACCGGGCGCAGCACGCGGAAGAACGACATCGACATGGCAATGTTCGGGAACAGGTTCAGGTTGAAACCGGCGCCGTGCAGCGAGCGCACGATGCGACGGACCTGATCGGCCGGCATGGTTTTCGACAGTTCTTCAGTCACATGGGCAAAGCGCTCCTGCAACTGCTCGGTGCCGTCATCGTGATCGAGGTCGACGTGTTCCGGCACCATCACCATGACGCTGTGGCCGTTGCCCAGCGAGTGGGTCACGGCTTGCTCATCGGTCATGAACGAAAGCATTTCCGAGGTTTCTTCATCCACCGACGACATGAACGACTTGTGCACGATCGGGAAGTGGTAACCGTCGGTGGTGTTTTCCAACTGGATCTTCCAGTTGCCCTTGAAGCTGAACTTGTGTTCGCCCTGAGTCTTGATTGGGTAACCGGCGCCCTGCTTCATGAACAGGTCCATCCAGTGCCTGGCACCACCGAGGAAGTCTTCCAGCGGTTCGATCTCGTCGTTGTAGCTGGCGAAGACCATGCCGGCGTAGCTCTCGACGCGCAGGCTGGTCAGCGGCAGTTCGGATTTTTCCAGGATGCCTTCGTAGCCATCCGGATACGGCAGTGCACGCAATTTGCCGTCCAGACCATAAGACCAGCTGTGGTAAGGGCAGGTGAAACCGGTGGCGTTGCCCTTGTGCTTCTCGCACACGGTGGCGCCACGATGCCGGCAACGGTTTTCCAGCACGTTGATGTTGTTCTTCTTGTCGCGCACGACGATCACCGGGCGACGGCCGATGGTGGCGGTCTTGAAGTCGCCGCTGTTGCGCACTTCACTTTCGTGGGCAACCCACACCCAGGTGCGGTAGAAGATCTTGTCCAGTTCGGCTTCGAACAGCGCCGGGTCGTTGTACAGCGAGACGTCGACGCGGTCGTGCTGGACCAGGTCTTCGGGGCTTTTCGACGTCGCGATCAGCCGATATTCATGAGTGCTCATGCGGTTCTCCTCATGGCTTCTTTTTATGATTGAGTGATAGAGGCTTGCAGCTGCGCCCCAAAGGCGCAGACCCGTTCGTCCTGACCTTTGCGACCCACGATTTGCAGGCCGACTTTCAGCCCGCCGCAATCGAGTTCCACCGGCACCGTCAACGCCGGATGGCCGCTGAGGTTGAAAGGCCGTACCAGCGGGGTCATGCCGGCCACGGCTTTGCTGCCGGCGCGGGCTTCGCTGAGGGTCGGTGGCAAGGTCGGCAGTGTCGGCAGCAGCAACACCGCGAAGTCTTCCAGCGCAGCGTCCACCTGTTGGGTGAAACGTGTGCGCACGGCTTCGGCCTGGGCCAGCTCTTCACGCGTAGTACGGCTGGCCGCCAGCAAACGTGTCTCGACATCGGCGCCGATCAGGCCTTTGCCGGTGAGATGGCCGAACGCGGCCCAGTTTTCAAAGTTGATGACGGTCAGCCCGGCGGCGAACGCTGCTTCGAATTCGCTCAGGTGCAGATGGCCGCGACGCCATCCGGCACGGTCAGCGGCGGCACCCAGGCTGGCTTGCAGGTGCGGGTCGCAGCCCACTTCAAGGAAAGCGACTTTGGCACCGGCACTTGGCAGGCCCTGCACTTCAAAGCCCGGGCAGATCACCTGCATCGCGGCAATCAGGTCGTCCATGGTTCTGGCGAACGGCCCGACGCAATCAAGGCTCGATTCCAATGGATGGGCACCCACTCGGCTGACGCGACCGTAAGTCGGCTTGAGTCCGGCAACCCCGCAGCACGCCGCCGGTACCCGCACCGAACCACCGGTGTCGGTGCCGATGGCGATGTCGGCCAGACCCGCCGCAACAGCCGAAGCCGAACCGCTGGACGAACCACCCGGCACGCGATCCGGTGCTTGCGGGTTGATCGGTGTGCCGGTCCAGTCGTTGATGCCGGTAACGCCAAACGCCAGTTCATGCAGGTTGGTCTTGCCGACGATCTGCCAGCCAGCGTCGAGGATCGCGTCGACCACTTCGGCGTTTTTGGTTGCCGCTGGTGCATCGGCGAAGGCACGGCTGCCCGAACGGGTCGGATGGCCGGCGATGTCGATGGAATCCTTGATGGCAACGCGCTTGCCGTTGCCGCCGAGGAGGAATTCGCTGATGAAAGTACTCATGCATTCAACTCCGTATTGAACAGGCGCTGCGTACGGAAATGCGCAATCAGCCAAGTGCCGTCGACACAACGAAAATCGATGTTCAGCCGCGTGCCGAATAGCTCGTTGCGGCCATCGGCATAGGTGGAAATCTGCTGCATGATCCACTGCCCTTGCGCCCCACTGCCGTCGACCATGATCGACTCGCTGGTGAGGTAATGCAGGTTCAGCTTGAAGTGGTCGGACGGTGGCAGGTAACCACCGACAAACGCCGCCACCGCTTCACGCCCCTGATGCTGGCCGAAGGTTTGCGCGGTCTGGGTGCCGAGGCCTTCCCAGATCGCATCTTCAGTGAACAGTTGCGCCAGCTGGCTCAGATGAATCGCCGCCCGCGGCACATCGCACAGGTCCATGTAGCGCGCCATCAGGCGGCGCACTGCGCTTTCCCCTTCGAGCGTCGCCAGACGCTGCAGCAAAGCCTCGTTCATGGCTTACACCTTGGCCGCATCTGGGATGGTCAGCGGGCGACCGATGCGCGCTTCGATCTTGGCGTAGCGCCACAGGCTGTACTGGCCGACCGGCGTGGTGCGGAACAGGTTGCAGGCGTCGATCACCGACTGGTGGCAGTCGACGTCGGCCATGATGTAAACGGTCCACGGCGAGGTGGTGGACGGGCCGACCATCAGGCGATCATCATCCATCGCGCCGAGCACGGTGATGCCGGGCATGGCGCCGAGGTCGCCCATCATCTGGCTGAAGCCTTTCCACACGCTCAGGCCTTCGCCGGTGGGCAGGTCGAAAAAGTTCTGGGTGATGCCGATGCAGAAGACGACGCGCAACGGTTCCTGGGTAGCTTGGGACATGCTGTTGATCCTTTGAAAAAGTGATGAGAATTCAGATGTAGCCAGGGAACGGCGGCACGCCGAGGAACACCGAGCCGGCGCCGTCGTACAGGCCTTCGCTGAGGAAGGCGTGCTGGGTCACCACCATCGAGTCGCGCAGGTAGCGTTGCAGCGGATGGCGCAGGTAAATGGCGGTAGTACCGGCGAGGCTGTAGGCGCTCTGCACCACCTCGGCACCGGCCTGGGAAACATGGATGGCCGACAGACGCAGCAGGCTGGTTTGTTCCGGCGTCACCGGGTTGCCCGCGAGGATCGAGTTCCATACCTGTTCGGTGGCGTTGTAGAAGAAACCGCGCGCAGCGCTGAGCTTCGCTTCAGCCTTGGCGATCTCGATGCGCACGTAAGCACGGTCGGACAATTTCGGTGCGCCGGTGATGCCCGAGCCACCCGCCATGCGGCTGATTTCGTCCAGTGCTGCACGGGCCAGACCGAGGTTAACCACCGCCAGCACTTGCGCGGCGTAGGCAATCGACGGGTAGCGGAACAGCGGTTCGTCGATGGTCGCGGCACCGCCACGGATAAAAGTCCAGCGTTCGTCGACGCGTTTATCGGTCACACGCAAGTCATGGCTGCCGGTGCCTTTGAGGCCGACCACGTCCCAGTTCTCGATGATGTCCACCTGTTCCGGGCGGAATACCGCGGTGCGCGGCTTGCCACCAGCGGCGCCGATGCCCACGCCCAACAGATCCGCGCCTTTGCAGCCGCTGGCGAATTTCCAGGTGCCGTTGACCTGATAGCCACCGTCCACGGCTTCGGCCGGTTGCAACGGGAACAAGCCGCCAGCGAACACCAGGTCAGGGCTGTCGGCGTAGAGTTCAGCCAGGGTTTCTTTTGGCAACGCGGCGAGGTAAACGCCGGCGCTGCCGAAACTGGCCACCCAGCCGGCAGAGCCGTCGGCTTCGGAGATGCGCTCGATCATCTGCAGGAACAAGGCCGGTGCCAAAGCGTCGCCGCCGTAGCATTTCGGCGTGGCGGCGCGGTAGATGCCCACTTGTTTGAAACGCTCGATCATGTCCCGTGGCACATGAGAGACCGCGTCGAATTCCTCACGACGCTGGTGCACTTCATCCAGTACCTGCGCAAAGGCCTGGCTGTCGACGACATTCTCGTCAACGCCGATCGATGCGTCTTGTTGCGCAACCGCTGAACGCAGCATGGGCATTCTCCGTTTTGATTATTGTTAGTGGGCTACACCGTGTCCTGCCGGATCGGCGTGACTGCCCTTACATTGCGGTCCAGTGTAAAAACCGTACTCCGGCGCAACTATTGGTGCGTGCAGCCCCCCGACTAAAGAAAACCCCTAGGCCGACACCCCTTACCTCTGAGCGCATCCCCATGCGCGAGCGGGTATAAAACGCCATACTTCCGGCTCCACCGGTCGGAACCCACTGCCACCAAGGGCTGCGCGATGTATTTGCCGAAACCGAACGACTTTTATGCGCTGATCGAAGCCATGCCGCTGTGCATCATTCTTCACGATGCGCACACCAAGGAGATTCTCTGGGCCAACGCCGCCGCATTGGCGGCGCTGGGCTTTACCCTGGAAGAACTGACGCCACTGAAAGCCCCGGACATGACCCGTGACGCGCCGAAGTACCGGCGCTCGGTGGGCTTGCGTTGGCTGGAAGGCGCCGCGCGCACGGGCCAGCGTGCCATCGAGTGGTGTTATCGCTCCAAGCAAGGGGTGGAGATTCTTTCCGAAGCGGTGGCCACGCTGGTGCACCTGGACGGTCGCGATGTACTGATGGTGCAGTTCCGCGACATTTCTAAAGAAGACAAGGTCAAGCGTGACCTCAAGCGCTTCGAAAGTCGGCTCAAGGCCTTCATGCAGGATCTGGCCGAAGGCGTGGCGGTGCTTGGGCCGGAGGGTGATATCCGCTTTATCAGCGACTCCGGCGCGCACTTGCTCGATAGCGAAGTGCGCCAGCTGATGGGTAAAAACTTCCTCGCCTGGTGCGACGCGGCTTCACACCAGCGCCTCTTGCAACAGCTCGCCAACGAAACACCGGAACACGCACCGTTCAGTGTTCACTACAAAGTGCAACGGCGCGACGGTGAATGGCGCTGGCATGACGCAACCTGTCGCTACATCGAGATTGAGGACGATCTGGTCGGCCACTTGCTGTTGTTCCGCGACGTCACAGAGCAGGTGCAGGCCGAAGAAGCACGGCGGGTCAGCGAGCAGAAACTCGAATACCTGGCGCGCTACAACGCCATGGGTGAAATGGCCGTGGCCATCGCCCATGAGTTGAGCCAACCGCTGGCCGCCACCCGCAACTTTATTGAAGGCACGGTGATTCGCCTGGGCAATACCGGCGACACCGATGAAGGCGTCGCCTGGGGTTTGCAGAATGCGGTGCGGCAAATCGAGCATGCCTCGGTGATCATCAAGAGTGTGCGTGATTACGTGGTCAAGCTTGAGCAGTCCGAAGAGCTGGTCGACCTTAACGAGCTGCTGCGCGAAACCCGCTACTTCATCAGTTTGCGTGCCGATCCAAGCCTGGTGCGCGTGGAAGTCGTCACCTCGCCCGAGCCGCTGCGGGTGAGCTGCGAGAAGGTGCTGATCGGCCAGGTGATCCTCAATCTGGCTTTCAATGCCATTGAAGAAATGGCTGACCTGCCTATTGAACGGCGCTTGCTGCGCATCCAGGCCCGCGCCGATAACGGGGTGGCGCTGGTGCGCATCGAAGACAGCGGGCGCGGCATCCAGGCCCAGGCGCAAGAGAAGCTGTTCGACGGATTCTTCTCGTCCAAGGTCAGCGGTAACGGCATCGGCCTGGCGCTGTGCAAAAACATCATCGGCCGTCACCGTGGCGATATCTGGGCGCAAAACCTCGAGCCATGCGGCGCTGTATTCACCTTCTCCCTTCCCCTCGCCACTCCCATCTTGTAGCAGCTGCCGAGCCTGCGAGGCTGCGTTCGAGGACGCAGTACTCGCCTAGCCCGCACACACAACTTCCTGAAAGACCGCAGCGCCCGAATTTACGACGGCTGCGCAGCCGGACGCCGGCTGCTACAGGGGTCCTGCGCCCCGCGATAACGGGCTTTGGCACGGATTTCATGACACTGGCACAGAGACACAAACACTTGGCAGGCAGCGCAATTCCCCCGATTGCGGGGCGAGGCACTATTCGATGGTCAGAATCTGCCCACTCACCCGCGATCCGCGTTACCAACAATTCAGGAAGTTCCCCTTATGCGAACAAACAGGATCTCCGTACAGTCAGCGCTAGGCCTGAGCCTGCTTGTACTCGGTTTGAACAGTGCCCGTGCGGATTTGCCCGCCGACACCATCGGCCAGACCACCTTGGCATTCCCCGCTGAACCGCATCGCGCGTTTGTCGTCGATGTCGAGTTCGAAAGCTTCGTTGCCGGCCGCGTTACCGTGGTCGATCCCGACCAGAAACGCGTGCTGGGCATGGTGCCGACCGGTTTTGCCGCACCTTCGGCCCTGAGCCATGACGGCAAGCTGCTCTACAGCGCCGACATCTGGTATTCGCGTGGTACTCGCGGCACCCGCACCGACGTGCTGACCGCCTGGGACACCTCGACCCTGTCGCCAGCCTGGGAAGTGCTGATCCCGAACAAGCGCGCCGAGTCGCTGACCCAGCGCTACGGCCTGAAGACGAGCGGCGATGACCGTTTCGTCTACGTCTACAACTTCACCCCGTCGACCTCGGTCACCGTGGTTGATACCCAGACCAAAGCCGTCGCCACCGAAATCGCGATCCCGGGCTGCGTGCTCAACTACCCGGTTGGCAAGCGTCGTTTCGCCTCGCTGTGCGGCGACGGCAGCCTGCAAGTGGTAACGCTCAACGATCAGGGCCAGGAAACCGCGCGTAACCGCACGCCGTTCTTCGACCCGAACGCCGAGAAGCTGGTCGAGCGTGCGGTCAACGTCGGCGACACCTACTACTTCACCACGACCACCGGCACCGTGCGCGCCGTGGACTTCTCCGGCGACACACCGAAAATCCTGCCGAGCTGGTCGCTGACCACCGATGAGGAAAAGAAAGCCGGCTGGGCGCCGGGCGGCTGGCAGCTGATGGCCGTCGCGCCGAAGCTGAACCGCTTGTACGTGCTGATGCACGACGCTCATGAACCGATGAAGTGGGAAGACCCAAGCACGCTCATCTGGGCCTACGACCTCAAGACCATGAAGAAAATCGCCACCCTGGAAGCTCCGGCACCGGTGTGGAGCATGCAGGCCACCGGCGACGACAAGCCGCTGTTGCTGGGCACCGATGTTGAAGGTGGCTTGCAGATTTTCGACCTCAAGACCAACAAGCACACCGGCAGCATGGCCAAGGTCGCCAAAACCGCGACTCAGGTCATGAGCTACTGAACGAGGTTCGGCCATGCAATCAGATCCGATCTTCATCATAACCAGCGCGCTCGCCATTTCGGCGCTGCTGGCCAGTGCCGCGACCCACAAGGTGCGGGCTCCGGCGCGCTTCACCAAGCAAGTGGCGGACTATCAACTGCTGCCCGCTGCGCTGGTGCGCCCGAGCGCGCGGTTGATTCCGCTGCTGGAACTGGCCATTGCTTTTGCGTTGCTGGTTCCGGTCAGCCGGGGCTGGGCAGCGTTGAGTGCGGCCAGCCTGCTGGCGCTGTACGCCGCCGCCATCGGCATCAACCTGTGGCGCGGCCGTCGCGACATCGACTGCGGCTGCGCCGGTCCCGACCAGGCGCAACCGCTGCGCCCGGTCCTGCTGCTGCGCAACAGCGTGCTGGTAGCAGTGGCGCTGCTGGCCAGCGTGGCGCCGGTGGTGCGTGACATGACTGTGTTCGATGGCTTCGTCACCGTGGCTTGCGCCGCCGTTGCGCTGCTCATCTACGCCGCGGCCGCTGGCCTGATGGCGAACGCCCCTCTTCTGCTCAAATTGATTGGTAGGTAATCAAAATGGAAGGCTTGATCGTTTCCAACGTTCTGCTCTGGGTACTGCTGGTGGCCGTGGCGTTTGTCGTCATGGGCCTGGTTCGTCAGATTGGTGTGCTGCACGGCCGTCTGGCGCCTGCTGGCGCACTGATGGTCGACAAAGGCGTGGCCGTCAACGAAGCCGCACCGCAAATTACTGCCGCCGACCGTAACGGTCGCCCGGTGAACTTCGGTTATGCCGGTGAAAAATCGCAACTGCTGTTCTTCCTCTCGCCGACCTGCCCGATCTGCAAATCCCTGCTGCCGGCGATCAAATCCATCGCCAGGGAACAGGCCGGTACGCTCGACGTGGTGTTCGTCAGCGACGGCGACATGGACGCCCAGCAAGCGCTGATCCGCGAGCACAAACTGGAAGACGCGACCTACGTGGTCGGCCCGGAAGTAGGCATGACCTACCAGATCGGCAAGCTGCCGTACGCGGCGCTGATCGACAAGGCCGGCACCCTGCGCGCCAAAGGCTTGGTCAACTCCCGCGAGCACCTGGACAGCCTGTTCGAAGTCGAGCATTTGAAGCACGCCACATTGCAGCAATACCTCAATGCCCAACCTCACACCCACGATCATGACCACAGCCACGGCCATAGCCACTGATAAGGCAGGGAGACGTTTATGAAACTGCTGGATCTGTTGTTCGAGCGCTCGACGCGCCGTGTTGCCGACACTACTTCGCGCCGCAAACTGCTGTCGCGCATGGGCTCGCTGATGGTGGCCGGTGCCGCCCTGCCCCTGCTGTTGCCACTGGATCGCACCAGCAAGGCGCTGGCCGCGACTGACCCGAAGGCCGGCGACCCCGGTGATCCGAACAGCTGCGACTACTGGCGCTACTGCTCCATCGACGGTTTTCTGTGCAGCTGCTGCGGTGGTTCGGTGACGTCCTGCCCACCGGGCACCGAAGCGTCGCAAGTGACCTGGATCGGCACCTGCCGCAACCCGGCGGACGGCAAGGACTACATCATTTCGTACAACGACTGCTGCGGTAAGCAAAGCTGCGCGCAGTGCGCCTGCACCCGTAACGACAGTGAAGAACCGGCCTACCGCCCGTTCAACAACAACGATGTGAACTGGTGCCTGGCCGCCAAATCGCACATCTATCATTGCACCGTTTCGATCATCCGCGGCGTGGCGGTCTGACACGCGCTTTGCCGCCGGTTGCCTGGGCAATCGGCGGTTTTTTTCTTTATGAGTCTGCTTTTTTTCTTTTGGTAAGACCTGCCACCCGTAAAAGGTAGTTGTCATGCGTATGTTGCTTTCCCTGGGCCTGGCCTGCCTGCTCATTGCCCCGCAGGTGTACGCCCGAGCCATTCCCAACCCGACGCAGCGCCATGCACCGGGCAACGAAGCGCTGCAAAAACCCATCGCCGAGGCCAACTACAGCGTCGGCGTGAACTACCAGTTGCAATGCGCCGGTTGCCATTTGGGCGACGGCACCGGTTCCGCTGCCAACGACACGCCACGGATGAAAGGCTTTGTCGGCAACTTCCTGAAAGTCCCCGGCGGCCGCGAATTCCTGGTGCGCGTGCCGGGCATGTCGCAATCGGCGTTGAACAACGCGCAACTGGCGGACTTGCTCAACTGGCTGATGCGCGAAGACGGGATGGCCGGCAAGAGCATGCCGGCAGACTATCAGCCCTATAGCGCTGAAGAAGTGGCGACGTTGCGCGCCAAAACCATGCTCAACCTGCCGGGTACACGAGGTGAGTTGATCAAGGCCATGCGTGGACAAGGCATCGCGATTGATGACGGGATGAATTACTGAGCTGTCTGCGTCGCAACCCGCCTCAATTGACGATACGCCTCGACCAGTTGATCCAGGCTGAACGACAGATTTCGCCCACTGGGGTTGGGCAAGATCCACACAGCGGCATTGCCGAAAGTCCTGTCCTGAAGTCCCCACTCCACGTTGCGCTGACCGGATAGCGCCGAGTACGCCGCCTTACCGAGAAACGCCACATAGCGTGGCGCATGCCGGGCGATTTTTTGTTCGAAAGCCGCCGCCGCGGCGGTGAACTCGTGCAGCGACAACTGATCCGCCCGCGCCGTTGGTCGCTCGACCACGGCGGTCAAACCGCAGTGATAGTGCAGAATCGTCCGGTCGTTTTCCGGGCGCACTTCTTGCGGCGTAAACCCGGCAAGATGCAGCGTGCGCCAGAAGCGATTGCCCCGACCGGCAAAATGGTGCCCTTGGGCGGCGGCGGTCATGCCGGGGTTGATCCCGCAAAACACCACCACCAGTCGTTCGGCCAGAATGTCTTCGAGCCCTTCACTCACCGCAGATCACGCTCACTGCATTACGCGCCAGCTCGGTCAATTCGCTGCGGGATTTACCCGCCCGTGCCCGAATCGAAATGCTGTGCAGCAGCGAAGACGCCAGTACCGCCAGCGCCGCCGCGTCGACATCGCCTTTCAATTCACCGGACTCGATAGCCGTTCTCAGACGCACTTCCAGATCGGCGTCGAGGCGGCTGAGCCGGTCTGACAGCACCTCTCGGATCTCCGGGTCCTCGACCGCTTCGGTGGTCGCTGTGCCAATCGCAAAGCAGCCGCGTGGCTGGCCTTCGCCCGAAAAGTAGATCGACAACTGCCCTTCGTAGAAACGCATCAGCGCTTCACGCAACGTCAAGCCCGTGTCCGTCAGCGCCGCCTGCATTTCGGCGGAGGCCACGTCCCAGTACTGCTCAAGCGCCTTGATGTACAGGGAATGCTTGTCGCCGAAAGCCGCGTAGAGGCTCGGGCGATTCATTCCTGCCGCGGTGGCGATGCTGTCCAGGGACGCGCCGGAATAGCCGGTGCTCCAGAAAACACCGAGCGCTTGTTGCAGCGCTGTCTGCGGGTCATACGCGCGGGGCCGGCCGCGGCCTTTACCCTCTGTCGGTTTATTTTGTGCCATGTCGTACAAAATCCTTGCAGGAAGGTGAATGTGGAGATATTTTTACACCATCGCACAAAAATAAGGAACCACAAATTCCTTGATCCATGTTTGTTCACGCGAAGCTCGAACCGGGTGTTGCAACGACGAAACAGAGGCGGCGGAGCGATCCTCCCAACCGCCAGCGGGTTTGCTTTCCAACAGCATTTATTCACGTCGGCGCCAGGCGATGACGCCTGGCCCGAATTCCCGGTTAAAGGTGCATTCGATCATGACAACACAAATCGACATCCCGGCTTCCCAGGCCTTCGAGGCCCAATCGCCCATCAAGAAACCTTTAAAGGAGAAACTGCGCCCATGGCTGATGGTGGGCCTGCCCGCCCTCTTCGCCGCCGTTGGCTACGCCCACTACGTTGCCGGGGTGCCCTTCGTCACCACCGATAACGCCTACGCCCGGGTGGCCAAGGCATCGATCAACGCGCGGATTTCCGGTCAGGTCGTGGAAATCGCCGTTGAAGACAACCAGAAGGTCACCAAAGGCCAGGTGCTGTTTCGCATCGACCCCAAGCCGCTGCAGATCGCGATCGATCGTGCCCAGGCACAACTGAGCGTCGCGCGGTTGCGCATCGATGGCCTCAAGGCCAGCTATCGCCAGCAGCAGGCAGAACTGCAATCGGCGAAAGAGTCGGCGGGCTTCGACCAGAAGGAATTTGCCCGCAAGAAAGCGCTGGTGGCGACCGAATTCGTTTCCCGCTCCCTTTATGAGCGCTCGGAAACCGACCTTAAGGTGGCACGGCAGCGCATCGCGTCCATCGAGCAACAGATCGCCAGCACCGTTGTGGCTTTGAACGGCAACCCGAATATCGAAGCCGACAGCCATCCGAGCGTTCGTGAGGCCAAGGCTCATCTGGACGAAGCGCAGTTGTATCTGTCGTACGCCACGGTTTATGCACCGGCCGACGGCATCGTGGCCAAGGTCGATGACTTGCAGGTGGGCAACTACCTGAACAACGGCGCACCTGCGTTTGCGCTGATTTCCGACCACGAGATCTGGATCGAAGCCAACTTCCGCGAAACCCAGGTCACGCACATGCGCCCGGGCCAGGAAGCGACCATCCGCATCGACACCTACCCGGATCGCGTATTCAAGGCCCACGTCACCAGCATGAGCCCCGGCGCCGGTTCGGACTTCGCCCTGCTGCCGCCGGAAAACGCCACCGGCAACTGGGTCAAGGTGGTTCAGCGGGTACCGGTTCGCCTTGAATTGGATGACGCCGATCCTGCCCTGCCACTGTTTTCCGGCACCAGCGCCACGGTCAAGGTTGACACCGGTTACAGCACGCCATGGTGGCAACCACTCAAATCGTTGCTGACGGCGGGTAACTTCTAATGAACGCCCATGCAGATACAACCCCGAATGCAAGCAGTGCGCGCTCGCTCAGGTTGGCCGTTCTGCTCGCGACCTACATGCAGTCGGCGAACCTGCCATTGCCGAACGCGGTACTGCGCCTGATTCAAGGCAGTCTGTCGATGACCGACGACCAGGCCGGCTGGATTTTCACCGCGTACCTGGCGGCGAGCGCCATCACCATGCCAATCGCCCAGTGGCTGGCCGGGCGCTTTGGCTTGAAGCGTGTGTATCAGGCCGCGCTGGCGTTCTTCGTCCTCGGCTTGTGGCTGGCCACTGTTTCCGGCACGCCGCTGGAGTTCATCGGCGCCCGCATTATTCAAGGCTTGGCGAGTGGTGTGCTGGCGCCCCTGTCGATGGCGATTGCCATGGAGACACTGGCCCCCGAGAAGCGCATGAAGTTCGGCGCGACCTGGACCGCCATCGTGCTCGTGGGCATCGTCAGCGGCCCGAGCATCGGTGGCTGGATTGCCGAGCATTTCGACTGGCGTCCGATCTTCTACATCAGCCTGCCGTTGTCAGCGTACATCTTCCTGGTCGTAGCGATGTTGCTCACCGAAAAGAAAGCCGCGAAGGCGCCGTCTTTCGATTTCTTCGGCTTCGGCAGTTTCACACTGTGCCTGATCAGCCTGCAAATGCTGCTCGACCGTGGTGAACGCATGGACTGGTTCGACTCGCCGGAAATCTGGATCGAGGCGCTGGCCAGTGGACTGGGCTTGTACGTGTTCCTGATGCACGTGCTGACCAGACAGGCGCATTTCCTCAACAAGAGCCTGTTCCGCGATCGCAATTTCGTGCTGTCGACGATCATCTTTTTCGCCGTCGGATTCGTGCTGCTGTCGACCATGGCCCTGACGTCGCCGATGCTCGATGAAATCCTCGGCTACCCGCCTGACACCACCGGTGCCCTGACCATCCCGCGCGGTATCGGGCTGGTGGGCGCGTTCCTGCTGATGGGGCGTGTGCCCGAGCGTTACGACCGTCGGTTGTTCGTGGCGGCAGGCGCCGGGGCGGTGATTTATGCCAACTGGTTGATGCTTGGTTATTCACCGCTGATGGACTGGTCGCCGGTGGCGGTGACCGGCGCGATCCAGGGAATCGGCATCGGCATGTTGATGCCGTCGCTGACCAAGGTCGCGTTCAGCACACTCGACCCCAAGCTGCGCCCGGAAGGCACCGGTCTGTTCAATCTTTCCCGTGTTTACGGCAGCACCATCGGCGTGGCGATCGTGCAGATTTTCTTCTTCAACAATACCCAGGCGATGCACTCGGCGCTGGTCAGCAACGTGACGCCCTATCGCGCCGCGGCCCATTTCGGCACCGCGTCGCTGCCCTTGCCGGCACTTGAAGGGCTGAACCACATGATCACCCACCAGGCTGCGTTCATCGCCGTTGTCGACCAGTTCAAGATCTTGATGGTGGCGATGCTGGTGGTGAGTCCGCTGATTCTCTTCCTTCGCAAACCCGCTGCGGCCAACTAGTTTTCGAGGAGTGTGCCCAATGAAATCCAGTCATCTGTTCCAACCGAAACTCACGGCACTGTCGGCGCTGGTTTTTCTCTCGGCCTGCACTGTCGGCCCTGACTTTAAAACCCCGGCTGCCAGCCCGTCGCAGCACTACGACCAACAGGCCGAGCAGCGTCTCGGTCAGGGCGGCGAGCAGCGCATTGCGCTCGGCCAGAAAGTCAGCGGGCACTGGTGGTCCGCCTTCCGCTCGCCCAAGCTCGACCAGGTCGTGCGACGGGCTATCGACGGCAACCTTGAACTGGTCGCCGCCGACGCCACCATACGCCAGGCCTCTCAATCCGTGGCGGCGGCGCAAGGCGCGTTGTACCCGCAGGTCGACTTCGGTGCGACGGCGGGTCGTCAACGGGTGCACAACGCCAAGGAACCTTCGGTCTCCAACTTCTATGCGATCGGGCCACGGGTCGGTTTCGACCTGGATGTGTTCGGTGGCAACAAGCGGCTGGTCGAACAGCAGCAAGCGTTCACCGATCTGCAAAAGCACCGCTACGAAGCGGCGTACCTGACCCTGACCGGCGAGGTCGCCAGCCAGTCGTTGTTGATCGCATCGGCCAACGCGCAAATCCAGGCCGTGGAGAAACTGCTGGCCAACGACACCAGGAACCTCGAACTGGTGCGCGCGGCGCTGATCAACGGCACGACCACGCAGATTGATGTTTCGCTGGCCGAGACGCGGCTTGCCCAGGACCGCACGCTGCTGCCGCCATTGGCCCAGCAACGCGATGCGGCCCGCCATGCGCTGTCGATCCTGACCGGCAAAGGCCCGGCGGACTGGATCGCGCCGGACTTCCACCTCGACGAGTTCGCCTTGCCGTCGAACGTGCCGGTCAGCCTGCCCTCGGAAATGGCCCACGATCGGCCGGACGTGCGCCAGGCCGAAGCCGAGCTGCACATCGCCAGCGCTGCCGTTGGCGTGGCGACCGCCAATCTCTATCCGCGGGTGACGCTGTCCGCGTCGCTGGCCCAAGCGGCTTCGGGCAATGGCGGTGCCGCGCTCTGGGGTTTTGCCGCGGGCCTGACGGCACCGATCTTCAAAGGTGGAACCCTCAAGGCTGAGCAGCAGGCAGCCGTCGAAGGCTACAACGCGATGCTCGCCGGCTACCAGCAGACCGTCATCAGTTCGTTCGGCCAGGTCGCGGACACGCTGCAAGCCATCAACCATGACGCGCAAGAGTTCCTCGCCCAAGAAGATGCCCTGCAAGCGGCCGAAACCAGCCTGCGGTTGAACCAGCAAGCCTACGCCCAAGGCGAAAACAGCATCCTCCAGGTGCTGGAAGCCGAGCGCGCCTACCAACAGTCGCTGCTGGGTCATATCCGCGTGAAGACCGCGCAGTACCTCGACACCGTGCAGCTGTTTGTCGCCCTCGGCGGCAATTCCGCCGGCGTCTTCGAGCAACGGGTTGCCAGTCGCGAAGCCCCACAACGTGTGTATCAGTAGAGGCTGCGGCCTCGATATTTGGAGTAATGACATGTCCTACGAAGCCTTTCACGACGAACTTCGCGATACAAAATTTGCGCTGAATCACGGCACGGGAAAAATGCCCGCCGTCGGCTTTGGCACCCTGTTCAAGGACCTGAGCGTCACTACCGAGGCGATCACCCACGCGCTGGAAACCGGGTTCCGCCATTTCGATTGCGCCGAACGTTATCGCAACGAAGAAAGTGTTGGCGTTGCCTTCAAGGCGTTCATGGACGCGGGCAAGGCGCGGCGCGAAGACTTGTTCATTACCACCAAACTGTGGAACACCAACCACCGTCCCGAGCGCGTGTTGCCGGCGTTCGAAGCCAGTTGCCGTCGGCTCCAGGTGGACTACATCGATTGCTACCTGATCCACACGCCTTTCGCCTTCAAGGCGGGCGACGATCAGGATCCACGGGACGCGTTCGGCCATGTCCTCTACGACGGTGACGTGAAGCTGATCGATACCTGGCGCGCACTTGAGCAATTGGTGGTTGAGGGCCGCTGCGGGTCCATCGGCTTGTCCGATATCACCCTGGAAGCGCTGAAAGAGATCGTGGCCGAGGCGCGGATCAAGCCCGCCGTGGTGCAGGTCGAGTCCCACCCTTACTTGCCGGAATGGGAGTTGCTTGAGTTCTGCAAGGAACATGGCATCGTCGTCCTCGCCTTTGCCCCGCTCGGGCATGGCATGGAGCCGAACGTGCTGGAAGACGAAGTGATTACCGGGATCGCCCGGCATTTGCAGCGAACCCCGGCCCAAGTATTACTGGCCTGGGCTGTGCAACGGGGTGTAGCGTTCCTGACGACTTCGGCGACGCCGAGCCATATCCGCGAGAACTTTGACATCACTACCCTGCCGCACCGGGCCATGCTGGAAATTCGCGAAGAGATCACAACGCGGATACGCTTCAATTCGGTGGTCGAGACGGGGGTGCCGGGATTCATCCCGCGAAAACAGTAATGCACGACAAGGGACGGCACCGACCGTCCCTTTTTTTGGCTATACCTTGAGGTGAAACCGATGGATGTTTTCCAGACCATGCGCTGTTTCCTGGCGGTCGCCCAAAGCGGCAGCTTTACCGCAGCCGCCCAGTTGCTGGACACCACCACGACCAACGTTTCCAAAGCGGTTTCCAGCCTGGAAACCCGCCTGCAAACCCGCCTGATCAACCGCACGACCCGGCGCCTGGCGCTGACCGAGGCCGGCACCCGTTATTTGCAACGCTGCGAGAGAATTCTGGAGGAACTGCGTGAAGCCGAGGAGGAAGCCGGCACCGCACAGACCACCCCCGTAGGCCGCTTGAAGATTCATGCGCTGTCGGCCATCGGCAACCATTACGTGAT
The DNA here is from genome assembly GCF_048565165.1 of Pseudomonas sp. NFX224. Taxonomy (NCBI): domain Bacteria; kingdom Pseudomonadati; phylum Pseudomonadota; class Gammaproteobacteria; order Pseudomonadales; family Pseudomonadaceae; genus Pseudomonas; species Pseudomonas sp. NFX224. Next base: position 6,013,718 of record NZ_CP183416.1, on the reverse strand, counting down.
CGACGCCATCGCCCAATACCGCGAGACACATCCCTCGGTCTTGTTTGACTTGACCTTGACCAATCGGCTGCCGGATTTGCTTGAGGAAGGCTATGACATGTCGATCGTGCTGGCGCGGGACTTGCCCGACTCGGGCTTTGTCGCGCAGCGGCTGGGCATCACCTATAGCATCCTCTGCGCCTCGCCGGCGTACCTGAAGAAACGCGGAATGCCCGACACGCCGGGTTCGCTGGGAGCACATGATTGCTTGAGGATCGTCAACACGGTCATGCCGGTTGAACACTGGGTGTTCGAAGGGCCCGAAGGCGTGGAGACCGTCAGCACCCCGGTGTCGCCGTTTCACGTCAACACCGCCGACGCCATGACCGTCGCCATCAGCCGGGGCATGGGGATCGGCATTCAGCCGATTGCGTCCGCCGTGGCCGGGCTCAAGGCCGGCACTCTGGTGCGGGTGCTACCGGAATATCATTTCGAAGAGTTGAACCTGTTTGCGATCTACCCTTCACGAAAATTCGTCGATGCAAAAATAAAAACCTGGGTGGAGTTCCTGAAGGATTACCTGCCCGGGTTGCTGGCGACCGATGACAAAATTGCCCGCACATCAAAGAAAACCAAAAACCTCTGAGGATGGAGTGTCGACCCTCCACCGTCATCACAGTACTCAACCGGTCGTACATCCGGTGCCCATGACCTGATACTGCAGGACATGCCGTTGACCCTGAGAATCTTCATAAGTCATTTGCGCCGATACCGGGCCACATTCTGGCGGAACATCACTCACGGAGATGACCTTTTTCACGTCCAGTTTCGAACCGTAGGTGTAAGTCTCAACCGGTGTCTGGTCTCTCGAGAGCTTGGCTTGGCTTTCTTCGGCAATGGCCTGCGCACCGATGCAACTGAGTGCGAGGAAAATCGCGATTTTTGAGATGTTCATGTTGTTCACTGTCTCGTTCAGGTTGGCTGACTGTTACCTCGTGAACCCGTGGGATGGGTTCAGTCGGTAGAGACAATGCTAGGGGTTTAGCCCGGCGCCAAACAGCGCAGCGCCGGATAAACACTGTTAACAAAATGAGGGGGAATGCATGACGTCAACGATTACGCGCCTTAAGCCTGCGCAGCAGCCAACGAGCCCACTCGCCCCACACTCGACGCTGACTCAAGACGCTCAATTTCCGGCAAAACGTCCGCCGCTGGCGTCCACGCCGGCACGCTCGGCATCTCCTTGCGCAAGCTGTGAATCAGGGTGTACGACATGACCAGCAGCAACATCGCAATCGGCAAGCCGGCAGCAATACTCGCCATCTGAATCGCCTTCAGCCCGCCCGCCAGCAGCAGACCTGCGGCAATCGCACCTTCCAGAAGACACCACAGCAACCGAATCCAGTTGGGCGGATTGGTGCTGCCCAGCGCACACAAGGTGCACAACACCTGGGTACCGGCATCCGCCGTGGTGACAAAATGCACACCCAGCAATACGCACACCAGTATCGACAGCGCGGCGCCAATCGACGGGCCATCCAGCGTCTGAACCAGCGTGAACATGGCCGCCGTGGTTTCTTTCTTGGTGGCGAGCAGCACCGTGCCGCCTTCGAACTTCGGCTGTTCCTGAGCCACCACCTGGCTGGCAGCAGACGCCTGATAGGCCTGTCGATCCTGCTGTTCGTTTTTCAACGCAGCACCACCGAACACCGACATCCACAGAATGGTCACCAGGGTCGGCACCACCAATGCCCCGATCACCAGTTCACGGATGGTCCGGCCTTTGGAAATCCGCGCAATGAACAGACCGACGAAAGGCCCCCAGGTCATCCACCATGGCCAGTAGAACGCCGTCCACCAGTTTTGCCATTCGCTGTCTTTTTGCGTGTCCATCCAGAAGCTCAGGCCGACAATGTTTTGTACATAGTCACCGGTGGACTCAAACATGAGGTTCAGAATGTAGCGAGTCGGGCCAATGGCAAGTACTGCCAACATCAAAATAAAGGACAAATACATATTAAGCGTGGAAATACGCTTCATGCCCTTGGACAGTCCGGCCAACAGCGAAATGCAGGCAACGACACTTACAAACAGAATGATGGATAACTGCAATCCAACACTCACCGGAATACCGAACACCTGATGCAACCCGGTATTGATTTGAACGACACCCAACCCCAAGGATTGCGAAACACCGAACGCCGTAATCACCACGCCCATAATGTCGACAACATGACCTATCCAGCCATAGATGCGGTCGCCAATCAGCGGGTACAGCAACGAACGAAGGGCCAGCGGCAAACCTTTACGGTAGGCGAAATACGCCAGGCTCAGGCCGATCATGGAGAAAATCGCCCACGGGTGCAGGCCCCAATGGAACAGGGTAATGCGCATCGCCAGGGTTGCGGATTCGTCCGTCAGGCCCTTGGAGAACGGGTTGTCGGCGTAGTGCAGCATGGGCTCGGCGACAGACCAGAAGATCAGGCCGATGCCCATTCCCGCGCTGAACAGCATGGCAATCCACGAGGCGAAACTGAATTCGGGCCGGTCATGTTCGGTGCCTAGCTTGAGATTACCGAAACGGCTGACGGAGATATAAAGCAGCAGACCGAGTACGCCACTGATCAGGGCGAGGTAATACCACTTGAAGTTATGCAGGATAAACACCGAAGCCATTTCAAAAGCCTTGGCTGCCTGCTCATCTTTAAATGCACAAAATAGAACAAATGAAATCACCGCCAGTATCGAAGCGATGGTCACATTCGGGTTCAAGCCTTTTAACATGCCTGATTGCGCACGCATTGTTTTCCCCTTTTGTTATTGTTTAAGGGTTTTAGAGAGTATTCCGCAAGATGTTTATCGCCTGATATCAACTGATGTCAGCGCGCTGTTTATCTGCGGTTTAATTCCGGTCTATCTCGGTTTTGGCAGCATCGCCAAGATGATTGAAACCTGACTATCGTTCAAACCATTTTTAATCACCGACTCATGAGAAAAACGCATCAATAAATCCGTTCCGCCCTCCCTCGCTTAACGCCCGTCCACGCACTCACTGACCGGCTCGACAACCGACGCCAGGCTGGAGCTGGCGATCCCGTTGGGTGTCGATGGGTGTTGCAGGGGCGCATCCTTTTGCAGGTGCTTGCCGGTGACTTTCGCCTGGCCCACGCACAGCGCAAGCAACCCTGCACTGCCCGCGTAGAAAAAGTAGAAGCTTGAGGTACCCAAGTGCTCCATCAACACGCCCGCGATCAGCGGACCGAAACAGGCACCGACACCGAAGGTGATCAACAACATGCCCGACAGCGAAACACGCAGTTGCGGCTCCATATTGTCGTTGGCCAACGCCACGCCCAGCGGATACAGACAGAACTGCAAAAAGCCGATGCCCGCACCGAACCACAGCAAGGTCATGAACGAAGGCGTTTGATTGAAGCCCAGCGGCAGGCTGATGAGTACCAGCAACACCGCCACCGCACGAATCAGGCTCGCCCGGGGCAACCGATCCGACAGCCAGCCCAGCGGCAACTGCGCCAACAGCCCGGCACCGATGGTCAACGCCATGAACTGGCCAACCTGCGCCGTACCCAATCCCTGCTTGCTCGCATAGATCGACGCCAATCCGTAGAAGCTGCCGTTGATCATTCCGGATACCAGAATCGTCACCAGGGACTGCGGGATGCGCCGCAGGAACAACCGCAGATCAATCGAGGCCGAAGGCACCGCTGTCGGATGGGCGCTGCGAGTGAGTGCCACCGGCACCGAGCACAGCGCGAATACCATCGCCACACCCAGCAGTGCACGAATCCCCAATCCCTCGTCGAAACTCAAGGCCAGTTGGCCGAGCATCATGCCGACGTAGCTGGCGACCATGTACAACGCCAGCACACTGCCCCGCTGCTCGGTGCGGGCCTGATCATTGAGCCAGCTTTCCAGCACCATCAACTGGCACATCATGGCCAGCCCGACCAGCCCACGCAGCACCAGCCAGAAAGGCAGGGAGGTGCTGAACTCATGCGCCAACACCGCCGCCGCTATGGTTCCGGCACAAGCCGCATAAGTTCGAATGTGCCCGACCTGTGCAATCAGGCTGCGTCCAACCCAGCCACCCAGCACCATCCCCAGGGCATTGGCGGCCATCAACGCACCGCCTGCCGTTTCGGTCGACCCCATCGCGTTGAGACGCAGCGCCAGATAGGTCATCAGCAAGGTCGACCCCAACTGCATCAACAAGCTGGCCAGGTAGAGGGCGCCGAAGGTTTTTGTCAGTTTTATCACCGTACCGATCCCCCGATCATTGCGCGTCAAGCCAAGCCGTGAAGTTGCTTCCAGTTGCCGGGGTGAACCACATAGCCGAATAACGCATGTCCGCCATAAACCAGCTCGGTGCCTTCGGGAATCCACAGCAACTGGCCCGGCGTGACCTGGAAAAGCTCATCACCGACCTGCAGCTCGAAGCAGCCTTCGATCACGAAAATCACCTCGTCGTAAAGCACCGTCCAGGCGACTTGTGCACCTTCCCAGCGCGCGAAACCCACACCGATGTTCGGCGAGATTTCGTTGCTGATGGCTCGCGCCACATACGCGGCGCCGGGCGGGCCGCCGCGGAAGGTAAAATCGAGGTCCTGATGGTCGATACGCATCACGCGGCTTTTGCCTTTGTCCGCAAGGCTCATAGCTCGCTCCGGCTGTTCCAGGCCGCCAGATGAATGCGCGAACGAACACCGAGGCCGAGGAACGGCTCCGGCGGATTGAGCGACGGCATGCCGGTCACGGCGCGAATATCGTTCAATTGCGCCGAATCGGCACCGACGGCAAGATCGGCAAGCATCGTCCCGGAAATGGTGCCCCAGGCTGCACCGACGCCGTTGTCGCACGCCGAGGCATGCACGCCCGGTTCCAGCTCGCCGAAGAAATTGGTGAAGTTGCGCGAAATTGCATAGACGCCGCCCCACGTATGGCTGAAAGGCACGTCGGCCAGTTGCGGGAAGCGCGCCAGGAATGCCTTGCGGTGCGAATCTCGTACTTTCAAACGCATGCCGTCGCTGGTGCTGCGGCCGTATTTGGGTACGTGCTTGTAGGTATTACGGATGATCAGCCGACGATCCTGAGTCATGCGCACGGTCGTGCCGGCGTGGTCCGCCGGGGTCAGGCCCCAGTCCAGTTGGCCGCCATAGGTGGCCAGTTCCGCATCGGTCAATGGCCGAGTCCAACTGGCGAACGTCATCACCGGCAACAGGCGGTTGCGCAGGTAGCCAAATTCCTGGGTGAAGATGCTGGTGCCCAGCAGCAGTTGCGGGGTACGGATCAGCCCTGCCGTGCCGTGCAGAATCCAGCCGCCACGCCCGTCGCGCTCCAGATGCTGGATGGGAGATTCTTCCAGCAATTCGACGTTGTCCGGCAACGTGCGAGCCAGGCCGGTGACCAGCGCTGCCGGTTGCATCAGGTAGCAGCCGGGGGTGTAGATGGCGCCACTGTAGTGGTTGGTGCCCAACACCTTGGCCAGCTCAGCGGAATCGGCCCTGCGGAACGGTTCGCCGAGGTCGCTCATCAGTCGTTCGAAATGATCGAGGTAAGCCAGACCGCGTGCGCCGACGGCGCCTTGATACTTGCCGGCATGGGACCATTGGCAATCGATGCCATGGTGTTGCACCAGCCCCTGCAACTGCGAAATCGCCGCACGGTTGAGCGACAGCAAACGCTGTTTGTGCGCAGGGTCCGGATGTTCCAGGGCAAATTTGTGCGGCAGGTCGATCACAAAACCGGAGTTGCGCCCCGAGGCGCCATGGGCGACCCGTTGCGCATCCACCAGCAGGATACGGGCCTGCGGATGATGCTCGGCCAAACGGCGGGCGGCGGCGAGGCCGGCGAAGCCCGCACCTATCACGGCGTAGTCGGCCCGTTGTTCTCCGGACAAGCGTTTGCAGGATGGTTGCTCGGGCAGCGCTGCGTACCAGCCGCAGCTCGAGTCATCGAATGGCAGGTTGATCGTGTTTTTCATGATTCGGGCCTCAGGCTACAGCCTGCTGGGAGTGCTGACAGGACTGCAGCAAAACGCTGCGTTGCGTTTGCGCTTGACGACCGAGCAGGACAAAACCATTGAGCTTGCCCGCAGCGTCGTAGAACCCGGCACTCAAGCCATCGTCGGTCGGCGTGCAGCGCCATTCGCCTTCGCCGGCGTTAGCGGGTGCCAACAGACACAGCGGCGCCGCCGGCGTCTTCACCGTCACCGGCATCAACGGGTAGTCGACGGCCGTGGGTTGACCCAGCAATGTCTTGCTCAACGCAGCAATGCCTTGATTGATCGGCGCCAGATACGGCAGCAGTTGCCCATCGACTTCGATGCAGTCACCCAAGGCGTAAATGCCCGGTACAGAGGTTTGCAACTGAGCGTTCACCTGAATGCCCCGCCCAACCACCACACCGGCACTCTCTGCCAGGCTCAAGTCAGGACGCAAACCCACGGCAGACAACACCAGATCAGCCTCGATGGTCTGGCCATTGGCGAGTTTCAAGCGATAACCCTGAGCGGTGGAGTCGATGGCCTCCAGGGTGTTCTGCAAATGCCACGTCACACCCAACTCACTCAGCGCGTTTTGCAACACCTGCCCCGCCTCGGCAGGCAACAGTCGCTCCATCGGCCAACGACCCAGGCCGATGACATCGACGCTGAAACCGTTGTGGGCCAGGTCATTGGCAAACTCGCAACCAATCAGGCCATCCCCCAGGATCGCGACGCGCCGAACACCGGTCAGACGCTCACGGAACCCGTGGTAATCCTGCAGGTTATTGACGCTGACCAGCGCTGACGTATCGCCCTGAATCGGCAGGCGAATCGGCTGTGCACCGCTGGCAAGCACCAACTGGCCATATTCCATTTCGCCAAAACTGGTACGCAAGCGCCGCGCCGAACTGTCGATGCCCAGCACCTTGCAGTGCGGATACACGCGGATGTTCAAGCGCTGCTCGATGGCCAGTGGTGATTCGCCGGACAACGCCTCGGCGCTCTTGCCCTGGGACAGCCCGATCGACAACGCAGGTTTCGAATACAGGTGCCCGGACTCTTGCGTCAGCACGCGAATCTCGACCTTGGGGTCTGCCTTGCGCAATGCCTGGGCCAGGCCGTAACCGGCATAGCCGCTGCCAATGATGACGATCGGCTGGCGCGGTGCCGCAGCCATCACAGGTGCCGCCACCGCCACCGGCGGCGTGCTGACGGCTGTCACCGCCTGCGTGTATTGACTGATATCGAGCATTTCGAAATCAGCCTTGCCGACGTGGCATTCCGGGCAGATCCAGTCTTCGGGAACATCCTCCCAGCGCGTGCCGGCGAGGATGCCATCCTCAGGCCAACCCAGTGCCTCGTCGTAAATCAGGCCGCAAACGATGCAAAGCCAAGTCTTGAACATGGTGTTCACTCCCCAGCAATCCGGATCGCTACGTTTTTGGTGCGCACGTAGCTGTACAACGCTTCCTGGCCCTTCTCACGACCGAAGCCCGACAACCCGACGCCGCCAAACGGCGTCTCGATGCCTCCGGCGTACCATTCGTTGACGAACACCTGGCCGGATTTCAGCTGGCGAGTGCAACGCATGGCGCGGCTGATGTCCTGGGTGAACACCCCGGCCACGAGGCCGAACTCGGTGCCGTTGGCGATGGCGATGGCTTGTTCTTCGCTGTCGAATGGCATGATCGCCAGCACCGGCCCGAAGACTTCTTCCTGGGCGATGCACATCTCTGGGGTCACATCACGGAACACCGTCGGACGCATGAAGTGCCCGGCACGGTCAGCGAAGGCTTCACCGCCGGTAACCGCCACGGCTCCGTCTTCGATTGCCCGTCGGCACAAGGCTTCGATGCCCGTCAGTTGCCCGGCGCTGACGACCGGCGTGAGGTCGGCGTTGTCCTGACCCAGACCGACACTCAGGCCTTCGGCCATGGCAACGACGGCCTCGACCACCTCTTCATAAATCTCGCGTTGTACCAGCAGACGCGACATCGCCGAACAGACCTGACCGGCGTTGAAGAAAATCCCCGACTGAACACTGGCCAGCAGTTGTTCACGATCCGCATCGGCGAAAGCGATTGCCGCCGACTTGCCACCCAACTCCATCACACTTGGAATCGCATGCTGTGCGGCATCACGCAAAATCGACTGGCCTGTCGGTACGGAACCGGTGAACACGATCTGGTCGACAGCACGGTGGCTGACCAGATACGCACCGACTTCGCGACCACGGCCACAAATCAGGTTAACCGCGCCATCGGGCAAGCCGGCCTTGGCGATGGCGCGGATCAGCACGCACATGCCCAGCGGTGACAGCTCGGGGGACTTGATGACAACCGCGTTACCGGCCGCCAGTGCCGGCGCCAGCGAACGGGCGCAGATCGACACCGGGAAATTCCACGGCACGATCTGGGCCGAAACGCCCATCGGGTCGTACAGGGTGAAGTCCATGTAACCGTTGCCCAGCGGAATCGAGGTGCCCTCGATTTTGTCCGCCATGCCGGCGTAATACTCGAAGTAGCGCGCCGCCTCGATGAACTCGTCCTTGGCATCGCTCAGGCGCTTGCCGTTTTCCTGGCACAGCACCCAGGCGCCTTCATCCGCCACCGCACGGATTTCTTCGGCGATGCGCAGCAGCCAGGTGACACGCTGCGCCGGACGCACGCGGGTCAATTCGCCGCTGTCGGCGCAGCGACGAGCCGCCAGCAACGCACGTTCGGCATCGGCGACAGTGGCCTGGGCGATGGTCGCGAGGGGTTCGGCGGTGCCGGGGTTGTTCACTGTCAGGCACTGGACGCTGTCGCTCCATTGCCCGTCGATGTAGTTGAGCCAGTGAGAGGCTATCGAATACATGGGACTTCTCCTCAGGCAGACGGCGTGGTGGCGAGCAACTGACGTGCAGCCCACTGATGGAAGAAGTGCGTCGGGATGTCCATTTCCGGCGAGAACGCGCCGCCCTTGTAGCCTGGGGAATGCCGGCCCTTCTGCATGCCTTCTACCGAACTGATGTCCTCGGCGAACACCACTTTCCATGACTCCAGGATTGCATCGCGGCAAGCGCTGAATTCTTCGCTGCTCGCGGCTTCATCGCCGACATAGAACAGGCGCAGGTGCTCGATGGTGCGGCCCGGTGCGACCGGCTCCAGTTGCATGGCGAAGGCATGGTCAGCCTGGATGCCAAGCAGAACGTTAGGGAAGAACGCCACGTACTCGGCGTTGCGCAAACGGTCGAGCGGCCAGCCCGGGAATTTCGGCAGGTGCGTACCGGCGACGTCCGACAGGTTGTAGGCGTAGCTGCCCTGACCGGCGAAGTGCTCGTCAAAAATGATGTTGTAGTGATCTTCCAGACGCGAGTACGAGTTCAGGCTCGGGTGCACCCACGGCAAGTGATAGGCCTCGCAGTAGTTCTCGACGGCCAGTTTCCAGTTGCAGTTGATGTCCAGCGTGGTCGCGTCGTGGCCCGGCCGACGGCGCAACAGGCTCATGCCGTCTTCGCCAAGGAATTGGGTCCAGCGTTGGGTCAACGGCGCCAGCATGTCTTCGAGCGGCTGCGCATCGCCGGACAGGTTGATGAACACCATGTCCATCCAGATCGCACTGCGGATGGCCTTCAAGCCGTGTTTTTCACAGGCGAAGCGTTCGTCCTTGTGCTGGTCGATACCGCCAACATGAGGCGTGCCGCGCAAGCCGCCGTTGAGGTCGTAAGTCCAGGAGTGATACGGGCAGCGAATAACGCCCTGCACTTCGCCGGCCTCTTCCACCAGTTTCATACCGCGGTGGCTGCACACGTTATGGAACACTTGCACCAGGCCTTCACGGTTGCGCATCAACAGCAACGGCAGGCCCATGAAATCGATTGGCTTGACCGAACCAGCCTTGCCCAGATCGCTGGCGAAGCCGACGCAAGCCCAGGTTTTACCCATGACCTGGTCGCGCTCGAGTTCGAAGTAACGTTGCTCGGTGTAAAACTCGTTGCTCAGGCCGGTCGCTTCGTGGATCGGATTGAGGACGGTTTCAAGGTGATGCACTGGAATTTGTTGAAGGGTGGTCATTATTGTTTTCCCCTGCTGGGCACGGTTTGGATGATCGGCAGGCGCTTTGGCCCGGGTCCGCTGGCGGCAAGTTTCGGAAAACAGGGCGTGTCTCGACAAACGATATTTCGGGAGGGATTAATGATTTTTTATCATAAATAAATCGACACCCATCTGTAGCAGCTAGCTGCGCCAGCTGCTACCTATTTTGATCTGGCGCCTCGGGTAGTTGATTCATCAACCAACTGCGAAAACGCTTCACGCTTTGCCGCATCCCTCCACGCGTCAAGGGTTCGAGCAAACAAAACTGCGCATCGGTTCTCAGCACGGTATCGAGCGGACGGATAAGCGCGCCGCTGCGCAGGTGGTCATCGACAAGATTGGACCAGGCCAGCGCAATACCCTGCCCGCTGATGGCCGACTGGATCAGCATCGAGTAGCTGTTGATATTGATCCGGCGTTTTGGCTCGAGGTTTTTCAGGCCCTGGCTCTGGAACCATTCCGGCCAGCCAATCCAGTCGCGTTGCGGGTCATCGAGAAACAGCCAGGTGCAGGCTGCCAAGTCCTCGGGCCTGTTCAAGGCGGGATATTTGGCGAGGTAAGCGGGGCTGCAAACCGGATAAACCTCTTCGGAAAACAACGGTGTGACCTGCATGTCGCGAGGCGGTGTCTTGCAGTAATACAACGCCAGATCACAATCCAGGCGGGAGAAATCCTTGACCTGATCATGGGCGATGATCCGCAGGTCGATCTCTTCGTTCTCCCGTTGAAACTCGGTCACTTTCGGCAAGAGCCACAGCGAAGCCATCGCGGTACTGGTGGCGACCGTCACCTGCTCGGCGCCCTGCCAATGGCGAATCTCGCCAGTGGCCTGCGCGACTTGCATCAAGGATGCACGCACCGTTTCGTAGTAGTGAGTGGCCGCGGGGCTCAGATGAATCGTGCGGGTGGTGCGTTCGAACAGCACCTTGCCCAGATAATCTTCGAGCAGCCGCACCTGTCGACTGATTGCACCTTGCGTCACGTTCAACTCTTGCGCAGCCAACGTGAAACTCAAATGACGCGCTGCCGCTTCAAACGCGACCAGACTATTGAGTGGCGGTAATGGGTGGATTTTCATACAAGGCCGGTCACGTCGTTATTGTGGTTTTATCGCGGCATCTTAGCCCCTGTTGCAGGAGGTGGACAGCGGGTTCCGGACCGACGCTGATTAGCTGTAGGAGCAATCGAGCGTTTCAAGCACATCGACAATGTCGAGGAAAGCTCAGGCTCTACGTCAATTGCCCGAGACCAGTTTGAGTCCAATCACGCCAGCCAGGATCACCGCGATGCAGAGTATCCGCGGCAGCGACGTCGAGTCGCCCAACAACGCCAAGCCGACAATCGCCGTCCCTGCCGCGCCGATGCCGGTCCACACCGCGTAAGCCGTCCCCACCGGCAACGTGCGTAGCGAGAGTGACAGCAGAAGGACGCTCGACAGGCCGGTGACGACGGTCAAGACGCCGGGCACCAGTCGGGTGAAGCCTTCGGAGCCCTTCATGTAGAAGGCGAAGGCGATTTCCAGGATGCCAGCGATACCAAGCAGTACCCAGGCCATATGTCATTACTCCTTTGAAGGGGTTCGCCCGGCTGAAGCCAGGCGAGCGATTGTGGGGTCAGGCTTTTTCGGCGGCTGTCGGTTTCGAGCGGAACGCCACGCCGAGTCGGTTGAAGCCGTTCATCAAGCTGATGGCGTAGGTGAGATCCGCCAGTTCCTTTTCGCTGAACTCAGCGGCAGCGGCCTCATAAACGGCATCGGGAACGCCGGTTTCGGCAACGCGAGTGACACTTTCCGCCCAGGCCAGTGCAGTGCGCTCACGCGGGGTGAAGACATTCCCGGCATCGCGCCACACAGGCACCAGCACCAGTTTTTCTGTCGCGACACCAAGGTTGAGCAGGTCGCGAGAATGCATGTCGATGCAAAACGCGCAGCCGTTGATGAGCGAGACCCGAAGGTAAACCAGGTCGATCAAGTCGGTGGGCAAACCGCTCTTGAGCAGATAGCCGTACACATTGCCAAAGGCCTTGTAACCTTCAGGGGAAGCACTGGAGTAGTTGATACGTTGAGTCATGATGAATCCTCGGGTTTGCTGTTGAGAGGACTGCATCGTGGGGGAGCGTGGCCTATGCTTGAAGAGCCATGTTTTGGTTGTTGTCATGGTCCATGTTTGAGCCGTCATGGCCCAGTCGACCAAGCGATTCATGGACCTTTGAAGCAGGTCATGAGACTTGTAGGATCATTGTTTGGGTCTGCAACACTGTTGCCTTCAGAGACAGAGCATGAGCAAAACGATCAATGTTTTTTCCCCCCTCGACCCCAGCTCCACGGAACCGATCTACCGGCAGATCTACTGGCGGTTTCGCGGCGCGATCACCGACGGCGTGCTCGCGCCGGGCGAACGCATTCCCGCGGCCCGGGCACTGGCAAAAGAGCTGGGACTGGCGCGGGGAACCGTTGATACCGCGTACTCGTTGCTGGCTGCCGAAGGTTACCTTCAGTCTCGCGGCCAGGCTGGCACGGTGGTAGCGGCAGGGCTCAATGTCCGGACAATCCAAAGCCGGGACGAACGCGCCTTGAGTCCAGCCTCCGGTGCCTCGCTCCGGCAAAAGTCGCCGGTGCTGCCTTTTCAGATGGCCTTGCCGGCGCTGGACGAATTTCCGCGCAAAATCTGGGCGCAGATCGGTGCTCGCTGCGTGCGTGCAACGGGGGTTGCGGAGATGGCCAACCCGTCAGCGCATGGCCTGGAATCCTTGCGCAGCGCGATTGCCAGCTACCTGCAAGTGGCACGCGGCATCAGCTGCCAGCCTTCGCAGGTTTTTGTCACTTCGGGCTACCGCAACACCCTGACGCTGATCGTGCACGCCTTGCTACAACCAGGCGACCGCGTCCTCGTCGAGAATCCCGGTTACTCCCCTACCCGCCAGTTGCTCGAATATTTGCAGATCGGCGTGCAACCCGTTGCTGTCGACCAGGACGGCATGCAAGTCGCGCAAGCCGTGAACGACTCATCCGGCGCACGCGCCGCCGTGGTCACGCCCGCTCATCAGAGCCCGTTGTGCATGTCGCTGTCGTTGCCGCGACGCTTGCAACTGTTGGAGTGGGCAAGTCGGGAGCAAGCGTGGATCATCGAGGACGACTACGACGGCGAATACCGTTACGTCAGCCGTCCGCTGCCGGCCCTCAAGAGCCTGGATCGCGAGGGTCGCGTGCTTTACGCGGGCACCTTCAGCAAAGTGCTGTTTCCCGGCATCCGCATTGCCTATCTGGTGGTGCCGTCGGCGCAGGTCGAACGCTTCGAACAAGTCGCCCAGACGTTCCTCGGCGGCGTACCGGAGCTGACCCAGGCCATCGTTGCGACCTTTGTCACCGAGGGCCATTTTGCCCGGCATATCCAGCGCATGCGCAAACTCTATGGCGAACGCCGGACGGCGGCAGTCAAAGGCCTGAGCAATACCTTGGGCGAACACATCCACATCGATGCCCAACCCGGCGGCATGCACCTGATCCTGCGATTGACCCGGCCACAATCAGAGCGTGCGCTGGTCGAGCGCCTGCTGCACGCGGGGATCTACGCCGAAGCCTTGAGTGAGTGTTGCATCGGTCCCGCAACCCATTGCGGGCTGATGCTCGGATTCGCCAACATCGACTCGCAAGCCAGTGCCGAACGGCTTGGACAAAAAATCCTGGCGCTGCTCTGACCCAGCCCATGGCCCACTTACGGAGCCAATTCTTGGCTCTTTGTCACGGGTCCAAGCAACGACATCATGCTGATCCTGTCTCCTCCAGCGTCGAAGGGTCCCATGAAAATATTGCGCGTGATCTGCAGCCCACGAGGGACATCCTCCGAGAGTTATCGCCTCTCGCAAACCCTCATCAATCACCTGATCGACAGCCGCCCCGGCAGCGACTTCATCATTACCGAGCGCGGCGTCACGGGGCTTGCGCATATCGACGCCGAATACGCCGAAGCCGTAAGTAAACGGCGCGACCCGTCCATCCCGACAATCGCCAGAGGCGCGCTGTTGCAGTCCGAGCAATTGATTCGCGAACTGGAAAACGCCGACTGCGTGGTGATCGCCACCCCCATGCATAACCTAATGGTGCCCTCGGCGCTGAAGGCCTGGCTCGACCATGTAATTCAGGCCGACCGGACCTTTCGCATCACCCCTGAAGGCAAGGTCGGTGCCCTGCATGACCGGCCGGTGTTTATTGCCATCGCCTCGGGCGGCACCTTTACCGGCGTCAATGCCCAGCAACCGGACTTCTTACGGCCCTGGCTGAAAACCGTGCTGGCGAGTATCGGCTTGCTCGACGTGAAGTTTTTCTCGGTGGAAGGCACCGGTCAAAAACCGGATGTTGTGAATGTCATCCGAACAAAAACCGAGCGGGAAACCGCCCTGTATTTTTCCAGCCATGCAGCAGTGCCTACCTGAAATCAAACTCCAGGAACAATTCCATGACTACCGCTTCTCCCCTGCGCAGCATTGCCGTGTTTTCCGGTTCCAACTACGGCTTCAACTCCGCCTATGTCGAAGGCGCCCAGGCATTGGGCCGGGAGATAGCCCGACGCGGTTTGCGTTTGGTGTATGGCGGTACCGACAAAGGGTTGATGGGCGTAATGGCCGACACCGTGCTCGCTGAGGGCGGGGAAGTCGTTGGCATCATCACTCGCCTGTTGTGCGACCTCGGGCATCTGCACTCACGCCTCACCCGGCATGAAGTGACACCCGATATGCGCCGACGCAAGACCCGCATGAGCGAATGCGCGGACGCGTTCATTGCCCTGCCCGGTGGCCTGGGAACCTTTGAAGAGTTGTTCGAAGTGGCGACGCTGACGCAATTGGGCGAACACCACAAAGGCGTCGCGTGCCTGAACATCGGCGGTTTTTTCGAGCCGGTGCGCAGCCTGCTCAATCATGCGGTGAGTGAAGGTTTCATGAAGACCGAACACAGCGAGATGCTGGTGTTCGATACCGATCCGATGGCGCTGATCGATGCGCTTGAACGGTGGCAGGCGCCGACCGTGAAGAAATGGATCGGAACCCCGGCAATCTGAACGCTTTCAGGTCCTGGCGATGTTGCTCCCGAATTCTGTCGCCAGAACCTTTTTTACATCATTGCGCCTTACGGGCTTAGTGCGCCCACTGCGGTTCGATGAAAGCATTCTGGCGCTTGGCTCGCTGGGTCAATGCCAGCATCGTCAAGAAGCCCAACACGATCAGCACCGGGTAAGCCATCAAGAGTTCGGAGAGCGAGTACTTCCAGGCCAGTGGTCGACCTACACCGAGCATGGCGGCATACATCCACGACACCGCCGACAGCGAGCCACAAAACAGAGCGAGCATTCGGGCACTGAATCCGAGTTCGAGCAAGGAGCCAGCCTTCTGCAGGGCCGGCAGTACCAAGCGGTGCAACAGAATCCCGTTGTAGGTCAGCAGCACGACAATGATCACCTTGGCGTGAAGCTTCGGATTCATGAAGTACTCCGTGCCTTTGCCCAGGTAATCGATGCCGATGATCGCGGTGCCTGTCACCCATAGACAGATCAATGCCACGACCACTGACTGCTGAAGGCTTTCCATGTGCGCATGATCATGGGCAGTGAATGCCTTGCGTTTCAATAAATCCCTGACCATTGCAATATCACTGGTCAACACTAAACCAATCGCCACGCAACAGGCGACCAAATGAACGTAAACAACACCCAGCCGTAAAAACTCCATGAATTCTTTATGTTCGATCAGGCTCATAATTGTATTTATCGCCACGGTATTCTCTCCACCTTATTCGACAGTACAGATCGGCCAATCAACAGGGCATTCAATAAAACAACCCTGTACGACCTTGCTCATACAAGAAAACCAAATCACGGGTTTATTATTTGCAACCCTTTTGATCCGATTAGGGAATTGATGACAGCTTAATGGGTACCTCTTGAATTTCGGGTAAAAAAACCCCCATTTGCATTCACTGCAATTGAGGTTTTGGTTCCACTTTTTTTTCGATTTCAGCAGCAGGCCATGGATGACATGCTGCAGGATCTGAGGCCTGCAGCCACGGAATGTTCATTTTTTAGGTTCTTCACGGATTACCGGGAAAGACGCTCTTGATCTTCATGAAAAAGAATTCGCTATCCCGGTAACCGTACGCCATCCGTTTGATGACCTTTATTCGATTGTTTATACCTTCCAACTGCCCTGTGTGCATCGGCCAGCGAACCCGACTGACGATGCCTCGCCAGTAAGCCTTCAGCCGATTGGCGAACTGGATCAGTGCCGGTAGTTCGCTTTCATGAGCATGGCGCAGCCATTGCTTCCAGGCCGATCGCCAAGCCCAGGCAGCACTCGGTGTCCAGAGTGTTTTGAGCTCAGCCTTCATCAAATACACCGTCATCAGCGATTGGTTGGCCGCCAACAAATCTTGCAAGCGAACCTGCTGTTCCGGCGTTTTCAGATTCTGTGGATTGCGCAGCAATAGCCATCGCGCCTGCTTGATGACCTTGCGAGCCGGCTTGTCATGACGCAATCGGTTAGCTTCGTCGACGCGGACCCGGTCAATGACCTCTCGGCCATATTTGGCCACCACATGAAAGAGGTCGTAGACCACACGCGCTTTCGGGCAGTGCTGACGAACCTCCAGGTCAAACGCAGTGTTCATGTCCATTGCCACCGCTTCGATTCGAGCACATCCCTCTGGCCCAAGCTCTTCGAAAAAGGGCCGAACTGCCGCCCGGCTGCGACCTTCGCCGATCCATAGCACTCGTCGCGTATCGGCATCCAACACAACACTGGCGTAGCGATGCCCTTTAAACAGCGCGAATTCATCCATCACCAGGCGTCGTGGTTGAGCCGTCGGCAACTCGCTCAATGCCGCTTGCAAGGCCCGACGCTCCAGCAACCGCACGGTGTCCCAATGCAGCCCAAACATCTGGGCCACGTGCAGGGTGGGAAGGCGTTCGCTGGCCTGAATAACCGCATCAGCCAAGCGGCGTGTCATGCGCGCATAGCGATCCAGCCAACTCACGGCCTCCATGCGTTTGCCACAGTCGCGGCAGCCAACGCGCCTGAGCAGCACGCTGAGGCGTACCGCGCGGCCGAGAATGGGCAAATCGCGAACGGTTCGCTCGCAATACTCATGAGTGGTTGAACAAGGCTTTTGGCAGCCGCCACAGGAAGGAAATCGGGTGGCGTGAGGAGTCAGTTCGATCCGTAGGGCATCACCCTCAGGCTTGATCGTGACGACAGAAAAGCCCTCCCAAAACGGAAGGAAAGTATTAATATCGCGCATAAGAACGCCGGTTTGTTAGATGTGTTTGCTCGCACGAACATCATCAATCAAATCGGCGTTCTTGTTTCTGTGTTTCCCGGGATTCCGTGGAGAACCATTTTTTAGCCACGCCACCGACAAGCGGTCGCTGGCTGGAGAGCCGCCAACCTCGACATTACGCCATCAACTTTCTCGTCAAGGCCCGGTCCAACTGAGCTGCTTTAATTACATGACCGTCGACATTGCCAATTGGATCCACTAGTTGCCGCTCAAGCAAAAAAACATGATCAAGAGGGAGCCGATGTCATTTACACCCTCACCACTAAAACAGTCATACTATTCATCATGTTTGAACGTGGCCAGACAGAGCCCGAGCAGAGATAAACTCTTAGTCACTCATTAGATATCAAGTGAGAGAGTTTAAGCCAAAGAGCTTCTGACACTCTTAATTGTCATGTTTTCAAGTATCAGGTCTTGGCGACGTTGCTTGCGATAAATCGTTCACCAAGACCTTTTTCATTTCAGTTCAGACCAACTTCAATGTGACGTTGATATTGTTGCGGGTGGCTTTGGAGTACGGGCAGTACTGGTGGCCGGTGTCGACCAGCTTCTGTGCGGTTTCGCGGTCCAGCCCCGGCAGGCTCACATTCAACCGCGCCTGCAAGAGGTAGCCACCTTCATTGGTGCCCAGATCGACTTCGGTATCGACAGCCACATCCTTGGGTAGCGCCACCTTCATCTCCCTGGCCGCAACGCCCATCGCGCCGATGAAACAGGCAGACCAGCCGGCGGCGAACAATTGCTCCGGATTGGTGCCACCGCCCCCCGCGCCCGGGGACGACAGTTTGACATCGAGAATGCCGTCATCGCTTTTGGATGCGCCGTCCCGGCCACCCGTGGTGTGGGTTTTGGCGGTGTACAGAACTTTGTCGAGCTGGTTCATGATGATCTCCTGATTGAATTGAGGTGTATGTCATTTCAGGTGAATCAGAAAGCGGCCTTCAGGTTTGATGCCGGACATTCAATATAGATGGCGCCGCTGGACAAGGTGTGTAATCCGACGAAGGTCGTGTTTTTGGATTTCCACGCACTCTACCGGCGGGCCTGGTTCTTGAGGCTTGCGCGTTTTTCTGTAGGAGCTGTCGAGTGCAACGAGGCTGCGATCTTTTGATCTGGTGCACCCACAAAATCAGGTCGGCTGTCAGACCGCCTTCGTCGGAACGCCGCCTTGACCAGGCCCGTTCCCACAACGGGTCGGCGTATGTCCACAAAAAAGCATCACTTACGCGCCAGTTTATATTTCACACAATCATCATAAAAACTCTGCCGCAATGCCGCCGGCTTCATCTTCGTCGGGCTGTCATACGTTTGTTCAGTAATCCCCATCGCCATCATCCGCATCCACGATTTGGCGAACTTGTAAGACTGGATTTTCTGCCGCGCCGCATACAGCGAAACACCGGACAACTTGAGTTCTTGCGCTCTAGCCGCCGTCCCCGCACCCCAGCTGCACATATAAGTATCACCGGGTTTGAGTTCCCTGGCCTGGGCAGAAACTGCAAGGCCTGCAACGCTAAGCGAGATCAGCCCGATCCAAACATTCCGCATGTAAATGCCACCCTAACCGCCTGAAAATGCAGCGATTCTGGCGACAATCAACCGCCGTGGGGGCCAGCATATTGCCTTCCGTCAACAAGCTGATCCAAGTCCTTAAACAAAAGTCATTTCTTGCGACATTTCAATCCTTTGCTATAGCCAAAACACGCTCGCCAACGAATGAGGCAACGCAATGTCAGTCGCAAAGAAGATGACTGTGGGGCAACTGACAATGCTGACTGCCGTCAACATGTTGGGCTCAGGCATTGTGCTACTGCCCACAAAACTCGCGGAAGTCGGCGCCATTTCGATTCTCTCCTGGCTAGTCACGGCCACTGGTTCACTCGCACTGGCCTATGCCTTTGCGCGCTGCGGGATGCTCAGTCGAAAAACCGGCGGCATGGGCGGTTACGCTGAGTACACCTTCGGCAAGGGCGGCAACTACATCACTAACTACACCTACGGCCTGTCGCTGCTGATTGCCAACGTGGCGATCAGTATTACTGCGGTCGGCTACATCCAGGTGCTGTTCAACATTCAGCTCGATTCACTGCAAGTGGGCCTGGCGGCCATCGCGCTGTTGTGGCTCACCACGTTCGCCAACTTCGGCGGTGCGCGGATCACCGGTCGGATCGGAGCCATCACGGTCTGGGGTGTGATCGCCCCGGTAGTGTTGGTGTCGACCGTTGGCTGGTTCTGGTTTGACAGCAGCGTTTATGCCGCTGGCTGGAACCCCCACGACAAGTCCTGGTTCGAAGCGGCCGGTGCCTCGGTGGCGATTACCCTGTGGGCGTTCCTCGGCCTGGAGTCGGCTTGCGCCAACACCGACGCCGTGGAAAACCCCGAGAAGAATGTGCCCATCGCGGTCCTTGGCGGCACCCTGGGGGCGGCGGTGATCTACATCGTTTCTACCAACGTCATTTTCGGTATCGTCGGTAATACTGAACTGGTCTCGTCCACCGCGCCGTTCGGCCTGGTGTTCGCCCATATGTTCACCCCGATGATCGGCGACATCGTCATGGCAGCGATGGTGCTCGCCTGCATCGGCTCGTTGCTCGGTTGGCAGTTCACCATCGCGCAGGTGTACAAAAGCTCGGCCGATACCGGTTACTTCCTGTCGATCTTCGCCAAAGCCAACAAGGCGGGAACGCCGATTGTCGGCATGCTGGTGCTGCTGGCGGCGCAGACCTCGCTGGCCCTGCTCACCATCAGCCCCAACCTGAGCAAGCAGTTCGACACCCTGGTCAACCTCGCGGTGGTCACTAACCTGGTGCCGTACATCCTGTCGATGGCCGCGCTGATGACCCTGCAAAAAGTCTCCAACGTACCGCCTGGGAAGGCGCTGGCTACCAACATCATTGCCTGGGCGGCGGCGGCCTACAGCTATCTGGCGCTTTACAGTTCGGGCGAGCAGGCGCTGATGCTCGGCGGCGTCGCCACTATCTTCGGCTACACGCTGTTCGGCTTCGTCAACAACCGCCTGATCCGTCTCGAAGCGCTGAACAACAGCGTGCCGACCCAGACCGTCAGCGCGCAGCACCTTACCGCCGAACCGATACCGGTCTATCACCTGAAATCTGTCGCACTTCCCACATCAGACCACCTGTAGCAGGCTTCGCCAGCTGCTGCAGATTCACTTCGCCCAAACCCTATGGGCAAATTCAATCACAGCGCTCTATGATTGAACCCCATGACCCCCTCTGCTCCGATTCGCCAACCCTGCCCGCCCGGTGCCTGCGATTGCGGGCGTGACCCGTTGCTGGAAACGCCGGGGGCTGACGTGCGCATTCTGTTTCTGACCCGCGCGGAAGAAAAACGCCTGGTCGAGCGTCTGGAAAACCTGTCGAGTCTCCAGGACCTGGAGCACCTGCAACGGCGCATGTTCGAGCAACTGGGCATCCGCGTCGACATCGTCCCCAGCTTCAACGAAGTGCGGACCATGCGCGGCATCGGCATCCACGTCGGCGAACTGCCGGGGCTGTGCCGCAAAACCCGCGCATCGATCCCCACGGCGATCCGCCGCGCCATGGAAAAGCGTCCCGAAATCGCTTACGAACTCCTCAACGCCAATGACTTGCTGCGCGATGCGTGATGCGTGATGCGTGATGATTTCGACAGTCCCCTGCCGTTGTTTCGCGGGTGAAACAACCTCCTGAAAAGACTGAAAAAACAGGATCAGTGGTCGTACGTGAAGTACGTGGCACTGCTATGCCTTCTGCAGGGCGAAATCGTTTCAAGGCAATAGCGAACGTGACCGTGGTCCCGGCGCCAACCCGGTCCGCAACGCCAGACAGGTGCCAATCCCTGGAAGGAGGTGGCCAATGTTATTCATCGTCAGCTGGACGATCAGTTCGGCGAATCGCAACAGTGCGATCGAGCGTTTTCTCAAGACCGGTGGCGCCCCGCCGGAAGGCGTCAAGATGCTTGGGCGCTGGCACGCGGTCGGTGGTGCGGCGGGTTTTGGTATTGCCGAGGCCAATGATCCAGTACCGATTCAGAAGTGGGTGCTGCAATGGAGCGACCTCATGACCATGGAAGTCCAGGCCGCGTTGACCGACGAGCAAATCGCGCCGCTGCTGGCAGCCGCTGCCGGCAAGTAACCGCTATAGAGGCGGCGAGCGTTGTTCGCCGCCTCGTGTGGTCTTCAGATGTTTTTCCAGCAATCGGAATAACGTGCGCACACCCCATACTGTTGATCCATCTGCGCCATCCGCTCCAGGTGGCGGCCAATGGTTTCAAACGTCACGCGATTGCTGATCTGGAAGTAGTAGATCGCCATCGCCTTGTATTCCGTGAACGCTGCCGCATTGGCAGGTTTGGCCGATTTGTCTTCCGGCAGCGCCCACTGTTCCAGTTGCTTATCGTCAAGTCGTTGCAGACGCACACGGTACTCCTCGGTGTATCGCTTGAGCGTCTCGCCCTTGTTTGCAGCCATGTCTTCTTCGAAAGCAATCAGATTCTGGCGATACAGCGCCCAGTAGTCGTCAGGCAGCGTAAAACCGAGCTTGGCCTTGCGCTCGGTGATCAGTTTTTCGAGCTTCTCCGGCGTCGAAATGCTCGTCTTGGCCGGATCGGGTTTCATCGATGCAATCACCGAACTGCCGATGATTTGATCGATCAAGGTCACGCGATGCGGCGTATCCGGTAATGCCGGCGGCACTTTCGGGAAAAACGGGTTGCGTCCCTCACAGGCTGCAACGCCTTTGCGGTCAAGCAGCATCGGCGTGCGCACATCCTTGCCATCGATACGCTGCACACGATGCAGCGTGGTCAGGCAATAGCCGCGCCCGGCCTTGAGAGTCACCTCGTACTCCGCTCCCTGTTGAGGCGTGAGGTTGAAACCGCTGCCGCACACTGAGTAGCCACTCGCCCGGGCGACCAGGTAAGCATCCTGGTCGGGCTTGAGTTTGATTTCCAGGTAATCCTTGGCATCGGCAGGTGGCGCAACACTCATGCCAACCCGGCGCTGGCTATCGCTGGTGAACATGTTGTTGAGCGCGCCAGTGGTCTGACCGTCACAATACGCGGCATCGAAGTAGGAAAATGTCGAGTTTTGCATGCTGGTGACGAAACGCAGCTTGGCGGCATCCGGCTCGGTGGCATCGGGATAAGTGCCGTTGACGACACAGCCGCCGAGCAAAAAGGAGAACAACGCTACCGTGGCAACGGCTCGCGATGAGTAAAAGTTAAGGGCCAACATGTTCGTCCTTGAGGGGGCGTGTGCAATCGAAAGCGCGGAAGGCTACTAAATAGCCACTACTGTGTCCATCAATGAAGAGACGTTCTCGCCATGCCGCTCAAACCACGTTGCCGAGCCTATGAATGAAAAGCCTTCTCATTTATATTTGCCGTCGTACTGCCTCGCCTCGGGTCTTTCATGCCTTTCGACTCGACCAAACCTTCGCTGGTCAGCACGCTGGTGCGTCATTAAGACGAACGGGGCGACCGTGTTCGTCGGCGCTTTGGTGATCGTGGTTTTGCTCGCGAAGTGGTACACGATGTCTGCGTGCAACTGCTGGAAAAACGCGAAAAGGAAGGCGTGCACAAAATCCATGAACCTCCCCAAGTTGAAGTGGCCGCACGCAGGGGTATTTCCTTGAAGGCAGTGGAAAAACATCTGCGTCCGGGAATGGCCGCCTGCCACGCAGTGCTGGCTGAGACGGAGCATGCCCTATGAGTCAGTCGCCCACCCCAACGCCGCGCAAACCGCGCAAGACACTCAGCGCGACGATCTTGCTGGTGCTGCTCGGCGCAGGGCTGGTGTGGCTCGATCCGGCCTACCAGAGCGAGCAGTTCCATACCGTGATTGGCGAGCGTCGGGGGGTGAAACTGGTCGACGGCAGCCGCATGACCCTGGACAGCGACAGCCGCGCCACAGTCGCCTGGCATCTACGCTCACGGCGTGTGCAACTGCAAGCCGGGCAGGCGCTGTTCGATGTGTCCAAGACGCTTGTGCGTCCTTTCCGGGTCGACGCCGGTGGCGCACAAGTCAACGTGTTGGGCACGCTGTTCAGTGTCAGTCATCTTGAGGATGCGGTGCGGGTGACGCTGGTACGCGGTGCCGTTAACGTGAACGACACAACGGCAGCCAAACACAGCGTTCAACTCGTGCCGGGGCAGCAGGTCGATGTGCGACAGCATCTGCTGCAACAGCCCATCGCCGTCGACACCGACGCGGCGATTGCCTGGAAGGACAGTCGATTGATTTTCGAACGCACGCCACTGGCCGATGCCCTGATGCAGATTCAGCGCTACCGCAAGCAGGCTATTATCCTTGATGATCCCAGCCTCGCCAGCCTGCCGATCAGCGGCGTGTTCGATAGCCGCAACGTCGAGGACTTGCTCAAGCTTTTGCCGAGCATTGTGCCAGTCAGCCTCAACAGCGAATTCGATGGCACCCTTCATGTGCGGCGCAACGCGACGAAAAAATAATTGTCGAGGGAGGAATGGGGGTCGGCAACCGGCACCTCAGCGTTCGCTGACGCAGGGACTCAACTATCGTTTCTGACGCAGGCTTAGCGAAAAACCGGCGATGGCAGTCAATAACGGCCATCGCCGGGCAATTAATACTGGCGATTTTCCAATTAAAACCTACTCTTTTCGCGGAGAGCTCAATGCATTGGAAGCATCGCCAGGGGATCGCTTTATGGGTGTCAAAAGACCACTGAGAACAACAGTCCTTCCCACCTTTACACTGCTTACCTTGTGCTGCCAGAACGCTTTCGCGGGCGGCATCATGCTTTACGAAATCGGCACCGATAACGTCGGCCTGGCCAACGCGGGGGCCGCCGCCAGGGCTCAGGGCCCTTCGACCATTGCCAGCAATCCGGCAGGCATGAGTTACCTGCCGGGCACGCAAATCACCGGCGGCTTGCAGGTCCTCTACGGCAACCTCAAATTCAATCGCGACGACGACACCAACGTGCCGGGCAGCGGCAGTGGCGGCGCCCTTGACCCAATGCCCGGCGCCAGTTTTTTCGTCAGCCATGAACTGGACGATCACTGGAGCGTCGGCTTTGGCCAGTACGGCGATTTCGGCCTGGCCGTCAATTACGACAACGATTGGTCCGGACGCTACTTCGCGCAGAATTCCAGCCTGCTCGGGTTGTCGATGGTGCCCAGCGTGGCGTATCGCTTCAATGAACAATGGTCGGTGGGCGTTGGCGTAAAAGCCATGTACGGCATGTTGCAAGCGCAAACGGCCATCGATCGCTCGCCGTTCGGCCTGACCGATCGGGGTGACGGTCAGTACAAGTACAAGGACAATGACTGGGGGTTCGGCGCCAACGTGGGCGTCATCTATGCCCCACAGCCCGGCACCCGTATCGGCCTGACCTATACCAGCAAGATCGATCTGGAGTTCGAGGACGGTCTTGACGTCAAGGGCGACGGTCCCTTGCTGCAACGCCTGGACGGTGCAAAGACCGAACTGGATATCACCGTGCCCCAAACACTCACCTTGAGTCTGTTCCAGCAACTGGACCCGCGATGGGCGCTGCTCGCGTCCGTCAACTGGCAAGACTGGTCAGAGTTCGGCCAGATCGCAGCGCAAATCGACACCTCGGCCTCCGATGCCCGATCGACCACGTTGGATGCCAACTTCAAGGACACCTGGCACCTCTCGCTAGGCGCGCAGTACCAGGCTACACCGCAATGGCTGTGGAACGTCGGCGTGGCTTACGACAGCAGCGCCGTGTCGGATAGCGATCGCACCGTGACCGTTCCCATGGCCGAAACCTGGCGTCTGGCAACAGGGGCCACTTATGCGCTGAACAAGGACACAGATGTCAACGTCAGTTGGGCCATGATCTGGATGGGCGACATGCCTGTGGACCAGACCAAATCCCTATCAGGTAACCGCATTTCCGGCCAGTTCGACAATGCCTGGATTCAAACAGTGACCGGCAACATGACCTGGCGTTTCTGATTTTCCGCGATAAAAAACGACTTTTCCCAAGGAGTACACCGCACTATGAACCTGTCCCGAAACTTGCTAATCGGCGTCGCATTGTCCGGGCTACTGCTCGGTGGCTGCACCTCGAAAGTGACCGAGAAAGAGCAGTACTCCGGCTACCTGTCCAACTACAACAACCTGCAGGAAGTCGAAACGCCCAGCGGCGGAACCACCATGCGTTGGGTAAGCCCGGCGTGGAACCCGCATGCCTACGACACCGTAGCGTTCACCCGTCTGGAAATGTACCCGGCGCCCAAACCCAATGAGCGGGTCAACCAACAGACGCTGACCGACATTCAGAACTACATGACCAACAAGGCCAAGAGCACACTGGGCCAGCACTATCAGGTCGTTTCCAGCCCGAGCGCGGCGCCGGCGGGCGCAAAAACCCTGGTCATGCGTGCAGCGATTACCGGCGTAAGCGCCTCGCCTGAGGGCATGCACTGGTATGAAGTGGTGCCAATCGCCGCGGTCGTGGGCGGTGTTTCCGCAGCCACCGGTATCAGGGACGAAGACACCGAACTGTATATCGAGGCCGAGTTCATCGACGCGAAAAACAACCAGACCATGGCCAAGGTAGTCCGCAAGGTGTTCGGTACAACACTGGACAATGACAAACAGAAAATCACTGCCCAGGACTTCAAGGCAGCGATCGACAAGCTGGGCTCTGACTTCCAGGCGTTCATGAAGTAATCGAGGACGTGTAGCCGCTGGCTTCGCCAGCGGCTACAAAATCGGACCATCACGTCTTCTTCATCCCCACCCGCCGACGCATCTGCGCAGTAATCGTCTGCCGGGTTTTCTTCAGCTCCGCCCACGGCCCGTCGCCCACTTCGGCCAGGCGCTCATGCACGTTGTGTATGTTCCACTGATTGCCGCCCTTGAGCTCGGCCACCTCCTCACGATAAATCGGCACCGACACCGGCAGCCCTTCGCGGGTGCGTGCGGCATAGGCACAGACGGTCGTGGCGCCCAACCCGTTGCGCAGGTAATCGATGAAAATCCGCCCCACCCGGTTCTTCGGCCCCGACACCGCGGAAAAACGCTCCGGCAGCATCTTCGCCATGTGACTGACAATGGCGTGGCTGAAATCCTTGACCTCTTCCCAGCCGAGCTTGCGGGTCAGCGGCACCACCAGGTGAATGCCCTTGCCGCCGCTGGTTTTGAGAAAGGCCTTGAGCCCCAGTTCATCGAGCACCGTCAGGGTCAACTGCGTGGCCTCGATCATGCGTTTCCACGGTAGCGCCGGGTCCGGGTCGAGATCGAGGACGAAGCGATCGGGCTTGTCGAGATTGCCCGAGGTGGCGTTCCAGGTGTGCAGTTCCACCGTGCTCATCTGCACCGCGCCGACCAGCGCTTCGGCGTTGTTGATCACCATCATTGGCTGGCCTGTGAGCTTCTGGTCCAGCGTGGTGATGCCGGGGATCGCTAGGCGCTCGGCGTTTTTCTGGAAAAACAATTCGCCGCCAATGCCGTCCGGCGCACGCACCAGCGCCACCGGGCGATCCTTGAGCTGCGGCAAAATCCACTCGGCAACGCTGGCGTAGTACTCCGCCAGTTGCACTTTGGTGGTGCCGCTCGTGACGTCGATCACCCGGTCCGGGTGAGTGATCCGCACCTTTCCCTGATCCAGGCCGATCTGCGAAGGCGCCGTTTCAGCTTTCTTTTTCGCCGTGGATGGCTTGGCGGTTGGCTTTTTCGCGGAGGTGGTTTTCATGTCGGTTGCACGCTCCTCAGTGATGTCCTTGGCAGGCTTGTCGTCACGCAGGCCATGGAACACCGCATGTCGCACCGACCCGTCCTTGGTCATTTCGGCAAAAGCCACTTCGGCCAGAAGCTCGGATTTGAGCCAGTGCACGCCCTTGAGCTCGACACCACTGGGCGGGTTGACCACCGTCGGTTTTTTGGTCTGCAAGGGTTTGAGTTGCGCATGGATGCTGCCCAGGGTGGCCTCGGTGAAGCCGGTGCCGACCTTGCCGGCGTAGCGTAATTCACCACTGTCGCGGTCATGCAGGCCCAACAGCAACGCACCGAACGCACTGCGTGAGCCCTTGGGATCGGTGAAACCGACAATCACGAATT
Source organism: Pseudomonas sp. NFX224 (assembly GCF_048565165.1). Taxonomy (NCBI): domain Bacteria; kingdom Pseudomonadati; phylum Pseudomonadota; class Gammaproteobacteria; order Pseudomonadales; family Pseudomonadaceae; genus Pseudomonas; species Pseudomonas sp. NFX224. Next base: position 5,986,263 of record NZ_CP183416.1, on the reverse strand, counting down.
CCTGTCGATGCTTGCACTTGAGTTTGATCCAGTCGCTGCTGCGCCGGGACACGTAAGGCGTGCCCAGGCGTTTGCCGATCAACCCTTCCATGCGCATCTGGCAGGCGCTGTTGAGCAAGGCTTCCGGGTCTTCGCCGAAGGCTTCGGAAAAACGCAGCAACGGGTCTTTGCCGGTTTTGAGCACGGTCGCCAGCGCGGCCCGTCGCTCTTCGACCGGCACTTCACGCAAATCCACGCCGTTGAGGTACGGCAGATCGAACAGGTAATAAAGAATGCTGCCGCTGCGGCCGACGTCGAACGCATTTTGCAGGGCCTGAAAATCCGGTACGCCCTCTTCATCCGTCACCACCATCTCACCGTCGAGCCACGCCGATTCAAGGCCCAGGCCGGCCAATGCCTTGGCCTGACCGGGCAACTTGTGAGTCCAGTCATGGCCATTGCGCGTGAAGAGTTTGACCTCGTCGTGGTCGATGCGCGCCATGATCCGATAGCCGTCGAACTTGACCTCGTAGCTCCACGATCCGTCGGGTGCTTTTTCCACCAGCGTCGCCAGTTGCGGTTTGATCTGCTGAGGCAGTCTGGCTTTGTGCGCGCCGGTCAGGGGCGTGGATTTATTCATGTATCACCTGCGGTTCGCTGCAGGGTGCCGAATCAGCATGTCCCTTCCTCAGCAGAGCGAACGGCGCGCAGAAAAATTCCATCGGCATCGAAACTGCCCGGACAGACGGCCCGGTGGCGGGCTTGCAAGCGCATAACATCAGCACCACCGCGAAGATGATCGGCGTGGTGTCCGATCCTCGCGGCGGGCAGTTTTTTACGGCGATGGATCAGTTCAAGGTGCCCGAAGATCTACCGCGGATATTTGAAGTGGCCGAGCGTTTTGGTGTGACGTTTCTGGTGCCGAAACCACAGGGTTCTTAATCTGGTCATACAGCCCCGCCCTTGGCCTGCTGCTCCAGATGCACCTGCAAATCCGGCTCGATTTGCAGCGCCGCCGCCAATTCATCCAGATAGCTGCGCTCGGCATCCTGCTGATCGTCCACCAGCATCACGCTCGCCAGGTACATTTCGGCAGCCATGCCAGGGTCAGTCGCCGACTGCGCCACGTCGGCGGGGTCCAGCGGTTTGGCGACTTCATCGTCCAGCCACTGCTGCAATTGCGGGTCATCGGTATGGCGGGCGATTTCTGCATTGATCAGCTGTTTTTCAGCGTCGTCAAACCGGCCATCAGCCTTGGCCGCCGCAATCAATGCACGCAGGATCGCATGGCTGTGTTCCTCGATTTCCGGCCCGGCCAACATATCTACCGTGCGCATCGCCTGTTGCGGCGCCTGCTGTTGCTGCGAGGCCTGACTGCGTTGCCACGCCTGATACGCCTGGAACGCCATCATCCCCAGTGACGCGAGCGCGGCATAGTTGGTGCCGCCACCGGAACGTGGTTGCGGTGCACCGCCCATCGGCGAACCGCCACCGAGCAGGCCGCCGAGCAAACCACCCAAGCCCCCCATTCCACCGCCCCCGCCACTGCTGGCGCCGCCACCGCCACCGAGCAGGCCACCGAGCAACCCGCCCAGGTCACCGAGGCCCCCTTGAGCCGACGCCCCACCGCCGCCCTGTTGCGACATCGAGCCCTGGCCGGCCCGCAGTAATTGTTCGAGCAGATCGCTGGTGTTCATGACGACGTCCTCATCGAAGGGAGTGATCCGTCAGGCAACGATAGACCTCGCCGGTAATTGCGCCACCACCGTTTGGCTGACACACCGCAGATTAATCCGCGGTATTTCTTTATGGCCCAGCTAAGATTCATAGGTGGTGAACCTTATTCCCGGATACCCGGTCGATACCTGCAACCCGAACCGGTTTGCCGCCGCCCGCCAGATGAGGGCGATGACTGGCTTGCTTCACTTTCTGGAGAACGCCCCCGTGATTTCAACTCTACACATCGCCAGGCTCAAAGCATGGGGTGCCCATGGTTTTACCGCGACCGGCGTGGTCACCGCCTTCCTCGCCACCCTCGCCCTGCTCGATAACCAGCCCACCAGTTGCCTGCTGTGGCTGGGCGTGGCCCTGATCGTCGACGGTCTCGACGGCGCATTGGCGCGTAAGGTCAATGTGCAGTCGGTGTTGCCAAGTTTCGACGGTTCGATCCTCGACCTGGTGATCGATTACCTGACGTATGTATTCATTCCGGCGCTGTTCATCTATCGCTATATCCCGCTGCCGGACTACACGCTGCTGCTGACGGTGTCGTTGATTCTGGTGTCGTCGCTGTTCTGCTTCTGCAACGTCAACATGAAAAGCAAAGACAACTACTTCCAGGGCTTCCCCGCCGCGTGGAACGTGGTTGCGCTGTGCCTGTACATCATCGCGCCCTCTCCATGGATCACTTTTCTCACCGTGATCGGCCTGGCCCTGCTGACGCTGACCCGGATGAAATTCCTGCACCCGTTCCGCGTGCGTCGCTTCATGCCGATCAACATTGCCGTGACCGCCATCTGGCTGCTGTGCAGTCTGTCACTGGTGATCAATCATCCAGTGATCAACCCGCTGGTGATGGGCCTGTGGCTGCTGATGTCGGCGTACTTCCTGGGGATCTGCTTCTGGCGCACGGCGCTGGAGTGGTTCGATGGATCGCGGATGAAATGAACCCACCCGATCTGCTGGCGGCTGGCTGAGTGATTGCCATCACGCGATCCCTGTAGGAGCGATGCTTTAACGCCGTGTGATCACCACCTCCAGGTATTCACTCGGCACCACCAGCGACTTGTCTCCCGCCCGGTTCGAACGGTTGATCAGATCCGCCAGATCATTTTCCAGGGCCAGGGCGCTTTCCGGTGGCAGCGCCGCGAATGCCTTGTGCACCGGACCGTACCAGGTGCGGAAGGTGTCGATGAAATGCGCTGTGGAGCGATAACGGAAGTTGAAGGTCTTGCGCGTCACCTGGACCAGGAAGTTTCGCTCGTCGAAATGCGTGTGCAACCAGGCTTCGGTGCCCCACTGCGAGGGCGGTTGCGCGCCGGGCGGTGGCGGCATGTGCCGGCCGAGGGTCTTGAACATCTGGCCGACGAAACCTTCCGGTGTCCAGTTGGCCAGGCCGATCCGGCCGCCTGGCCGACAAACCCGCGCCAGCTCCGCCGCAGCCTTGGGCTGGTCCGGGGTGAACATCACGCCGAAAGTCGAAAGCACGGCGTCGAAACTGGCATCGTCAAAAGGCAGCGCTTCGGCATCGGCCACTTGAAAAGTCACGTTGAGGCGCTCTGCCCTCGCCCGGTCTTCGCCGCGTTCGAGCAGTGCGGCCACATAGTCGGTCGAGGTCACCAGGCAACCCCGGCGCGCAGCGGCCAGTGTGGCATTGCCGTTGCCGGCGGCGACGTCCAGCACTTGCTCATCGCACAGCAGGTCGCAGGCTTCGGCCAGTTGCTCGCCGACAATCTGCAAGGTCGTGCCGATCACGGCATAGTCGCCACTGGCCCAAGCGGCCATCTGACGGTTTTTCAAGGCAGTAAGATCAATGGGTGTACTCATGGAGACGATCTCTGGGTTGAAACACGGATCAGTTACCGGCGCACACTTACTCCGCCGTGGTGGGATCGATGATGTTCATGACCTGGGAAACGCGATTGGCCGGAAAACCACTTAGCCGGGCATGTTCCTGGATCTGTTCTTCGCTTGGCGCGATGTACACGCAGTAGAGCTTGTCACCAGTGACATAACTATGCAGCCACTGCACCTCCGGCAAATCGCGCAAGGTCCTGCAGGACTTTTGCGAAGCGGCTTTCAAATCCCTTTCTGACAGTGTTCCAGCACCTGGAATCTCGCGTTCTATGACGAACTTAGGCATGGCAACCTCTCATTCTTGTTATTGATGACAGGGTCGGCAGACCCTGTGCGCCAACTATCGCGCCGCGAGACGACGGCGTCCTGCCCGATCGTCGGCCAGCACTGTCCGATCGTCCGGCGGTTTCACGCATTGCTACAACAGGCTCACAATCGAGAACATCCATCCGCACGGGAAAACCACCATGGATGCCCTGTCACAGACCCTGCGTGTCGTTCGCCTGGTCGGCGCGATTTTCATCAACGCCCGGTTCACCGCGCCTTGGTGCTATCAGTCGCCGAGTGCCGACACCGCTGCGCCCTTTCTGGAGCCGAACGCCGAGCGGGTGGTGATTTTTCATTTAATCACTGAGGGCGAGTGTTACGTCGAACTGGGGGATGACCCGCCGCTGCTGTTGAGTGCCGGAGACGTTGTGGTATTTCCCCAAGGCGATGCCCATCGCATGAGTTCCCAGCCCGGACTGACACCGGCCAGCGGCGGACGGCTGGACAAGGTGCTGGCGCGCCGGCCACGGCAGTTGAGCTATGGCGGTGGCGGCGCCGTCACGCGGCTTGTGTGCGGTTATCTGGCGTGCGATACGCGGTTGGCGGGGATGTTGCTGACCGGACTGCCGCCGGTGGTGCGGGTCAATGTGCGCGGTTCGAATGCCGGTATCTGGCTGGAATCTTCGGTGCGTTACGCCTTGGCCGAAGCCCGCTCGCCCAGACCAGGTGGCGAAGGCGTGTTGGCCAAACTGGCCGAGGTGTTGTTCATCGAAGTGCTGCGCCTGTACATGCACGAACACGGCAAGGGCCGCACCGGGTGGCTGGCGGGCGTGAGCGACCGGATCGTCGGCGCCGCCCTCAACGCCTTGCACAAGAAACCCTGCCACACCTGGACCCTGGATGAACTGGCGCGCACCGCCGGCACCTCCCGATCCGTCCTGGCGGAACGCTTTCAACAATTGGTCGGGGTTTCGCCGATGCAGTACCTGACGCAATGGCGCATGTTGCTGGCGGCCAACCTGTTACGCAGCAGTAACAGCTCCTTGATCCGCATTGCCGAAGAGGTGGGTTACCAGACCGATACGGCGTTCAGCCGAGCGTTTCGTCGCGAGTATGGGGCGCCGCCAGCGGCGTGGCGGCGGTGTCAGGCGGCTACTTCTTCAGCCGCACCCTGAAATCAAGAGGACGCTGATGGGCATTTAGGAATGGCCCTACAGCCCAGGATTGAACTTGCCACTAGTGTGCGGTTTCTCGACGAAAGTAAGGATACTTTGCTCATGTGTGGCTGCCCTGCCTGCAATCCCCGACCGCCGACCCCGGCGGACAAGCGTCGCCAGGAAGGGGACATTCTGCGCCATGAACAAGCGATGGCTCGCGATGAAGCCCGATGCAATCAAAGCCCCCCGACTCCCGAAGCCAAGCCGAAAACCAAAGGCTGCGTGTTCGCCAAATCCTGTGACTTGCCGGACGGCTTGATCAACTACAGCAACCCCAGCGGATTCATTCCTGTTGAACTGTTGACGCAGTACGGTGATTTCGCCATGTTGGGCAGCGATTCGGTAAACGAGTCGCTGGCGTGGATTGGTGGCTCCAGCAGCGCCAAGACTCGCGCTCGGCTTCATGTTGAACGCCTGCCGGATAACTCTGCGCGCTCATACGGGTTCTACACCGGCAAAGACAAGGACTGGGAGAATGTACCGGTCGTTGCGGCCACTGCTGATGGAGCGCGGTTTGTCATTGAACTTGGACAAGGCACCAAATTAATCTTGTCGCCTGGCACCACGGCACCAATGCCGGTCCTGAGAGACGCTCAGCCGCTTCCACCCGTATGGGTGTATCCGCCTTCGGACATCGCGAAAAAAATGCTGGACAACCCAGTCCATCCGCCGGCCTATCAGGATTTGGTGGTGTGGTTTCCTGAAACTGATATCCCGCCCTTCTACATCTCCTTCTGCATTCCGAAAACCTGCCCGCATCCGGACATGATGGAGGAGTTGGCGCAATACATTGCCGGGGAGATGAATCGCAATATCCATGATCCGGCCGTGCTGGAGATGAAGCAGTTGATCCACTGTGACCCTATAGCAGAGGCAAAAAAATGGCCCACAGAAAGTATCTGTGGGCCTTTTTAGCATTATGCAGATGGAGCGGTGGCCTTCGCCTCCTCCAACAACTGCTGAATCACCTTCTCCTGAGTGTCATAGCTCCCTTCACCAAAGTGCGTGTACCGCACCTGGCCTTTCGCATCAATGATGTAATGCGCAGGCCAGTACTGATTGTCGAAGTTGCGCCAGATTGCGTAGTTGTTGTCGATCGCCACCGGGTAGGTGATGCCGTATTCCTTCACCTTGTCCTTGACGTTGTCGATGATGCGTTCGAAGCCGTACTCAGGGGTGTGCACACCGATCACCACCAGGCCATCCTTCTCGTACTTCTTCGCCCAATCCTTGACGTACGGCAGGGTGTGTTTGCAGTTGATGCAGTCGAAGGTCCAGAAGTCCACCAGCACGACTTTGCCTCTGAGCGACGCGTTGGTCAGCTCCGGCGAGTTGAGCCATTGCACGGCGCCGTTCAGCGCAGGCATGGCGCCCTGGGCGTTGTCCATGGAATCGGCCTTGACCTTGCTGACGAAGTAGTCGACGACTTTCGGTACCGTTTCCAGCACGCCCTTCTCGACACTGCTGACACCTTGCGACGAGGTGCCGGCGAGCAACACGCTATCGGCGCCAGTGGAGATCACCGCCGCACCCGCCAACACCGCAACACCCGCGCCACGACGCAGCCAGCCAGTGACCGGAATCGACGGTTTCAAGCGATTGACCAAGCGGCGACCGGTGAAGATCAGTACGCCCAGCGACAACGCACTGCCCAGACCGTAAGCCACCAGCAACAGGCTGGTACCGGCGTTCGCGCCTTGCAGCATGGCGCCGGTGAGGATTACGCCGAGGATCGGCCCGGCGCATGGCGCCCACAGCAGGCCGGTGGCGACGCCGATCATCAGCGATTTCAACGGGCCGGACGCTTTGCGGCTGTTCGGGTCCAGGCGATTACCCAGCACCACGAACGGACGCGCCAGCCAGTCACCGACCCGGGCGGAAATCAGCGACAGGGCAAACAGCACCATCACGATCAGGGCCACATGGCGGCCGGCGTTGCTCGCTTGAATCACCCACTCGCTGCTGACCACGGCCAGACTGGCGACCAAGGCAAACGTCAGGGCCATGCCGCTGAGGGTCAGCAGGATCGATGAGCGTGTGCGGTCGGCACCGGCAAACAGGAACGGCACGACCGGCAGGATGCACGGACTGAGGACGGTCAATATGCCGCCCAGGAAAGCGATGAGAAACATAGGATCACCTGTTACGAATGAGAGGGCGACATACATTCCCTGTAGGAGCGAGCCTGCTCGCGATGAGTCCAGTACAGTCAACATTGCTGTCGGCTGATATCCGCCATCGCCAGCAGGCTGGCTCCCACAGGGGTTTGGTACCGACATCGCTGGACTCAGTTGTCCGAATTGCAGCTGTCGGAAAGCTTGCGGTAGTCCAGGACCTGGGTTTTGCTTTGCGAGTCGAGGTAGGTCAACTGCGCATCCACCACCCCGCAAGAAGGCGCGGCGTCCTGTTTCAGCGACACCACTTTCTGGATGTCCAGTTGCGTGCCGTAGGTGTAGGGTTTGGCGCTGACATCCGCTTCGGCGCGGGCCGACAAGGTGCAGATGTTCAGGGCGGCAAACAGGCAAGCGGCGTAGATGGCTTTGGTGTTCATGGCGGTTTCCTCAAGGTTTGAATAGGTCAATCGTTCGTTGGGTAGAGGCAGCTGGGCTTGCCTCGATGGAACCTATTTAAAGCTTGCGAGGTATCCGGCATGTGTCGGGAACAGGCGCGGGTAAATCGGTACGTATCAGAACCGGGTCGGGATACAGAGCGATACAAACCCCCTGGGAAATCGCTTTTTTACGTCGGTGTGTATCCACCGACAAGCCAGATACACTGCAATACAAACCCCTGCGGGCGAGCGGGAAAAGGCTCGATAGACTGTGCGACATCCCCCACTTACAGAGGCAAGTCCCCATGGAGCACGTCGATCACATTCTCATCGTTGATGATGACCGCGAGATCCGCGAACTGGTGGGCAACTACCTGAAGAAGAACGGCCTGCGCACCACGGTCGTGGCGGACGGTCGGCAGATGCGCACGTTCCTTGAATCCACACCGGTGGACCTGATCGTGCTGGACATCATGATGCCGGGCGACGACGGCCTGATGCTCTGCCGCGAGCTGCGCTCGGGCAAACACAAGGCGACCCCAGTATTGATGCTGACCGCGCGCAACGATGAAACCGACCGCATCATCGGCCTGGAAATGGGTGCCGACGATTACCTGGTCAAACCTTTCGCCGCCCGCGAACTGCTGGCGCGGATCAACGCGGTACTGCGCCGTACGCGGATGTTGCCGCCCAACCTGGTGGTCACCGAAAGCAGTCGACTGCTGGCCTTCGGGCGCTGGCAGCTGGACACCTCGGCCCGGCACCTGCTTGACGGCGACGGCACCATGGTGGCCTTGAGCGGCGCGGAATACCGTCTGCTGCGGGTGTTCCTCGATCACCCGCAGCGGGTGCTCAACCGTGACCAGTTGCTCAACCTGACCCAGGGCCGTGACGCCGACCTGTTCGATCGCTCCATCGACTTGTTGGTGAGTCGCCTGCGCCAGCGCCTGCTGGACGACGCCCGTGAACCGGCCTACATCAAGACCGTGCGCAGCGAGGGCTATGTGTTTTCGCTGCCGGTGGAAATCGTAGGGGCGCCCGCATGAACCTGTCGATGCGTTGGCCGCGCACCCTGGCTTCGCGACTGTCACTGATTTTTTTGATCGGCCTGATCCTTGCCCAGGCGCTGTCCTTCGGCGCGCAGTACTACGAGCGCTATGAAAGCGCGAAAAACACCATGCTCGGCAACCTGGAAACTGACATCTCGACCTCCATTGCCATTCTTGACCGTTTGCCGGTCGACGAGCGGGCCAGTTGGCTACAACAGCTGGAGCGACGCAATTACCGGTATCTGCTCGATGAAGGTTCGCCGGGTACGCCAATGGGCATGGACATGCCCGAAGCGCCCATCGCGATGGCTTCGATCAAGGACGCTATCGGCAAGGATTACCCGATGACCTTCACTGACATTCCGGGGCCGAGGAAGCACTTTCAGGTGCACTTGAAACTGTCGGACGGCAGCCCACTGACCATCGATGTGCGACCTTCGATGCAGCCGCTGTCACCTTGGTTACCGATTGTATTGCTCGGGCAATTGGCGCTGATGATCGCCTGCACCTGGCTGGCCGTGCGGATCGCTATTCGCCCCCTCACCCGCCTCGCCGAAGCCGTGGACACCCTCGACCCCAACACCCATCCGGTGCTGCTGGACGAAAAAGGCCCGACCGAAGTAGCCCATGCGGCCAAGGCCTTCAATGCCATGCAGGCGCGCATCGCCGCCTACCTCAAAGAACGCATGCAATTGTTGGCGGCGATTTCCCATGACCTGCAAACGCCGATCACCCGGATGAAACTGCGCGCCGAGTTCATGGACGACTGCGTGGAAAAAGACAAACTGTGGAACGACCTCGGCGAGATGGAACATCTGGTGCGCGAAGGCGTGGCCTATGCCCGCAGCGTGCATGGCGCCACCGAAGAAAGCCGTCGCACCGACCTGGATTCCTTCCTCGACAGCCTGGTGTTCGACTATCAGGACGTGGGCAAGGAAGTGCAGCTGAGTGGCAAAAGCGCCACCGTCATCGACACCCGCCCCCATGCCTTGCGACGGGTACTGGTGAACCTGACCGACAACGCCCTCAAGTTCGCCGGTGCCGCCGAGTTGCTGGTGGAAAAGAAAGTCGATGGCAGCGTTTCGGTGAAGGTCATGGATCGTGGTCCGGGGATCGCCGAAGCGGAACTGGCCCAGGTCATGGAGCCGTTCTACCGCGTGGAAAATTCGCGTAACCGCAGCACTGGCGGCACAGGGTTGGGGTTGGCGATTGCGCAGCAACTGGCGTTGGCGATCGGGGGATCGTTGACGTTGAGTAATCGTGAAGGCGGAGGTTTGTGCGCCGAGCTGACACTGAAGAAACCATAACCGCCAAACCGTGAGCTGGTAGCCGCTGGGCAAGCCTGCGTTCGGCTGCGAAGCAGTCGTGAATCCTGCGCAGCGGATACATCGATAACGGTGTCGCCGCACCGATCTTCTTTCACCTGACGCGGTATTTCTTTTGCGCCCAATAAACAGCTGACACTCGGTGCCAGGCTCAATGAAGCGCCTGACCATTCGTCACTACTGGCATATCTGACAGTAGCGAGTGCCCTCCGAATCCTGTGGGATATCCCTCTCCACAGGATTCGGGAAGACGCCATGGACCTGCATCAATCGATGTCCCGCTTGTGCACGCGGCTGGCCCCCGGCGGCTGGCACTCTTTACTGCTGGCTCATGGCCTGGACATCACGGCAGTCCCCCTTGGCGCCGAACTGATCAAACCGCTGACAATCGACCGCCGCCTGCGCGGATTCGAAGATTTCGCCAGCGCCGGCCACCGGGCGATTGAACCGGCCCAGCCGGCTTGCAGCCTGCTCTATCACGCGTTGGCCTCACCTGAGGTGACCCACGACGAGCGCGGCCAACCGTTGCGACTGTTCCCCACGCCGGCCGAAATTGAAACCGTGCTCAATTATGTTTATGCCGCCAGCCGCTCTTCACTTGAGCGTCTACGCAAACAGGCTGGGGGCAGGCCCCTGGGTGTGGTGGTGTTTGCCAGCGAATACCGCAACGCCGCCGAAACCGTGCACGGTGAACACGCCGACCTGTGCTTCTCGCGCACCGGCGTCGCCCGGGTGGGTACTGCTCCCTGTCGCTACGATGCGCAACTGCGTTGCTTTCTGCCATTTGTCGACAACGACCCGTACGGCATCCGGATCATGCCGGTGCGGTACAGCGCCTACATCGCCATGCAACACAAGGGTGATCCCGAAAGCTTTGGGCCGATGGACGCTCAGTCAGGGGATACAGAACTGGATTTCTGGGTGCCGTTGCACAAATTGTTCAACGGTTCGCAATGCCTGGCCGGGATGGACCTGACGCTGGACATGGACAACCACCAGATCAACGAGAAATTGCGCCACATCCATCTGCGCCACAGCGGAACCGGCTGGCAGGAGCCGCAAATCAGCCAGCCGCCCTTTGTCGTTACCGAAAATCTCGCACACTGGGCAACCCCGGAGGATATGGGCCTTGGCCTGCTGCTGCCACAAGACCAGCCAAAACTGGTGGAAGCAGCCAGCCACGAGGGGCAGCCGTTGTCTTTCTGGATGCCGTCCGGCACCGGGGGCATGGTGCACGGTCGACACAGTCTGGATGAGGACGGTCGCTTCGAGGATCTGAACGATCGAGAGGGTGTCGCGGAACGGGTCAAACAAGGGGGTTATCGGGCACTGCACTATCACGACAGTACTGCCGATGGCTGGGTCCGCGCACGGTGCCCGGCCCTGCAGAAATTGTTGCCTTCGATAGCAGCGTACTCGGTCATTGGCGCACCGGATTTCTTTCCGTTGTGCAATCAGCGGCAACTTTTGCACTGGGCAAATACAGAACCCGCCCTGCCTGATCCGCACATCTGGCATGCCCGACTGGAGGCGTTGTCGAATGTTCGCTACTGCGCAAACCCGAGCCTGAAAGACCAGCCGTTTTCGGCAGAAGACCTCGGCGTCACGGCCATTGTGGCATTGCCGCGCTGGGCCAAATCCAAGTCATCACCCTCAAAAAAACACACCCACGTTGACCGCCCTTCTTCGTTGCCGGACGCCGCAGCGGGGATCTTCGGCCCCGGCTGGGAAGTCGGTCGATATCCGCCCATGGGCGGACCTTTTTCCCTGTCTGGCTACCAGATGGCCAGCCCTTTTACCGAAGACGTGCGCATTTGCGCGGCGCTGGGTTCCTACTGGCCAGGTGTGGCGCCGGACTCTGCCCGAACCTTTGAGCCGCGATCGAGCCTGCACAGCATTATCCCGCTAACCGATGAAGAAATCGGACAACACGGGGCAACGTCCTGGGACGATCAGCAAGGGCCACAACTGATCTCGCACGAAGGACGGACGATCGTTCGCTACCGCGCCTACGAATACACCGACTACACCCAAGTGGCCCTCGACGGACGTTTTTCCCTGCAACTGACCGGGCGCATCACTCAGCGGCAATACCAGGACCGGGTACTCTCGATGCTCCGCGTGTACAACGTGCTCGAGGCGGGAACCGACCCCGTTCAGCGCAACAATTGGCCATTGTTGTCATTTCGCCTGGTGCAGCGACCGGACGCCGAACTCGACACTGCCGAGCAACAAGCCGGGCTGTCGCTCAATGGCTGGATCCATCGCTTCCACGTGTACAAACGCGGCAGCAACTGGACCCCGGCGACTGATTTCAAACTGCGCTACGTCAACATCGAACGCCTGGTAAGCCTGCTGGTCAGTGAACGAGCGATCCTGGTCAAGTACGGAGAACTACCTTGGCAGATCGCGCTTGAAACCCTTTGACGCACTGGTGATCGGCGCAGGCCCGGCGGGTTGTGCAACGGCGATCAGTTGCGCGCAGCGCGGCTTGCGCGTGGCGCTGGTGGAGCGTCAGAGATTTCCTCGGTTTCGTCCTGGCGAAAGCCTGCATCCAGCCATTGAACCGTTGCTGGAACAGCTCGGCGTTGCGCATATATGTTCATCAGGCGCGGTACGTTTTTCCGGCCAGTGGGTGCACTGGGATGGTCCGCCGCGCTTCATTGGTTTTGGCGGTGACGCCGCCGGGCTGTGGCAGGGATTTCAGATCGCCAGAACCTCACTGGACAGCGCATTGTTGCAGCGTGCCGCAGCGCTCGGCGTCAGCATATTGCAGCCGTGTCAGGCCAAGCGCCTGCTCACCCACGACCGCCGGGTGATGGGCGTGGAAACCGACAAAGGCCCATTGTTGAGCGCCTATGTGGTCGATGCCAGCGGTGTTGCGAGCTGGTTGAACCGCCAATCCCGACTGACGGTCCGGCGTTGTTCACCGCTGCTGGTGGCCCGGTATGGTTATCTGATTGGCAACCTTGAGACTTATGCGCACGCGCCACGCCTGCAGGCCGATGCCCACGGCTGGACGTGGGTGGCACAAGTCGAGAGTCATCGCCTGCACTGGACGCGCCTGTCTTTCAGCGAAGGCGCGTCCACGCCCCGAACCGTGCCTGAAGCCTTGTGCGGCTTGCCTCAGTCAGACCCGGTGCTGGGCGCCGACGTGTCCTGGCGTCTCAGCACTCAAACGGCCGGTGCAGGCTATTTCATGGTGGGCGATGCGGCGAGCCTGCTCGACCCGGCCGCGTCCCACGGCGTACTCAAGGCGTTGATGAGCGGCATGCAGGCTGCGCAAGCCGTGTTCGACTGCCTGCAACAGCCTTCCATCCAGTACTCGGCACACGCGCAATACAACCGCTGGATCAACGATTGGTTTGAACGTGATCTGGCGCAGATGCGTCATTTCTACGCCACTCATCCTTATCCGCCAGACTGGATTCAGTCATGGACATAAAAGCAAGCCTTGCTTAAACGACAAACCGCGCCACCAGCGCATTCAAATCTACCGCCAGACGCGACAGCTCATGAGTGGCCGTGCTGGTCTGGTTGGCACCGGCGGCGGACTGCGTGGCCAGGTCGCGGATGTTCACCAGGTTGCGGTCGACTTCGCGGGACACCTGCGCCTGTTCCTCCGAGGCACTGGCGATCACCAGGTTGCGTTCGTTGATCAAATGGATCGACTGGGTGATCTGCTCCAGCGCCACACCGGCGGCGCGGGCCAGTTCCAGGGTGCTTTGGGTGCGTTGATTGCTTTGCTGCATCGACGCCACCGCTTCACCGGTGCCGTTCTGGATGCCAGCGACCATCTTCTCGATTTCCTGGGTCGATTGCGCCGTGCGATGGGCCAGTGCCCGAACCTCGTCCGCCACCACGGCAAAACCACGGCCGGCTTCACCGGCACGGGCCGCTTCAATGGCCGCGTTCAGCGCCAGGAGGTTGGTTTGCTCGGCGATGGCGCGGATCACGTCCAGCACTTTGCCGATGTCACGTCCCTGAGCCGCCAGGCCTTCGATCATCAGCGAGGTGTTGTGCACGTCGTGGGTCATGGTCTGGATCGCGTCGACGGTTTGCACCACCCGGTCTCGACCCTCACGGGCGGCCTGGGTCGACTGGTTCGAGGCTTCGGATGTCGACACCGCATTGCGCGCCACTTCTTCCACGGCGGCGGTCATTTCGTTGACGGCGGTGGCGGCCTGTTCGATTTCGTTGTTCTGTTGCTGCAGGCCGCGGGACGCGTCCTGAGTTACCGCGCTGAGCTCTTCGGCGGCGGTGCCCAGTTGCGTGGCGGAACCGGCGATCTGTTCGATGGTTTTGCGCAGGCTGGCCTGCATCGTGGCCAAGGCGCCAAGCAAGCGCGCCGGTTCATCCTTGCCATCGACTTCGATGGCTTTGCTCAGATTGCCTTCGGCGATGGTTTGCGCGGCCTGCACGGCGCGGTTTAACGGTGTGACGATGCTGCGGGTCAAGAGCCAGGCCAGCAGGATGGTCATCAACGCTGCGATCACGGCGACTGCAACGATGCCGGTGATGGCGCTGCTATAGTTCTCGCCCGCTTCAGCCGAGGCGGCTTTCGCATAGTCGGTATTGAGTGCCACCAGCTTGTTGAGCTGTTCGCCCATCTGGTCGGTGCCATCCTTGATCCGCGTGTTGATCAGCGCGCGCATTTCATCAATCTTGTTCTGCCGCGACAACGCCAGCATCTGCTCCTGGGCTTGCATGTAGCTGTCCAGGGTGGCCGTGAATGTCTTGTACAGCAACGCCTCTTCGGGTTGGCTCGGCAATGCGGCATAACTGGCTTGGGCACTGCGCAGCTTGTCGACCAGCACGCCGACACGCACCTGGGCTTCCTGCAACGCGGCAGGGTCACGGTTGACCAGTATCCGGAATGAGAGAATCCGCATACGCAGCACGTTTTCCGTCATGTTGCCGAGAAAACCGACGCTGGGCAGTTGCGTCGTTTCCATGTCCAGCGAGGCCTGGCGAATGACGGTCATGCGATTCACTGCAAATACACCCAGCACGATGACCAGCAAGGCAATGAAGGTAAAACCCAGGAAAGCTCGAGGCGCTATGCTCAGATTACGCAGTGACATAGGATGATTCTCAGGTGGTTTAGGCGGCGAGCATCCTTGCCGGGATCACTGAAAGGCTGGCTCAGAGGCGCACCGTTTCAGCCTGGCGCCACTGTTGTAATAAGTTTGTGCGCGCCTATTCGTTGTATCGGCCAGGCTTGAGTTTTATTGCGGAGATTTAGCAAATAATTTTCAACGGGTTAAGGCTGTTTCAGTGGTGAGACATGTGGGACGAACGTGCACTGCTTCACTTCCTAAATGGATAACGCTCTTTTGCACCCTTAACCTTTCCGTGCCTAACATCACCAGCTGGTCGAATTGCAGTGTGAACGCGCACCCTCGTTATTTTTTCATTAAACTTATGGCCCGCAACATAATCCCGGCACAACTCTTCTTTAAATAGTTTTTGTTTTATTCTAGATAGTCTCACATTCGGATTTCACTAGTAGCGACTTCAGCTCCAGCTCAACCTCTTGCGGGTTCGAGTTTATTATTTCGCGAATAGCTGGAGCATATTTTTCTATCCGCACTTCAGCCCAATCAAGCTCATAGATAGCGATTATGCGAGAATCCAAGCATGAGGACTCCAACAGTATTAGTTTTAAAACATCAATGACCTCTGGCGAGCGGCACTCTCCCAGGGAAACAATACAACGTTGCTGCCAATACTCAGGTTTACTTAGAATTGCCGATGGAATTATGGCCCAGTCCTCAGCGACAAAATCGGCCAATACGACTTTAGCCACAAGCTCACTGGAGTAGACGGTCCAATTAGATTTTTCTGACTCACCAATCCAAGCCTCCAGCTTCTCAAATAGATTGGTCTCTTTTTCAGAGTTGATGGCTTACCTCCGGTTGATAGGATGAGGTGATGTGGCCGCTTTGCCTGCTGCCGGGCAATGTTCCGATCCAGCAATGCCTCACACAACTGTTGCAGTAGCAACTAGAGATCGGTGATCTGCTACGTCGACATCGACAGCTTCTAACCCTTCAACGACATCTACGACTACGACCGTGGCGATAAAGTCCTACTCTGCTTGGCGCAATGCCTGAACGACTGCGTAGACCCTTCCCGCGACTTCGTCGGCCATATCGGCGGCGACGATTTCCTGCTGGTGCTCGCTCCGGAAGGTCGCAGGCCAAGCACCACGCGAAGAATGTGCCGAGGTACAGCGACGTACGCAACTTTCCCGAACGACATCCCCCCTGTGGGAGCGTGGCTTGCCCGCGAAGAAGCCCGGGCATGCAACGCGGCCCGCAGCAAGCATATCCAGCACATCAACATCTAAAGCGAACAGGTAAACCCTCTAGAACTTATCTCGCGAACTTCGCAGCGCTGGTTTAGAGCTATGGCTACCAAGTTGATTGATCTTCCAAGCTTGCTTTTTGCAAATCGTCTTTCCACACCACCGTTGCCAAGCGGTAAATGTTTTCAAAGAAAGCTCTAGTATTTTCCATTTCGTCCCACCCATCAGGAAATGATGAGTATTCTTCAGGATCATATCTCAACAATGACTGGAAATCATAGTTTTCGTTCCGAAGAGCCTCATCCAAACATTTAACAATCAAATATTTGTGCCGATATGATTTCCTTGTGGGCAAGCAGTATTTAAGTATTATTTCCTCTCTATCGATCGGATTATTAGGATCAAGTTTTTCCAGCTCTTCCCCTAGCGTTTCTTCACGATCATAGATATCAACCCCCCCCAAAAAAAATGAAGGCGTTGGTCGAAATGGCTGTCCATCATCTATATCAATAAACATTTCTCTACCTACTTGATAGGATAAAGTGTAAATGGCACGCCAGTTACCTTATCAAACTTCATTTCAAAACCATTCATATCAATCAATTTTGGGTTGTTTTCCGATTTTGGGTTTGGAATATAGCCCTGCCCTGCACCTGGCAGCTTCATCCGCACAATATCTGCCATTTGACTATCTTTCCCCGTATACCGCGGAAGACCTTGCTCTACCCTCGTCACTCCCAAGTTGTACGCCTTAAGCATTATTTGCCAATTATAAAATCTCGAACTTGGATTACCTCTTTTTTTCCGAGGAGTCTTACCAGTAATTGGGTCCGTACCATCAATTGCCCTTTGCTTGAAAGCAGCATCCGGCACCTCAGGATCATGCTTGCCAACCATATGCATACCTTGACTGTCATTCAATCTTTTAACTTCCTTCTTGGCATGCTCCTCAGCACTCAATTTGGGTTTAGGTAGCCCGGACCCACCCTCATGAACCGTAGAGCCAGCAACGCCATCCGGCACTGAACAACCCGGCTTATTCGCCCCCGGACAATTCCCACTCAACCCCAACGGATCCACCCACCCCGTCGGATTCGGCGTGTACCGATACTGGTTCAGTCCTCCCGCCAGCTTGATGGGATCCGGCGTCAGATAACGCCCGGTATCCGGGTGGTAATAGCGATGGCGGTTGTAGTGCAGGCCGCTTTCGGTGTCGAAGTATTGGCCTTGGAAGCGCAATGGCTGTTCAAGCTGTTCACCGCCGCCGTGGGTGATTTGGCTGACTTTGCCGTAGGCGGTGTATTTTGCCGACCAGACGATTTCGCCGCCGTAGTCGGTCAGTTCCTGCGGGGTGCCGAGGTGGTCGAGTTGGTAGTAAAACGGGCAGGCTTTTTTCGGGCCTTTGCCGTCGAGCATGGCCAGCGGACGGAAGCTGCCCGGTTCGTAGAGGTAGCTGCGGTAGTGGTTGGGGCCGCTTTCGGCGACGATCTGGTCGCCTTGCCAGAAAAACTGCGTGGTCTGGCCGTCGACGGTTTTTTGGATGCGGCGGCCGAAGGCGTCGTAGCGGTAGCTCGCCGTGCGGCCGTCGGGCAAGGTGAGGCCGGTCAGGCGGTGCTGGCTGTCGTAGCGGTAGGCGGTGACGTCGTGGCCGCGGCGTTCGCGGATCAGGTTGCCGTAGGCGTCGTAGTCGTAATGCCGGTCGGCGTGGCGCCGCAGGCGGTTGCCTTTGAGTTGCCAGGGGCCGGGGCGGTCGTGGATCAGCAGGTTGCCGGCCGGGTCGTGGGTGAAGTTTTCCGGGGCCTGATCGCGGCCGTGGCGTACGCCGGTCAGGCGATCGAGCGGGTCGTACTGGTAGCGCCGTGGGCCGTGGCGCGTGTCGCTGATCTGTGTGAGGTTGCCGTTGGCGCTGTAGGCATACTCGCGGCGGTACAGCGGACGCTGGTTTTGCCGGACGGCATGGGCCTGCAAACGGCCCTGTTCGTCGTAGGCATAGTCGCTGGACAGCAGGCCTTGTTGGCGGCTTTTTTCACGACCGAACTCGAAATGATGGCCGGTGAGACGTGAGCCATTGAGGTCGATGGCCGTCATCGCCCCACCCTTGGCGCGGTGGTACTCAAGGCGGCTGTTGTCCGGCAGGCGCAAATGCTTGAGTTGGCCGCTGACGTCGTAGCCATAACGCAAGGTGCCCCAGCCCTGATGCTCGGTGATCAGCCGGTCATGAACGTCGTACTCGAACTCCAGCGGATGGTCCTGGCCGTCGTCGACACTGACCAGCCGGCCCAGTCCGTCATAGCGGTACTCGACCTTGACCCCGTCGGGCAGGGTCTTGACCAATAAGCGTCCGGCGGCGTCGCGCTGGTAAGCGGTGAGCAACTGCGAACCGTCATCACCGAACTCGGTTTTCTCCAGCAACTGGCCGTTGAGGTCGTAGGCATAGGCCGTGCGCCGGCCGTCGAAGCCGCGTTCCTGTCGGATCAAGCCGTTCGGCGTGTAGTCCAGCCGATAACGCTCGCCGACCTCGTTTTCGATCTCGGTCAGCAACAGCTGCGCGTGCTCGTAGCGGTATTTCAGTTCGCTGCCGTCGGGGTTGATCCGCCGACTGACCAGGTGCAGATCGTCGGCGTACTCAAAACGCGTGACCCGCCCCAGTTCGTCGGTTTCAGCGGTGATCCGGCCGTAGGCGTTGTAGCTGAACTGGCGACTGGCGCCGTTCGGCGAGGTCGACTGCAACAGGCGGCCGACCGCATCCCACTGGTAACGGCTGACCCCGCCGAGCTCATCCTCAGCTGTCGTCCGTCGCCCGAGCGCATCGTAAGAAAACCGCCGACGCCCGCCGTCGGGCAGGGTTTCGCTCAGCAGGTGACCGAGCGCGCTCCACTCAAACACATGGCGGCTATGGTCCGGATAACGGATCGCCAGCAGACGCCCTTGCCCGTCGTACTCGTGGTAGGTGCTCTGGCCATCCGGATCGATCAGCCAGGTGACGTCGCCCTGGGCGTTGCGTTTGTAGGTCCACTTGGCCTTACCGCGATAACGCGCATGCAGGAAACCGTTGCGGTACTCGTAGGACGTCGGTTCGTCCTCCGGCGGAATCAGCGCGATCAGCCGTCCGACGTCGTCGTAGCGGTATTCGGTGACGGCGCCGAGGGCGTCCTGTTCGGCGAGCAAGCGGCCCTGTGCGTCGTAGGCCTTGTGCTGTTGCCCACCATCGGCCGCGACCCGGCGTACCAGCCGTGCCTGCGAGTCGTGGACGTAAAGCTCTTCGCTGCCATCGGCGTGTTTCAGGACGACACCGCCGTCGTCATCCCAGCGATACCGCGTGTCCATCTGCGCAAACGAGGCCCAGTGACGGACGCAGCGGGCAGCCTTGCCGGACTTTTCCCACTCCCAGAAGAAACTCGCGCCGCCGGCCAGTTGCCGTTGCAGGATGACCTGCTGTTCGTCGTAGTCGTAGCGCTCGCTTTCACCGGCCGCATTAGTTGCTTCGATCAGCCGCCAGCGCGCGTCGTAGCGGTAAGTCACCAGCGTCTGCTCGGTGCGCCAGGCCGGTGGCTGATCGTCGCCGAGGTGAAACCGCTGGTAGTCGACGGCGACTAAGTGGCTACGCTCGTAGCGCAGCAACAAGCAGCGCCCGGCGCCGTTGTCCAGGCGCTCGATCCGCCCGGAAAAATCGCGCTGCACGCTCAGACGATTGCCATAGGCGTCGCTGATCGCGCTCAGTTGGCCATTGCGAAAATGCTGGAAGCGCACCGACTCGCCAGCCAAGGCGACAATCAGTTCTTCCGGTTCATCACCGAGGTAAATCGCCGCCCGCGACAGGCTGTTGTGGATCGCCGGACGCGTCAGGCTCGGCAGCGGAAACGGCGTGCGCCGGTTTTCCGCATCGATCCAGATGACCGTGTCGCCGTCGATGGCCAGGCGCTGGGCCAGCGAATGACGCCAGCCAAACCCGAGGCCGCTGTCGACCTCCACCGCGCTGGTGCGATACAGGCGGGTGAACTCGAACGGCAGCACGCCATCGAGTACGCCGTCAGTCAGGGTCAGCAGTTCCTCGCCGGTGACCAGCGACACCGGGCAGCCGTGGGTGGCGGTGCGGTCTGCGGAATCGGCGCTGTCGCCGTTGGGGTTTTTCGCTTGAACCGGGGCATTGTCAAAGGGCTCGTGGGTTTTCAGCGTGGTGTTGTTGCGCCCTTTCCAGCGCAACTGCATCCGGCCTTTATTCAGCCCTGCCGCGACACCCCGTGCCGCCACTTTTTTGTAACGATCGACGTAATCGCCGAGGTCTTTGAGGATCGAGAACAATGATTCAACCAGCCGCGTGACCGCACGGATCAACTGCCCACCGCGACGCGCCAACCGCATCGCCAGATAGGCAACACCCGCCCCCGCCCCCGCCGTGGCGAAGGTCAGGACGACGGCGATCAAGATGTCGATCAGCAACGACACCACCTGCGTCGAAATCGCCTTGGCGGTTTCGCCGGCGATCGCACTGGGCGGCAGCATTTCCAGCCAGAGGCTGGCCGTGCGCAACAGCAGACACAGCGCCGCCTCGTCACTGGCCAGCAGCTGGAGTCTCGCCATGGCTTCCGGTGTTTCTTGCGCCAGTGTCTTCAACTGCTCGACGCTACTGCCCAGTCGATCAGCAAACTTGCCGGGGTCCTGCAGCATGTCCGAGAGCAGGTTGATGCCGTCCCACACGCCTTCAATGGCTGCCCAGCTCCCGGCCAGCAAACCGTTACCTACGGCGGCCGAAGTCGACTGCGACCACCGAGGCTTGAACCCCTCCCACTCGCTGCGCAGCCACGTTTCGAGTGACTGACCAAGGCCGTCATACGAGGAAAACAGCTCATCAACCTGCGCCGGCGTCACCTCGCTCTGCACACGCACCCGATAGAACTTGCCCGCCTCTCCCCTGAACTGCCCCTTGCCGTTTTCATCGAGCGTGACGGGCGTCGACTCACCACCCTCCACCGACATCACATGGACCTGAATGTTGCCCAGCGGAACGTCGTACACCGACTCGAACTTGCTCTCGATCTGCAGGGTTCCGCCTTCAGGACACTGCGCAACGGTCGAAATAAAATCGTCGTCGGCGCTGCTGACCACGGTGCGGGTGTTGCCCAGATTGACCACCCGCTCCATGTCCATCAGTGAGGGCATGTCGGTGGCGCGGCTGACCTTGTCGGCGGCCTGGCTGAACCAACGTTTGAGCTGTTGGCGGTAGAGCGTCAGGGTGTCCGGGAAATGGTCGAGTTCGTGCTCGATGCGGGCGATGTGATCCATCAGCCCACCGAAACGAACGGAGCCGGGTAAAAAACCAAGTCGAACATAAGCAATCCTTCGCGCAGGTAATTTGGCGCAAGGGACTTTGCTGGGGATCAGCTAGGAAAGAAGTCAGGCAAGGATGATGTTGATGTAAGGCGATTCGCTAAAACGAAAACGCGGCGCAGGGATCACGCCTTGCGTCGCGCGGGTCTGTCAGATGATTCTGGATTAATCAGTGGAATCGCGAGTAAGGGTTATCGGTGCTTGAGCGTTTGTGTCGGTCAAGCAGCAAGGCCCACCACCCCTTCCCCATGCATCTGCCGCAACAACGCCAACCCGCTATCGAAGAAATCCTGCGACCTGGTCGTCCCCGCCTCTACCGCCAACGCTCGCAACTGCGCACGACCATCGAGTTCGGGAAACTCTTCGATGCGTTGCAACAACCGAAACGCCAACGGGCTCAGCCCGGAAAACTTCACACTGAAATCCAGATCCCGACGCACCAACAACAACGTTGGCTGATCCGGCGCTGTGTCCGGCTGATAGTCCGGGCCGACCAACTGCACCGGCCAGGCATACGCCAACGGCCAGGCCAATGGCGAAACTTGCAACGGGCGGTCCAGCAACACGTCAGCATCGGCGAATGGCAGCGATTCGGCCTCGGACTGCTGCAACGCCATTTCCACCCATTCGTAATGCGCCAACTCAACCATGAACGGCGGCCACGGACCCTCGGCCAGCGCCGCAGGCTCAGAGGCGAGAAACTCGACGAACTCCTCGGCGATTTCACCGAATTTCGGCGTGTGGGCACGGTAGTCACGCAGGAAGATCCGCACCAGTGCTCGCCATTGTTGGTCGCCAAGTATCTTCACCAGCACCGGAAATGTACCGCTGATCAGCGATGACAGATTGGCAAACACCAGGTCGCGATAAACGTGCGCCCGCGCCGGGTCCATCTCGGGCGGTGGCGCGCAGTGGTCGGGGTCACGCAGGTACAGGCCCATGCTGTTCTGCTGTTCGTGCAGCGAGCGCTTAGCCACGGTTCACCTCCTCGGTCTGCAACCGGCGGATGGTCTCTAATTCGGCGACCAGTTCGGAAAATGCCGGAAAGTTGAAATCGCGCTCCAACAAGGTGGGTTGCGCACCGAATCGGGCGTAAGCCTGGGCCAGCAACGACCACACCGCCGGCTTGACCGAGGCGCCATGGGTGTCGATTTTCAAGGTGTCGGACTCATCGAAGTGCCCGGCAATGTGCATGGCCACCACGCGGTTGGCGTCGATACCGGCCAGGAAGTTAAGCGGATCGAAGCCGTGGTTGATCGAATTGACGTAGACGTTGTTGACGTCCAGCAACAGGTCGCAATCGGCTTCGCGCAGCACCGCGTTGGTGAAGGTCACCTCGTCCATGTCCTGCTGCGGTGCGGCGTAGTAGGAGACGTTTTCCACCGCCAGACGCCGACCGAGAATGTCCTGGGCCTGACGAATGCGCGCGGCGACGTGGTGCACCGCTTCTTCGGTAAAGGGCAGCGGCAACAGGTCGTACAGGTGGCCGTCATCACTGCAATAACTGAGGTGTTCGCTGTACAGCGGCACGTTGTAGTGATCGAGGAAAATTCGCACCTCTTGCAGAAACCCCACATCCAGCGGCGAAGGCCCGCCCAGCGACAGGGACAAGCCGTGACAGGACAACGGATAACGCTCGGCCAGGCCTCGCAGCGCCGCGCCATGGGCGCCGCCGATGCCGATCCAGTTTTCCGGTGCGACTTCGAGAAAATCGAAATGACCGGCCGGGGCCGCCTGCAGGTCTTTCATTAAACCGCGACGCAAGCCGAGCCCAGCGCTGGCCCTGGCTGAAGTGATGGGGGTTTGCATGATGTCGATCTCAAGGTTGTCAGAACACAAGCACAGTTAATCGAAGCGGTGTATCGGGACTGTGTGGCGCGCCGACGGAAAACCGCAGGGCTTGTATCGGCAGCGGGCCTGTACACACTCTGGTACAGACCCGCTGCCCGGCCTTACGCCAGGTCGTACTTCTCGCGCACCAGATGGCCGATGCCCATGCGATCGAGCACATTCATCGGGCACAGGAACGTCACGCGTATGGTGCCCGGCAGGCGACTGATATCGATGGAACCGGTGATGGTGGCGCGGTTGAGCACTTCGTCGTACGGCAGACCGGTGACGGAGGCCGCACGCTGCAAGCCATTCTCCACCGCGAGGTTGAGGTTTTCGCCACTGCCGATGAAGGTGATCGGGCCACTCTGCTCGATTTCGTGCTGCCCCCAACGCTCACCCAACTCACGGACGTTGGCCCGTTGTTCGGCGTTCATCGGCCGCGCCATCGGCGGCAGGTCATCGAGGTTTTGCAGGAGGATCGGGCCTTCCAGCGTCAGGTTTTTCACCACTTGCACCACCACTTCAGTTTCCCCGGAGCAATCGGTGGCGTGCCCGGCGATTTCGCCGTTGCCCTGCTGCGCGTGCATGTCGCCCATGTACACCCCGGCGCCCGGCACTTTCACCGGGCAGATCAACACGCAACCTTCGCGGATTGAGTTGGTGTCCATGTGGCCGTCGGTCTTGGCCGCGTGCAGTTCTTCGCGGGTCATGCCGAAACGGTGTGGGGCGTTGATCAGGTATTGACCGAAGTCGGCGCAGTTGTGCGAGTCGGGCAGATCGCGCGACGGCAGGGTGCCGATGTTGCCGAGGAACGGTCGCATGTGCGCCGCAACGCCGGGAATGTCGGCGCGGGCCAGGGACAGGATCGAATGCTGCGCGGCGAACTCCGGCAGCGCCGACATCTCGGAGGCATTGCCGGCCAGTTGATTGGCGATGTCCTGATTGACCGTCAGGCTGACCTGGTTCTGCGCATCGAACACGATCACATAACCGTGGCTGAAGCGAAACGCGCTGACCTCCGCGCCACAGTTATTGCAGCGAATCGCGTCTTCGCCAATGCCTTCGACATGGCTGGCGGGATGGTCGGTGCCGCATGTCGAGCAGAACTTGGAGACGAACGGATCGCCGTTGTAGCGCCCTTCGACAAAGCTCATGACCCCGGACGAAGTGGCCAGCGAGGTGACGCGCATGCGCTTGATCTTGATCGCCACGGCGTCGCCGATCTGCGCGCCGACGATGGCCACCGGTTGCGTCACTTCATGGCCGCCTTCGAAGGCTGGCGTGATCATCGGCCCCCAGCAGCCCGGCGGCGTGCCGGTGATCAGGGTGCCACCGTCGGCCAGCGGCCCGAGCATCGGCTGGCTCGGGCCGATGATGCCGTTGGTGTAGTGATCGACCCGCAGGCGATTGACCGGCGTGGCGTTGAGAATGGATTCAGGCACAAGCGTTGTCATTGTGGTCCCCTTGACCGCATCAGGCGCGGAACAGAGTCAGTGCGAATGGCCGCCGGTGAAGGCGGCCAGGGAAAGTGGCCTCCACAGTTCATCGCAGGTTTGTATCTGGTCTGTGTTCGGTGGGGGGATGGAATTCGAGGTCACTGTGTCGAAAGAACGTTTAGATACAGTGAGATACATGGATTCACCGCAGAACCCTGTGGGAGTGAGCCTGCTCGCGATAGCGGTTTATCCTTCGACAACGATGTTGCCTGACACGACGCCATCGCGTGCAGGCTCGCTCCTACCGGGGTTTAGTGTCGGCCACAGGGGCTTTCGTCGCTCCAGGCCACGCTGCACGGCCTGCGAACTAAACTTAACCCACACAGGAACGGCTTGATCTCCTGTTCATTCCCACGACCACCGCCCGGACGAGCAAAGCCTCCGGACCGTGATCCTGCAAAAGGAGCACACGTGATGGACGAGGCCAGACTCAATGATTTCATGGGCAAACTGGTGGGTGACATGGGCGGCGCGGCGATGCTCGCCAATGTCATCCTCGGCGAAGAACTCGGCCTGTACCGGGCCATGGCCAGCAGCCAACTGATCAGCCCTGAAGCCCTCGCTGGCAAGACCGGTTGCAACCCTCGTCTGGTGCGCGAATGGCTCAGCGCCCACGCCGCTTCCGGTTATATGGAACACAGCGACGGCCAATTCCGCCTGCCCGAAGAACAGGCGCTGGCATTGGCCATCGAAGACTCACCGGTTTACATCGCCGGCGGCATCGGGGTGGTCGCGTCGTTCTTCCACGACAAGGACAAACTGGTCAAAGCCATGCGCGGCGATGGCGCCCTGCCCTGGGGCGATCACCATCCGTGCATGTTCAGCGGCACGGAGCGTTTCTTCCGTCCCGGCTACAAAGCGCACCTGATCGCCGAATGGTTGCCGGCCCTCAACGGGGTGATGGCCAAGCTGGAGGAAGGCGCCAAAGTCGCGGACATCGGCTGCGGCCATGGCGCGTCGACGGTGATCATGGCCCAGGCGTTTCCGAACTCGCGGTTCGTCGGCTTCGACTACCACGCGCCCTCCGTCACCGTCGCCACCCAGCGCGCCGAGGAAGGTGGCGTGTCCAGCCGTGCGCGGTTTTTCCAGGGCACGGCGAAAAGTTACCCCGGCGACGACTATGACCTGGTCTGCTACTTCGACTGCCTGCACGACATGGGCGACCCGGTGGGTGCGGCCAAACACGCTTACGAGTCACTGAAACCGGATGGTTCGGTGCTATTGGTGGAACCGTTCGCCAATGATTCGCTGGATGACAACATCACCCCGGTCGGCCGGTTGTTCTACGCCGCCTCGACCTTCATCTGCACGCCCAACTCGCTGTCTCAGGAAGTGGGGCTGGGCCTTGGTGCCCAGGCAGGCGAGGCGCGGTTGCGCAAGGTGTTCACCGAGGCCGGATTCTCGAGTTTCCGCCGGGCCACGGAAACACCGTTCAACTTGATTCTGGAGGCGCGCAAGTAAACACCGCTAATTAGATTGAGGGGCGAACGGTAAATGCTAATCTGCGTGCATTCATGCCCGCCCTGGAGTGTTGAACATGCTTGACCGCCTGACCCGCGAACAACTCGATCAGCTTCAGCAACTCATGGCGGATCAGCCGTTCGCGGTGCTGACGGGTGCCGGTATCAGCACGCCGTCGGGCATTCCGGATTATCGCGACAACCAGGGTGTGCGGCGTGGCCGGCAGCCGATGATGTATCAGGAGTTTATTTGCGCCCCCGAATCCCGTCGGCGCTATTGGGCGCGGGCGATGCTCGGCTGGCCACGGGTGCGCCAGGCCCAGCCGAACGTAGCTCATGAGACACTCGCCCGGTTGCAAAGCACCCGGCAGGTCAGCGGGCTGATCACGCAGAACGTCGACACCCTGCACGATCAGGCCGGCAGCCATGACGTGATTGAGCTGCACGGCAGCCTGCATCGGGTGTTGTGCCTGGACTGCGGAAAGCGCAGCGAGCGCGATTCGATCCAGCACCAGATGGAAACCCAAAATCCTTACCTGGCAGGCGTGGACGCGGTGCAGGCACCGGACGGCGACACCCTGCTCGACCCGGCTTTCGAAGCGCGCTTTCAAGTGCCGCATTGCCCGCATTGCGCCGGAGAACGGATGAAACCGGATGTGGTGTTTTTCGGTGAAAACGTTGCGCAGGCCACGGCGGCCAAAGCCATGGCAGCGGTTGAACATGCCGCCGGATTGCTGGTGGTCGGGTCTTCGTTGATGGCCTACTCGGCGTTTCGCCTGTGCCGGGCGGTGGTGGATCAGGGCAAACCGCTGATTGCGATCAACCTGGGCAAGACCCGGGCGGATGAGATGCTGGATTTGAAGATCGAGGGGTCGTGTGAACAGCTTCTTCCGTTATTGGCCCAACGCCTGAACAACTGACAACACCCAATCCCACAATGGGCCAATCCGGCTCACGAAACGCGCAACCCCAAATTCTCCTCTTTCAACACATCAAACAACGCTTGCGCCGCCGCCGACAGCTCTCCCCCCGGCAACGTCAGTACGCCTAACGCCCGCTCCACCACCGGATCACGCAACGTGATGCAGCGCGCACCCAGCTCGCGCATCTGCCCGGCACACAACGCCGGCACCGCGCTCACCCCCAACCCGCTGGCGACCATCCGCCCGACCGTCGCCAGTTGATGGCTCTCAAATTCCACGGGCAGCTTCATGCCCCGCGCCTGCAAGTGTTCCTCCAGCATCACCCGCACGGTGGAAGGCCGCTGCAAGGTGATGAACGGTTCCTTGAGCAACGTCTGCCAGTCGATTTCGTCCAGCTCGACCAGCGGCGAATCATGGGGCACCACGGCGACGAAGCGGTCGATGTACAGCGGCGTGAATTGCAGCGACGAACTCTGGGTCGGTTCGAACGCCACGCCCAACTCCACCTGGCGATCGCGGACCATTTCCAGCACTTGCTCGTTGATCACATCGTTGACCGTGACGTTGACTTTCGGATACCGGGCGCGGAAGGTCTTGAGGATTGGCGGCAACAGGTTGCCCGCGAATGACGGCATCGCCGCCAGGGTCACGCGGCCGCGCTGGAGGGTGAAGCGCTGACGCAGTTCGTCCTCGGCGTTGTCCCAGTCGGCAATCAAGCGGCGCGCCAGCGGCACCAGGGATTCGCCCTCGGCGGTCAGTGCCACATTGCGCGTGTTGCGCGTGAAGAGGCGCCCGCCCAGGCCCTCCTCCAGCGCTTTGATCGTCAGGCTCAGTGCCGATTGCGACAGGTGCAGGCGCTCGCAAGCCACGGCAAAACTCAGGCTCTGGGCCACGGCCAGAAAGGCGCGGATCTGCTTGACTGTCATAGTCGTTGTCTCCAAGGCATTACATTGTTGAGTTTTATCTATCAATCAACATTAAAAATCAACTTAACAAATGAATCTTGCAGCGAGACACTCATCCCATACGGCTAGCCAGCCGCCCACAAAGAATAAAAGAGGTGCATATGGCAGGTTTCGACAAGCGCGTGAGTTCCTACGAGGAAGCTCTGGCAGGTCTTGAAGACGGCATGACCGTGATCGCTGGCGGCTTCGGCCTGTGCGGCATTCCGGAAAACCTGATCGCCGAGATCAAGCGCAAAGGCACCCGCGACCTCACCGTCGTATCCAACAACTGCGGCGTCGACGGTTTCGGCCTCGGCGTGCTACTCACCGACCGCCAGATCAGCAAGGTCGTGGCCTCCTACGTCGGCGAAAACAAGTTGTTCGAAGAACAACTGCTCAAAGGCGAAATCGAAGTCACCCTGACCCCGCAAGGCACCCTCGCCGAGAAAATGCGCGCAGGTGGCGCCGGCATCCCGGCCTTCTTCACCGCCACCGGTGTCGGCACCCCGGTTGCCGAAGGCAAGGAAGTGCGTGAATTCCATGGCCGCAAGTACCTGATGGAAGAATCCATTACCGGTGACTTCGCCATCGTCAAAGGCTGGAAAGCCGACCATTTCGGTAACGTGATCTATCGCCACACCGCCCAGAACTTCAACCCGCTGGCCGCCACCGCCGGCAAGATCACCGTGGTCGAAGTCGAAGAAATCGTCGAACCCGGCGAGCTGGACCCGGCGCAGATCCACACCCCTGGCATCTACGTCGACCGGATCATCTGCGGCACGTTCGAGAAGCGCATCGAACAGCGCACCGTACGTAAGTGATCCCCTGCCCCCGGACCGAATGAAGGAATAACAACAATGGCACTTTCCCGCGAACAAATGGCTCAACGCGTCGCCCGCGAAATGCAGGACGGCTTCTACGTGAACCTGGGCATCGGCATTCCGACCCTGGTCGCCAACTACATCCCTGAAGGCATGGAAGTCATGCTGCAATCGGAAAACGGACTGTTGGGCATGGGTCCATTTCCGACTGAAGAAACCATCGATGCCGACATGATCAACGCCGGCAAGCAAACCGTGACCGCGCGTATTGGCGCTTCGATTTTTTCCTCGGCCGAATCCTTCGCGATGATCCGCGGTGGCCACGTCGACCTGACCGTGTTGGGCGCGTTTGAAGTGGACGTGCAAGGCAACATCGCCTCGTGGATGATTCCCGGCAAACTGGTCAAGGGCATGGGCGGCGCGATGGACCTGGTGGCTGGCGCCGACAACATCATCGTCATCATGACCCACGCGTCCAAGGATGGTGAGTCCAAGCTGTTGTCCCAATGCAGCCTGCCGCTGACCGGCGCCGGTTGCATCAAGCGCGTACTGACCGACCTGGCCTACCTGGAAATCGAAAACGGCGCGTTCATCCTGAAAGAACGTGCACCGGGTGTCAGCGTTGAAGAGATTGTCGCCAAGACCGCCGGTAAACTGATCGTGCCGGACCACGTGCCGGAAATGCAGTTCGCTGCCCAGTGAGGAATCATTCCATGCAAGAAGTCGTCATTGTTGCCGCCACGCGCACCGCGATCGGCAGTTTCCAGGGTTCCCTGGCCAATGTGTCTGCCGTCGACCTGGGCGCCGCAGTCATCCGTCAGTTGCTGGCACAAACCGGCCTGGACCCGGCTGAAGTCGATGAAGTGATCATGGGTCAGGTGCTGACCGCCGGTGCCGGGCAAAACCCTGCGCGCCAGGCTTCGATCAAGGCCGGCCTGCCGTTCGCGGTCCCGGCCATGACCCTGAACAAGGTCTGCGGTTCGGGTCTGAAGGCCCTGCATCTGGGCGCCCAGGCGATCCGTTGCGGCGACGCCGACGTGATCATCGCCGGCGGCCAGGAAAACATGAGCCTGTCCAACTACGTCATGCCCGGCGCCCGCACCGGCCTGCGCATGGGTCACGCGCAAATCGTCGACACCATGATCAGCGATGGCCTGTGGGATGCGTTCAACGATTACCACATGGGCATCACCGCCGAAAACCTGGCCGAGAAGTACAGCCTGAGCCGCGAGCAGCAGGACGCATTCGCCGCCGCTTCGCAGCAGAAAGCCGTGGCTGCCATTGAGGCCGGGCGTTTTGTCGACGAAATCACCCCGATCCTGATCCCGCAACGCAAGGGCGATCCGCTGTCCTTCGCCACCGACGAGCAACCACGGGCCGGCACCACCGCCGAATCCCTGGGCAAACTCAAGGCCGCTTTCAAGAAAGACGGTTCGGTGACTGCCGGTAACGCTTCATCGTTGAACGATGGCGCCGCCGCCGTGATCCTGATGAGCGCCGAAAAAGCCAAGGCTCTCGGCTTGCCGGTACTGGCGAAAATCGCTGCTTACGCCAACGCAGGCGTCGACCCGGCGATCATGGGCATCGGCCCGGTTTCCGCCACTCGCCGTTGCCTGGACAAGGCTGGCTGGAACATCGGTGAACTCGACCTGATCGAAGCCAACGAAGCTTTCGCCGCGCAATCGCTGGCCGTGGCCAAGGACCTGGAATGGGACTTGAATAAGGTCAACGTCAACGGCGGCGCCATCGCCCTGGGTCACCCGATCGGTGCCTCGGGTTGCCGCGTGCTGGTGACCCTGCTGCATGAAATGATCAAGCGTGACGCCAGGAAAGGCCTCGCCACCCTGTGCATCGGTGGTGGCCAAGGCGTCGCCCTGGCGCTCGAACGAGCGTAAAGCGTTCAACAGATTGCGCGGGGACCCACGAATAACCGCGCAGTTTGGCAAAACACCCGGTGCGACTCACGTTGCACCGGGTTCTTTTTTGCCGGATACATCTGCAGCAGCCTTCGGCAGCTAATCACCCAAAAAGCTGCAAGATCAACCAGCTATTGGCCCCACTGATTACCACAAACAGCCCCCACGCCAAGACACGGGTCGGAAGGCCATTCACAAACGGCCCCATCAACTGCTGATCATTGGTCATGCGAATCAACGGATACAACGCAAACGGCAGCTGCAGACTCAACACCACCTGACTCAGCACCAACAGCTTGCCCACCGCGTCGTCGCCCATCAGCCAAACGCCAATGAACGCCGGGATCAGCGCCAGCCCACGCGTGATCAAACGCCGTTGCCAGCACGGCAGCCGCAGGTTGAGGAAACCTTCCATGATGACCTGGCCGGCGATGGTGCCGGTGAAAGTCGAACTCTGTCCCGAAGCCAGCAGCGCCACGCCGAACAACACACTGGCCAACGCCCCGCCCACCAGCGGATCGAGCAGGTGATAGGCGTCTTGAATGTCGACCACTTCGGTATGCCCGGTCTTGTGAAACGCCGCGGCGGCGAGGATCAGGATCGCGGCGTTGACCAACAGCGCTAAAGCCAGAGAGCCGATGGTGTCGATGCGCGCCAGTTTCACCGCGTCCTGCTTGCTGGCGATGTCCTTGCCGATCAATCGCGTTTGTACGATCGAAGTGTGCAGGTACAGGTTATGCGGCATCACGGTGGCGCCGAGAATGCCGATGGCCAGATACAGCGGTGCCGCATCACTCAGGGCCGACAGCGATGGTTTGAAGCCTTGGGCGACCTCAGGCCAGTACGGTTTGATCAGCAGCAACTCGACGATGAAACACGCGCCAATGGTGCCCACCAGCACCAGCATGATCGCCTCAAGACGCCTGAAGCCACGGTTTTGCAGGGCCAGCACCAGCAAGGTGTCGAATGCCGTGAGGGCGATGCCGAAGGTCAGCGAACAGCCCAGCAACAAATGGAATGCCAGGGCACAGCCGAGCACTTCGGCGAGGTCAGTGGCAATGATCGAGATTTCCGCCAGCACCCACTGCGTGCGGGCTGTCCGTTTGCTGTAGCGCTGCCGGCACAATTGCGCCAGATCGCGCCCGGTGGCGATGCCCAGCCGCGAACACAGGCACTGCACCACCATCCCCGCCAGACTCGCCAACAGAACCACGAACAACAGGCTATAGCCAAACCGCGACCCGGCCTCAATGGCGGTCGCCCAGTTGCCCGGGTCCATGTAGCCGATGGACACCAGCAAACCGGGACCGGCAAAACGCAGGACGCGTTTGAAAAATGACGCGCTCGGGTCGACAGCAACGGTACCCGCCACTTCCGGCGGACAGAACGGCGCAGTGCCGACTTTGGGCAAACTGAATTTCACGCGATGATCCATCAACAGGTGGGAAGGCGCAGCTTAGACGTTTCGAGGTACACACAACAGCTCCTACACGGCTCGAATCTTGTATACAAAAAATCGACACATATAGAGCAATCCATCTCTCTCGGTGCTAACGTTGCCACCTGACACAGGGTGGAGATGTACGCGTGCTGATGCTCAAACTGCTGGTGATTCCCGGATTCCTGCTGCTGATTTCCCTGGCGGGTAAACGTTGGGGCCCAAGCGTGGCCGGTTGGTTGTCGGGGTTACCGGTGGTGGTCGGGCCGATTCTGTTTTTCCTCGCCATCGAACAGGGCGAACTGTTCGCCGCTCAATCCGCCCAGGCGGCGTTGTCGGCCATGTTCGCGATGATTGCCTTCTGCGTGACCTACGCACAGGTCGCCCAACGCACCCGATGGCCGTTGGCGCTGACGATTTCCCTGTTGGTGTGGGCCGTGATCGCCGTGGTGCTGTCGTTGATCCCGCCATCACTGGTGTTTTCGGTGATCGCCGCCGCGACCGCCCTGTTGGCCGCGCCTTACCTCTTCCCATCGGTGCAACCCATCGTTTCCGGTCCAAAACCGAAGTCCGACAAACTGCTGCTGCGCATGGTCGCCGGCGCCCTGCTGACCCTGGCCGTCACCCTGCTCGCCAGCACCGTCGGCGACCGCTGGAGCGGCCTGCTCGCCGTGTTTCCTGTGCTGGGCAGCGTGATGGCGGTGTTCTCCCAGCAAACCCGTGGCCCGGCGTTTACCGCGGCCCTGCTGCGGGCGACGGCCACTGGCATGTATTCGTTCTCGGCGTTCTGCCTGGTCCTGGCGCTGACATTGCCGAGTATGGGGATGAGCGCGTTTGCCCTCGGCGTAGCGGTGTCGGTGGCGATGCTCGGCGTGACCAAACGCCTGCTGGCGCGGCCCGTCGGCCAGGTTCCCGCCGACACTGGACGAACCGCGATCAAGCGCTAAGCTGCAACAGGTCATCGGGCAAGGAACTCGCCCGTACAACGCCTGAAGGAACAGACATGGCCACGTCCAGCGTCCGTAGTGCCCGCTCCGCCACCGCGGTCGGCGTGATCGCGATCTTCCTCTGGTCCTGCTTGGCATTGCTGACCACCCTCACCGAAGGCATTCCACCGTTTGAACTGCTGACCCTGAGTTTCGGCGTTGCGTTTATCGCGACCTTGATCATTCTGGGTCGACGCGGGCTCAGCGGTTTCAGCAGTTGGCGACAACCCTGGCCCGTCTGGGCGACAGGGTTTGTCGGAATTTTCATCTATCACGCGCTGTATTTTTTCGCGCTCAAGTCCGCGCCGGCAGCCGAAGCCAGCCTGATCAACTACCTGTGGCCCCTGCTGCTGGTGCTGCTCTCGGCCTTCGCCGCCGGAGAAAAACTGCACAAGCGACAAGTCCTCGGTGCCCTGCTGGGCCTGGCAGGCACCGCGTTCATCATGCAGCAACGCGATACCCATACCTCCGCCACGATGCCAGTGGCCGGGTATCTGGCGGCGTTCGGATGTGCGCTGATCTGGGCCGGATACTCGGTGTTCAACCGGCGGTTCAAGGAAGTACCGAGCAGCATCATCGGCGGCATTTGCGGCATGTCCGCCGTGGGCGGGCTGGTCTGCCATCTGGCGTTCGAAACCACAGTGTGGCCCGATTTCAGGCAATGGACAGCGATCGTCATTCTGGGCCTCGGCCCGGCGGGGCTGGCGTTTTTTGCCTGGGACCACGCCACCAAACACGGCAGTCTGGCCACGCTGGGAGCGCTGTCCTATCTGGCTCCGCTGATTTCCACCGTATTGTTGATTGTCGTCGGCCGCAGCCATGCCAGCCCGATCCTGATGATTCCGGCGCTGCTGATCATCGCCGGCGCGGTGATTGCCACCGCGCAACCGTCGGTTAAATCCCCCGCAACACCTTCGATGGTTTCGCACGAGTAGGCCAAGATCTCCGTACGTCAATCGAACAGGTTTCGCCCACCATCAGCCTCAGTTCAAACCACTGACCACTGAGGGCTACACCATGAAATTCTTTTTCCACCCTTCGCCGAACCCGATGAAAGTCGCCCTGCTGCTTGAAGAACTGCAAACGCCTTACGAGCTGATCGGCGTCGACACCTTCAAGGGCGAGCAACACCTGCCAGACTTCCTGGCGATTAACCCGAACGCCAAGGTCCCGGCGCTGGTCGATGGCGACGCCACGGTCTTCGATTCCCAGGCGATCCTGCTGCACCTTGCGCAAAAATATCAGCGTTTCCTGCCCACCAGCGCTGCCGGCAATGCCGAACTGCTGTCCTGGCTGATGTTCATCGCCACTGGTCTCTCGCCGTTCTCCGGCCAGGCCGTACACTTCATGCACCACGCGCCGGAAGACCTGCCGTATGCAAAAAACCGCTACCTCAAGGAAGTCGAACGCCACTACCGCGTACTCGATCAACGCCTGGCCGAACACCCGTACCTGGCAGGCGACACCTACAGCATCGCCGACATGGCGCTCTGGGGCTGGGCCAACTACGCGCCGTACATCCTCGGTGAAAACGGTCTGGCGGCCTATCCGAACGTCAAGCGCCTGCTCGATGAAGTCAGCGCCCGCCCGGCAGCCCAACGCGCTCTGGGTCTGAAAGAGAAACTGGTGCTCAAGGCCGAATTCGACGAAGAAACCCGCCGCAACCTGTTCCCGCAAAACCAGGCCCAGTAAGCCGCTCCCGACCTTCGAAGGTGATGAAATGAGTGATCAAGTCGCGTTTATCGTTTACCTGCCGAGCAAACCCGAGCGTTTCGCCGAAACCAAAGAACGGCTGCTGGACGTCGTGCACCACATGTCGGCCGAGCCGGACTTCGTCAACACCTGGGTGCATCAACGCCAGGACGAACCGAACACCCTGGTGCTCTACGAAACCTGGAACTGCAGCAAAGAAGACTTCATCGCTCGTCACCTGAGCAAGCCGTATCGCCAAGCGTATGAAAAATTGCTGCCGGCGTTGTTGGCCAGTGAACGACGGATCGAGTTTTTGGAGGTGATCGAGCGTTATCCGGTGCGTCGCGAAGTCTGAGTCTGGCTCGGCAACGGACATCGACCGTCCGTTACCCCACGCTGGAACACGTCACAAACTCCATGGGATGATCGCCCCCCCACCGCGCGACCCTCCCTGGAGATTTCGAATGTCACTGTTGAGTAAAAAAGCCGTTGTCCTGTTGCTGGCCGCGGCGGCCACTTTTGGGGCTTTGAATGCGCAGGCCGCCAAGGCCACCGCCAAGGAGACGGCATCGGCACAGAAGGTCTCGATGCTCGACGGCAAGTTCACGTTCACCCTGCCCAAGGGGTTCGTCGCCAATCCGCTGCCGGCCAGCCCCACCGGCGCGAGCGGCACCATGTACGCCAACGAGACCACCAAGACCGTGGTCATCGCCGCGCAAAACAGCCTGCCGGAAGGCACCACGGTCAAGGACAACGACGGCGCGTTTCTCGATGGCACCGTGGCCGACTTCGACGCGGCACAACGCAAGGCCCTGCCCGACTACAACAAGCTCAGCGAAAAAAGCCTGACCCTGAAAAGCACCGGACTAGGCGTGCGCCAGGTCGACAGCACCGCCACCCAGGGCGGCGGCATGACCCTCAACACCACGCTGATGGCCGCGTCCGGCAGCCACATGACCGTCATTCAGGTCATTTCCCGCCCCGGCGACATGGCCGCCCACGAGACGCTGATCAAGCAGATCGTCAGCGGCAAATAAACTTCAGGGATTGAGGCGCTGCAACCAGGCGCTCAAATCCTGCATCTCTTCGGCACTGATGTTGTGGCCAGCACCCTGGTAGGCATGGAACTCGGGTTCGAGTGAAATGCTCTGCAACAGGCTGTTCGCTTCGGTGCCATCGCTGAACGGCAGACGTTTGTCCGCCGTGCCATGACCGATGAAAATCGCCAGCGACTGGCTCTTTTCATCCGGTTTCAATTCGGCCCTGAGCACCGGCAAAATCCGCCCGCTCAACGCAGCGATTCCGCCCACCGCTTCGGGATGGCGCAGCGCGACTTCGTAAGACATGATCGCGCCCTGGCTGAACCCCACCAGGAAAACCTTGTCCGGTTCGGTGTGATATTTCTTTGTTGCCTGTGCGACAAAATCCAGCAGCAACTGGCCGCTGGACTTCAGATCATCGGTTTCACCGTTGTAGGCACCTTCGCCTTTCTTGCGAAACCACTGATAACTTCCCTCTTGCATCACCATCGGCGCCCGCACCGACAGGTACGTGTATGGCGCGGGTAATTCATCCTTGATGCCGAACAGATCCTGCTCGTTACTGCCGTAACCGTGGAGGAAAATCACCAGGGGCTGATCGTGGGAATCGGAGGGTGCCTGTTCCAGGTACTTGAGCGGCAGGTCGGTTTGCAGCGGGTTTTGAGCGTGGACAGCGGCGGATGCCAGCAGCATGAACAGAGCCAGAAATTTCAACATAAGCCTTCCTTCACAATGCGCAGGATTCGGGGAAGAGCCTAACACTGTGAAGCCGGCCGAGGCATCTCGGGAGTGGCTAAAACCGCCAGACCAGATTGCAAAAAACGTCGGTCAGTCGTTGATCAATTTTCCAGCACGAATCGGCTCCCGCCCCGCCACCTTCGCCTGCCAGGTCCCCGGCTGCGTATAGCGCCCTCGATCAATCGCAAACAAAACGCCACGGGTGCCGGCACGCACGGTGGTGACCTTGTCATTCAACGGGTCGACCACTTCAAACAACGCATCGCCCTTCTCCACCCACTCACCGGCCTCGCGCAGGAAACTGACCACTCCGTGATGCGGTGCGAACAGATATTCGGTGCCTTCGAACGGCATGCCTTCGCAGCACTCATCCGGCGCCACCGGCCAAGTGCCCTTGATGAAACCCTGCTCGGCGAGAAAGCCCAGAATCGCCTCGCAATTGGCTTGCGCCTGATCGACCCGGGTGTCGCCCATGCTGCCCAGTTCCAGGGTGGTCGCCAGGTTGGCCGGTGGAATGGCGGCCTCGGGGTAGGCCCTGGCCAGACGCAACCATGGTGAAGAACAGGATTCGTCGAAAGAGCTGCCGCCGGAATCCTCACACAACAACGCCACGCCAGCCTGCAAACGCGCCGCCAGGGATTGCCACTGCGGCCAGTGTTGCGGCAGCGCGTAAAGGTGAATTGCCGCCTCGAAATCGCAATGCAGATCGAGGGTGATGTCAGCGTCACAGGCGTGGCGCAACAACAGACGATGCATGGCTTCGAGTTGTGATGCCGGAGCCGGCAAACCGTCGAGTACCTGGCCCATGGTCTGACGGATCAGCGCGATGTTCGCCTCGGCATCGCTGCCCAGACGATCACCCACCATCTGCGCCACCGGTGCACTGAGTTCGACAAATGCGCGGTTGAAATTCTTGCCGCTGCCCAGTTCGAAGCGGCCCATGTGACAGCCTTGCAAGTGCTGATCGAGACCGATCGGGTTGGCCACCGGCACCAACTCGATCACATCGTTCAACTGCCCTTGGCTTTCAAGCTCGGCCAAGCGTTTTTTCAGCTCCCAGGCCGTGCGCATACCCGGCAATTCGTCGGCGTGCAGGCTGGCCTGGATGTAGACCTTGCGGGTGCCCGCACCATAACGGAAAACACTGAGGGTGCGTTCGGAGCCGAGGTGGCTCCAAGGCAGCGGGTGGTCGATGCGTTGCATGGGAGAACTCCAAAGTTTCCGTAGGCGCTGTCGAGTGAAACGAGGCTGCGATCTCTTGACGTTGAAAAGCAGGATCAACAGATCGTCCGAACGCGGCCCGAACCTGCGGCAGCGCCTGCACTTACGGCGTATTAATGACCGTAAACGTCAAAGTCGAAGTACTTGTCCTGCACTTGCTTGTACTTGCCATTGGCGCGGATTTCAGTGATGGCGGTGTTGAATTTGTCCGCCAGCTCTTTATCGCCCTTGCGCACTGCAATACCGGCGCCGCCGCCGAAGTACTTGGCGTCTTCATAGGTCGGGCCGACGAAAGCGAAGCCTTTACCGGCGTCGGTCTTCAGGAAGCCGTCGTCCAGGTTGACCGAGTCGGCCAGCAGCGCGTCGACGCGACCGGAAACCATGTCGAGGTTGGCTTCCTGCTGGGAGCCGTAACGCACCAGTTCGATACCGGCCGGAACCAGCACTTCGGTGGCGAAGCGGTCGTGGGTACTGGCGCGCAGCACACCGACCTTCTTGCCTTTGAGTTCGGTCAGCGGGTCTTTGATGTCGGTGCCTGCCTTCATCACGAAGCGCGCCGGGGTGTGGTAGTACTTGATGGTGAAATCGACGTTCTTCTTGCGATCATCGGTGATGGTCATGGACGACAGGATGGCGTCGATTTTTTTGACCTTCAGCGCCGGGATCAGGCCGTCGAACTCTTGCTCGACCCAAGTACATTTCACTTTCATCTGTTCGCACAGCGCGTCGCCGATATCAACGTCGAAACCAGTGAGTTTGCCGTCAGGGGTTTTCATTGAGAATGGCGGGTAACCGGCTTCGATACCGATGCGGATCGGCTTGGCGTCTTCGGCCACGGCAGTCAGGGACAACATCGACAGTGCCAGGGCACCGAACATCACTAGCTTCTTCATTTATAACTCCTGTGTGCGGAGGCTTTTATTGGCAGCTTTCGGTCGTTGCTTGTGGCGGGTAAAGACCGAAGAGGCCGGCAGTCTAGAGTGGCTAGTGCGGGGCAAATTGTTTCGAAGCGACAAATAAATACAGAAAATGGTCGATCAGCGGGATGCTGTAGATGCGTGCGCCAGAGCGGTGCAAAGCCTGTCAGACAATTATCGTTTTCGGAAAAAACCTACAAGACATTGGCCGAGTTCCGACTGAAGAGTCGCGCTGGCGATGGCTGTTTTTTTTGCGGCGAAGTGACCGTCAGCCTGCCGCAAATCCTGAATGGAGAATGCGTCCTCCTGTAGGCGCTGCCGCAGGCTGCGATCTTTTCACTGACCTCAACACTCGCACCCGATCACGGTTTTCACAGGCCGTTGCGCCGCGACACTCAACTCAAACCCTTCATCCAGCCACCCGGTCACGCCGCCGATCATCTCCTTGACCGGGTAGCCCAGCGCCGCCAGTTTCACCGCTGCCTTGTTGGCGCCGTTGCAGTGCGGCCCCGCACAATAAACGACGAACAGGCTGGTTTTCGGGTAAGCCGCCAAACCTTCGGCAGTGATCAAACGCCCCGGAATATTGATCGCACCCGGCACATGGCCACGTTCGAATGCCAGCGGACCGCGCACATCAACCAGGACAAAATCGATGAGACCGGCCTGTTGGCTGCCATGGACGTCGGAACAGTCAGTTTCGTATGTAAGGCGGTTGCTGAAATGCATCAGGGCGATGGCCGATGGGGCGGCAGGAATTTCGCGGACCAGGCTGTTCATGGGCAGTTCTCCAGAGTGTCAGTGGGTGTGAACAGACTTTATCCGCCTGGCACTTGCGGCTACAGTGGCGCACAAGACACTCACCGGGAACTTTCCGCCAAATGCAATCAGCCCCTGGATTGGTCGCGATTCTGGCCTACGACGGCCTCTGCACCTTCGAGTTCGGCATCGCCGTGGAGATCTTTGGCCTGCCGCGACCGGAGTTCGATTTCCCGTGGTACGAACATCAAATTGTCGCGGTCGATCAAGGACCGATGCGCGCAATGGGCGGCATCCAGGTCCTGGCCGATGGCGGCCTGGAACTGCTCGAACACGCCCGAACCATCATCATTCCCGGCTGGCGTGATCGCCACGCGGCAGTGCCCGAGCCGTTGCTTGCAGCCCTGCGGCAGGCCCATGCCCGAGGCGCGCGGTTATTGTCGATTTGTTCAGGGGTGTTCGTGCTGGCGGCCACCGGATTGCTCGACGGTCATGGCGCCACGACGCACTGGCGCTACACCACGGAACTGGCCGAACGGTTTCCGAACATCCGGGTGGACCCGGACGTGTTGTATGTCGATTCGGGTCAGTTGATCACCTCGGCCGGCAGCGCGGCGGGCATCGACGCCTGCCTGCATCTAGTCACACGGGATTTCGGTACACAGGTGTCCAATGCCGTGGCGCGGCGACTGGTGATGTCGCCACAACGCACCGGTGGCCAAGCGCAATTCATTCCGACACCGGTCAGTCCTACGCCGCGCAGCGATCTTTCCCGCGTCATGCAGTGGGCGCGTGAACGTCTGCATGAACCGCTGGAAGTGCGCGACCTCGCCAGCGAAGCGGCCATGAGCGAGCGCACTTTCCTGCGCCGCTTCAGTGAGGCCAGCGGTCAGTCGCCCAAGACGTGGCTGCAACACGAACGCCTGGGCCGAGCTCGCGAATTGCTGGAAAGCACCGATCAAAACACCGAGCAGATTGCCCAGCACTGCGGTTATCGTTCGGTGGAAAGCTTCCGGGTGGCGTTTCGCAGCGTGGTCGGCGTGCCACCGTCGGTGTATCGGGAACGGTTCGGGCGCAAGGTCAAGACTATTTCCTGAGGTGTTCTTCAGGGCTTGCGCAGTAGATAGGTGTCCATGATCCAGCCGTTGGCCAACCGCGCTGCCTTGCGCACTCGCTCAATCTCATCCGCCACATCTTTGAGCTTGCCGCGGATCAGGATCTCATCTGGCGTTCCGAGGTAAGCCCCCCAGCAAATCTCGGTATCCTGATCTGCCACCTGATGGTAGGCATCCTGCGCATCCAGCATCACCACCAGGCTGTCCGCATCGCTCACCTGCCCCGCCGCCAGACGCCGTCCGGTGGTAATTTCAACCGAGCGGCCAATCTGATTGAGCGGCACTTTGTGCTGCGCTGTCAGCGCCTGGACGCTGGTGATACCGGGAATCACCTCGAACTCAAACGCACACGCGCCCGAGGCCAGAATCGCCTGCAAGATCCGGATTGTGCTGTCGTACAACGCCGGATCCCCCCACACCAGAAAACCGCCGCATTGCTCGTCGGACATTTCCTCGTTGATCAGCCGTTCGAAGGTCCGCTGCTTGGCCAGGTTCAGATCGTCGACACTGTCCGCGTAGTCCACATCGCCCCGCTCGCGTTCCGGGCTCAAGGCTTCGACAAAGCGATAATCGTGACCGGTGATGTAACGCTCGCAAATTTCCCGGCGCAAGTCGATCAGCTTGTCTTTGCTCTGGCCCTTGTCCATCAGGAAAAACACGTCGACCCGATTCAGCGCCTTCACGGCCTGCATCGTGATGTAGTCGGGGTTGCCCGCGCCGATGCCGATAATCAGGAGTTTTTTCATCAAAGTGTTCCTTCAGGGTCAGTGCCCGGCAAACGTAGCCGCCAGCATCCATTGAACCTCAGTTCGATGGCCGACAACGGTTCAACATCAATCAGGTTGAACGCCGAACTTCGCAGCACCGTGGTGAGCGCGGCGCGGATGATGAATGGATGGGTCACGGCCACGACATGACCGGGTGCAGCCTCCAGTGTCGACAGCCAAGCATCCACCCGCTCAGTGACCTGCGCCATTGACTCGCCGCCGTGGGGCGCTGAATTCGGGTCGGCAAGCCAGGACTGGAGTAATTCAGGTTCGGCTTGTTGCAGATCGTTGATGCGAACGCCGCTCCATCGGCCGAAATCACAGTCCCTGAGGGCCGCGACAACTTCCACAGTGCTGCCAAACAATTCGGCGGTTTGCCGGGCTCGTAGCTCCGGACCGCACAGCAGTTTCGGCGGGAGTTTGAATTGAGAACTGCGAGCGCCCCTCGCCGACTGCCAATCCATCTCCAATGGCTCATCCGTAGGAAAACGCGCCAGTTTCTGTGCGACGGTTCGAGCGTGGCACATCAAGGTTAAACGAGTCGCCTGCACGAAGGATCACTCTGTCGATAGAAAGGAAAATCGGCACCGCGGCGCCAGCCATCGCGCAATTGTGCCGTAAGCGGCCCTGATTCGCAGAGGCATTTCATCCACCAAATACAGTCACGTCCGACCACTCTTTAGGCGATGACCTACAAGCTCAGTCGACTTGCCCGTAGCCCTATTTCGCCCCATGCCCGGGCGTTGAAAAGCCGCACGAAAATTAACTAGACATGTTGTGCGCCTTAACTAAATACTCCTTTCAACGGATTTTGCCCCCCCACCATCCAGCAGGAGCCCGGATGCCTTCATGCCAAGACCCAATCACCGATCCTGGTGATTCGCACGCAAAGCCGTATGCATGTTGATGACCCCGTCCGGATATCACGGATCGGGCCTGGCTTCGCCTGTAGCCGTCCCAAGTAACGAACGAATAAAAAGAGCGGCGCCTGACAGGTCGACCGCCGTTTTAACGTGTGGAAACCGACAGTGATAGTCAGGCCCGGCACGCGTTGCCGAGCCCTTTGATACAGGAGTTCATCCATGCTGGTCTTGCGTCCAGTGCAGTTAACCGACCTGCCCCAATTGCAGCGACTGGCTCGCGAAAGCCTGGTGGGCGTCACGTCCTTGCCGGACGACAGCGAACGTCTGCGCGACAAAATTCTCGACTCCTGCACGTCGTTCGAACAAAACGTGCAGAACCCCGGCCCGGAAAATTACTGCTTCGTGCTGGAGGACTCGACGACTAAAAAACTGGCGGGCTGTTCGGAAATACTCGCCACCGCCGGCTTCAGCGAACCGTTTTACAGCTTGCGCAACCGCCACTTCAACAGTGCCTCGCGGGAGCTCAACATCGAGCATGGCGTACCCGCCCTGTCGTTGTGTCACGACCTCAGCGGCCACACCTTGCTGCGGGGCTTTCACATCGATGCCGAGCTGGAGCGCACAGCGTTTTCAGAACTGTTGTCACGGGCCAGACTGCTGTTCATCGCGGCCCACGCGCGGCGGTTTTCCGATGCGGTGATTACCGAGATCGTCGGCTACAGCAGCGACGAGGGCCACTCGCCATTCTGGGACGCCGTGGGCAAGCATTTCTTCGACCTGCCCTACGTCGAGGCCGAACGGCTTTGCGGTCTGGAAAGCCGAAGCTTTCTCGCCGATCTCATGCCGCAGTACCCGATTTACGTGCCGATGCTGCCTCAGGCCGCGCAGGACTGCATCGGCCGCATCCACCCTGGTGGCCAGGAAGCTTTCGATATCCTGGAGCGCGAGGGGTTCGAAACCAACAGTTATGTCGACCTGTTCGATGGCGGCCCGACGCTGTATGCACGCACCGCCGGGATCCGTTCCATTGCGCAAAGCCGCACGGCTTCGGCAAATCCCGGCGCAACCATCGACGCCCGCGGCCGATACCTGGTGAGCAACGATTCGCTGGAAAACTTTCGCGCCATCGTCGCTGATCTGGACGATGTTGCCGGGCAATCGGTGACCCTGGACGCCGGGATGTGCGCTGCGCTGAGAGTGAGCAACGGCAGTCCTGTCCGGCTGATCGCCCTGTGAGCACTTTGTGGGCTCATGCCCAACGAAAACGCCCGAGCAGGCACGCAAAAGGAGTTGCACCATGATTGTCCGCCCGGTTCAGGTCACTGACCTGCCTGCCTTGCTCACGCTGGTGCAACATGCCGGCCGCGCACTGACCAGCCTCTCGGCTGACGAAAACCACCTGGCCCACCGTCTGCGCTGGGCCAAGAGAACATTCGCCGAACAGGTCGAACGTGCCGATGCCGATTACCTGTTCGTCCTCGAGGACGACGATCAGCAAGTGATCGGCGTCAGCGCCCTCTCGGGAGCCGTCGGCCTGCGCGAACCCTGGTACAACTACCGGGTAGGGCTGACGGTCAGTTCATCAGCGGACCTGGGTATCCAGCGGCATATTCCGACCTTGTTCCTGAACAATGAAATGACCGGTCAATCGGAACTCTGCTCATTGTTTCTGCGCCCCGATCAACGACTGGGCAATCACGGCCGATTGCTGTCCCTGAGCCGTTTGTTGTTTGTAGCGGAGTTCCCGCACTTGTTTGGCGAAAAACTCATCGCCGAACTGCGCGGCAGTGCCGATGAACAAGGCTGTTCCCCCTTCTGGGACAGTGTGGGTCGGCATTTTTTCAAGATGGATTTCAGCCATGCCGATCACTTATCGGGGCTGGGTAACAAGTCGTTCATCGCCGAACTGATGCCACGCCAACCGATTTACACCTGCCTGCTCACCGAACAGGCCCAGGCCGTCATCGGCAAGCCTCATCCGAACAGCGAGCCAGCCTTGAAAATCCTTGCCGCCGAGGGTTTTGCGCACAAGGGCTACATCGACATCTTCGATGCGGGCCCGGTCATCGAGGCGCCTACCGCGGGCATCCGCACGGTGCGCGATAGTCAACTGCTGGAACTGGCCATTGGCACTCCGGATGAACAGGCACCGACATGGCTGGTCTACAACCGCCGCCT
The DNA here is from genome assembly GCF_048565165.1 of Pseudomonas sp. NFX224. NCBI lineage: Bacteria > Pseudomonadati > Pseudomonadota > Gammaproteobacteria > Pseudomonadales > Pseudomonadaceae > Pseudomonas > Pseudomonas sp. NFX224. The sequence goes on along the minus strand of NZ_CP183416.1, from coordinate 5,941,554 downwards.
GGAAAACTGTCGCATCACCGCGGTTGCGGCACGACAGTCAGGGCGCAGCCTGATGGTTGATCGCCTGACGGCCAAACGCCTGCAATTACAACCTGGTGATTCTGTTCGGGCCGTGCCGCTGCTCAACCAACAGCAGCAAGCCGTAGCGGCCTGACCGTTCACGTAAGTACGTGGCACGCAGTATTACCGGGATCAAAAAGGCAGTAATTGCGCTAAATTCGTCATCATTCTCCACCTCCCTACGTGATAGCCTTTTACACTTTCGGCGTTGACACTTTTGCTCAAGCCCTTCCATTTCCATTGGTGGAACTCATATGTCCAGGCTGTCTCATCAAGATTTGCGCCGCAATTTTCGTCAACTGTTCGCCTCCAACACCTGCTATCACACGGCATCGGTCTTCGATCCAATGTCGGCGCGCATCGCCGCCGACCTGGGGTTTGAGGTAGGCATCCTGGGTGGTTCGGTGGCATCGTTGCAGGTGCTGGGCGCCCCTGACTTTGCCTTGATCACCCTCAGCGAATTCGCCGAGCAGGCCACCCGCATTGGCCGTGTCGCCCAATTGCCGGTCATTGCTGACGCCGACCATGGCTACGGTAATGCACTCAACGTGATGCGCACCATCGTCGAGCTCGAACGTGCTGGCGTGGCCGCCCTGACCATCGAAGACACCCTGCTGCCGGCGCAATTCGGCCGAAAATCCACCGACCTGATCACCGTCGCCGAAGGTGTCGGCAAGATCCGCGCGGCACTGGAAGCCCGCTGCGACTCGGAAATGGCCATCATCGCCCGCACCCACGCGGGGATTTTGCCGGTCCAGGAAATCATCAGCCGCACCAAGCAGTATCAAGCCGCCGGCGCGGACGGGATTTGCATGGTGGGCGTGAAGGATTTCGACCATCTGGAGCAGATCGCCGAACACCTGAGCGTGCCGCTGATGCTGGTAACCTACGGCAATCCGCTATTGCGTGACGACCAACGCCTGGCAAAACTGGGCGTGCGCGTCGTCATCGATGGCCATGGTGCCTACTTCGCCGCGATCAAGGCGACGTACGACAGCCTGCGCGAACAACGGCAGATCTTCACCCAGGCCGCGGACCTGAACGCGACAGAACTGACCCATACCTACACGCAGCCTGAGGAATACATTCGTTGGGCGGAAGAGTTCATGCACGTCAAGGAGTGATGGGGAGCAGGTTTACCTCCATCGCCTGACACGACGCCATCGCCAGCAGGCTGGCTCCTACAGAAGAGCCCATCGGTGTACACCTGGCTTCTCACCACTCCACAGGCCGAGCGTTAGCTCGCCTGCCGCTTTTGATCCACCCGCCCCCTCGGCAGGCTGAATGCAGGAGCGAAGGAACCCCGAGCCTTAGCGAGGAGCCGTCCGTTCGGGGCGAGCGTTTTTTGCTTACTTTTTGCTGGGCCGGCACTCCGGCGCTTGTAAAAAGTGAGTCGCCATAAGGGCGAAACCGCCAGCCGCCGTGACCGAAGAAACGGATATGTACAAGGTCAACAAGCTGTAGCCATCGCGAGCAGGCTCGTTCCCACAGGGATCAAACCGAATCGATGCGCGCTGAATACCCCGACATAGACACAATACGCGGGCGCCATGATTGGCTATACATGAAGAACAGGTTGGACTCGTCACGACAAAAAAGGAGCCCTATGCAGACCTTCCAAGTGCTGATCATCGGCAGCGGCTTTGGCGGCCAGTGTGCAGCGGTGAATTTGCTCAAGGCCGGCATCACTGACTTCCGCCTGCTGGAACGGCGGGACTTCTTCGGTGGCACCTGGTGCCAGAACACCTACCCCGGCGCCGCCGTCGATGTGCCCTCTGCGCTCTACTCATTGTCCTTCGCCCCTTATCGCTGGACGCAGATGTTCGCCGAACAGGCCGAACTGCATCGCTACACCGGCTACGTGGTGGAGCATTTCGGCCTGCGCGACCGGGTGGAACTACAGGCCAATGTCGAGCGTGTCGAATGGGACGATACCGGCAAACGCTGGGCCGTACACACCGCCGGGAAAGGCACGTTCCACGCACAATTCCTGATCAATGCCACAGGTCCCTTGAGCCAACCGGTGGTGCCGAATTTCGAAGGCCAGGAACGCTTTCAGGGCAAAACCTTTCACACCAACAATTGGGACCATTCCTACGATTACCGACAAAAACGCGTAGCCATCGTCGGAAGCGGCGCCAGTGCGGCCCAGGTGATTCCGGCAATCGCCCCGGACGTTGCGCATCTACATGTGTTCCAGCGCACGCCGCACTGGGTGTTGCCTCGGGCGGATCGCACGTTCGGTCGCTTCCAGCGTTGGTTGCTCGGGTTCAAACCGGCCTACAAACTGCTGCGCTGGATGATCTACTGGCAGTTCGAAACCCGGGTGATAGCCTTCAAATATTCGAAGCCGGCCGTGCGCATGGTCCAGCATCAGGCGCTGCGCTTTCTCAAACGCCAAGTGCCAGACGTCGAACTGCGGAAAAAACTGACGCCGGATTACACCATCGGCTGCAAACGGGTCATCCTTTCCAGCACGTTGTACCCGGCGCTAGCCCGCAGCAACGTGACGCTGCACAGCCGTGAACAAGGGATCGCCACGATCGACGAAACCGGCATCGTCATGCAGGACGGCCAGCACATCGATCTCGACCTGATTGTCTGGTCTACCGGTTATGACGCCACCGACGGGGTGATTTCCTACCCGGTCACCGGCAAAAACGGCACGCAATTGCGAAATGTCTGGGCCGAGTATCCTCGCGCCTACCTCGGCACCAGCCTGCCGGACTTTCCCAACCTGTTTATCGTCACCGGCCCGAATACCGGCATCGGCCACACGTCAGCGCTGTTTATCATCGAATCGCAGATGAATTACATCCTCGACTGCATTCGCACATTAAAAACACAAGGTTTACGCAGCATCGAAGTTCGCCCCGAGGCAGAACGTACCTACACTGAAATGATCCATAGAGAAATGGAACGCACGGTGTGGAAGTCCGGTGGCTGCCACAGTTGGTATCAAAGCAAGAGCGGTCATGTGATTGCCATGTTTCCGGGGTTCAGTTTCAGTTTCCATCGCTTGACCCGAGCCCTGAAACCCGCCGATCACATTTTGTCCTGAGCCATTAGAAGGAAGACTTCCAATGCTTTTACTGGTTGTCGCTATCGCGGTTTTTGCGGCCTGGAGCTGGTTGAGCTACCCGGCCATCGGTTATTGGCTGTACGACTTGAGCACCGCCGCCGAGGCCAAGTTGTACAAGTTGCACAAGATTGTCGTGCCCATCAGCGAAATGACGGTCTCGACCTGGCAAGGCGGGCCCTACGAAGCATCCAGCAATGTATTAATGCTGCACGGCTTCAGTGCCGACAAAAATATCTGGCTGCGTTTTGCCCGGTACTTTGTCGGTAATTACCGGGTGATCATCCCCGACATTGCCGGCCACGGCGAAACCGGCTTCAAGGTCGGTGGCGGCTACGACATCCCGCTGCAGGCCAAACGCATGATTCAGTTACTCGATGTCTGTGGTGTCGAGAGGGTTCATGTGATCGGCAACTCGATGGGCGGCTACCTGGCGGCATGGCTGGCGGCCACGTATCCGGAGCGCATTGTCTCGGTCGCCCTGATCGATCCGGCTGGCGTCACCTCGCCCGAACCCAGTGACCTGGAGCGCCATTTGGCCAAGGGCCACAACCCGTTCCTGATTCACTCCCGTGAAGAATTCAAATACTTCTATGCCATGACCATGGCCGATCCACCGTGGGTGCCACGCGTGGTGCTGGACGCCATCGCCCACCGCTATGAACAATCGCGCGACGAACTTGAAGAAATCTTCCGTGATTTTCGCGCCAGCCCACCGATGGAGCCAAAACTGCCAGCGATCACGGCACCGGCGCTGTTGCTGTGGGGGCGCAAAGATCGCCTGATCGATGTCAGCAGCGTGGCCATCTGGAGCAAGGGCATCGCCGATCTGCGGGTGGAAATCTGGGAAGGCATCGGGCACATGCCCATGGTCGAGGCGCCAGCGGGTTCTGCACGCCTGTATCGGGAGTTTTTGGCATCGCTGCGCTCGGAAAGCCCTCAGGATCAACGACTGCACTAAACACAGCCGTTGCAGTCCTTTGCAGAATGAAGTTCGTCAGAAACTTCGTTTGTCGGCGTCGCTGAAGGCTGCGATCTTTTCTCCCATCCTTCTCGTCACCGCGCCAGGAATTTCGTTCATGAATCACCCGAGCATCGTCAGCCCCGACCTGATCCGCCAACGCTTCTCCAAAGCGATGTCCGACATGTACCGCGAAGAAGTGCCGCTGTACGGCGCGCTGATGGAGCTGGTGGAGCAGACCAACCGCCACGTACTGGACAGCGACCCGCAAGTGGCCCGGCAGTTGAACAGCACCGGCGAAATCGAACGCCTGGACCTGGAGCGCCATGGCGCCATCCGGGTCGGTACGGCCGCTGAACTGGCCACCCTCGCCCGCCTGTTCGCGGTGATGGGCATGCAACCTGTAGGTTACTACGACCTGACCCCGGCCGGCGTGCCGGTGCACTCCACGGCATTTCGCGCCGTGCACGAAACGGCGCTGCAAGTCAGCCCGTTCCGCGTCTTCACCTCGCTGTTGCGCCTGGAACTGATCGAAGACCAGCAACTGCGGGCGTTCGCCCAGTCGGTACTGGATCAACGTTCGATTTTCACCCCGACCGCGCTGACCCTCATCGATCGCGCCGAAAACCAGGGCGGTCTTACCGAGCAAGAGGCACAGGAATTCGTCAAACAGGCGCTGGAAACCTTCCGCTGGCACCACAGCGCCACCGTCACCGCCGAGCAGTACCGGAAACTCAGCGCCCAGCATCGCCTGATTGCCGATGTGGTGGCGTTCAAAGGCCCGCACATCAATCACCTGACACCGCGGACCCTGGACATCGACATCGTCCAGGCGCAAATGCCGGCCCACGGCATCACACCTAAAGCCGTGATCGAAGGCCCGCCCCGTCGCCTGTGCCCGATCCTGTTGCGCCAAACCAGCTTCAAGGCGCTCGATGAACCGGTCGCCTTCACCGACCAGGTCGAAACCCAAGGCAATCACAGCGCCCGTTTCGGCGAGATCGAACAACGCGGCGCGGCCCTTACGCCTAAAGGTCGAGCGTTGTATGACCGCTTGCTCAATGCGGCGCGCGACGAACTCCAGGACTTCCCCAACGAAGCCAACGCCGGGCGTTACAACGCATTGATGGCGCAGCATTTCAGCGAATTCCCTGATACCTATGAAGGCATGCGCCGACAGGAACTGGCGTACTTTCGCTACTTCTTGACGGAAAAAGGCCTGGCCGCCGCCGAGCTGAAAACCTTGCCTCTGGAAGACCTGGTCAGCGACGGTTACTTGCGGGTTGAACCGCTGGTGTACGAAGATTTTCTGCCGGTGAGTGCAGCGGGGATTTTTCAGTCGAACCTGGGGGACGCCGCGCAGACTCACTATGGCGTGCACGCCAATCAACAGGCATTCGAGAAAGCTTTGGGGCGCTCGACCATTGATGAATTGGGGCTGTATGCAGAGACGCAACGGCGTTCGATCGAGCAGTGTTTTGCAGCGTTCAACCAGTAAGACATGACGCAAAAATCGTCCGAACGCGCAAACGGCGTTCGGACGATCTGTAGTGTTTATTTCAGTTTCGCCAACAGCGCTTCCGCCGTCGCCTGCGACGACGCCGGATTCTGCCCGGTCAGCAACAGGCCATCAGTGAGCACATAGCTCGCCCAGTCAGGCCCCTTGGAAAAAATTCCGCCCTTGGCCTTGAGCTCGTCCTCGACCAGAAACGGCACGACATCGGTCAGTTGCACGGCGTCTTCTTCACTGTTGGTGAACCCCGTGACCTTTTTGCCCTTGACCAATGGCTGGCCATCCGCGCCCTTTGCATGGCGCAGCACACCCGGTGCATGGCAAACGGTCGCAACCGGTTTTCCGGCGTTGTAGAACGCTTCGATCAAGGCAATCGAATGCTTGTCTTCGGCCAGGTCCCACAGCGGGCCATGGCCGCCGGGGTAGAAGAGCGCATCGTAATCGCCGGCTTTTACCGTATTGAGTACGACGGTCGAGGCCAATGCAGACTGCGCCGCAGGATCCTTGCGAAAGCGCTCGGTGGCTTCGGTTTGCGCGTCAGGCTCGTCGCTTTTCGGGTCCAGCGGCGGTTGCCCGCCCTTGGGCGAGGCGAGGGTCAATTGCGCGCCCGCATCCTTGAAGGCGTAATACGGTGCGGCGAACTCTTCCAGCCAGAAACCGGTTTTTTTGCCGGTGTCACCCAATTGATCGTGGGACGTTAAAACCATCAGGATGTTCATGTCGTCTTCACTCCGTCTCGGGACTGCGGTGGTGGCGTATGGCCGTGGTGCGCGAGAAGCTGCGCATGGACCCGGGCGTAAGACCTTGGCGAGCGGCTGATCGTTCGGTCTGAAACACCTTTGGGTGGGCTGCGCAGCACTTCGCTGGATACTGCGCAACTGTCTGCTCAGATGTTCGGGCGTTATGCCGGAGGCTTTTCCAAACACCCATCCAAACTACTGATTTATATTAATTTTCCGGTTATGGCACGGACCTTGTTAACCGTCAGGCCCCCATCAGGCGATAGTGTCTGTCGGGAGTCTGACTTAACTCTAGCAAGGAGAGCATCCATGGCCACACCCGCGTACATGTCCGTGACTGGCGAAAAACAGGGCCTGATCACTGCCGGCGCATTCACCTTGGATTCTGTTGGCAATGCCTATCAGGAGGGCCACGAAGATGAAGTCATGGTTCAAGGCTTCAGCCACGAACTCACGATCCCACGCGATCCTCAATCGGGTCAGCCAACAGGGCAACGCATTCACAAACCCGTGGTGATTACCAAAGTGTTCGACAAGGCTTCGCCCCTGTTGCTGGAAGCGCTGACTTCTGGCGAGCGCCTGACGAAAATCGAAATCCAATGGTTTCGTACTTCAGCGACAGGCACTCAAGAACACTACTACACCACGGTTTTGGAAGACGCGATCATCGTCCACATCAAAGACTACATGCACAACTGCCAAGACACTGCTAACTCACACTTCACTCATCTGCAAAATGTACACTTTTCCTACCGCAAAATTTCCTGGACTCACGAAGTATCAGGCACTTCAGGATCGGATGACTGGCGTAATCTGAAAAGCGAATAAATTGCGCGCATAAAAAAGGCGACTTAACTGTCGCCTTTTTTCATCTGAAATTTGATACTGCACTCCGATAAAGGTGTTCGCCCAGTGCAATGGCCTCGGCAATCCATGCACTGGTAAAGAGCCGTGACACTGGGCGAACGGGGCACATTTTAATTGAAGTCGATGAATATGTCCGCGCTTAAAAAATGAAATTTTCCGATACATATTTCATTAAATGCCGACTCCAATATTACTTAGCCAGATGACTAAAAACTCACCAGCCCGACCATCAAAGGGTTGATTGTTCTTATACAAAAAATTGTACAAGAACAATCTTAAAGTAGAGCTAACACTCAACTTCCACGTTTGCTGGTCACCGTCAGTATGTCGGTGTAAGTCACATACACGCTTTGCCCAACTTTCAGATCCTTCAGTTTTGCTTGAACTTCCGGTCTTTCGACATCGATTGTTTTCGACTGGCCTTTAGGGTTCTCGAAGGTCACACGGTTGTTCTTCACGTCAATTCCGGTGATTTTCAGCTGCACCTGTACCTGACGGTAGGCTTCGCCACCAGGATTGGCGCTGCCCGGCGCGGCGCGGACTTCGCCGGTGCGCTCGGTGTGGCCTGGCAGGCCCTTGTCGATATCGGTATCCAGGTAAGCCGCCACGGCACGGGTCACTTTGACGTCAACCTGATCGCCGACTTTCAGGTTGTCGAGGTTCTTGGCCTTTTCGGTCAGTTGCACATGCACCTGGCGACCTTCCGGCCCTTCAAGAACGACTTGATGGCTGGCGGCATCGACCGAAACGACTTTGGTGGTGATCTGATCAGCTTCCACGACGGCGGACAGCGGAATGTCTGCGGCAACGGCGCTCAGGCTGGCGGCAGACAGCAAGGTGGCAAGGGTGATGGCTTTGGTCAGTGCGTGACGTTTCATAGGCAGAACATTCCCTGTGATCAATGGCGACAAACGGCGCTGACTCAAGGTTCGACGCCGCGTGCGATGAGCATAGACGCTGTGCCGGCTCCATCAAGGTGATCGACCTCAGTACCCGGTCATTTCCAGATACCCCTGCCCGCCATGGCTGCCGCTCAAGCGCACCGGGCCTTCCCAGTAAGGAATGCGCAAATCCATCCAGGCGTTGGAATTGAGGGCGCTGATGACGATATCGAGGTGCTTGTCGGGAATCCGGATCGACCAGCGCACCGGCATCTTGCGCCCAGCCACGGTAGCGGTGTCCTGTGGCGTGAGGCGGATGTCGCCGGCCTGCAGCAACCGGGTCTGGCCTTGGGCATCGATCCAGGTGCCGGTCAGCCAGGGCTCACCGTCCTTTTGCCGCATGCGATACAGCATCACTTGCTCACCACTGTCCAGGTGCAGGGAAAACCAGTCCCAACCGGTCTGGTTGGCAGTCAGGGGCTGGCTACTCCATTCGCGGTCGAGCCACGCGGGGCCGCTGACCTGATGCGGCTGGCCGTCGATTATCAGGGTGCCGCTGGCCTGGAAAAACGGTTGGCTGTAGTAGTACGAGGCCTGACCCTGTTCGGATTTCTGGCTGAAACCCTTGTCACCTTGCAGCACCAGCGGACGGGTTGAGGTCAGCCGCAATTGGTAGCTGAAGGATTTGTCGTGGGCGCTGAGTTGCAAGTCGGCCAACGGATTTTCTGCCGTAGCCTGACTGCTGAATCGCCAGTCATCGATCCACGCATTGAATGGCGCCAGGCTGACACCGGCCTGACCGATGCCACCCCGGGCATAACGTTCGGCCGCGTGATGCACCGTCGCCGAGGTCACGGCCGCATGACCGAGCCAGATTGTCTGGTTTTCCCAACCGGCCACTTCGGGCGTAGCTTTCAAGGCACTGCGGAACAGCGTCCACTGCGCACCAAATTCCTGGCCTTGCTCGTTCTTGAGGTTGGCCGTGACGTACCACCATTCAATGCGAAAGCCGTCGTGGGGGCCGTGATCCACCGGGAAACTGAACACTCGACCGGGCACCACCGGCGTGAACGCGGCCGCTTGATGACCCAGGCCCGCAAAGCCTTTTTCCACGGGTGCCGATTGATCGCAACCGCTGAGTAGCAACACCGACAGCCACACGGCGAACTTAATCCTCATGGGCAAACGTCCTCAGCAAGTCCGCCGGTTGCGTGCGATACAACGAATACAACGGCCATGCCGAAGCCAGCAACGTCGCCACCAGCGCCAACCCCATCAATTGCAACAGTTGCAACGGAAACACCCGCAGCGGCAGGCGCCAGCCAAACGCCTGGACGTTGATCACCGTGTCCAGGCACCAGGCCAATGCAATGCCCAACGGCAACGCCAGCACCAGTGTCAGCACCGCCAACAGCCAGGTTTGTCCGAGGTTGAGCAGCATCAATTGCCGGCGTGTCACGCCCAGTGCCCATAACGGTGCCAGCTGCCCAAGGCGACTCTGGCTCTGGGTCAACAAGCTGATGAACAACGCTACGCCGGCCACGCACAACGTCAGGCTGTTGAGCGCGGCGGTGGCGGCGAAGGTGCGTTCGAACACTTGCGTGGACCAGCCCTTGAGCCGAGCCTGATCGACAATGCGACTGTCTTCCAGGGCGAAACGCTCTTGCAGTGCCTTCACGAACGGCGCAATCGACGCCGGCTCAATGCGCAGGTTGAAGCGATTCGGCGTCAACTGCGGCCAGCCGCGCAGCAGGTGACGGACATTGACCAGGAGGTGACCCTTCGGATTGCCGTAGTCGGCATAGATCCCGACGATACGTGGCGACCACGGGCCATTGGGCGTGGCGATCGACAGCTGATCGCCCAACTGCACTTTCAAGCGCCGGGCCAGTTGCTCGCTGAGCATCACGACATCGTCCGTGGCCAGGTGATCCCAGGGTTTGTCACCCAAGGCTTCCAGCAGCGGCCAGTGCTGGCGATAGGTCGGATGATCGATTACGCCGAAGATATCCGCCGGCCAACCTTGCAGCTGGATCGACACTTGCCAGTTGGGCAGCACCGCCGTGGGCTGCGGCTGCTGTTCGAGCCAGGCGAGCAGTTCCCGGGCCTGGACCGGGTTTTGCGGATTGAGGTAAAGCTCGGCGGTCAGCCGTTGTTCGAGCCAATCGCTGAACGTCTGGCGAAAACCGGCGGTCATGCTGCCGGCACCGATGTTCGCCGCCAGCGCCAACAGCAGCGCCATCAGGGCCAGACTCAGGGCCGGCAATTGCTGGCGACAATCGGCGAGAAACCACTGGCCAAGTACCGAGCGGCTGCGTTGCAGCAGCAGGTTGAGCAGCGCATCGAGCACCACCGGCAACGCCAGTGCCGCACCGACCAACAGCGTTGCCATCAAGACAAATCCGCTGATCAGGCTGTCGCCAAACACTAACGACAGCCCTGCAATCGCCAAGGCCAGCGCCGCCACCCATCCCTGACGCCGCAACCATCGCGCATGGGCCTGATGCCAGGCCTGCGGGTCGGCCAGCGCCAGCAACGGCAAACGCGACGCCCGCCACAAACTGTGGCCACCGGCGAGCAAGGCGCCCAGCAGGCTCAAGTCAATCCCGCTGAGCCACCACAGCGGACTGAGGCTCAACTGCCCCGCCACTTCGGCGCCGTACAAACCACGCAGGCTGGCGGCGACATCCGGCAGCAAAACGCCCGCCAGCAGATAGCCGCTGACAACCCCGGCCACGCCACCAATCAAGGCCAACCCGCCCAGTTCGACCGCGAGGCAAGCAATCAACATTCGCGCGCTGACGCCGCAGGCGCGCATTGTCCGCAGCAAACCTCGACGCTGCTCCAACGCCAGCCCGATCGCGGCATGCACGATAAACAGCCCGACCACGAACGACAGAAAACCCAGCGCATTGAGGTTCAGATGAAAGCTCTCGGTCAGGCGCGCCAGGTTGTTTTCTTCAGCGCTGCTTTTGAATTGCAGTTGTCCCTTGAACGGCTCGGGCAAGGTCGCGGTGAAATCCTTTGGCAACAACAGGCGCGAGAGCTGGTCGGGCAAACCGAGAATCCGCTGGGCAAAACCGATGTCCACCAGCAATACACCGGGGGCCATGTCGGTTTGCACATGCAGCGGCGGCAGTGACGCACCGCTGACACTCAAGGGCCGATCGCCTTCGCGCAGACCCAGCGCCTGCACGGTTGACGGCGAAATCCAGGTGCTGCCGGGCGGGGTGAAAAATTCGACGACCTGTTCGATCGCCAGTGTCTGCCCTGCCACCTCGTTACCAGCCGGCAGTGACACCGGCTCGATGCCCATCAGTTGCAACCGCTGATCCTCATGGCCCTTGAGCGTCACCCGCCCTTGCAGCACCGGCGACACCGGCCAACCGGCGCGGCGCAGGTCGATAAACCATTGCTGAGGGAACGTCCCGCCAGTGGTTGCACTGAGGCTGGCCTGGGGTTCACCGCCGATCAATTGACTGGCGCGGGCGTAGCTTTCTCGCGCCTGACTGTTCAACGCCTGCACACCGGTCAGCAGGCTGGTAGCCAGCCACAACCCGGTCAACACACTGAAAAACTGCACCGGGTGCTGTCGCCAGTGACTGAGCAGCGCCCGCATCGTTTCGCGAAAGATGCGCACTTCAGCGCTCGTCCACAGCGGCCAGACGCCCACCCTGCAGCACCACTTTCTCCGCCAGTCGCGCGGCGACGCCGGGGCTGTGGGTGACCATCAACAACGTCGTGGCACTGTCATCGAGCAGTTCCAGCAATAACCTCAATACCTCGTCGCTGGTGGTTTCATCCAGGCTGCCGGTGGGTTCGTCGGCCAGTAGCAGTTTCGGTTGCGGGGCCAGGGCTCGACCCAATGCGACCCGTTGCTGCTGGCCGCCAGAGAGTTGTTCCGGATAGCGCTTGAGCAACTCGCCCAGCCCCAGGCGCTGCACCAGATGCGCCTGCCAGCGCGGATCATGGCGCCCGGCGAGCCGCGCCTGGAACGCGAGGTTGTCTTCCACCCGCAAACTGCCGATCAGGTTGAACTGCTGGAACACCAGGCCGATCTCGCTGCGTCGCCAGTTCGCCAGTTGCCCTTCGTTCATCTGTTCCAGTCGATGTTCGCCGCTGCGGATACTGCCGCGATCAACCTTGTCCAGCCCGGCGATCAGGTGCAGCAAGGTGCTTTTGCCGCTGCCCGACTCGCCCATCAACGCCAGGCTGCTGCCGGGTTTCAAATTCAGGTCGACGCCTTGCAGCACCGGCAACGGCCCTTGCGGCGTGGCGTAGCTTTTGAACACACCCCGGACTTCAAGCATGGAAGAACCCATTCGATGAGCGTGGGCCAAGAATAGCGGCCCTGAATGGTTTTTGTCCGTTGACGATGAACGCCGCGGCCCGGTGGCGCCCCCCCCTAAAGGGACTTGCTCGCAATGAGGCCAGTTCAGGCAATCAGGATTTCACTGCCCCACCGCCACACTGCCAGGCGCCTGCTCCGGCGTCACAATGCTGTTCAAATCAATATGCTTCCACTCCGGCTTCGCCCCCAACCGCGCATTGAACCGGTAGTTGAACGTGAACTCGTCCGCCGTCGGCACACTCAACGGTTTGCCGTACACCGCCTCCACACCCGCCAGGTCATACCCCATCAACTGCAACAAGGTCGGGAAGATGTTGTAGTGGCTGGAGCGATCCTTGTTGCCGGCCAGTTGCGCCTGCCAGTCGAGCGTCTTCAAGCCGCTGCCCTGAATGACCACCAACGGCACCAACCCTTCCTCCTCCACCGGGTCGCCACCGCAATGGGTGTTCAAACCGGGATTGCCTCGTTCGTGCAGATCCTGGCCATGATCCGAGGTGTAGATCAGCAAGGCGTTGTTCAAATTGGCCTGGGCAAACACCCGTGAAAAAAACTCGCCGACGTTCCACAACAAGGTGTTCTTGTAGGCGTTGCGGTACAGCACCCAATCGTCCGACTGACCATTGAAACCATTACGCTCGCCGGTGTCCGCAACCTCGACGAACTGCCCGCGAGGCAGCGTCGGACGATAGGCCATGAAGCCATCCGGGTATTTATCGTGCACCGGAAAATGCGCGCCGACCTTGTTGATCACCACCAGTTGCGGCTTGCCGTCGTTGAGCAATTCGATCAACTTTGCCGCCGCAGCCATGTCGCGATCGCGCACGCTGGTTTGATCAAATTGCACGAACTCGTCGATGTCCTTTTTTTCGGTCTCGGTCATCAGGTTCTGCAAACTGCCGCCGGTGCGCTGGCCATCGATGTAGACGGTGTGCAAGCCGGCCTTTTTCGCGTACTGCCAGATCGACGGCAGCGTGCTGTTGATTCGTACGTAGTCGGCGCGCGTGCCGCCATAGCGCAGGGTGACGTTGGTATCGACGCTGCAATTGGCGATCGAGGCGGCGTAGCCATAGTTGAAGATATCAACCCCGGGATGCGACTCCTTGAGATTGCTGTGCACGCCGAACGGCGCGTTGATGTCCAGGTAGTTGCCGGAAATGCTTTCGTCGATGATCAGCACGATATCGTGGTTCACCGGTTGCTCGATACGCGCCAGGCTCACCCGCTCACGCGGGCCGACCGTATTGTGCAGGGCCTCGTAGGCGAACAGGTTGAGGTAGGCCAATGGCGTGTACATCTGTGGTAACCCGCGCGCGCCCTCGCCCGCCCGTACGAACAACACCGCACTGAGCAACAGCATCCCCAACACCGGCGCCGCCACCAACAACGCTTCCGGCACTGGCGTCTGTCGACGCGGCTTGAGGCCGATGCCCAACAACAGCGGCAATCCACCAAGCACGCCGCTGATGATCGCATCGCGGTACTGGTACAGCGCTTCTTCGATGAAACCACCGGAGTACACCAGCGAGACGAAACTGCTGTAGGTCAGGTAGTCAGCGGTGACCCGCGAATAAACATCAAAGAACACCGCCGAGCCAAACATCGTCAAGGCGAAAAAATGCCGAACAAGCGTCTGACGAATGTTCGCCGTCATAAATAAAGCAATAGTTAGTACGGCAAACATTCCGACAAATAATAACAACGGCAAGCCCATTCCGATCGCGCTAATACGCCCAAAGTAATAGTCGTATTGGGTAATCAAATAGACAGCAATTAAAATTTGTTTGAGATATCCAATCATTATCTTTCCGGCACTCATTCTCGCGGACGGCCAATAGTTTGTCGGTCATTTTTTGACACTAGCACTGGGCCATCAAAGCGCAAGAATTGGCGTAAATGAGAAGAAAGCGTCAAAAAAAAATCGTCTCAAATCTGACACACTCGAGTGCCTACAACCGTTGAATTTAAAGCCTTACGACCGTTTATCGCATTCTTCAGAATCTTTGTCTGCCTGCAAAAATTCGCTAAATCGAGATGGGGCAAGCACTTGATGGCATTTGGCCCCCCGAATCTGGGGGTGTCTTACTCTTTTAACATGTCATTTTGCTGACACGGTTTCCCAAGGCTGGGCTATACCCCATTTGACAGTCCCACTTCTGATCTTTCCAGCGAACTTACGAGGCACGCCAATATGGACGTGAGCGTATTTGGTACGGGCTATGTTGGCCTGATACAAGCAGCGGCACTGGCCGATGTCGGACATCGTGTCTTATGTGTCGACATCGATCCGAACAAGATCAAGCAGTTGCAACAAGCTGTTCCACCAATCAGTGAACCTGGCCTGTCCGGAACACTGGAAGAGAACATCAAGGCCGGTCGTTTGCTGTTCTCCACCCAGGCCAGCGACGCCGTCGAACACGCCGAGTTGATCTTCATCGCCGTCGGCACGCCCGCCGATGAAGACGGTTCCGCCGACCTCAGCCATGTGCTGAATGTGGCCCGGCAGATCGCCAGTTTCATGGAGGCCGATCGCACCCTAATCATCAAGTCCACCGTGCCGGTCGGCACCGCGGACCAGGTAGCGGCGACCGCCCTTCAAGAACTGCACCGGCGCGACAAGGGGTCGTTGCAGGTGCGGGTGGTGTCCAACCCGGAGTTTCTCAAGGAAGGCAGTGCGCTGGCCGATTGCATGCGTCCCGACCGGATCATCATCGGTACTGGCGACGACACCGCCCGCAACCAGATGAGCGAGCTGTACGCGCCCTTCTGCCGTAACCATGAAAAGCTGATGTTCATGGACAACCGCAGCGCCGAGCTGACCAAGTACGCGGCAAACGCAATGCTCGCCACGCGCATCAGTTTCATGAACGAACTGGCCAACCTCACCGAACTGCTGGGGGCCGACATTGAATCGGTGCGCAAAGGCATCGGCTCGGACCCGCGCATCGGTTATCACTTTATTTATCCCGGTTGCGGCTTCGGTGGTTCATGCTTCCCCAAGGACCTGCGTGCCCTGCTGCACACCGCCGAACACAACGGCATGCCAATGCGTCTGTTGCGCAGCGTCACCGACGTCAACGACAGCCAGCGCCACATTCTATTCAGCAAGCTCAAGTCGCAGTTCCCCCAAGGGCTGGCCGGCAAGTCGATCGCGATCTGGGGCCTGGCGTTCAAACCCAACACGGACGATATGCGTGAGGCGCCCAGCCGTTACCTGATGGAGGCGCTGTGGGCCGAGGGCGCCAGTGTGCAGGCCTACGACCCGGAAGCCATGTCCGAATGCCGGCGCATCTACGGCTACCGGAACGACCTGCATCTGTGCGCCACCCGCGACGACACCCTGGAAGATGCCGACGCGCTGGTGATCTGCACCGAATGGAAGAACTTCCGCGTGGTCGACTTCGACCTGCTGGCGAGCAAGCTGCGGTCACGGGTGATCATCGACGGGCGCAACCTGTACAACCCCGAACACGTCGCGGCGGCGGGTCTGCATTACAGCGGCATCGGCTTGCGTCACGTCGTACCCGAGGCGCCACGCCCATGAAGATTCTCGTGACCGGAGCCGCCGGATTCATTGGTGCCCATTGTGTGTTGCGGCTGTTGCGCGACGGGCATCAGGTGGTCGGCCTGGATAACTTCAACGACTACTACGACCCGCAACTCAAGCATGATCGCGTGCGCTGGGTGCAGGAGCAGGTCGGCCATTTCCAGCTCGCAACGGTTGACCTGGCCGATGCCTCGGCCATCGAGACCCTGTTTGCCCGTGAACGGCCCGAAGTGGTGATCCACCTCGCGGCCCAGGCCGGTGTCCGCTATTCACTGGACAACCCCCGGGCCTACCTCGACAGCAATTTGAGCGGATTTCTCAACATCCTCGAAAGCTGCCGTCGTCACCCGGTCAAGCACCTGGTCTACGCCTCGTCCAGTTCGGTGTACGGCGCCAACCAGCACACGCCCTACTCCGTACAGGACGGCGTCGATCACCCGCTGTCGCTGTACGCCGCGACCAAGAAAGCCAATGAACTGATGGCCCACAGCTACAGCCATCTGTTTGGCATTCCCTGCACCGGCCTGCGCTTTTTCACGGTGTACGGTCCCTGGGGCCGGCCCGACATGTCACCGATCCAGTTTGCCCGGGCGATCACCGAGGGGAAGCCGTTGAAGTTGTTCAACTACGGCGAGCATCAACGGGATTTCACCTACATCGACGACATCATCGAGAGCATCGCCCGCCTGATTGACCGCGCGCCGCAAGCCAACCCTGAATGGGACCGTGACCAACCGGACCCGGCCAGCAGCATGGCGCCCTGGCGGATCTACAACATCGGTGGCCAGCACCCGGTGGAACTCAAGGACTACCTGGCGTTGCTGGAAAAACACCTGGGGCAAAAAGCCCGGGTCGAGTTGCTGCCTCTGCAACCCGGCGATGTGCTCAACACCTGCGCCGATGCCAGCGATCTGGCCCGCGCCACCGGTTTCCAGCCTTGTATCGAGCTGGATGAAGGACTCGGGCGCTTCATCGCCTGGTTCCGCGACTACTACCCACTGCCTATCGCACATGCGCCGCACGCGGCTGAACTACAGCGGAGGACTGCCCAATGACAGGACATGAAAAAGGTGTACCGATTCAACTGCTACGTCGTGATAAACGGCTGGATCCCGAGCACCGAATGCGCCTCGACGCAGCGATCCACATGCAGGGTCGCGGCTGGATGACGGGCCGTGATGGTGGTCGGCCGTGGACGTTGTCGCGAACCAACCGCGTGCTCGCCTGCCTCGGCGCGCTGGTGATTCTGCTGCTGATTTCCCCGGTACTGCTGGGCTTGGCACTGGCCATCAAGCTCACCAGCCCGGGCCCTGTGATGTTCGTGCAAAAACGCACCGGCTACCGCGGCCGCATGTTCGGCATGTACAAGTTCCGCACCATGGTGGCCAACGCCGAGGAACTCAAGGAATCGCTGCGCCACCTGAACAAGCACGGTGCCGACGCCATCGATTTCAAGATCGACAAGGACCCGCGCATCACCGGCATCGGCGGTTTCCTGCGACGCACCAGCCTCGACGAATTGCCCAACCTGATCAATGTGGTGACTGGCGACATGCGCCTGGTAGGCCCAAGGCCTACTTCGTTCAACGCCTATCGCTATAAGGACAATCACCTCGCGCGCCTGAGCATCTACCCCGGCATGACCGGCCTCTGGCAGATCTCCGGGCGCAGCAATATCGACTTCGACCAGCGCGTTGAGTTGGACCTCAGCTATATCGCCGAGCAGAGCCTGCTGCTTGATCTGAAGATCCTGTTGAAAACCCCCTTCAAAGTATTCAGCGGCCACGGAGCAAGCTAATGGACGGTTCAACAACTAAAAGTCTCAGCATCGCCAATCCCAGTGAATCCAACCTGGCCTCGACCGTGCTCGATCAGGATCTGCGCATCCTGTTCCTGACAGCCGCCAACCCCGGCGCGGGCACGACCACCAGCGCCCTGGTGCTGGCCAGTCAACTGGCACAAATGAGCAGCGGCAAAGTGTTGCTGGTGGACAGCAGCCAGTCCTCGACCAACCTCAGCCATCAGCTCGGGCTGACCAAGGAGCGCGGCTTTCGCGACCTGCTGTTCAACACCCAGAGCCCTCCGCTGCTGCAGGACTGTGTGGTGGACGTGTCCAGTCTGCCCTTTCACGTGCTTCCGTGTGGGCGTTTTTCCCGCGGCAGCGAACACCTGACCCCCGAGCGCCTGAGCCCGTTGCTCGACCAACTCGGCAGTCGTTATCGCTTCGTGGTGATTGACGGCGATGCGGTCTATTCGGCCGCCGACCCACTGGTCCTCAGCACCCAGGTGGACGGCGTAATCATGGTCGTGCGCTCCGAAGACACCCGTTGGGAAGTGGCCCAGGCCGCGGTCCAGCGCCTGACCCAGGCCGGCGCGAAACTGGTCGGCAGCGTGTTCAACCGGCGCAAGTACTACATGCCCAAGTGGCTGTACAAAAACCTGTAAGCAACCAGAAAAGGATGACGCGATGAACGCCAGAATGCTTGTCCTGCTGTTGCTGCCACTTGCAGGTTGCTCCAGCACTTCCGAAACCCAGAACATGCCGGTGAATATCCTCACGGCCGCACCGGCCAACGCCCAGGCCACCGACATGCCAAAGGTCGAACAGACCTTGCGCCCGCAGGATGTGCTGGACGTGATCTTCCACATCAGCACCAGCGGCTCGGATGCCTATCGCATTCAGTCCGGTGACCAGGTCGGCCTGAATTTCACCGCCGCCAGCCAGCTCAATGGCAGTCAGCTGGTGCTGCCGGACGGCACCATTGAACTGCCTGGCGCCAACACCTCGGTGAAAATTGCCGGGCTGACGTCCGAGCAGGCCCGTCAGGAAATCCAGCGTGCCTATCAACGCAAACAGCTGTTCCAGCCTAATCGCAACCAACTCTCCGTGCAGGTCATCAGCCCGCTGAGCAACGAGTCGAACCTCAAGAGCGCGCTGAACCACCCGGCCACCGGCATGAGCCGCGAGATCACTGTCGGCACCGACGGCTACGCCAGTTTTCCGGAAATCGGCGCCGTGCCGTTGCAAGGCATGACCGTCAATCAACTGGAAACCTTCCTCAATAAAAGGTACGCGCAACTGCCGGGGCGAATGACCGTCGACGTGCTGCTCAAGTCCACCGCAGGCAACGAGATCTATGTGTTGGGCGAAGTCGGCCAACCGGGCTCCTACCCGATCCGTCGCCCGGTTTCGGTGCTCGAAGCCCTGACCCTGGCCCGAGGCTCCAACGTCAAGGCGCGCCTGGACTCAGTGGTGATCATGCGCCGCAACGGCAACCAGGTCGAAGCCCGGCGCTATGACGTGGAAAAAGCCCTGTCCGGCGATGCCTCGCAGATCGCCTACCTGCAACCGGACGACATGCTCTACGTGCCCAAGACCAAACTGGCCAGCGCCGGTGATCTGGCACGGCAACTGGCGGATGTAGTGCTGTTCCAGGGTGTGGGCTTCAGCTTCGGCTACCGCGTCGACAACAAAGACAGTGACAGCAACTAACTCTCAGGTGACCCGACATGAATCCAAAGGAAAACTACCTGCACGAGTTCTTCAGGATCTTCTTCGCCAACAAGCAATTGGTGAAGCGGGTATTCCTGGTCTTTGCAGTGATTGCCCTGGTGCTGCCGCTGGTGCTCAAACAGAGCTTCGATATCACCGCCCAGGTGATCGTGCAGTCGAAAAAACTCTCACAAGGTGACGCCACCACGTCGCTGAATCAGGAAAACGCGCAATTCATTCCGCCGTCACTGGCCGACATGGAAACCGAGAGCAATATCCTGCGCTCGCCGGCGCTGATTCGGCAGACCATCAGCGAGCTGCGGGACAAGGGTGAATACACCCCGCCTCCCGGTGCGCTCAACAAACTGCTGGCCCAGCCGTTCAAACGCTATGTCACTACACCGTTGCGCGAACACGTGATCAACCCGATGAGGGCCGCGCTGGGCATGGAAACCGATCCAGTGCGCGACACCGCGCTCGACGGCTTGACCCAACAAGCCATCGACAGCCTGAAGATTGAAACGCTGCCGGGCTCCAACGTGATCTCGATCATCTACAGCTTCCCCGACCCGACCCAGGGCACCAAATTTGTCGCAGCGCTGCTGCAAAACTACCTGGTCAGCCGTCAGGCGCTGCAATCGATCGACTTGCCGCAGTCGTTCTACGAAACCAAGAAACACCTGTATCAGGTGCGACTCGATGGGTTGGAAGGCAACCGGCAGGCGTTGCTGGAAAGTGTTGGCGCGGCCGATCCGAAAGAGGAAATCACCTTCCGCCTCAATGCGATCAACACTGAAGAACAGGCCTTGAACCTGTATCAGGACCGCCTGTTGCAAAACCAGCGCTGGCTCGAATACCTGAAAACCAGCCTGGCCGCCGCCAGCAACTCCAAACTCAACGACTACACCTTCCCCTATACCTTCACCACCACTGTGGACAACGTCGCTTTCGAAGATCGCGAGATCAAACAGATGGGTGAGGCGCTGACCACTCAGGTCAACCGTTACATGAACGACCTGGCGATCTTCCAGCCGGGCAGCGAACCGATGCTGCTGACCCGCGAGCAAATCGCCCGTACCCGCCAGCAGTTCCTCAAGGTGGTGAGCAACCGGATTCAGGAGCGTACCAACGACCTGGCCATTGTCAGCTCGGTGATCGACCAGAAGACCAAGCGCATCGCCGAGTTCAAGAACCGTATCCACCAGTTGCAGGAAACCCAGAGCAAGCTGCGGCAGATGGACACCGAGATCGACGCCTTGCACGCGGCGTTTTCCACCTATGCCCAACGCTTTGCCGAAAGCAGCTCCGCCCGTTCGCTGGACAACGATCTGTCCAACGCCCGAATCCTGAGCCCGCCTTTCGAACCGACCGAAGCGGCGTTCCCCAAGCCGTTGCTGATCATTCCGTTCGGCATGTTCACCGGTCTGCTGCTGGCGATTGCCTTCGTCTACGTGCGTGAGTTCTTCGATCATCGCTTCAAGCATCCGGCGCAAATCACCCATGAACTGGGCCTGCCGGTGCTGCTGGTGATCAACGATCAACACGCGGAAAAGGGCAATCCGCACAAGAATTGGGGTGTGCCGAGCTTCATGCATTGGGTGCGCAATTGAACGCGCCCCTGCCTTCCGGACACAGCAGGCCATCACTGCCGATCATTCATTTGCTCAGCAGTGGCGGCTTCTATGGGGCCGAGCGCATGTTGCTCGACCACTGTCTGGCGACGCCGGGGCAACATCAGGTGCTGTTTCTTGATGCACCGTACGAGTTGCTCGCGCGGTTTCGCGAGGCCGGGGTGGACTGTCGCGGCTGCACGGGACTGGGGGCGTTGCTGGCGCATTTGCGTCAGCGGCGGGCCGAGGGGCCGCTGATCAACACGCACAATTTCAAGGGGCTGCTATTCGGTTGGGTCGGCGCGACGTTGTTGCGCCTGCCACTGGTGATCACCCAGCACGGCTTCACCCCGCGCAGCCGCAAGCAGAAGTTCTACACCTGGCTGAGCCTGCAACTGTGCCGTACCGCGTCGGTGAATCGTGTGGTGTGCGTCGCCGAAAGCATCGCCGTGCTGCACCGCCAGGCCAGTGTGCGGGCAGAAAAACTGCAAGTGATCCCCAACGGCTTGCCGGCCACCAACGGTCTGCAGGACCACAGCGCAGCACGTCAGCGTTGGCTGGCGGGTTACGTCGGGCGCCTGAGCAGTGAAAAAGGCCCGGACCTGTTTCTCGACGCGCTGATTCCACTGTGTCAGCAGTACCCGCAACTGGATGCCGTGATGCTCGGCGACGGCCCGGAACGCGACAATCTGCTGGTGCGAATCAACGAAGCGGGTTTGCAGGAGCGCATCACGCTGCCGGGTTATCAGACCGACATGCGGCCATGGTGGCGGCAACTCGACACACTGGTGATCAGCTCGCGCACTGAAGGCACGCCGATGATTCTGCTCGAAGCCATGCAAGCTGGCGTGCCGGTGGTGGCGTTTGGTGTCGGCGGGATTCCCGATGTGCTGGAAGACCGGCACAACGGCCTGCTGGCGCCACCCGCCGACAGCGCCGCCCTCGCCCGGCAGATCGGCACCCTGCTGCGTGATCCGACGCTGGCACAAGAGTTGAGCGACCACGCAAGACGCACGCAACTGGATCACTACGACCTCAAGGCCCTGGCCGAACGCTGGTCGCAGCTTTATATCCATACCGCACGGGAGGCACGCGCGTGATTTTTCCGCTCTCGATCGTCAGTTTGCTCGGCCTGGTCTGCCTCGTGTTGCTGGCCAGCCCTTATCCGTTTCTGGCGCCGGGAGCAGTGGTGGGCCTGGTCGGTGTCGCGGTGCTGTACCGCAAACCGGCCTGGGGCCTGTTAGGCATTGCGGCGCTGATACCGCTGGAAGGTTTCTTCAAGGACAACGCACTGTCGGGCACCAAGTTGATCGGTGCATCACTGGCGCTGATCCTGATGTTGCAACTGGCCCTGCACCAGATTCCGTCCGAACGGTTGCGCAGCAACCTCTGGCGCTACCTGATCGGGTTCATGGCGTTGTACCTGCTGAGCCTGTTGAACACCGATGACATGGGCATGTCGCTGGGTCATCTGCGGGAACTGAGCGTCGGTCTGATCCTGTTTGTGATCACGCTGTTGATCGGCCGTGAGATGAACATGGATCTGTTCGCCAAACTGGTAACGCTCAGCGTCACCCTGACCTGCGCACTGGCAATGTTTTCCAGCAAATATCAGGACCAGGGTCGCGCCGCCGGCCTGCTGGAAGACCCGAACGCCTTCGCCATGCTGATCGCCTTCGCCGTGCCGATGGCGCTGCTGCTGGTGATCCGCAGCCCAAACCTGTTGCAGCGCCTGTTCTGGCTGGGTTGCTTTGTTTTGCTGCTGGGTGGCATGACCAAGACTGAATCCCGCTCGGGGCTGGTGGTGTTGTTTCTCAGCGTGATGATCGGTGCCTGGCACTACCGCGCACATTTGACGCGCATTCGCCCGCGCCACCTGGGTTTTGCCATGCTCGGGTTCGCCATCGTCATTCCGCTGGCCATTTATGCAATGCCGCCCGGTTACGTCGCACGCATCCAATCCTTGAGCATCCTGAGCTCGGGCGCCAAGGCCCAGGACGAATCCCTTGGCCGTCGCGCCTCGTACATCGTGGTCGGCAGCCAGATGATCCGTCAGAACCCGCTGCTGGGCACCGGTCCCGGAACGTTCCCGCTGCACTACGCCACCACCGGATATGCCAAGGCGTTTTCCGCCAATCGCAAAATCGGTGACCTGTACCGCCGTGCCCACAACACCTACCTGGAAATTTTCAGCGAGCTGGGCATTCCCGCCGGGCTGCTGTTCGTCGGCATGCTCGCTCTGGGCCTGTACAACCTGATGCGTGCCCGACGGGCCTGGATGCAGCGCCGCAACTGGCAGCAGGCCGACCTGATGACGCACCTGGGTATGAGTTTCCTGTCGCTGACGCTGTTCCTGATGTTCCTCAGCGCACCGAACCAAAAGTACGTATGGATCATGCTCGCCTTGACCAGCGTGCTGCGTCTCAAAGCCGAAGAAAATCCAATCCCGGAGGCCAGGGCATGAGCCGCGTCAGTATCATCATCCCGATGTACAACGAAGCCCGGCACATCGCCCGGACCCTGTTCGCAGCCCAACACTCTGCCGATGCGGCAGGCGTGGAGTGCGAGTTGATCGTGGTCGACAACGGCTCCAGCGATCAGGGCCCGCAGATTGCCCGGCAGTTCGGCGCGCAGGTGCTGGAAATGCCTGGCCTGTTGATCGGCGCGTTGCGCAATCGCGGGGCCGAAGTGGCCACGGGTCAATGGCTGGCCTTCATCGACGCCGACATCGAAATGCCCGAAGACTGGCTCACTCACTTGCTGAAGCTGGAATCGGCAGACGTCGCCGACGTGTTTGGCCTGGACCTGCATACGCCGGCGCAAGCGCCCTGGTACGCCACGGCCTGGCAACGGCGGACCTCGCGCCCACTGCGTCATAACGTGCAAGTGGTGGACTGGTTGCCCAGCGCCAACCTGCTGATGCGCCGTTCGTGGTTCGACGACGTCGGCGGTTTCAACGAAACCTTGCGCACCGGCGAGGACAAGGATTTCACCCTGCGCCAGCGCGCCAAAGGTGCGCGCTTACTGTCGGTGAATGAAAACGTCGCCCTGCACTGGGGCTACGAAATGAACTGGCGCGAGTGGATGGGCAAAGAGATGTGGCGTCAGGGCAGTCATCTGCAGCTGTTACGCACCCACGGCATGAGCCTGCGGCTGTTGCGCTTTCCGTTGCTGTCGATCGCTGCCTGGATCATTGATTTCATGGCGATTTCCGCCCTGCTCGATGGCTTCCCCCATCATGCGGCGCTCATGATGATGCTGACGGTCCTGCCCGCACTGGGACTGAGCCTGCGCCAGAGTGCCCGGCACCACGACGTCGGCCTGACCCTGCAACTGTGGGGCCTGCACTGGGTGCGTCTGCACCTGGCCGGCGCTGCATTTATTCTCAGTCTATGTCGTTGGAATGCCAGGAGGCCTGCCCGTGGCTGAATTCATTTTCTGGTTGTGCCTGTTGTTGCCGGTCTACGCCTACCTCGGCTACCCGTTGCTGCTGACCTTGCTCGCGCCGTTTTTCGCCGCGCGGCGCCATGGTCCGGCGGCGCCAATGGATGTGAGCATCGTGATTGCCGCGCACAACGAGGCACGGCACATCGAGGAGAAACTGCGCACCGTGCTGGCCCAGGATTATCAGGCGCGCTCGCTGCAGATCATTCTGGCCAGCGACGGTTCCACCGACGACACCGTGGCCTGCGCGCGCAAGGTTGTCGATCCGCGCATCACCGTGCTCGACCTGCCGCGCCAGGGCAAGGCGGCGACATTGAATGCCGGTGCCGCGCTCAGTACCGGTGAAATTCTGGTGTTCACCGACGCCGACAATCAATGGTCCCACGACACCCTGGGCCATTTGCTCCCACCGCTGGCCGATCCGCAAGTGGGCGCCTGCGCCGGGCACATGCTGATCCCGGTGACCGGCAAGGGCTTGAGCATCGGCGACAGCCTGTATCGGCATTACGAAGGCTGGCTGCGCTACGTTGAAAACCGCACCGGTTGCATGGTCTCCGCCGACGGCGCACTGCTCGCCTTGCGCCGCGAGTTGTTCCAGAACGTGCCGGCGGAGGTTAACGATGACTTCTTTATCAGCACCTGCGCGCCGGTGGCGTTCAAGCGAATCATCTACGTGCCCGAAGCCCGGGTGATCGACACCGGCGTGGATGAAGCCGACAAGCAATTCCGGCGCCGCCAGCGTGTGACTGTCGGCGGCCTGCAAAGCCTGGCCCAGCGTCGCGAACTGCTCAATCCGCTGAAACATGGCCTGTATGCGATTGCGCTGATCAGCCACAAATTGATCCGGCGCCTGGCACCCATCCTGTTGCTGCCGCTGCTGCTGAGCAATTTCTGGCTGTGGGACGACCACGGTTTTTATCGCCTGAGCCTGATCGCCCAACTGCTGGGCTACTCGGCGGCCATCGCCGGCCTGTTGGATTCGCAACACCGCTTGCCCAAACCCTTTCGCCTCGCCGCGTTCCTCCTGGTAACCCTCGCCGGGATGAGCATCGGGCTGTGGCAGTTCCTGCGCGGTCAGCGTTATGCGCAATGGAACCCTGAGCAAAATCGATGAGAGGCACGTGCCATGGCGATCAAACAACTATTAAAACGCACCAGTGGCTGGCTGTACCTCAACTCCTCGGTCGGACGCCAGCAACTGCATGGCGCCGGGGTCATCCTGATGCTGCATCGGGTGCTGGCGGACGACCGTGCCGCCGCACTGCCCCATCGCAATGAACTGTGCGTGGGCCCCAAGGCTTTTGAACACTTGCTGGTCTGGCTAAAAAAGCACTTCGACTGCGTGCCGCTGATGGAAATCCTGCAACCGGGCAACCTCAGGTCCGAGCGGCCCAGAGTGGCATTGACCTTCGATGACGGCTGGCGCGACAACGCGGTGAACGCCTTCCCGCTGCTGCAAAAAAACCAGGTGCCGGCGAGTATTTTCCTCTCCACCGATTTCATCGGCAGCCGCCAGCGTTTCTGGTGGGAAAGCATCGGCGAAACCCTGTGGAACAGCCACGGCGAAAAGGCCCGCTTGCACTTGATCGAATGCTTGCAGCAACTGGATCGGCCGTTGCCGGTGCTGTGTAATGACCCGGATGTGCAACGGCGTAGCCTGGCACTGCTGCACTTTTTACAGAACCTGAAAACCCTGTCGCCGTCAGAGCTCAATCGCCTGACAGACGAGTGCCCGCAAGACTCGTTGCCGCAAGCGCTGGACTGGCATCAAGTGCGTTCGCTGGAAGCCAGCGGGTTGATCCGTTTCGGCCCCCACGGCGCCAGTCACGCGATCCTCACCGGGCTCGACGATCAAACCCTGGATGAAGAATTGAGCCGCAGTCGCCAGGCATTGCTGAACGGCTGCAATCGCCCACTGCCGGTCTACTGCTACCCCAACGGCGACAACGACGAACGGGTGCGGCAACACGTGGCCGAGCACGACTTCCCGTTTGCCCTGGGCACCGGCACCGGCATTTATCGGGGCACCAGCGATGCGCTGTCCCTGCCTCGGTTCGGTGTCAGCCAACGCACTGCGCGTAACCCGCAATTGTTGTCCTGGCGCATCTACCGTGGGGCGCGCCCATGAGTCGCAGCCAATACCTTAAACACCTGGCCCTGAGCATGGGCACCAAACTGGCAATGATCGGCCTGCGCTTGCTGCGCAACGTGTTGCTGGCGCGGATTCTCGGGCCGAGCGAACGCGGCCTGTTTGCCCTGCTCAGCACCCTGCCCGACCTGATCAGCGCCGCCACCAGTGGTGGGCTGAACTCGGCAGTGGGTTACCAGGCGGCCAAGCAACGACCGATGGGGCTGTTGCTCAGTCAGGTATTGGTCTTTGGTTGTCTGCTGGCGGGTTTGCTGACCTTGCTGGTGGTGGCACTGACCCGTGAATTCGGCCGCGAACTGGACATCACCACCCAACTCGGCTTGCTCGCCTGGCTGTTGTTGCTGGCGGTGCCGTTGACCGTGCTCAAGAGCGGACTGCTGACGCTGCACAACGCTTCGGGCGGCGTGGTGGCTTTCAACGCCTTGCGCCTGATCGAATCGCTGGCACCGCTGCTGCTGTTCCTCGCGTTGTTCTGGATGTGGAAAAGTGCCGCGCTGGAAGCGGCGCTGATCAGTTGGCTGGCGGGCATCAGTTTGGTGGTGCTGGTCGGCTGGGTCTGGCTTAAACGCAATCAACCGCTGACCCTGCAATGGGACCGCGCCAGCCAGAACGAACTGCTGCGCTTCAGTGCCCGCAGTCATCCGGACCTGCTCTTTCAACAAGTGATTTTGCGTTCCGATTATTTGTTCATCGGCGCCCTGCTCGGCAGCACCGCGCTCGGTCATTACGCCATGGCCAGCGCCGCCGCCGAATTGCTCCTGATCGTGCCGGAAGCGGTGACCACGCCGCTGATGAAACGCCTGTTGCAACAGGAAGAAGGCATTGAAAAAGTCACGCCACTGGCCCTGCGCCTGACCGCGACAGTGATGCTCGGCGCGTGTCTGACCATGGCGGTGATCGGCGAATGGCTGATCGTCACCTTGTTCGGTGTCGCCTATCAGTCGGCGTATCCGGCCTTGCTGGCGCTGCTGCCGGGGCTGCTCGGCTTGTGCTACGCGAGCATCTTGCGCCTCGATTTGCTGGGCAAGGATCGTCCCGGTTCGATTTCCCTGCTGATGGGCCTCGGCGCCCTGCTCAACCTGGCGCTGAACCTGTTGCTGATCCCCGCCTACGGCATCGTCGGCGCAGCGGCGGCTTCGTCCATCGCTTACCTGGCGGTGACCGTCGCGCTGCTGGTGATGTATTGCCGCTTGAGCCACGTTCCGCTGTGGCAAACCCTGATCATCCTGCCCCGCGATGTGATGCCGATGCTGTACATCCTGCAACGGAAGTCAGCATGAAACATTTCGCGCTGGCGGTGAGCCTGGGACTGTCGCTCGACACTTATGCCGGGCCGATGCGCTGGGCCGACATCCGTGACGGCAGTCTTTACCTGCAAGCGGATCGCCCCGACAACGTGATCGTGCGTTGGGTGCCGGCGTGGCAGGCGGACGCCAACGAAGAACACCTGTACTTGCTCGATGGCCAGGGCAAATTGGCAGGCGACCGGCCGATTGCCGCCAGTGAAACCCGGGGCAGCCAGAGTTGGCCGTTGGCGCCAGGCGCCAGCAGTTATCGACTGGAGATTCCCGGCTACAGTTTCCGCCGCTACACGGTCGAGCACGACGAGCGCACGGTGGCGTTGTTTGCTCCGGCCAAGGTGCATTTCAGCGCGGAAACCCGCGACGGCGACGAGCTGTTTTTCAAGGTGGCGGCCGGCGAACACGCCGTGCTGGCGGGCAAGTTCCATGGGGGCGTCGGCGCCCTGCAAGCACAACGGGTCGGCGACAGTAAACAAGTGTCGCTGGCGCTGAAACCCTACCGCGCTTATTGGCAGTTCGATCAGGTCGCTTTGCCCGTGGCCACAGCCGATCAGGTCTGGCGCCTACGCCTGCAAGGCAGCGGCAAAGCGGCATTCTGGCTTGACGGCACGGCCAACCTGTTCGCGCAGAATCCGCAGCAGCTTAAACCGCTGCGTGAAGACGACGGCCAGACCCGCCTGACCTTGCACGACAAAGTCCTCGGCAACACGCCGAACCTGGGGATCGCCCTCCCCTACGTGATGCCGCCGCCTTCAAGCTACGCCGTGCTCGACGCGATCAAACCGCAGGCGGGTGCCTATTACAGTCTCGTCGATATCACGGCGAAACAGCCGCACTACGAAGACGCGTTCCGCCAGTTGTATCAGGATCGCTTCGGCATTACCCAGGACATCACCCTGCTCGCCGGCAGCCAGCGTCAGGCTGACCTGCGCGCCGACACCACGAGCAATGCCGGCCTCGACGCCTGGCTGGCCGCGACCCGTGCCCTCGGCGGCAAAGGCACCCATTACATCGGTTTTGCCGACGAGCCGAACCTCAACTACCCGGACTACGCCAGCTACCAAAGCATTTTCACCAGCATGGCCCGGCAGGTGCGCAGCAACCCCGACAACGCCAAGGCTGGTGTGCGCATCGCCATGCCCGCCAGCTCACGGCTGATCAATGGCCCGCTCGCTGACAACGCGGCCGACAAGCGCGGCATCGACTGGGCCAAACGACTGCTGAAGGAATCCGGTGATCAGGTCGATGCGCTGGCCTGGCACGAGTGGATGATTCGCGATTTGCTGGCGACCCGGGTTTACCGCGACAGCGTGCGTCGCGCCGCCGATCTCGTCGGACTCGACGCCAACGGCCGGCCGCGCAAGGCCTTGCTGCTGGACCAGACCAACATGTCCAGCGGTTCGAGCCTGAGCCCTTACGATCAGGAAACCCACTTCGCCTCGCTGTGGTGGGCCTCGGTGGTTATCAATTCGTCCCAGGACGGTCTGCTGGAGATGCTCAACTGGTTCCAGGCCGCCGACGAGCCCGAGTACCCCAAGGGCATGCTGCGGGTGAAGGGCAACGATCAGTTCGAACTCAAACCGGTCGGCCTGGCCCAGCAATTCATCGGCCAGCACTGGCTGCACAGTGTGATGTACCTGGAAAACGATGCCTTTGAAGTCGACGTCCTGGCCATGGCCGACGACAGCAAACGCAGCCTGCTGGGAGTCAACAAAGGTTCGCGTTTGCAGCATGTCAGCCTCAACGGCGCGGCGTGCCCATTGGCCAATGGCTCATTGCGTTATTTCGGCGCGGACAACCGCAGCCGCGACGCACCGTTACACTGCAACGACGGTCGCGTGAGCTTTGAGCTGCCAGGGCAAACCCTGTTCGCCCTGAGCTGGAACGCCTCATGACCGCCGCTCGACTGCTTGGCCGCGCAGGCATTTCGCCGCGCGCTGGTTTACTCCACTTGCGGGTCAACCCGTCAGGAGCCAATAACATGAGTGCACTGCAGAAGCTCAGCCAACACATCAAACAGAAAGGCCTGCGGGCCACCGTCAAAAAAGCGTGGAAACACTTCGTGTTTTCCCACGAGGAACTGCTGTGGATGGAGCGCGACCTGGTCAGCCCCATAGCACCGTATAAACTCAAGTCCTACCCGCCACTGCGCGTGGTCAGCATCACCCCGGAAAATGCCGTGGCGTTCACCCGCTATTTCGGTGACCGGGTGGACACCATGGCCGAACTGGCCCGCGAAGGTCATACCGGACAGATGCATCTGGACGAAAAAGGCGACGCGGTGGCGTTCATCTGGGGCGCCGCACGCGACTATCACGACCGCCATTACTACGGTTGCTGGTTCCCGGTGAAAGAAGGCGAGTTCTTCGAATTCGGCGGCGAACTGACCCGGGGCTACTGGGGCACGTCGCTGTCGATGGACCTGCAAACGGAGCTGTGGAAGGCCATGCACGCCCAGGGCTGCAACAAGGTGGTGGATGTGTGCGAATGGCACAACGTCCCGGCGCTGAAACTGCACATTCGCACCGGATACAAGGAACAGGGGCGCATCATGAACGTGTACGAACTGTTTGGCCGTTGGCGCTTTTATCGTGAATCGCGCTACACCGGCTCGCGCCTGGATACCTTGCGCAAACCGGAACGTTCACCTGCGACAGCTTCGGTGGCCTGAACCTATGACCGTGCGATTTGAATGGCGTACTTCGCTGTGCACCGCTGACTTTCCCGCAGCGGCCTATGAAGCGCTGCGTCTGCGAGTGATGGACCACACGCCGTTCAACGCCCTGGCCTGGATGGTGGCGTCACAACAGGCATTGACGGCCGGTGAACGCTTGCACGTGCTGCTCGGCTGGCAGGCTGGTGAACTGATTCTGTGCCTGCCGTTAGTGGCGTCCGTCGAGCGGTTCGGCGGATTGCCGTTTCGGGTGTTGCATCACTTGGGCTATCCCCTCGCCGATCGCCTCGCGCTGCTCGCGTGCGTGGATGCCACGGACATGCGCAAGGCGTTGACCGAGGTTCGCCGTCGACTGCCCCATGCCGTGCTGCAACTCAATGAACTGGCAGGCGAGGACAGCGCACTGGCGCACTGGACCTCCCGCAGTTCGACCGCCGAGCGCCGCCTCAGTTGTCGCGCGCCGGTGCACCTGATCACCGATGCGGACCGCTTGGAAGTCTCCGGCGATCCGCGCTACAAACTGCGCCGGGCCCGCAAGCGCATTGCCGCGTGTGGCGCGCAGGTGCGCCGTATCACCCCCGATGCGGCAACCATGGGGCCATTGCTCAAGGCCATCGCCGAGGTGGAAGCGGTGAGCTGGAAAGGCGATGAAGGCGTGGGCATTTTCGCCGACGAACGCCACCGCCAATGGATGGACCAGGCCTTCACCGCCCTCGCCGCCCAAGGCCTGGTGCGCGTGGTGGTACTGGAGCTGGACGGACGTTGCATCAGCTACCGCCTCGGCTTGCTGGAACAGGGACGGCTGTACGATTACAACCTGGCATTCCTGCCGCAATTTGCCGACCTCGGCAGCGGTCGGGTGTTGCTCGAAGAATGGATTCGCTGGGGGTTGGACGACAACTGGCGCTGGATCGATGCATCGCGGGTAAGCCTGGAAAACTCCAGTCATCAGCTGCACGAACGCATGACCGGACAAATGGAACACTGGCGCTGGAGTTTCTACTCCTGGCGTCCGAGCGGCCTGGCGCTAGGCCTGGCCCTGCGCTTCTGGCAACGGCTCAAACCCGTGGTGCAGCAATGGCGGGCCAAGCGTGCGGCAGCGGCCAGCGTCCCTGTCCCCGTTACGCCCCCCGTAACCAGAGCACCTGCACCCACCGACACACTCATGGAGGGCGAACATGCCACAGCAAGTCATAGTCAACGCTGACGACTTCGGCCTCAGCGCCTGCGAGAACGCGGTGATCCTCGGCGCGTTCCAGGCCGGGATCATCAGTTCCGCTACCGCCATGGCCAACATGCCGGCCTTCGAAGCGGCGTGTGCGCTGGCTCAACATCCATTGCTGGTGGGACGCATCGGCCTGCACTTCAACCTCACTTACGGCCGCCCCTTGAGCCGGCGCATTCTCACGCGCCGGACCTTCTGCGACAGCGCCGGCGTGTTCGACCTCAACCTGTCGCGTACCCGCCTGTGGCTCGGTCGTCAGGATCGACTCGCGGTGGAAGAAGAACTCGAAGCCCAATGGCAACGCTGCGTGGACAACGGCGTGCGCCCCAGCCATCTGGATTCCCATCAACACGTGCACAACATCTGGCCCATCGGCGAAATCGTCGCGCGGTTCGCGGCGCGCCAGGGTGTGCCGGTGCGATTGGCGCGCAACCTCGGGCAAAACCTGAGCCTGCCCAAGCGCTTGTTCAAACAATTGCTCAACCACCGTTTGAACAGTCTGGCCGGCGCCACCGCCGACTATGTCTGCACCCCGGTGGATTTGCGTAACGCGGCGCCGCCCACTGACGGTTTGCTGGAAATCGTCGCCCACCCCAACCAGCTCGGCGCCGATTTTGGCGATGCCTATCTGGAACAGGGCGAATCGTTGAGCGCCCTGCTGGAGCAACGATTGCCGGGTGTGCCTAGGGTCGCCTACAGCGTCGCCGGCAATGCCATCCACAGGCGTGCAGAGACTGTGATGGAGTAATCATTCCGGGTTCTTTCAACCCTCGGATTCCCCCTCAAAAAGCCCCTCCGGATACCCCGGAGCGCGGCTTTTTGACGCCGGAAAAACTGTGTCAATACTGAAACACATATTGAAACAAATTGCTGGTAAAGGAGCTGCCATGCAAAGGCCATGGTGATCTATACCCATCAGTACCTTCACCCAAAGCACGGCCAATCCCGGCCAAGGAGGGCTTCATGAACCTGATCGACAAACTCCGCGAACGAATCAAACAAAAAGGCCTGAGCCGCACGTTCAGCACACTGTGGAAACGCTATGTGTTTTTCCACTGGGAGTTGCTCTGGATGGAGCGCGACCTGGTCAGCCCGGTGCCGCCGCACAAATTGCGCCCCTACTCCGGCGTGCGTCAGGTAATCATCACTCCGGAAAACGCCGTCGCGTTTACCAAACACTTCGGTGACCGGGTGCAAACCATGGCCGAACTGGCCGCCGAAGGTCATACCGGCCACATGTACCTGGACGAAGAAGGTCATGCGATCGGGTTCATCTGGGGCAGCGTTCGCGACTACCACGACCGTCACTATTACGGCTGCTGGTTCCCGGTCAAACCCGGCGAGTTTTTCGAGTTCGGCGGTGAAATGACCCGCGCCTACTTCGGCACCAGCCTGTCGGTGGACGTACAGGTCGCGCTGTGGGAAGCGATGGCGGCGCAAGGCTGCAACAAGGTGGTGGACGTCTGCGAAACCCACAACATCCCGGCGCTGAAACTGCACATCCGCATGGGCTACCACGAACAGGGCCGCGTCACCCATGTCTATGGTCTGTTCGGCCGCTGGCGCTTCTTCCGTGAAACCCGCTACACCGGCTCACGCCTGGACCCTCTGCGTAAACCGGGGCGCCCGGTGGTGGCGGCGGCAGCGCAGGCCTGACTCAGGCCTTGGCGGCCATCGCGGTGACTTCCACGCGCATGCCTTCAACCGCCAGCGCCGCCACACCCACGGCGGCGCGCACCGGCCACGGTTTGGCGAAGAAGCGCTTGTAGACTTCATTGAACGCGGCGCGGTCGGCCATGTCGGTGAGGTAGATGGTCAGGTGCAGCACGCGGTCCATGGAGCTGCCGGCGCGCTCGAGCGCAACCTTGAGCGCCTGCAAAGTGCACTCGCTTTGCACGGTGATATCGCCCAGCTCCAGGCTGCCGTCTGCGCGGGTCGGGATTTGCGTAGAGACCAGCAACCCACCGAAACCGGCGACGTCGGAGGAGATGGAATCCGCATCGGGATCGGGAGTGAACGTGATGTCTTGGTTTGCCATGGGACTCTCGTACGGGAGGAGATAATGGGGGCGCCGTGGCGATGCAACGCTGCGACGCCTTCTGCGCGGGCAGTTTACCGCAAGTTTTTTGTTCGCCCATCCGCCATGTCGGCAGAGTGACTTATCCGGTGCCTCTGGATACCCTTGCGCTCATCTCCTCACGCCATCCAGACGAGCCTGTCATGAAATCCCCTGCCGGCCTGCTGTTGTCGGGCATCGATCTGGACCGGACCAGTGCCGTTCCCCTCTACCGTCAGCTCTATTTGCAGATTCGCAAACAGATATTGTCCGGACGGCTTCAAGGCGGCGTCCGCCTGCCATCGACCCGGACCTTGAGCCAGGAACTGGCGCTGTCGCGGATCACTATCCTCAATGCCTTCGACCAATTGATTGCCGAAGGCTTTCTGGCTTCGCGCACCGGAGCGGGCACCTACGTCGGTGACGAGTGGGAAAGCCGTGGCCTCGCCGACGATGAGCAACAGCGCCAGCCACCGCGCCTGTCGGACCTGAGCCAGTCGATGCTGTCGCTGCGCAGCGAGCATTTTCGCGGGGTGTCCTATGCCGACTGGGACCCCGCAAGCCCCACCTCGTTTCTGCCCAGCCACAACACCTATGACGCGTTCCCGCAACCTATCTGGAAGCGCCTGATGAGTCGCCACTTGCACAAACCAACCAAGGCGATGCTCGGTTATGGCGAACTTCAAG
Organism: Pseudomonas sp. NFX224; assembly: GCF_048565165.1. Taxonomy (NCBI): domain Bacteria; kingdom Pseudomonadati; phylum Pseudomonadota; class Gammaproteobacteria; order Pseudomonadales; family Pseudomonadaceae; genus Pseudomonas; species Pseudomonas sp. NFX224. Next base: position 5,906,919 of record NZ_CP183416.1, on the reverse strand, counting down.
GGCTGCAGGCCTTGCGCACGGCGATTGCCGAGTACGTCTTCGACGCCCGAGGCATCGACTGCACGGCCGAGCAGGTGGTGATCGTTTCCGGTGCCCAGCAGGCCTTCAACCTGCTGGGCATGTTGCTGCTCAATCCGCACGACAGCGTCTGGATGGAAGACCCCGGGCACATCGCCGCGCGCATCGCGTTCCAGGCCCAGGGTGGCCAGGTGGTGCCGTTGCGCATCGACGATCAGGGCATCGACATCCAGCAAGGCCTGGCCGAATGCCCTGATGCCCGACTGGTGTTTACCACGCCGGCGCGCCAGCATCCCTTGGGCGTGACCATGAGCTACGCGCGACGCCAGGCGCTCATCGATTGGGCCGCGCATCAGCAGAGCTGGATCATCGAAGACGACTGCGACAGCGAGTTCCGTTACAGCGGCCGCCCCTTACCCGCGCTGTATGCCATGGACCAGCGCGCCCGGGTGATTTACGTCGGGACGTTCAGCAAGGTGCTTTTCCCCTCGCTGCGCCTGGGCTACGTGATACTGCCCCACGCCTTGATCGAACCCTTTTGCACCTTGCGTGCAGTCATGGATCGCAGCCCGCCGACACTCCTGCAAGCGGTGACCGCCGACTTCATGAGTGAGGGCCATTTTCTCGGGCATATCCGCCGCATGCGGGCGCTGTATCAGGTCCGCCAGCACGCATTGATCGAGCAGTTGCAGCAACAGCTGGGTGATTTTTTCACCATCACCCCGGTTGAAGCCGGCATGCACCTGATCGCCTGGCTTCCACCAGAGCTCGATGCCGACACCATCGCCAAGGAGCTGGCCCGGCACAATATCCACACCTATGCCCTGAGCGACTACTGCCTGCAAAACTACCTGCCGCCCGCGCTGTTGATCGGTTTTGCCGGCACGCCAGAGGACCAGGCCAAAGCTCGCGTTGAGGCGCTGGCACAGGCATTGATCCGCATGGGGCATCTGCAACAGCCCCGCTGAAGGGGCAAAGTGGTCTTATCAATTAAATAGTAATGGATCTATCGAGAGTTCCTGACTGGCGCGATAAAGGCTGCGCCGGGAGACCCGGCGTCTGAACCAGGAATCACTCGAATGAACAATAAGATCCAGGAACGATTCAACGCCTTGCTCAGCCACAAGGCGACCGGGGCCGACGCGCCCCCAGTGCTGACGCAAGCACTGGCCCGGCAACTGCTCGAGCGCCTCAAGCAGTTGCGCTTGTTTGCCCACGCCTATCCCCTGCTGACCAACCTGACCCATGGCCGTGTCACGCCCGCCGACATGCTGGATTTTGCTTATCGCCACGAACTGCAAGGCTTGAGCCTGCATTTGCTCGACGGTGAGGAAAACAGTCTCAGCCAAATGACACCCGAACAGCTACAGGCGTTTGCCGCCAAGGCCAAGGCGCTGCAGCTGGACGTGCATCTGGAGATCAGCAGCACGCGCAAAAACGATGTCGATCAAGTGATCGCCATTGCGCGGGCGCTGGGTGTGCGCAACATCCGCGTTTACTCGCGCTACGAAGGCACGCTGTCGCGGGTCATGGACATCATCGAAACCGACCTGCACTACCTCGCGCAGCAGGCGGACGAACACGACCTGTACTTCGACTTCGAACAGCATGAAGAACTCAAGAGCGCGGAAATCGCCGAGCTGTTGAACCGCCTCGACCACCCGCGTCTGCACGCCTTATTTGACTTCGGCAACATGATCAATGCCTGCGAAGAACCGCTGCAAGCCCTGCAAACACTGGCGCCGCACATCCGCCAGACCCACCTCAAAGGCGTGCGCGTGGTTCCCGAGCAAAACGGTTTCGGTCACTACGGGGTGCTGCAAGGCAGTGATGAAGATGACCTGCCCAACGCCCGTATGTTGTTCGAATTGCTGATGCTGGGTGAGTCCACCCCGCAAGTGATCGCCTTCATTCTTGAGCAGGAAAACCACTACGTGGCGCCGGCGTTCCGCCAGACCGACGAAGCGGCCGACCCGTTCATTGCCTACCGGGAAATGAGCGACACGCCACTTCCGGTCGGCTACTCGCTGGAACGCATGCTGGCCGATGAACACCGCTGGGCGAACAACCAGGTCGCCTATGTCCGCGGCGTGCTGGCGGAGTTTCGCACCCTCGCCGAACTGGCCCTGGACAACCGCAGCAACGCCTGAACCTGACGTGGAGAACAACAATGACAATCCAAAACAAGGCCAAATGGCTCAGATTCCTGATCCTTATTCTCGGTGGCGGCACCATCTACAAACTGGCGAACCTCAAGGACGCCTTCTATGTGCCCATGCAGGAATTCATGGGCTTGAGCCACACTGAAATCGGCGTGCTGCTGAGCGCCAACGCCATCATCGCCACCGCGTTGTTTGTTGTCGGCGGCTTGCTCGCGGACCGTTTCGACACCCGCAAACTGATCCCTGTCGGCCTGCTCGGCACCGGTTGCCTGGGCCTCTATCTGGCAACCTTTCCGCCGTTCAGCAACTTGCTGATCGTGTTCAGCCTGCTGGCGGTGTGTGCCGATTGCATCTTTTGGCCTTCGCTGCTCAAGGCCATCCGCAACCTGGGCAATGATCAGGAGCAAGGTCGCCTGTTCGGCTTGCTGGAAGGCGGACGTGGCGTCATCGATACGCTGGTGGCCTTTTGCGCACTGGGTGTTTTCGTCGCCATGGGCTCCGGCGAGTCCGGTCTGAAATCGGCGATCCTGTTTTACTCGGTGATCGACATTCTCGCCGGCACCCTGACCTGGTTCCTGCTCAAGGGCGGCAACACGCCGTCGATTTCCAAGCCGAAGAACGGTTTGTCGAACCTGCTCGAAGCCATCAAGGTACCGGGGATCTGGCTGGTCAGCCTCAACGTGTTCATGGTCTACATCGTGTATTGCGGCCTGACCTACTTCATTCCCTACCTCAAGGAAATGTACGGTTTGCCCGTGGCGCTGGTGGGTGCCTACGGCATCATCAACCAATACTTCCTGAAGATTCTCGGCGGCCCTGCCGGTGGTTTCATTGCCGACAAACAGTTCAAGAGCACCAGCCGCTACCTGAAGTGGGCGTTCCTGGCGCTGTTACCGCTGATGGGCGTGATCATGCTGATCCCGAAAAGCCCCGGTTTCATCTACGCCGGCATGGCCGCCACCCTGTCCTTCGCGCTGATCGTGTTTTCAATGCGCGGTGTGTTCTGGGCGCCGATGGGCGAAGTCGGCATCGCGCCACACATCACCGGCTCGGCGTTCGGCATTGGCTGCCTGATCGGTTATGCGCCGGGCATGTTCGCCTATGTGATCTACGGTGCGATCCTCGATCATTTCCCCGGTCAGCAGGGTTACAACTACGTCTTCAGTCTGATGAGTGTGCTCGCGATTCTCGGGTTCCTGGTGTCCAGCGTGCTGTATCAGACCGTGCGCAGTAAATCCACGGCAAATGGCGCAGTGGGGGCCGCACAAGCCTGATCATCATTACTTGTGGGAGCGCGCTTGCTCCCACAGGTTTCGTGTACTGACCGTTGGCCTGAGGCCGGAGAAGATCGGCGAAAGAATTTCGTATACCCTAGCGCTATCCCACTCCGAACGATCGCCGCCGTGAACCTGACCAAACTCAACGCCCCCGACCTTGGCAACACCCCTTCAACGTCGGAAATCATCACCCGCCATCTGCGGGACGCGATCGTCGCCGGGCATTTTGCCGAGGACGAGCCGATCCGCCAGGACGAAATCGCCCGCCAGTTCAACGTCAGCAAGATCCCCGTGCGTGAAGCGCTCAAGCGTCTGGAAGCCGAAGGCCTGGTGATGTTCCAGCGCAACCGCGGAGCGATGGTCACGCGGGTGTCCGATGCGGAGCTGGCGCAGATGTTCGAGGTGCGCATGTTGCTGGAGGACAAGATCCTGCGGCTGGCCATCCCCAACATGACCGAAGAAACCTTCGCCCGTGCAGAGCGCATCTGCGAGGAGTTCATCGGCGAAGACGACGTTGGGCGCTGGGCCGAACTCAACTGGGAGCTGCACGCCTGCCTCTATGAGCCGGCGCAACGGCCGTTTTTGGTGAGCCTGATCCGTTCGGTCAACGACAAGCTGGAGCGTTACCTGCGCATGCAGATGAGCCTGTCGGCCGGCAAGGAACGCGCCGATCACGAACACCGCGAGATCATCAAGGCCTGTCGCGCCGGGGATGTCGACCGGGCGGTGACGCTGCTGGACGAGCACATTGCCGGGGTGTGCAAGACGCTGTTCGAACACCTGCCCCACGCCCACTGACGCAACGTCTACTGTGCCGATTTCGTCATCGGTGCAGGTTAAATCCATCAAGCCGACATCTCGCCATCCGGGCCACTCTTGCGTTCACTCAACCGAATGGACGTGGCCCTCCGATGAAACGCATCTCCGTGATCGACTCTCACACCGGCGGCGAACCGACCCGCCTGGTGACCGCCGGTTTTCCCGATCTGGGTGACGGCAGCATGGCCGAACGACGCAAGATCCTCGCGCAGCAGCATGATCAATGGCGCGCCGCCTGCGTGCTGGAGCCACGGGGCAGCGACGTGCTGGTGGGGGCCCTGCTCTGCACACCCGTGGACCCCAATGCCTGCGCCGGTGTGATTTTCTTCAACAACAGCGGTTATCTGGGCATGTGCGGCCACGGCACCATCGGCCTGGTGGCGTCGTTGGCGCACCTGGGCAAGATCGGGCCCGGCGTGCACAGCATCGAGACGCCGGTCGGCACGGTGCAGGCCACTCTGCACGACGACCACTCGGTGAGCGTGCGCAATGTGCCGGCCTACCGTTATCGCAAGGCGCTGCAATTGCAGGTGCCGGGAATCGGCCAGGTCAGCGGCGATATCGCCTGGGGCGGCAACTGGTTTTTCCTGATCGCCGACCATGGCCTGCGGGTCGCCGGTGACAATCTTGACGCTCTGACCGCCTACACCTACGCCGTGCAGCAAGCGCTGGAAGTCCAGGGTATTCGCGGTGAAGACGACGGCCTGATCGACCATGTCGAGCTGTTCTCCGATGACGATCACGCCGACAGCCGCAACTTTGTTTTGTGCCCCGGCAAGGCCTATGACCGCTCGCCCTGCGGCACTGGCACCAGCGCCAAACTGGCGTGCCTGGCGGCGGACGACAAACTGCAACCGGGGCAGATCTGGCGCCAGGCCAGCGTCATCGGCAGCGAGTTCGAAGGCTCTTTCGAATGGCAGGGCGAGCGCATTGTGCCAACCATTCGCGGCCGTGCCCATATCAGCGCCGAAGCCAGCCTGATTATCGAACAGGACGATCCTTTCGCCTGGGGCATCCGCCCGTGAACCAGGGCCAGGTGGCCGATGTGATCGTGATCGGCGCCGGCATCATTGGCGCTGCCTGCGCCCAGGCCCTGGCTCGACGCGGTTTGCAGGTATTGGTGCTGGACGCCGGCCTGCACGGCGCGACGGCAGCGGGCATGGGTCATCTGCTGGTGCTCGACGACAACCCGGCGGAACTGGCCCTCAGTCAATATTCATTGCAACGTTGGCGCGAACAGTCTGCGGACTTGCCCGATGCCTGTGCCTATCGCTGCAACGGCACGCTGTGGCTGGCGGCCAACGCCGAGGAAATGGCCGTGGCGCAGAGCAAATACCTCAACCTGCAAGCCCAGGGTGTGGCCTGCGAACTGATTGGCGCCCATGCCCTGCGCGAGCGCGAACCGGAGTTGTGTGAGGGTCTGGAGGGCGGCCTGCTGATCAACGGTGACGGCATTCTGTACGCCCCGGCGACGGCCAACTGGATGCTCGAGACGCCGAACATCCGCCAGCGCCGGGCACGGGTTTGCGAAGTCGACGGCAACCGCGTGCGTCTCGATGACGGCCACTGGCTGAGCGCCGCCGCCGTGGTGCTGGCCAACGGCATCCAGGCCAACGAGTTATGCCCGGAACTACCCATCGAGCCGAAGAAAGGCCACTTGCTGATCACCGACCGCTACCCCGGCACCGTCACCCATACACTGGTGGAATTGGGTTATGTCACCAGCGCCCACAATGCCACCGGACCGTCCACAGCCTGCAATATCCAGCCACGCCCCACAGGGCAATTGTTCATCGGCGCCTCGCGGCAATTCGGCACCACCGACCCGCAGGTCGAAGGCTGGATGCTCGCCAAAATGCTCAAGCGCGCCGCCCGTTACATGCCGGGATTGAGCCGGCTCAACGGCATCCGTGCCTGGACCGGCTTTCGCGCCGCCAGCCCCGATGGCCTGCCGCTGGTGGGCCAGCATCCGCAACGCCAGGGCTTGTGGCTGGCGGTCGGTCACGAAGGACTGGGCGTGACCACCGCGCCCGGCACCGCCGACCTGTTGGTCGCCCAACTGTTCAACGAAACCCCGCCACTGGCTGCACAACCTTATCTGCCCCAGCGTTTCCTCGGAGAACCCGCCCATGCCTGAATTGTTCCTGGACGGTCACGCCCTGAAAGTCGCCGAGGGCACCAGCGTCGCCGCCGCCCTGACCCTGGGCAGCGACGGCTGCAGCCGCACCTCGGTGAGTGGCCAGCGCCGTGCACCCCTGTGCGGAATGGGCATCTGCCAGGAATGCCGGGTGACCATCGATGGCCGCCGACGGCTGGCCTGCCAGACCCTCTGCCGTGACGGCATGCACGTGGAGACCCGCCGATGAATCAATACGCCGATCTGCTGATCATCGGTGCCGGCCCCGCCGGCATGGCGGCAGCTGTCGCCGCCGCTCCCAGCGGTGCACGCATCGTCTTGCTCGACGACAACCCGCTGCCGGGCGGGCAAATCTGGCGAGACGGTCCGCAAGCGAACGTGCCCGATCAGGCACGACGGCTGCGCGAACGTCTGGCCTCGTACAGCAACATCCACCACCATCCCGGCACCCGGGTGATCGCCAACCCTGCGCCAAAACAATTGCTGGTCGAAGACGATGAACACGGTTGGCTGATCCGCTACGACAAACTGATCCTGTGCACCGGTGCCCGCGAATTGCTGCTGCCCTTCCCTGGCTGGACCCAGCCCGGCGTGACCGGGGCCGGTGGATTGCAGGCGCTGATCAAGGCCGGGCTGCCGGTGCAGAATGAGCGCGTGGTCATCGCCGGCAGCGGACCACTGCTGCTCGCCAGCGCCGCCACCGCGAAAAAACACGGTGCCAAGGTCATGCGTATCGCCGAACAGGCATCCCTCTCGGCCGTCGCCGGTTTCGCCGCACAACTGCCGCGCTGGCCCGGCAAATGGTTGCAATCGTTCAGCCTGTTCGACCGCCACTACCGCACTGATAGCCACGTGCTGGCTGCCTTCGGCAGCGACCGACTGGAAGGCGTGCGCCTGCAACACAACGGCAAGATCGTCGAACTGGAATGTGATCGCCTGGCCTGCGGTTTCGGCCTGATCCCCAATACGCAGTTGGGTCAGGCGCTGGGTTGTGCCGTCGAAAAGCAGGCGCTGGCGGTGGATGCCTGGCAGGCCAGCAGCCGCGCCGATCACTTTGCCGCTGGCGAATGCACTGGGTTCGGCGGCAGTGAACTGGCCCTCGTGGAAGGCACCATTGCCGGACACGCGGCGGTCGGCGATCTGCAAGCCGCTCGTCGGTGGTGGCCGCAACGGGCACGTTGGCAGGGTTTCGCCAGGGTATTGAATCAGGCGTTCGCCCTCGACCCGCGACTCAAGTCCCTGGCCCGCCCCGATACCCTGGTCTGCCGTTGCGAAGATGTGCCTTACGCGGCACTGGCCAGCCATGCCGACTGGCGCGAAGCCAAGCTCGCCAGCCGCTGTGGCATGGGCGCCTGTCAGGGGCGCGTGTGTGGTGGTGCGACGCAGCACCTGTTCGGCTGGCAACCCTCGACACCGCGCCCACCGTACAGCCCGGCGCGAATCGAAACCTTGATGAGCCTCGACGACACCCCGCCAGCGTGACGCGCGCGGCGGGGGTTTCGGCGATGCAGCCAAGTCACTATGATCCCGAGGGTCCCCCTCAGACCTGCGGCGCCATGTATCCCTCGCTCACTTCTTTTAAGCCATGCGATTTGCCGACGCTGCTAAGCAGTCTGCAACCGATTGCGCCGCTGCTCGATACCCTGTCGGACGTGGTGTTTTTTATCAAGGACGTTGATGCCCGCTACGCCTTCGTCAACCAGACCCTGGCCCGGCGCTGCGGTTTCAAACAGAGTGCCGAGCTGCTCGGGCGCACCGCCGAAATGGTCTTCCCGGAACGTTTCGGCCCGCTGTACACCGAGCAGGACCGACGCGTGCTGGCCAGCGGCCGGGAACTGGCCGATCAACTGGAACTGCACCTGTATTACGGCAATCAGCCGATCTGGTGCCTGACCCACAAACTCGCCCTGCACGATGAACAAGGCCGGATCGTTGGTCTGGCCGGTATCTCCCGTGACCTGCAATCACCGCAGTCGAATCATCCGGCGTTTCAGAAACTGGCGGCGGTGGATGCGCATATTCGCCGTCACTTTGCCCGTCCCATCAGCCTCGCCGAACTGACAGCGATTGCCGGGTATTCCGTGGCGCAACTGGAGCGGCACTGCAAGCGGGTGTTTCAGCTCACGCCGCGGCAGATGATTCACAAGGCGCGGCTCGAAGAGGGATCGCGGTTGTTGTTGCATAGCGATTTGCCGATTACCGAGATTGCTTTGCTCTGTGGGTATACCGACCATAGTGCGTTCAGCCGGCAGTTTCGGGCGTTGACCAGTGTTTCGCCGAGTGAGTATCGGGGGAATCGGGGGTAGGTTTTTTTTGGTTCTTCACGGATTACCGGGAAAGACGCTCTTGATCTTCATGAAAAAGAATTCGCTATCCCGGTAACCGTACGCCATCCGTTTGATGACCTTTATTCGATTGTTTATACCTTCCAACTGCCCTGTGTGCATCGGCCAGCGAACCCGACTGACGATGCCTCGCCAGTAAGCCTTCAGCCGATTGGCGAACTGGATCAGTGCCGGTAGTTCGCTTTCATGAGCATGGCGCAGCCATTGCTTCCAGGCCGATCGCCAAGCCCAGGCAGCACTCGGTGTCCAGAGTGTTTTGAGCTCAGCCTTCATCAAATACACCGTCATCAGCGATTGGTTGGCCGCCAACAAATCTTGCAAGCGAACCTGCTGTTCCGGCGTTTTCAGATTCTGTGGATTGCGCAGCAATAGCCATCGCGCCTGCTTGATGACCTTGCGAGCCGGCTTGTCATGACGCAATCGGTTAGCTTCGTCGACGCGGACCCGGTCAATGACCTCTCGGCCATATTTGGCCACCACATGAAAGAGGTCGTAGACCACACGCGCTTTCGGGCAGTGCTGACGAACCTCCAGGTCAAACGCAGTGTTCATGTCCATTGCCACCGCTTCGATTCGAGCACATCCCTCTGGCCCAAGCTCTTCGAAAAAGGGCCGAACTGCCGCCCGGCTGCGACCTTCGCCGATCCATAGCACTCGTCGCGTATCGGCATCCAACACAACACTGGCGTAGCGATGCCCTTTAAACAGCGCGAATTCATCCATCACCAGGCGTCGTGGTTGAGCCGTCGGCAACTCGCTCAATGCCGCTTGCAAGGCCCGACGCTCCAGCAACCGCACGGTGTCCCAATGCAGCCCAAACATCTGGGCCACGTGCAGGGTGGGAAGGCGTTCGCTGGCCTGAATAACCGCATCAGCCAAGCGGCGTGTCATGCGCGCATAGCGATCCAGCCAACTCACGGCCTCCATGCGTTTGCCACAGTCGCGGCAGCCAACGCGCCTGAGCAGCACGCTGAGGCGTACCGCGCGGCCGAGAATGGGCAAATCGCGAACGGTTCGCTCGCAATACTCATGAGTGGTTGAACAAGGCTTTTGGCAGCCGCCACAGGAAGGAAATCGGGTGGCGTGAGGAGTCAGTTCGATCCGTAGGGCATCACCCTCAGGCTTGATCGTGACGACAGAAAAGCCCTCCCAAAACGGAAGGAAAGTATTAATATCGCGCATAAGAACGCCGGTTTGTTAGATGTGTTTGCTCGCACGAACATCATCAATCAAATCGGCGTTCTTGTTTCTGTGTTTCCCGGGATTCCGTGGAGAACCTTTTTTTTGGGGGGTTTTGGTCGGGGTACATATCCGTTGCTGCGGTAACGGCGGCTGGCGGTTTCGCTCTTACAGCGAGTCCCTTTTTCAAACGCCAAAAAGGAACCAAAAGGCTTTGCCCCGGCGTACGGCACCTCGCTGGGGCTCGGTGTTCCCTCGCTACGGTGTCCATCAGGGGGCATCGCCTACGGTCTGCTTCGCGACGACCTCCTCTCGATGTGTGCGGCTTCGCCGCACGGCGCTACGCGCCTAACCCCCTGATGAACACCTACGCTCGGCCTGCCGAAGGGGCAAAAGATCAAAAGCAAAAGCGAGGCGGCCTACCGGCCGGCCTGTTTGTTTGGTTCGTGCGCGTTTCTCTGTAGGAGCTGTCGAGTGCAACGAGGCTGCGATCTTTTGATTTTGTTTTTTACAAGCGAGATCAAAAGATCGCAGCCTGCGGCAACTCCTACATTGGGCGCTGTATAGCCACGACATCAGGTCGGCTGTCAGGCCGCCATCGCCAGCAGGCTGGCTCCCACAGTTTGAAATGCGTACGAACCAAACAAACAGGCCGGCCGGTAGACCGCCTCGGTTGTTTTTGATCTACCCGCCCCTTCGGGAGGCTGAGTGGAGGCGTTCATCCGGGGAGTGGCGCGCAGCGCCGTTCGACGCAGTCGAACACGCTGCATGTAGGTCGTCGCGAAGCAGACCGGAGGGCAGTGTCCCCGGATGAATGCCGGAGCGAAGGAACGCCGAGCCTCAGCGAGGGGCCGGACGCTCGGGGCGAGCGTTTTTTTGGTTACTTTTTTTAGGCGCTTGTAAAAAAAGTGACTCGCCGTAAGGGCGAAACCATAAGCCGCCGTTACCGAAGAAACGGATATGTCCCCGGTGTTCCGAAAAGGCGCGCCCACACATCAAATGCTCCTATATGTAACACCACCGTAATAGCTGCAACACCGCCGAATACGACGATCCCCAACCCCAGTACCTCTAACTCAGGCCCCACCTCCTAAATCTTCAAAAAAACTGGAAACAGGCACACTGCTTGCTACAGTTAATATCGTATACGAAATCCTCAATACAATATCCAACAGCCACCCACCAACGAGGCATCTATGAAAAACCCAGCATTTGCCGTAGCCCTCAGCGCTGTTCTAAGCACCTCCTTCATCGCCACCGCCCAAGCCGACAAACTCGACGACATCATCGGTTCCGGCAAACTGCGCTGCGCCGTGACCCTCGACTTCCCGCCCATGGGTTTTCGCGATGGCAGCAACAGCCCGGCCGGGTTCGACGTGGACTACTGCCATGACCTGGCAAAGATCCTCGGCGTCGAAGCCGAAGTCGTGGAAACGCCGTTCCCGGACCGCATTCCGGCGCTGGTCTCCGGGCGCGCCGATGTGATTGTCGCCTCCACCTCCGACACCCTCGAACGGGCCAAGACCGTCGGCCTCACCGTGCCCTACTTCGCCTTCCAGATGGTGGTGCTGACCCGCGACAACACCGGCATCAACAACTTCGATGACCTCAAGGGCAAACCGGTGGGCAACACCAGCGGCACCTATGAGGCCATTGCCCTGGAAAAAGACGTGAAGAACTGGGGCACCGGCAGCTTCCGCGCCTATCAATCGCAGAACGACACCCTGCTGGCAGTCGCCCAGGGCCATATCGACGCCACCGTCGTCACCAACACCGTGGCCGCCGCCACCCTCAAGTCGGGCAAGTACAAAAACCTGAAAGTCGCCGGCAACGCTCCGTATGTCATCGACTACGTGTCGCTGGGCGCCAAGCGCAACGAGTACGGCCTGCTCAACTACCTCAATCTGTTCGTCAACCAGCAGGTGCGCACCGGGCGTTACAACGAGCTGTTCGTCAAATGGGTCGGCACCGATATCCAGCCAGCCAACCTGACCGTGCCACAGGTCTACTACTAAGGTGTCCGGCATGCCCAGGTCCATTTCTCTGAGCGGTCGCAGCCTGGTCGGGGGCGCCGCGCAAGGCCCCCTGCTGTTCGCCGATGTCGGGCTGAGTTTCTGGGGCGGGGTCGAGCCCGGCACCGGCGAGGTCATCGATCGCCACCATCCCCTCAGCGGTGAATATCTGTCCGGCCGGGTGCTGGCCATTCCCAGCGGTCGCGGCTCGTGCACCGGCAGCAGCGTGTTGATGGAGTTGATCAGCAACGGGCATGCACCGGCGGCTCTGGTGCTGGTCGAACCCGACGAGATTCTGACCCTGGGCGTGCTGGTGGCGCAAACCATTTTTCAACGTTCCCTGCCGGTACTCTGCATCGGTCGGGAGGCCTTTGCCGCCTTGCGTGGCCAGGCCTTCGCACGGGTTGAAAATGCAGCGCTGAGTTTGTTCAAACAGTTGCCCGACGATGCCTGGCAACCACTCGACAATCCTTTGCCCGACACCGTCGCCAGCGCCTCGATCGAACTCACCGAGCACGATCGGGCGCTGCTCGACGGCCGACATGGCAAGGCCGCGCAAATGGCCATGCAGATTGTCCTGCGCATGGCCGAACTGCAGGGTGCGCGCAATCTGGTCGATGTCACCCAGGCGCACATCGATGGCTGCATCTACACCGGCCCGGCGAGCCTGCGCTTTGCCGAACAACTGGTGCAATGGGGGGCGAACGTCAGTGTGCCCACCACCCTCAATTCGATTTCCGTGGACCAGCGCCGCTGGCGGGAACTGGGTGTCGATCCGGCGCTCGGCGAACCGGCCAGTGCCTTGGGCGATGCCTACATGGCCATGGGCGCGCAGCTCAGTTTTACCTGCGCGCCGTACCTGCTCGACAGTGCGCCGAAGGCTGGAGAGCAGATCGTCTGGGCCGAGTCCAACGCCGTGGTCTACGCCAACAGCGTGCTCGGTGCACGGACCCTGAAGTATCCGGATTACCTCGACATCTGCATCGCCCTCACCGGCCGCGCCCCACTGATCGGTTGCCACCTGGATACACAGCGCAAGGCCCGGCTGCAGATCGAGTTGCCTGCCCTCGGTGCACTGGACGATGCCTTCTATCCGCTGCTGGGTTACCACATCGGTGCGCTGGCCGGCAGCCGGATTCCGCTGGTGTACGGGCTGGAGCAATACTCGCCAAGCCTTGATGACCTCAAGTCCTTTGGCGCGGCCTTCGCCACGACCTCCGCCGCACCGCTGTTCCATATCGCCGGCGTCACCCCGGAGGCCATCGATCCGTTGCAGGTACTGGAACCGGACACCTGCATCCCCGTGGAGAAAATCCGCCTCGAAGACTTATTGCTTAGCTGGCGCGAACTCAACAGTGCCCGGAACAACCGGGTGGATGTGGTCTCGCTGGGTAACCCGCACTTCTCCCTCAGTGAATTCGCACAGTTGGCAACGCTGTGCCTGGGTCGCCACAAACATCCGCACGTGGTACTCGCCATCACCTGCGGCCGTGCGGTGCTGGAGCAAGCCCACAGCGTGGGGCATATCGCCGTGATCGAAGCCTTCGGCGCGACACTGGTGACCGACACCTGCTGGTGCATGCTCGGCGAGCCGGTTATTCCGCCGGCAGCAAAAAACCTGATGACCAACTCGGGCAAGTTCGCCCACTACGCACCCGGCCTGGTCGGTCGCAAGGTGCACTTCGCCAGCCTCAAGGAATGCGTCGACGCCGCCTGCTCCGCCACGGCCAGCGGCCGTCTGCCGGTCTGGCTTCAACCTGCCGTCCAACTGGAGAGCCCCGCGCATGTTTGACTACAGCTTCCAATGGCGCTCAGCCCTGCGCGCCCTGCCGGACATGCTCGCCGGCGCCCTCGTCACCTTCGAAACCGCCGCGCTGTCGATGATCTTCGGTGTGCTGATCGCCCTCGCACTGACCGTGATGCGCGAGGCCAAGCACCCGCTGCTGCGCGGTATCGGCAATGGCTGGGTGTCGATCGCGCGCAACACGCCGTCGCTGTTCCAGATCTACATCCTCTACTTCGGCCTCGGCTCGTTGGGCCTGCACGTCAGTTCATGGTTCGCCCTGCTTGCGGGCATCACCTTCAACAATGCCGGTTACCTGGCGGAAAACTTTCGCGGCGGCCTCAAGGCGGTGCCTCACACGCAGGTTCGCGCGGCGCGTTCGCTGGGCATGAGTGCCTTCCAGGCCTACCGCATGATCATCGTCCCGCAACTGCTGCGCATCGTCTTCTACCCGCTGACCAACCAGATGGTCTGGGCGGTGCTGATGACCTCGCTGGGGGTGATCGTCGGGTTGAACAATGACCTGACCGGCGTGACCCAGGAATACAACGTCAAGACGTTCCGCACCTTCGAGTACTTCGCCCTCGCTGCGGTGCTGTATTACCTGATCGCCAAGGCGATCGTCGCGGCAGCCCGGCTGATGGCCTGGCGGTTGTTCCGTTACTGAGGAGCTGTGCATGTTTTCCACTGATTTTTCCTCGAATGACCTGCTGTTCCTGCTCGACGGCGCGTGGGTCACGCTGCAACTGACCTTCTGGTCGATCATGCTCGGCTCCCTGGCCGGTTTGCTGTTCGGCCTGCTGCGAGCGTTGCTGCCGCGCACCAGCCTGCCGCTGGCCTGGGTGCTGGATGTGTTTCGCAGCGTGCCGTTGTTGATCCAGTTCGTGCTGTTCAATTCGCTCAAGAGCATCGTTGGCCTAAACATCAGCGCCTTCAGTGTCGGCTGCATCGTGCTGGGGGTGTACACCGCCGCGTACTTCACCGAGATCGTCCGTGGCGGTGTGCTGGCGGTGCCGTTCAGCGTGCGCCGGGCCAGTCGTTCGCTGGGGCTGAGCTTCTTCCAGGACCTACGCTGGATCGTCCTGCCGATGGCCACACGGGTGGCGTTCCCCGGCTGGCTGAACCTGGTGCTCGGGGTGATGAAAGACACCGCGCTGGTGATGTGGATCGGCATTGTCGAACTGCTGCGCGCCTCGCAAACCATCGTCACGCGCATTCAGGAACCGCTGCTGGTGCTGTGCATCGCGGGCCTTATCTACTACGTCATGAGCCTGGTGGTCGCACGCCTCGGCGCTCGTCTGGAAAGAAGGTGGCAAGAAAATGATTGAGATCGACAACGTACACAAATCCTTCGGCAACCTCGAAGTGGTCAAGGGCGTCAACCTGACGGTGAACAAGGGCGAAGTGGTGTCGATCATCGGCGGCTCCGGCTCCGGCAAGTCGACCCTGCTGATGTGCATCAATGGCCTGGAACCGATCCAGAAAGGCAACATCCGCGTTGACGGTGTGGAAGTCCATCACAGCGCCACCGACCTCAATCGCCTGCGGCAGAAAATCGGCATCGTGTTCCAGCAATGGAACGCCTTCCCCCATCTGACGGTACTGGAAAACGTCATGCTCGCACCGCGCAAAGTGCTCGGCAAAAGCAAGCGCGAAGCCGAGGAACTGGCGGTACAACAACTGACCCACGTTGGCCTGGGCGACAAGCTCAAGACGTTCCCCGGCAAACTGTCCGGCGGCCAGCAGCAACGCATGGCCATCGCCCGCGCCCTGGCCATGTCGCCGGACTACATGCTGTTCGACGAAGCCACCTCGGCCCTCGATCCGCAACTGGTCGGCGAGGTACTGGACACCATGCGCATGCTCGCCGAAGACGGCATGACCATGGTCCTGGTGACCCACGAGATCCGCTTTGCCCGCGACGTGTCCGACCGCGTGGCGTTCTTCCGCAATGGGTTGGTGCATGAAATTGGTTCGCCGGATCAGGTGATTGGCAATCCGGTTCATGCGGAGACCGCGGCGTTTCTCAAATCAGTGAAATAAACGATGGCCCCATCGCCAGCAGGCTGGCTCCCACAGGGGTATGGGTTGTTCTTGAAATTTCAATCAACCCAAAACCACTGTGGGAGCCAGCCTGCTGGCGATGGGGCCCTGACAGACAACACAAGGAGCAAACCATGCGCTCATCAAAAGTCATCCATGTCGTCAGCTGCCACGCCGAAGGCGAAGTCGGCGACGTGATCGTCGGTGGTGTCGCCCCGCCGCCCGGCGCCACCGTGTGGGAACAGTCGCGCTGGATCGCCAAAGACGAAACCCTGCGCAACTTCGTCCTCAACGAACCCCGTGGCGGCGTGTTCCGTCACGTCAACCTGCTGGTGCCGGCCAAGGACCCTCGGGCGCAGATGGCCTGGATCATCATGGAACCGGCCGACACCCCGCCGATGTCCGGCTCCAACTCGTTGTGCGTGGCCACCGTGCTGCTCGACAGCGGCATCCTGCCGATGACCGAGCCGCAAACCCGCCTCGTGCTGGAAGCGCCCGGAGGCTTGATCGAAGCCGTGGCCGACTGCCGCGACGGCAAGGTCGAGCGGGTAGAAATCAAGAACGTGCCGTCGTTCGCCGACCGTCTCGACGCCTGGATCGAAGTCGAAGGCATCGGCTCGCTCAAGGTCGATACGGCCTACGGTGGCGACAGTTTCGTGATTGCCGATGCGAAGGGCCTGGGTTTTGCCATCCGTCCCGACGAGGCCGCCGACCTGGTGGCGACCGGGTTGAGAATCACCCGTGCCGCCAACGAGCAACTGGGCTTCGTCCATCCGCTGAATCCCGAGTGGTCGCACATTTCCTTCTGCCAGATTGCCGCGCCCCTCGTCCATGAGAACGGCATTGCCACCGGCGCCAACGCCGTGGTGATCCAGCCGGGCAAGATCGACCGCTCCCCCACCGGCACCGGTTGTTCGGCGCGCATGGCCGTGCTGCACGCAAAAGGCTTGATGCAGGTCGGGGAGCGCTTTGTCGGGCGCTCGATCATCGGTTCCGAATTCCACTGCCGCATCGATTCAGTGACCGAAGTGGCCGGTCGCGCCGCCATTTACCCGTGCATTTCCGGCCGGGCCTGGATCACCGGCACCCACCAGCTGCTGCTCGACCCGAGCGACCCATGGCCACAAGGCTATCGCCTGTCCGACACCTGGCCCGGCGCCTGAGCACCGGACCAACGGGCACAAATAACCCCCTGAAACCGAAAAAAGCACTAGCCGAACATTGTCATTTTAAATATCGTATACGAAATACTAGACGAACTGGAGATAACAAATGAGCAAGCGCATTAACTGGAGTGGCGTATTCCCTGCGGTGACCACGCAATTCAACGACGACTTCACCATCAACCTGGACAAGACCCATCAGGTGATTTCCAACGTGATCCGCGATGGCGTCTCGGGCCTGGTGGTGTGCGGCTCGGTGGGTGAAAACACCTCGCTCACCGCTGAAGAGAAAATCGCCGTGACCGAAGTCGCAGTCGATGCCTCGCGCGGCCGCGTACCGGTGATCTGCGGCGTGGCCGAGTTCACCAGCGTGCAAGCGGCCAAGGTGGCCAACGCAGTGCGCAAGGTTGGCGTGGACGGTGTGATGTTGATGCCGGCGCTGGTCTACGGCTCCAAGCCGTTCGAGACAGCCGAGCACTACCGCTACGTGGCGAAAAATGCCGACGTGCCGCTGATGGTCTACAACAACCCGCCCATCTATAAGAACGACGTCACCCCGGACATCCTGATTTCCCTGGCTGATTGCGACAACGTGGTGTGCTTCAAGGACTCTTCCGGCGACACCCGTCGCTTCATCGATGTGCGCAACGAAGTCGGCGACCGTTTCGTGCTGTTCGCAGGTCTCGACGACGTGGTGCTGGAAAGCATCGCCGTGGGTGCCGAAGGCTGGGTCTCGGGCATGTCCAACGTGTTCCCGAAAGAAGGCGAAACCATCTTCCGCCTGGCCAATGCCGGCCGTTTTGCCGAAGCCATGCCGATCTACGAATGGCTGATGCCGATCCTGCACCTGGACGCCCGCGCCGACCTGGTGCAGTGCATCAAGCTCTGTGAAGCCATCGCCGGTCGCGGCAGCGCGCTGACCCGTCCACCGCGCCTGGCCCTGCCGGATGCCGATCGCCTGTTCGTCGAGCAGATCATGGCCAAGGCCCTGGCCAACCGTCCGCAGTTGCCGGACGTCGGTCTCTGAGTGATTGCCGGGCGGGCCCTTGCGGGTCCGGCCCGGCTGCCTGTTTTTTTGCGCCCCTACAGGAAACGCCAGCATGCCCAATCCTCAACACAGTTCAAGCGCAACCACCCCCTCGGGACTCAAACGCGTCGTCGCCGCCGCCATGGCCGGCACCGTCGCCGAATGGTATGAATTCTTTCTCTACGGCACCGCCTCGGCACTGGTCTTCGGCCAGTTGTTCTTTCGCCAGACCGACAGCCCGGTCGACGGCATCATCGCCGCCTTCGCCCTCTACGCCGTGGGCTTTCTGGCCCGCCCGCTGGGCGGCCTGGTGTTCGGTCACTACGGTGACAAATTCGGCCGCAAGCGCCTGCTGCAACTGAGCCTCGTGGTGGTCGGCATCACCACCTTCCTGATGGGCTGCCTGCCCGGCTTCGACCAGATCGGATATGCGGCGCCGCTATTGCTGGTGCTGCTGCGGCTGATCCAGGGGTTTGCCTTTGGCGGAGAATGGGGCGGCGCGATTTTGCTGGTGTCCGAGCACTGCCCGGACAATCGCCGCGGTTTCTGGGCCAGTTGGCCACAAGCCGGCGTACCGGCCGGTAATTTGGTGGCCACGGTCGCCCTGTTACTGTTGTCGTCGAACCTGTCCGAGGAGCAGTTCCTCGCCTGGGGCTGGCGCGTGGCATTCTGGTTCTCGGCCGTGGTGGTACTGATCGGCTACTGGATTCGCACCAGTGTCGATGACGCACCGATCTTCAAGGAAAGCCAGGCACGCCAGGCGCAGACCCGCCAGCAACAACTGGGCGTGGTGGAAGTGCTGCGTCATCACTGGCGTGCGGTGCTGGTGGGGATTGGCGCGCGGTTCGCCGAGAACATCCTCTACTACACCGTGGTCACGTTCTCGATCACTTACCTGAAACTGGTGGTGCACAAGGACACGTCGCAGATTCTGCTGCTGATGTTCGGTGCGCACCTGCTGCACTTCTTCCTGATCCCGTTGATGGGCTATCTGTCCGACATCGTCGGGCGCAAACCGGTGTACCTGACCGGCGCAGTGCTCACCGCGTTCTGGGGCTTCATCGGCTTCCCGATGATGGACACCGGCAACAACTGGCTGATCATGGCCGCGATTACCCTGGGCCTGGCCATCGAGTCGATGACCTACGCGCCGTACTCGGCGCTGATGGCCGAGCTGTTCCCGACCCACGTGCGCTACACCGCATTGTCGCTGTGCTACCAGGTCGCGCCGATTTTCGCCGGTTCCCTCGCACCGCTGATCGCCATCACTTTGCTCAACAAGTACAACAGCTCGACACCGATCGCCTGGTACCTGGTTGGCGCCGCCCTGATCTCGATCGTGGCCGTCGGCCTGACCCGCGAGACCCGTGGCAAGTCGTTGCGCCAGGTGGATGCCGAAGCGGCGGCGCGGGTGGCGGCCAACGATAACGCCTCACCTGCCGCCCCGGGACTCACTGGCGTGAACCCATGACCTGCAGGAGCAAGCTTGCTCGTTTCTACAGGGGTTCTATTCCACTTTCTCGACAGGAGCTTTTTCATGCTCGGCCATAACTACATCGGCGGCACGCGCAGTGCTGCCGGCAGCATCGTCTTACACAGCCACGACGCCAGCACCGGTGAGGCGCTGCCCTTTTCGTTCGTGCAAGCCACTGTCGATGAAGTGGACGCCGCGGCTCTGGCTGCCGCGACCGCCTACCCGACCTTTCGCAACTTGCCGGCAACCCACCGCGCAGAATTTCTTGAGGCGATCGCCGCACAACTGGATGCTCTGGATGACGAATTCGTCGCCCTGGTTTGCCGGGAAACCGCCCTGCCCGCCGCGCGCATTCAGGGCGAACGTGCTCGCACCAGCGGCCAGATGCGCCTGTTCGCCCAGGTCCTGCGGCGCGGCGATTTCTACGCCGCGCGCATCGATCGCGCCATGCCCGAGCGCCAGCCAATGCCGCGGGTCGATCTGCGTCAGTACCGGATCGGCGTCGGGCCGGTAGCGGTGTTCGGCGCGAGCAATTTTCCGTTGGCGTTCTCCACGGCCGGCGGCGATACCGCAGCCGCCCTGGCTGCCGGTTGCCCGGTGGTGTTCAAGGCTCACAGTGGGCACATGGCGACCGCCGAGCGGGTGGCCGATGCAATCATCCGCGCCGCCGAACAGACCGATATGCCCAAGGGTGTGTTCAACATGATCTACGGTGCCGGCGTGGGCGAAGCGCTGGTCAGGCATCCGGCAATTCAGGCGGTGGGGTTCACCGGCTCGCTCAAGGGCGGACGCGCGTTGTGCGACATGGCCGCCGCACGGCCGCAACCGATCCCGGTGTTCGCCGAAATGAGCAGCATCAACCCGGTGCTGCTCTTGCCTGAAGCCTTGCGCGTGCGTGGAGAGAAAATCGCCGCCGAACTGCTGGCGTCGGTAGTGCAAGGCTGCGGTCAGTTCTGCACGAATCCGGGATTGGTGATTGCTGTTCGCTCTCCTGAATCAGCGGCATTCATTGCCCGGCTCAACCAGCTGATGGCCGAACAACCGGCGCAAACCATGCTCAACTCTGGCACCCTCGCCAGCTACGAAAAGGGCGTGCGGGCCTTGCTCGAACATCCGGGCGTGACGCGCCTGGCAGGTCAGGAACAGCACGGCAAGCAAGCGCAGCCGCAACTGTTCAAGGCCGACGTCAGCCTGCTGCTCGAAGACGATCCGTTGTTGCAGGAAGAAGTGTTCGGTCCGACCACGATTGTCGTCGAAGTGGCCGACAAGGTTGAGCTACGCCAGGCACTGGACAGCCTGCACGGGCAGCTCACCGCCACCTTGATCGGCGAGGCGCGAGACTTGCACACCCACGCTGATCTGCTGGTGCTGCTGGAACAAAAGGTTGGCCGGGTGCTGTTCAACGGTTACCCCACCGGGGTAGAAGTCTGCGATGCCATGGTCCATGGCGGCCCGTATCCCGCCACCTCAGATGCGCGTGGGACGTCGGTCGGCAGCCTGGCCATCGAGCGTTTCCTGCGCCCGGTGTGCTACCAGAACTGCCCGGACGACCTGTTGCCCGACGCGCTGAAGAATGGAAATCCGCTGGGGATTGCACGGTTGGTTGATGGCAGCAGCCACCACCAGCCGATTTAGCAAAACTCGAATAATGGCGGGAACGGGCTTGCTCGCGAAAGCATCAGCCCAAACAACACTTGCATCGGCCCTTTACCAATAGTCAGATAGGCACCACAACACACAAAAACGAGCTTTATCCATGCGTCAACTGCCCTCGCTCAACATGCTGCGCGTCTTCGAAGAGGTCGCGCGGCATCGCAGTTTCAGCCAGGCAGCCCTGGGGTTGAATGTGACCCAGGGCGCGGTGAGCCGGCAGATCAAGCAGCTCGAAGATTACCTCGGCGTGGCGCTCTTTATCCGTACCCCTCAGGGCTTGTCATTGACTGAAGCCGGCACCGCCCTCTCCCCGCACTTGAGCGATGCTTTCGACCATATCGAGCGTGCCCTGCAAGCCGTGCGCGTGCCCAACCTGCGTCAGCGCTTACGCATCGTCGCACCGCCGACCTGGGCCACGCGCTGGCTGTCGGCGCACTTGCGCGCGTTCTGCCAGCGTTACCCCGACATCAGCCTGAGCGTGACCCACCAGGCCAGTCACGACAGCCTCGCCGAGATCGACTGCCACATTCGCTTCGGCCTCGAAGCGGACAGCCATTGCCACAGTCAGTTGCTGGTGATGGAACGGCACATCGCGGTGGCCAGCCCCGAGCTGTTCATCGACGGTCAGCCACCGGACCTGCAGCATTTACCGTTGCTGCACATCCTGCACAACGGCAAGCGCCTGAAGGTCTGGGAAAACTGGCTGGCGGCGATGGGCCGCGAGGATGTCGACGCCGGGCAAGGTCTGGAATTCAGCACCCTGGACCAGGTGATCCACACCGCGCTGGCCGGTGGCGGCCTGGCGGTGATCGACCGGCAAATGATCGAAAAGGAACTGGCCAATGGCAGCCTGTTGCCGATCACACCTGTCGAGGTGATCGGGCCGTATGGCTATTGGCTGGATGTGGCGAACGACAAGTGGGGGTTGTCGAAGGTGCGGTTGTTCACCGAGTGGCTGGGATTGGTCAGCAATCCCTGACCCACCCGTGCCGTAGCAGCTGCTGAGCCTGCGTGGCAGCTGCTACACGTTTTGGTTGATCAGATCGGTGCGGCGGTTTTCACGCCGACCACGGCTCCCCCCTCCACCGGACTCTGCGCCTTGCACGCCTGGCTCAAGGTCAGGGATTTGGTTTCCGGCGCCCAGGCCCAGGACAGCAACGCGCCAATCGCCAGGATCGCCGCGAGAATCCCCATGGTCGGGCTCAGGCCGATGCCGGCCACGCTCACCGGCAGCAGGAAAGTGCTGACCGCCGAGCCCAATCGACTCACCGCCGTGGCCAAACCAATGCCGCTGGCGCGCACTTCGGTCGGGAAGCTTTCTGCCGGGAACACACCCACCAGATTGCTCACCGCCGACAACACCAACGTGAACAAGCCGAACACCAACACCATCAGCCACGCCGCACTGCTCGGCAACACCGCGAGCAGGAACAACGCCACCGCGAGGATGATGAACGAGTTGATCAGGAACCCGCGCCGGGTGAACTTGATCGTGCACCAGATGCCGATCAGCGCGCCGAGAATCAACAGCATGTTCAGCATCAGCTCAGTGCCGAAGCCCTCGGCCAACCCCATCTTCTGCAGGATCGACGGCAAAAAGGTGTAGATGGCGAAGTACGGCATCACGATGCAGACGAAGAACAGGCAGTTGAATGCCGTGCGCTTGCGGTACTCAGGGCTGAACAGTACCGCGTAACCGGAGCGGGTTTCGGTGGAGCGGGTTTCGTCGAGTTCGACGTTGTCGCCCAAAAACTTTTTGACGATCGCTCGGGCTTCGGCAATGCGCCCCTGATTGACCAGCCAGCGCGGTGATTCCGGCGTACCGATGCGGGCGATCAGAATCAACGCCGCCGGGATCGCCGACGACGCCAGCATCCAGCGCCAGGCATCGTCACCGAGGCTGAGCATCGCGGTGCCGACGAAAGTCGCGGCGACGTAACCGAAGGTCCAGATCACGCTGAAGGAACCGAGCAATACACCGCGATGTTTCTTCGGGGCGAACTCGGCGAGCATGGCGTGGCCGACACTGAAGTCACCCCCCAGACCGATACCGATCAGCACCCGACAGAGGAACAGCGCCATGGCCGACTCGACATAGAACTGCATCACCGAGGCGATGGTAATCAGGATGAAACTGACGAGAAAGATTTTCTGCCGGCCGACCTTATCGGAGATCCAGCCGAAAAACAGGCTGCCGAGGAACAGGCCAATCAGCGCCGAAGCCCCGATCAGGCCCTGCCAGAAGGCATCCAGTTGCATCTGCGGGCTCAGCAGTGTGAAAGCGATACCGATCAGGCCGAGGATGTAGCCGTCGGTGAAATGCGCGCCGAAGGTCAGGCCGGCGATCTTGATGTGAAAGCGCCCGATGGGCAGGTCGTCGATTTTTACCGGTTGTACGGACATGTAAGTCTCCAATTGTTGTTATTTAAGGAGAAACCGATGCTTTACCTGTGGGAGCGAGCAGGCTCGCTTCCACAGGGTTTTGGGTGGGGTTAGAGACCCCCCATCAACAGGTATTTGATTTCCAGGTAGTCATCCAGGCCGTACTTCGAACCTTCGCGACCCAGGCCCGATTCCTTGATGCCACCGAACGGTGCCACTTCCGTGGAAATGATCCCTTCGTTAATCCCGACCATGCCTGCTTCCAGCCCTTCGGCCATGCGCCACACGCGGCCGATGTCGCGACTGTAGAAGTAAGCCGACAAACCGTAGGGCGTGTCGTTGGCCCGCTGCAGCACTTCAGCTTCGTCCGTGAAGCGGAAGCACGCGGCCACCGGGCCGAAGGTTTCGTCCTGGGCGATCAGCATTTCGCTGCTGGCCTCGGCGAGGATGGTAGGCTCGTAAAACGTGCCGCCCAGCGCATGACGGCGCCCGCCGCACAGTACCTTGGCGCCCTTCTCCAGTGCGTCGCTCACATGCAGTTCGACCTTGGCCAGCGCCGCGGCGTTGATCAGCGGCCCTTGCTCGGTTTCGCCTTCCAGCGCATTGCCCACACGCATCGCCGCCACCGCTTCGGCGAGTTTGCCGGTGAAAGCTTCGTAGACGCCGTCCTGAATGAAGAAGCGGTTTACGCAGACGCAGGTCTGCCCGGTGTTGCGGAATTTCGAGGCCATTGCGCCTTTCACTGCGGCATCGATATCGGCGTCATCGAAGACAATGAACGGCGCGTTGCCACCCAGTTCCAGCGAGACCTTTTTCAACGTGTCGGCGGCCTGGCGCATCAGTAATTTGCCGGTTCGGGTTGAGCCGGTGAACGACAGTTTGCGCACGATGCCGGAGGCTTGCAGTGCACCGCCAATCGCCACGGCGTCGCCGGAAACCACGTTGAACACACCGGCCGGAATCCCGGCCTGTTCAGCCAACACCGCCAAAGCGAAGGCCGACAGCGGGGTTTCTTCCGAAGGCTTGAGAATCATCGTGCATCCCGCCGCCAGCGCCGGGCCGACTTTGCGGGTGACCATCGCCAGCGGGAAGTTCCAAGGCGTGATCGCGGCAACCACACCGATCGCTTCCTTGACCACGATGATCCGCGCATCGGCCTTATGGCTCGGGATCACGTCGCCATAGGCGCGCTTGGCTTCTTCGGCGAACCACTCCAGAAAGCTCGCGGCGTAGACCACTTCGCCCATGGCTTCGGCCAGCGGTTTGCCCTGTTCGCGGCTGAGCAACGTCGCCAGATCCTTCTGGTTGCTCAGCATCAATTCGCCCCAGCGCTTGATGCGCTGGCTGCGTTCCTTGGCGGTCAACTTGCGCCACGCCGGCAACGCGCGGTTGGCGGCTGCAATGGCCAGGTTGGTTTCTTCGGCGCCGGCCTTCTGGACGTCGGCGATCAGCTCGCCGGTGGCCGGGTTCAGCACCGGATAAGTGGCGCCACCGCTGGCCCCCTCGCCGGTAAACCAGTGCCCATCGATGAAATTGCCGTGACGGATCAACGCGCTCATGCCACAGCCTCGATCAGGTTGAAACGTTCCAGACCCGGGCGGGCCGAACGCAGGATTCGTTTGCCGGCGGTGTAATCGTTGATGACATCGCACGGGGTGTAGTTGCGCTCCAGTTCATGCAGCTCTTCGGCGTCGAGTTTGGTCTCCAGGGCTGCCAGGGCGCTGTCGAATTGCTCGGTGGTGTCGGCGCCGACCAGCATGCAATCCACGCCCGGATGGTTGGCCACCCACGCTTGAGCGATCTGCGCGTTGGACACACCACGCGCACGGGCAACTCGCTGCACCGAATGGGCGATCTCGAAGGACGCTTCGTCGCTGTACATCTGCTGGGTGAAGAAGTCGGTCTGGTTGCGGGTGGACTTTGCATCGCCGGTCAGCAAGCCGCGAGCCAGCGGGCTGAACACCGAAACGCCAAGGCCCTGATCGCGGCAGAACGGAATCATCTCGCGTTCTTCTTCGCGGTAGGCGCAGTTCAGTTGCAGCTGCATGTTGATCGGCTTGACCCAGGAGTTGCGCTCGCAGGCCATGAGGATTTTTGCCAGTTGCCCGGTCAGCATGGTCGACACGCCGATGTAGCGGGCCTTGCCGGAACGTACGATGTCATTCATGGCGCTCATGGTTTCTTCGACCGGGGTATTCACATCGAAGTAATGCAGCATGAAGACGTCGACGTAATCCATGTCCAGACGTTTGAGCGAAGCATCGATGCTGTCCATGATGTGCTTGCGCGAGTGACCGCTGGCGTTGATACCGCTGCGGGTGCCGTAGCCAACCTTGGTAGTGATCACCAGGTCTTCGCGACGGGCCAGGCGCTTGACGATGCGACCGACCACTTCTTCGCCGACACCGGCGGAATAGAAGTCGGCCAAGTCGATGAAGTTCACGCCGTTGTCCAGCGCATGCTTGACGATCGGCTCGCTTTTCTTCTCGTCAAAGATCCACGGTTTCCAGTCCGGGGTGCCCATGTTCATGGTGCCCAGGCACAGGCGAGAAACTTCGAGACCGGAGTTGCCCAAACGGATGTATTGCATGGCGTGGACCTCAGGCTTTTGGCGTGTAGAAAGGGTTGCTGATGTGGTTGACCACATCTTTGAGCTGCGCGGTTTCCGGCTTACCGGTCAGGGCGGCGCGGATAGCGGTGCGGCAGGCGTTGTAGTTGTTCAGGTACACGGCATCGAGGTCGTCGCAGGCCGGGTTGACCCAGTTGGCGGTGACGATGGCCCACTCGTCTTCGGCTTCCGGCGGCAGGGTGCCGTCGAGCAGCGCTTCCAGAACCGCCTTGGCGATACCGGCCTGGGACGCGCCCCAGGTGGCATTGCCGTGCAGGTCGCTGCTGATCGCGGCCTTGTTCACATACAGGGTCATCGGCTTGACCGGGATGTTCGGCTGGGCGATCACCATGAACGGGCAATGGCCCTGGCTTGGCGAGGCCAGGCTGTTGGCGAACGCTTGCCCGGCCGGGCCGTTGCGTGGGCCGATCAGGATGTTGATGTGCGCGGCGTTCACGCCCGGGCCTTCGAAGCCTTCACCGATGTACAGGTCGAGTTCTTTCATGAGTCGTTACTCTTCAGGGAGTTTGGGTTGATCAGAAACGCACGCAAATACAGGGTTTGACGTGGCAAATGTCGGGGTTCGAAGAGCGCAGCGGGAGGCTGGCGAAGACGCGGCAGTGATGATTGATCATGGTTGCAAACGCTCTTTTTTGTTGTTGATGAGCTGGTTTGCGATTTTTTAACACTGGGGGTTGGCGGGGCTGTAACCATAAAAAATCATGGGGGCATGACTTCAAGTCATACCCTTTCAAGACTTGCAAAAAACCTGTGGGAGCAAGCTTGCTCCCACAGGTATCGGGTCGCTTGTAATTACTGCGACATGGCGTCCTTTTTCATGCCGTCCTTGGACATCGAGTCTTTCTTCATCTCGTCTTTCTTCATCGCGTCCTTGGACATGGCATCTTTTTTCATGCCGTCCTTGCTCATGGAATCCTTGGACATTGCATCTTTCTTCATGGCGTCTTTGGACATCGCATCCTTGGACATCGAATCCTTGCTCATGCTGTCGTTGCTCATGGTGTCAGCCGCGAACACGCTAGCAGCACCAACGGCCAGGCACATGGACAGAACAACGGTGGTCAACTTTTTCATGATGAAACTCCTTGAAGCTCAGGTTGCGGGCGGGTGAATTTTCCGGGGATTGATCAGCTGCCACCGAACCAGTTGTAGCCCTGGTCTTCCCAGTAGCCACCGCTGTAGGTGTTGCTGACGAAAATCGCCTGAATGTGTTTGGGGTTCTTGTAGCCAAGCTTGGTGGGCATGCGCAGCTTCATCGGGAAGCCGTATTCGCGTGGCAGCACCGCACCGTCGTAGGTCAGCGTCAACTGGGTTTGCGCGTGCAGTGCGGTGGCCATGTCGATGCTGGTGTAGTAGTCATCGGCGCATTTGAAACCGACGTATTTGGCATCGGTGTCGGCGCCAATGCGCTTGAGAAAATCGCTGAAACGCACACCGCCCCAGCGGCCGATCGCGCTCCAGCCTTCCACGCAGATGTGCCGGGTGATCTGCTCGACCTGCGCCATGGCGCGCAGTTCTTCAAGGCGCCAGCTGCGTTTGTCGGCGACCAGGCCGGTGACTTCCAGGCGATAACTCTCCTCCTCCACCGTCGGCGCTTCGTCGATGCCGTAGAAGGCATTGAAGGGAAACGGCCGGGTGATCATCGACGCCGGATAGGTGGGCGCCATGGCGTTGGGGTTGAACAGCCAGCCTTGCACCCGGTCGTTGAAGCGCGACATGGAAGACAACGCGGTCTCGACGCTGTCGTTGTCGGTGATGTTGCAGCCGGACAGCATGGCCACGCCGCCGAGGGTCAGGCCGCGCAACAGGAACGAGCGGCGTGAGCGGTCTTCGATTTGCGGCGCGAGGATTTTCCGGGCGTCGGTCAGGATGGAAGACTCGTCCAGCTCGGAACCTAGAATGGGCTTTTTCATACGTGCTCCTTGCGGCCGACGATCATGGCCAACAGCGTTTTGGGAACCAGCGCGACCATCAGTAAATGCACCGCCACAAAGGCCACCAACAGCGCCATCGCGAAGAAGTGCACACGGCGCGCGCCTTCATAACCCCACATCAATTCGCGCAAAATCGGGAACTGCACCGACTTCCACAACACCAGCCCGGAAAGCACCAGCAGGGTGATGTCGACGATCACGAACAGGTACGCCACGCGCTGCACCTGGTTGTAATGACTGAGGTCGGCGTGGTCGAGCTTTCCGCGCAACGCGGCCCACAGGTCATGCAGTACGCCTTTGGGCGAAACCGGGAAGAAACGCCGCTTCAGGCGTCCGCTGAACAGGTTGAAGGCCAGGTAGATCAGGCCGTTGATCGCCAGGAACCACATCGCCGCGAAGTGCCATTGCAATGCGCCGCCGAGCCAACCGCCGAGGGTGATCGATTTGGGGAAGCTGAAATCGTAAATCGGCGAGGCGTTGTAGATGCGCCAGCCGCTGGTGACCATCACCAGCACCGCCAATGCGTTCAGCCAGTGGGTGAGCCGCAGCCAGCGTGGGTGGCTGGCCTTGGGTGAAGCAGTTGGCTGCGACATGTCCGGCTCCGGTTGTTGTTATTCGTTGGAGCCGAGTATGGGAGCCGGAAGATCGCCAAATCCTCACGTAAAGTTAAATTAAATGTGATAACTGCTCATTCATGGCCACCCGGAACCCTGTAGGAGCGAGCCTGCTCGCGATGGCGTCAAGTCAGCCGACATTGATGTTGAATGTGAAACCGCTATCGCGAGCAGGCTCACTCCTACAGGGGTCGGTGGTGGCCCGCCAAACGCGCAACTATGGTTAAATGCCGCCCCCCGCACATTGCCGACCCAGACCCATGAACACAAATGCCCTCTCCACCCTTCACGACCACCTGCTGACGGCACTGGCAACACCGCCCGCCGAAACCCGTCGCCTGTTCCACGGCCGTGGCCGCTGCTGGCCGGGGCTGGAGCAAGTGACCGTGGACTGGCTGCAAGGTGTGGTGCTGGTGGCGTTGTTCAAGGAGCCGGAAGCCGCGCAACTGGAGGATTTGAAGCAGTTGCTGATGACGATCACCCAATCGCCGCAGTGGGCACAATCCGGTGCGCATACGCTGTTGCTGCAACATCGCTACCTGCTGCAAAGCACCACCGAATGGCTGCTCGGCGACGTCATAGAAGAAATGACCATCACCGAAGGCGGGCTGCAATATCGCGTGGATCTGGGTCGCAAGCAGAACACCGGGCTGTTCCTCGACATGCGTTACGGTCGCGATTGGGTGCGGGCCAACGCCGAGGGGAAACGGGTGCTGAACCTGTTCGCCTACACCTGCGGTTTCTCGGTGGCGGCCATCGAAGGTGGCGCGACGCACGTGGTCAACCTCGACATGTCCAGCCCCGCCCTGAGCCGTGGTCGCGACAATCATCGACTTAATGGACATGACTTGGGCAAGGTCACTTTCCTCGGCCACGACCTGTTCAAGTCCTGGGGCAAGGTGATCGGCAAAGGCCCGTACGACCTGGTGATCATCGACCCGCCGTCATTCCAGAAAGGCAGTTTTTTGCTGACCAAGGACTACCAGCGCGTGCTGCGCCGCTTGCCGGAATTGCTCGCCGAAAACGGCACCGTGCTGGCCTGCATGAACGACCCGGCGTTCGGTGCCGACTTCCTGATCGACGGCGTCACCCGCGAGGCGCCGAGCCTGCGCTTTGAACAGCGGCTGGAGAATCCGCCGGAGTTTCCGGATGCCGATGTGGAGTGTGGGTTGAAGGCGTTGGTGTTTACGCTGGCGGGTTGAACACCAACGCAAACGTGAGCAAGCTCGCGATGACGGTGTATCAGTCAGTATCGATGTTGACTGATTCACCGCTATCGCGAGCTTGCTCGCTCCCACAGGGGGCTTGCTGCGTTGAATTGATCGTGGTCAAACCAACCGACCACGCACAAACTCGTTGGCCTTGTGCGTCAACTGATCCAGGTGTCGGTCCCGCTGTTTCTCCGCATCGACCATCGCCCGCTTGCCATGTTTTTGCAGCAAGTACGTGTGAATCTGTCGCACCTCCAGCGAGCTGTAGATCGGCGCCACATCCAGTAGCGCCGTCAAGCCGTCGCTGCCGTGATCGCGGGTGTTCATCAGCACCTGGGTCGCGCGCGCACCCACCACCTGGAAACCCATCGCCTCGAAATACGGCACCTTGGCCACAGCGCAGGTCAGTTCAGCGTGCGGGTAACGGCCAACCATCTCGCGCAGCATCCGGCGTGCAACGCCCTGGCGTCGATGCTCAGCCCGAACCGCCATGTACGCCACGCCGCAGGCCTCGGGATCGTCCTTGACCGGCAGGTACAGCAAGAAACCGATGACGTGTTCCGGATCATCCAGATCGGTGGCGACGATCAACTCCACATCAATCCCTTTCGCCCCGTTCAGCGCTTCCAGATACAGGTGCACCTCGTAGCCGATCGCGTACTGGTAGACGTTGTACAGCAGGTTGCTCGGAGGAATAGCGACCATGCTGATGTCGGTCAGGTTGTCGACCACCATCTGCAGGATCTGGCTGTTGATGTGCTCTGGGCACGGGGTTTTGAAGTGCGTGATCTGGGGCATTGCGGGGGTTGGCTCCGGAGGCGGGTTTGTTGCGGGCCTGCGTATCATAACGGCACATGGGTGCTGAATGTACCGGCCTCTTCGCGAGCGGGCTCGCTCCCACAGGAAATGCACTGTAGGAGCGAGCCCGCTCGCGATGGCGTCCGTCGCAATGGCGAAAATCAGAAGTCGTAAGTCATCTCGACCGACGCCACCCGCTCCTGCCCGTAATAGCAACCGAACGAGTAGTTGCAGTCCGACACGTACTCGCGATCGAAGATGTTCTGCACGTTCAGGCGGGTCTGCAAACCGCGCAGGTTCGGGTCGAGTTTGCCCATGTCGTAGCTGACGGTAGCGTCGTAGACGACCCACGACGGCACGTCGAACGAGTTGGCGGCATCACCCGGTTTGCGTCCGGTGTAGCGCGCGCCGGCACCGAAGGTCAGGCCATTGAGGGTGGCCTGGGTGAAGTGATAGTCGACCCACAACGACGCCGACACTGGTGACTGCGCTTCGTTGCGGTTGTCCTCGTTGCCCCAGGTGTCCTTGGTGTAGAACGAGTCCATGTAGCTGGCGGCAGCGAGGATATCGACGTTGTCGATACTGGATTTGACTTCCAGTTCGACGCCGCGCGAACGCATTTCGCCGCCTTGGGACATGTACTCCGGATAGTCATCGTCGCCGGTGAGTACGTTCTTCTGCTTGATCTCATACACCGACGCGGTAATCAGGGTTTTCTCGAACGGCTGGTACTTCACGCCCACTTCGTATTGCTGGCCCTCGGTCGGTTCGAAGGCCTTGCCGCCACGCTCGGGAGCGGCGGTACCCAGGGTCGGCAGGAAGGATTCGGAGTAGCTGACATACGGCGCCAGGCCGAAATCGGTGACATAGGTCAGGCCGATACGTCCGGTGAATTTGTTGTCGCGCTTGGATTCACGGGTCGACGCCAGCAAATCTTTGTTGTCGATTTCCGCCCAGTCCTGACGACCGCCGATGGTCAGGATCCACTGGTCCAGTTTGATCTGGTCCTGCAGGTACACGCCGGTCTGGCGCAGGGTGTTGTCCCACTGGGTGGTCAGCGTCGGCGTCACGCTGCTGGTGTCGTAGTTGTTCTTGCCGTACAGGTTGACCGGCAAGATATTATTGGCGTTGTAGCCATCGTACTTGCGGCTGAAATGCCGATAGTCCACGCCCATCAACGTGGTGTGTTCCAGGGCGCCGGTGTTGAATTTGTATTCCAGGTTGTTATCGATGGTGTAAGCGATGTTGTGCTGGTGCCAGTCGACCTTGGCGCGGTTGGCCCGGGTGTAATCGGTCACACCGTTTTCGGTGACGAAGCTGCGCAGATAGAAACCTTTGTAGCGGTCGCGCACGTCGGTGTAACGCGCGGTGGAACGGTACTTCAAGTCATCGGTGATGTTGTGGCTGAAGTCGTAGCCGAAGACGTACTGGTCACGTTTGTAATCGTTGAAATGGGTATCGCCGGAGAAGAAATCGCGGTTGATTCGTTCGCCGTTGGGACCACGATCCAGCGAGCCGATTCTTGGCAGCGACTGATAATCCGGTATGCCGTCATCGCGCTGGACCTGCGCCAGCAGGGTCAGGAAGGTGTCCTCGGTCGGCGCCCAGGTCAGGCTCGGCGCCAGCAGCATGCGTTCGCTGCTGTTGTGTTCGACTTGTTCGCCACCCTTGTCGGCGACGCCGATCAGGCGATAGGTGAACTGTTTCTGCTCGTCGATCGGGCCACTGGTGTCGAAGGCGCCGTTGACCCGGTCGTAACTGCCCGCCCCCAGTTTGATCTGGCTGCGCTGTTCGGTGGTCGGGCGCTTGGAGACCATATTGATCAGGCCGCCCGGCTGGTTCTGTCCGTAGAGCACCGACGACGGGCCCTTGAGCACTTCGATGCGCTCCAGAGTGTACGGGTCGATTTGCGGCGCGCCACCGAGGCTGCCCGCGTAAGGAATGTAGGCGCCATCGAAATACAACGGCGTCGGCGCGAAACCACGGCTGGTGATTTCATCGGCAATCGAGTTGCGGTCGGTGTAGCCGCTGGTATTAACCCCCGGCGTGTAACGCAGGGCCTGGGTCAGGTTGCGCGCGCCTTGGGCTTCGACCTGGTCGGCGGTGACCACGTTGATAGTCTGCGGGACCTCAAGGATCGGCGTATCGGTCTTGGTCCCGGTAGCGCTGCGGGTCGCGACGTAACCGTCCACCGGTCCGTAGGCCGATTCCACGGCAACCCCCGAAATGCTGGTAGCGCCCAACTGGATGGCCGCGCCCGCCCCTACGATCGGCAACAGCGAATAACTGCCATTGTCGTGACGCACCGCTTCGAGTTTGCTGCCGGCCAGCAACTGGCGCAGACCGGCATCAACCGAATAACGACCCCGTAATCCCGCCGTTTGCTGGCCGTTGGCAGAGGTCGGTTCGAAGGAAACGGTGACTCCGGCGGTGCCGGCGAACTGGGTCAATGCCGAGCCCAGGGGACCGGCCGGAATGTCGAATTCGGTTTCGCCCGTGGTTTGCGCCCAGGCCGGTTGCGCGACCACCGCCATGCCCAACGGGGCGGCCAGCGCCATACCGAGCAGTGCGGCATGCACGGCACGGCTCAAGGGTCTGACGGATGGTTGGGTAGAAATGCTCAGTCGGGAATTGCGAGGGGTCATGCGGTGTCCTTTCGCCCGTTAGTGGCAGTCAATGGCGGCGTCTATGTGCGCCTCTAACTACCAAGTCGAACGAGAATCGAAATCAATAACCCCCACGAAGATTTTTTTCGATCAATCACTCAGACTGGCTCCACACGGGTCCAGAAACGGCTGAAGCGACGTATGCGCACCGGCAAGGTCGAGGTCAGGTTGTCGAGGACCATGTCGGTGCTGCCCAGATGAAACGCGCCGGAAATCCGCAGCGCCGCCACCGCCGGATCACACCCCAGATGGCCGGGACGATAGCGCTGAAGTTCGCGGACAAAATCACCCAGGCGCCAGTCATTGACCACCAGCATGTCCCGGGTCCAGGCATCCGCTTGTGCGGCGGCTCGTTGCACGGCGTCGATGGCGTCGCGGCGAAAACTCAATTGCTGACCGGCGTCGACGCGCACCGCAGGGCCGGACACATCGGCACCGCGCACCTCGACCGCATGCTCCTGCACACTGACCAGGCTCTGCTCCGCGTCTCGCCGCACGACAAAACGAGTGCCCAGCGCGCGGATACTGCCTTCGGCGGTGTGGACCACGAAGGGGCGCGCCAACGCGTCGGGCGCCGTTTCAATCTGGATTTCGCCTTCGAGCAAACGGATTTCGCGCAGGGTCGCGCTGTAGCGAATATCCACCGCCGTAGCCGTGTTGAGCTGCAACTGGCTGCCGTCGTCGAGTCGTACGCGGCGACGTTCGCCGGTGCCGGTGCGCTGGTCAGCCATCAAGGTCGGCAATGAGGTGGTGTTCCAGGCCAATGTCCCTGCCCCGCCCGCCATCAACAGAATCGACAAGACCTTGAGCACATCGCGGCGTTTGGCGCGGGCACTGGCCAGCGTCGGACGGGCGACGCCGGGAGTGACTTGCCCGAGTCTGTCCTGCAAGCGCACAAGACGCTCCCATGCCTGCACATGTCGAGGGTCGCGCTCCAGCCAACGCCGATGCGCTTCGCGAACGGCGTCGTCCGGCACCTCGCCGCGCAATTCGACATACCAGCGAGCGGCGGCTTCGAGGGTCGCGTAGTCCAGCGGTTGCGCCTGGGCCACGGTTCAGTCCTCGATCAGCAACAGGCAGTGCGTGAGGGCGCGCACCGCGTGTTTCTTGACCGTGGTCACCGAGACGTTCATGCGCCGGCCGATCTCGACATAGCTCAGGCCATCGAGTTGGGCCAACAGGAAAATCTCGCGGGTTCGCTCACCCAGGCCGTCCAGCAAACGATCGATTTCCATCAGGGTTTCGATGATCAGCGAGCGGGTTTCCGGCGAGACCGCCACTGGCTCCGGGATGTTGGCCAACGTTTCCAGATAGGCCTGCTCCAGCGCCCGCCGACGGAACATGTCGATCATCAGGCTGCGGGCAATGGTGCTGAGGTAAGCGCGGGGTTCGCGCAATTCCTGAACCTTGCGTTGGGTGAGGACGCGAATAAAAGTGTCTTGGGCCAGATCCGCTGCGCTGTGGTTGCAACCCAGCCGTTTGCGCAGCCAGCCACACAACCAACTGTGGTGTTCCTCGTAAAGCGTGTGCACGGCGTGTTGCAGCGAGAGGTCGGCGGAGGACATGGAAAAGGCCCGAAACAAATTTATTTGATAATGACTCTCATTTTCTTCCAAGCCAATACACTTTGGCAAGACCACCCCACCATTGGTGACAGTAACCCAATGAAATAATGGGGCTTCCCCCGCAAATGCGGAATTTGCCCCACCCGTTTCCGTAAGCGCGCAGAAACAATCTGAAACAACTTGTTAATTCATTAGCACTTTTCTCCCGGCCCGAGTGATGGCCCAACAGTTGCACTTCCCCCACTACCGCAGCAGCTGTCGCTCCCGAAGGAGATGGCGGGTTTCGCCTATTTGGCATGACGCGAGGGGAAAAAAATGAAACGTGCAACACCACAACACAGTTCACCCAGCTATTGGCGCATGTCCGGGCTCGCCTCAGCGATGCTGATGACCTTGGCCACCGCCAATGCCGTACCACTCGATGATGTCAGCGAGCCGCCACCAACAGACCCCTCGGCCTACACTCCTCTGCCTGCCGATCCGGTGGCCGCGGCAGCAGCGCTGGAAGCCTTGAAAGGCTTGCCGGAAGCCAACCAGGGCGCGATTGCACTGCCCAACGGCGTGTTTGGCGATCGCGACACGCCGCGTGCCGATAACGTACTGCCGCCGAGCCTGCAGACCTCGTTCAATTACCCCACCAACGGCAAACCCAGCCCGTTGTTCGGGGCGCTACCGTTCACCCAGCAACTGTTGCTGTTCGAGGAATTCGGTACGGAGAAACTCGACCCGACCCTTCCGGCACCGCCGCTGACATTCCCGGTACCCACTGTCGGCCCGGCGCCACAACAAGACCCGGACAACGTCGCCCGCAGCGGGCCGTCCGCCACAGCGCTGGAAGCCTTCATGCGCCAACCCGGGTTGTACCCGTTTCCGTCACAGTTCTCCAACGTACTGGACCGTAACCCGTGGAAGGCGCAGATCGAAACCTTCCTCAACCGCCATCCCGTCGGCTCGCCCGCCGAGGGGCGTCCGCCAGGAAAGGGTTGGTCGCATCAACGCTGGAACGAGTTCTACCCACAGGTCGCCTTCAAGACTGTGCAAGCGGGCGCCAAACTCAACGGCGGCATGCGCGACCGCCGGCAACTGCACAACTACGCCGTCGGTGAGTTCGGGCCAGGCGGGCTGTACTACCAGACCTCGGACATCCCGACCACCCTCGGCACCACCAAAGGCATCGACACCCGTTTCCACCCCAACTTCCCGATCCAGAACCACAACGCGCTGTGGACCTTCGACGGCACCTTTCCGCCAAAACTGTTGATGGTGCGCTACGGTCAACCGGTGCTGATGCGCCACTACAACGCCCTGCCGATCGACCCGGCGGCCAACATGGGTTTTGGCTTGCACACCATCACCACTCACGAACACAACGGCCACTCCCCTGCCGAAAGCGACGGTTATGCCAGTGCGTTTTTCTTTCCGGGCCAGTACTACGACTATCGCTGGCCGGTCCAACTGGCCGGTTACGACACCATCAACACCACCGCAACCGACCCACGCGCGGCATTCCCCTGCTCACCGGGTGAAACCCTGTTCGTCAACGATGCCAACCCAGGCCTGAAGACCTGCGACAACGGCAGCATCAAGATCCGTGGTGACTGGCGCGAAACCATGAGCACTCACTGGTTCCACGACCATATGCTCGATTTCACCGCACAGAATGTCTACAAGGGCAACGCGGTGATGATGAACTACTACAGCGCCCTGGATCGTGGCAACGAAGCGATCGAGGACGGCGTCAACCTGCGCCTGCCCAGCGGCAGCGCCATGCCGTGGGGCAACCGTGACTACGACGTCAACCTGGTGGTGGCCGACAAGGCCTGGGATCAGAACGGCCAGTTGTGGTTCAACCCGTTCAACACCGACGGCTTTCTCGGCGACCAGATCCTGGTCAACTGGCAGTACGAGCCGCGCCTGAAAGTACGGGCGCGCAGCTATCGCTTCCGGATTCTCAACGGTTCGGTATCGCGCTACTTGAGGATTGCCCTGGTGCGTGAAGTGACCGGTAATGGCGGCGAATTTCCGGGGCCTTCAGGTTCCGGTGTGTCTTACACCCGCGTACCGTTCCACATGATCGGCAACGACGGCAATCTGATGGAACATGCGGTGCCGTTCGACGGCAGCATGGACCTGGACGCCGACGGCGATAAGCAGAACCACAACGCGATCCTGCCGACCCAGGGCATCGCCGAACGCTTCGATATCATCGTCAATTTCGCGAAAAACGGGATCAAGACCGGCGATAAGCTGTACTTCGTCAACCTGATGGAACACAAGACCGGCAAGGGTCCGGAGAAGAACGGCCTGAGCCTGGCCGACGTGCTGTCCGAGAAGTACAAGGCGGTGATCAAGCAAGGCAGCAAAGGCCCGGAATGGGACAAGGGTGACCCGACGGTGGGTAAATTCATGCAAATGGTGGTTCAGCCTTACACCGGCACCGACGTAAGCATGAACCCCGCCGACTATGAGCCCGCCAAACCAGGCAAGGCCGCCGGTAAAACCATGATCCCGCTGACCCTCGATCGTGACGATCCGCAGGCCCAGGCCAAGCTCAAACTGGCGCGGCACCGCGAGTTCATTTTCGGTCGTTCCGACGGTACCGATGAAGCCCCCTGGACCATCAAGACCGACGGCGGTTTTGGCTACAACATGGACCCACGCCGCATCAGTGCCGCACCGCAATTGGCCAACGGCCCGACCGATGCCGGGTTCTCCGGCGACGGCACGCTGGAAGTGTGGAAAATCAAGAACGGCGGCAACGGCTGGAACCACCCGGTGCATGTGCATTTCGAGGAAGGCATCATCCTCAGCCGCGACGGCAAGGCGCCGCCGGTGTGGGAACAAGGGGCGCGCAAGGATGTATATCGCATCGGCGAAGGTATCGACAGCTCGGTGGATGTGGAAATGGCGATCCGCTTCCGTGAGTTCGCAGGGACCTACATGGAGCACTGCCACAACACTCAGCATGAGGACTCTTCGATGCTGTTGCGTTGGGATATCGAGCATCCGGGTCAGTTCCAGTTGATGCCTACGCCACTGCCCGGCTGGGATGGGGTCACCTACGTCAACTCCGCCGCACTGCCGACCTTCCGCAGCGGCGATGCTAAAGGCAATGATGACGACGATGACGATGACGACGAAGGCGAAGTCGATAACAAGAAACCGATTGCCAACGCCGACAGCGCCGTCAGCAGCAATGGCCAACCGGTCACCATCAACGTCCTGGCCAACGACACCGACCCAGATGGCAACGTGCCGCTCAAAGTGGTGGGCCTGGCCCAACCGGACTCCGGTCAGGGCACGGTCAGCACCGACGGCGTCCGCGTGATCTACACGCCACCGGCCACCGTCACGGCGCCGTTCACCGCGACGTTCACCTATCAGGCCAGCGACGCCAAAAACGCGGTCTCGGAACCGGCAACGGTCTCCGTGGCGGTCACAGGGGCAGCGGTCAACGAAGACCTGGTGGTCACCAGCGCCTCCGTCACCGTGCGCAGCAACAACCGCTACACCTGGGACCTGGCGGGCACCACGTCACGCGGCACCGGCAATACACTGACGGTGACCGCGACCACCACCGCTGGCCCGCTCAGCCTCGGCAACGCGACCCTCACGCCAACCGGCACCGGAGCGCGCTGGAGGGTGTCGGTGAGTACGACCGGCGCCGGCCCGACACCGAGCCCGACGGTAACCATACGTTCAGCCTTCGGGCAGGCGGTGACCGTGCCGATCACAGCAAAGTAACAGGAGATTGATTAACGCCCGGTTCATGCCATGTGAACCGGGCGTTGGTCGTTCCTTGTGTTGATGGTCAAGCCGCTATCGCGAGCAAGCTTGAGATCAACCTATTTTGTTCAGCGGCTTGTAAGTCCCCGCCAAATACACGTCCACATGATTTTTCGGCCGATACGTTCCCGAAGCGACCACCCGCTGCTGTACGCTGTCATCGAAACACTCCTGGCCGAATGGCGTCTTGCCGATAGGCCGGAAATAGCGGGCGTTCAACAATCGATACGTGCCACCGAGGAAGTCCTTGTAGGAGTCAGTGATATCGGACAGTGCGTTTGACTGTCGGGGGAGTTTCTTCGGGTTCAGCTCCAGCCCGCAATCCATGGCTTTATTGGCCATCCACCGCAGCGGAACATCCGACAGATTGTTATCGGCGTAACCGCCCCCCACATTGGCATGCGCCCCGCAAAACCAGACCTGTTCCATCACCTGATTGGGCTTGGCAATCGGGTCCCACAGCGTGCATTCGTAATTGGCCCGATGCTCATCGATGGCGAGCGCATGGAAGGCATTGCGTACGATCCCGCTGAGTTCGGTGTCGTGAAATTCGTAATATTTGTGGTTGAACCACTCAGCCGATTTGAACGGCACACCCAGCGCTCCCACCGTGTCCCAGACACCCAGAAAATGGATGTCGATTTCCCGGGAGTAAGTCTGGCGGAAGAACCGGGCGTTCTCCGTATCTGCGCTTGAATCGCGGGTGCGGTACAAGGTGTAAGCCTCATCGATGCGATCGATGTGCTTTTTCGTCAGCAGCCCGACATTGCGGATCAAACCCACCAGGCTTCGCGCGGAATAGGCCCCGCGGCTGAAACCGAAAATGAAAACCTGATCGCCCTCTTCATAATTTTTGGCCAGCGCGACGTAGCCTTCCTTGATTTTCTTCGACAGGCCGACCCCGAATGCCCCACCCTCGAGTTTGTCGTACCAGTCGGTGCCCACGCCGGTGACATAGATTTTCTTCTGCACCGTCCCGTCCTTCTGGCTGGACAGAATCGCGTCATGGAGCTTGACCACGTTGGTGCTGGCGTCGCCATCGATCTCCGGCGCCTGATCAGGCAAGTTCCAGGTGCCGTCGAATGCGACGATGATTTTTTTTGGCATGTTCATCTCCCTGCAAATTTGACTGCCCATGCACGCCCGCTAGCGCTGCGGCGCAACCATCCGAAACTGGATATTGATGTCATTGGAAACAAAGCTGTCGGCCCACTCACCCTCCCCGATCTTGAAATCGTTGCGCTTGAGCGTCAGCTCGCCAACGAAGATAGCGATGCCGCCTTCGGCCTTGAGCAGGACCGGCACCTCCACTTCCCGGGTCAGCCCCCGCAGCGTAAGGTTGCCGGTAATCATGTAACGGTTGTTGGCGAGGTCTTTGAATTGAGTCGATTCAAATTTCGCCTGCGGATAGGCAGCCGTATCGAACCAGGCGGGTTTGGGCAGTTCGGTCCTGGCGTCTTCGCTGTCGACATCGATGCTGGCAAGGTCGATGGTGAGCATCGCGTGAGCGTCTTCGGGACGCGCAGTATCAAAATAGAGGGTCCCCTCGAACTTGCTGAACGTGCCGTACACCCGCGCCCCCATCTGATCGAATGTAAAGCTGATCTTGCTGGCGGTCGGATTCACCTCCGCGTACTCGACCGCATAGGCGCTGGATGAACCGCCAATCGCG
This sequence comes from Pseudomonas sp. NFX224, assembly GCF_048565165.1. Lineage (NCBI taxonomy): Bacteria > Pseudomonadati > Pseudomonadota > Gammaproteobacteria > Pseudomonadales > Pseudomonadaceae > Pseudomonas > Pseudomonas sp. NFX224. The sequence continues at coordinate 5,866,570 of NZ_CP183416.1, read as the reverse complement.
AGGACGGCTACCAGTACGGTGAATCGAAAGAATCGAGAGCTCATGCGACTCTCCGGGCCGAAGCCCCTCAGGGATTGAGGTGTCAAACGCACCGTGGACTAAAGCAAACAATCGCGGTTTATTCCAGCAGACAAAAAAAGCCGCCGTATAAACGGCTCGCGACAATCAGCCGCCCTCTTTCAGCCACGCCCGTTGCAACAGATCCATGACTTCGCTATCCGACGTCTGGGAGAAATCCATGTACCAATGACCGATCGACATCATCCAATCAGGCATCAGCGGGCAGACCAGCTCATCCACTTCGCTGCGCAACGCCTCGGCGGTTTCAATCGGCGCCACCGGCACGGCGACGACAATGCGCGACGGCGCATGCACCCGCGCGGCGTGGATCGCCGCCAGCATGGAGGCGCCGGTCGCCAGGCCGTCGTCGACCAGAATCACCACCTGATCCTTGAGTTGCAGCGGCGGCCGATTACCGCGATACACCTGCTCACGGCGCAGCAATTCCTTGCTTTCCCGGGCGACCACGACATCGAACTCGGCTTTATCAATGGGGTGCGCCCTTAGCGCCTGCTCATTGAGAATCTGGATGCCGCCACTGGCAATCGCGCCCATGGCGAACTCCTGATGCGACGGCACCCCAAGCTTGCGCACCAGCATCAAGTCCAGGCGTACGCCAAGCGCCGTGGCCACTTCATAGGCCACCGGCACCCCGCCACGGGGCAAGGCCAGGACGATAACGTCAGATCGATGGGCGTATTGAAGCAGCGGTTCCACCAGCCGCCGCCCGGCGGCGGCGCGGTTTTGCAGGATGGTTTGCGATGCGGGGCTCATTTGAAAACCTCCCCAGGCGATAACGCCTGTTGGTTAACCCTATCCCCCCTGAATTGTCGGTCTGAGGTTGACTGTCATCAAGCGCCGTGAACATCACCTACACCAACCGCTCAATCTTCTGATGCTGCCAAACCAACTTGTAATACAGCGTCTGCAACGCCAGCATCCCCAGATACGCCACTGGAAACGCCATCCACACCCCTTGCAACCCGAACCGCGCATCCAGCAGATAAGCCACCGGCAACTGCACACACACCACGCACACAATCGAAATCGCCACCGGCACCATCACCGTGCCGCTGGCGCGCATGATCCCGCCGATGATCGCCTGGAAGCCGAACACCAACAGGCTCCAGAGCATGATGTGCAACAGGTGCTCAGCCATGTTCAACGTCGACTCTTCGGTGAGGAAAGACGCCAGCAACCAGCTCGACAACATGTAGCCAAGCACAATCAACCCACCGGTCAGGCACACGTTGATCATCAACCCGGTCTTCAAAATCGGCCCGATGCGCTCAATGCGCCCTGCCCCGATCGCCTGCGCCCCGAGGATCGACGCCGTGATCGCAATCGACAGCGCCGGGAACTGCACGTAATTGACGATCTGCGTCACCGCGCCGTATGCCGCCGTCGCCTGGGACCCGTGCTGGTTCACCAGCGCCAGAATCACCAGTTCCGACAGCGATAACACCACCATCTGCAACCCGGTAGGCAAACCGATACGCAACACCTTGCCGAGAATCGCCCAGTCCAGTTTCATCGCCGCAAAAAACTCACGATCCGGCGCCAATGGATGGCCGCGACGAATCAAACGCCACGCCAGCCACCCCATCGCCACCAGGTTGCCGGCCAACCCGGCAAACGCCGCACTCTGAATCCCCAGCGGCGGCAACCCCAACCACCCGCGAATCAACGCCGGCGTCAGCGCCAGGCCGATAGCGGTCGACACCACCAGCGCCAACAACGGCGACAACGTATCGCTTACCCCGCGCAGCAACTGGGTGAACAACACAAACACCAACAGCGACGGCATGAACCACAACATTACATGGGCATACGCCACCGCATCGTCCAGCACATCCCCCGGCGTCCCTAGCCCCACCAGCGAAGCCCGCGCAAATACACTCCCCACCACCGCCGCCACCAACCCGATCAACAACCCCAACATCAACGTCGCCCCGGCAATCGCCTTGACCAAATGCGTCTCCCGCGCACCCCACGCCTGCCCGATCAACACACCCGCGCCAGCCCCCAGACCGATGACCAGGGCGATGAAGAAAAACACGATGGGAAACATGCCGGACACGGCCGCCAGCGCTTGAGTGCCGAGCATCTGGCCGATGTAGATGCTGTTAACGGTGCCAGACATGGACTGCAGAAAGTTCGACAGGACCATCGGGGCGAGGAAAAGCAGGTAGATTTTCCAGAGTGGGCGTTGGGGTTGCGCTGGGGTTTGCATTGGGTGGAGGTCCATCTCGACGGCGTGAGGGCTGATGAAGGATAGCTTCGGTGAGTTACGGGCGGGGGGCAATGAACATTTCGGGATGGTGTTTAAGCCAATCTTCGAGGTGTAAGTCCTGATAAAGGCTTGCAGTGATGGGGTGGTTATCAGTACTGGAGCCAGAGCCATTGGACTACACCGCATATCCGGTTAGTCTTGCCAGCACCACAGTGCTGAAACTCTATGGGAACTTGCTCGGGTGATCAAACCGATAGTGATACTGCGTCGCCGTTTCGCCTCCATCCGTTGGCGCACACGGGTGACGCTCTGGGCTGCCGCCACCTTGGCGGGGCTACTTGTCGTGATGTTTGCCCGGTTGGCCGACCTGGCGCTGATGCAATTTTCGCAACAGACCGCCGAGCGGCCCTGGTTGCCGTTTATTTACACGCCTTTGGTCGGCATGTTGGTGGTGTGGCTGACCTCCCGTTTTTTTGTCGGCTCCCAAGGCAGCGGCATTCCCCAGGTGATCGCCGCTACGCGCTTGGCGCATCAAGGCAAACCCGTCGACAAACTGGTGTCGCTTCGGATTGCCTTCGCCAAGATAGGCCTTGGCACGCTGGCGCTGACGGGTGGTTTTTCCGCTGGGCGCGAAGGGCCGTCGGTACAGGTCGCGGCCTCGATCATGCATTTTTTCCACCGTTACCTTCCCAACGCGCGAATCATCCGCAGCGAGGACCTCATTCTGGCCGGAGGGGCAGCAGGCATCGCGGCAGCATTCAATACGCCATTGGCCGGTGTGGCCTTTGCTGTAGAGGAACTGGGGCGCAAACTGGAGACCCGCACCAGCGGGGTCTTGCTCAGCACGATCATCTTATCGGGGATGGTTGCCATTGCTTTGCAAGGCAACTACAACTATTTCGGTCATTTCGATATTCGTGAGATTGGTCTGGATATCATCGTCCCGGTGGTGGTGACCGGGATTGGCTGCGGGCTGTTGGGCGGACTGTTCAGCCGGATGTTACTGTGGCCCCAGCGCTATCATCGATTCGTTCTCTGGGAATGGCGTCGCGCACATCCCGTCTGGTTTGCTGGTGCGTGTGGAATGATCGTGGCGGTATTGGGCTGGTTGAGTGGCGGCATGTCATTCGGCAGCGGTTACGGGATCACGTCTCAGATCATCGTGTCTGATGTCGGCCTGCCATGGCATGCACCGATCACCCGTTTTCTCGCGACGGTGGTTACTTACTTCTCCGGTATCCCAGGCGGCATTTTTGCCCCCTCCCTCGCCGTCGGTGCCGCTGTAGGTGCTAACGTCGCGGAGTACTTTAGCCTGGCGGCACAGCCGATCATTGCCCTGTGCATGGTCGGTTTTCTGGCGGCTGTAACACAGTCCCCGATCACCTCCGCGATCATCGTAATGGAGATGATCGACAGCCACGGGATGGTCATCAGCCTCATGGCCGTCGCATTGATTGCCAAAGCGGTCAGCGCACGGATGGGGCCCGAGTTGTATCAGCAATTGGCTCGCGGCTTTCTGCAATCGTCGGACACTGATGCCGTAACGCAAAAAACACATCAATAGGTTGTTTGAGTACACCCGTGTTCGGGTTGAATCGCCCTTAAACTCGGAGGTGCATCTGAATGACAACTTTTGGCTGTGGATTCAACCCGTAGCTGCCATTGAGTAACGGCAGAGTTCGGCCAGAAGCGGCACCTCACGTTCAACTGAACCCCTGTTACGACCGGGCTCACAGCGCTTGCTCAGGAGCCGCGTTTATCTTGAATTAATTGCCCATCACCCCGCCTCAACCTGGTTCGACTTGCGGGTTTCCAGTATTGGCGGCAGGCCGCTCTCAAGTGGTTTAGAACAGCGCTCCCTTACCCCGTCGATGCATTGCGTGCATAGGCGTATCCTTGGCTGCAGAGTAAACTTCGCTCCTGGCCTATCAGAGCAATTCATTTTTATATTGGGAATTACTGTGTCCAAACCTATTGAGGATAATGCGTCCCTCGAGTCCTTTTCGCTCGAAAGCCCCTCCCCGCTATATGCACGGGTCAAGCAAATCATCATGCAGAAGATTCGCTCCGGTGCGTGGCTACCCAATTCCAAACTGCCCTCTGAAAGTGAACTGCTGAATTTGCTCGGTGTGAGTCGCATGACCATCAACCGAGCGCTGCGAGAACTGACCATTGAAGGTGCGCTGGTGCGTATGCAGGGTGTAGGCACTTTTGTAGCCGAACCAAAAGGCCATGCAGCGCTCTTCGAGATCCATAACATTGCGGAAGAAATTGCGGCTCGAGGTCATGAGCATCGCTGTGAAGTGGTCGTGCTTGAAGAGATGCCTGAACGGGCGCGAGCTTCGATGCCCTTTCCCCTCGAGGGGGTCAAGCGGTTGTTCCATTCGGTTGTCGTGCATCACGAAAATGACGTGCCGGTGCAGATCGAGGAGCGCTTCGTCAATGCCGAGGTCGCACCTGCCTATCTGCAGCAAGACTTTACCAAGGTCACGCCTTACGCCTATCTGATTCAACTGGCGCCGCTGACCGAAGGCGAACACGTGGTCGAGTCGATTCTCGCCAAATCTGCCGAGTGCAAGCTTCTGCAGATTAAACGCTATGAACCGTGCCTGCTGATTCGCCGTCGTACGTGGGCGGCAATGGGTCAAGTAGGTTGCGCACGCTTGGTTTATCCAGGTTCGCGCTATCGCCTCGAAGGCAAGTTCGGCAACTGAGTCACAGATCGAGCGGCCCCCGCCTGCCGCTCGATAGCGCACCACCCTCCTTCTAAGCTGTTACCCGTGCCGACCCGATTGGCAGAATGGTGACACACCTAAAGCGACGCGTGAAAAAGTGTTACATAACGCACATAGATCCTGACTGCTCATCATAGAATTGCAACAACATTTTCATCCACCCCGACCACCCATGAATTCTCAGATAGATTTTAACTATTTGATTTAATTCAATTTTATTAATTTATCAATTTTCACTTGGCTCTCATCAGGCGTATTTGGCCCTTCACTTGCATTCACTTGTACATACAGGTTGATATAAGCAATCACATGCATCATAAGTGCGGCGACAAACCGCTCACCCCTGAATGAGGAGATAACCATGACCACCAAGACCACTCGCCTGCGTGATGTCGAAATCCGCGCTGCCCGCGGTAACAAGCTGACCGCCAAGAGCTGGCTGACCGAAGCGCCGCTGCGCATGCTGATGAACAACCTCGACCCGGAAGTCGCCGAGAACCCCAAAGAACTGGTGGTTTACGGTGGTATCGGTCGTGCGGCACGTAACTGGGAATGCTACGACAAGATCGTTGAAAGCCTGACCCACCTGAACGACGACGAGACCCTGCTGGTGCAATCCGGCAAGCCGGTCGGCGTGTTCAAGACTCACGCCAACGCACCACGCGTACTGATCGCCAACTCCAACCTGGTGCCACACTGGGCGAGCTGGGAACACTTCAACGAACTCGACGCCAAAGGCCTGGCCATGTACGGCCAGATGACCGCCGGCAGCTGGATCTACATCGGCAGCCAGGGCATCGTCCAGGGCACCTATGAAACCTTCGTCGAAGCCGGCCGCCAACATTACAACGATGACCTGAAAGGCAAGTGGGTACTGACCGCTGGCCTGGGCGGCATGGGTGGCGCTCAACCACTGGCAGCAACCCTGGCCGGCGCTTGCTCGCTGAACATTGAATGCCAGCAGAGCCGCATCGACTTCCGCCTGAGCAGCCGCTATGTCGATGAACAAGCCATCGACCTCGACGACGCGCTGACGCGTCTCGACAAATACACCAAGGAAGGCAAGGCGATTTCCATTGCCCTGTTGGGTAATGCCGCTGAAATCCTGCCGGAACTGGTTCGTCGCGGTGTTCGCCCGGACATGGTGACCGACCAGACCAGCGCCCACGACCCGCTCAACGGCTACCTGCCGGCCGGCTGGACCTGGGAGCAGTATCGCGACCGCGCTGTCACCGATCCGGCAATGGTGGTCAAAGCCGCCAAGCAATCGATGGCCGTGCACGTCAAAGCGATGCTGGACTTCCAGAAAATGGGCGTGCCGACCTTCGACTACGGCAACAACATCCGTCAGATGGCCCAGGAAGAAGGCGTGGAAAACGCATTCGACTTCCCTGGCTTCGTTCCAGCCTACATCCGTCCACTGTTCTGCCGTGGTATCGGCCCGTTCCGTTGGGCTGCGCTGTCGGGCAACGCTGAAGACATCTACAAAACCGACGCCAAGGTCAAAGAGCTGATCCCGGACGACGCCCATCTGCACAACTGGCTGGACATGGCCCGCGAGCGCATCAGCTTCCAGGGTCTGCCGGCACGTATCTGCTGGGTCGGCCTGGGCCTGCGCGCCAAGCTGGGTCTGGCATTTAACGAAATGGTGCGCAGCGGTGAGTTGTCGGCGCCTATCGTGATCGGACGTGACCACCTGGACTCCGGTTCGGTCGCCAGTCCGAACCGCGAAACCGAATCCATGCAGGACGGTTCCGATGCCGTGTCCGACTGGCCACTGCTCAACGCCTTGCTCAACACCGCGAGCGGCGCGACCTGGGTTTCCCTGCACCACGGCGGTGGCGTCGGCATGGGCTTCTCCCAGCACTCGGGCATGGTGATTGTCTGCGACGGTACTGACGAAGCGGCCGAGCGTATCGCTCGTGTGCTGCACAACGACCCCGCCACCGGTGTCATGCGTCACGCCGATGCCGGTTACCAGATCGCGATCGATTGTGCCAAGGAACAAGGCCTCAACCTGCCGATGATCGGCAACGTCTAAGCCCCGGAATCGAGGAGTCTGCACCATGAGCAGCAGTCCGTTTACCCAACAACTCCAAGGCATTCGCGTGCTTGATCTGAGCCGCGTTCTGGCCGGTCCGCATTGCACGGCCATGCTCGCCGACCTCGGCGCCGACGTCATTAAATTCGAAGTCCCTGACCACGGCGATGACAGCCGTCACCTGGGCCCCTTCAAGGATGGCGAGAGCGTCTATTTCGGCCTGATCAATCGCGGCAAGCGCAGTGTCGAAATGGACTTCAAGTCCACTGCTGATCGTGCCCGGCTCTATGAGCTGGTCCGTGAGGCAGACGTCGTCGTGGAAAACTTTCGTCCCGGCGTGACACGTCGCCTGGGTATCGACTTCGACACCCTCAAGCAATACAACCCGAGGCTGATCTACGCGAGCATTTCCGGTTTCGGCCAGCATGGTCCGCTGTCGGCTAACCCGGCCTATGACATCGTCGCCCAGGCCATGTCGGGGCTAATGAGCGTCACAGGTTTTGCAGAGACAGGCCCGACACGCAGTGGCGAAGCCATCGGCGATCTTTGCGCCGGTGTTTATGCAGCCTGGGCCATCAGCTCCGCGCTATTCGCTCGCGAACGGCATGCCCCCGGTGCCCAGTACATCGACGTCGCCATGTTCGATGTGTTGTTCAGCCTGCAAATGACCGGTCTGTCCAATCTCCTCGCCAATGGCGTTGCGCCTGGGCTGGTGGGCAACCGCCATCCGGTTTCAACTCCCTTTGACACCTACCGCGCCGCCGACGGCCAGGTGGTCATCGCCGTGGCGAGCAACAAGCTCTTCCAACGGTTATGCGAATGCCTGGGCAAGCCAGCACTTGGCAGCGACCCACGCTTTGCCGATGACCCGCAACGCACACTCAACGAGCCGGCGCTACGCGCCGAAATCGAAGTCTGGACACAGCAAATGAGCGTTGAGCAGGTCTGCGACATCCTGCTCGAGGCGGGCGTGCCGTCCTCCCCGGTGTGGAATCTCGCCCAGGCCGCCAGCAGCGAACAGGCCCAGGTGCGACAGTTGCTGATTCACCCCGATGGCTCCGCGCAACCGTTGGTACCGCAACCGGTGTTCTTCAATGGTCGCAAACCCCATGCAGTCACCTGCGCCCCACGCCTCGGTGCCGACAACCATGCTTTCGGATTGAACAAAAAGGAGCTTTCCCATGAACTTTGAATTAGATCAGGTCGAATTGGCCGTTGTCGAAACCGCTGAAAAACTGGCTCGCGAGGTGATCCAGCCGCGCGCCCAGCATTACGACGAAACCGAGACATTCTGTGCCGAAAGCTTGCAGGCGTTGGCCGAGCTGGGTGGCATGGGTATCAATTTGCCCGAAGAGTACGGCGGACTGGGCATAGGCAGCTTGGCCATGAGCCGCGTCGTCGAAGCCGTGGCTGGCGCCTGCGCCTCCACTGCATCGGCGTTGACTGCGCATTTTCTGGCAACCGATTCGATCCTGATCGGCGGTACTGAAGAACAGAAGCAGGAGTGGCTGCCTCGCGCAGCGAGCGGTGAATTACTTGGAGCCTTTGCGCTGACGGAGCCGGCAGCAGGCTCCAACCCGGCCGACATGCGCTGTCGTGCGCAGCGTGAAGAGGGGGGATGGCGGGTGCGCGGCAGTAAGCACTACATCACCAATGCCCGCGAAGCAGGCTTCATTGTGCTCTATGCCAAGACCGACGCCGAAGCCGGCCACAAGGGCATCAGCGCCTTCATGATTCCCCAGGGTACCGCAGGGATCAGCTTCTCCAGCCCGGAAAAAACCATGGGGCTGCGTGGCAGCACGATCTATGAGCTGGCCCTGGACTGCTGGTTGCCCGAATCGGCATTGCTGGGCATCGAAGGTGCCGGCTTCAACACGGCCATGGCGGTGCTGGATCGCGGCCGCGTTGAAGTGGCGGCCATGTCCCTGGGGATCGCCAATGCGGCCCTGCAAGCGAGCTTGAACTGGGTTCGAGAACGCCAGATCGGTCCCAAGCCACTTGCCGCCTACCAAGGCACGCAGTGGCGTCTGGCCGACATGTATGCACAATTGGAAGGTGCCCGCATGCTGACCTGGAAAGCCGCCGCCCGCCGCGACAGCGGTGAACGATTCAGTCTGGATTCGGCCACCGCCAAACTGGTCGCCGCCGAATGCGCCGGTTTCATCACCGATGCAGCGCTCCAGCTCCATGGCGGTTATGGCTACATTCGCGATCTTCCACTGGAGCGTTACGTACGCGACGCTCGGATCCTGCGCATTTTCGAAGGCACGTCCGAAGTGCAGAAAATCATCATTTCACGAAGCTTGCTCGACGCCCAGCGCTGATCGAGCGAAAACCCGGGCCTGTTCAACAGGCCCTCCCCTGAGTCACTCCCCACGAGAAGGCTGTCGTACGGTACGACGCCCGAGAGGAACTGCCATGTCCGCCACCAAAGAAAGTGCGCAGCGCAAGACGTATATAGAACGGCGATCCATCGATTACATACCTGAGTCCGAGCGCCATGGCCGGCTGCTCAGTCAATTCACCCTGTGGTTCGGCGCCAACCTTCAAGTCACTGCGATCGTCACTGGCGCGCTGGCTGTCGTGTTGGGCGGCGATGTGTTCTGGTCGCTGATTGGCTTGTTGACAGGGCAGTTGCTGGGTGGCGCGATCATGGCACTGCATGCTGCTCAGGGACCTCAATTGGGCCTGCCGCAAATGATCTCCAGTCGCGTGCAATTCGGCGTGTACGGCGCCGTTATTCCTATTGTCCTGGTCTGCCTGATGTACGTGGGCTTTTCTGCCAGTGGCTCGGTACTTGCGGGCCAGGCCATCAGTCAACTGGTCAACGTCAGTGACGCCGCTGGCATCCTGATTTTCGCGGCGATGATCGTTGTGCTCACAGCGCTGGGCTATCGGACTATCCATTTGATCGGACGCCTGTCGAGCCTGATTGGCGTGGTGTCTTTCTTCTACTTGTTCTACCGCTTGCTGTCAGCTCACGACATCAACGAGCTGCTTGAAAATCGACACTTTTCAATGGCCAGTTTTCTTTTGGCGATATCACTCTCGGCTTCCTGGCAGATCGCATTCGGCCCCTATGTCGCTGACTATTCGCGCTACCTGCCGAGAAAAACATCAGCCTGGAAAACCTTTTTGGCTGTGGGCCTGGGCTCAGTGATCGGCACTCAAATCTCCATGGTCTTCGGTGTATTCGTCGCCGCCCTGGCCGGTGACCGGTTTGCCGGCCACGAGGTGTCCTACATCGTCGGCATGGGGGCCAGCGGCGTCGTTGCGTCACTGCTGTTTTTCAGTATCGTGTTCGGCAAGGTGACCATTACCACGCTCAACGCCTACGGTAGTTTCATGTCGCTGGCTACGATCATCAGCGGATTCAGAGGCAACCAGGAAATTTCCAGAACCGTGCGATTGATCTACATCCTGGTCATGGTCGGACTCGCCACTGCACTGGCTCTGCTGGGGAGGCATTCTTTCCTTCATGACTTCTCAGCGTTCATCCTGTTCCTGCTGGCTTTTTTCACACCCTGGAGCGCCATCAACCTGGTTGACTTTTATCTGGTCACCAAGGAGCGCTATGACATCCCCGCCCTCTCTGATCCGGAGGGTCGATACGGACGCTGGAATGTCGCCAGCATAGCGGTCTACGCCCTCGGCGTAGTGATTCAGATGCCCTTCATTGCCACCAGTTTCTACACCGGCCCCTTGGTTGAGACCTTGGGCGGGACGGACATTTCGTGGTTGATCGGCCTAACCGTACCAGCCCTCATTTACTACTGGGTCGCGCGTAACTCGACGCAACGGATTCCCGCGCAGCTGATTCTTCCGGAAGAAGCCAATCCAGCCTGATCACACATTCACTCAGGGCGGTCCAGCAGGACCGTCACTGCACTTCTCTCAACGCAGAGCGCCTGACCTCCTATGCTAGCCGCAAACACACCGAAGCCCCCCGCCCCGAGTGCCCGCGACCGCCTGCTCGATGTTGCGCTGGAACTCTTTGCAACGCGCGGCTACCAGGCCATCGGCCTGCGTGACCTGGCCGGCCAGTTGGGGCTGCATGCCGGCTCGCTGTACAACCATATCGAGAGCAAACAAAGCCTGTTGTTCGAACTGATCGAAGGCGCGGTCTCCGACCTGCTGGCCGGTACCCAGCGCCGCATGCGTGGAGCCCGGACGCACCGCGACCGTCTTCAGCGCTTTGTGCACGCATTTGTGGTGTTCAACCTGAACGAGAAACATCGGCTAATGCTGGTGACACGAGAGTTCATCAACCTCAGCGATGAGCAACAACAGGAGATCAATCAGCTGAAGAGCCGCTACGCCACCCTGCTGAAGGCCATCGTTTCCGCCGAGTGCGGCGAAACTGGCTGCATCAGTGACCGCACAGGCCTGATCACAGAGGCCGTCATCGGCATGCTTTACGGACAGTCCCTCTGGCAAAGCATTGACGTCCCGCAACAAAAACTCACGGATGCCCTGACTCACTTTGCCCTGGGCATCATTGCCTGCAGCAGAGACTCGGCGCTCAAGGCATAAGCACTATGCACCCGTTACGACATACGCTTCATGACGAACTGCACGCCCGCCCTTCCCTGTACTTCAGCGAGCCGGCTTATGTTTTTCACCTGGCCGTCATGGGCTGCGACAGTGAGCGACAGGCACTGCTCAACAGCCTCTACGACGAACCGGTCAGTAGTGAAATCCCCCAAGGCATCACCAGGCTTGACGAGCATTGGCTGAAATGGGAGCGACATGCCGAGTTCTTTACCCTTACTTACGTCGTCACCGCGACCACGGATCGCCCGCACTGGACTTCCTTGCCTGAGGCCCTGGCTGCAAAGATCAGCCCTTACACCCAGCTGCTGATCAACAGCGCGCAAATTGTGGTGCGCAACCATGACTCATGGGAGGGAGATCATGCCGCCTACGGATTCAAGGACCCTTGCGGCTCGTCCATCGGGGGTGGCGATGCGGCGGTGTGGAGCGACTTCCGGCTGAGCGAATGCGGTGAAAACAGATTTTTGTTCATCAACACTCACCTCAACGCCTACCGCCAAGGTCGAATGATTCGCCGGCTACTTGAGATTGAAACCTATCGCATGATGGCCTCGCTTGCACTTCCAACAGCGAAGCAATTGAGCTCGCAACTCGATGCCTTCGATAGAACCCTGGTCGACCTGTCGGAGCGAAACGCTGCGCCCGACTCCAGCAATGCAAAAAAACTGCTTTCAGAAATTGCAACGTTGTCGGCCAAAGTCGTCAGTCTCTCAGCCAGGCACCGGCATCGCTTCAGTGCCACACAAGCTTACGCGCAGCTCGTATTCGAACGACTGGCAGAATTGCGGGAGAATCGCGCAGGTGACTACCAGCGCCTGGGCATCTTCATTGAGCGACGCTTCAAACCGACGGTAAGGTACTGCGCCGTGACGGAACAACGGCTCGATGTGCTGGCCAAGAGCGTGGCCAATCTAGGTGACCTTTTGCAGGCGCGCGTACAGGTCGAGATGGAAGAACAGAACGCCGAAATCCTGAAAAGCCTGAACGCCCGGGCCGATGCTCAGATCAAGATTCAGCGGGCGGTTGAAGGCCTTTCCATTATTGCCATCACGTACTACGTGCTGAGCTTGCTGAAACTGCTGTATTCGGGCGCCCATCTGCTGGGAGTGAACTTGTCACCAAGGTCCGCCGTGATTGTAATTGCGCCCGTCGCAGCACTCATACTTTTGCACATACTGATGCGGATTAGAGCCGTAAAACATCACTGAATCGTACTGGAAACTGCTCAATGCGGCATTCGGGAGGGTACAAAATTCAGCGTGAACCTGGAGCGCTACGGAGCGCCGCATGTCGCGCTTCTGTTCATGCCGGTGATAGGCAACAGCGTTCGCACGGCAGCGGACGTCGGTATGTATGCGCAAACGTTGCTTCTTTCGCTGACAGCTCATGGTTTCGCGGGCATCCCTCAAACCGTGCTGGGCTTTTACCCGCACACCATCAGGCAGGCCTTGAGCATCCCTGACGACATGAAGCTTCTGTTCGGCATCTCTTTTGGCTACGCCGATCCAAACGCCCCGGGTCTGCAAATCGACGTGGGGCGAGCGCGTTTGGAAGAGAGTGCGGTCTTACATCACTAACGACTCGACGCCCACCGATGCCCTTTTGGATCAGGCGCTATCCCCCGCGAATGAGCCAGTCAACATCGTTGGCCCGATAGGGCTCGCTCATTTCTCGGGCGCTGCGCCCGCGAGCAAACGCTGAGGATGAATACTCATATGACTCGTTTGTTCGCGTCCTATACGTTGAAAAACGTCACGCTACGAAATCGGATCGTCGTATCGCCGATGTGTCAGTACATGACCAGGGACGGAATACTCGGTAACCCGGGTCCGCCAGCGCACTGCCTTACATGCCCTCTGCTCCGCATTTACCCATTGCGATGACGACCGCCGACATCAAGCGTACTCAACAGCATTTTTCCGATGCCGCTGGCCGCGCCTTGCGTGCAGGCTTTGAGTGGCTGGAGCTGCACTTCGCTCACGGTTTCCTGGCGCAGAACTTTCTGTCCCGCCATTCCAATAACCGAACAGACCAGTACGGCGGTTCGCTTGAAAACAGGGCCCGCTTTTTACTTGAAACGGTGGCTGAGGTTAAAACGGTCTGGCCGGAGTCATTACCGCTGACAATTCGTCTGGGTGTTTTTGAATTCGACGAACACGCCGAGCTTTCATTCAGCGAATCGATTCAAGTGCTTAAGTGGCTGAAGGAAGCAGGCGTAGACCTAGTCGATGTAAGTCTAGCGAGCTCAACTCCCGGCGAGCAGGTGCCGTGGGGGCCCAACTTCATGGTGCCCTACGCTGAAAGAGTCCGGCAGGAAACCGGACTCCAGGTCGCTACAAGCTGGCACATTAAGGGGGCTCAGGACGCGGATACCTTCATTCGCGAGGGCAGACTTGACCTGGTATTCCTTGCCCGTTCTCTGCTGGCAAATCCGCACTGGGCTTTCCATGCCGCCCGCGAACTAAAGATCGACGAGTCGGAGGCTGTTTTGCCCACGCCATATGCCTATTGGCTTAAACAATGGGAATTGACATGAGTGAGTGCACAGCATTTCTTAGCAATCGCACTCTCTACCGATCAGCTGCTTCTGGCCGGTTTCTGCCTGTCGCGAAGGGCAGAAATCGGCCGATTCTGTTGAAAAAGTAGCTCTCCTGTCTGGCCTGCGGCAAAATCTCTGCATTGGCCAGCAGGGAAGCACGCAGCATGATGGGACAGTTATCGAGTGGGCAGGAGCGGCTGTTTTACTCGTTCAACCTTGAAGATCACATTCCAGCCAATCACCTTCTGCGCAGCATTGATCAATGTCTCGATCTGAGCGACCTGCGCCATTACCTCGCCGATTTCTATAGCCCGATTGGGCGTCCGTCGATTGATCCCGAACTGATGATCCGCATGCTGATCGTCGGCTATTGCTACGGCATTCGCTCAGAGCGGCGGTTGTGCGAAGAGGCCCATTTGAACCTGGCATATCGCTGGTTCTGCCGGTTGAGCCTTGAAGACGAAATTCCCAATCACTCGACCTTTTCCAAAAATCGACACGGCCGTTTTCGGGACAGTGATCTGTTTCGCTGGTTGTTTAATGAAGTGCTGCGTCGCTGCATGGACGCCGGTCTGGTCAAGGGCGAAGGCTTTGCCGTGGACGCCAGCATTATCAAAGCGGATGCGAGTCGGCAGCGCGGCGTACCGGGAGATGAACCGGTCAACTGGAGCGATCCATCCCTGAGCACCCGCGCCGTGCGTGAGTACCTTGAGGGACTAGATGAAGAGGCTCTGGCCGAAACGCTACCGAAACGCTACCGAAGCGCCTGTCGCTGACGGATCCTCAGGCTCGCTGGACCGCCGCTCCAGGTGGCCCAGCGTTCTACGCTTACTCCACGAATTATCTGATCGATACCGAGCACGGCGTGATCATGGATGTGGAACCCACACCGGCTCATCGAACTGCAGAAGTCGAGAGCACCAATACGATGATCGATCGGGTCGAAGCGCAGTTCGACATCAAGCCGGAACGCCTCATTGGCGACACTGCTTACGGCACCGCGCCGATGCTGGCCTGGATGGTGGAGGAAAACGACATCGAGCCGCATGTGCCGGTGCGGGACAAAACTGAGCGCAAGAACGACAGCTTTTCGAGTAACGATTTCCACTGGAATGAAGAGGCTGAGGAGTACCGCTGCCCAGCCGGCAACCCATTGCGCAGCGAATGGCGAGCCTTCAAGAACGAGCGTTCGCACGTCACCAAAGCCAACACCATCATCTTCCGATCCCGGCAGGCCGACTGCGTTGCCTGTCCGATGAAAGCCAAGTGCTGCCCAAACACTGCGTTCCGCAAGATTGCTCGCAGCGTCCATGAAGCCGCTCGTGAGGTGGCTCGGCGCATCGCAGCGACGCCGGCATATCAGCGCTCTCGCCACGAGCGTAAGAAGGTCGAAATGTTGTTTGCTCACCTCAAGCGCATCCTGAAACTGGATCGCTTGCGGCTACGTGGCATGAGTGGCGCGACCGACGAGTTCACGCTGGCCGCTGCGGTGCAGAACCTGCGACGGCTGGCCAAATTTTCATCTCAAGGGCCACCAGTCACGGGATAGGTGCGCCTGCACCAAGCAAAAAAACTCAAATTAACCCACTAGCAGAGCAGCAAACGTCACCGAAGGGCCGAAGAACCACTCAATGTGGTGAGTAGGCTCTCCGGTGGTGGTCGTGCCTGAGTTCAGGCCATTTGAAAATCCGACTTTTTCAACAGAATCGGCCAAAAGCGGACGGTCGATTATTTACTATCGAACGCGAACGTTAAGCCTGATTCTGTGCCATATAGAATTCTGCATGGGGAATTGAGTATGTCCTTGCTAAGAGCGCTTGGGCGTCCTTTAAGGCAAGTCGCCACCTCCCTCTCTTCTGGGATTGATGAACAAACCTCATGAACCCTTGCCGATCTACCCGTCTAGTCTCCACTCGTTAGCTGGCTTACTGTTTCCCAACGCAAACGTCGGGAGATCGAAATGCACAAGCGCACACTCGGAAACAGTTCACTCGAAGTGTCAGCCCTGGGCTTGGGTTGCATGGGCCTGAGCCATGGCTACGGCCCGGCGACTGACACACAACAAGCCATTACGCTGATCCGTTCGGCGGTTGACCGAGGCGTTACGTTCTTCGATACCGCCGAGGTTTACGGCCCGTACCTGAACGAGCAAGTGGTGGGTGAGGCATTGGCGCCAGTTCGCGATCAAGTGGTCATCGCCACCAAGTTTGGCTTCACCTTCGGTGCCGACAATAAGCAGCAGATTCTAAATAGTCGCCCTGAGCACATTCGACTCGCCGTCGAAGGCTCATTGCGCCGACTGAAGACTGATTTCATCGATTTGCTTTACCAGCATCGGGTTGACCCGGACGTACCGATTGAAGACGTCGCCGGTGTAGTGAGAGATCTGATGGGCGAAGGCAAGGTCAAGCACTTCGGCCTGTCGGAAGCCGGTGCGCAAACCATTCGCCGTGCACATTCGGTGCAGCCAGTCACGGCGCTGCAAAGCGAATACTCATTGTGGTGGCGTGAGCCTGAGCAGGAAATCCTGCCGACGCTCAAGGAGCTGGGGATCGGCTTCGTGCCGTTTAGTCCACTGGGCAAGGGTTTTCTCACCGGCACAGTAGCGGCCGACGCCACATACGGCAGCGACGATTTTCGCAGCATCGTGCCGCGCTTCAGCCAGTCGGCACTGCAAGCCAATCAAGGGTTGGTGGCGTTGATCCGCCAGATCGCCGCGCAAAAACAAGCGACACCGGCGCAGATTGCGTTGGCCTGGTTGCTCGCGCAGGCGCCGTGGATTGTGCCGATTCCCGGGACGACCAAATTGCATCGCCTGGAAGAAAACCTTGGCGGCGCGGACATCATCCTCGACGCGGCCGAACTCCAGTCCATTGACACCGCACTGGCGCAGATCCGCATCGAAGGCGAGCGTTATCCCGAGGCCCTCAAGGCGCGCGTCGGGCGATGAACAACGATCACGATCCGCTACGGCGCACGGTCATCGCCGCACTGGCGAGCGCCCCGTTGCTGTCACTCGCCGACACGCAAACCGCCAGCGAAATACCACGATCAGGTTCACGAATTCTGGTGGCGTATTTTTCGCGCTCCGGCAATACCCGCGTGGTCGCCGGGCTCATCCAGCGTGGATTGAGTGCCGACCTGTTCGAGATCCGCTCGGCCAAAGCCTACCCCGAGGATTATCTGCAAACCGTGGAGCAGGCGCGTCAGGAGCGCGACAGTGGCTTCGAGCCCGAGCTGGAAAGCAAGGTTCACGCTATGAGCGACTACGACACGATTTATCTCGGCTTTCCGATCTGGGGTGAGACCACCCCGCCTATCGTGCGTACTTTTCTGAGCGCCCACGACCTGACGGGCAAAACCCTCATCCCCTTCACCACCCACGGTGGTTACGGCTTGGGCAATAGCCGCAGCGTCCTCGAAAAGTACGCGCCCAAGACTAAGGTGATGGAAGGTTTTGTGATGGAGGGTGAGCAAGAGCGCAAAACCATGGAGCGCGTGAATGGCTGGCTGAGCGATAACCACCTTACGCGCTAATCGATTTCTGGATTGGAGAAGCACCATGAAAACTCGCACGTTGGGCAACGGCCTGGAAGTTTCCGCACTGGGCCTGGGCTGCATGAGCATGACCTCCGCCTACGGGCCGGCCGCCGACAAACCGAGCATGATCAAGCTGATTCGCTCGGCCCATGAGCAAGGCATCACTTTGTTCGACACCGCCGAGGCGTATGGCCCATTCGCGAATGAAGAGTTGTTGGGCGAGGCCCTGCAACCGATCCGCGAACAGGTGGTCATCGCCAGCAAATTCGGTTTCGATATTGACCTGGTCACCGGCGCACGAGCCGGCGGCACCAATAGCCGACCTGAGCATATCCGCGCCGTGGCAGAGGCGTCGTTGAAGCGTTTGCGCACTGATCGCATCGACCTGTTTTATCAGCATCGCGTTGATCCGCAAGTGCCGATTGAAGATGTGGCCGGAACCGTCAAGGAGCTGATCGCCGAGGGCAAGGTCAAGCATTTCGGCCTGTCCGAGGCCGGTGTGCAAACCATCCGCCGGGCACACGCCGTGCAACCGCTAACAGCGGTGCAGAGCGAGTATTCGCTTTTCTGGCGTGGCCCGGAGCATGAACTGCTTGGCGTACTGGAGGAACTGGGTATCGGCTTCGTGCCGTTCAGTCCGCTCGGTGCTGGTTTCCTCACAGGTCAGATCGATGAGAACACCCAATTTGACGCCAGCGATTTCCGCAATTTTGTCCCGCGTTTTTCACCTGAGGCACGCAAGGCTAATCTGGCGTTGGTCGACGTGGTGAAAGCCGTCGCTGAGCGCAAGCATGCAACACCTGCGCAAGTAGCACTGGCCTGGTTGCTGGCGCAGAAACCATGGATCGTGCCAATCCCGGGCACGACCAAACAACATCGACTGGAAGAGAACCTGGGCGCGGTCGAACTGGAACTGACCGGCGATGATCTGCGCGTGATCAATGAGCAGATGGCGCAAATCCAGGTGCACGGTGAACGCCTGCCGGAATCGGCGCTAAAGATGACCGGGCTCTGAGCCTTGCCACCGCTGCTCCGGGCTCGGAGCAGCTTCACTGTCTGACCGGAATTCATTCGATGAACCGATTGATTGCACCTCTCGTTGCCTTGTCGCTTTTGAGCGCAGAAACCCAGGCCGCCAGCGAAATCCGCATCACCCAGAATGGCGCTCAGCCCTCGATCAAGGGCGCGG
The DNA here is from genome assembly GCF_048565165.1 of Pseudomonas sp. NFX224. Lineage (NCBI taxonomy): Bacteria > Pseudomonadati > Pseudomonadota > Gammaproteobacteria > Pseudomonadales > Pseudomonadaceae > Pseudomonas > Pseudomonas sp. NFX224. Next base: position 5,847,679 of record NZ_CP183416.1, on the reverse strand, counting down.
CGGAAAACTTCACTGGCACGGTCCGTGTTGATGGCCTGTTCAAGGGTGATCTGCCGGCGCGCATCGGCGGCGGCACGGTGACCTTCGAACCGGGTGCGCGTACCGCGTGGCACACCCATCCACTGGGACAAACGCTGATCGTTACCGCCGGGGTTGGCTACGTGCAGCAAGAAGGTGGTCCGCGCCAGGAAATCCGTCCGGGCGATATTGTCTGGATACCGCCGAACACCCGTCACTGGCATGGCGCCACCGCCAGTAACGGCATGACCCATATCGCCATCGCAGAAGCCGAAGACGGCAAGACCGTGACGTGGGCGGAGAAAGTCTCGGATGTGCAATACGCCGAGCAAACGCAGTAAATGAAGTTACGGAATGTGTCGAAACCGTAGCGCGACACCTTCGCGGTAAGCCATCAAAACACCTCAAGCCCCCGTGTTTGTGCGGCGACGCCAGATTTTCAGCGGCAATCGCAAAAACGACTCATGAGCCCTGCTCAGGAGTCCTTGCGCAATATCGGGGTTAATCACCACAACCGTCCTCCGTACGATCCAGTGACACCGCAGTGACCCAGCAATGCACGGAGCCTTTCACGATGACCACTGAAGCAAGCAAGTCCCACCCCCATCCCGCGCTGATGGCGCTCTGTCTGAGCCTTGGGGTGATGTTCAGTGTTACCACTCAAGCAGCCGAGGCATTGCAAGCCATGACCCGCACACAAGCCAGCACAGAAACACTGTCGAGCCAACAACAGGCTATTCCCCTGATTGCAGCGTTTATGGCGACCAGCGACATGCCCAACCTCAATGCAGCCCTCAATCAAGGCCTCGACGCCGGCCTGACCATCAGCGAAACCCGTGAAATTCTGGTGCAGCTCTACGCCTACGTCGGCTTCCCGCGCAGCCTTAATGCCTTGAACGAACTGATGAGCGTGGTGCAAGCGCGCAAACAACGCGGTATCGACGATGCGCCGGGGCGTGAGCCAAGCCGGGCGATTCCAATCGGTGATGAACTGCTGGCGGCGGGCACCGCGAATCAAACAAAAATTTCCGGTGCCCCGGTCAAAGGCCCGGTGTTCGAATTTGCTCCGGTGATCAACCGGTTTCTGCAAACCCATCTGTTTGGCGACATCTTCGAGCGCGACAACCTCGACTGGCAAAGCCGCGAACTGGCGACCGTCGGCGCGCTGGCAGCGACGCCGGGTGTGGAATCGCAATTGCGCTCGCACATGCTGGCGAGCCTGCGCGTCGGGCTCAGCGCCGCGCAGTTGCGCCAAGTCACCGAGCAGTTGAAAAAGCACGGTGATGCACAGACTGCCGAACGTGCAAACACGGCGCTGACCCAGGCCCTTGAAGCTTCGGGAAAATAACATGAAACCTGCAAAACACTTGCTCGGCATCACCCTGCTCAGCCTGTTGGCAGCCTGTGCGAGCCCGCCCGATGGCTCAGGCCCTTTACTGATTCAGGCGCAAGGCAGCTTCGCCGCCGGTGGAACAATGACCACTGCGCCGGGCACGTTCAACCCGCGCAAGCCGATGGCTCCAGATGGCCAGACCTATCACGGAGACCATGCCTACACCTTCTACCAGATCCCGGTCGATGCGCGAAAACTGCCCATCGTCATGTGGCATGGCGCGGGCCAGTTCTCCAAGACCTGGGAAACTACCGCCGATGGCCGCGAAGGATTCCAGAACATTTTCCTGCGCCGCCATTTCGGTGTGTACCTGATCGACCAGCCGCGACGTGGCGATGCCGGGCGCAGCATGGTCGAGGCCACGGTCAAACCGACGCCGGACGAGCAGCTATGGTTCAACCAGTTTCGCATTGGCTTGTGGCCCAACTATTTCAACGGTGTGCAGGTAGCTCAGGACGCGCAGGCGCGCGAGCAATTCTTCCGGGCAATGACACCCAACACCGGGCCGTTCGACATGGGCGTGGTCTCCGATGGTGTGTCGGCGGTCTTCAACAGAATCGGCCCCGGCATCCTGTTCACGCACTCGCAAGGTGGCGGACCGGGTTGGTTGACCGCGATCAAGAACGACAAGGTCAAGGCCATTGTCGCCTTCGAGCCGGGTAGCAGCTTCGTCTTCCCGCAGGGTCAGGTACCCGCGCCGATTCCCAGCGCGTTCGACACGGTGCAGGGTGCTGCCGTGCCAATGGATCAGTTCATGGCGCTCACGCGCATTCCGATCCTGATCGTCTATGGCGACAACATCCCGGAACAAGCCGTCGACTTGCCCGCGCAGGACAGTTGGCGCGCCCGGCTGAAGATGGCCCGGCTCTGGCGCGATGCGGTCAACCAGCACGGCGGTGACGTGAGGCTGATCCATTTGCCGGAGATCGGCATCAAGGGCAATACCCACTTCCCCATGTCCGATTTGAACAACGTGCAGATCGCGGATCTGGTGTCGAGTTTCCTGAAAGAAAAGCATCTGGACTGACCAGGGCTCACATCCACTTTTTTAACTGCCCTTCTTTTGATTGCTCAGGAGTTTCACGTGATAAACACCTTTATGAAAGCCACGCTCATGTCAGCGCTGGTTGGCCTCTCTGCGGGCGAAGCCGGTGCTGCCGACTACAAAAAAAACCCGTTCACCCTGGCCTACGACGGTGCCATAACCAAGAACGAGCCCGGCAAGGTCAACATCCATCCGGTCAGCTACAAGCTCAATGGCCTAGACATCGCCGCCAATGTTTATACCCCAGCCAACTACGATGCGAAGAAGGTCTACCCCACCGTCGTGGTCGCGCATCCGAACGGCGGCGTCAAAGAGCAGGTCGCCGGTCTGTACGCCCAGCGCCTGGCCGAACAGGGCTATATCACCATCACCGCCGATGCGGCCTACCAGGGCGCCAGTGGCGGACAACCGCGCAGCATCGACAAGCCGGCGTATCGCATCGAAGACATCCATGGCATGGCCGATTTCATCACCCAGTATGCCGGCGTCGATGGCACACGCCTGGGCTTGCTCGGCATCTGCGGCGGTGGGGGTTACTCGTTGGCCGCCGCGCAAACCGACAAGCGTTTCAAGTCGCTGGCAACCATCAGCATGTTCAACTCCGGCCGGGTGCGCCGCAACGGCTACAATGACTCGCAACTGGACACCATTCAACAACGCCTGCAACAGGCTTCCGCTGCGCGTGCCCAGGAGGCGGCTGGCGGCGCCGTGCTCTATTCGGGTGACGCCAACCTCACCGACGAGCAGATCGCGAAGCTGCCCTTCGAACTGTACCGCCAGGGCTACGAGTACTACTGGAAAACCCACGCGCACCCGAACTCGACCTTCAAATACACCACCAGCAGCCTGTTGGACCTGATGCGTTTCGATTCGACCAACCAGATCGAGCTGATCAATCAGCCATTGCTGATGATCGCCGGCAGTAAAGCCGACAGCCTGTACATGACCCAGGATGCATTTCCCAAGGCCACCGGCACCCAGGATAAGGAATTGTTCATCATCGACGGCGCCACCCATATCGAAACCTACTGGGTCCCGCGTTATGTAGACGCGGCAATGGGCAAGCTGACAACGTTCTACGCACGAACCCTTTGATGGGCTCTTTGGGGGTCGCGTATCCATGCGGAACCTGCTTACATGGAATAATCACGCGCCCCCCATGAGAGGTTCTCATCAATGTCACGCGCCAATCTCAACGATCTGCAAGCCTTCGTGGTCATTACCCGCGAAGGCAGCTTCACCCGCGCGGCGGCGCAGCTGGGCGTCTCACAGTCCGCACTCAGTCACACCATGCGCGCCCTCGAAACCCGGCTCGGCGTCCGCTTACTGACGCGAACCACCCGTAGCGTATCCCCTACTGAAGCGGGCCAGCGGTTGTATCAAACCATGGCGCCGAGGTTCGAAGAGATTGAGCTGGAATTGGCCGCTGTCAGCGAATTCCGTGATACCCCGGCAGGCAACGTGCGGATTCAAGCCTCCGAACATGCCGCCAACAACATTCTTTGGCCCAAGTTGCTGAAGGTGCTTCCCGACTATCCGGACATCAAAGTCGAAATCACCGTCGACTACGCCCTCTCCGACATCGTCGCCCAGCGCTACGACGCTGGCGTGCGTCTGGGTGATCAGGTGGCCAAGGACATGATCGCCGTTGCGATTGGCCCGCCGTTGCGCATTGCAGTCGTGGGATCACCCGAGTATTTCAAACAGCGCCCAGTGCCGAAGGTGCCGGGTGATCTGGCCGCACACAATTGCATCAATCTGCGCCTGCCCACCCATGGAAGCCTGATGCAATGGGATTTTGAAAAGGATGGTCACGAACTCAAGGCGCGCGTTGAAGGACAATGGACGTTCAACAGCAGCGTGCCGATTCTGCGTGCCGCCGTTGCGGGATGTGGGTTGGGTTTCCTTCCGGAAGATATGGTTGCCAAGGAGGTTACCGAGGGAAGCCTTGTGCGAGTGTTGGAAGATTGGTGCCAACCCTTTGCCGGTTACCATCTCTATTACCCCAATCGCCGTGAACATTCATCTGCGTTTGGCGTTGTAGTTGAAGCGTTGCTATACAAGCGCTGAGTCATCGACCATCAAGCCGTCTCAATTTTACCCCCGTCCAACAAACCCGCGATTGAGCAGATGCTTTGGATCGATTGCAGTCGTGGACGAACGGCTGCAATGGGTCGTTCTCTGTCAGTCATGACCACAAAAGCCCCCCACACCATCATTAAGGAAAATGAATGCCACTCATCTCACAACGCGTAGAACTGGCCCGCAACGGCGCCAACGATAAAGTCATCTGCCGAATGGCCTCAGGCTGGGCAGTGATGGGCGATGTGCAGTTTCTACCGGGTTACTGCCTGCTGCTGCCCGACCCGGTCGTTGCCAGCCTGAACGATCTGGATGCCGAGGCTCGCACCACTTACCTGCTCGACATGGCCCGGATCGGCGACGCAGTTTTACAGGCGACCGGCGCCCTGCGCATGAACTATGAAATTCTGGGCAATACAGAGCCGGAACTGCACTGCCACATCTTTCCCCGTTATGCCTCGGAGCCGGAACACAATCGCAAGATGCCCGTTTGGTTTTACGACTGGAAAACTGCGATCGCTTACTCAGAGGAAACCCACGGGGATCTGCGTAAAAAAATCGCTGTTTTGCTGAATGGCTAAAGCGGATCAGCTCGAATGACCTGAAGCAGGCCCGCTTGGCGACGTCTAAGCTGTTGCGATTGAACCTTGTCCGCCAAGGAGCTTTCCATGAGCGCCTCCCTGTCCGAGCTCGATGCCGCCCTGCCCGGTTTGACCCGCAAGATCCGCGTGCTGGATGCCTTGGCCTGGCCGGATGGCATCGAGGAAGACTTTCTGGCGAAATGGCGCGCTGGACGTGCGCAGTTGCCCAACGTCGAGCTTCGCTGCCGCGACCACAGCACCGATATCGCCGCTCTGGAGGACTTTATCGGCCGTTGCGATCCGGGCCATCCGGCCAGTAACTATCTGGCCATGACCGCCCGTAGTTATGCCACCGCCGGACGCATGCTCGGGGCCATCGGCACGCCCGCGTTTACTCAATATTCATCGGCGCTGTACCGGCGCCCGGACTTTTATTACACCAACCAGAAACTGAGCATGCTGGACGCGGCGCATTTCTTCCTCAAGACCACCGACGCCCTGCTGGGTGGGGCGCGGATTCCGCCGACCCAGGCCGATATCCCGGCCGATGTTTTTGCCGACTGGATACGACCGGAACTGGACCGGTTTTTCGGCGCGGGGCGGATCACGGTGATACTCGATTCGACCCTTGCCGCCAAAGCCATCGCCGGGGCGAGCCGTATCCGCTTGCGGGCCAGCGCGCTGTTCTCGGAACTGGACAAGAATCAGTTGTTGCAGCACGAAGCTTTCGTGCATGTCGCCACCGCACAGAACGGTGCGCTGCAACCCAACCTCAAAAGCCTCGGCTTGGGAGCGCCCCGCACGACCCAGACTCAGGAAGGCATTGCCACCCTGGCCGAGTTGTTCACCGGCAGCATGGACATCAACCGCCTGCGGCGCCTCGCCTTGCGCGTGCTGGCGGTCCAGCAAGCGCTGGATGGCGCCGATTTCATTCAGGTGTTCGAAGGTTTTCTGGCGGGCGGACAAACTCAAGAAGAGTCGTTCCGCTCGACCCAACGGGTGTTCCGTGGTGCCGACCTGCAGGGCGGATCGGCGTTCACCAAAGATGCTGCGTACCTGACCGGCCTGCTCGGCGTGCACACCTTGTTGCGCATTGCGATCCGCGATAACCGGCCAGACCTGGTGGGCCATTTGTTCGCCGGGCGCCTGAGCCTGGGCGACACGGTACGCCTGGCACCACTGTTCGAATCCGGCTGGCTCCAGGGGCCGACCTACGTTCCCGCCTGGGCCTCTGACCTGCGCCTGCTTGCCGCCAACCTGGCCTTCTCTGCCTTCATCGCCCGGATCAATCTGGATGCGCTCGACCTGCAGGTGTTCATGGCCTTTGCAGACGAGCATGAAAGCGATGCCAGTGCCCAATAACCACACTTCACGAACAACGGTGACCGGACATGAACGATAAAAAAGAACTCATCAGCCTCGATGAAGACATCTGCGTTCATGTGTTTACCGCGTCGGCCGCGATGGTAGGCGTGTGCATTACGGTGATCGGGATCTTCCAGGTCGTTTCAACGCTTAGAAGTGCAGACTCGCTGGGCGATGACTTTCTTGCGGTGAATGCCATCCTGTATTTGATCACGACCCTGCTTTCGTACTGGTCGTTGCGTACCAGAAAGGTGGCCCGCAATCATTTCCTGGAAAAGTTGATCGACATTCTTTTTCTGACCGCGCTGACTTGTACGACCGGGATCGCGGCATTTATCACGTGGGCGATTACCTTCAAATAGTATCTTGGCTGGAAGTCCGGGCTTGGGCCCGGACTTACGCCACTACCGACCTGTTTTTATAGACCTGGCAACACATCAGCCGGCACGATCGCCCCGCCCTTCATCACCACGGGAAGGGTTTCAAGCACTGAAATGTCAGCAATCGGATCGCCATCGACGGCGATCAAATCGGCGAAGCGACCCGCACTCACGGCGCCTACGTCCGCCTGCCAATTGAGCAGGTCAGCCGCCACGACGGTCGCGGACTGAATCGCCTGCATGGACGTCATACCGTACTTCACCATGTACGCGAACTGTTTTGCGTTGGTGCCAATCGGATAAACCCCGGCGTCCGTACCATAGGCAATTTTCACCCCGGCCTTGACCGCTTTGCGAAAGGCCTGGCGCTGTACGTCGGTGGTTTCGGTGTTCTTGCGCAAGTAACTTTCGGGCCAGTTTTCCTTGCGGCCGACTTCATCGATGTAGTCGCCGTTGTAGATATCCATCACCAAATACGTGCCGTTGTCCTTCGCCATCTTGATGCCTTCATCGTCCAGAAGCGACGCATGCTCAACGGACCTGACGCCTGCGCGAATGGCGGCCTTGATCCCTTCCGCACCATGTGCGTGGACCGTGGCATAGCTTTTATGAACCTTGGCTTCCTGGACGACGGCGCGCATTTCTTCTTCGGTCATTTCCATTTGGCCGGGTTCGGTGCCTTCGGCTAAAACCGATCCGGTGCCCATCATCTTGATAGTGTCTACGCCGTGCTGGAACAGGTAGCGAGTCTTGAGTTTGGCGTCATTGGCATCGCGGTAAACACCCACGCGCATATCGGCCGGAATCTCCACCCCCGGCGCAAATCCCGTCACCTCGCCGCCACCGCCGGCAACGGTAATGTATGCACCCACCACATTCATCCGCGGCCCCAGCACGCGGTTTTCATTGATCGCATCCCGCAGCGCGACATCGGTGAACGCTCGATAGGTGCCCAGGTCGTGCACCGTGGTAAAACCTGCGCGCAAGGTTTGATAGGCATGCTTGGCGCCCATCAGCGCGACGTCTTGCGGCGAATGCAGGAGCGGCTCAGCCACGTTGTTGGTCATGTCCCAATCGGAGATGTGCGTGTGCATGTCGATCAACCCTGGCAACACGGTCCTGGATGACCAATCAATCACTTTGCTATTGGCCGGCGGTGCACTCCACGGTTCCACTGCAACGATGCGTTCACCCTCGATCTTGATGCGTTGATCGTTCAGCACCTTGCCTTTCTCGACATCCACCAGACGGCCCGCATGGACATACACGGTATCGGCGTGCGCGGACAACGCCATGCAAGAAAGTGTGACCGCCAAGGCGATGCATTTGACCGGAAAGTTCTTCATGTGAAACCTCTTGTTTTTATTGGATTCAGATGTGCACATCAAAAAAGATCGAACGGGTATTCGGTAATTATTCGAAGTTGCTTAACGCTGTCCCCGGTAAATGATTGGTCGGCATAGCGCACGCGTACCGACAGGTTCTTCAGGGCGCCGCTTTCCACGACGGTCTTCAGGTCGATGTCTCGTTCGATCTGTTTGTCCGAATGGGCGAAGTAGGCGTACAGGCCTTCCGGATCGACTTTTTCATTATCGATATCGAACCCATAGACATATCGAAAGCTGAGCGTTGTATGTAAGTAGCCTGTACTGCCAAAGTCATACGCATAACCGAGGCCTACCGACTGCTCACCCGGCCCGTTGAAGTCGCTATATTGCGAAGAGTTGGCCAGGTAGATGGAGTCCATGTAAGTGCCATCTGACGCCATCAGGTAATCAAACGGCTGGCTGCCATGGATTTTTTGATAAGACAGCGTGAAGGTGTGTGGACCGATTCCGTATGAGGGCGCCAACGACCAGGCCGTGACGTTTATCGCACCAGCATTGGCATTCCCTTCATCAAGTGAGCGATACAGATTGAGGTCGAAACTCAGCGATTGCTCTTCCGTGAGCGCGAAGCTGTAGTTCGCATTCATGTAGTACTGGCGCCATAAATCCTCTGCACGGGAGGCATAAAACGCGACGCTACCCTCATCCACAGGCTGATACGTCAAACCGGCGTAGTCCACGTTGCCGGCGTCTACTCCGGCGTATCCGGCCATGAATCCGCCATCGTGGCCGGTGCTTGTATAACCCCTGGATGAATAGAAGTGCCCGACATCAATGCTGACTTTGTCAATGTCATCACTTAACAACTGGATGCCTCTTGTGGTCATCGGCATCAATCGCAAGTCAGGCGTTGCGAAGACCGGATTATAGGGACGCAGGTCGCCATACTTGAGCACCGTATTCGACCATTTCATCTTCACCGCCGCATTGGCCGTAGACGACTCTGTTCTTTCCCCATCGCCATCGGCGGGAAACATGCCCGTGCCCACGGTGCCGCGCCCACCATCCAGCTTGTAAGCGGTATAGGCACTTGCATCGATGCCAAAACCGATTTCGCCTTGGGTGAAGCCGGACTTATAGTCCATCAAGAAACCCTGTCCCCACCCGATTGAATCCGGATAGTCGGACAGTGAGTTGCGGTTGAAATACATGTTGCGTGCAAGGATCGTCGCGGCTCCACCCTCGACAAAACCTTCCTGGGTTTCATCAGCCTGCGCTTGCAGTGAACTTGCGGACATTGAAAAAACCAACAGGCCAAACACTGAGCGCTTCTTCATTAAAGGCCTCAAGGCTTTGATTGTTATTATTTTATGAAAACGCGGGTACGACGTATTTTTCAGGTCTCGGAGACTGAAAATGTATTGGCGTTACTTGGGAATTTTGTGACCAGAAAATTGATGAGGCCGGCCCGATCAAGGCTGGCCTCCTAACAGCCTTAATCGGGTTTGAAGCAATAGGCGGCCAGTTTGTTGCCGTCCAGATCGCGGGCATACGCGGCATAGGCGTTCGGTGCCCAGCCACGTGGCCCCGGCAGACCTTCACACGTACCGCCAGCGGCCAACGCTGCGGCGTGAAAAGCGTCGATGGCGGCACGCGTGGGCGCCTCGAAGCTGACGGTCACACCATTGCCGACGCTGGCGGGTGCCCCGTCAGCCGGTTTCAGAACGAAGAAGGCCGGTGCATCCTCGCCCCAGATAGATCCGTTTTCGCCGAGGTCCGCGAGACGTTTATGGCCAATTTCGCCCAGTACGTTGTCGTAGAAGTTGCGGGCTTTGCTCAAATCATTGGTGCCGACGGTGACGTGGGTAAACACACTCATTTAATGGCTCTCTTTTGTAAGAACGAGGTGAGTTGGCGTTGCTGTTTCGCCTAAGAATGTGCCCCGGACATTTGAAAGAACAGTGATGTATCTGCATTAATCCTATGTGAGGAGCGCATAGAAACTTCAGCCGCCCTAAAAAACAAAACGCCCGATGCAATGCATCGGGCGTCAGGCTGAATCGAATGTAAAACGGGTTGGGACCCGCCAGCTATCAACTGGACAAGGCAGCCACTTTGGCCCGCGCCGCGTGCAGCTTTTTGTAGCTGTCGATCAAACGCAGATGACGATCGAGCCCTTCCAGCTTCATGCTCGTCGGCATCAGGCCATGAAAACGCACGCTGCCGTTCACCGAGCCGATCGCTGCGTCGATCCGCTCGCTGCCGAACATCCGGCGGAAATTGACCTCGTAGTCTTCCAGTTCCAGGTCTTCGTCCAGTTCCATCTCCAACACCGCATTCACAGCCTGGTAGAACAAGCCGCGCTCGACCGTGTTGTCGTTGTACTGCAGGAACATTTCCACCAACTCTTTCGCCTCTTCGAATTGCTGCAAGGCGAGATAGATCAGCAGTTTCAATTCCAGGATCGTCAACTGACCCCAAGCGGTGTTGTCGTCAAACTCGATGCCGATCAACGTGGTGATGTCGGTGTAGTCGTCCAGCTCACTTTCGACCAGGCGCTCCACCAGGCTCTTGAGTTCGGCTTCGCCCAGGCGATGCAGATTCAGGATGTCGGCGCGGAAGAACAACGCCTTGTTGGTGTTATCCCAGATCAGATCGTCGACCGGATAGATTTCCGAATAATCCGGCACCAGGATGCGGCAGGCCGTTGCACCGATGTGCTCATACACCGCCATGTAGGCCTCTTTGCCCATGCCTTCGAGAATGCCGAACAGCGTCGCGGCTTCCTCGGCATTGGAATTTTCACCCTGACCGGAGAAGTCCCACTCGACGAATTCGTAATCCGATTTGGCACTGAAGAAGCGCCACGACACCACGCCGCTGGAGTCGATGAAGTGCTCGACGAAGTTATTCGGCTCGGTCACCGCGTGGCCTTCAAAAGTAGGCTGAGGCAGATCGTTCAGGCCTTCGAAGCTTCGGCCCTGCAGCAACTCGGTGAGGCTGCGTTCCAGTGCCACTTCAAGACTCGGGTGCGCGCCGAACGAGGCGAACACGCCGCCGGTACGCGGGTTCATCAACGTGACGCACATCACCGGGAATTCGCCGCCCAGCGATGCGTCCTTCACTAGCACCGGGAAGCCCTGCTCTTCCAGCGCCTGAATACCGGCCAGAATCCCCGGGTACTTCGCCAGCACCTCGGTAGGTACATCCGGCAGGGCAAATTCGCCTTCGATGATCTCGCGTTTCACCGCGCGTTCGAAGATTTCCGACAGGCACTGCACCTGCGCTTCGGCCAGCGTATTACCGGCACTCATGCCGTTGCTGAGGTACAGGTTTTCGATCAGGTTGGACGGGAAATACACCACCTCGCCGTCTGACTGGCGCACAAACGGCAGCGAAACAATGCCGCGCTCTTCATTGCCGGAGTTAGTGTCGTACAGATGCGAGCCGCGCAGCTCGCCGTCGCGGTTGTAAATCTTCAGGCAGTACTCATCGAGAATCTCGGCCGGCAGCGCATCTTTGGGCCCCGGCTGGAACCAGCGCTCGTTCGGGTAATGCACGAACGGGGCATTGGCGAGTTCTTCGCCCCAGAACTGATCGTTGTAGAAGAAGTTGCAGTTCAGTCGTTCGATGAATTCGCCCAGCGCCGAGGCCAACGCGCCTTCCTTGGTCGCCCCCTTGCCGTTGGTAAAACACATCGGCGAGTGCGCATCGCGGATATGCAGCGACCACACGTTGGGCACGATATTGCGCCACGAAGCGATTTCAATCTTCATGCCCAGGCCGGCCAGAATGCCCGACATGTTGGCGATGGTTTGCTCCAGCGGCAGGTCCTTGCCGGCGATATAAGTGCCTGCCTCCGAAATGGAGGCTGGCATCAGCAACGCCTGGGCATCGGCGTCGAGGTTTTCCACTTCTTCGATCACGAACTCAGGCCCGGCCTGAACCACCTTTTTCACCGTGCAACGGTCGATGGAACGCAGAATGCCCTGGCGGTCCTTATCGGAAATATCTGCCGGCAGTTCGACCTGAATCTTGAAAATCTGGTTGTAGCGGTTTTCCGGGTCAACGATGTTGTTCTGCGACAGGCGGATATTCTCCGTGGGAATATTGCGCGTCTGGCAGTACAACTTCACAAAGTAAGCCGCACACAACGCCGACGAAGCCAGAAAGTAATCGAACGGACCCGGTGCCGAACCATCGCCCTTGTAGCGGATGGGTTGGTCGGCCACCACCGTGAAGTCGTCGAACTTGGCTTCAAGTCGAAGGTTGTCGAGAAAGTTGACCTTGATTTCCATGCGGGATTACCAGAATAACGAGCTAAACGAATGGCGGCCATTATCCGGCTTTTCAGCCGCAAGTCTTGTGCTTTTCGGCGGTGACCTCTGACCGGTCCTATGCTTTCCTCCAACCCTCCGCGCTGGACATCGACATGCCGACCCTCGAAACCACTCTCTTGCAAAGCTGGCATCACAACGCCCACAACTGGATCGAAGCCGTGCGCAGCGGCAGTATCGAAAGCCGTCGCCAGGTCACCGACCAGGCGGTCCTGCTGGCGGTGCTGAGTCGCCAGCCCGAGCGCGTGCTCGACCTGGGTTGTGGTGAGGGCTGGCTGTTGCGGGCGCTGGCCGACCGGGGCATCCATGGGGTGGGTGTGGACGGCGATGCGACGCTGGTCGAGGCGGCAGAGGCGACAGGCACTTCGCCGGTGCATCTGGCGAGCTATGAGGCGTTGGTGGAGGCAAAAGTGGACATCGGCCGCGATTACGACGTGATCTGCGCCAACTTCGCCCTGTTGCACCAGGACATCATTCCCCTGCTCGCGGCCATGAACGCCCTGCTCGCCCCCGGCGGCGCGCTGGTGATCCAGACGCTGCATCCGTGGGCCGCAGCCGCCGGCGATTATCAGGATGGCTGGCGGGAAGAGACCTTCGCCGGATTCAAGGGGCGGTGGCAACCGATGCCGTGGTACTTGCGCACCCTGTCCAGTTGGTTCACTGCGCTGGACATGGCCGGTTTTCAACTGACCGGCCTGCGGGAGCCGCAGCACCCGCAAAGCCCGCTGCCGCAGTCGTTGCTGCTGGTGGCCGAGCGACGCAGGTAAGTATCAGTTGCCGCGCCCCGGCAGCATGCCCTTGAGCACCTCGTCCTTTTCAACGAAGTGGTGCTTGAGCGCCACCAGCACATGACCGCCGATCAGGGCGCCACACAGCCAGGCCGTATAGGTATGAATTGCCTTTGCCAGGTCGTACAGGCTCTGGTCGGGATCGACCAGCGGTGGCAGTGCGAACAACGCCGCCACCATGATCGGTTTATCCGCGACCGAGCTCCAGTACCAGCCCGACAACGGCAGCCCGATCAATGCCACGGCGTAAAGCAGCAGGTGCCCGACATACGCGCCGCGCTTCATCATGGGGCTCATCGAATCCGGTAGCGCCGGCGCCGGATGACTCAACCGCCAGGCGATACGCGCGACGATGAGAAACAGCAGCGTGCTGGCCATCGCCTTGTGCAGGAAGGTGAGCTCATGGTGAGCGTTGAATTCATCGCGCCAGTGGGTTGCCACGATACCGATGACCCAGGCTGCCAACCAGATCAGCGCCATGCCCCAGTGCAACCATTTTGCGGGGCCGGTGTAGTTTCCTTCCTTCGCCATCGCGAATTGCCTCTGAGCAGGGATAGTGGCGAAATTATCGTGGCGTCGCGGCATCAAAAAAAGCAGCGAATTGTTGGTTAATCAGATCGAGTTATTCGATGGTACTAGATGGATTAAACCGGAAACATTCAGAAATTAATGATGAGTCGATTTGTGGGTGAGGCGTGTGCCGGTGTTCCGCCAAGCGTCACCAAACTGTCATTCGCGCCTGATAACGTCTTCGCGTTTACCCCAAGGTGACACGTCAGGTGTACTCAAGCACGACTCGCAAACAGATCATCCTCAGGTCCGACGACATGAGCAGCGACGACTTTGGCGCGCTGTTCTGCAAAATGTTCGGCAACCTCTACGCCGACACACCGCCGCTGCCGAGCGGCATCATCATCGGCGGCGTCTACGGCAGGCACGAAGGCGTGAGTTTTCGCCGCATGTATTACCGTGGCGACTTCAGCGTTGACTTTCCTGCCCCGCTGGACGAAATCACCTTTGTCATCCCGTCGACCGGCAAAATCACCTTCAATCACGCCACACAGTCAGTCGGAGTTGCCCAGGTCGGCCTGGCGATCGACAAGGCCGATGTCCGCTCGATGCACTTCAGTGACGATCATGCCCATTACGGGGTATCGATCAGGCGAGCGCTGTTTACCGAGCGACTCTCGACGCTGCTGGGCAGGCCGATCCTCGACAAGTTGCGTTTCGAGCCGGTGGTGGACCTCAATGCAGCGGCTTTCCAGGGCATCAAGGCCTTGGTGGAACTGGCCACCGGAAGCGAATTCGACCTGCTGATGAACACGGGTTCGCTGATGCCCTCGCGCCTTCAGGAAATGCTGGTTGATGCGGTGCTGGAAGCCTGGCCCCACAACTTCACGCAAGCGCTCAAACGCCCTGCCCCGCAAATAGCGCCACGGCATGTGAAGCAGGCCGTCGAGTACATTCAAGAGCATCCCGACAACCTGGTCAGCGGCACCGACCTGGCACGGCTAAGCAATGTCAGCCTGCGTGCGTTGCAGGATGGTTTTCAGCGGTTCATGGGTACTTCGATCGTTGCCTACCAGCGGCAAGTACGCCTGGAACGTGCCTACACCGAACTTGCCCGCGGCGCCGCACCTTCGGTCACCGATGTGGCCCTGCAATACGGCTTCAGCAACGTCGGCAGGTTTTGCCAGTATTTCCAGACAGCCTACGGCGTCAGTCCGGCTGACGTGAGAAAGGGTTTGCGAATGCGACATCCAGGCTGATTGTCACCAACCGATGGGAGCGAGCAGGCTCGCCCCCACGAATGTCCCCGTCAGAACAGATAACTGGCCTTCAGGCTGCCATAGCTACCGTGGCTGTCGCCTCCGCCGCTGGCGCCGACTTCCGCGCCCACACTCAGTGCGCCGAGGTTGGCCATGAGATTGACGCCGCCTGTGAACTGATCCCGATTATCGAAGGCTGCACGCTGCTCAATATCCAGGCCCAGCAAATGCCCTTGGCTATCGACCTCGTGATCACCCAGCACATGTTCGTAACCCACCTGAACACCCGGTACCAGTTGCCAGGCGCCCATGTTGATCGACGCAAACGATGCGTTGAGATTCGCCACGGCACTGCGGCGGGTTTCCTGGATACCCTCAACGTCGAGAGCCAGTTCGCTGCCTTTCTCCTGGAAGCCCGACAGGTCAAGATGGCTGACGCGCACGCCGAGGCTTGGTTCGAGGGTCACGCCGCTGACCGGCACACGGTAGCCCAGCGCCACAGTCAAACCGGTGAGGTTGCCATGAGTGTCGCCTTTGGCCGTGCCAAGGCCACCACCGAGGTCGCGTTTGCTGTCGTAGTCGAGCCAACCGGCGCTGGCATCTGCATCGACAAACACCCCGTGCTCCAGGCCATCCGGGGCGAAACGTGCGCCAGCGGTGAAGAACGTAAGGTCGGTGTCCGCTTCTCCACCCGCCCCACCAACACTGCCCTTGCTATAGCCGAAGCCGCCATAAGCGCTGAGCTGTTCGGAAAAGCGCTGGGTCAGGCCCACCATCAACCCTTGGCTGTGTTCGTTGCTGCTCTGCGCATGAGAGGAGCCATCGGTGCCCAGATAGCCCGCCAAGGCCGTGCTCCACAAACGATATTGGCCGACCTTGAGGTCCGTGCCGCTGCTGAATGGCGCTGCGGCTTGATCGATCAGCGCACCCTGGCGCAGCAGGTAGCTGGCAGCGTCGGCGTGCACCTGACCGCCGACCGTGGACTCGACACCGCCGAGCGTCCCGGCATCGATCGCCGATTGCAGGTAGTAGTTGTAGTCGCTGTAGGTGCCCGAGAGGCTGGAGTTCTGCAATTGTTGCAACAGTTGCGCACCGGCGGCGGCGTTGCCAACCAGGCCTGCCTGACCGGGCAGGCTGTTGTACTCGACCATCTTGCCGCGCAGCACATAAATGGTTTCCTGGGACAGACCCAAACCTTGCTTGAGGTAGTTGTCCATGCTGCCGTATTGCGCGGTCACCTGGTCTAGGCCGGCTTGCAGGTAACTGGCGTCCACGCCAAGCAGCGGCGCATAAATGGCCGCCATGCTCGGTGGCAGTGCCGCCAGGGTCGCCGCCATCCGCGCGGCGGTGTAGTCGTTGGTCGCCAGGTAGTTGCTCATGATCGTGGCGCTGTCGACCCCGGCGATGCTCAGCAGCACGGCGGCAGTCCATCCGGTGCGATCCTTGCCGGCGGTGCAATGGAACAAGGCGGCGCCGTCGACCCCGGCCAGTTCGTTGAACAGTTTGTTGAACTGGCTGCGCATCCCCGCGTCCTTGACGAACGCGCGATTGGTCTCTTGCATCATGGCGAAGGCTTGAGCGGCACTGGTGAACGAGATACTCGTGATGTTCGAGCCGGACGTGGTGGCGCCGATGATGTCGATGTTGCTGTAGGTCGCGCCGGTCAGCGGCGTGTCCGGCGTCGCGGCGATCTCGCTTGGCGTGCGCAGGTCGTAGACCGCTTTGATGCCGAGGCCGTTCAGGATGGCCAGATCCGCCGCGGTCGGGGTCACCGCATTGGAGCGGTAGAACACACCGGCGCGCATCGTGCCGTCATTGGCCGTGGAGTACGCGGTGGTGGTGCCGGCGATATCGCGGAAGTTGTCCATGCCTTTCAGGCGTGGCGTATCGAGAGCAATGCTCTCGGCGGCATTCGCGGCCGCGATGGACAGACTCAAAACAGACAGCGAACACAGAAGACGTTGAAACACGATACAGCCTCATTGTTAATGCGTTGGGCTGGCTAATATCGGTGGCGAAGTGAGACTGAATATTACAAATTTCCGCGAGCAGGAAATCTGTGCGCGATCTGTCCGGGCGGTTCGTTTTCTGTCCGTGGAGTACCTCTGATTTGGCTCATCGTTCAAAGCCTGAAAACGCTTTCGTCGCTCGACGGATGGGATATCCTGCCGACCCGCTTCCCATTCCAAGGGCCATCCATGCTCATTTCACTTATATCGAACGGCCAGTCGCTGACGCCCGATGAACCGCCGATCATGGTCCCCTGGTGGAGCTTCACCAAAACAGTCCTGGCCGCGACCGCGCTGACACTGGTGCGCGATGGTCGGGTCGGACTGGACGACCCACTTCCCGATCAACCGTTCACCTTGCGCCAACTGCTGCGGCATGAAGCGGGACTCGCCGATTATGGCGAGCTTGCGCCCTACCACGCCGCCGTCGCCAACCATGAGGCAGCCTGGTCGGCCGATGAAATGATGCAACGCCTGGAGGGCGCCCGGCTTCGATACAGTCCCGGAACAGGTTGGCACTACTCGAATGTTGGCTACATGCTTGTCGCCAGGCTGATTGAACAGGTGACGGGCCTGACGATTGACCAGGCCGTCAGTCAACGTGCACTCACGCCCTTGGGCCTGTCAGACGTTCGCTTCGCCACGACCCGCGCGGATTTAGCCGGGAACTGCCCGAATTACGACCCCGCGTGGGTCTATCACGGCTTGCTGATCGGCCCCGTTTCACAGGCGGCGCGGTTCCTTGATCGATTGCTCGCCGGGCAGCTTCTGCCTCCGCCATTGCTCGAGCAAATGCAGACGGTGCGGAACTTGGGTGGCCCGATTGCCGGACGCCCTTGGGTTGTTGCCGGTTATGGACTGGGTGTGATGCAAGGCGAAATCGAAGGCGGCTTGCCCCTGTGCGGGCACACCGGCGGCGGGCCCGGTAGCGTCATCGCGGTTTACCGTTGCTCCGATGGCGAAACCTCGGCGTGTTGCGCGGTGTTTGAGCAAGGCGCAGAGCAAGGCGTTGTCGAAGCGCAGTGCGTGCGGCAGCTGCTACAAGCGCTACGACAAGCAGTTTGAGCGGCTGCGCGCCCTACTCCTCAACGCGCCCGGTTCCCTCACGATCATGCTCGTAGTGTCTTGCGAACGGAAACGCCGGTAACCACGATTCGCGACGTACGGTCCAGCATTCGTAAGTGGGATTGAGTTGATCCGGGGCATCCAGCGAACCCAGGTTCACTTCGATTTCGTCGTCACTGCGGGCAAACACCGACGAGCCGCAGCGGGCACAGAAAAAGCGTCCGCCGTAGTCGCGTGTTTCACCCTCGATCTTCACTGCGTCCTGAGGAAATATCGCCGAAGCGTAAAACAGTGCACCGTGATGTTTGCGGCAGTCGAGGCAGTGGCAGAGCCCGACTCGATAGGGACGTCCCGACGCCACGATGCGAACGTTGCCGCACAGGCAACCGCCGGTGAATCGGTCCATGTTGCGTCTCCTCTACAAGCAAGCAGTGGGTACTTGTAAAAATAGCAGCTCAATCAGGACCGACCCGACCATTGACTGGACGCTTTAAAAAAAACCGCTAAGGTCGTTGCTGACATTCCTCAAATTTGCGGAGTTTGCACCGTGACCGAAGATACAAAAACCAAAGGACCGGCCTCGTACTTCCCTTCCATCGAAAAGAAGTACGGGCAACCCATCAACCACTGGCTCGATCTGCTCAAAACAACCAGCGACAAGAAGCACATGGAAATGGTGGCCTGGCTAAAGACCGAACACGGTATGGGTCATGGCCACGCCAATGCTTTGGTTGCCTACCATTTGGCTGCCAGTAAAAGCACTTGACCCTCCAGCATCGCTGTACCGCATGCTGCTGGTTGAACGCTGTAATGTTTCACCGGTTTAACGGTTGAGTATTTAATTGTTCGATAGCCGCCTTTGTGACCGTTCTCTTTCCGTCGGAAGACGATATTTGAGCTATACCCGCTAATCTCCCCTTGCAGTTCTTCAACAGGAGATTGGCAATGAAACTCAGAAACTTACTCACTGTTTTATTGATCACCGCAAGCCTCTTCGGCTGCGCCACATCATCAAACAAAAGTGTGACGGTGAAGCTGGACGCCACCCGACAGAACAGCGGTCATATCGGCAATGTAGCGTTGTCCGACTGGGGCAAACAAACCGGACTCAGCTTCTTCATCAGCGGCGTTCCAAACGGTGTCGTACTGCCCTTGCGCCTCTACTCTTTCATCAACAAAGGCAGCTGCGCTCAACCCGGCCCCGTGGCGTATGAGATGAATGACAAAGTCAACACCGAGCGCCAACCGGTCGGCGGCTGGACTTTTTCAAGAAGCGTACCGGTGCCCTTGTCTGAGCTGCTAGCCAGTGACCACGCCATCGTCGTGCGAACGGCGGCGACCGATGGCAACGTTGATATTTTCTGTGGCGATATCCAGCAAAAGACTCAGTGAAACAACGTCGGACAGGGTCCGATATAAACGACGAGTGACACAGAAATACATCGCTGACAGCCAACGAAACGAAAACTGCGTACTAGTCTTTTACGGGCGCTGTGAATGGTCATGGGGATAAGCCCCAGTGCCTGTTCAGGCTAAAAGTTTGGGGGGTTTACTCACAAAGATCCTTGTATTGCCTTCGATGGTTGAGCGGCCCGCAACAGGGATCTGAACTTGAGAAAGGAAACCCGTATGAACACGCTCCCGCACCGATCCAGGTTTTACCTGGCATGTTCACTACTCATGGCAATCAACGTTGGTCACGCTGCACAGACAGAAAAACCCAACATTCTGTTTATCGTATCCGACGATACCGGCTACGGTGACCTCGGACCCTATGGCGGCGGAGTCGGTCGTGGCATGCCGACGCCCAGCATCGACGAACTGGCGGCAGAAGGTACAACCTTCTTCTCGTTCTACGCTCAACCCAGTTGCACCCCCGGTCGGGCAGCCATGCAGACCGGACGCATCCCCAACCGCAGCGGCATGACCACGGTGGCCTTCCAGGGCCAGGGCGGCGGTTTGCCGGCCGCCGAATGGACACTGGCCTCGGTGCTGAAAACCGGTGGCTATGACACCTACTTCACCGGTAAATGGCACTTGGGTGAAGCCGATTACGCCATGCCCAACGCCCAGGGGTACGACGTGATGAAGTACGTCGGCCTGTACCATCTTAATGCCTACACCTACGCCGATCCCGAATGGTTCCCGGACATGGACCCGGACACCCGCGCGATGTTCACCAAAGTGACCAAGGGTGCCTTGTCCGGCAAGGCCGGTGAAAAACCGGTCGAGGAATTCAAGATCAACGGCGAATATGTGGATACGCCCGTTATCGATGGAAAACCCGGTGTGGTCGGGATTCCTTACTTTGACGGTTATGTCGAGAAAGCCGCACTGGAGTTCCTCGACACGGCAGCCAAGTCCGACAAACCGTTTTTTATCAACGTCAACTTCATGAAAGTGCACCAGCCGAACTTGCCGGCACCGGAGTTCGTGCACAAGTCGATCTCCAAGTCCAAGTACGCCGACTCGGTAGTTGAACTCGACACCCGTATTGGCCGCATCATGGACAAGCTGAAAGCGCTCGGCCTGGATAAGAACACCCTGGTGGTTTACACCACCGACAACGGTGCCTGGCAGGACGTTTATCCGGACGCCGGGTACACGCCGTTCCGTGGCACCAAAGGGACGGTGCGTGAAGGGGGTAACCGGGTACCGGCCATCATGGTCTGGCCGGGCAAAATCAAACCCGCTGTGAAAAACCACGACATCATCGGTGGCTTGGACTTGATGGCGACGTTTGCTTCGGTGGCCGGCATCAAACTGCCGGAGAAAGACCGCGAAGGTCAGCCCATCATGTTCGACAGCTACGACATGACCCCGGTGTTGCTGGGCACCGGTCCATCCCCACGCAAGGAGTGGTTCTACTTCACCGAGAATGAACTGTCGCCCGGTGCTGCCCGTGTCGGTAACTTCAAGGCGGTGTTCAACCTGCGCGGCGATGACGGCGCCCAGACCGGTGGCCTGGCGGTCGATTCCAACCTCGGCTGGAAAGGCGCGTCCAAGTACGTAGCGACCGTGCCACAGGTCTTCGATCTGTTGCAGGACCCGCAAGAGCGCTACGACATCTTCATGAACAACTTCACCGAGCGCACCTGGTCGATGGTGCCCATCAGCATTGCGATCAACAACCTGATGAAAACCTACGCCCAATACCCTCCCCGCAAGATCCAAAGCATGACCTACGACGGACCGGTGGAAATTTCCAAGTACCAGAAGTTCCAGTCGGTACGCGAAGACTTGCAGAAGGAAGGTGTGAACATTCCGATCCCTAACTAGCAGACTGGCGGCAGCCTCATTCGGGGCTGCCGCTGTTCAGGCCAGGTGCGTCGCGCCGGGATCAATGATCTCCAGCCAGGGCCAGCGCGCCTGATAACTCCTGGCCTTCTGTTCGAACAACTGCGGTTTGGAGTTTTTCGGATTGATCCGAAGCAGCCCTAGCTCGGTGTCGCTCAAGCCGTTGGGGGCATAGACTTCGCCGGTTTCAATATCCAGGCCGATGCACGTACCCGCAATCAGGTAGCGATCGATCCCGTCCCTGGACGACTGAAGTTGAGGGTAAGCGCCGCCGAATCGTTGGTGGTACCAAAGGTGCACGCGAGCCTGATTCTTGATTTCGACGTTAACGTCCAGGTCCTGGAACAGCTGCAGTGCAGACTGGATCACCTGGTCCTCGGCCTCCCAGGATAGGTCCTCATCGAAGTAAAACACGTCGTAATCCTTCACGCCCCACTCGGGCGGCAACTGTGCCTGCTGATTCCACACAGCCTGAAACAGGCACCCGGCGGTCAACATGCACTGGCTCAATCCGAGCGCCGGCAAGCGGGCGCTGATTTGCGCGTTGACTGGATTGGTCATGGCGATCCTGACCAGGTTTTCGGCGGTCAATGTCATCTTCGCTACCTCGTTCCCTGTGGTCGCCCATCGTAAACACCTGCGCCCTCAGCGGCTACGCTGAGACAAATAACTGCGCATCCGCCGGGAGGGGAGAACTCATGAAGATTGTGGTGACCAGCGTGATGGTCGGCGATCAGGACAAGGCCTTGGCCTTTTACCGCGACGTGTTGGGTTTTGAACTGAAGCATGACATCCCGATGGGCCAGTTCCGCTGGCTGACCCTCACCTCCCCCGGCGATCCCGACGGCGTCGAGTTGCTGCTGGAGCCCGACGCCCACCCGGCGGCCAAACCCTTCAAATCGGCGGTGAAGCAGGACGGGATACCCTACACCTCATTCGGTGTCGACGATGTGCAAGCCGAGTACGCACGGCTTTGTGCCGCAGGCGTGCGCTTCACCCTGCCTCCGACGGCAATGGGGCCGGTGACCACGGCGGTGTTCGATGACACGTGCGGCAACCTGATCCAGATCGCGCAAAGGCACTGAGTCATCGCCCCCTTCACCTCACACCGGGGAAATCGTCGCCAGCACACCAATCAGAATCGTCACCACCAAAAAACCACCGAGGAAAATCGCCATCTTGCCCATAAGGCCCCCTACGTCATGAATGTGCAGTGCAACCGCTGCTGTTGCGGCGGAGCGTGTTGATAGTGTGGGCCGTAAGCCGTGTGCATAACAGAGGCAGAAAGCGCTGAAAAATACGGATCAGATGTGTATTACAAAGAAACACTATCCCCCAGCACAACAAAAAAGCCCGCTGACCGTTACCAGTCAGCGGGCTTTGTTTTGTGCGGATCAGCTAATCCAGACGCCTCACCTCAACGGTTAAGCAACCCGATCACAACGCCATATCAGCCGCAGCATTCTCTTTCGGTGCCTTAGGCGCTTCGGCCGGCGCAGCGACCGGAGCAGCCACCTGCCCGATCACCGGCGGTGGAGTCAGTTCCAGCACCTTGGCGGTGTAGGCCCACTCCTGGGCAACCTTTTCAGGATTGCCGTTCAGCTGAGTGCCGTAGCTCGGCACGATCTGGTGCAGCTTTTCTTGCCACGCCGGAGTCGCGACCTTGTCCTTGAACACTTTCTGCAGCACGGTCAGCATGATCGGTGCAGCGGTCGAAGCGCCCGGGGAGGCGCCCAGCAGGCCGGCGATGCTGCCGTCTTGCGACGCGACGATTTCGGTGCCCAGTTTCAGCACGCCACCAGCGGCTTCATCACGCTTGATGATCTGCACGCGCTGACCCGCTTGCCACAGACGCCAGTCTTCGGCTTTGGCGTTCGGGAAGTATTCTTTCAGGGCGTTGAGGCGGTCTTCGTCAGACAGCATCAGTTGACCGGCCAGGTACTCGACCAGCGGGTATTCCTTGATGCCGACCTTGGTCATCGGCCACACGTTGTGCGTGGTCGTGGTGGTCAGCAGGTCCAGGTACGAACCTTCTTTGAGGAACTTGGTGCTGAAGGTCGCGAATGGGCCAAACAGGATCACGCGCTTGCCGTCCAGCACGCGGGTGTCCAGGTGTGGAACCGACATCGGCGGTGCACCAACGGAAGCTTTACCGTAGGCCTTGGCCAGGTGTTGCTCGGCAATGGTCGGGTTTTCGGTCACGAGGAACGAGCCGCCGACCGGGAAACCTGCGTATTCCTTGGCTTCAGGAATGCCGGACTTCTGCAGCAGGTGCAATGCACCACCACCGGCGCCGATGAACACGAACTTGGCGTCGGTTTCGGATTTGCTGCCGTCTTTCAGGTTTTTGTAGCTGACGCGCCAGGTGCCGTCGTCGTTCTTGGTGATGTCCTGCACTTCGCTGGACAGCTTCAAGTCGAATTTCGGCGTGGTTTGCAGATGGGCAACGAACTGGCGGGTGATTTCGCCGAAGTTCACGTCGGTGCCGATCGGGCTCCAGGTGGCCGCGACTTTCTGGTTCGGGTCACGCCCTTCCATCATCAACGGGACCCACTTCTTGATCACGGCCGGGTCTTCGGAGTACTGCATGCCGGCGAACAGCGGGCTCGCTTGCAGGGCTTCGTAGCGCTTTTTCAGGAACTTGATGTTGTCATCGCCCCACACAAAGCTCATGTGCGGCGTGGAGTTGATGAACGAACGCGGGTTCTTCAGCACGCCTTGCTGAACCTGCCAGGCCCAGAACTGACGAGAAATCTGGAACGCTTCGTTGATTTCCACGGCTTTCGGGATCGAAACGTTGCCTTTGTCGTCTTCCGGCGTGTAGTTCAACTCGGCCAGGGCGGAGTGACCGGTACCGGCGTTGTTCCAGCCGTTGGAGCTTTCCAGGGCGACGCCGTCGAGGCGCTCGATCATTTCCATCGAGGTGCCGGGTTCCAGCTCATTGAGCCACACACCCAGGGTCGCGCTCATGATGCCGCCACCAATCAGCAGCACGTCGACTTTCTTCGCTTCTTCGGCCTGAGCCGTCGTCATCCCCAACGACAACGCCAACCCCAGCAGGGCTGTGTTCACTTTCTTAAACATCTGTAGCACCTATGATAAAACGCCATCCGCCCTTCCATTCTTAAGCACGCAGCCCCGTGTTTCACGGTAGATCACGGGCTCTGGCACCTTCGAATCGCAGGCTGGGCACACAAGGCCGATTAGTTGCATCGACCCTCGTTATATGTCCCTACTGAACTGACTTTTTATCTTTTTTGGCTTCAGCTACTTGAGCGACAGTGATTCTGTTCGCCCGTCTCAAAGACAGGAAAACTGAATAGGTCAAACCAAGTTGGCGTAAAGAATATCACGTCACGACAAACCCGCGCGTCTGCTCCCGACTGGTTAGTCCGGATACTCGCTGCCGGGCCTCTATACTGATGCTGTTTGCCTCAAAGGGTGCATCGTCATGAGCGATAAAGACTATCTGCGCAAGTACTCCTCCCAAGTGATTGACGGCGTCGAAGCCGCACCCGCCCGGGCCATGTTGCGAGCCGTGGGTTTTACCGACGAAGACTTCCTGAAGCCGCAGATCGGCATCGCCTCGACCTGGGCGATGGTCACCCCCTGCAACATGCACATCGACAAACTCGCGATCGAAGCCGAAAAAGGCGCAAATGCCGCCGGCGCCAAAGGCGTGATTTTCAACACCATCACCATCTCCGACGGCATCGCCAACGGCACCGAAGGCATGAAATATTCGCTGGTATCCCGCGAGGTAATCGCCGATTCCATCGAGGTGGTGACCGGTTGCGAAGGCTTCGACGGACTGGTGACCGTGGGCGGCTGTGACAAGAACATGCCGGGTTGCCTGATCGGGATGGCGCGGCTCAATAGGCCTTCTATCTTCGTCTATGGCGGCACCATCCGCCCCGGTGCCGGGCACACCGACATCATTTCCGTGTTCGAAGCCGTGGGCCAGCATGCACGCGGCGACATCAACGAAATCCAGGTCAAGCAAATCGAGGAAGTGGCGATCCCCGGCCCCGGCTCCTGCGGTGGCATGTACACCGCCAACACCATGGCGTCGGCCATCGAAGCGCTGGGCATGAGCCTGCCGGGCTCCAGCTCCCAGGACGCGGTCGGCAGCGACAAGGCCTCGGACAGTTTCCGCGCCGGCCAGCAGGTCATGGAGTTGCTCAAGCTCGACCTGAAACCGCGCGACATCATGACCCGCAAAGCCTTCGAAAACGCCATCCGCGTGGTGATCGCCCTCGCCGGCTCCACCAATGCCGTGCTGCACCTGTTGGCCATGGCGCACGCGGTGGATGTCGAGTTGACGCTGGATGACTTCGTGGAACTGGGCAAGATTTCCCCGGTCGTCGCCGACCTGCGACCCAGTGGCAAATACATGATGAGCGAGCTGGTGGCCATCGGCGGCATTCAGCCCTTGATGAAGCGCATGCTCGCGGCCGGCATGCTGCACGGCGATGTGCTGACCGTCACCGGCAAGACCCTCGCTGAAAACCTCGAAAACGTGCCTGACTACCCCGAAGGCCAGGACGTGATCCTGCCCTTCGACCGGCCGATCAAAAAGGATTCGCACCTGGTGGTGCTGCGCGGCAACCTCTCCCCCACCGGCGCGGTGGCCAAGATCACCGGCAAGGAAGGTTTGCGCTTTGAAGGCACGGCGCGGGTCTACCACGGTGAGGAAGGTGCGCTGGCCGGTATTCTCAATGGCGAAGTGCAGCCCGGTGAAGTGATCGTGATCCGCTACGAAGGCCCCAAGGGTGGGCCGGGCATGCGCGAGATGCTCTCGCCGACTTCGGCAGTGATGGGCAAGGGATTAGGCAAGGATGTGGCGCTGATTACCGACGGGCGTTTTTCCGGTGGTTCACACGGTTTCGTAGTGGGCCATATCACACCGGAAGCCTTTGAAGGCGGGCCGATTGCGCTGATCGAGAACGGCGACAAGATCACCATCGATGCCGAAACCCGGCAAATCACCGTGGATGTGTCCGATGCTGAATTGGCCGAGCGCAAGACCCGCTGGGTGCGACCGGAATCGAAGTACAAGCGCGGAGTGTTGGCCAAGTATGCGAAGACGGTTTCCAGCGCTTCGGAGGGGGCAGTGACGGATAAGTACCTTTAAAGTCAAAAGATCGCGGCCTGCGGCAGTTCCTGCAGGGAGACGCATTCCATTGGAGCTGCCGAAGGCTGCGAACTTTTCATCCACACCTCAAAGACGAAAACGATCCACCGACTGCGACAACTGCCCCGCCATCAATCCACTGCCCGCATCTTCCATTACAGGAGAAATCTGCTAGGTTGTACGACGACCTACAACAACAAGGAAACACCCATGAAAAAAGTCAAAGTGCTGATTGGTTTTCTCTGCCTGTTCAGCGGCTACGTCGCCGCCGCCTCCTCTTCACCCGACAACGATGTTGCACAAGCCGTCGATCATCTGACCGACGCCATGCTGCACAAGAACATCACGCAGCTTCAGACCTTGACCGCCGATAACCTGACCTACGGGCATTCCAGCGGCAAGATCCAGAACAAGAAGGAATTCATCGCCGATATCGAAACCGGCAAAAGCGCGTTCAAGACCCTTGAGATGCAGAACCAGACCATCACCGTTTCCGGCGATGTCGCGCTGGTCCGCCATCACTTCTCGGCTCAGGCGCTGAAGGGTACGGAGGTAGTTCCTACCGAGATCGAGAACTTCCAGATCTGGCAGAAACAGGATGGGAAATGGTTACTCGTAGGACGACAAGCCTTCAAATTCTGACCTGACGCAAATGTGTAGCAGCCGGCTGAGCCAGCTGCTACATCCTCCTTCTTCAGGCCACGCCGACTTCCACCCTGCCCTGATTCAACCGCACCGGCCAAACCCGTAACCGCTGCTGCGGGTATTCCAGGCAACTGCCGTCTTCCAGGCGAAAGTGCTGCTTGTAGATCGGCGACGCCACCACCAGATCGCCCTTGATGCTGCCGACCAGACCACGTCCAATGACGTTGGCGCCGGACTGCGGGTCATGGTTATCGATGGCGTAGAGATTTTTGCCCTCCGCGCCCGGCAGGTAAAACAGCGCCACCTGCGCGCCGTCCAGCCACACCACCACACCGGAATCGTTCACCAGGTCCTGCTGGCTGCATACCGAGTGCCAGACGTCGACATTTTCCACGCGTTGGGTATTGGAAAGGCTCATCAGACAATCTCCTCGGTAACAGGGATAAGGTTGAGTTCGGCGGCCATGATCGGGCGTCGTTGGCCGCGTTCCTGAACAAAGTGGATGTCCGGGTCAGGGCGTTTATCGTTGACGAAGGTGCGGAAGCGCTTGAGTTTTTCCGGGTCCTTGAGAGCGTTGGCCCACTCGCATTCGTAGCGATTGACCACCAATTGCATCTGCGACTCAAGTTCAGCACCCAGGCCAAGGCTGTCATGGATGATCACATCCTTGAGGTAGTCCAGGCCGCCCTCCAGGCTTTCGCGCCATACCGAGGTGCGCTGCAACTTGTCGGCGGTGCGGATGTAGAACATCAGGAAGCGGTCGATGTAGCGGATCAGGGTCGCGTCATCCAGATCGGTGGCGAACAGCTCGGCGTGCCGTGGACGCATACCGCCGTTGCCGGCGATGTACAGGTTCCAGCCTTTCTCGGTGGCAATCACGCCCACGTCTTTGCTTTGCGCTTCGGCGCATTCACGGGTGCAACCGGACACCGCGAACTTGAGCTTGTGCGGCGAGCGCAGGCCTTTGTAGCGGTCTTCGATGGTCAGGGCCATTTGCACGCTGTCCTGCACGCCATAACGGCACCAGGTGCTGCCGACGCAAGACTTCACCGTGCGGGTCGATTTGCCGTAGGCATGCCCGGTTTCGAAACCGGCTTCGATCAACTCGGCCCAGATGTCCGGCAACTCATGCAACTGCGCGCCAAACAGGTCGATGCGCTGGCCGCCGGTGATCTTGGTGTAGAGGTCGTATTTCTTCGCCACCACGCCAATAGCGATCAGTTTGTCGGCGGTGATCTCGCCGCCGGGAATGCGTGGCACCACCGAATAAGTGCCGTTTTTCTGCATGTTGGCCATGAACGTGTCGTTGGTGTCCTGCAATGGCACCAGCGACGGGTCCATGATCGGCTGGTTCCAGCACGACGCCAGGATCGAACCCACTGCCGGTTTGCACACGTCGCAACCGGTGTGGCCACGGCCATGTTTGGCCAGCAGTTCTTCGAAGGTGATCACCCCTTCCACCCGCACCAGCGCATACAGCTCCTGCCGGGTGTAGGCAAAGTGCTCGCACAGGCTCTTGTCGACGCTGACCCCGCGGGCAATCAATTCATGCTCGAAGACTTGCTTGAGCAACCCGGCGCAACCGCCGCAACCGGTGCACGCCTTGGTCTGCGACTTGAGCAGGCCGAGGTCGGTGCAGCCGCCGTCGATGGCCGAGCAGATCGCGCCCTTGGTCACGTTGTGGCAGGAGCAGACCGTGGCCGTTTCGGGCAAGGCGCCCGGGCCGAGGGTCGGCGCACCTTCGGACGACGGCAGGATCAACGCCGCCGGTTCCGATGGCAAGGCAATCGCGTTCTGCATGTATTGCAGCAGCGTGTCGTAGTAACTGTTGTCGCCGATCAGCACCGCGCCGAGTACGTGCTTGCCGCTGGCGTCGACCACCAGGCGCCGGTAGCTGGCGGTGGTTTCGTCGATGAACTGATAGCTGCGCGCACCCGGCGTGTTGGCGTGGGCATCGCCGATGGAACCGACGTCGACGCCCAGCAATTTGAGCTTGGTCGACATGTCCGCGCCCTGGAACGGCTCGGCGGCGTCATCGCACAAACGCGCTGCGACACTGCGGGCCATTTGGTAACCGGGAGCGACCAGGCCGAACAGGCTGCCGTTCCACGAGGCGCACTCGCCAATGGCGTAGATGTTCGGGTCGCAACTCAGGCAGGTGTCGTCGATCACCACGCCTCCGCGCGGGCCGATCTCCAGCGCGCACTGGCGGGCCAGCGCGTCTTGTGCGCGGATACCGGCAGAAAACACGATCAGATCGGTTTCGAGGAATTCGTCGTTGGCGAAATTCATCCGGTAGCGGAATTCTTCGCCGGCGCTGATCGATTGCGTGGCGCGGGACAGATGCACACCGACGCCCAGCCGCTCGATTTGCGCCTTGAGCGCCAGTCCACCGAGGTCATCCAACTGCACCGGCATCAGGCGCGGTGCGAATTCCACTACGTGCGCTTCAAGGCCCAGGCTTTTCAGGGCATTGGCCGCT
Organism: Pseudomonas sp. NFX224; assembly: GCF_048565165.1. Classification (NCBI taxonomy): domain Bacteria; kingdom Pseudomonadati; phylum Pseudomonadota; class Gammaproteobacteria; order Pseudomonadales; family Pseudomonadaceae; genus Pseudomonas; species Pseudomonas sp. NFX224. The sequence goes on along the minus strand of NZ_CP183416.1, from coordinate 5,817,961 downwards.
TCGAGGCCGAGCAGTCCACCGCCGACCACCACGCCGCGCTTGGCATTGGCCGCTGCAGCACGAATGGCATCAAGGTCTTCGAGGGTGCGGTACACCAGCCGCGAATCGCCTTCGGCACCTTCGATCGGCGGCACGAACGGATAGGAGCCGGTGGCCAGGACCAGTTTGTCGTAAGCAACGCAGCCTTGCGCGGTGATCACCTGACGATGCTCGCGATCGATTTCCAGCACCGGCACACCCAAGTGCAGCGTGACGCCCGGCGTTTGATACAACGACGCCTCACTCAGCGCCAGCGACTCGGCATCGCGACCGGAAAAGTATTCAGACAAATGCACACGGTCGTAGGCGCGCATCGGCTCTTCGCTGAAAACGTGCAACCGATAGCGGTCAAGGGCACCGCGCTCGATCAACTGCTCGACACAATGATGCCCGACCATGCCATTGCCGATCACGATCAGTGTTTGATGCTTGTTCAACGCGGCTACATTGGAATTCATAAATGACACCTGCCCATCACGGTTCAAAAAGCAAAAAAAAACGCCTGAAACCTTGCGGTTCCAGGCGTCTTTGCCTGTTCTTTTGCGGTGTTGAAACCAGACGGCCATGCCTGATCCACCGAGAGTGCCCACGACCTGTGCGGTTGTTCGATCATCGTTGACCGAGTGGGCGGTCCATCTTTTTCAGATGGCGCTGAGGAGGTGAATGCAGTGTTTGTGCCAGTCGAGCGCAGGAGCCGGAAAGATGCGTGCCGAGCCCCTGCCAGCAAGGCTTTTGGCAAAGTGCGCGGGATCGTCAGCGGGTGATTTCGCAGGCGGAAAGGGTTCAGAAAATCGCTTCGCACTGGTGCACGTTATCGATCATCGCGCTTTAAAAGTGCGCAAAAAAGCTGTGGGAGCCAGCCTGCTGGCTCCCACAGGGGTTAGGGTGTTCGAGGGGTCAGCAACACCGCGTATTACATTTCCCACGTCCAAACCGCGCTTCCTGACGCTCGCGAAAAAAAGCCTCGTAACTCATCACCGGCTCTCCGGGATGGTTGATCGCCATCTGCGCGACATAGTTGTCGTAATCCGGGACGCCCACCATCAAACGCGCGCTCTGGCTGAAGAATCGGGCGGTTTGCTGCAATTTGCGGAACATGGCGGTGCTCTCAATGAGGTTTCGACCACCCGATGTAACACCACGGATGTATCTGCACTGTGTCCGCCCGCGGGCCGTTTGTATGTTCATGTATCACGGCACCCGCGACCTTTTGGCGCATGACCGGTCGGCCATCGATTAAGCGCCAATGGGCAACAGTTTGTTAACATCCTTGCGCTTTTTTTCGTCTGACCCGTCAGGCACTGTGTTCCATCTGTCGCTACACAGGATGCTTTTTTAATGAGTACGTTGTATTCCCGTCGCACGGTCCTGCAAGGCATGAGTTTGCTGAGCCTTGGCCTGCTCGCCGGCTGCGATGACAGCAGCAAGCTGTCGTTCAAGTACGGCAAGGACCTGAGCGACAAGATCCTGGGTCGTTCCTTCAAGCTCAAGGATACCGAGGGCGAAACCCGGATGCTGGGCAGCTACCAGGGCCTGATGCCGATGATTTTCTTCGGTTTCACCCAATGCCCGGCCGTCTGCCCGACCACGCTGGCCCGCGCCGCCCAGGCGAAAAAACTGATGGGCCGCGATGGCGAGCGCCTGCAGGTGATCTTCATCACCCTCGACCCCGAGCGCGATACACCCGAGCTGCTCGACAAGTACGTCAAGGCTTTCGACCCGAGTTTCGAGGCGCTGTACGGCACGCTGGAAGAAACCGCCGCCACCGCCAAGGAGTTCGGCGTATTCTTCGAGAAGGTTCCGAGCGGCGACACTTACACCCTGTCCCACACCGCCACCAGTTTCGTGTTCGACTCCCGGGGCAATCTGCGCCTGGGCCTGTCCGCGTCCCTTACCGCTCAAGAGTGTGCAGAAGATTTGCTCACCGTCATGGAGGTCTGCTGATGACTTCGTTTTGCGCTGCACGTGTTAAACAAATAGCTTTGGGTCTGTCCCTGATCGGTATGGCGTGGCAGGTCTCAGCGCAAACCCGGGTCGACGATGCCTGGGTCCGCGCGACCGTTGCCGGCCAGCCGTCGAGTGGCGCGTTCATGACCCTCAAGGCCGACACCGACAGCAAGCTGCTGAGCGTTGAGTCGCCGGTGGCCAAGCTGGTGCAGATTCACCAGTCCAGCATGAAAGACGATGTGATGAGCATGCAGCAGGTCGAGTCCGTCGCCTTGCCGGCCGGCAAGGCCGTGAACTTTGATCCCCACGGCTACCACATCATGCTCATGAACCTGACCGGGCAGATCAAGGAAGGCGACAACGTACCGCTGACCCTGACAGTGGAAAACGCCAAGGGCGAGAAAGAGACGATCAGGGTCGAGGCTCCAGCACGCGCCCTCGACACCATGGACCACGGCAGCATGGACCACAGCAAGATGGACCACAGCAAAATGCAATGAGGGTCTGACGGCCTCCCCCACGAGGCCGTTGTTTGATGGGAGTTGCGTAACATGACGACGAACACCGAAACCGCCATTCTGGCCGGCGGCTGCTTCTGGGGCATGCAGGATCTGCTGCGACGCAAACCGGGCGTGATCGCCACGCGGGTCGGTTACTCCGGCGGCGATGTGCCCAATGCCACCTACCGCAACCATGGCACTCACGCTGAGGCGATCGAAATCGTCTTCGACCCGACGCAGATCAGCTATCGGCAGATTCTCGAGTTTTTCTTCCAGATCCACGATCCAAGCACCCAGAATCGCCAGGGCAACGACGTTGGGACCAGTTATCGCTCGGCCATCTATTACCTCAGCGAAGAGCAGAAACGCGTCGCCGAGGACACCGTCGCCGATGTCGACGCTTGCGGTCTGTGGCCCGGCAAAGTGGTCACCGAGATCGAACCTGCGGGGCCGTTCTGGGAAGCGGAGCCCGAGCATCAGGATTATCTGGAACGGCTTCCTGAAGGCTACACCTGCCACTTCATTCGGCCGAACTGGCAGTTACCGAAACGCGGATAATGCCGCGAACACCTCTCCTGTAGGAACTGTCGAGTGAGCGAGGCTGCACTTGCGCCGAGTGCATCCGCCGTTCACTTGCGCTTCGACGCATCGTCCAAAAAGGTGACGCAGTTCGCCTTGTGCACTTTTGGACATCCCAATGCCGTTTGGCGAACTACGCTCAATCAACGGCGGGCAAAGTACTCGCCGGTTCAAAAAAGGCCGATAAAGACAAGGACATACAACCTTGAACATTTCAACCATTTGCTTCTTGGGGAGCTTGATGGTTTCGGCCGGGGCTTTTGCCAATGGAGTTATTCCTGTACTTGAACTGGATTTCACCCGGTCAGCCACGGAAACCCTGAAAAAAAGCGGGATCAACGACGCCTGCATCATCGTCGCCGCCAACCCCGGTGGCTTTTCCTATTGCCGGGAAGGCTCGACAACACTCTGGAAGTATCAGGCACTGGACCTGGAGCAACAGGAGACGTACCTCAAGAGTACCTCGCTGGCTTCGATGGATCAGGGTCGTATCAGCATCGCCGAAATCGACAGCCCAGCCTGCGCGGAAGAACTCCCCCCGCCCTTGATTGACCCGGTCATCCTGCGCGCATCGGTCATCGGCCTTATCGTCCTGTTCATCTTGTTGGGCCTGCGCTACACCTACCGGGCATCCACGGACGATTTCTATACCCCTACTGTGTATTCGGGCACGCATTTAGAACGCCCAACGGGTTCCGGGCACTCCAGCCGCTCGACAGCCAAAGCCTTGGGCGCTTTTGCCGTCGCGGCTGCCGTGGCCTTCGTTTACTTTGGCTACACCATGTTTTGAACCGCCCGGCCGCCGCTGGACAGACTCCACAGGCCTCGCCGAAACAGGCGGGGGTCTTGCTGGCAGCGGCGGTCGCAACGGTGATTGCGTCCGGCATTGCGCCAAATGACCCTGTCGACTGGTGGCTGGAAAATGTGGTGCCCGTGATCGTCATACTCGGTTTGGCTGCCGGCCTGCGACACCGGCGTCTGTCCTGGCAGGCTTATCTGGCGGTTCTTTTACTGCTCGCCATTCACGAACTCGGCGCGCATTTCACCTATGCCAAGGTGCCTTATGAGGAATGGGCTCGCGCCCTCACCGATCACTCGCTCAACGCAGCGCTGGGCTGGAAGCGCAATCAATATGATCGACTGGTGCATTTCAGCTATGGCCTGTTGGTGGTGATCCCGTTGCGGGAAATGCTCAGTCGGCAGGCACCCTTGCGTGGCGGTTGGATATCTGGGACGCGCAGAAAGACATCGCCCTGGCGTTTTTCGGCGCGCTCATCTGCCTGGCATTGCGTGCGATCCTGAGGTTCGGCCGCTGACCGACCGATCAGCAGACCCTCGACAAAAAACTCGAACTCGCCCAATGCGATGGTCTCCAATGTGAAGACACTGGAGGTACGCACCATGAACAACGACCGCGTAAACCCTGCCGATAGCGAAAAACGCCGCGACGCCGAACGTGCGGACGAAACCCTGCCTGCTTCCTCGCCCTCGGACGATGAACCTGAGGTCGATGAATTGACCCGCAAGATCGACGAAATCGAGCGCAAGGTCGCCGACGGCAACTGAATTCCTAGCTACGGCTTTCCTGCAGCAAATGATCCACCACTTGGTACAGGCACTGCTGCGGGTCCGCGCCTTTAGCCATCGCTCGGGCATGGCAAGCCAATTGACGGCCGGCACTGTTTCCGTCGAGCAACAGCGCCTCGGCCTGATCGAACACCTGCCCTTCGCCGATACGTTGCGCGGTGGGTGCCAGCAGTGAGCGGGCCTGATCAAGCCATTGCGCTGCGCTGATCACGCCATCGTGGGTATCGGTGACAAAGCGCCCTTGGGTGCCATGACGCTTGGCCTGCCAGCGGTTTTCCGCCAGCAGCCAGCGCGTTGTGGCGTCGTAGCCGACACCGGGTTTGTCGCAAACAATGGCGAAGGCCGTGATCACCCGGAACAGACTGGCGAGCATCAGCGTGTCGGCAAGGCGAGGACAGGCATCGGTCATGCGCAATTCCAGGGTCGGATAACGGCTGGCAGGCCGCAGCCCCCACCAACCATTGCCGTCCTTTTCAATCACGCCAACGTCGCGCAACACCCTCAAGTAGCGCTGATACTCGTCTTCGTCGGTAAAATATTCGGGGACGCCCATGCGTGGCCAGCCGTCGCAGACGACCTGGCGATAGCTCATGAACCCACTCTCGGCACCCTCCCAGAATGGCGAGGAGCAACTGAGCAAAAGCAGCAGCGGCAGCCAGGGTGCCACTTCGTTCATCACCGCAATACGGTCGATGCCAAGTGGAATTTCCACGTGCACGTGCAGGCCGCACAGGACACTGCGTTGCGCCACCGTCTGGTATTCGGCAAACAGCTGTTCAAAGTGCGGCAAGGCTGTGGCGCGCTGATCACGCCAGTGCGCCAGTGGATGCGTGCCGGCGCAGAGCAGCCCCGAATCGTGCAGTGCCAGCGTGTGGTTCAACCGCGAACGAACACCGCCAAGAAATTCGGCGGCTTCCTCTGTCGCGGCGAACACCGGCGAGGCGACTTCAATCTGGCCCTGGAACATTTCATAGGCGAACCCATGGCCGACAGCCTCGCGGCAATCGCGCAGCAGATCGGCGTCCGGTTGCGCGAGCAATTGCCGGGTTGTCAGGTCCGTCAGGAAGTATTCCTCTTCAATGCCGAATCTGGGTGTCATGTTCATGAGGGGCGCCCGTCAGTGCCGCCGGGTTACGGTGAGCGCCACCACTGCAATCCGTTCGGCACGTTCATATCCGGGCTTGAGCAACTCTTCGCCGAACACGTCAGGGTCCAGTTCGCTATAGGTCCAGCCGAAGGTATCGCCAGTCAGCATCGGCAGCACGGCGTCGAGAAAAGGATCCTGCCCCGCCACCATCGCCACACCGGTGTAGAGCACCAGGCTGCCACCGCTGTCCAGGCGCGGCAACGACTCGCGCACGATGCGCAGCGATAACGCTTCGCCCAACGCACCTCCGCCGTGGCGGTAGGCTCGCTGTTGGCCATCGTTCATATAAGGAGGATTGGCGATGATCAGATCAAACTGGCCCTCGACGCTGCCGAGGATATCGCTGTGGTAAACCGAGACATTGTTGGCACCCGCCAGCTCGGCATTCACCGCTGACAGTCGCAGAGCATTCGGGTTGATATCCACTGCCAGCACCTGGGCGTCATGTCGGGCACGGGCGACGACCAATGCGCCGACACCGGCACCGCATCCGATGTCCACCACGCGCCGTATCGGTTCGAAGTGCTGTTGCAGATGCGCTTCGATCAATTGCGCAAAGCGATAACTGTCAGGGCCGAAGAATACGGAGTCGCTTTGCGTCGTCGGGTACGCCGAGTGAGCGAACAGCAAGCCTTCAAGGCTCGACCAACGCACCGTGCTGCGCCACATCGCGTTGTCCCTTTCGACAATGCCCGCCCGCTCCAGCACCACGAGTTCATCAACCGGAAACAGCGTGTGGTCGAACGGCATTGACCAACCGAACACCTCGCGCCAATCCATCGCCAGCGGTGTGGCAGAGCGCTGAAGGAATGTCTGGTGGGTCAGTGGGGTTGGCGTGACAAAACGATAGTGCTCGGCGCGCAGACGCTTGCCCAAATCCAGCAAGGCCCGATCGGCGATTTGTTGTACTGACATGGGGCGCTCCTTAAGTCAGTGCAAAGAGGTCCGTGCAAAAGAGTTCAGCGCAAACGGGCACGCAATTCGATAAAGCGGCGGGTGGCGAACAATCCGGCCGGGCGATGGTGCCGTTGTGCAGACAGCCAGGGCTTCAGCGCTTCAAGCTGTTGGTGCGGTACCTGATTGTCCAGGCTGTCCCGCAACGTCTTGAGCTCCGGATCATCCGGCGTACTCGAATCGACGCCTGCGCTGTCGTGATCGCGATGCAGTGCCGGACGCTGCTTCGGCGCTTGCCAGTCACCCGCGATCCAGTCGTGGATGAGCTGTTTCTCGTAACCGCTGAACACACCAAACATCGCCGCCGTACTGCCCTCGATCAACTGCCAGAATCGACTTTCATCGGGCGAGCGATGTCGCTTGATCCAGCCTTTGCATTCCATCGCTGCAAGAAAATCCGCGACATGGCCGGGTGACGACAACCACTGGTTGACGGTTTTCCCCTCGAGCCGGCAGTAGTCGGAATGCATGTGCTGGCCGAAGACGCGCTTGCGTTCGAGCATCGCGATGACTTCCCGTTGCAGCTCGAAGCCTTGAATCACCGCTGTCGAACCGAGACCCAGGTCGTTGAGGCGGTAACCCAGCGCAACGCGGCGATAGAAATACTCCCGCCCCTTATCCAGCGGCATCAGTTCAAGCAGCGATTGAACGGCTTTGCGCCCATGGCCGCTGCTGACATTGTCGATCGTCACGTGCAGAGTGAAGTAGTACGGATCGATGCCAAGCTCGCGCAGTTCATAAGCACTGATCAACAGGTGCAAGGGCAGTTGTTCGTAGCCGAGGTTGTAGCCGATCACTTCCGGCATGAAGTCAGTGCCGCAACGTCCCAGCGCCAGTTGAATCGCGCCCTGCAAAAAGTGCTCATCATCCAGGCCTTGCTGATCGTCACAGTTATGTTCAGCCAGCAACGTGCGGTAGATCCGCACATGGTTCTGCCGGGGATCACCCTTGCCCAACTCTTCCAGATAGGTCGTCAGCAGGCCATCGAAGCGATGGTCGCGCCAATGATCCAGAACTCCCTCAAGCCACGCGCCGTCGACCTCTTTGGTCGGCGCCACGCGTTGCAGGAAATACAGTGCGTGGGCCTTGTTAGTAAAATAGCGGCGCCCTGCTCCGTGCTGACGCTCGGCGAGATAACTTGCATAGTCGCGCGCCACGTCGGCGCAATGTTTTTCAGCCCATGACGATAATTGCTCAGGTATGTCGGGCAGGTCGCAAGGGAGCTCGGCTGCACGGGCCAGTTGCTCGCGCAGGAAGGTTTCTGCCCGTTGCGCGGCCTCACAGCCGCTGCTGTACAGCTCGCCATACAGTTCGCGAAAGCCGCCGTCATTGCTGACACCGGCTACCAACGAAGCCGACCCGGAACACGTGTTGAATACCGTCATGGGCAGGCTCCTTTTATCGTCTGTCGTCGGACAGTGGTGTTTGCTCATCAGCCTCCGGAACATCCCTGCCCGCCGGATCGTCCCAATCCTCCGGACGTTGGGAAGCATCCGGATCAGGTCGTGTCAGCGGATCATATTTGCCCGGATCGTTGGGGTTTGCCAGCGGTCCATCGGGCTCCGGTTTGGAAGGCGCAGAACCTTGTGTCTGGTCCTGACGTTGCAGCTTGTCCTGGTAAGTCGAATCGCTAGCCATACCCACCTCTACAACAAAAAGGTCCGGATTTTCCGGGCCGTATTCATTTGAAGAGGCCCTCTTGCAAGCGTGCATTCGAGATGACGAGCGGCGTATCCCGCCGCTCGTCTGTTGCTCCGCACTTTTTCTCTGGCCGATTCTTCCTATGCGTACACCCACTCGCTGCAGAGGCAAGACCATGAATGCCATCGACATCCTCAAAACCGACCATGAACGCGTGAAAGGCATCCTGACCCAACTGAATGATTCCACTGAGCGCGCGGTAAAGAAACGCACTGAATTGGTGGGCAAACTCGAAATGGAAATCATGATTCACACCCGGCTCGAAGAAGAAATTCTCTACCCGGCCTACAAGAAAGCCGGGGGTAAAGAACAGGAAGTCATGTACTACGAGGCGAAGGAAGAACACCGCACCGTCGACTCGCTGGTACTGCCCGACTTGAAGACGACAGACCCGGCAAGTGTCGAGTTTTCCGGGCGCGCAAAAGTGGTCAAGGAGCTGCTTGAACACCACATTGAAGAAGAGGAAACCGAGATGTTTCCTCAGGCCAGAAAGCTGTTGGGCAAGGCCGAACTGGACGAACTGGGCAAGCAAATGGAGTCGATGAAAGCGTCTTTGAAAAAAGAGCTGAACGGCGGGAACATGGCTGCCTGATGGCGCAGACCGCTCATGCTTTACGGCCCCTGAAAAATGAAAACCCGCGATATCCTTCGCGGGTTTTTCGGCTCAGCCTACGGTTGGCGAGTCATGAACCACGCGGGTCCATCAGAGGCGCATGCCGCGCCATCAGTTCGGTCACCCAATCGATGAACACCCGCACCTTGCGGCTGATATGCCGGTTCGGAGGGAACGCCACGAACAACGGCATCGGATCGAGGCGCCAGCCCTCGAACAGCTGCACCAGTTCGCCGCGCGCCAAGTAAGGCCTGGACATGTATTCGGGCAACCAGAGAACGCCCATGCCGGCCAGACCCGCCGCGATGTAAGCGTTTCCATCGTCGACGGCCAGCACATAGCGCCCCTTGATCTCGATACGCTCGCCAGCGTTGCGCATGGCATAAGGCATGGCTTTGCCGGTGCGCGCCCACAGGAACCCGACGATGCGATGCTCGGAATCTTCCAGCTCCCGTGGATGCAATGGCGTGCCGAGACGTTGCAGATAACTCGGCGCGGCAAACACGCCCAACTGCAGGTCACCGACTCGCCGAGCCATCAGTGATTGGTCGGTCAACTCGCCACCGCGCACCACGCAATCGACGTTCTCGTCGATCAGATCGACGATGCGATCGCTGACGCCCATGTCGATCTGGATGTCCGGGTATCGGGCGTGAAACTGCGGCAACGCCGGAACCAGAATCATGCTCGCCAGCGGGCTGGGCACATCCACCCGCAGTCGGCCCCTGGGCACGGTCGATGCATTCGACAGGCTGGTTTCGGCATCGTCCAGGTCAGCCAGCAGTCGCACCACGCGCTCGTAGTAGACGGCGCCGTCGGCGGTGACGTTGACCTTGCGTGTGGTGCGGTTGAGCAATTTCACCCGCAACCGCGTCTCCAGTTGCTGCACCAGTTGGGTGACGCTGGTCTTGCTCATGTGCAGCGTCTCGGCGGCCTTGGTGAAGCTGCCCGCCTCCACCACCCGGGCGAAGGCCTGCATCGCATCGAAACGGTCCATACCTGCCCCAATCGCTCGCGGATTATTTGGTTTTTACAAACAGTGATGGTTGCAGTTGATCGTTTATCGGGCAAGCCCCGGCCCTCTAAAGTGCCTGCATCGTTAATTGCGGGCCGGTCGGCCTGCTGATGGAGGTAGTTATGACCCAGCGTGATGTTGTGTTTCCACCCGGCCGCCAGGCGCTCTACGAGCGTAATCGCTATTCGCCGGCGATCCGTTCCAATGGCTTTTTGTTTGTGTCGGGGCAAGTGGGCAGTACCGACGACGGTTCGCCAGAGCCCGAACTTGATGCCCAGGTCCGGCGGGCGTTCAGCAATCTGAACGGGATTCTGGACGCAGCCGGTTGCAGTTTCGACGATGTGGTGGATGTCACCGTGTTCATCGTCGATCCCGACGCGAAATTCGAGAGGATCTGGAAGGTCGTGTCAGAATTCTGGGGCCAGGCGCCGTATCCGACGGTAACTGCCGTCGGCGTCACCTGGCTCTATGGGTTTGAGTTCGAGATCAAGGTGATCGCCAGGCTCCCGGAAAACGCCGGAAGCTGAGTCGATTGCCGATCACTCCTTCGCCAGTGCGCCGGGCAACGCGGCGCCTTGCTGGAAAATCACGGTTTGCGCTGGCATCGGCGCCGGGAAACCGGCCTCGCCAAGGGCATCCTTGATGATCCGGTTGGTGTCGAAATACACCTGCCAATAGTTTTCGTTATGGCAGTAAGGGCGCACCGCCAACACCGGCCCCACCAGGTTGAACTCGAGAATTTCCACGTCTACCGCCGGGGTTTCGAGCACATTGGGAATGGCGGCGATTTTTTCCTTGAGCAAGGCCGCCGCCGCTTTCCAGTCGGTCGCGCCGGACAGTTGCGCCTTGAGTTCAACGCGGCGGAACGGGTTGTGGGTGAAGTTCTGGATGTTGTCGCTGAAGATCTTGTTGTTGCCGACCAGGGTCAACACGTTATCCGGGGTGTTGATCGCGGTGGCGAACAAGCCGATTTCAGTGACCGTACCCGTCACCCCGCCGGCGCAGATGAAGTCGCCGACCTTGAACGGACGCAGCACGATAATGAACGCACCCGCCGCCAGGTTGGCCAGCAACCCCGACCAGGCCATGCCGATGGCCAGACCGACCGCCGCGAGCAGCGCCGCGAAGGTGGTGGTTTGCATGCCGAGGTAACCGAGGATGGCGATGACCAGGATGATATTCAGCGTCACGGTGATCGCCGAGCCGACATAACGCAGCACGGTCGGGTCGACCTTCTGCTTGCTCAGGGCCTTCTGCACCATCCCGACCGCAAAGCCGATCAGCCAGCGGCCGACGATCCAGAACGCAATGGCAGTCAGCACCTTGACCGCGAAAGCGACACCGTAGGCCTGAACCATGGCAATCAGTGCGTTGAACTTCTCGGTGGTTACGTTAACGATGGTCTCGTCCATGGCAGAGGCTCGCAAATGAGGATTGACCTCAAGACGCTAGCACAGCCTTCGCGGGCTGCCAGTCGGACGGTGTGTTGCCGCTAATCCCACAGGGGATTGGGGTGACGCGGATTTCAGCTTCGACAACGAACCCCTGTAGGCGCGAGCCTGCTCGCGAAGGAGTCGGTTCAGCCAGCATTGATGCTGGATGCTCTGGCCTCATCGCGAGCAGGCTCGCTCCTACAGGGTTTACGCCATTCAGTGAGGCGCGCGGGGAATGGTTTTCAGCAGGTCATCGGGGCTGATGTAGCCGACCACCGGCTGGACGCTGCCCGGTTGTGGCAGGCCAAGGATGTGGCCTTTCATCTTGCCGATGATGTGCATTTCACAAGGCTTGCAGTCGAACTTCAGCGTCAGCACTTCATCGCCGTGGATCAATTGCATCGGCGCAACCTTGGTGCGCACGCCAGTAACGCCCTTGGCCTGTTTCGGACACAGGTTGAAAGAGAAGCGCAGGCAGTGTTTGGTGATCATCACCGGCACTTCGCCCGGTTCCTCGTGGGCCTCGTACGCCGCATCGATCAGCTTGACCCCGTGTCGATGATAGAAATCGCGTGCCTTCTGGTTGTAGACGTTAGCCAGGAACGACAGGTGCGACTCCGGGTACACCGGTGGCGGATTGGTCTCGGCCTTGCGACCACCCCGTGGGTGAGCCAGCAGACGGGTGGCGGTCAGCGCCTCAATCACTTCGCGGCGCAAGGCCTTGAGCTGTGAGTTGGGAATGAAGTACGCCTGCGGGGCATCCAGCCGGGTGTCGGTGGCGTGGTATTCGGTGGTGCCCAGTTGACCGAGCAGGTCGCGCAGTTGCTCCAGCGCCTGCTCCGGCTTGTTGGCCAGACCGAACGGGCCGTCCAGCGCTACGCTGGCACTGACGCCCTCCTCGCTGGTCGCGGTCAGCTCCAGGCGTTCCTCGCGCAAACGGGCCATCCAGGTCAGGCCGATACGACGCTCGGCGGAGGTCTTCTGCAAGGCCTGCTGCCAGTTGTGGTCGAGGTTGCGGTTTAGAGGGTGGTTAGGCCGCAGTTTGTGCAGCCCTTCCGGCATCTCGTTGGGTTCGACGCGGTAGCGATAGCGCTTCTCGCCGTCCTCTTCAAACTCACCCTTGGGCTCGGCGATGTTGGTACGCCAGCCCACCACTTCGCGCTTGACCAGCACATTGAGGCCGTCGCCGTTAGACAGCGGCTCTTGGGTGACCACCAGCAAGTCGCGCTTGCCGACTTTCTCCACCACGCCGACCGGCAGACCGGTGAACGTCGGCGAATCGAACGCACCGATGTCGATCTTGCGCTCGCTGACGAAGTAGTCGGTGCTGCCACGGTGGAAGGTCTTGTCCGGGTCCGGCACGAAGAAATGCGCGGTGCGGCCGCTGGACGCACGGGCCAGGTCCGGACGGTCTTCGAGCACCTCATCGAGACGCTGGCGGTAGTAGGCCGTGATGTTCTTCACATAGCCCATGTCCTTGTAGCGCCCTTCGATCTTGAACGAGCGCACGCCGGCCTCCACCAGGGCGCGGATGTTGGCGCTCTGGTTGTTGTCCTTCATCGACAGCAGGTGTTTTTCGTAGGCGATCACGCCGCCTTTTTCATCCTTGAGGGTGTACGGCAAACGACAGGCCTGGGAGCAATCGCCCCGGTTGGCACTGCGCCCGGTCTGCGCATGGGAAATGTTGCACTGCCCGGAGAACGCCACACACAGCGCGCCGTGGATGAAGAACTCGATCGCCGCGTCGGTCTCGTCGGCGATGGCGCGGATTTCCTGCAGGTTCAGTTCGCGGGCCAGTACCAGTTGCGAGAAACCGGCCTGATCGAGGAACTTCGCCCGCGCCAGGGTACGGATGTCGGTCTGGGTGCTGGCGTGCAGCTCGATCGGCGGGATGTCCAGTTCCATCACGCCCAGGTCCTGGACGATCAGCGCATCGACACCGGCATCGTACAGTTCGTGGATCAGCTTGCGGGCCGGCTCCAGTTCGTTGTCGTGCAGGATAGTGTTGATGGTGGTGAACACCCGCGCGTGGTAACGATGGGCGAACTCGACCAATTGGGCGATATCGCTGACCTCGTTGCAGGCGTTGTGGCGGGCGCCGAAGCTCGGGCCGCCGAGGTACACGGCGTCGGCGCCATGCAGGATGGCCTCGCGGGCGATGGCGACATCGCGGGCAGGGCTGAGCAATTCCAGGTGATGTTTGGGCAGGGACATAATATTTTTTTAGTCAGGCTGTCACGGTCGAGGTGCGCATTGTAGCGGCGAATGGCCTGAGCGGCACCCGTGTGCTGCCGGGTGGCAGCGCGATTGCACGGCCAGTCCGGCAAAAAACCAACGAACAAAATTCCTCGCCGGCCCCTAGAATGTGCAAAACGCGAATAACAAAAGGATCGACCCATGGACCACGTCAACCACATCCTGATCGTCGATGACGATCGCGAAATTCGCGAACTGGTGGGCAACTACCTGAAAAAGAACGGCTTGCGCACCACCATGGTCGCCGACGGCCGGCACATGCGCAATTTTCTGGACACCAACCAGGTCGACCTGATCGTGCTCGACATCATGCTGCCCGGCGATGACGGCCTGGTGCTGTGCCGCGAATTGCGCTCGGGCAAGCACAAAGCCACGCCGATCCTGATGCTCACCGCACGCAACGACGAAACCGACCGCATTCTCGGCCTGGAAATGGGCGCCGACGACTACCTGACCAAACCCTTCGCCGCCCGTGAACTGCTGGCGCGGATCAACGCCGTGCTGCGCCGCACCCGGATGCTGCCGCCCAACCTGCTGGTCACCGAAACCGGCCGTCTGCTCGGTTTCGGCCGCTGGCGCCTGGACACGACCGCCCGTCACCTGCTGGACGAAGACGACACGCTGGTCGCCCTCAGCGGCGCCGAATACCGACTGTTGCGGGTGTTTCTCGATCATCCGCAACGGGTGCTGAGCCGCGACCAGTTACTCAACCTGACTCAGGGCCGCGACGCCGACCTGTTCGACCGTTCCATCGACTTGCTGGTCAGCCGCCTGCGTCAACGGCTGAAGGATGACTCGCGGGAAGCGACCTACATCAAGACCGTGCGCAGCGAAGGCTATGTGTTTTCCTACCCGGTGGAAATGCTCGACGCGTAGGGTTGAAGTTTTTTCCGGGGTTTTGTATCCGTTTGTATAGAAACCCCGCCCGGATACGCAAACGCCGATTTCAAGCGTTTCAGGCACACATCAGCGATACACCCCGGCGTTTAACTGTGAGCACCAGATAGCAGCAGACCACTCACACTTAAGCGCACGGAGAATTACCCATGTTCAACTTCTCGAAAGTTTCGTCCCTGGCACTCGGCCTCGCCCTGGTGGGTGGTCTTGGATTGTCGAACCTGGCATCGGCCAACACCGCGAGCTTGGCCTCGCAAAGCCCGATCCAGGCCCTGCTGGCCGAAGGCGGTTCGGACCGTTTGCAGCAGAATCGCGTCGCCGAGGGTGGCTCCGATCGACTGATCGAGAACCGTGTTGCTGAAGGCGGTTCCGATCGACTGATCCAGAATCGTGTTGCTGAAGGTGGCGCCGATCGTTTGCAGGAGCTGCATGAGCGTGTTGCTTCGATCCCGAGTAATGCAGTGCGCGGCGGAGTAATGGTCGCCGAAAACCGCGCCGAGTTCGGTTCGAAATATCAGCGCTACTGATCGCGATCTCCCTCACAACACAACCCACTGTGGGAGCTCGCTCCTGCAGTTTTTGTGTCAGCCCACTCCCCCGCAATCCTCACATCTGACACAAAAGCCCCGGAGATAGCCCGAGACAGTGGCACTGTGCCTGTACTAAGATCGGCGCTTCACTTCATCAAGGACGATTCATGAAGCGATTTGCCGGTTGCCTGCTGTTTTTCCTGAGTCTGAATACGCTCGCGGCCAACCTGACCCTGCTCACCGACAACCACCCGCCCCTGCATTTCGAGCAAGGTGGCCAACTGGTGGGATTCGGCGTGGACGTGGTGCAAGCACTGGCTGAACGCACCGGCGACCATGTGAATCTGGAGCAACTGCCGTTGTTGCGTGCCTTGCGCATGGCCAACACCGAACCGGGCATCGGGGTGTTTACCGTATTGCGCACCGCTGAACGCGATGACCAATACCAGTGGGTCGGGCCGTTGCTGGAAGTCGAAACCGCGCTGTACTCCGCCGACAGCACCCGACCACCGGTCCACAGTTTGCTGGAGGCCGGCAGACTGGGACGAATAGTCGTGCCGCGCAAATGGCTGGTCTACAGCTACTTGCAGACGCAGGGCCTGACCAACCTGTATGGCGTCGCTACGTCTGAGCAGATGATGCGCCTGGCACGCATGGGCCGCACCGACTTCGTCGTGGCCGATACCCTGTCCATCGCCACCATGGCCCGGGAAGAAGGGTTGGCGCCCAGTCAATTGCACTACCAGATGCCGCTGATGCAGCAAGACAGCTACATCGCCTTCTCGCTGCAAACCGATACGCGCCAGGTCGCGCGCTGGCAGCAGGCGCTGGACGAGATGACCCGCGACGGGCGTCTGGAACAGATCAAACAACGCTGGCTCAGCGACAGCCCGCCCCGCTGAATGCCATCAACACCCTCGATAACGACTATGCGCAAGGGTGTTTTTTCATCAAAGCGCTCCAGCACTACAGTGGCCCCATCTTCTCACCACGCTCTGGAGCAACATCATGAAAAGCATCATCGGTCTCGGTTTCGCCCTCACGGTCCTTGGCGCGACTTCCGCCATCGCCGCACCGCACGCCACTTCGCCAATCGTTGCCGCCGCCAAAACCAGCCAACCGGCAACCCTGAACGTGAACACCGTCGGCATCGACCGTCAGGACAGCCAGAAAGAAAAACTCTATGTCGCGGAAAACCGCCCTGAGTTCGGTTCCAAATATCAGCGTTATTGATCAACGGTCTTGGGCTGTTTGAAACAAGAAACCCCGCCAAAAGCGGGGTTTCTTGCATTTGACGCCGTAGCAGCTGCTACGAAGATTGAAGTGCTGCCAATCGCGCTGCCAAAGCCTTGGCTTGAGTGGCCACATCCGTCACCGCCGTGCTTTCCCACCACATCCCGCGCAACGGCGGGCCCATGGCGAACAAACGGCTTGCGGCCTGACCGTCGGCATCCAGCACCGCACCGTCCGCCTCGGCGGCGATCCCCAGCGCCAACGGCCCTGGCCGGATCAGGCCACGCGCCAGCAATTGTTGTGGCAGCGGTCGTGCAACCCGGCGCCAGTCGTATTCGATGCCGCTGGAATTGATCAACGCCGCGCCACTGACGACAGTGGTTTGTGTCTCGCCGCGACGTCGAATGCGGATACTGACCTCACCGTTCACCGAAGGCTCCAGCCCCTTGAACGACGCAGCCTGAATACGCAAACGCCCTTCCCCGTGCAAGCGTTCCACCAACTCGGCGCTCAACGGTGGCGAGCGGTGGTGATGGCTCTCCCACCATGGCCGCACGTGCCGCACAAACTGCCGACGCTGCACATCGCTGGCCTGATTCCACAAACGACCGATATGCGCTCTCACCGTGTCCAGCGGCGCCTGCCAGTCGATGCCCTGGGCGATGGCGTCGCGGCAATGTCGGCGCAGTTCGCGTACCAGTTGACGAGGGGTGCGAATGCCGTGGTCTTGCGCGAGGAAATCCGTCCAGGCCGGCGGTTGCCGCCGCACATGCGGCAGCAAGCCATGCCGGGAAAACACTTCGATCGGCCCGCGATGCCCGGCCTGTTCCAGCGACACCACGGCATCAACCATGGTCAGCCCGGAGCCGATGATCAAAACCGTCGACTGCGGGTCAAGTTGCCGCATGGCGGTCACATCCCACGGATCAAGCGCCGCCGCGTTCAAACCGCTGGATTCGGTTTGCGGCGTGCGTGCGGCGGGGAACATCCCGGTGGCTAGCACGGCAAATTCGCCCTGCAAACGCTGGCCATCGCTCAAGGTCAACTGCACCGATTGCGCATCGCTTTGCAAATCGACCACCTCGGTCCGCACATGCTCGACCGTCGAACCGTGCACCGCGCCCACCGCCTGCGCTTCAGCCAGACGTTGCTGCACGTACAAACCGAAAATCCCCCTGGGCGGGAACAGTTCGCTGATCGGCACATGCTGCTCATCCGACTCTGGCCAGCCGCCGGCGGCAATGTATTCGGTCAACCATTGGGTCAGGTCATCGGCGTTGTCCGGGTCGACGCTCATGCGCGCTGCATTACCGTTGAGCGTATGGCCCAGCTCCACGGCGCTATAGGCTTCGCCCCGACCCAGTTCGGCGCGCGGTTCGATCACCAGCACGTGGCGCTGGCCCGGCAGGCGCAGCAATTGCGCCGCCAGCATCGCGCCGCTGAGGCCGCCGCCGACGATCAGGATGTCCGCGTGACGGATGGCGCCGGTCGCCTGTCCGCTTTGGGTTTGACTCATGCCGTTCTCACTGATCAATGTTTGCCTGGATAGAAATCATGCAGATCGCCCCGGGGCAACAACTTATCCGCGCTGCCGGACAACACCACCTGGCCGGTGTCGAGCACGTAAGTCGTGGCCGCGCACTTGAGCGCCACATTAATATTTTGCTCGGCAATCAGAAAGCTCACCTGCGCCTCGCGATTGAGCCGGGCGACGATTTCGAAAATCTCCTGGACGATGGTAGGCGCCAAACCCGGCGACTGGTGGTCGACACGGCCCCTGTCAAAAGCGTTATTTACTTTATTTTCAATTAGTTACGTAAATACCCAAGAAACGAATACAGTTTCAATACAGCAACGTGTCTATCCACTGTTGATAGGCCAGCAGTCAGATCACCACATTGCGCACAAACCGCGCCACCACAGGTCCATCGTTGCGATAGGCGTGAGGCTGGTTGCTGGCAAACATATAGAACTCGCCAGCGGCGATATCGTGTGGGGTGTCACCGAGCATCAGGGTCAGGCAGCCTTCGAACACGTAGATCTGTTCGCTCCAGCCATCGGCATCCGGTTGAGATGGGTAGACCTCCCCCGGTTGCAGGCACCATTCCCATTGCTCCACTTCGCGGGTAGCGGTGGCTTTGGACAGCAATACGGCCTTGCTGCCAGGGATCACACCGGCCCAGGCCACTTCGTTGATGCGGCTATGGTCACGGACATCGGGGGCCTGGATCAGGTCGCTGAACGCCACGTCCAACGCTTCGGCCACGCGGTCGAGAGTGGTCAGGCTGACGTTCTTTTCCCCGGCCTCGATAGCCACCAGCATTCGGCGGCTGACGCCGGATTTTTCTGCGAGGCTGGTCTGGCTCATGTCGGCGGCATGACGCAGGCGTCGAACATTCTGGCTGACGTGCTGCAGGACCGAAGCCCGTTGCGTGGAATCTTTGTGCACTATATTGCTCACTGGGTGGTGTTGCGCAGTATACTGCCCAACTTCCGGCGCATTGTGCGTCCCCCCTCAGGCAGTGCGCAAGATCATGACGTCGGTGAACACCTCCCGGACCTCCTCCCGTTTCCTGCAGCTCAGCAAGGCCGAGTGCGTACTGGTGTTGATCACCATGGTCTGGGGCGGGACCTTTTTGCTGGTCCAGCATGCGATGACCGTCAGCGGCCCGATGTTTTTCGTCGGCCTGCGCTTTGCCGCCGCCGCGATCATCGTCGCCCTGTTCTCCTGGCGCAGCCTGCGCGAGCTGACCCTGTTCGAACTCAAGGCCGGTGCCTTTATCGGCGTGGCGATCATGCTCGGCTACGGCTTGCAGACCGTCGGCCTGCAAAGCATTCCCAGCAGCCAGTCGGCGTTTATCACCGCGTTGTACGTGCCCTTCGTGCCGTTGCTGCAATGGGTGGTGCTGGGTCGTCGGCCGGGGCTGATGCCGAGCATCGGGATCATGCTGGCGTTTACCGGGTTGATGCTGCTGTCCGGACCTTCCGGCGCTGCGCTTAACTTCAGCCCCGGTGAAATCGCCACGCTGATCAGCGCGATTGCCATTGCGGCGGAGATCATCCTGATCAGCAACTTTGCCGGTCAGGTCGATGTGAAGCGAGTGACGGTGGTGCAACTGGCGGTGACTTCGGTGCTGTCGTTCCTGATGGTGGTGCCAACCAACGAAGCGATTCCGGATTTTTCCTGGTTGCTGTTGTGCAGTGCCTTGGGTTTGGGCGCCGCGAGCGCGGCGATCCAGGTGGCGATGAACTGGGCGCAGAAGAGTGTTTCGCCGACCCGCGCCACGCTGATTTATGCCGGTGAGCCGGTGTGGGCCGGGATTGTCGGGCGGATCGCCGGGGAACGCTTGCCGGCAATTGCACTGCTGGGGGCGGGATTGATTGTCGCGGCAGTGATTGTCAGCGAGTTGAAGACCAAGGGTAAGGCGGTTGCCGAGGTTGAAGAGTCGCTGGAGCGTGAACGCGGCAATTAAACGGCAAGATCAAAAGATCGCAGTCTTCCGCATCGCCTACATTGAAATGCACACGTTGTAGGCGCTGCCGAAGGCTGCGATCTTTTTCCATACCAGTTGAAACAATGTGAAGCAGGCTTTTTCCGTCTACCTTGTAGGATTCTGCGACAGCTTGGCGTTTGGTGATCCGGGAGCTGGCACGTATGATGCTTCACAAACTTCCGCAGATTAGAAGCCTATGTCCCTGATAGTTCTACTGCTTCTGCCTTTCATAGGCAGCTGTCTGGCAGCGGTGCTGCCACACAATGCGCGTAATACCGAATCACTGCTGGCTGGTCTGGTTGCCTTGATCGGCACCGTCCAGGTCGCCCTCCTGTACCCGCAAATCGCCCACGGCGGCGTGATCCGAGAAGAGTTTTTCTGGCTGCCGAGCCTGGGCCTGAATTTCGTCCTGCGCATGGACGGTTTCGCCTGGCTGTTCTCGATGCTGGTGCTGGGCATCGGCACGCTGGTGTCGCTGTACGCACGGTACTACATGTCGCCGGACGATCCGGTGCCGCGGTTCTTCGCGTTTTTCCTGGCGTTCATGGGCGCCATGCTCGGGCTGGTGATCTCCGGCAACCTGATCCAGATCGTGTTTTTCTGGGAGCTGACCAGCCTCTTCTCGTTCCTGTTGATCGGCTACTGGCACCACCGCGCCGATGCGCGACGCGGTGCGTACATGGCGTTGATGGTCACCGGTGCCGGTGGGTTGTGCCTGCTGGCGGGGGTCATGCTGCTCGGCCATGTGGTTGGCAGCTATGACCTGGACAAGGTCCTGGCCGCCGGCGATCTGATTCGCGCACATGCCCTCTACCCCCTCCTGTTACCCCTGATCCTGATCGGCGCACTGAGCAAAAGTGCGCAATTCCCCTTCCATTTCTGGCTACCCCACGCGATGGCTGCACCGACACCGGTGTCGGCCTATTTGCACTCGGCGACCATGGTCAAGGCCGGGGTGTTTCTGCTGGCGCGACTCTGGCCGTCGCTGTCCGGCAGTGAAGAATGGTTCTACATCGTCAGCGGCGCCGGGGCGTGCACCCTGTTGCTCGGCGCTTATTGCGCGATGTTCCAGAATGACCTCAAGGGCTTGCTGGCCTACTCGACCATCAGCCACCTGGGCCTGATCACCCTGCTGCTCGGTCTGAACAGTCCGCTGGCCGCCGTCGCCGCGGTGTTCCACATCCTCAACCACGCCACGTTCAAGGCCTCGCTGTTCATGGCCGCCGGAATCATCGACCACGAAAGCGGCACCCGCGACATTCGCAAGCTCAGCGGCCTGATCAAGCTGATCCCGTTCACCGCCACCCTCGCCATGGTCGCCAGCGCCTCCATGGCCGGCGTGCCGTTGCTCAACGGCTTCCTGTCGAAAGAGATGTTCTTCGCCGAAACCGTGTTCATCAACGCCACGGCGTGGGTCGAAGCGACCCTGCCGATCGTCGCGACCATCGCCGGGACATTCAGCGTCGCCTACTCCCTGCGTTTCACCGTCGACGTATTCTTCGGCCCGCCTGCCACCGACCTGCCACACACGCCGCACGAACCGCCGCGCTGGATGCGTGCGCCGGTCGAATTGCTGGTGTTCACCTGCCTGGTGGTCGGGATCTTCCCGGCTCAAGTGGTCGGCCCGTTGCTCGCCGCCGCCGCGCTGCCGGTGGTAGGCGGCACACTGCCGCAATACAGCCTGGCGATCTGGCACGGTTTGAACGCGCCGATGATCATGAGCCTGATCGCCATGTCCTGCGGTGTCGTGCTCTATCTGCTGTTGCGTAATCAGTTCAAGCGCGGTCGCTTCAGCCATCCGCCACTGGTGGGCCGACTGAATGGCAAGCGCCTGTTCGAACTCAGCCTGGTGCTCAAGATGCGCCTGGCCCGTCGCCTGTCGCGGCGGATCAGCACCCATCGCCTGCAAACCCAGCTGTTCCTGATGGTGCTCGCCGCCGTACTGGCCGGGTTGATCCCGATGTTGCACAGCAGTCTGAGCTGGGGCGACCGGCCGAAAATTCCGGGCTCGATCGTGTTCGTCATCCTCTGGTTGCTGGCAATTGCCTGCGCCCTCGGCGCGGCTTATCAAGCCAAGTATCACCGGCTCGCGGCCCTGACCATGGTCAGCGTCTGCGGCCTGATGACCTGCGTGACCTTCGTGTGGTTCTCGGCGCCGGACCTGGCCTTGACGCAACTGGTGGTCGAAGTGGTGACCACGGTGCTGATCCTGCTTGGCCTGCGCTGGCTGCCACGACGGATCGAAGAGGTTTCGCCACTGCCGAGCAGCCTGCGCAAGGCGCGCATCCGCCGTATCCGTGACTTGCTGCTGTCGACCGTGGTCGGCGGCGGCATGGCAGTGCTTTCATACGCGATGCTGACGCGCCAGACACCCAACGATATTTCCTCGTTCTACCTCAGCCGCGCGCTTCCCGAAGGCGGCGGCAGCAACGTGGTCAACGTGATGCTGGTGGACTTCCGCGGGTTCGACACCCTCGGCGAAATCACCGTGCTGGCGGCCGTGGCACTGACCGTGTTCGCCCTGCTGCGCCGCTTCCGCCCACCAAAAGAGAGCCTGCAACTGCCGGCCCAGCAGCGTTTGCTTGCGCCCGACGTGGTCACCGACCTGGTCAACCCGCGCCACGCCAGCGATACCGCGCTCGGCTTCATGATGGTCCCGGCGGTGCTGGTGCGCCTGCTGTTGCCGATTGCGCTGGTGGTGTCGTTCTACCTGTTCATGCGCGGGCACAACCAACCGGGCGGCGGCTTTGTCGCCGGGCTGGTGATGTCGGTGGCGTTCATCCTGCAATACATGGTGGCGGGCACTCAGTGGGTCGAGGCGCAAATGAGCCTGCGGCCGCTGCGTTGGATGAGCGTTGGCTTGCTGTTTGCCACGCTCACCGGCCTGGGCGCGATGCTGGTCGGCTATCCGTTCCTGACCACTCACACCTGGCATTTCGACTTGCCGTTGCTGGGCGACATTCACCTCGCCAGCGCACTGTTCTTCGACGTCGGCGTGTACGCAGTGGTGGTCGGTTCGACGCTGTTGATCCTCACCGCCCTCGCCCACCAATCGGTGCGGGGTCACAAAACCGCGTCCCAGCCTAAACCCGTCGCCCTGCAGGAGGCCGTCTGATGGAAGAAGTCATCGCAATCGCCATCGGTGTTCTGGCCGCGTCCGGCGTGTGGCTGATCCTGCGTCCACGGACGTTCCAGGTGGTCATGGGCCTGTGCCTGCTGTCCTACGGCGTCAACCTGTTCATCTTCAGCATGGGCAGCCTGTTCATCGGCAAGGAGCCGATCATCAAGGATGGCGTGCCGCAAGATCTGCTGCATTACACCGATCCGCTCCCGCAAGCGCTGGTGCTGACCGCAATCGTCATCAGCTTTGCCATGACCGCGCTGTTCCTGGTGGTCTTGCTGGCCTCCCGGGGCCTGACCGGCACCGACCATGTGGATGGCCGGGAGCCTAAAGAATGAATGCAATGACGCACCTGATCGCCGCGCCCATCCTGCTGCCGCTGCTGACCGCCGCGATCATGCTGATGCTCGGCGAGAAACACCGCCCGCTCAAAGCCAAAATCAATCTGTTCTCCAGCCTGCTGGGCCTGGGCGTTTCGCTGTTACTGCTGCAATGGACGCAAACCACCGGGGTGCCCGGCTCCATCGGCGTGTACCTGCCGGGCAACTGGCAAGTGCCGTTTGGCCTGGTGCTGGTGGTCGATCGCCTGTCGGCGCTGATGCTGGTGCTGACTGGGATCATCGGTGTCAGCGCCCTGCTGTTCGCCATGGCCCGCTGGGACAGTGCCGGCTCGAGTTTCCATGCGCTGTTCCAGATTCAGTTGATGGGCCTGTATGGCGCGTTCCTGACGGCGGACCTGTTCAACCTGTTCGTGTTCTTCGAAGTGCTGCTCGCCGCATCCTATGGCCTGATGCTGCACGGCTCCGGCCGGGCGCGGGTGTCGTCGGGGCTGCATTACATCTCGATCAACTTGCTGGCATCGACCCTGTTCCTGATTGGCGCGGCACTGATCTACGGCGTCACCGGCACCCTGAACATGGCCGACCTGGCGCTGAAAATCCCGTTGGTGCCGGAAGCCGATCGCGGGCTGTTGCACGCCGGCGCGGGGATTCTCGCGGTGGCGTTCCTGGCCAAGGCCGGGATGTGGCCGCTGAACTTCTGGCTGGTGCCGGCGTACTCCTCCGCAAGCGCGCCGGTGGCGGCGATGTTCGCGATCATGACCAAGGTCGGCATCTATACGCTGCTGCGCCTGTGGACGTTGCTGTTCTCTGGCCAAGCCGGAGCATCGGCGTACTTCGGCGGCGACTGGCTGATTTACGGTGGCATGGCGACCATCGTCTGCGCCGCCGTGGCGACTCTTGCCGCGCAACGCCTGGAGCGCATGGCCAGCCTGAGCATTCTGGTGTCGGCAGGGATTCTGTTGTCGGCCGTGGGTTTCGCCCAGCCCAATCTGATCGGCGCGGCGTTGTTCTATCTGGTCAGCTCGACCCTGGCGCTGAGCGCGCTGTTCCTGCTGGCCGAGTTGATCGAACGCTCACGCTCGGCCAATGAAATTCCGCTGGAAGATGAAAACGAGATGCTGCCACGGCCGCTGGAATCGTTGCATCCGGCCAAGGGCGTCAACCTCGACGACGATCAAAAAGCCGTGGTCGGCCAAGTGATTCCCTGGACCATGGCGTTCCTCGGCTTGAGCTTCATCGCTTGTGCCCTGTTGATCATCGGCATGCCGCCGCTGTCCGGGTTCATCGGCAAACTGAGCCTGCTCAGCGCCCTGCTCAACCCGATGGGCCTGGGCAACAGCGCTGACGCGCCGATCTCGAATGCCGCGTGGGGCTTGCTGGCGCTGCTGATTCTCTCGGGGCTGGCATCGCTGGTAGCCTTTTCGCGTTTGGGCATCCAGCGTTTCTGGACCCCGGCAGAGCGGCCATCGCCGGTGCTGCGACGCCTCGAGTGCGTGCCGATTTTTGCGCTGCTGGGCTTGAGCGTTGCACTGACATTCCAGGCCGAGCCGCTGTTGCGCTACACCCAGGCCGCCGCCAATGCCTTGAACAACCCGCAGCAATACGTGATGGCCGTGCTCGGTACTCGCGCGGTGCCAAGTCCGGAAGCCCGGGCTGCGCTGCAGGAGGTGCAACCATGAAACGCCTGTTTCCTGCGCCTTGGCTGTCGCTGGCGCTGTGGTTGCTGTGGCTGGTGCTGAACCTGTCGATGAGCCCCGGCAACCTGCTGCTGGGTGCTGCACTGGGTTTTTGCGCGCCGTTGATGATGCGCAAGTTGCGCCCGTTGCCGATCCGTATCCGCCGGCCGGGAGTGATCCTGCGCCTGCTCCTGGTGGTCGGTCGCGATGTGCTGGTGTCCAACCTCGCCGTGGCCTGGGGCGTGCTCAACGCTGGCCGCCGCCCACCGCGTTCGCGGTTCATCAAGGTGCCGCTGGACCTGCGCGATGCCAACGGCCTGGCGACACTGTCGATGATCTGCACCGTAGTGCCCGGCACAGTCTGGTCGGAGCTGGCGCTGGACCGCAGCATTTTGTTGGTGCACGTCTTCGATCTGGATGACGAAGCGCTGTTCATTGAACACTTCAAGACGACCTACGAGCGTCCGCTAATGGAGATCTTCGAATGAGCGCCCTGCTGTCGAACGCGATTCTTTTCAGCCTGTTCCTGTTTTCCGTGGCGATGATCCTGACCCTGGTCCGCCTGTTCAAAGGCCCGTCCGCCCAGGACCGGGTCCTGGCGCTGGATTACCTGTACATCATCGCGATGCTGATGATGCTGGCGCTGGGCATTCGCTATGCCAGTGACACGTATTTTGAAGCAGCGCTGCTGATCGCGCTGTTCGGCTTCGTCGGCTCGTTTGCCCTGGCGAAATTCCTGCTGCGCGGCGAGGTGATCGAATGAACGCGGAACTGTCTCTATGGGTGGAAATCCCGGTGGCGATCCTGCTGGTGCTGGGCGGTCTGTTCGCGCTGATCGGCGCCACCGGATTGCTGCGCATGAAGGATTACTTCCAGCGAATGCACCCGCCGGCGCTGGCCTCGACGTTGGGCGCGTGGTGTGTGGCGCTGGCTTCGATCATCTACTTTTCGGCACTCAAGTCCGGTCCGGTGTTGCATGCCTGGCTGATTCCGATTTTGCTGGCGATTACGGTTCCGGTGACTACTTTGCTATTGGCGCGGGCGGCGCTTTTTCGTAAGCGCATGGCGGGGGACGATGTGCCGGCCGAGGTGAGTAGTCGGCGGACTGAGAGCGGTAGCTAACCAATAGATCAAACCCAGGCCACCGCCAACAATCCACTCCCCAACACCACACACAACGGCGAATACACCCAGGTATCCCACTGGGCAAACCTGGAGCCTTTGATCTCCTTGAAAAACCCCACCAGTTCCGAATCGCCAATCGCCCGGGCGAACAACAGAAGCGCGATGGCGCTGATCACCCACTGCAGCACTTGATGATGCACCTGCGGTAGCCACCAGCCGACCCGCAAACACACCAACAGGGCGATTGTCAGCAAGGCAGCCGCCACCAGCAGCGTGAGCCAGCCTCGCGGTTTGAAAGCCGGGCGCAGTTGCGTGCCGCCTTCTTGCGGCACTTGAGGAACGGCCGCTACGGCAGCCCATTCGCCACCCAGCGCCCAATAAACGTGAACCAGAGCAATCGCCGCAAATATCGTCACCAGCCATTGAGCCAACGCAAAGGTCATGGTTGAAGATCCTTGAAAGGGATTTGGTCAAATCATCCTAGTCGGCATTTTTTGAAGTGCACGACCGGTCGGCGGTGGAGTAAAGTGCCACCCCATGAAATTCTCCCGTACCGATCGCTCACTGCTGGCCTGGACGCTCTACTGCTGCGTTCTGTTCAACGTGTTCGCCTGCAGCATCGGTCACGGGCAAATGGTTGGATTACAGCTCAACGGTATCGGTGGCCAGTTCTGTACGGTCGATCCGACCACCCAGGCACCGGCCTCGACCAACTCCTCCGAAGAAAAACTGCCGACCCTGTCCAAGGCTTTCGGCTGTCCGCTGTGTTCCACCGGCGGCATGGGCCCGGCCTTCAACTCCAGCCTGACCCTGGCGATTCTGCCCGAGCAACACAGCCCGCCATTGGCGCCGATCGCCAGTGCCGACCTCCCTGCCCGCTTCACCTGGCCCTCGGCCAATCCGCGCGCTCCGCCGCTCGCCTGAGTTTCTTCGCCTTTTCCGATCAGCCCACTTCGCCAACGCGTGGCGTTCGCTTGTGCGCTGTCTGTTAAACAAGAATTCAGGATTCATCGATGAAACACGTTCCTTTACTGGCCAGCCTGTTCGGCTGCCTGTCCGTTAATGCCTGGGCGCAATCCACCGTCGATCTCGCACCGATCACTATCGATGGCGAGCAAGACACCGCACCCGGCCTGAGCCTTGACCAGTCCAGCGGCATGGCTTCTCGCTTGGGGTTGAGCGTGCGGGATACCCCGGCCTCGGTGGCCATTGCCAACCGTAATGACATTGAGCGTCACGGCGCACAGAACTTCCAGGACGCCGCCAACACCCTGCCCGGTGTGAATGCCAGCGCACCTCCGGGTTTCGGCGGCTTCATCTCCTATCGAGGCTTCACCAGCAGCCAGATCACCCAGATGTTCAACGGCGTCAATGTTTCCGGTGGCCTTGCCCGGCCGGTGGATGCGTGGATTTATGATCGGGTGGAACTGGTCGGGGGCCCGTCATCGCTGATCAACGGCGCCGGCGCCGTGGGTGGCTCGCTGAACTACGTGACCAAACTGGCGACCCGTGAAGAACAGGCGCTGGAAGGCCGGGTCAGCTACGGCACCTACGACACCACCGAGACGGCCTTCGGCCTCAACCATGCCCTGAGCGAGGCCGGCGCGGACGTGCAGCACTACGCCCGCCTCGATGTCAGCCACAACACCGGCAACGGCTACATCGACCGTCAGGAGCGCGACGCCTGGAGCGTGGCGTTTTCCCTGCTCAGCGACCTCACGCCCAACCTGTCCCATACCCTGGCCCTCGAATATCAGGACGAACACGAAGACAGCCCGTATTGGGGCACGCCAGTGCTGAATCCCAAGGCCGGTGAACTGAAAATCGACAGGCACAACCGCTTCAACAACTACAACGTCGAGGACGGTCGCTACGAACAACGGACGATCTGGGTGCGTTCGATCATCGACTACCGGATCAACGACAGCACCACCCTGCGCAACATGCTTTACCACCTCGACAGCCAGCGCGATTACCGCAACCTGGAAACCTACCAGTACAACGCCGACAACACGGCGGTGAACCGCTCCACGGCGTATCAGGTGCGGCATCAGGGCGAACAGAACGGCAACCAGTTCGAACTGCGTCACGACAACACGCTGCTGGGATTAGCGACCACCTGGTCGGGCGGTTTCGAGTACAAGGTCAACCAGACCACCAACTCGCCGCTGAACGTCAAAGGTGCGAGCACGGTCGATCCGAACAACTACCAACCCGGGCACTTCTACGACATTCCCGGCACAAAACCAGGCTTTGTCAGCGACAAGACCAACGAGGTCACCACCAAAGCGCTGTTCGTGGAAAATCGTCTGGCGCTCACCGACAAGCTGTCGCTGCTCACCGGCCTGCGCTATGACGACATCGACCTCGACGTGACCAACCACCGCACCGTGACCGCGAGCAATCCCCGACATCTCAAGCGCAGCTGGGAGCCGGTGACCGGGCGGGTCGGCCTGACGTATCAGTTCATTCCATCAGCCAATGTCTACGCGCAATACAGCACCGCCGCCGAGCAACCCAACGGCACGCAAGACTTCGACGTGTCCACGGGCAAGCAGTGGGAGATCGGTAGCAAACTCGATTATCTGGAGGGTCGCGGTTCGGCGACGGTGGCGGCATACACCATCAAGCGCAAAGACTTCGCGGTGACCGACCCGCTGGACCCGACCTTGAGTATTCCGGTGGGCCAGCAAACTTCAAAGGGCATCGAGGTGGCCAGCTCATTACGGATCACTGACAAGTTGTTGGCCGAAGGTAACTTTGCCTGGGTCGATGCCCGGTACGATGATTTCACCGAAAAGAACGCGGCCGGCGTGGTCGTTTCCCGCAAGGGCAACACGCCGACCAACGTACCGGACCGGGTCGGTAATCTGTGGCTGACCTATGATTTCGCGCCGCAGTGGCAAGGGGGTGTGGATGCACGTTACGTGGCGTCGGTGTATGCCGACAGCGCCAACACCATGACTGTGCCGTCGTACACACTTTACGGCTCGTTCCTCAGTTACAAGGTCGACCGGCACACCACCGTCACCGGCCGGGCGCGCAACCTGACCAACGAGGTGTATGCCGAGTTCGCGCATGTGTCGCCGGCTTACTATCTGGGTATGCCGCGCACATTCGAGCTGGCGGTGCAGACCCGGTTCTAACCTCGATCCAACGATCTCCTGCAGGAGCCGGGTCCTTCGATTATTTCAACTCGGCAGACACCTTGTCCGCCACTTCCTTGGGCACCCAGGCCTTCCACACGTCCGGGTGCTTCTTCATGAACGCCTCCGCCGCCTGACGCGGCGGGGTGTGATTTTCACTCATCTGCGCCAGCGCTGCGTTCAACGGTTCAATGGGAAAATCCACCTTGGTGAAGAACTCGGCAATCTGCGGATACTGCTTCTGGAACGGCGTAGATACGCCAATGGACAGTTTCGAGGGCAGCGAACGGGTGGGTTGGGGATTGGGGTTGTCGGCGTCGGTCAAGGTTTTCCAGGCTTCGGCGTCGAAAGGCGGTTCTTCCAGCTGGATCAGTTTGAAACGGCCGAGCAATGGCGTAGGCGACCAGTAATAGAACAACACCGGTTTGTTGCGGCGGATCGACGAGCTGATCTCCGCATCCAGTGCCGCACCCGAACCGCTGCGGAAATTCACATAGCTGTCGTCCAGCTCATAAGCCTTGAGCTTCTGTTTGTTGACCACTTCCGACGTCCAGCCGATGGGGCTGTTGAGGAACCGTCCCTTGTTCGGTGCTTCAGGGTCTTTGAACACGTCCTTGTATTTGGGCAGGTCGCTGACACTGCGCAGATCCGGTGCCATCGGCTTGATGCCCTTGGCCGGGTCGCCCTTGATCACATACTCCGGCACCCACCAGCCTTCGGTGGCACCCTTGACCGTGTCGCCGAGACTGACGACCTTGCCTTCGGCCTCGGCCTTGACCCACACCGGACTGCGCCCGGCCCACTCTTCGCCAATGACCTGGATGTCATTGTTGGCCAATGCAGTTTCCAGGGTGATGGTGGTGCCAGGTAACGTGTCGGTTGGCAGGTCGTAGCCCTTTTCGACAATGATCCGCAGGATATCGGTGATCAGGCTGCCGCTTTCCCAGTTCAGGTCGGCGAAATGAATCGGCGCCTGAGCAGCCAACAACGGAACGGGTGACGCCAATAAACCGCAAGTGGCCAGGACCGCAGCCAGCAACCGTCGAAAACCTTTCATGCTTTTGCACCTCGTGCTGTTCACAGCAATAGCAGGATGGCCGGGCGGAGGACCGCGAAGCCTCTGAATACTCAGTCAATTGACTGTAGTAGAGGTTCCTGCTTTCGAGGGGCGTCGATCAGTTTTCGGAAATTTCCTGCAAGCGCATCAGCTCCCTTCTGACCATGCTGGCGTATTCCGCCGGGCGCAACGCGTAGAGCTGTGATGCGACCCAGTTCAGCCAGGCTCCCTGCATGACGGCTTTGTGCTCGAACAGTCGCCGGGCCTCGGCTTGAGCGCTGGCCTGGTTCTGTTGATGGAAGTCGGCGCGGGTCAGGCTCATTACTCGCTGGCCTTGAACGTCACCAGTTCGCCCTTGCGCCATTTGGCGGCCTTGGCGGTCACGGCCTTGAGGGTCTTGGTCAGGCCTTCCTGCAACTGCTGGTGGGCGGCAAACACCGTCACCACGCTATGACCTTCCTTGAACAATATGGCCTGCCCGTCTGCGGTGGTCACGAAGGCATAGTCGCCCAGGCCATACACCGTCAGTTTGATTTCGCGGAATTTGATTTCCAGCTTGCCGCCTTCACGGCTGGGCAACACCGAGGCGCTGAAATGATCGCCGACCTTCAGTTTTAGCCCCGGTTTATCGTCCACCACCAGCGCCGATTCCGTGTCGACTTCGGCGATGTAGATACCTTCGGCATTCTGCTCGGTGATGTAAACGAAACGTGACTGAAACTGCTTGACCAGCTTTGCGCGCAAATCACCCAACACGAACAAAGCATGCATATCGAGATTACTTACTGCCAAGGAAACATCCCCACATCTGAAAAATGGTGCCGTACGCGGAAAAAAACGCACAGCCAAAAAAGCGGCAATGCCGAAGGTGTAGCCAAAGAACCCGAGGTGAAATCGTGAATGAGCAGTGCACTCATCCATCACGAAGTAACGAGAAGACTACTGGAACGTCACTTGCATCGTCCTGCCTGGCGTTCGTCAGGAGTTGAAGGAAAACTCCCTGCTTGCTGCCAGAAAATTATGGACTATCAACATCGGGGAAAAAACCGATCAAGAAAAGCACTTTTCCTACATCTTGCCCGCAAAAAATTGCTTTAGATAAACATCATTCACCCACCAGTGACGGTGATTCTAGAGCAGCGATGCTCTCGCAGACTACCCATAACGACGTACATACGTCGGTAAAAACAATGAAAAGGACTTCATATGTGCACATTGACCCACTTTGCCTATCCCCTGGCGCCAGACACGGAAATCGCATCAGCCTCGCTCCCGACAGTGGTCCACGCCCACCCAATGCTTCACGGCGCCCCGGCCCGGCCTCGGTTTCAGGTGGTTTTGGCCGGCAATGCCTTCTTTCACATCAAGGAAATTTCCACAGGACGCGTCAGAGGTTTCCGAGCGGACCACAACGAAGCCTGCGCCCTCGCCCGCCAACTTGAATCACGCTGTTGAACTGCCGAACGCTCACGTGTTAATGAGACGTTTCATCTGCCCGGCGACTTAGATCAGGCGACGATGTGCAACTACTGCCATACTGCCCACCCAATAAAACGCATCCCCCGGCAAAACGGGCTGCGTTGAGAACAACAATGTATTTCCAAGGGAAGGCTGCTACGTGACGGAATTTGATATCGGCGAGTTTTTTATCCGGGGCGAAGCCAGAGAAATCGACGGCGAGTTTCAGGCAGTGATCGTCATGCGCGCCAAGCCACCGCTAAAAACCGTGACCTATCATCAGGTCGAGAAAGACCGCTGGTTCAAGTCCTCGGATATCGCCGCCGTCGCCGCCCAGGAATCCGCGAAGGAGCTCAAGGCGGCGGTCGATGCCGGCGCATTGAAAGCCTGAAGACCGGGTTTGCGGTCTATGCTCTCTCCTGCGTTCAAACATCGTTTTCGAACTCTCGAGGCACGGCTCTCTCAGAAGTAGAGAAGCCGTAGCCCTGATCTCGTATTCGATTCGACCGGTTACCTGCAAGGAGATGAAAATGGAATCACCGACCCACGATTTGAAAGGTTTGTTCGACCAGCTCGGCCTGGACTCCACCCAGAAAGCTATCGACGATTTCATTGCCAGCCATTCCCCCTTGCCCGACGACAAGAAGCTCATCGATGCCGAGTTCTGGACGCCGCAACAGGCAGGATTCCTCAAAGAACAACTGCGTGAAGATGCCGACTGGGCGCGGGTGGTCGACGACCTCAACCTGCGCATGCACCAGATTCACTAGCCTCAGGCTTAATGCAGGCTGTCTGGTTTCTCGGCGTTCAACTGCGCCAGCCAGGCAGCCTTGCACTCCTCTGCTTCGGTACGACTGGAAAATGCCGTCCCCCGCCGCTCACCGTTGAGCAACACTACCCAGCACACACTCTGCCCCAAAGCGCGCAAGCTGGAAGGCACACCGCTGCCAATCATTACCGCGATATCAACTTTGCTTTGCATGCTGACCTCCAAATTCCGTTAGCAACCTAACTATGTAGGTATGGTAATGAGTCTGCAGGTGTTGAAACAACAACGACTGTGTACAGCTTCGTTTCCAAAACGGTAACAATCACCGGCCTCTAGCGAGGTTTCTCCGGTTTGTAGCCCAAGCGCAAGCCTCCCCAATGCCGGCCCTTGAGCATGATCGGCACCGACAGGTCGTGCATCAGCTCACCCGTATCGCGAGTGTAGGTTTGCAGCAATACCGCTTGCTGA
The DNA here is from genome assembly GCF_048565165.1 of Pseudomonas sp. NFX224. Lineage (NCBI taxonomy): Bacteria > Pseudomonadati > Pseudomonadota > Gammaproteobacteria > Pseudomonadales > Pseudomonadaceae > Pseudomonas > Pseudomonas sp. NFX224. Next base: position 5,784,875 of record NZ_CP183416.1, on the reverse strand, counting down.
TGACTGCCACAGCGAATGCCGGTGCGGTCGGCGAATTTGCGTTTGGTGCGGTTTTGCAGGGTATCGACCTGCACGTCGCCCGTCAGCGGCTGGCTGAAGACCTGATTGTGGGTCGGCACGTAGCCCTGCTGGGTACAGGCGATGGCGAACACCAGGCCTTCATGTCGGGGCAACAATGGTTCCTGGATCGACGGCAGGACCTGATCGGTGTAGCGATCGAAACGCGTCTGGTATTTCGCCGGGACGGTATCGGGGATCGCCTGATAATGGCGGTCGAACAGATCGTCGAGGCTGATACGGCCGGCGTCGATGTCCGCTTCGAAACGCGCCGTGATCTGGCTCGCGCCTTCCCGAGCGAGGTCGTAGATCCGCTGGTGATAGTCATCAAGCCCCACTTCGGCCAGGCGTTCGCTGATGGTTTCAGCCTGGCCTTCCATCTGCACGGCGGCTTCGGCGAGGCGCCGGGTCTGTTGATCGCTGATGGCCAGGTCGCTGCGCATCTGTTCGATGGCGTGAAACAGGCTGTCGAGTTGCACGCGATTGGTGTCCGCGCCTCGGGCGATTTCCCCGACCTGACTTTCGACGCAGGCCGCCAGGCGGGCAATGTTTTCCAGATGCTGACCGGTGTGCTCGACCTGCTCGACGCCGGTGTCGAGGTCACTGGACAGTTGGCGGATCTGCTCCACCACTTGCGCGGTGCGTTGCTGGATGTCGGCGACCATCTCCCCGACTTCACCGGTCGCGGTCGCCGTACGCGCGGCGAGTCCGCGAACCTCGTCGGCCACCACCGCGAATCCACGGCCGTGTTCCCCGGCCCGCGCCGCTTCAATGGCCGCGTTCAAGGCCAGCAAGTTGGTCTGGCTGGCGATGGACTGGATCACCAGGGTCACACGCTGGATGTCATCGCTGCGCAGGCTCAAGGCTTCGATCAGTTCACGGCTGCTGTTGGCGCGCTGGCTGAGCTGATGCATGCGTGCAATCGATTCGAGCAACTCGGTCCGCCCGGCCGCACCGCTCTGATGCGCCTCGCTCGCAGCACTCAGGGCTTCACGACTGAGGGTCGAGGCGGCGTGTTCAGTGGCGATCATGACTTCGGCGTTGCTGACAATTTGTGCCGCGGCGCCGAGTTGCGATTGCAGCTTGTCAGCCAGCTGCTTGACGGAAAAGGCTACGCCGGCGGCCGACAGCGCGTTATGGCTGGTGGTGTAGGAAAGATCGCGAGTTAACGTAGAGATGGCGCTGGATGTATCGGCAGGAGCGGATTCGGAAGGTGCGCGTGAGCGCAAGCGCGGTAGCCAGACAATCAGTACTGCCACCGGCAGACCGAGGTAAAGCGACCAGCCGCCGAGGGTCATGCCACACAGCAACAGCATCAGGGCGATGCTTTGCAGCGTGGGTGTCAACCAGCGGTTCTTTGGCAAAAGGACTGGCGCAGGCACTGCCGCAACCAGAGACCTGTCTCTTGTCATCGTTGTCACCCCAAAGTTCTTCTAATTGTTGTCTTCGCATTAAACGCCACTATAAAGCCATTATCCATGAGTCTTTAGTCGTGGGCGTTGCAGTAGATCAATAGAAGGTGTTCTAGGTTTTCCGGACGACAAAAAGCATCGCGGGCAAGCCTGCTCCCTCGGGATTCTCGATGATCCTGTGGGAGCCGGCTTGCCCGCGATGCGGGGCGCTGCGAAATCAGGCCTGACGCTGGTGCTTGTCGATCTGCTCGTGACGCTCTTGAGCTTCGATGCAGTACTTGGTGGTCGGGCTGATCAGCAGGCGCTTGAGACCGATGGCCTCGCCGCTGTCATCGCACCAGCCAAAGCTGTCTTCCTTGATGCGTTCCAGGGCTTGTTCCAACTGAGGCAGCATGCGCTGGTCGCGATCGATCGCGTTCACCAGCCAGGTGCGCTCTTCTTCAACAGAAGCCGCGTCAGCCGGGTCGGCCGGGGTGTCCAGGCTCTCGATGGCGATGCGGTTCTGTTCGATGCGCTCATGGGTTTCGACTTTCATGTTCTGCAACAGCTCGGAGAAAAAAGCATGTTGCTCGGCATTCATGTAGTCATCCGCCGGCATGGCCAGCAACTTGTCCTTTGTCATTGATATCTCTATAAAAAAACGTGCATTAAGGCGAATTAGGGAGCGTTCCGGCAGACCTGGACAGGCCATCGGAAAGGCGCCGTTTATACCAAGCGCCACCCGGCACTCAATTTACGAGGGGCGGCAGTCTAAGGCCGACTTGAGGCCTCAGCAACTGAAAAGACAGCGAATTTGTCCGACAAAGCCTCGAAAATGCTCTATGACTGGCATTGAGGCGGATATCGGAGTGCGTTTATAGCAAGAAATTCAATCCGGCACAGGTATATAGAAGACAAACGGCTGCGTTTGCAGGCCTGCGAACCTCCGCTAAGGTTGTTCCTCCCGAAATGCTCACTCAAGGAGCGGTTAAATGAAGCTGATCGGCATGCTGGATTCGCCCTATGTAAGACGCGTCGCCATTTCTGCCAAGCGCTTGGGCATCGTGCTGGAGCACGAATCGGTCTCGGTGTTTCGCCACTTCGAACACTTCCAGCAGATCAACCCGGTGGTCAAGGCGCCCACATTGGTGCTCGATGGCGGCGAAGTGTTGATGGATTCGACACTGATCATCGATTACCTGGAAGCGCTGGCCGGCCCCGACCGCAGCTTGATGCCTGCGGACCTCGAACAACGCCTGCGCTCGTTGCGCCTGATTGGCCTGGCGTTGGCCGCCAGTGAAAAATCAGTGCAGCTCTATTACGAGCGCAATTTACGACCGGCGCAGATTCAGTACGAACCGTGGGTTGAGCGAGTCGAAGGGCAATTGGCGGCGGCGTATTCGGCGCTGGAGCGGGCGTTGGAAAAGCATCCGTTGAAAACCGACGGGGCGATTGAGCAGGCGGGAATTACGTTGGCTGTGGCGTGGAGCTTTACCCGATATGTAGTGCCGGATCAGGTAGCGGATGTACAGTTTCCCCGGATTGCTGCGTTTACAGCCTATGCCGAGGGGCTTACGGACTTCTTGAGCACTCCGATGGACTGACAGATTTTCTGCGTCTGATGTGACGTCATCGCGAGCAAACTCGCTCCCACAGTAGACCGCGGTCAACTGCGGGAGCGATGGATCAATGCATGAACAAGGCGATCAGGATGATGATCGGGATCGGGACGCCGAGAAAGAACAGCAGTAATGAACGCATGATGTTTCTCCTGGTTTAACGAATCGTTGGGGTGGTCACGTAGGTGTCGGTTTCCAGATACACCACCGCATCCCGACGACGACCGCCGAAGGTTGCGGCAAAGCTGGCGAAGAACGCACCGGCCAGCAGGGCAACGAACATCCACAGCGTGGTCCAGGCGCCCACTTTGGCGGCCGTGTCCGCCGCTTGTTGCGCTGCCAGTTTGGCGTCGGCCACGGCTTTTTGCGTGCGGGCATAGACTTCGTCGACACGACGTTCCGCGTCCGCTTGCGTGAGGTTGGTCCGCTGCGCCACCAGTTGAGCCAGGTAGGTGCGGTCTTCGGCGGCCAGTTGACCGTCATTGCTCAAGGACCGCACGAAGATTCGGGTGACGGTACCTCGGGCGGCGTCATCACTGACGGCGACCGGGCGATCATCGCGAAACAGACTGTCGATGTAGTAACCGTACTGGTCGCTGTCGGTGTTGCCGGCAGCAGTGCTCGCCGCTTGCGTGGCGGCACTCGCGGCGCCACCGACCATGCTCGCCCCGGCCTGCACCCCGCCGCTGACCACGCTGCTGACTGAACCCGCTACCAGCGTCGCCGTCACCAGCGTCGCCACGCACCAGGCGAGAAAACCGTGGGCGGTGTCACGGAAATAGACTTCATCGCCATGCATATACGCCCACTTCACCCGCAGCCGTCCGGCGATATAGCCACCCAGCCCGGACGCGACGATCTGCGTGAACGCCAGCCAGACAATCGTCGATATGCCCAGGCCCTTGGCACTCATACCTTCATTGGCCCATGGCGAGACGGCGGAAAACCCCAGGCCAAAACCGAGCAGCACGAGGATCAGCGACAACGCCGCCGCAGCCGAGGCCCCGGCGAAGATCGCGCCCCATGACACGCCCGAGCGCGTGATTGAGTCATCCATGGCGGGATAGAAACCATCAGAGGATCTATTCATTGTTGTATCGCTCCAGGCAGAAAGATGGTGTTACAACTCTGTGGATCAGCCGTTGCAGTCACCGTGCCATTCGCGCACTTTGGATAAATCGTTTGGGCTCAGCGAGTTATAAACATTGAACTTCCCGGCTCCATGCAATATGCAACAAACGAGTAAGCTCAACGGGTTTTATGCATTGACCGGTGCGCCGATTGACCATGAACTTTTATTTAGAAAGCCTGCGATCATTTCTTGGCAAAATGCAGCACAACGTTGTGAACACTTAATCAGGCCAGCCCTATGACCCGCATCTTGACCATCGAAGACGACGCCGTGACCGCCCGTGAAATCGTCGCCGAATTGAGCAGCCACGGACTCGACGTCGACTGGGTCGACAACGGTCGCGAAGGCCTGGAGCGTGCGGTCAGCGGCAACTACGACCTCATCACCCTCGACCGCATGCTGCCCGAGCTCGATGGCCTGGCGATTGTCACCACGCTGCGGACCATGGGCGTGGCCACGCCGATCCTGATGATCAGCGCCCTCTCCGATGTCGATGAACGCGTGCGCGGGCTGCGTGCCGGCGGCGACGACTACCTGACCAAGCCTTTCGCCACCGATGAAATGGCCGCCCGGGTCGAAGTCCTGCTGCGCCGACAGAACACCGGGACTGCGCAAGCCACCACGCTGCGGGTGGCGGATCTGGAGCTGGACCTGATCAGCCACGAAGCCAGCCGCGACGGTCAATTGCTCACGCTGCTGCCCACCGAATACAAGCTGCTGGAATTCCTGATGCGCAACACCGGGCAGATCCTGTCGCGGATGATGATTTTCGAAGAGGTCTGGGGTTATCACTTCGACCCCGGCACCAACCTGATCGACGTGCACATCGGCCGCCTGCGCAAAAAGATCGACCCACCTGGCAATGCCCCATTGATTCGGACGGTGCGAGGCTCGGGTTATGTCATTGCCGAACCCGTCTAAGGGCTGGCGCTCTTCCAGCAGTCGTTTGCTGGCGCTCTACAGCGCGCTGTTCGTGGTCTGGAGCGGCATTCTGATGGGGGTCATGTACTTCGAGGTGTCCGCGTACCTGGACAACCTGGCCAAGCATTCGCTGATGCAACGCCAGCATCTGTTCTCGCGTTTCCAGGGCGAACAGCTGGTGGACGCCCTCGCCGTCAGCATGACCTTCGACATCCGCGGTATCGACGCCTACGGTCTGTTCGACAGCCAGCATCATTACCTCAGCGGCGCCCTGCGCCACATTCCGCGTGGCTTGCCGCTGGACGGCAAGATCCACATGCTCAGCGACTGTGCCGACTCCGACGACCCGACGCTGCCCAATGACAGCTGCGATGCCGTGGCGACCCAGACCCGCGACGGGCTCCTGCTGGTCTTGGTGCGTGACAACGGTTCGCTGTTTGCCGTCACCCGAATCATCCTGCACGCACTGTTCTGGGGTGTGACGTTGACCATCCTGCCTGGCATCGTCGGTTGGCACTTACTGCGCCGTCGTCCGCTGAGGCGTATCCGCGCCATTCAGGCCAGTGCCGAAGCCATCGTCGCCGGTGACCTTACCCGACGCTTGCCGTTGTCCAATCGCCGCGATGAACTGGACATGCTCGCCGCCATCGTCAACGTGATGCTCGAACGCATCGAGCGCCTGATGCATGAGGTCAAGGGTGTGTGCGACAACATTGCCCACGACCTGCGCACTCCGCTGACCCGCCTGCGCGCGCAGCTTTACCGCATGCAACAGCAGGCCGGCGAAGGCTCGGCGCAAGCGGCGCAACTGGATCTGGTGCTGGGCGAGGCCGACACGCTGATGGCGCGGTTTCGTGGGTTATTGCGGATTTCCGAGCTGGAGGATCGTCAGCGCCGTTCCGGCTTCGTGCAGCTTGATCCGGTGCCGTTGCTACAGGAACTGCATGAGTTTTACTTGCCGCTGGCGGAAGACGACGGCCTGACGTTTGAGTTGCAACTGCCGGAATCCTTGCCGCCGCTCAATGGCGACCGTGCCTTGTTGTTCGAAGCGGTGGCAAATCTATTGAGCAACTCGATCAAATTCACTCCGCCCGCTGGTCAGGTGATTTTGCGTGGGGTCAATGAAAACGGACATACCCGCATCGAAGTACTCGACTCCGGCCCGGGCATTCCCGAGACCGAACGCGAGGCGGTGTTCCAGCGCTTCTATCGCGCCGAGGCGGGCAATCTGAAAAGCGGTTTCGGGTTGGGACTGTCGATCGTCGCGGCGATTGTCAGCCTGCATGGGTTTACGCTTGAGGTGGGTAGCAGCGAACTGGGTGGCGCGCGGCTGGTGCTGGATTGCAACAATGTCGCCTTGGCGAATACCTTGTAGCAGCTGCCGAGCTCGAGAGGCAGCTGCTACAAGGCTGTGTGCTGTCACTCAGGCGGGGTAGTTGGCCCGCAGGGCCTCTAGCCCACCCTGATAAATCCCGGTGAACAACGCCACCACTTCCTCATCACTCACTCCCACCGGCTCAAACCGACCGGACCAGGTCACTCGCGCACCCTGCCCCAGCGCTTCGACCTTGATCGTCGCCAGATAATCAGTGGCCGGAAACGGTGCCTGCAAAATCGAGTAGCTGTAGGTTTTCGCGATGTTGTCGAACGCTTGCAGACGTTCGATTATCCCGCCGCCGTCGGCGGTTTGCAGGCTGCGCACGCGCCCGCCTTCGCTGAGTTCACTCTTGGGAATGAACGGCAGCCAGTCCGGCAGCGAGTTGAAACCGCCGATCAATTGCCAGACCTGATCGGCCGAGGCCGGGATGTCGATGAAGGCTGATGCAGTTGCCATGTACGGTTCTCTCTTAATCAGTAGGGTTCAGATTGCCATGCTGTCGACGACACCGCCGTCGACCCGCAGGGCTGCGCCAGTGGTGGCCGAGGATAAGGGCGAAGCGATGTACGCCACCAGATTCGCCACTTCCTCGACATTCGCCACGCGCTGGATGATCGAAGTCGGCCGGGCCGTGCGTACAAAGGCGTCGGCCTCCTCCCGTAGACTGCGACCGGATTGGGCAATGGCATCCTTGAGCATCAGCTCTACACCATCGGTCAACGTCGGTCCCGGCAGGATCGCATTGACCGTCACTCCGGTGCCCGCCAAGCGTTTGGCCAGACCATGGGACACCGCCAGGTTGGCGCTTTTGGTCACGCCATAGTTGACCATGTCAGCCGGGATCGCGATGCCGGATTCTGAAGACAGGAAAATCACCCGCCCCCAACCCTGCTTGACCATGTCCGGTACGTAATGCCGTGACAGGCGCACACCCGAGATCACGTTGATTTCATAGAAGCGCGTCCACTCGCTGTCGGGCGTGTCAAAGAAATCTACCGCATTGAAGATCCCGAGGTTGTTCACCAGGATGTCCGCACGCGGTTCGGCGGCGAAGAGTTTCTCGGCGCCTTCGGCGGTGCCGAGGTCCGCGGTCAAACCGCGCAGTTGTGCATCGGGCACGCTTTGGCGAATGCTCGCCAGCGCTTGCTCGACCTTGGACGTCTCGCGGCCGATCACCACCACCGTGGCGCCGGATTCTGCCAGCGCCTTGCTGATGCCTAGGCCGATGCCGGCAGTGCTGCCGCTGACAATCGCCAGTTTTGCGCTCAAATCGATTTTCATGTTCAGGCTCCAATGATTGGTAAAGGTGCGCGTTCGGACACCAGTTTCGCGTCGCGCAGTGCCTGCCAGAAGGCTGCTGGTATCACCGCCGACAATGCGGCCACGTCCTCGGCAATCCGCGCTGGACGGCTGGCACCTGGAATGACTGCCGCCACCGCCGGGTTGGCCAACGAGAACTGCAACGCCGCCGCTTTGATGTCGACACCATGGGCCGCCGCAATACGTTTGATCTGCTCGACCTTGTTGATGTTCGCCGGGCTGGCCTTCTGGTATTCGAAGTGTGCGCCACCGGCGAGGATGCCCGAGCTGTACGGGCCGCCGACCACGATCTCGACGTTCTGCGCCAGCGCCGCATCCATCAAGCGTTGCAAGGCGCGGTCATGGTCGAGAAGAGTGTAGCGGCCGGCCAGCAGAAAACCGTCCGGCTGCGCTTCGCTCAGATCAAGGGTCAGCTCGCACGGCTCAACCTTGTTCACACCCAGGCCCCAGCCCTTGATCACGCCTTCTTCACGCAGGCGAGTCAGCACTTTGAAGGCGCCGGTGCGGGCCTGGTTGAAGTACTCCAACCATTGATCGCCGTAGACGTCCTGGGCGATGTCATGCACCCAGACGATGTCCAGACGATCGGTTTGTAGACGCTTGAGGCTGTCTTCGATCGAACGCAGGGTCGCGTCGGCGCTGTAGTCGTTGACGATCTTGTTCGGTCGACCGTGTTCGAACACCCCGCTCTTCTCGCCCAGATTGCGGGCAGCGGCGTCTTCGGTTACATCGAAAACGCCATGCACGCCGGCGTGCGGCCCAATGCCTTGCGCGTACTGCGAGTCGGCCGGACTAACGTACACGTGGCACTGTACAACCTCAGCTCGGCCGAACAACTCGAAGGCTTGCGCCAGCGCAGCCTGGACATTGCCCTGGTCAGCGCGCCTCCGACCGATGACGACCCGGACCTGTTGGGTTTTCAGGTACTGGATGACCCGATGCTGCTGGCCCTGCCCGAGGACCATCCGCTGGCGCAGAACGCACTGCTGACACCTGAAGATCTCGCCGAGCAAGAGTGAATCGGCGTGCAACACCACCAGAATGTCAGCAGCCGCGAAAACTTCGTCAGCGCCTGCATCCGCGCCGGCTTCACCCCGGATATCCGCATGGAAGCCACCGGCCCCTTCACGGCAATGGCTCTGTGGCGTCGGGACTGGGCATCGCGATGATTCAGAAAGGCTTGAGCCGCAACGCACCGCCGGGCGTGGTGCTGCGGGAGTGCCGTGGATTTCCCTCACCAGACCGCTGTGGGCGGCGTGGCACCGGATCAATCTGCGGCCGTTGGTGGAGACGTTCAGGAAGGTGCTGACGGAGCCAGAATCCGCCGGCTTACGCGCCTTGGGTCCTGACTTTATCGTTAGCCGGTCGCTGAAAAACAGCGATCGGGTTTGGTAGCCCGGAGTACTGCGCGTAGCGCCACTTCAAGCAATTGCTGCTTTTATGGTTGCCATGCGCAGGGCCTCTTCGGAGGCGCCGGTTCCAGTACTCCGGTCTACCAACCTGTGCATGGCCACCACCCATTCGTTTGGTAGCGAAAGTGATGGCTCCAATTTTGCCAGTACTGGAGTTCTATCGATGATCAAACCAACCCCCAACCCGCCAGAATCAGATCCGGCATCCCCCTACGAAAGCCCCGCCGCCAAAATCATGGGCACTCCGCGTAAACCCTCGCCGATGTTCACCATCAACCCCGCCCTCGACACCGAAACCCTGCTGGCCCATGCCTGCGAATCACTGGCCTCGGCCAACGTCATGACCAATGATCTGGCAGGTTTCCTGGAAGGCGCACATCGCAACACGCGGCTGGGCATCGCCCAGGTCATCATGCTGGGTGAATTGGCGGTGAACCGCGCGCTGGATCGACTCGATCCAACCGAGTAGCGCGTAACCCCAATCATCTCCTGTGGGAGCGGGCTTGCTCGCGAAAGCAGTGTGTCAAGCAATACTCAAGTCGACTGACACGCCGTCTTCGCGAGCAAGCCCGATGCTACAGGTAACGCGTCCTTCCTGAGGGTTTGGTGCTTTACTGAAAAGACTCCAAACCCCAGCGAGCCTCACCCATGAACCGCAACGACCTGCGCCGCGTGGACATGAACCTGTTGGTGATTTTCGAAACGCTGATGTTCGAAAAAAACCTGACTCGCGCCGGGGAAAAGCTGTTCCTCGGCCAACCCGCCGTCAGTGCGGCGTTGGCGCGGTTGCGGGATTTGTTCGACGATCCGTTGCTGGTGCGCAACGGGCGAGTGTTGGAGCCAACCCAGCGGGCGCTGGTGATTCTCAAGGAGTTGCAGCCGGCAATGGACACTATTTCCGGTGCAGTCAGCCGGGCCAAGGATTTTGATCCGTCCATCAGCCGCGATGTGTTTCGCATTGGTTTGTCCGACGATGCCGAATTTGGGCTGTTTCCGCCGCTGCTCAAGCAAATCCGCGAAGAGGCGCAGAACGTCGTGGTGGTTGTGCGACGGGTCAATTTTTTGTTGATGCCGTCGATGCTCGCCAGCGGTGAGATTTCCGTCGGGATCAGCTACACCACCGAACTGCCGGCCAATGCCAAGCGTAAAAAGCTGCGTGACTTGAGCGTCAAGGTACTGCGCGGCGATGATCGTCCGGGCCCGTTGACCCTGGACGAGTTTTGCGAACGGCCTCATGCGCTGGTGTCGTTTTCCGGGGATTTGAGCGGTGCCATCGACAACGATCTGGCGCGCATCGGTCGTTCACGTCGGGTGGTGCTGGCGGTGCCGCAATTCGCCGGCCTGCGCGCCTTGCTGGCGGGCACCGACATGCTGGCTTCGGTACCGGATTATGCGGCGTGTGCGTTGATCGAGGGCAGCAACCAGTTGCGCGCCGATGACCCGCCGTTCGATATCAATCTGTCCGAACTGTCGATGGTCTGGAACGGCGTCAACGATAACGATCCGGCAGAACGTTGGTTGCGCTCGCGAATTGCGAAGCACATGTCGGTTCCACTGCCGGGGCATTGAGCGAATTGAAGTTCGGGTCGGTTTCGCGCAGGTAGATCGGCAGGTCGGTCATCGGCGGCATGGCCGGAATTTCAAAGTACATCTGGATTACCCAGCCGCGGTGATAGCTGGCGTGGTTGACCACGTGCATCAGCATCGCACCGGCGCTCATGGTGCCGCTTTCACCGGAGATAAAGGTAAACCGCAAGGGTTTGTCCAGCGAAGCATCGGTCTGCCGGACGCTCCAGTCGCAGTACCAGTGATCGACGGCCTGTTGCGCCATGCGCAGGTCCGGCAAAGCCGGATACACCAGGTCATGGGAGGTCTTGAAGTTGTGCCCTCGGCCTTCGAGGTGAGCCTGCCAGAGGCAGTCCACGACATACATGTGGTTGAGCGTGCCGATCATGTTCTTGAAGATCCCGGCGCGTTCCTTTTCGACTTCAGCCGGAGGCAATTGCGCCAGGTTGTCGAACAGACGCCGGTTGGCCCATTGTTTGTAATCGGCGAGCATGCGGGCGGTGCGTGCATTGATCATCGAACTTCTCCGATGGCGAATAGCGCATTCTCCAAGGATAGCGCTATCCACGGGCAGCGTTGTGGACGCTGATTATCGGTACGACCATTATCCCGCCAGCGAATGCACCACCCGTTCGGCCAGCGCCAGGCAACTGGTCAGTCCCGGTGATTCAATCCCGAACAGATTCACCAAACCGGGCACGCCATGTTCGGCCGGGCCGCTGATGCAAAAGTCGGCAGCCGGTTCGCCCGGGCCGCTGATTTTCGGGCGAATGCCGCTGTAGGCCGGTTGCAGGCTGTTGTCCGGCAAGCCCGGCCAGTAACGCCGGATCGCCGCATAAAAACCGTCGGCCCGTGCGGGGTCCACGCGGTAATCAAGCGCATCGACCCACTCCACGTCCGGCCCGAATCGCGCCTGACCACCGAGGTCGAGCGTCATGTGCACGCCCAGACCGGCGCTTTCCGGCGCCGGGTACACCAGATGCCGGAATGGCGCCCGGCCGCTGAAACTGAAATAGCTGCCCTTGCACAGTCGCCCCGCAGGAACGTGCTGAGCAGGCAGACCGGCAATACGGCGCGCCACCTCAGGCGCGGACAATCCGGCGCAATTGATCAACTCGCGGCAGCTCAAGGTCATGGGTTCGGCACCGCCGATGTGCAGCTCAAAACCTTGGTCGATACAGTGTGCCGACAGTAGTGGCGAGTGGAAGGCCAACGACCCGCCACAGGCTTCGACATCACCCTGCAACGCCAACATCAACCCGTGGGAATCGACAATCCCGGTGGACGGCGACCACAGCGCGGCGACGCACGACAGTGCGGGCTCACGCTCCCGCGCCTGATCGGCGTCCAGCCATTGCAGGTCATCAACGCCGTTGCGCCGCCCCTGTTCCAGCAACACCGGCAAGGCCGAACGCTGTGCTTCATCGGTGGCGACGATCAACTTGCCCAGGCGCTGATAGCTGACCCCGCGCTCATCGCAGAAAGCGTAGAGGCGTTGCTTGCCCTCCACGCACAACTGCGCCTTGAGACTGCCGCCGGGGTAATAGATGCCGGCGTGGATCACTTCGGAATTGCGCGAACTGATGCCTGTGCCGATACCCTCTCCCGACTCGACCACGATCACTTCGCGACCGCTCATGGCCAATGCCCTGGCGACCGCCAAACCGACCACACCGGCCCCGACCACCACACAATCGATGTCGACGCTGCCCTGCCCTGCACTCATGTCACACCAGACCTCGCTCGCGGTAATCGATCAGGCTGGAGAATATCGCCAGCAGCATGGCCATGACCACGAAGAAGATCAGTACCAGGAAATACGAGCCGATGAACTGCACGATCAAACCGATCAGGATCGGCGCGATCACCCCGGCCTGGTTATCCGCACGATCTGCGGACAGTGCTAGAGTGAAACCGGTTCTATCGACTGACATAAAACCCTGAAATCCTGACAGTCGACCGGCTGCGATAACGCTTAGAACGTTTGCGAATTATCATTATTCCAACTCGCTGAAACAGAAGCCTATGAACATCGCAAACCCTCCCGCCACACTCGAAATCCAGTCTGAACAACCGCGCTTGATCGTTTTCCTCGCCTACCCTGAAATGGGCCTGCTCGACCTCACCGGCGCGCAAACGGTGTTCTGGGCGGCCTCCAGACACATGGACAACCGCGGTTTGCCGGGCTACAGGCTACATACGGCAAGCCTGGCCGGCGGTTTGATGCACACGGCTGAGGGACTGGCGGTCGATACCGCCGCATTGAGCGTCTTCGCCGATCAATCGATCGACACACTGATCGCTCCCGGTGCACCCAACATTCTTCAGGCAATGAACAAGTCACTGGATCTGGTGGCCTGGCTCAAAGACGCATCCGTCAAGGCCAAACGCACCGCATCGGTGTGCAGCGGGACGTTCCTGCTGGCCGAGGCCGGGCTGCTCGAGGGCCGACGCGCCGCCACCCACTGGAAAATGTGCGACATGCTCAAGGAACGCTACCCACACATTGAAGTCGACAGCGATGCGATCTTCGTCAAGCACGGCACGGTTTGGACATCGGCAGGCGTCAGCGCCGGTATCGACCTGGCGCTGGCCTTGGTCGAAGAGGATTGCGGTCGTGAAGTGGCGCTGCTCGCGGCGCGGGAGATGGTGGTGTTCCTCAAGCGGCCCGGTGGCCAAGCCCAGTTCAGTCAGTTGTTGCAAGCACAAACCAACGAAGGCGCCGCCTTCGACGACCTGCACCTGTGGATCACGCAGAACCTGGAGGGCGAAAACCTCACGGTCGAGCGGCTCGCCCAGCAAGTGCAAATGAGCCCGCGCAACTTCGCCAGGGTCTACAAGCTCAAAACCGGCCGTACCCCCGCCAAAGCCGTGGAAGTGCTGCGGGTCGAAGCTGCCCGGCGTCTGCTGGAAGACTCCGAGCGCAACATCGATCAAATTTCCCGCCTCTGCGGGTTTGGTGATGAAGAACGCATGCGCCTGACGTTTCAGCGCAACCTGGGGGTTTCGCCGAGGGATTATCGCAGCCGGTTTTCGCGGTAAATGGCTGCGATCTTTCGTCGTACTCAATGCCGCGTCCGACGCTCCAGCAAACGCACCCCAAGCGACAATGGATAACAAAGAGCAAAGTAAATCGCACCGACCAGAATGTAGATTTCCAACGGCATGAAGTACACCGAGCTTAAATCCTGCGCCCGCAGCATCAGGTCCGGCGCCGCAATCAGTGAAGCCACGGACGTATCCTTCAATAGCGAGATCGCGACATTGCCGATCGGCGCCAGCACGATACGGAGGGCCTGGGGCAACACGACCCAACGCAACACCTTGAGCTGCGGCATGCCAATCGCCTTCGCCGCTTCTACCTGCCCCTTGGGGACCGCCTCCAATCCCGCCCGATAAATCTCCGCCAGGTACGCGGCCGCGTTAAGCCCAAGGCCAATCATCGCGGCCTGGAACGAACTGAAGTGGACACCGATTTCAGTCAGGCTGAAATAAACGATGAACAACTGCACCAGTGCCGGGGTGCCACGAAACAATTCGATGTACGCCAACGCCGCTCGCCGCAAAGGCCGGTTCTTCGACAGACGTGCCAACGCCACCAGCAAACCGACGATCAAACCAATGACCAATGCGCCGAACGCCAATTGCAGCGTGGCCCAAGCCGCCGCCAGCAGCTCGACATGGGTTGCTTCCCACAACTCGCCATAGCCCATATCAATTCTCCTTGACGACTTTGAGTCGGCGTTCGGTGCGCGCCGCCCAGTGCGAAAGCAAGAGGCTCAGGATCAGATAGATCACGGCCAGCAGGAAGTAGATCAGGTTGGTCTGGTAGGTTTCACTGACCAGCATCCGTGCCTTGAACGTCAGTTCCGGCACTGCCGCCGCTGACGCCAGGGACGTGTCCTTGAGCAGGCCGATGGCGAAGTTAGCCATCCCTGGAATGGCCACCTTGAACGCTTGCGGCAGCACAATGATGCGCATCGCCAGCGACCGGGTCATGCCGATGGAGAACGCCGCCTCGCTTTGTCCGCGATCAATGGTGCGGATGCTCGAGCGGAATACTTCCGACAGAATCGCCGCACCATTTAGGCCAAAGCCAATGATCGCCGCACCGATCGCCGGCAACGTAATGCCGATGTAGGTCAGCCCGAAATACAGGATAAACAGCTGGGTCAGGATCGGTACGTTGCGAAAAATCTCCAGGTACACGCTGGCGATCAGGCTCAGGATGCGACTGCGCGAGAGCCGCATCAACGCCAGGCAAAACCCCAGCAACGCCGCGACGACGAACGCGGCGGCAGTCAAGCCAACGGTGGTCAATGCACCGATGCCCAGCACGTTCAAAAAGTACGGCAGCATCTCGATGGCTTTGTGCAGCGCAGTGGTATCGAACATCGATCAATGCTCCTGCACGGCGCGGATGAAGTTGCGGGTGCGCTCCACCTGACTCTCGCGGAATATTTGCCGCGGCGGTCCTTGTTCGACGATATTGCCATCGGCCATGAAGATCACCTGATCGGAGACGCTTTCGGCAAAGCTCATTTCGTGGGTCACGATGATCATCGTCATGCCCTCCTCCGCCAACCTGCGCATTACGCCCAGCACTTCGCCCACCAGCTCGGGGTCCAGCGCCGAGGTAGCTTCATCGAACAGCATCAACTTGGGTTTCATCGCCAGCGCCCGGGCGATGGCAATGCGTTGCTGCTGCCCGCCCGACAGCTGCTCCGGAAACGCATCACGCTTGGCAAACATACCAACCTTGTTCAACAGATCCTCGGCCAGTTCCACCGCTTCAGCTCGGTTGCGCTGTTGCACCTTGAGCGGGCCGAGGATGATGTTTTCCAGTACCGAGAGGTGCGGGAACAAGTTGAAGCGCTGGAACACCATACCGATCCCAGCGCGCATCCGCGCCAGTTCCTTATCGCTCATGGGCACTTTCCGGGTGCCCGCCAAGCGCTGGCCAATCAATTCGTTATCAATGTAGATGTCGCCTTGGGTCGGCTCTTCCAGGTAGTTGACGCAGCGCAGCAAGGTGGTCTTGCCCGAGCCGCTGGGGCCGATGAGCGAAATCTTCTGGCCCTGCTGCACATTGAGGTCGATACCCTTGAGCACGTCCAGGCTACCGAAGGACTTGTGCAGCCCTTCGATACGCACCAGCGGTGTGGATTGAGCCATGATTCAAGTCCTCGACTCAGGCAAAAGCCTGGCTGAAATCACGCGATGGATGCTCGAACGGCCCGATCAGGTTGCCCTTTTCGTCGCGGTCCACGCCGATGCGCGGGTTCTTGGCGGGAGGTTCGAGATAGTCGGGGTTCTTGATCCCGTACTTGGCGAGGACCGGGCGGATCTGATCCGTCGCCTTCAACCAGCGCAGTCCCTGGTTTACACCGTCGAACAAGTCCTGATTTTGCGGATGAACGCCCCAGATCGCCTCGAACTTGGCGGTCAAGCTGGGGAACTTTTCATCATAGGCCATGGGGATTTGCTTGAGCTTGAGGCTCGGGTCCTGAAGGATCATGTAGTCGATGGTTGGCGCATCCAGCACCGCAAAATCCAGGCGCCCGGCACGCACGTCACGCAGGCAGGAATCAGTGTTGTCGTAGAGTTTGACCTCTTTCACACCGTCGATTTTCTTCATGTCGGGGATGGTGAAATAGCCGGTGATGGCGCCGATGGTGCGGCCCTTCACGTCGTTGACGGTGATCGAAGTATCGAACGGCTCGCTGTCGCGCATGATCACGTAGGCACCGGTGTAGAACACCGGGTCGGTCAACAACAGGATCTTCGAACGCATCGGATTCCAGGCAAAGTTGCCGCCGAACCAGTCGGCACGCCCGGAGCGCACCGCTTCGACCACCGCCGGGAAGCCCATGGTCAACACATCGAGCTTGAGTTCGAGACGGTCGGCAATCAGCTTGAGCAATTCCAGATCGGTGCCGACCGGCACACCTTCACGTAGCGCGCCCAGTGGCATGTCGCCCAGGCAGGCCGCGGTCAGATAACCGGGACGTACGGTCTTGATCGGTTTATCGGCAGCGAACGCGAACGACATCGGCCCCGTGGCACTGGCAGCCAATGCTGCCAGTGAACCGTAGCCTGCGGCTTTGAGCAGCCCGCGCCGGGAGAGACCCTGGTTATTGAACTTGAAGTCGGACATAGATCACCTATTAGGCAAATTGTTGTTGTGACCGGAACAAGCCTTGCTACTCAACGGCCGTCCGTGGCCCGATGCTTCCTGTTATTGATGCGACCTGTGATTTATGACCGTGTCGGCAAACTCGCGAGGATGTCGATGGCATTGATGTGGGGTTGGTTGGCTTGCTGCCGCTGGCGCCTGAGGACCAGGTAAGCGGCGGACACCACGCCGAGGCTGACGAGGCTGGCCAGGAACTGTGTACGCAACGATTCCTGGAACGCCATGGCGACCAAAACACCCGCAATCACTGCCACCACAGCATAGGACAGCCATGGAAACAGCCACATCCTGAGGGTCAGCCGCGCCGGTGCCGTGGCCTCGACCTGACGACGCACCTTGATCTGCGCGAGCGCCACTGCCAGGTACACGAACAGCATCACCGCGCCGGAAGCGTTGACCAGGAACAGGAATACGCCTTGGGGAGAAATGATTGCCGCCATGATCGCGATGTAACCAATCACACTGCTCAGCAGCACCGCGGCACGGGGCACTTTGCGCCCGGTGAGGACCGACAGTTTTGCCGGCGCGTCTCCGCGCTGACTGAGGCCGAACAGAATCCGCGAAGACACGTACAACCCAGAGTTCAGCGCCGACAGCACGGCCACCAGCACCACCGCCTGCATGATCATCGCCGCACCGGGAATCCGCATGACCTCCAACGCCGCCACGAACGGCGAGTGACCGGCGACGATCTGCCCCCACGGCACCACGCAGACAACCAGGAAGATCGAACCGACATAAAAGGTGATGACGCGGAAGATCACCGAACGGGTCATGTTCGCCACGTTCTTCGACGGGTCGTCGGACTCGGCGGCAGCGATCGTCGCAATCTCGGCACCGCCCACGGCGAAAATCACCGTCGGCACGCCGGCCAGAATCGCACTCACGCCATACGGCATGAAGCCACGGTCATTCACCAGATTGCCCAGCAGCGCACTGGTGCTCGGCGCGAAGCCGAACAGGTAGGCGCCGACAACAAAGATGAAGACGACGATCGCGAAGACTTTCAGTGAGGCGAACCAGTACTCGAACTCGCCATAGGATTTGACCGACAGGCAGTTGATGGCGGTCATGATTGCCAACAGGCTCAACCCGATCATCCAGGCCGGCAACGGTATCCACTGTTCAAGGATATTGGCGCCGACCACTGCTTCCACCGCCACCACGATCACCCAGAAGTACCAGTACAACCAGCCACTGGTGAACCCGACCCAATTGCCCAGGCCGATCCGGGCGTACTCGGTAAAGGAGCCGACACCGGGCAATGCGACGGCCATCTCCCCAAGCATGCGCATGACCAGCATCACCACGATACCGGCAGCGAGATAACTGAGAAACGCAGCAGGCCCGATCGCCTGAATCGTGGCGCTGCTGCCGACAAACAGACCGGCACCAATGATCCCGCCGAGGGAGATCATGGTGATGTGGCGCTGCCTAAGCGCGCCACTGAGGCGTTGTTGGCCAGGTTTTGACTTGATTGGCTGGGCGTTGCTCATCGCATGACCTCCGCTGCATGGGATAGGGTCGATCGACCGGATAAATTCATAGAAGACTTTGCGCGAGGGGGACAACTCACCGGATACTCTGTGCCGCCCGCTGACAGGGACAAGGGTCGGTGGTGCCGGGCAGCCAGGGCTGAACCCGGCTGAAATGTCTGATTAGTCATGTGCGTACCCATTGGGCTGAGCATTGCAGCCATTTTTTTATTGTGTTGCATGACAAGCATTACAACTCACACACTAATCACGGTTTTTTAGCTTGTCAATGGGCTTTGTATCGGATAAAAAGCAATACAAATTTGCTTATTGTCTTGCTGCGAGCATGACAAGCAGGGATAAAGCACCATGAGTCAATTCGAACAACTGCTCGATGAATTGAAGGCCAGCGCGGCTCTGCAGCGCGACAAGGCCGAAACCCTTTACGCACAACTCGCTGATTCATTGGTCGAGGCGATCGCCAATGGCCGGCTCAAGCCCGGCGAGCGTTTGCCACCGCACCGTGAATTCGCTAGCGCCCTGGGTGTGAACATCACCACGGTGACCAAAGCCATGGCGGTGCTGCAGCAAAAAGGCTTGGTGGAAAGTCGTCCGGGACGCGGCACTCAAGTCGCGCAACCACGACACCCGGCGACTCAGTTTCAGTCGGCGCCGAGCAACGATCCCGGCACTGTCGACCTCAGTGTCAATCGCCCGGCCACTGACGGTTTCAACCGGGTGCTGGCGCAGTTGCTGCCGCGTCTTTCCAGTGATCCACGGTTTGGCGACATGAAGGACTATCACCCGTCCGAAGGTCCGCTGTGGGCCCGTGAAGCCGCGGCGCAATGGCTCCGCCATACTGGCGTCGAGGCCCAGGCCGCACAGATGCTGATCGTCGAAGGTGCCCAGCACGGGATCGCCAGCACCTTGCGCAGCCTGACCAACAGCGGCGATACCGTGCTGGCGGACAGCGTGACCTATCAAGGCATCAATGCCTTGTGCCGTTCGCTGGGACTGATTCTGGTGGGGGTCGACGCCGATGAGCGCGGGATGTCCCCCGATGCCCTGCGCCAGGCCTGCGCCGAACACCAACCGCGGCTGCTGTTCCTGGTGCCGTCGATCCATAACCCGACCGCCATCACTTTGGACGCCGCGCGTCGCGAACAACTGGCGAGCGTGATCCGCGAAACCAACCTGCTGGTCATTGAAGACGACGTCTATCGCCCTCTGCTGGATCAATCGCCGCCACCCTTCGCGGCGTTGATGCCCGAGGGCACGATCTACATTTCGGCCCTGTCCAAATGCATCGCGCCGGGCCTGCGCATGGGATTTGTCATGGCCCCGCTACCGCTGGTGCAGGACATCGCCGCCATGCAGCGCATCGATTGCTGGAGCACCTCACCGCTGAGTGCACTGATCGCCACCCGCCTTATCGAGGACGGGCATGCCGAGCAACTGGTTTCGGAGCAACGTGAAGAGCTGCGCTTGCGCCAGGCATTACTCGCCACTCACCTCCAAGGTCTGGAATTCCAGCACAGCGCCACCGGCACCCACGCTTGGCTGGTACTGCCTGAGCCATGGACCGGCTCGCGTTTCGCTCGCCTGTGCCAGGATCGCGGCGTAGTGCTGCTGGCTGGCGGCGCCTTCACCTTGCGTCCGGAACTTTCACCGCAAGCGGTGCGCATCAATATCTCGGCCGCCCTGTCGCGGGAGCAGCTGATCAAAGCCTTGACCGTCATCAGCCAACTGGCACGTCAGGGTCACCTTCATATGCACAACCGGATCTGAGGACATGACACAGCCTGTTCATTGTGAAATCGCCGTTATCGGTGCCGGCGGCGTCGGGGTCGCTACGGCACTCTGGCTGCGTCGCCAGGGTTACCAGGTCGTCTTGCTGGAACGCGATGCGATTGCCAGCGGTGCGTCCTACGGCAACGCCGGCACCCTGGCACCGTATGGCGTGATGCCGATTGCCCAGCCGTCGCTGCTGAAGGCCATTCCGTCACTGCTGTTTTCGAAGGAATCACCTTTCGTCATCAACTGGGCACGCTTGCCGCAGTTGATGCCATGGCTGTTGCGGTTTCTCAATGAATGTCGCGCTTCGCGCTGTGAAGCCAACACCCTGGCTTTGAGCAAGATTCTCCAGCACACCTACAGCGGTTATGCGCCGCTGCTGGCCGACGCTCCGCTGGCCGACCAACATTTGCGTCACAACGGTTGCATCTATGCCTACGGCACCGAGCAAGGTCTGGCCGGCGCACAATCGGCCATCGAGTTGCGCCGCTCCATGGGCATTGCGCAACAACTATTGAACGCAGCGGATGTCGAGCAACTGGAACCGGCCCTGGCAGGCAAAGCGGTCGGCGGCATCCTGTTTCCCGAATCGTCGCACATGGATGATCCGCGCGCCTTCATCGAAGCGCTGGCCGAGCCGCTGATCGCCGAAGGCGCATTGCAGCAAGCGACGATCACCACCGTGCAACGCAAGAGTGACGGCCTGTACCTGAACAGCGCCGAAGGCAAAAGCTGGCGGGCCGACCGCGTCGTGCTGTGTGGCGGCGCCTGGTCTGCGGCACTGGCGCGGCAAGTGGGCGATTACATTCCGCTGGATACCGAGCGCGGGTATCACATTGAATTCGACCTGCAAGACACCCTGCTCAACCGCCCGTGCTGCCCGGTGGAAAGTGCGTTCTACATGACGCCCATGGCGGGCCGGCTGAGGGTAGCGGGCACGGTGGAACTTGGCTCGATCAACGACCCGGCCAACCCGAAACGCTTCGACTACCTGGAGCGCCATGTGCGCCGGGTCATGGGCTTCACCCAACCGGTTTCGCGCAAGTGGCTGGGGTTCCGTCCTTCCCTGCCCGACTCGCTCCCGGTCATCGGCCCATCGCCGAACGAACCGCGATTGATCTACGCCTTCGGCCATCAGCACCTGGGCCTCACTCTGGCCGGGGCCACCGGGCAGTTGGTCGCCGACTGCATCGCTGGCAAGGCCCCTCAATGGCTGGACAGCTTTTCCGTGCAACGCTTCTGAGCAACGCCTTTTGACAGGAGAACCATGAATGCAAACCATCGAGCGCAAACAGACCAACCAGCGCATGAGCCAGATCGTCATCCACGGCAAAACCGTGTACCTGGCCGGACAAGTGGGCGAACGCCATCACGATGTTGCCAATCAGACCCGCGATGCGCTGGCGCGGGTCGATGCATTGCTGGAGCAGGCCGGTTCATCCAGGCAGCACCTGCTGCAGACCACCATCTGGCTGGCCGACATGGCGGATTTCGCGGCGATGAACACCGTGTGGGATGCCTGGGTGCCGACCGGGCAAGCACCGGCCCGTGCCTGTGGCGAGGCAAAACTGGCCGATCCAGGGCTTTTGGTCGAGGTAATTGTCTGCGCGGCAAGGGCCTGAGCACTACCACTTCGGACTGGTGATGCATCGATAGGGGGAACTCTCGGCAATCACCGCGCATCCTAACAGGTGAGATGTTTCCCTTTTTGCTGCACGCTTTCAGAGGACACCGTCATGCGCCGTCTGATTATCATTTCTTCCCTTGTGCTGTGCTTACCGTTCGGCTCCGCAATGGCCAAAGTGGATGCGGGCGACGTCGCCACTTCAGCCGGGGTCTCCGCCTCGCTGTACTCGACGTTCAAGGATCACAAACTGATGATTCCCGCCCGGGATGACGCCTCCAGCTTCGTGGCCAGTGGCGGCGCGATTCGCGGCGTGTATCTGGAGCAGGTCCTGCAACGGATCCGTCAGGAAAATCCCGGCCTTAACGCAAGCGACGAAGACCTGGCTCGTGCCATTCTCGTCCAGGAAGGCGTTGCGGCAGGTCAATAAGACACGTCAACCCGTCGGTGGGGCTGGTGAAACCCGAACAGCGTTTCCGGCCCTGCCTTGCTTGCGACTTAACGCGCCCAGCCCGCCACCAGTTGCGCACTGATGCTGACCCCGCCGCACACCACAATCACGACGTCGTGGGTCTCGGCGATTGCCGGGTGATCCAGGTAAGCGATTGCCAGAGAAACCCCGCAGGCTGGCTCGACCAATTGGCGCAGATCGCTGGCGTAACGCACCACGCCCATGATTGCTTCCTCGTCGCTGAGCACCACGCATTCGTGGGCAAAGTCGACAATGTGCTGTACCGGCCACGCGGCCACCAGGGTTGCGCCCAGCGACCGGGCGACGGTGTCGATCCGTGGGAATTTGACTGGGTGCCCGGCACTGACAGCAGCGGCAAAAGACGCTGCCCCTTCTGTCTCGCAGGCGATGATCCGGCAGTCCATGCGCTTGTGGCGAATCAGTCCGGTAAGAATCCCCGCCAGCAACCCACCGCCGCCTACCGAGGTCACCAGCGCGTCGACCTGCGGGCAATCCTCAAGAATCTCATCGATCATCGTGCTGTGCCCCTCCCACAAAACGGGATGGTCGAAGGCCGGCACGTATTCGGTGTCCGTGCCTCGCGCCAGCTCCTTGGCCCGCAGATTGGCCTCGTCCCAGACCTTGCCATGGACGATCACCTCGGCACCGGTTTTCCTGATCTTGTTGCGGGTGGATTCCGGGGTGGTGTTGGGCACGACAATGCAGGCCTTCAACCCCAGGCGGGCGGCGGCCACAGCGGTGGCGAACCCGGCATTGCCGCCAGAAGGACAAACCACTTTGCGCTTACCCTGCGCGGCTGCCTGACCGCACAAAAGCCCGATGCCGCGCAGCTTGAACGAGCCGCTTGGTTGCAGGTTTTCCAGTTTGAGCCAGATGCGGCGGGTTGGGGTCGACAGGTCTGGATGCAGGATCAGCGGCGTTCTGATGTGAAGCATTTTCGGCTCCTGTTGCACACCAAAGGCCCGTCGAGATTTTCAGCGGGCCCGTGGTGAACGGTCCTTCTCCAAGCTTAGCCCACCCCGCAACAGCATTTCCTTTCAGCGATAACGCGGCGCCGCCGTGGAATGGTCACCACTTCGCCATTGGCCAGGCCCACCAGCGCAGCGTCGACCATCTCGTCCACGGGCATGACGATTTCCTGGGGCAGGTTTTCCAATCGCAGCCTGCGACAGCTCCTACAATTAACGGTGTATCCATTGTTGGAGACGCCATGAAAATCTCAGCCCGACTGGCGTTTTTCGCCATCGTCACCACCCTCGCCTACATCGGCATGGCCATCTGGGGATTGGGTGGCTTCGGTGCTTTTTTCTCCCACGGTGCGCTGGTGGTTGTAGCGCTGGCGACGCTGGTCATGGCCATCGCCTCACTGTTCACCGAGGTCAACCTGAGTTCCGGCGAGCGTGAAGACCGCGCCAACCGCTGGGTGATTCCGGCCTTCGGCGTGCTTGGATTATTGAGTGGTTTCTTGCCGGCCTATACCGACCGCATCGACTTCTGGACCTTCGGTGGCGAAGGCATCCGTTGGCTCGGGGCACTGCTGTTCATCATCGGCGGTGCGCTGCGGTTGTGGCCGGTGTTTGTGCTGGGCAAGCGCTTCAGCGCACTGGTGGCGATACAACCGGGGCACCAACTGGTCACCGATGGGATCTATCGCCACCTGCGCAATCCGAGCTATCTGGGGATAGTGGTCATCGGCGTGGGTTGGGCGCTGGCGTTTCGCTCAGGCGTTGGATTACTGCTGGCGGCGTTGACGATGATCCCACTGATTGCGCGAATTCATTCGGAAGAAGCGTTGTTGCGGGCGCAGTTCGGCAGTGAGTACGAGGCTTACTGCGCACGGAGTTGGCGGCTTGTGCCGAGGGTCTACTGAACACGCAATCCCCTTGTGGGAGCCAGCCTGCTGGCGATGGGGGCGTTTCAGTCGACATTGATGTCAATGTTATGCCGCCAACGCCAGCAGCCTGGCTCCCACAGTTAGAGGGTGTGCAGGCTGAGGTTCTGTGCACCCGAACGGGCTTCGATCAGTTCATAACTGGCCAACGTCGCATGTGCCGTCTCGATCGGCTCATCATGCGTTGTCGTCACAATCAATAAATCCGCTCCGGCCGCTTGCGCGGCAAGAATCCCCACCGTTGCATCTTCAAACACCAGACAATCGGTGATCTGCACACCCAATCTTTGAGCGGCCAACCGATAACCTGCCGGGTCAGGTTTGCCGACACTGACGTCTTCGGCAGTGACCATCACATCCGGCTCGGGAATCCCCGCCGCCGCCATGCGCCGCAACGCCAGCGTTCTCGGTGCGGAGGTGACGATGGCCCACTGATGAGCCGGCAGCGACTTGAGAAACTGCACCGCGCCGGGCACCTCTTCAACCCCTTCGACATCTTCTATTTCCGCCTCGGTGATCCACGCAGCTTCTGCTTCAGCATCGACACCGGGCAACGCCAGGCGCTTGATGGTATCGATGGCGCGGGCGCCGTGAATGGTCGGCAGGAACGTTTCGACATCGACACCGTGGCGCACGGCCCAGTGCGTCCAGACCCGTTCGGCGGCGGCAATCGAGGTGAGGATGGTGCCGTCCATGTCGAACAGGAAGGCGCGGTATGGCGTGTTGAAGACCGAGGGTTGAGCGGACAAGGGAAACCTCGCAGGTGCCGGGGCGGATGTGCCGGGCAATGTAGCATTGCGAGGGGGTTGAGGGCACAGCCGATCAGTGGCGTTTCTTCGACGCGAACGCAGCGTTTACGCAGTCCAGCAGCGAACCGATCGCCCAGGGTTTCTTGATGAAAGACACTGGATGACGAACGCCGGAGCTTTCCGGCGTTTCGTAGCCGGACATGATCATGATCGGCTTGTCCGGCCAGCGATCACCGAACTGGTTGGCCAGGTCCGCGCCGTTTAGAGTGCCGGGCATGGTGATGTCCGTCAGCAACAGCCCGACCTGATTGGCATGTTGTTGCAGGTACACCGATGCGGCGTCCGCGCTGACGTGTGGTTCAACCACAAAACCTTCTTCCTGAAGAATTTCACAGAGAAATTCCAGGATCAGCGGGTCATCCTCAACCACCAGAATAAACCCGCCTGGAAGATCTGCGCCCGTCGTCGATACTCGACTCATGACCTTGCCGCTCCCTGATTGCACCTATGATTTCGCGGGCTTGAATCCGCGGCTTACAGGTATGAGCAGCGGACTCGGCGGAAATTCATTTTTGATACAGGGAGACGACGAAATCAGGCGTCCTGGAGGATCAGGTCAGCGCCCTTCTCCGCCACCATCAGCACGGCTGCGTGTGTATTGCCGGATGTCACGTTGGGGAAAATCGACGCATCGACGATGCGCAAACCGCCCAAGCCATGAACCTTCAAACGCTTGTCGACCACCGACTTCTGCTCATCCGCACCCATCGCGCATGAACCGCACAAGTGATAGATCGAACCGCTGTTTTCGCGGAAGTACTGCAACATTTGCTCGTCGGTGTTGACCACCGGGCCGGGCAGCACTTCTTCGACGGTGATGTCCTTGAGCGCCGGCGCCTGCATGATCTTGCGCATCAGGCGACTGCCCTGGATCACTTCGTCGATGTCTTTCTGGGTGCTCAGATAGTTCGGGTCGATCAGCGCTGCATCACGCGGGTTTTTCGAGGCAATGGTGATGTGCCCGCGACTGGTCGGCCGGCACGGGTTGAAGCACAGCAGGAAGCCTGAGTACGGCTCGGGTTTGAGGCTGGCCTTGTTGTTTTTCGGGATCTGGTACGACAGCGGGTTGAAGTACAACTGCAGGTTCGGGTTGGCCTGTTGCTCGTCGCCGCGAAAGAAACCACCGGCCTGGTTGACGCTCATCGCCAGTGCGCCCTTGCGGGTAGTCAGGTACTTCAGGCCAAGCTTGAACTGACCGAACAACGAACTCAGCTCATCGTTGAGCGTTGGGATATTGGCCTTGTAGTAGTAACTGGCGCACAGGTGATCCTGCAGGTTTTGCCCCACCGCCGGCAGATGCTTGACCAGCGGGATGTGGTGTTTGGCCAGCAGCGCCCTATCGGCGACGCCGGACAACTGCAAAATCTTCGGTGTGTCCACGGCGCCGGCGCAGAGAATCACTTCCTTGTTCGCGGTGAAGGTGCGCACCACACCGTGCTGGGTAATGGAGATCCCGGTGGCACGCTGCTGGTCATCGAACAGCACACGGTCGACCAAAGCGTAATGCTCGACGGTCAGGTTCGGCCGGCTCAGCGCCGGATGAAGATGGGCAAAACTGCTGGAACTGCGCTGGCCGTTGCGGGTGTTGACGTCATAGATCCCCGCGCCTTCGAATTTCGGCCCGTTGAAGTCATCACTGTGCGGATAGCCCAGCTCATCGCAGCCCTTGAGGAACACATCGCAGATCGGATGGGTCTGGCCCTTCATCGGGGTGATGCTGATCGGCCCGCTGCCGCCGTGGTATTCGCTGTCGCCCAGCGGATGGTTTTCCAGTTTGCGGAAGTACGGCAGCACGTCCTTGAAACCCCAGCCGTCGTTGCCGTTGGCCGCCCAGTCATCGAAATCGTGAGCCTGGCCACGCACGTAGATCATCGCGTTGATCGAGCCCGAGCCCCCTTGGACCTTGCCGCGCGGCGCGTAGATTTCGCGATTGTTCAGCTGCTTTTGCGGACGGCTGTAATACATCCAGTTGAAGGTCGGGTTGTAATACATTTTGGCGAAGCCGACCGGGATCTTGAACCACAGCGAACTGTCTTTCCCGCCCGCTTCCAGCAGCAGCACCGTGTGTTTTCCCGAGGCCGAAAGGCGATTGGCCAAAACGCAGCCTGCGGCGCCAGCGCCAGCGATGATGTAGTCGTATGTCATGCACGGTTACCGCGTAAGTCGTTGTACAAAAATCGGATGGACGATGCGATCCCCTGTGGGAACCGCGTCAGGCCTGTCAGCCCCTGGCCGGCGATGTGTCTTTTACATCCGCCGGGGTCGGCGCCATTTGCAGGTGCAACCGCTCGCCGGTGTACGGCGAGTGCTTGCGCACCACGTCCATGTTCAGCTCCACGCCAAGGCCCGGCTCGGTGGACGGGATGATGTAGCCGTCCTCCCACTGCAACGGTTTGGTCAGGACTTCGGCATGGAACCCTCCCCAGGTCATGATGCTTTCCTGGATCAGGAAGTTCGGCGTGCAGGTGGCCAACTGGAAACTCGCGGCGGCACCAATCGGCCCGTTGTAGAGGTGCGGGGCGATCTGCGCGTAATAGGCTTCGGCCATGCTGGCGATTTTCTTCGCCTCCAGCAGACCGCCGCAGCGGGCGACGTTCATTTGCAGAATCGAGGCGCCGCCGGCCTGCAACAACTTGAAGAATTCGTACTTGGTGGTGAGGCGCTCGCCAGTGGCAATCGGAATGCTGGTCTTCGCCGCCACTTGCGCCATGGCGTCTTCCTGGCCCGGCGGCACCGGCTCTTCAAACCACAACGGATCGTATTTCTCCAGGCGCTTGGCCAGACGGATTGCCGAGGACGGCACCATTTGCCCATGGGTGCCAAACAGCAAGTCGCACTTGTCGCCCACCGCTTCGCGGATCTTGCGGCAGAAGGTTTCGCAGCGCTCCAGCACTTCCAGCGAAATCTGGTGCCCGGAGTACGCGGTGTACGGGCCTGCCGGGTCGAATTTCACCGCGGTGAAGCCTTTGTTCATGTTCTCGATGGCGCACTCGGCGGCCAGGTCCGGGTCGTCGTAGTCGTACTCGCCCTTACTGTTGACCGGGTACAGGTAGGTGTAGGAGCGCAGGCGCTCGTTGACCTTGCCGCCCAACAATTCATAAACCGGTTTGTTCGCCGCTTTGCCGATGATGTCCCAGCAGGCCATCTCCAGGCCGCTGACCACACCCATCATGGTCAAGTCCGGGCGCTGGGTGAAACCGCTCGAATAGGCCTGGCGGAAAAAGCGCTCGATGTGGTGCGGGTCCTGGTTCAACAGGTAGCGTTCGAACACGTCTTCGATGATCGGCAGCATGGCTTTGGGGCCGAAGGTTGCGGCGTAGATTTCGCCCACGCCTTCGATGCCGCAATCAGTCTTGAGCTTGACGAAAAGCCAGTACATGCCGCCGATGTGCGGCGGTGGTACGGCGACGATATGGGTTTCAAGGGCGACGATTTTCATCTCAGGCACCTGTGCGGTTCGAAGTTTTACGGTTGATACGTGCGCGCAAGGTCAGGGCCGCGAGGGTCCCGAGCAGGCCGACGAAAGCGATGTAGCCGAAATACAGCTTGTAACCAAAGGCACCGGGGAAATGCTCGGTGAGGTAGCCGTTGATCAACGGAATGAACGCGTCCGGCAGGTAACCGACCACCGAGACAATGCCGATGGCCAGGCCGGTGATGCGCAGTGGAATGTTGCAGGTATCGAGAATCGCCCAGTACAGACCGCGAATGGCGTAGGTCATCAGGCCGATGAAAATCACCGTGCCGATCAGCAAGCCCATGCTGTTGAGCGCCGGGAACACGATCAGGCCGACCATTGCCAGCGACGCGAGAAACAACGCCACGACCAACACTGAGATGTTCGAGAACTTGTCACCCAGCCAACCGCCGCCAATGCCGCCAATCGGACGCATCCACAATTTGATGGTGGTGATGGTGCCGGCCATGACCGCGGTCATGCCGCCGCCCTGCAAGTAATCCGAGAAACTGTAGGTGGCCCAGAAGATGTGATAACCGCAGAACACGATCGCGGTGACCAGCCACAGCTCGGGGATTTTCACCAGGGTGGTCAGGTCGCTGAGCAGGTTGAACGTGCCCTTCTCCACTGCCGCGGTTTCTTCCATCGACTTCGGGTCCTTGATCAGCACCAGCACACAGCCGATGGCGATACAGGTGAAGGCATAGAGGTAGATCACGTGCTTGAAACCTTCGGCCGCCGATTCGCCACGGGTTTCAGTGGCGAAGGCGAACAGGCCCAGCGCGACCGTCGCCAGCAACGCTTCGACCAGACCGCGACCGCCATCGAGAATGCCGAAGAAGCGGCCCTGCTCGGAGTGCAGGGCAACCATCTTGACCCGCTTGAGCACCGAGGCCCAAAAGGTCAGGCCGGTGGTCAGGCCCCAGCAACCGAAGATGATCATCAGGCCGGTCATCGATGGCGCGGTGGAGTACCACAGGCCCAATGCGCCGGTCGCGACCAGCGAGAAGAAAATCAGGAAGCGCGGCGCAATGCGGTCGGCCAGCCAGCCGCTGGGCAGATAGGACAACAGGAAAATCGTCCCGAGCATCGAGTACAGATAACCCAGCTCACTGTGGTTGATCTGGAACACTTCGAGCATGGTGGTCTGGTAGACCTGGCGCAGGTACAGGATCGGATAGATCGCACCGGCGGCGAGCACCAGCAGCATCAGTTGGAAATAGCGACTTCCCTTGTCGCTGTGGCTTTGTGTACCCGCGTTCGAACCCTGAACAGCGGCAGCAGTGGATGCATGCTTGGACATCGAGTAGACCTCTGGCGCCCGGTGGTCCGGGCGGCCGTGTTAATTGTTTTTATGGGTGCAGCGTGAGGCGTGTTGCCGGTGAATCAGTACTTCATCACCACAAGTCGGGTCTGGGTGAATTCGAGCATGCCGTGCTTGCCGTCATCGCCGCCCAGGCCCGAGCGTTTCCAGCCGGCGTGGAAGCCCTGGTACGGGTCGGCCGGGGTGCGATTGACGTACAACTCGCCGGCCTCGATGGCATTGGCGACTTTCTGCGCGGTGCGGTAATTCTCGGTGTAGAGCACCGAGGACAGGCCGAACTGGTGATCGTTGGCCATGGCCAGGGCTTCGTCGATGTCGCGGTATTTGAGTACCGGCAGCACCGGGCCGAAGATTTCTTCCTGGATGATTTCCATGTCCTGGCGGCAGCCGCTGAGCAGGGTCGGCGGGTAGAAATGGCCATTGCCTTGCGGGATGAAACCGCCGGTTTCCAGTACCGCGCCGTCGGCGATGGCGCGCTCGACCATGGCGTGGATGTTCTTTTGAGAACTGGCGTTGACCAGCGGCCCCATCAGGCTGGCGTCGGTGGAGCGATCGCCGAATTTCACGGCGCTGATTTTTTCTTTCAGCAGGCCGAGGAATTTGTCGTAGACGCTTTCCTGCACATAAACCCGCTCGACCGCCGTGCACAACTGGCCGCAGTGAGTGGTCTTGGACGCGACGATGGCGCTGGCGGCGGCTTCCAGATCGGCATCGGCCTCGATGATCGCCGGTGTCTTGCCGCCCAGCTCCAGCGACGGCTTGGCGATGTTGGCCTTGCAGTAATCGAGCACGATGCGCCCTGCATTGACGCTGCCGGTCAGGGTGATCAAACCCACAGCTTTATGGGTGCAAACAGTCGCGGCGGTGCCGTGATCCATGGTCAGGATATTGACCACACCGGCCGGCAAGCCGGATTGCTGCACGGCCTTGGCGATTTCGAACGCCGAGGTCGGCGTGTTGTTGCTCGGACGCACGACCACAGTGTTGCCGGCAATCAGCGCCGGGGCGATTTTGCGCAGCAAGGTGTAGACCGGGTAGTTGAACGGAATCAGGCAGGCAACCACGCCAATCGCTTCGCGGTGCAGGAACAGGTTTTCGTTCGGGCTGTCGCTGGGAATGATCTCGCCTTCGATGCGGCGCGCCCATTCAGCGTGGTAACGGGTGATCTGCGCGGCATAGCGGGCTTCGTTGCTGGCATCGCTGACGCTCTTGCCGGACTCGGCGGCCAGGGCTTCACCGATGTTCACCGCGTTGGCGTCGAGGGCATCGGCGAAGGCGCGCAGGTAGTCGGCGCGTTCGATGCTGGTGAGTTTGCCCCAGGTTTTCTGCGCAGCGGCTGCGGCTTCGACGGCAGCTGTCGCCTCGCCGGTGGTCGCTGCCGAAACGTGGCCGACCAACGCTTCGGTCGCCGGGTTATAGACCGCGATCAGCGCCTCGCTGGCAGGTTCGGTGAAGTGGCCGTTAACAAAATTTCGCTCGAGTCGCATGTGAATCGCCCATCGTTGTTTTTATCCAGTCCGGGCAGTCTTGGCGCCCGGCGCGTGTTGGACAAACGATTTATTGAGCGGTGTAACATTCGAAAAATGCAGATTACTCAGAAGCACACCGAGATCCCTGTGGGAGCCAGCCTGCTGGCGATGGCGACCATACATTTGCCATCAATGTCGACTGAATCCACCGCTATCGCCAGCTGGCTGGCTCCCACAGGGGGTACTGCGGTGTTTAGACAGCTGCGGTAGACGGTTCAAGCTGCCGTTGCGCCAACCAGATCTCCTCCTGCAACCACTGGCTGAACACCTGCAATTGCGGCAGCGACTGCTCGGGCCGGGTCACCAGCCAGTACGACTGATGGCCTTCGACATGCACGTTGAGCACTTGGGTCAACTGACCGCTGGCCAGTTCCGGCGCGACCATGTGCCAGTCGGCGATAGTGATGCCCAGGCCGTCGGTGGCTGCGCGAATCGCCAGGTCGAGCAGGTCGAATTCGTACCCGCCCTGGGTGTCGACGCCACTGATACGCGCAGCGTCCAGCCAGTGCTTCCAGGTCAGGTAACGCTGGTCTTCCCGGGCCAGTACATGCAACAGCGTCAGGCGGTTGAGGTCGATGCCCTGCTCGGTCCATTCCCGGGCATACAGGGTCGGCGCGCACACCGCGATGTGCCGCTCCTGATACAGCAGCGAACTGTCCAGGCCGTCCCATTCGCCGTCGCCGAAACGGATCGCGCAATCGAGCGTACTGGTTTCCGCCAGACTGTCCTGCAAGCGCGTGGTGATGCTCAATTCCAGCTCCGGATGCTTCTCGCGCAGGCGCCCCAATCGCGGCATCAGCCAACGGTTGGTGAAGGTGGGCGGCGCATTGATGTGCAAGCGGTTGGCGTGAGATTTCTGCTGGATGCTGCGCACCGTCAACTCGATCTTGTCGAAGGATTGATGCAATGCCCGCAGCAATACCCGGCCGGCGCTGGTCAGCTCCAGATGGTGATGTCGTCGCTCCAGCAGGTTCTCGCCCAACTGCTCTTCCAGCTGCCGCACCTGACGGCTGACGGCACTCTGGGTGACGTTGAGCAACTCGGCGGCGCGGGTGAAGCTGCCAGTACTACCGGCCACTTCGAACGCTTTGAGCGCATTCAGGCCGGGCATTTTGCGTTTCATGAAAGGCTCTCAAGGACCCGTGACGAGGCGGCAAGGATCCCATGCGAGCGGCACATTGTCCTACAGGATTTTTTCAGTAACATGCGTTCGAGGAAGGTTTCAGCGGATTTTTAATCGTTTGTTCATCCCGACGCAGATCGCAAGACTTGGCGGCATCTCTAATAAAAATAAACGAGAACTGCCACATGCCCTTCCCTGCTTCTTTGCGCCTCAGTCCTTCGTATCTCGCTCTACTCTGCACCTTTGCGGCCCCGGCCATGGCCGTGCAAGTCACCGACAACCTCGACCTCGGCGGCGCCGTTCGTGCTCGCTGGGACTACGATCCGGATCGCGACATCCAGAAATTCGGCCTGGACACGGTATTCCTCAGCGCCAAATACAACTCCGACGGCTGGATCGGTGAGGCCCAGTACCGCTTCTACGGTCGCTCGTATCCCTACCAGTACACCAAGAACTACGGCGATATCCAGTTCGCCAAGTTCGCGTGGGTCGGCTACAAGTTCAACCCCGAGCAACAGGTGCAAGTGGGCCTGAACACGGTGCCGTTCGGTTTGCAGCCGTACTTCGGCAGCACCTTCTACGAAACCCTGGGCAACGTCATTGGCCTGGAAGACGTGCAACAGGTCGGCGCCAAATACGTCCAGCAATCGGGCGACTGGAACGTCCAGGCCGGCTACTACCTGCGCCCGGCGTGGCAAGGCAAAGGCACCAGCAATGGCGTCACTTACTCCAGCGTGGTCTCGGAAGCCGACAGTTATGTGGCCGACGGCAGCGACAATCAGGAGCGCAACACCGTGGTGCTGCGCGTGGCCAAGGCGCTGGACCTGGGGCCGTGGAAATCCGAGGTCGGTCTCTCCGGCCTGACCTCGAGCCTTGAGAACCGGGACACCAATAATGACAGCCGCCGCAATGCCGTGGCCGTGCATTACCTTGGCAAGAACGGCCCGTGGGGGGTGCAGTTGCAGGCAGCACGACAGCAGATGTCACCGCGCAATCCCGGCACCGATGAAGTGGTCACCCTCGGCGGTTACGACGGCACCTACAACGTTGCCAGCCGCGGCAATCTGTACGTGGCGGACCTCAGTTACGACGTGGCCGGCAAGTACCTGTTCGATCAGGTGAGCGGGGTGAAGCTGTACGCCAACTACAGCGCCTTCGACAAATCCGCCAGCGACTTCGAGACTTCGGAACGGGTGATCCTCGGCACATCGTTCTCCCTGAGCAAACTGTGGATCGCCACTGAATGGATATTCGGCAAGAACGATCCCTACATTGGCGGCAGCAGCTACACCCAGAGCCTGGGGGCTGGCGGGACGGATCATTGGGAGAATCAGCTGTACATGAACATCGGGTACTACTTCTGATCCTGATTGTTTGCGGCTCCTGAGGACGCTTTCGCGAGCAGGCTTGCGCCCGTTTCGTTTCAGATCAGCAGCGATTTCAGGTCGTTGTACAGCGCCTCGGGAATCTGCACGCCCTCCACCAGACTGCGCACCCGTGCCGCATAACGTCGTTGTGACGGCAAGCGTGCGCCCTGCCCTTCGATGTCCTCGAACAAGGTTTCGGCCCTGGCCAGATGTTGTTCGGTGGCGTCGCCCAAAAAGCGCCGGGGGTCCAGGGCGATAATCAACTCGCCATGGTACGGCGACGACTTGCTGCCCGCGTCGTAAGCCAGTGACTCGGCGCTGGTCAGGTCGCCGATCAGCGGCCCGGCGATCAGCTCCACCATCGCCGCCAATGCCGAACCCTTGTGCCCGCCGAACGTCAGCATCGCGCCGCTGTCGAGCACCACGTTGGCATCGGTGCTTGACTGGCCCTGTGCGTCCACGCCCCAACCCTCGGGAATCGCCTTGCCGGCCCGGCGGTGCAACTCGATGTCGCCACGGGCAATCGAGCTGGTGGCGAAATCGAACACAAACGGGTCACGCCCCGCACGCGGCCAGCCGAAGGCGATGGGGTTGGTGCCGAACACCGGCACGCGCCCACCGGCAGGCGCCACCCAGGCATGGCTCGGATTACACGCCAGCGCCACCAGCCCGGCAGCGGTCAGTTGTTCGATCTCCACCCACAGTGCCGAGAAGTGCACACAGCGATTGATTGCCAATGCGGCAATGCCATTATCGCGCGCCTTTTGTGCCAGTAACGGCAAACCGGCCTGAAACGCCAATTGCGAAAAACCACCGCCAGCATCCACCCGCACGATCGAAGGCGCCTGGTCGATCACCTGCGGCTCGGCATCAGCCGACACCTTGCCGGCCCGCAGGGAATTCACGCAGCCCAGAATCCGGTACAAACCGTGAGAGGCACAGCCATCGCGCTCACCGGCAATCACCGTCGCCGCCACCGCTTGCGCATGGGCCAGATTGAAACCGTTGTGCAACAGGATCGATTCGGCCAGCTCGCGGGCCTGGATCAGGGTCAATCGAATCATGGTCATCTCCTTGAACAGACCGTTCAGGGTGGTCTAACCGGGGCGAGATGGCTTGATGGCTTTGGCCGTTGGCGACGACGAAATCGGCACAGCGCTGATGCGCCTGCGGGAAAACGCCAACTCGGTGGCCCAGTACCGCGGCGCATCCGTGGAAAATGCCCGTTTCACCCATCGCCTGGAAGTGGCGCTGGAGAACTTCTGGGCGCTGGTGAAAAAGCTCATTGCCCGAAACGATCCTGATCAGCGTCGGCCACAATGCCTCGCTGGTGCGTTTCCATCGGCAAGTCCTGGAACTGCAAAACGAGGCGCAGTGGGTGCAGCGAAAGGTCAAAGAAGCGGTGTGAACTTGCAGAGGCGCAAACAATAGGCGGTTGATTCGTCGGGCACGCAATGATGTATGCAACCGCACCGGACTTTTTCGTCTAGCGTGGATGGAGTGCGTTTATATGACCCAATCCCTATGAGATGGAGTTCGATGATGAAAACTTTCGCTTCCTGGCTGACGATTTCACTGTTGAGTGTATTGCTTTGCGCCTGCGCCGCGGTCGATGCCGGGAGCGGTGGCGCGGGTGAAATGGAGATTCGCTCGGGCAAGATCGAGCAGATTTCGCAGGTTCAGATGCAGACTAATCACGACAGTGGCGTCGGGGCGATCCTCGGCGGTATTGGCGGCGTTGCCCTTGGCAGTTTGATCGGGCGTGGCACTGGCCGGGATGTTGCGATGGTCGCCGGTGCCCTCGCGGGTGCGGCCGGCGGTAACTACGCAGAAAAGAAACAATATGACCAGCCCAAGGATGCGCAGCAGATCATCGTTCGAACCCACAGCGGCGTACTGGTTTCGGTGACCCAACCGATCAATCCGTCACTG
Source organism: Pseudomonas sp. NFX224 (assembly GCF_048565165.1). Lineage (NCBI taxonomy): Bacteria > Pseudomonadati > Pseudomonadota > Gammaproteobacteria > Pseudomonadales > Pseudomonadaceae > Pseudomonas > Pseudomonas sp. NFX224. The sequence continues at coordinate 5,749,086 of NZ_CP183416.1, read as the reverse complement.
ACCAAAGGCATGAACGTTTATGTTGAAGGTGCCGGCAGCGAAGCGCGTGTGGTGCCCCAGGGTTAGTCCGTTGTCCTGCCCGGTTAAACGGCAGGCTCAACGCCCCCCGCACTCGACGCACGAAATACCGTGTCCCTTGCGAATTTCGCAATAAACGACTTTTCATCCGCACATTTGTAGCCGCTTAGTTCATGGACAAGCCGGTACATTAGACCTCCATGGTCCCGCAGAGCGACCGACAACAAAACCTACAGCTCGCCCCAAAAATCTGCCAACCATTCGGAGTCTTTCCATGAGCACATTGCGCACTACAGCTTTCAAACTCGCGAGCCTGGCCCTGTTCATCGGTGGCGCCACGCAGGCCATGGCCGAGGACATCACATTCGTTTCCCAGGGCGGTGCCTACCAGGAAGCGCAGAGCAAGGCGATTCTCGAGCCAGCCGCGAAAAAGCTCGGCCTGACGCTCAAGCAGGACAGTTCACCGAAGGCCTACCCGATCATCAAGACCCAGGTCGAGAGCGGCAAGGTCACCTGGGACGTGGTCGACCTGCCTACCGGGGATTGCATCCGGGGCGAGGCTGAAGGCCTGTTTGAGAAGCTCGACCTGTCGCTGATTCCCAACGCCGCTCAGATACCCGACAGCCTCAAGGACGAATACAGCGTCGGTTACATCAGTTACTCCACGGTACTGGCGTATCGCACAGACGCCTTCAAAGGCGACAACGTACCCAAGACCTGGGCCGATTTCTGGGACACCAAGAAGTTTCCAGGCCAACGTTCCCTGCGCAACTTGCCGCGCCCGACCCTGGAAATCGCGTTGCTGGCGGACGGCGTGCCGGTGGACAAGCTCTACCCCCTGGACGTTGATCGCGCTTTCAAGAAGCTCGAACAGATCAAGCCCGACATCGCCACCTGGTGGACGTCCGGTGGGCAGTCGGCGCAGCTGATCAGCGACGGCGAAGTGGACATGATTCAGGCCTGGAATGGCCGTATCACCGCTGTACAGGCCGCCGGCGCACCGGTGGCCTTCGATTACAACCAGGGCGTACTGGAAACCAACTCGCTGTGCGTACTCAAGGGTTCCCCGCACAAGGTCGCGGCGATGAAGTTCGTCAACGAAGCCATCGATGCCAAGCTCCAGGCAGCACTGCCGATGATCATCGATTACGGCCCCCTGAATCCCGAGGCATTCAAGACCGGTGTGATTCCTGCCGAGCGTGAAGCCAAGCTGCCGTCCTCCCCCGAGAACATCTCCCGCCAGGCCCTGCTCTCGGCGCAATGGTGGGCCTCGCAGGATGGGGTAAAGGCAGAAGAGCGCTGGCTGGCCTTCGTCCAGAAAAAATAACGGTCGATTGTTGCTGCGCCGCGGGCCAGACGCCTCGGCGCAGGACATGCCGTCTGCCTCCCCGATTTCGACATAAAGCACTTCGGCACCGGCTAATTCCACCCGCTTCGTTCGTTGGCATCCCGGTACATTAGGCCTGAGGGTCCCGCAGAGTGACCTGTGCAGACAGCTCGCGCTCACCCTAAGTACCTGCCCACCATTGGGAGTTCCTTACATGACACTATCCGAGCATCTTGCAGTCCGAGAGGACGATTGCCGCCAACACTGTCCGCCAGCGCTGGATCCCCTCCAGCCCCCTGCAGTGACGAGAGGTCTTTATGTCTAACGCCTATCTCGCCAAATCCATGCCCGACTCCAGCGACCAGCCTCAGCCGCCGTTGACCAGCGAAGACGCCCTGGCCCGCGAAGAGCGCAAGGAACATACCTCGATGCTGTTGCTGCTCACCCCCGCGCTGGTGATGGTGGTGGTGCTATTGATCATGCCGCTGTGCTGGCTGGCCTTGCAGTCGGTCCAGACCGAGGAAGGGTTTTCCCTGGCCAACTACATCCGGATTTTCCAGGAAACCATCTACTGGGACACCTTCGCCCTGACCTTCAAGATCAGCTTCATGGTGACCATCCTGTCGATCGTGATGGGCTTCCCCATCGCCTACGCCGCCTCGCGTCTGCAGGGCTTCTGGGCCAACCTGATCCTGATTTGCGTGATCCTGCCGTTCTGGACCAGCGTACTGGTCCGCGCCTATGCCTGGCTGGTGCTGTTGCAACGCCGCGGGCTGGTCAACCAGACGCTGATGGACCTGGGCATCATAGACCAGCCCCTGACGCTGATGCACAACACCACCGGCACGGTGATCGGCACCCTGCACGTGATGCTGCCCTTCATGGTCTTGCCGCTGTATTCAGTGATGAAGAAAATTCCCCAGGACCTCATGCAAGCCTCGGAAAGCCTGGGCGCAAAACCCTTCTACACCTTCCGCCGCGTGTTCCTGCCAATGGCTGCGCCCGGGATCATGGCCGGTTCGATCCTGGTCTTCGTCATCTGCCTGGGCTTCTTCATCACCCCTGAACTGCTCGGTGGCGGTCGTACGATCCTGGTGTCGATGCTGGTGCAGCGCAACGTCGAGCTGTACCACGCCTGGGGCGCCGCCAGCGCGGTCGGCCTGGTGCTGCTGTTCGTGGTGTTCCTGATTTTCTGGGGCATCAACCGCTTCATTCCCATCGAACGCATTCTGGGAGCTCGCTAAATGAACCTGCTTGCTAACCTGCGTCACCTGCGCCTGTCCCACGTGCTGTTCACCGTGGTGGTCGCGGCGATCCTGCTGTACCTGATCATCCCGGTGTTGATCGTGGTACCCATGTCGTTTTCCGAAGCTCGCTTCCTGCAGTTTCCGCCCAAGCAATGGTCTTTCCATTGGTACGAGGCGTTCTTCAACAGCGTGGAGTGGATGTCGGCGGCACGGGTCAGCCTGATCACGGCATTCTTCACCATGGCGATCAGCCTGCCGATCGGCATGGCAGCCGCCTACGCCATCAACAACTCGAGCCTGAAGGTGGTGCGCACGCTGCAGATCATTCTGCTGCTGCCGATGATGGTGCCGATCATCCTGATCGCGGCCGGCGTGTTCTTCGTGTATGCCCGGGTCGGTCTGATCAGCACGCTGACCGGGCTGGTGCTGGCGCACATCATGCTCGCCCTGCCCTATGTAATCATCGCGCTGCTGGCCGGTTTGCGTAACTTCGACATGTCGCAGGAAATGGTGGCGCGCAGCCTGGGCATGAACCGCTTCCGGGCGTTCATGGCCGTGACCCTGCCGCAGATCAAGCCGAGCGTGGTGTCGGCCACGCTGTTCGCCTTCATCACCTCGCTGGATGAAACCGTGGTCGCCTTGTTCATCTCCGGTGGCGACAACCAGACCCTGACCAAGCGCATGTTCACGGCGCTGCGCGATGAGATCGATCCGACCATTGCCGCCATCAGCTCGATCCTGATCCTGGCCTCCCTGATCCTGGTGTTGATCGCCGGTCGCAACAAGCAGTAATCACACTCGCAGAAACGACGTTGCCCGCCTGGGTGGTGCGCCGGACATGATCAATGTCCGGCGCACCACCCAGGCGGGCAACGTCGTTTCCGGGGCTTCGTTACGGACCGGTCGATCACGCGCCACTCGGCCACTTCCAGCCCCAGCACAGCCTGCCGTCACGCGCCCGATTTCAGCATCTATCACCCGTGCGCAGGCTCATCTCGGCATCGGCCACTGGACGGGGCTTTTTACAATGGACCCATCGTTCGTACCCTCAAGGCCCTGATCATGTTGAAAAACCAACTGCGTGACCCTTCCCTGCTTGTCGAACGCGCCTACGTCAACGGCGCCTGGATCGAGGCCGATGACGGCGCGACAATCGACGTGACCAACCCCGCCGACGGCAGCGTGATTGCCCGAGTGCCGGCGTTGCAGGCCACTGAAACCCGCCGTGCGATCGAAGCCGCGCAAGCGCGCTTCGTTGCCTGGCGCGAAGTGCCTGCCGCCGAACGCGCGCGCTATCTGGAGGTGTGGTTCAGCCTGATCATGGAAAACCAGGAAGACCTGGCGCTGATCATGACCACCGAACAAGGCAAACCGCTGACCGAGTCCCGCGGCGAAATCGCCTACGGCGCCAGTTTCGTCAAGTGGTTCGCCGAGGAAGCCCGACGCATCTATGGCGACACAATCCCTTCACCAGCCGCCGACCGGCGGATTCTGGTGCTCAAGCAACCCATCGGCGTCGTCGCGGCCATCACGCCCTGGAACTTCCCGAACGCGATGATCACCCGCAAATGCGCCCCCGCCCTGGCGGCCGGTTGCACGGTATTGGTCAAGCCATCGGAGATGACCCCGCTGTCGGCCCTGGCGCTGGCGGTGCTGGCTGAGCGCGCGGGCATCCCGGCTGGCGTGTTCAACGTCCTGACCGGCCTGCCAGCAGGGGTCGGCGGCGAGATGACCGCCAACCCCGATGTGCGCAAACTGTCGTTCACCGGCTCCACCCGGATCGGTCAGTTGCTGATGAGTCAATGCGCCGCCACCATCAAACGCCTGAGCCTGGAACTGGGCGGCAACGCGCCGTTCATTGTCTTCGACGACGCCGACCTTGACCTGGCCATCGCCGGCGTCATGCAAAGCAAGTTCCGCAACGCCGGCCAGACCTGCGTCTGCGCCAACCGTATCCTGGTGCAGGACGGCATCTACGACCGTTTCGCCGAACGCCTGAGCGCTGCCGTTGCCGAGTTGAAAGTCGGCGACGGCCTGCAAAGCGGTGTCACCATCGGGCCTCTGATCAACGCCGCTGCCGTGGACAAAGTGGCACGGCACATCAACGACGCGCTGGAGAAAGGCGCGAGCATCGCCATCGGTGGCATCCCGCAAGGCGAGGGACTGTATGTGCAGCCGACCGTGCTGCGCGACGCCAACGCCGACATGCTGCTGGCCACGGAAGAAACCTTCGGCCCGGTGGCTCCGCTGTTCCGTTTCAAGGATGAAGCCGAGGCGCTGACCCTGGCCAATTCCACGCCCTACGGCCTTGGCGCGTACTATTTCACCCAGGACATGCGCCGCGCCTGGCGCGTGGGTGAGCGACTGGAGTTCGGTATGGTCGGACTCAACACCGGGATCATCTCCATGGAGGTGGCGCCCTTTGGTGGCATGAAGCAATCGGGCACCGGCCGCGAAGGCTCCAAGTACGGCCTGGACGAGTTTCTCGAGGTGAAGGCCTGGCACATCGGCGGCCTGGGCTGATCGAGGCAGGCGTAAAGCAGCCTGTGGCCCCCCACTCGCGTCGGACGGCAGATCCTGTTGGTCCGGCGCCCCAAAACGGCACGAATCAGGCCCACGCCTGTGTTCAGATAACCATCAGGCTTATCGGGCAATCCCTGGTTCTACAGAGGACGACGCTTCATGAATTTCACTGAAGGTTTTGAATCGGTCAGCGTAAACAAGGTGTGCAAGCACTACGGCAACCTCAAGGCTTTGAACAACGTCGACCTCAAGGTCGAAGCCGGGGAGTTCATGTCATTGCTGGGCCCGTCCGGTTCCGGCAAGACCACCTTGCTGAGCATTCTGGGTGGTTTCATTCGGGTCAGTTCCGGCAGCATTTTATTCGGCGAGCGCGATGTCACGCTGATGCCGCCGCACAAGCGCGAAATCGGCGTAGTGTTTCAGAACTATGCGCTATTCCCCCACATGACCGTTGGCGAAAACGTGGCCTTTCCGCTGCGTGCCCGTGGCGAAAGCGCCAGCAAAAGCCGCGACCGGGTCAAGAGCGCCCTGGCGACCGTGGAGCTGTCCGGCTATGAAGACCGCAACATCGCGGCACTGTCCGGCGGGCAGCGCCAGCGCGTGGCCCTGGCCCGCGCCATCGTCTTCGAACCCAAGCTGATCCTGATGGACGAGCCGCTGTCGGCCCTGGACAAGCAACTGCGCGAAATCATGCAAATCGAGCTGCGTGCCCTGCACAAGCGCCTGGGCGCGACCATGATCTACGTGACCCACGATCAGCGCGAAGCCCTGACCATGAGCGACCGTATCGCAATCATGCGCGGCGGACAGCTGGTGCAGGTCGATACACCGCGCCGCCTGCACGACCATCCGGCCGACGATTTCGTCGCCAGCTTCATCGGCGAGAGCACCCTGGTGCCGCTGCAACGCAGCGCGGACAACGGTTTGACCCTGGGCAGCACAGCCCTGCGCACCACCCGCCCGGTGCCGGCATCGGGGGATGTGTTCCTGGCCCTGCAATCGGAAAAGCTGCTGCTGGACAACGCCAGTTCGGGGCCGGAATGGAACCGTCTGCGTGGTCGCGTGGCCGACATCGTTTTCCAGGGTGAAAGCCTGAAAGTGTTCGTCGACCTCGAAGGCGGGCCAACGGTCAGCCTGCGTCAACCCAGCCACCACGAAGGCAACCTCAGCCTGCCGCCCATTGGCGCACCCATGATGATGCGCCTGCACCCGGAAGACACCATCGTCGTGCCACGCGCCGGGGTTTGATTCACCCAGAACCTCTCGGCCCGTAGCAGCACGGTTTGTCGGCGTCAGCCATTCAAGGTCCCGCCGACAAGCCGCACTGCCACGGGCCGATGTCGTTTCTGGCGCAAACGATACCCGGCGCCCCGCGCAGCGAAATATTTCGTCACACCCCTGCAAAAAAGTCGATCACAGCAGCCGACGCCCCAAGTTCAGCGCTTGTGGTTCCGGGCAATCCTTATCCTGATCACATCACCCGCCACCTTCGGCGTTCACGGAGATCGAGATGAATTCTGCACTGACTGAAAACCAACGCCTGCTCGCCCTGCGCGAACACCATGTACCGCGCGGTATAGCCACCGCCCATCCGGTGGTCGCGGCGCGCGCCCAGGGCGCCGAACTATGGGATGTCGATGGCAAGCGTTACCTGGACTTCGTCGGCGGCATTGGCGTGCTCAACATCGGCCATAACCATCCGAAGGTGGTCGAGGCCGTGCGCCGACAGGTCGGCAAGATCTCCCACGCCAGCTTCCAGGTAGTGGCCTACGAGAATTACATTCAGGTAGCCGCCCGCCTGAACAAACTGGTCGGCGGTGACGCCCACTACAAAAGCGTGTTGTTCACCTCCGGTGCCGAAGCCGTTGAAAACGCGGTGAAAATCGCCCGTGGCCACACCAATCGCACGGCGGTGATTTCCTTTCGCGGTGGCTTCCACGGCCGAACCCTGCTGGGCGTGACCCTGACCGGCATGAGCCAGCCATACAAGCAGAACTTCGGCCCCTTCCCCGCTGAGATCTATCACGCCACCTACCCCAACGCCTACCGCGGTGTCAGCAGCGAAGACGCGCTGGCCGAGCTGGACGAATTGTTCGCCACCGACGTGGCGCCGGATCGTGTCGCCGCGATCATCATCGAACCGGTCCAGGGCGATGGCGGCTTCCTCGCCGCGCCCAAGGAATTCCTGCAAGCCCTGCGCGCCCGCTGCACTCAGCACGGCATCGTGCTGATTCTCGACGAAATCCAGGCGGGTTTCGGCCGTACCGGCACGATGTTCGGTTTCCAGCATGCCGACATCCAGCCTGACCTGGTGACCGTCGCCAAGAGCCTGGCCGGCGGCATGCCGCTGTCTGGCGTGGTCGGTCGCGCCGAGATCATGGATGCGCCAACCCCGGGCGGCCTCGGCGGCACCTATGGCGGCAACGCCGTAGCTTGTGCCGCGGCGCTGGCCGTGCTGGACCTGTTTGAAGAGCAGGATCTGCTGGCACAGGGCGAGATACTGGCAGCCCAACTGCGTGACGGGTTGCTGGCCTTGCAGAAACGTTATCCGAGAATCGGTGACGTGCGCGGCCTGGGCTTCATGCAGGCCATCGAAATGGTCGCCGACGATGCCGCCCGCAGCCCCGATGCAGCACTGGCGCAAAAGGTCATCGATGAAGCCCGGAATGCCGGTTTGCTGGTGATCAAGTGCGGCGTGCATCGCAACGTGGTGCGCTTCCTCGCGCCGCTGGTGACCACGCAGGAGCAAGTGGCAGAAGCCTTGCAGATGCTCGAAAAAGCGTTAGCCACCGCCTGCTGAACGCAGTAACAGCAACACCCGGCCCGACCTGCCCCGGCAGTGTCGGGCTCCGGGTTGAATCATGATGGAACCGGCATGGCCTACTCAGGAGCAAGTCATGAGAGTCACCCATTACAAGGCGTTGGGTCTGTCCTTCGGCACGTTGGTTGACCGCGAACGGGGCATTCTCGAAGGCCTGCGACCGCTGGCGGTGCAAAGTGAATCCAGCGCCAGCGATGCGCAGTTGCTCAGTCGTTATCGACAGGTGGCACAAGAGCTTGCCAGCAGTGCCCCGCAGATCAGCGCAGCCGCTTTTCACGGCCAGCTTTACCATCGTGTGGCGCAACAATTGCAAATCATTCCGGGCTGGGATGAAAGTGTGGCATTTAGTAACTCTTCATCCCTGTGGCCGATTTTTGAAGACGCGCCAGGTGCCCTCCAGTACTTGGGCAAGTTCTACCGCTTGATACTGATCGCCCCACCCCAGGGTATCGATGTACTTGCCCTGGCCCGTCGCCTGCCGGTCGAATTCGATGCAATCATCGAACCCTGCGACGAAGATTGGCACAACAGCCTGGAAGGCGAGTTGCATCGCCTGGGGTTGGAGCGTTCGGAATTGTTACCGGTGCGCAGCACGGAAAGCGATGATCCGTGGAATGAACGGGTGGATTTTCCGGTCTGCACACTACGTCGCGGCCATGACCAGCCGTGGAACCATTCGCCTCAGGCAATGGACGGCAAGCGCTGTGAATACGCCAGCCTCGCTGACCTGGCCCATGCCCATCAAAAGGCATTGCACGCCTGAGTACGACGGCCCTGATTTGACATTGCGAGGACTGATCAATGGACGCTGCAACCAAGCTCGACCGTATCGACATCAACATCCTGGTCCAATTGCAGAAGGACGGGCGGATGACCAACGTCAGCCTCGCCGAAGCCGTTGGACTGTCGCCCAGCCCTTGCCTGCAACGTGTCAAACGCCTGGAGGCCGCCGGGTACATCAGCGGTTATGAAGCCCATGTCAATCTGGCCAAGTTTGCCAATTCGGTGACCGTGTTCACCGAAATGACCCTCTCGGACCACAAGCGGGCCGACTTCGTGAAATTCGAATCGAGCATCCGCAACATTGACGAAGTGCTCGAGTGCCACTTGATCAGCGGCGGCTACGACTATCTGGTGCGCTTCCTGTGCAGCAGTATTCAGCACTATCAGGAGCTGATGGAATCGATCCTCGACAAGAACATCGGCATCGAGAAGTACTTCAGCTACATCGTGATCAAATCGCCGGTGGTCAAGAGCACCGTGCCATTGCGCAGCCTGGTTCGCGCGGTCTAAAGCAAAACCTGCAGCCGTTCGGCTTGCCGTGGATGGCGATCACCGGATCGCTATCCACGGCAAGCCGAACGGCTGCAGGTCTGGTTGACCCTGCAGCGCCCCTCCCCAACTACGACAGGATGCAGAACACCTTGCGCACGGTCTCTTCGCTGACCCACGCATTGGTGGCGCCCTTGGGTACGATCACCGTTTCTCCCGCCCGCACATGATGGCTGTCGCCCTGCTCGGCCCGAAGGGTCACCGAGCCTTCGAGGATAAACATCAGCTCGCTGTAACCCGGCTCGACCTGCTTGCGTGCGTACGCCTCGCATTGCCACAGCCCGATGCGCAGGTTACCGGCGCTGAAAAGAGTTTCGCTCCAGGCTTTCGGCGTGGCGGTCAACAGCACACTGGCAGCCGGCGGATTCGTCGGCTCCAGCGGTTGGGACAGATCGATCCTGATGGGGGTCGTGGGCATGCCGGTACTGACTGAAAGCCCCGGAAACGCCATGAACAGCCGACGCAGTTGTCCGCAGTGTTGCCAACGCACATTGACGCCACGGGGCACGACAAAACAATCCCCCGCCGTCAATTTCAGGTCGAACCCTTCGCCCTGCAAACTCAACTCGCCGGCTTCAATCACACCCAGCTCAACCCAGGGAAACGCCTCGATCAACAGGTTCGCCCCCGTACTGGCACTGCTGCCGGCAGCATAACCCTGCACGGGGTCGTGGAAGTTGACGACGCGCCCGGCCGCCAGCGGATCGCCCTGCAAGGCGAAGGGTGCGCAGGGCAACTGGCGTTCGGTATGGGGGTGGGAGTAATGCAGAATCGGTGGCATACGCTTAATCCTCGCTCATCGGCCGATGACATCTAGGAATTGCTGCCACCCCGCCGCCAGGCGCACACCCGGCGCCCGGAAGGCATGCAGAGGAATAGGGTTGAAATGCTCGCCCGCCAGCAAACCGAGCTCGACCTTCTCGCCCGCCGTCATGGCTGCCAGTTGCCTGCCCATCCAGGTCGACATCGCGACCCCGCCACCGTTGTAGCCGATGGCGTAGTAGCTGCGCTCATCGAGCTGCCCGGCATGGGGAAGGTAATCCAGCGTCATCGCCACCAGGCCCGACCAGCGATAGGCGATTGGCTGGTCGCGAAGCATCGGGAAAACGTCGCCCATGCTGCGCTGTAAAGCGTCGAACGCGCTTTGTGAATCACCCTTGCCGAATGCGCCCCGCCCACCAAAAATCAAGCGATCGCCTATGACACGGAACCAGCGCAGCATGCGCTTGGTGTCGCCACACACCTGCCCGCCCGGCATGATCGCGGCAAGGATGTGCGATGGCAGGGGCTCAGTGGCAATGATCGCACTGCGGAACGGAATCAACCGTCGATGCAGCGTATCGGTGGCGCGGGTCTGGTCGGAATAACCGTTGGTGGCGTAGATCACTTGCCTGGCACTGATCCGCCCTTGCGGCGTCTGCACGATCATCCGATCACCTTCGCGACGGACCTGCTCGGCCGGGCTGTTGATGAACATTTTCACGCCATGATCGACAAGGTGGCGAGCCATACCGCGCGCATAGTTCAAAGGATGAATGCCGCCGGCCTTGGGGGTCAGCAAGCCGCCGGCGAAGACCTTCGAACCGGTCATTTCCCGCACCTGGTCGGCCGAGATCATCTGTGATGACGTACCGCCGGTTTCACGTTTGATCCAGCTCGCGGTGGCTTCCAGTGAACTCAGCGCATGGATGTTGTGCGCCGCCGCGATGTGCCCGCCCAGATGTAACTCGGCACCGGTCAGGCCGAGTGTATCGACCATTTCCACCAGGCTGTCCACTGCGGCATAACCGGTGTGGTACATCTGCAACGCGGTGTCGCGGCCAAAGCGCGACATGAGCGTGGGAAAGCCCACCCGGAATTTCGGTGAAACCACGCCACCGTTACGTCCGCTGGCGCCCCAGGCCAGGGTATTGGCCTCGACGATGAGGGGCTCGCGACCACTGCGGGCAATGTGATGGGCTGCCGAGAGGCCGGTGTAACCCGCACCGATAATCACCACATCGCACTGTCGCTCGCCTTCCAGGGATTGCAGCGCGGGTGCCGGTTGGGCGGTGGCCGCCCATAAGCTCTGAACAGTCATGCCAGCCTCTCGACTCAATAAGGATTGGCGCTCGCGGCCAAGACACGAGCGCCGAGGGGATCAACCCAGCTCTTTTTCGACCGCGTCGGCCAATTGCGCCAGCGACGTGAAGTGGTAATGTGGTTCGGTGCGTTCCGATTCGAGGGTTCCGCCGGTGCCTTTCTGGGCGAAACGACGCTCTATCCAGCAGGTCTGATAACCCAGGCGCATGGCCACGCCAATGTCGTGGTACTGGCTCTGGGCAACGTGCAGGATGTTTTCGAACAGGATGCCCTGGGTCGCCAGTACACCACGGGTGTAGGCAAAGAACTGTGGATCGGGTTTCTCGAAGCGCACGTCGTCGACGGTGACCCGCACATCGAACGGCTGGTCGAGGGTTTCGGCCATGTAGTCCAAGGCCCAGATCCTCGAGTTGGTGGTGGCCACCAGTTTGAAGTGTTTGCGCAGACGCTTGAGTGCTTCGACCGAATCAGGGAACGCCGGGAAGTTCTTCACCGACTGCGCCAGGCCTTTGGCATAGTCATCGTTGTCCGGCAGCCCCAGCTTGGAGGCGATGACGTGGTAGCAACGCTCCAGGTCATCCGGCCACCAGCCCGAATCAGTGGAGGCGCGGGCCTCGCGATAGGCTTTGAGGATGTCGTCGTCGCTGCGGGCCTTGCCCGCTTCACCCGCGACTTCGCGAACATGGGCCAGGATTCCGGCTTCGAAATCGATGAGGGTACCGACAACGTCGAACGTCAGGGCTTTGAACTGCTTGAAAGACATAGGGCGCTCCGCAAGAAAAGTCGTAAGGGTGAAACTCACTGGACAGGCCCATTATCTGCCCGCCTTCTCACGAAATATTCTGTTTTTCCCTACCCTAGAGGCATAACCTACTGTTTTTTTACTCGACGTACCGCACCTGTGCTCAATGGGTTGATTCCAGGGTGGCAAGCAGCTCCAGATGAGGGTAAAGCGCGTCGATCCTGAGCATGTCCTCGCGCATCTCCTCGATGATCCAGTCGCGCACGCTTTCCACGATCGGACGCACCGGGCGACTGGCCGGAACAACCAGGCAGCAACGTCGGGAATTGACCCGAAAGGCGTCCGTCGCCGGCACCAACTCACCCTTGCACAGGGAGTTGGAAACCACGTTCAGCCAGCCCAGCGCCATGCCCTGACCCAACAAGGCGGCCTGCACCACCACGGCATAATCGGAGAACACCAGCGCGTTGTCGGCGCGGCCCGGCGCCTCGAAGTCGGCGGCCCAACCGCGGTCCTGATTATCCATGCTGATCAGTGTCGGCACCTGTTTTTTACCCTTGCCCTGAACGACATCGGCCAGGTATTGGGCGTTGCACACCGGCAGGGTGATTTCGGGAATAACCAGCGTATCCGTGGCTTTCAGGCTGCCTGCTTCCAAGTAACGCATACCCAGATCGACGTCCACCAGGGGGCCGCCGATCCTGCCGGACATCAATTGATAACGCATGTCGACGGTGGGGAATCGCTGGCTGAAACGACTCATGCGCGGCATCAGCCAGTGGGTGGTGAACGCCGTGGACACCGACAGCGTCACAGTCTCGATCCCCGTCGCCCGGGCTTCGATTTCACTGATTGCCGACTCGATGGTACTGAAGCCTTCCTGCACGCGGCGATACAAAATGCTGCCGCTTTCCGTCAGCCTGGCCCCGCCACGAACACGCTCGAAAAGCTGCACGCCAAGGTGCTCTTCCAGACGCGACAACATGCGACTCACGGCCGGTTGACTGACACACAGTTCATCCGCCGCCCGGGTGAAGCTGCCACATCGAGCGGCCGCTTCGAAGACGAATAATGAGCTGGAGCTGGGGACCTTGCGACGAAGATTAGACATGACCTGAGTTTATGCCTGGCACAACTATTAGTAAATTGTCCCAAACAAAATACCCCGCCTATTCTGGTGAGCGGCTGCGTAAGGCGACCCACGGATATTCGGCGCGGCATTCCTCCCCTCACGAGACCCTACCCTGCTATGAAAAACAACCTGAAGTTTTATATCGATGGCCGCTGGGTGGAACCTCACAGCTTCGATCGCCTGCCCGTGATCAACCCCGCCACCGAGCAGGCATTCTGCGAAATCGCCATGGGTGACCTGTACGATGTCGAGTCCGCCGTCATGGCCGCCCGGCGCGCCTTTCCAGCGTTCTCAAGCACGTCACCTGCGCAACGCAAACAACTGCTGCAACGGGTTCTGGATGTCTTCATGGCGCGCTACGATGAAATCGCCGAGGCCATCGTCCAGGAAGTCGGCGCCCCGAAAGCCTTGTCCCACGCCTGGCAAGCCGGGATCGGCAAACGTCACCTGGAGCAACTGCTGCGCACCCTCGATACGTTCGAGTTCCAGAAATCCCGTGGCACCACATTGATTGCCCATGAGCCCGTGGGCGTGGTGGCACTGATCACTCCCTGGAACTGGCCGATCAATCAGATTGTCTGCAAGGTCGCGCCGGCCCTCGCCGCCGGTTGCAGCATGGTCCTCAAGCCGAGTGAAATTGCACCAATCAATGCTTTGTTGTTCGCCGAGGTCATGCATGAGGCCGGCGTGCCGGCAGGTGTTTTCAACCTGATCAACGGCGATGGTCCGACGGTGGGCGCCGCCCTGTCTGCCCATCCGCAAGTGGACATGGTTTCGTTTACCGGCTCGACCCGCGCGGGTACGGAAATCGCGCGCCTGGCCGCGCCGACGGTCAAGCGTGTGCATCAGGAACTGGGCGGTAAATCGGCCAACATTTTGCTCGACGATGTCGACCTGCAAGCGGCAGTAACCAGCGGTGTCGACAGTTGCTTTGGCAATAGCGGGCAGTCCTGCAATGCGCCGACGCGCATGTTGGTGCCCGCCGCGCTGCACGACCAGGCCATGGAAATTGCCCGTCGCGCCGCGCAAAAACACGTCGTGGGGGCACCCGATGCAGCCGCCACAACCATGGGACCGGTGATCAGTGAACGCCAGTACGACAGCATCCAGCGAATGATCGCCATCGGTATCGACGAAGGCGCGCAACTGGTTTGCGGCGGGCCGGGTCGGCCCGATCACCTGCCCCAGGGTTACTATGTGCAGCCAACAATCTTCGCCGGGGTGACCCAGGACATGACCATCGCCCGAGAGGAAATTTTCGGACCGGTGCTGGTCATCCAGGCCTACGAAGATGAAGCGCAAGCGGTCAGCATGGCCAACGACAGCGTGTTTGGCCTGGCGGCCTACGTTCAATCGGCGGATCAGGCGCGAGCCCGCGACGTTGCCCTGCAAATGCGTGCCGGCAGCGTCTACATCAATTATCCGGGTTGGGATTCCGGCGCACCGTTTGGTGGCTACAAGCAATCGGGCAATGGCCGTGAATACGCCGAATGGGGGCTGGAGGCCTTTCTTGAGGTGAAGGGGATTGTCGGTTGGGGGGCTTGATGCCCCCGTCCTGACACGCTCGCCGGCCAGGTGGTTGCTACAGTCGAACCGCCTTGGCCACATTGCCCGACACTTTCGCCTCAGCCTTGATCAGATCGGCCATGCGCTCGGCGATCATCAGCGTGGGGACGTTGGTGTTGGCGCAGGGAATCGAAGGCATCAGCGAGGCATCGCACACACGCAGCCCTTCGACACCGATCACTCGGCCGTCACCGGTGGTGACCGCCAATGGATCATCGGCGCGCCCCATGCGACAGGTGCCTGAAGGATGCCAGGTGCCACCGACATTGCGCATTACGAACTCGGTCAGGGCCTTGTCATCGGCGAGCAGCTTTTTCAAGGTGACACCCTGAGTCACCAGACCATGAATCAGCAAGCCCCGCAACGGCCCGGCGATATCCAGTAGCCAGCTCAGGGCGCCGCGTTGCAGCGCATTGATCTTGCCTGGCATCGCGACCCTCGCCACCCGTGGTGAGTAGCTTGATGGAAACACGACGCTGCACTCGCGATTCAAGGCTGGCGCCGACAACGTCTGGGCCCCGAAGCGTAACGCCTGCTTCAGACGTTCAAGGTCCCGCACATCGCCCAACATGTTGAAGTGCACGTGCGGTTCGTCATGGGGATCGCTGGATGTCAGGCGCAGACGCCCACGGGAATAGGATTTGTTGACCCAGAAAAAGATCGTGCCCAATCGATAACCGATCGAATGCCAACCGGACCGGGAAAGGATTGCCCCGTGCATGTCACACGGCACCGTATCGGCCAGCCCGGAGGAGAAGCGCACGATGGCCTGTTCATGGTGCTCTTCGGGAAACGTCGTCCGGCCTTCGCGATTGAGCAGCGCAGACACCGCAATCGAAGGATGCTCCATCAGATTGGCCCCCACCCCTGGGCGGTCCACCACCGATGCAATGCCCAGCGAGGTAAGGTCTTGCGCCGGACCGATCCCGCTGCGCAGCAACACGGCGGGACTGTGGATCGCACCGGCACAGACGATGACCTCAGAAGCCCGCAAGGACTCGACGACCCCGTGGCTGTCGATAATCCTGGCGCCCGTCGCACGACCGGCCTCGATCAACACCCGATCCACTACGCAGCGGGTGCGCAGGGTCAGGTTCTTGCGTTTGCGCACCTCATCGGTCAGATAACACACCGATGTCGGGATTCGTTCGCCCTGCTCGCTGACGCCAATGGCGCCGACAAACACGCCCTGCTCCCAGGCGCCATTCTGGTCGGCCTTGTGCGCGAGGCCGCGCCCGCCCAGGACCTTCATCACCCCTTTGACGAAAGGCGAAAGGCGTTCCGATGGCGCACGCCGGATCCTCACCGGGCCGTCGCTGCCATGCAGCGCCTTGTCCTGCGGTCCGCAAAAGTCGGTGTCGTTTTCCAGTTTGCGAAAGTACGGCAGACAGGTTTGCCAGTTCCAGCCTTCGGCCCCCAGCGCCTGCCATTCGTCATAGTCGGCCGGTGCACCACGGTTGGTCATCAAGGCGTTGATTGCCGAGCCGCCACCGAGGATCCGCGCTTGCTCGTAGCGCCGCGTGATACCCGCGCGCGGGCCCATCAATGCGCTCAGCCGCTGCCAGACATTGCTGACATCCAGATAGGCGCGCCCTGGGTAGCGGCTACGAATCTCGGGGGGCATCGTCTGCCGGGAAATATCGCGCCCCGCCTCGATCAGGCACACCTGTTTGTCGGGGTCCTCCGAGAGCCGGGCGGCCAGCGCGCACCCGGCCGACCCACCACCCAGAATCAAATAGTCGATCATGCCGGCACCTTACTGAACGAACTTGAGCCAGCGATCCTTGGCGGCAATCCCTTCGGCGGAGGCCCACCACTCTTCCGACATCAGCGCTTGCCTGGCCGCGTTATCCGGCGAGCTTGGCAGTTCCTTGGCCCGCTCGGCGGTGATTTTTCCGGTAGAGAACGCCGCCGGGTTACCTGGACCGTAGTCGATGTAGAGCGGCAGGTTGGCTTGCAGCTCAGGCGATACCGCCTCATTGAGGAACTTCAAGGCTGCCGCATAGTTGGGGGCATTTTTCAGGATGCACAACTGGGTGTTTTGCAGCAGGCCGTCGTTATAGGTGAAGGCCACGTCCGGATTGCTCTTTTGCACGGCGCTGGCGCGACCGTTCCAGATCATCAACATGTCGACTTCGCCATCGGCAAGCAATTGCGCCGACTGACCACCCGAGGTCCACCATACGGCGATGTTCGGCTTGATCTGCTCGAGACGCTTGTAGGCACGTTCGATATCCAGCGGGTAAAGCTTGTCGCGAGGCACGCCATCGGACAGCAACGCCGCTTCCAGGGTGCTCATCGGATCGTTACGCAAGGCACGCACGCCCGGGAAGCTCTTCACGTCCCAGAATTCGGCCCAGGTCTGCGGCACTTTCTTCAGGTTTTTCTTGTTGTAGCCAATGACCGACGAATAAAACTCGTAAGCCACCGAGTACGGTGTGCGGTAGGCCGCCGGCATGCTCTGCACGTTCGGCAGCTTGCTCAGATCCAACGGTTCGATAAGCCCTTCCTTGCCACCGCGCAAGCAGTTGGAGGGTGGTGTATCGATCACGTCCCAGACCGGTTTTTTCGCTTCGCCTTGAGCCTTGACCATCGGCCAGGCATCGGGCGCGCTGTCCTGCCTGATGGTCATGTTCAAAAGCTTGGCCGCCGGATCCAGGATGGCCTTAGTCTGGGCCTCCTGGTAAGCGCCGCCCTGGGAAACAAAGGTGATTTCGTCGGCCACAGCGGGCATCGCGCACGCTGCCGAAAGACTCAACAGGGAAATGACGGAACCGAACGCTTGAGCAACAGACAAGGTTTTCATGGCAAATCATCCTGAACATAGATTAATTCGGCAGCGTTAAAACCTCGACTGAACACCCTGCATCAGCGTGCTTTGCTCAGGTTTGATTTTATTGTTAGACCGAGCGGGACATTTCGACGTTACAAGAGCAACACACCAAGGGGCAATGCACGAATAGTCAGGGATGACATAACTTCAGATCATGTTAATTTTGCCAAACAACTGCCCGCCTCCTCACAGGCCTCTCGCCTAACTGAGCGCTGCGAACGGCAAGCGCCTGGCCAGCTCCTGCGCAAGGTAGCGGGCGAATACCGAGATGCGTTGCGGAATATGCCGGCGATGCTGATAGACCACGAAAATATCGGCCCTGGGTGCCTGGTAATCGTTCAGCACCGCCCGCAGCCTCCCGCTTTCAAGGTGTTCCTGAACATTCCAACGCGAACGCAGGATCAGCCCATGCCCGTCCAACGCCAGGCCTAACGCAACTTCACCATCGTTGCTCGATAGCGTGCCGCTGACTTTTTGGGCGTAATCCTGACCATCCTTGCTGAAGCGCCAGATCGCATAGTCGCTACCGAACTGGCGAAGAACGATGCAATTGTGCCGTACCAAGTCCGCCACCCCCGCCAGCTCTGGCATAGCTTCAAGGTATTTCGGAGAAGCGCAGAGAATGCGCGGATTTTCCAGCAGGCGCACAGCGATCAGCCGAGAATCGGGTGGTTCACCCATGCACACGCTCATGTCGAACTGATCATCCAGCAGGCTCGAAGGCTGGCTGGACAACTCCAGGGAAAGCTCCAGCTCCGGGTGCAATCGGGCAAAGCTGGAGACCACCGGCGCCAGATGCTGCCGACCGAAACCCAGGGTGCCATTGATCCGCAAACGCCCCTGCAAGGTCGGTTGCCGGCTGTTAAGCGCGCTCTCCAGCTCTTCCAGTTGCCGCAGGATCGGCCGCCCTCCTTCCAGGTATAAGGTCCCTTCCGGCGTCAGCGACAGTCGTCGGGTGGTGCGCTGCAGCAACTGCACCCCCAAACGCGCCTCAAGCTGGCTCAAGCGCTTGCTCACCGCCGGCAACGACAGACCGAGGTGCCGCGCCACTTCGGTGAGACTGCCGCGTGTCGCCACCTGCTCGAAGAAACTCAAGTCATCGATCATCGCCATGGATTCTTTCCTTAAAACTAAGAATGGCTTTCGCTCAAGACTAATTATTAATACAGCGCTACTGCATACACTGGGAATCAGTCCACATCAATCCCAGGAGTCGAATCCATGAGCAAAGCCCAGTACAAGATTGCAGTGATCCCCGGCGACGGCATCGGCAAGGAAGTCATGCCCGAAGGCGTGCGCGTGCTCGACGCTGTAGCGGCCAAACACGACCTGGAACTGCAATGGGACTGGTTTGATTTCGCCAGCGCCGATTACTACCTCGCCCACGGCAAAATGATGCCCGACGACTGGTTCGACCTTCTCAAGGACTACGACGCAATCTACTTCGGTGCGGTGGGCTGGCCAGACGTCGTACCTGATCACATTTCCCTGTGGGATTCGCTGCTGCAGTTCCGCCGCGAATTTGACCAGTACGTCAACCTGCGCCCTTGCCGCCTGATGCCGGGCGTCAAGGCTCCGCTGGCCAATCGTAAGCCCGGCGACATCGACTTCTGGGTCGTTCGGGAAAACACCGAAGGCGAATACTCCAGTGTCGGCGGCAAGATGTTCCCGGGCACCGACCGGGAAATCGTGTTGCAGGAGACCGTCATGACCCGCGTCGGTGTCGACCGCATTCTCAAGTTCGCCTACGACCTGGCCCAGAGCCGCCCGAAGAAACACCTCACCTCCGCCACCAAATCCAACGGCATCGCGATCACCATGCCGTACTGGGATGAGCGCGTCGCCGAGATGGGCAAGAAATTTCCTGAAGTGAAGGTCGACAAGTACCACATCGACATCCTCACCGCGAACTTCGTCCTGCATCCGGACTGGTTCGATGTCGTGGTCGCCAGCAACCTGTTCGGTGACATCCTTTCCGACCTGGGCCCTGCCTGCACCGGCACCATCGGTATCGCTCCATCAGCCAACATCAACCCGGAACGCAACTTCCCGAGCCTGTTCGAACCCGTGCACGGCTCGGCACCGGACATTGCCGGCAAAGGCATCGCCAACCCGATCGGACAGATCTGGTGCGGCGCGATGATGCTCGAGCACCTGGGCCACCCGCAGGCGGGCGCGGCGGTGCTGGCCGCCATTGAAACGGTATTGGCAATGGGGCCGGAGAACGCGCCATTGACCGCCGATATCGGCGGCAAGGGCAACACCGAAGCCTTAGGCAAGGCCATCGCCGCTGCGGTCTGAGCCGGCAAATAACGCGCAATCTTCCGTTCACGTCCCGTGATACGGGAGATTGTTGCGCGTGACTTTGGCATCGTGTGAACACCTTTCCAGCGCTTGTGAGACACACCATGACCCTGCTGTTCAAAGTCGACGATGCCCGTGGCTGCGCCTGGAAATTGCTGTTCGAAACACAGGCGCCGGACATCGACGTGCGCTTCTGGCCGGACATCGGCGACCCGTCGCAAGTACGCTACTTCGCCGCCTGGCAACCGCCACGGCAGCTGCATGAACGCTTCCCGAATCTCGAAGTAATCTTCGCCACCTCGGCGGGCGTCGATCAATTCGACCTCGGCGAACTACCGGAACACATCAAGGTCGTCCGTATGCTCGACCCCGGCATCGCCCAAGGCATCGTCGAGTACGCCTGCTTCGCCGTGCTGAGCCTGCATCGACAGGTCCCGCTGTACCTGCATCAACAACAGGCCAGGCGCTGGCAGGACCACCTCCTGACCCCGGCAACGCAACGTCGCGTCGGCGTCATTGGCCTGGGCAACCTGGGTGTTGCGGTGCTGCAGAGCCTGCGTGCGTTCGACTTCCAATTACATGGCTGGGCACGCTCGCAGAAGTGCATCGACGGCGTGCAATGCCACGCCGGCGCCGACCAGCTCGAACCCTTTCTCAACCAGTGCGACATCCTGATCTGCCTGCTGCCACTGACCGACGACACCCGCGGCATACTGAACGCGAGGACGCTGGCCGCACTGCCAAGGGGTGCCAGCCTGATCAACCTGGGCCGGGGTGGTCATCTCAAGGAAGACGATCTACTTCAAGCGCTGGATGGCGGACAACTGAGTCACGCCATTCTCGACGTGCTCAACGAAGAACCACCATCGCCGGATCACCGTTTCTGGCAGCACCCACAGATCTGGCTGACCCCGCACATTGGCGCAATGACCGCACCGCAAAGCGCCTTCCCCGGGTTGCTGGCCAATATCAGGCGCCATCAGGCCGGCGAACCCATGCAAGGCTTGATCAAGCGCGATCATGGTTACTGAGGTTCCGTACAGACGATAAGGGCGATGGCGTCCACGTTGACGCCTCGGCTTGGGCGAGCCCATCCAATAACAGGGCGCGTGTGGAGCTCAGTGCCGGGACATCAGGCCATGCAGCACACCCAGGCGCAGCCCTGGCTCCGAAGGCGTCATGTGTGCAATACCGAAGACCTTGAACGCCGCCAGCATCAAAACCAGACCGCCCGGCAAGATACTCAGGCGATGGGCTTGCAGCCCCGCCAGCCGCAGCTTTTTGACATGCCCGACTTCCAGCAGACGCAGCGACAGGCGCAGCAGTCCGCTGTAGGTGATACCGGTTTCTCCAGCGTCGTTCAACCCATTGGCATTGAGGATCTTGGCCAGCATGCGCGCCGTGCCTGAAGAGCCAATGGTCTGCTGCCAACCCTGAGCGCGATAACGACGGGCAACCTTGTCGAACTCAAGCGTCGCGACCCGTTCGGCCTCAAGCAGCGCTTGGGCGGTGATGTTGCCGCCGGCAAAATAACGCGCCCCAAAGGTGCCGCTGCCAATCGCAATACTCTCGGTGACCAGCAACTGAGGACCGCGTCCCAGAATCAGTTCGGTGGAACCGCCGCCGATATCCACCACCAACCGCATGCTCTCTGAACCGGGGTTGGTATGGGCGACACCGGCGTACACCAATTGCGCTTCTTCCTGACCCGAGATGACGTCAATTCGAAACCCCAAGTGGCGTTCTGCGCTGGCCAGGAACAATTGCGCATTGTCCGCCTCGCGCACCGCGCTGGTGGCCACCGCCCTCACCCGCCCCGCTTCAAAGCCGCGCAACTTCTTGCCGAAGCGCGCCAGCGCCTGCCAACCCCGGTCCAGTGCCAGCTCGTCGAGCACCCCGCCCTGAGACCCTTCCGCCAGGCGCACCGGCTCGCGCAAGGTTTTCACCTCCTGGATCGTCCACTCGCGGTTGCGCTTGACCGGTTGACCGATCATCAGGCGAAACGCGTTGGAGCCCAGGTCAATGGCCGCAAACAGAGAGGTGTCACCTTTCATGATGGGGATTCCCGGCAGTTTCATCGGTCTGCGAATGGCGTGCCGCAGGGCGGTTTGCGCCGATCCTGCCATGCGTTCAGTGACACGACGATGACAGCCCCATTAATTCTGCTATCACCTGTTCGTCACCACGCCGTCACACGCCCGGGCCTAGCATGGGCACTTCCAACTTCGTCGGGAGTTCTGACCATGCTGTTGACCAACGACACCCTGATGCAACGCATCCACCGCGAACTGCTCGATCACAGCGACGAAGAACTGGAGCTGGAGTTACTGGAGGACGATCACGACCTCGAAGCACTGTTCGATGATCATCTCGGCGACAGCCCGCAAAGGCAGGAGCGTCGCCGCTACTTCAGCGAACTGTTCCGCCTGCAAGGTGAACTGGTGAAGTTGCAGAGTTGGGTGGTGAAGACCGGGCACAAGGTGGTGATCCTGTTCGAAGGGCGCGATGCGGCGGGCAAAGGTGGCGTGATCAAGCGCATCACCCAGCGGCTCAACCCTCGGGTCTGCCGGGTCGCCGCCCTGCCCGCCCCCAACGACCGCGAACGTACCCAGTGGTACTTCCAGCGCTACGTCTCGCACCTGCCGGCAGCCGGTGAAATCGTGCTGTTCGACCGCAGCTGGTACAACCGCGCGGGCGTCGAGCAAGTCATGGGGTTCTGCAACGAGGACCAATACGAAGAGTTCTTCCGCACCGTGCCGGAATTCGAACGAATGCTCGCCCGCTCCGGAATCCAGTTGATCAAATACTGGTTCTCGATCTCCGACCAGGAACAGCATTTGCGCTTTCTTAGCCGCATCCATGACCCGCTCAAGCAATGGAAACTCAGCCCTATGGACCTGGAGTCCCGTCGACGCTGGGAGGCCTACACCAAGGCCAAGGAAATCATGCTCGAGCGCACCCACATCGCCGAAGCGCCGTGGTGGGTAGTGCAAGCCGACGACAAGAAAAAGGCCCGGCTCAACTGCATCCATCACCTGCTCGGGCAAATGCCCTACGAAGAAGTCGAGCTCCCGGTGATCGAACTGCCGGAACGCGTGCGCCAGGAAGATTACTCGCGCAGCCCGACGCCACCGCAAATCATCGTGCCGCAGGTGTACTGAAGACACAGGCTCGATTGTGCGCCTTGATGCGGGCGCACAATCGTTTGTCATCAGCTTGTAACCTTGTTGCCGTAATACTCACGCCATACACCGCGTGCTTTTTTATTGCTGCCTTCTCAGGCGGCTTTTTTTTGCCTGATGGTTTGAGAGACCGCTTTATCGGCATATTCGCCAATGGTTCATACCAGGAGCGTATTAATGACCGCTGAAAGCTACGACCAGCTCGCGATCTTCGCCGCCGTTGCGCAGGAGCGCAGCTTTACTGACGGTCAGATCACGCCACTTTAGGTCAATGTGAATGGATTCTGCTTGTGGTCGGCGGCCTCTGGTTCGGCGGCCGACATTCCGATCACAGGCCATGACTGTGTTTCGCATCATGGGTTGCTCTCGAGTTGGAATCCTGGAGTCGCAACTTAACCTTCACTCATTAATTGATATACGGCACCAGTCGAATAGCACTGATATCAAAATCGTATAAATGCCATCTGCCGATACGAACTACGGATCCACCTGCCCCATCAACTCCGCCACCGATTCCTGGCGCTTGGCATATCGTTGCGCCAGCACCGCACAGACCATCAGTTGAATCTGATGGAACAACATCAGCGGCAGGATCAATACGCCGATGGTGCTGCCGGCGAACAACACCTGAGCCATCGGTACGCCGGTGGCCAGGCTTTTCTTCGAGCCGCAGAAGAGGATGGTGATGCGGTCTTCCTGATTGAAACCGAAGACTTTGCCCAGCACGGTGGACGCGACCAGCACTAGGCCCAGCACCACGCAGCAGACCACAACCAGACCCGCCAGGTCGCGCACCGGGATCTGGTGCCAGATGCCTTCGTTCACCGCTTCACTGAACGCGCCGTAGACCACCAGCAGAATCGAACCCTGATCCACGAATTTCAGCCAACTCTTGTTGCGCCCGACCCACGCGCCGATCCAGCGGCGCGCGATCTGCCCGGCAATGAACGGCAACAGCAATTGCACGCTGATCTTGACGATCGCGTCGAGGGTCGAGCCGCCGTCGCCGTGCACGTCCAGCAGCAGGGTCACCAGCAACGGCGTGAGGAAGATCCCGAACAGACTGGAGGCGGCGGCGCTGCAAATCGCCGCCGGCACGTTGCCGCGCGCCAGAGAGGTAAAGGCAATCGCTGACTGCACGGTGGCGGGCAACGCACAGAGGTAGAGCATGCCCATGTACAGGTCGGCGCCGATCATCGGTGACAGCACCGGTTTGAGCGCCAGGCCGATCAGCGGGAACAGCACGAAGGTCAGGCTGAACACCAGCAAATGCAGGCGCCAGTGGCCCGCACCGGCAATGATCGACTCACGCGACAATTTGGCGCCGTGCAGGAAAAACAGCAGTGCGATGGCGGAGTTGGTCAACCATCCAAAGCCCACCGCCACTTGTCCGCTGGCGGGCAGCAAACTGGCGAGCAGCACTACGCCGATCAGGGTCAGGGTGAAATTGTCGGGTAAAAAGCGAGGGCGTGTCATCGGGGTCATCCGGGTTTGCCAGGAACGTGAGCCCGACTCTAACGCGCCTGCGGATTACCGACTAACGCTAGTAAGTCAGTAGATAGCGCCTAACGGACAAAGTAACCGATCTCCCGCTTTTCATCGCCTTCCGACCAGAAACCCGAATCAGGTCACCATGGTCGGGCTGGGCGTGGTGATGAAGAACCCGTGGCTGGGCAACGGTTTCGTCGAAGACCTGAAACCGATGATTTATCACAAGGGCAAGTTGGGGCCGCTGCCGACCCCGGCCTGAGCAAACAAAGCAAAAACACTGTGGGAGCTGGCTTGCCAGCGATAGCGCCCACTCAGCCAACACAAATGCCGAATCAGCCACCACCCTCACAAACACATCGATGACCGTCAAGGCGCTCTCGGCGGCCGGCATGCCGCTCAAGGAGGGTGATCCGGTGCAGGTGCGCTGGGCTACGGCGGACGCGTGTGTATACACCGAATGGGCGGAAAGCGATCTGGACAAGGCCGCTGGCGCACATTGATTCAGGCGTCACCCTCGGGCCGGCGCAACGTCGGGTTGCGGCGGCTTATTTTTCGGCGGATGTAGACGCAAAAAAATCCCGCCCGGAAACCTCCGGGCAGGATTGGTTTAATCAACTCGCATCAAGCAATTGGAATCAGCGGATCCGCCGCCGCCCACGCCGATGCACGATCCGCCGGCGGATAGATCCACACGGTGTTGATCTGCGTCTTCAGTTCTTTGCCTTCCTGCCCGGTCAGTTTCACCTGGCGATCCCAACCTTCGGTGTACACCGCCCCCCACGCGCCCAGATCCAGGCAGGTGACGTATTTAGGCTGGCGGTATGGCGTCGGGTCCACGCCGAGGATCTGCGCGGCCACGTTGTTGCCGGCATGACGGCCTAACACGATGGCGTGCTGGCAGGTCATCAGTGCGTAGTTGCCGATGTCATCGGAGGCCGCGTAAGCGACGTCGCCGGTCGCGTAGATATCGTCCTGGCCGATGACCTTGAGGTGTGCATCAACATGCAGACGGCCGAGGTGATCGCGTTCAGCCGGGATCTGCTCGGTCAGCGAACTGGCGCGAACGCCGGTGGTCCAGACCACGGTCTTGGCGTCGATGCGCTGGCCATCGGACAAGTTCACACCGTTTTCGTCGACGGCAATAACCGAGGCTTTGAGGTGCCACTTCACGCCGGTTTCAACACTGGCTTCAGCGATTTTCTCGGCGATTTGCGGGCCCATGGAGCCGCCAACCTTGTCGCCGCGATCAACGATGATCACGTTGATATCTGCCCGATCACCCAGGATGGCGCGCAGACGAGTGGGCATTTCAGTCGCCGTTTCGATCCCGGTGAAGCCTCCGCCGGCCACCACGACGGTGTTGCGTGACTGGCTTTCTGGCTGGTTGACCAAGTCTTTGAGGTGGTTTTCCAGACGTATGGCCTGCTCGATCTGGTCGACGTCGAACGCATGTTCAGACACGCCGGGAGTGTTCGGCAGTGCGAGGCGGCTACCGGTGGCCAGAACGAGTTTGTCGTAGATGCAGACTTGTTTATTGCCCGAGGCATCGATGTAGCCAACGCTTTTTTGCGCAACGTCGATGCTCTCGGCAGCACCTTTGATGAACTTCACGCCGACGTCATCGAACAGCTCGCCGATTGGAGCGGCCAGTTGGTGGGCGTTTGGTTCGTAGAAACGCGGACGAACGCGCAACTCGGCCTGAGGCGCCAGCACCGTCACGTCGTAGTCGCTGTGACCGTGAATGTCGAACAGACGCGTGGCGCTTAAAGCGGTCCACATGCCACCGAAACCTGCGCCGATTACCAAAATGTGCTGTTTCATTTGTCACTCCAGGTGCATTTGATTTTGTTGAAGGATCAGTGCGTCGTTGCGCGCTTTTCTGTTGAAAGACGCTTTCCGCTCCAGACCTGACAACGGCGACTCTATTGATCCGAGTTAAAAGCCGCAACAGATTTTTTTCAATGGTTCGCATCGATCAAATCGATACGCTGAGCAAAGCGCCTGAAACCGGCACTCCCAAAGGATTCGCCAAGGCAACGAAAAATCCAGGGGTTCGTTGTCTAGCTCACTATCAGCTGTTAATATTTGCGACAACATTAGTCGGAGATCGATATGTCTCTTTACAGCGCAGGTGTCGAATACGGCATCCACTGCCTGATTTTCCTGGTGGGCAATGGTGGCGACTCCCGCGAAGCCAGCGTGCGCGACCTGGCAGAGTTGCAAGGCGTGCCTTCGGACTATCTGGCGAAAATCTTCACCAAACTGGCCAAGGCAAAACTGGTGGTTGCCACCGAAGGTGTGCGCGGCGGTTTCAAGCTGGCGCGCCCGGCTGACGAAATCACCCTGCTGGATATCGTCAACGCCATCGACGGGCGCAAGGCTATTTTCGAATGCCGGGAGATTCGCGGCAGATGTGCGCTGTTCGAGGGTGAAGCCCCCGCCTGGGCGCTGGACGGCCACTGCTCGGTGCATGGCGCGATGTTGACGGCGCAGAAGCGCATGGAAGAGGCGCTGGACCAGCAAACCATCCTGGACATTGCCCGCAAGGTCGGACGCAAAGCCCCGGCGGAGTTCAGCGCAAAGGTGGACAACTGGATGAATGATCGCCGGGAAAAGAAAGGCACCGGCAGCACCCAGACAAGCGACGATCAGCTTATCCAGGTCACCGACATTTCCGACTGAAACCTACAGGCAGTCACGCACTGCCTCGCGCATCGCCCCTGACTTGGCCCAGGGCGGCCCCTGGTAAAGCGAAACCCGGCTGCCGTCCTTGTATTTCACGATATCCAGCACTTCATCGGCCGTGATGATGCTCGGCGCGGTGATCCGGTAGCCGTTGGAAATCGATGCCTGAGTCGTCTTGGAAATCTCTTTTTGCCATGCCGGCAACACGCACGCTGCAACGTCCTTGGGTATCTTGTCACTCTGCTTTTTGTAATTGGGCTCGCCTGGCACCAGGGACGCCGGCAACGAGCAACCCGCCAGCAACGCCAGAACGGCGCCCCCCATCAACATCCGACTCTGCATGAAGCTTCCTTAAATCCGAAAAATAAAATGTAGCCTGCTACCGTGCAGACATCCGTGAACTGCATCGCACTTTAGCGACTGGCGTTGTGATCACCCGCCCTGCCGGAAAATCGGTACTTCACTACGACAGCGAATTTTTCCGATCGCGCAAATTTCCCGACCAAAGGAAGCGCTGCGGGTTTGGAAGAACACAACGCCCCACTGCGCAAATGGGTCTAAAATTTCGAAGCACAGAGTTACAGGAGGTCATCATGTGGCTTAACGAATCGGAACAGGAACTGCGGCGCGGCCTGATAGGCCTGGCATCGGATCTCCGCTGGTCGGCCGTCGAACTGCTACGCATCTCGGAACAGTTGCGCCTGACGGGCAACGATGTCGATGCAGACGCTATCAGGAAGCTGTGCGACTTGTTTCAGGGTGATGAGCAGCGGCTGTCTGGTTATGCCGAAGAAGTAAAAGCCAAGGTCATCACCCGCAACAAAGCGCAATGACCGCTAACCCACCGCACTGACACAACAAAAAGCCCCGGCATGCCGGGGCTTTAACGTAGCGTCAATGCGCTTACTGACTGTTGGCTTGCCTGCTCGACCGCGACTTGTAGCCCGGAAGAGATGCGGCAAACGCCAGTGCTTCTTCCCGACTGCCAAATGACCCCAGCCGGTCACCTTTGGTGCAGACCCGCCAGGGGCCGTTATTCACGCTGAGTACGTCATAACCGTTCATGTGCATTTTATTCAGCATCGGAACACTCATGGTCACCTCCATCTCGGCAATGATATCCAAGGCTAACGCACCTACCTTACACCCACACTTCGCGAAAATGACGACCAGACGTCGTGTCAGGATTCCGGCACTTTCACGCGCCTCAAGCGCTCCAAACAGTCAGATACCGGTGAAACGGGGGCCGGCTCGAATATTGCAGTTTCATGACAGTTTGATGACGCACGGTATTCAGGTATCACATGAAAGTACGCGCAACCGTCATTTGCGAGCAGGACAGACACATACTGCTGGTGCGCAAACCAAGGTCTCGCTGGACATTGCCCGGCGGCAAGGTCGAGCCCGGCGAAACCATTGCGGGCGCGGCAATGCGCGAACTGCAGGAAGAAACCGGGCTTGGCGCCTACGAAATGCTGTACCTGATGGAGCTGGAAACCGGCAGCACCCGCCACCATGTCTTCGAGGCATCGGTGCCGAATGCCCACGCAGTGCGACCGCAAAACGAGATTTTCGACTGCATCTGGTTCCCGCTTGACTCGGTGCAGAACCTCAACACTAGCGACGCCACGCTCAGGATCGTCAAAGCATTTCAGCGTCGCCTGTAGCCCAGCACTGCGTCAGCCCTGATCGCCGCCCCCCACCGGCATGATCATGCCGGTGATATACGACGCTTCATCGCTGGCCAGAAACAGAATGGCCCCGGCCTGTTCATCCAGCGTGCCATAACGTTTCATCAAACTGCTGTCGAGGGTCTGATCGACGATCTGCTGATACCAGACTTTTTCCTCGGCACTTTGCTCAGTCGTGTTGCGGGGAACCCGGCGCGGCGGCGCTTCGGTGCCGCCAGGTGCAGTGGCATTGACCCGAACCCCGCGTCCGGCGGTTTCGAACGCCAGGCAGGCCGTCAGCGCATTCACTCCGCCCTTCGCCGCGCCATACGGCACGCGGTTGACGCTGCGGGTAGCGATCGAGGAAACGTTGACGATCGCACCACTGCCCTGCTCCAGCATGAACGGCAATGCGGCATGGCAGCACCACAACGTCGGGAACAGTGAACGACGGACTTCGGCTTCGATCTGCGACGCTTCGTAATGCTCGAACGGCTTGGCCCAGATCGTGCCGCCGACGTTATTGATCAGCACGTCGAGACGCCCGAAACGCTCGACAGCGGTTTGCATCACCCGGTCGCATTCCTCGTACTGCTCAAGATCGGCGGTCA
Source organism: Pseudomonas sp. NFX224 (assembly GCF_048565165.1). Classification (NCBI taxonomy): domain Bacteria; kingdom Pseudomonadati; phylum Pseudomonadota; class Gammaproteobacteria; order Pseudomonadales; family Pseudomonadaceae; genus Pseudomonas; species Pseudomonas sp. NFX224. The sequence continues at coordinate 5,719,520 of NZ_CP183416.1, read as the reverse complement.
GCGCCAGCACCTGACTGTGGGGTGCCAATTGCTGCTGCAACTCGAACACCAGCTCGGAGCGATCGACCAGAATCAACTTCGCCCCTTCCGCCGCCATGCGCTCGGCAACACGCCGACCGATGCCTTGGGCGGCGCCGGTAATCAGCGCGACGCTGTCTGTGAATCTGTCCATGAGCACCTCACGCCGCGCTGGCGGCAAATTTTTCGTAATAGAAGTTCGCCGGCGCGATGCCTTTTTCGCGAATGAACTGGCTGACCGCCTCGACCATCGGCGGCGGACCGCACAGGTAGACGTCGACGTCACCATCGTTCAAATGCTTTGGCTCGATGTGCTGGGTCACGTAGCCCTTGAGCGGGTGCTGACTGTCCGGGCTGGCGACGCAGGCGCTATAAGTGAAATTCGGGATACGCGCAGCGAAGGCCTCCAGGCGATCGAGTTCAACCAGGTCAAAATCGTGAGTCACGCCGTAGATCAAATGCAGCGGATGATCACTGCCCTGCTCGGCGATTTTTTCCAGCATCGCGGTGAACGGCGCCAGCCCGGTGCCACCCGCCAGCAACAGCAACGGACGGCGGATATCGCGCAGGTAAAAACTGCCCAGAGGACCGGCCAGGCTCATGCTGTCGCCCGCCTTGGCCATGCCGGTGAGGAAGCTGCTCATCAGACCGCCCGGCACGTTGCGGATCAGGAAGCTGACCTCGCCGTCGCGCTGCAACGAGCTGAACGAATAGGCGCGGGTCTGCTCGCTGCCGGGAATGCCCAGGTTCACGTATTGGCCCGGCAGGAACGCCAGTTTGCTCAACGCTTCGCCCTTGATCGACAGCGCGATGGTGCTGTCGGACAACTGGCGCACGGCGCTGATGGTCGTGTCGTAACTGGCCTGACGCGTGCGGCAGACTTCCGAGGAGGTCGGCACCCGCACCACGCAATCACTCTGGGCGCGCATCTGGCAGGTCAGGACAAAACCCTGTTCGGCTTCTTCCGCGCTGAGGGCATCTTCGATGTACTCCTCGCCCAGATCGTAGCGGCCGGCTTCGGCAAAACACTTGCAGGTGCCGCAGGCGCCGTCGCGGCAGTCCAGCGGAATATTGATGCCCTGGCGGTACGCCGCATCGGCCACGGTTTCGCCCACGTTGGCGTCGATGAACCGGGTGACGCCGTCTTCAAAATTGAATGCAATGGAATGGGTCATGACGGCAGCCTCACAAGTGGTAAACATCGATGACCTGGCGAACGTAGTCGTTCTTCAGGATCACTTTCTTGGCCTTGATCAGCGGGTTTTCACCACGCACGTCGAGGGTGTAGAAACTGCTGCCGAAATAGCTGTCGACGGTCTTGTAGCGAAAGCTCAGGGTGTGCCAGTTGAAGCGCACCTTGCACAAGCCGTCAGCCTGTTCCAGCAGCTCGATGTTGCTGATGTTGTGGGAGGTGCGAGTGTCCGGCACGCTGGCACTGGAACGCTCGGTCTTGATGCGGAAGATGCGGTCTTCCAAACCAGTGCGATTGCCGTACCAGATCAGCGAGATTTCCCGTTGCGGGTCTTCGGTCAGCTCGTCGTTGTCGTCCCACGATGGCATCCAGTACGTCGCGTCGGGGGCGTACAGTTCCAGCCATTCGTCCCACTGCCGGTCGTCGAGGTAGCGTGCTTCGCGATAGAGAAAATCGCGGACTGTTTCATAGGAAATGCTCATTGCACGTCCTCCACGGCGATCAGCTTCGACTGCTCGGCAGCCAGCGCCTTGAGCATGGTCTGCTGCCAGTACTTGTGTTGCAGCACGAACAGGCCTTCGTCCTCGGTGCGAACGCCGCTGAGCAGCGGATGCAAGTCGATTTCCTTGGCCGCGTCGTCGGCGCCTTCAATCCAGTGTTCGGCGCCGCGGGACATGTCGTTCCAGGTGGTGACGCTGCCCTGATAACTGGTCTGGCAGGAGCGGAATTCCTCCAGATCGTCCGGTGTGGCCATGCCGCTGACGTTGAAGAAGTCTTCGTACTGACGAATCCGGCTTGAACGCGCGTGGTCGCTTTCGCCTTTGGGGGCGATGCAGTAAATGGTGATTTCGGTGCGGTTGACCGAGATCGGCCGGGCGATACGAATCTGCGAGCTGAACTGGTCCATCAGGTACACGTTCGGGTACAGGCACAGGTTGCGCGAGTTCTCGATCATCCAGTCGGCGCGGGCCTTGCCGAAGTCTTGCGCCAGCTCGTCGCGACGCTCGTACAGCGGACGGTCTTCGGGGTTGGACCAACGGGTCCAGAGCAGCATGTGGCCCTTGTCGAAGGAATAAAAACCACCGCCCTGCTTAGCCCAGCTGCCGGCGCTCATGGTCGGGTTGGCATCACCCGCTTCGCGCTGCTTGCGCTGGTTTTGGGTGGCCGCGTAGTTCCAGTGCACCGAGCTGACGTGGTAGCCGTCAGCGCCGTTTTCAGCGGTGAGTTTCCAGTTACCTTCGTAGATATAGCTCGACGAGCCGCGCAGCACTTCCAGGCCATCGGCGGACTGGTCGACGATCATGTCGATGATCTTCGCCGACTCGCCGAGGTGCTCGACCAGCGGCAAAACATCAGCCTTGAGACTGCCAAACAGGAAACCGCGATAGGACTCGAAACGCGCGACTTTGGTCAGGTCGTGGGAGCCTTCGCAGTTGAAGCTCGACGGGTAACCGGCGTTGGCCGGGTCTTTGACTTTGAGCAGCTTGCCGGAGTTGTTGAACGTCCAGCCGTGGAACGGGCAGGTGTAAGAGCTTTTGTTGCCGGACTTGTGTCGGCACAGAGTCGCGCCGCGGTGGCTGCAGGCGTTGATGAAGGCATTGAGCACACCGTCCTTGTTGCGCGCGATGAAGATCGACTGGCGCCCCATGGTGGTGGTGTAGAAATCGTTGACGTTGGGGATCTGGCTTTCGTGGGCCAGATAGAGCCAGTTGCCTTCGAAGATGTGTTCCATCTCCAGATCGAACAACCGGGGGTCGGTGAACATCTCGCGTTTGCAGCGATAGAGGCCCTGTTCGGGATCGTCTTCAAGCAGGGAATGCACGTATTCGGGTCGCAGGGTCATGGCCGCCGCCTCCATTGTTATTGTTCAGGCAGGGTCATGCTAGGACGGGGCAATGGGGCGGACTATCCGCGGGCTGCAGACCTTTATCCGTTTTGTGCAGAAGGTGATTTGACGCTGGGGCGATCGTGCTGGTCAATGCCGGCGCTTGAGGGTATCGGACGGCAACTCACCAAACTGCTTGCGATAGCTGTCGGAAAAACGCCCCAGGTGCAGGAAGCCATAGTCCATCGCCACTTCCGTAACGTTGCGCACGTTGCAGGTCGGGTCGCTCAGGCAGGCGTTGATGCGCTCCAGGCGTTTCTGACGCAGGTAGTTTTTCGGCGTGACGCCGGCATGGCGCTCGAACAGCCCATACAACGAACGCAGACTCATGCTGGCCTGGCGTGCCAATTCTTCACTGTCGATGTCTTGCTTGAGATGGTTCGCGATGTAATCGGCAATCGCTTCGAAGGTGGCCGTCTGCGAGCCGAGTTCAAGGCGGCTGACGTTGGTCTTCATCAGGCCGAGCATCTTGCTGACGATGATCTGGGTGTAATGCTCCTGCACCCTGGGAATCTGCTCGGTGGACTCGGCTTCCTGGCAGATCATTGCCAACAAATTGACGAAGCCTTCCAGTTCATTGAGCTGATAACGGTTCTCCAGAAACCGCACTCCCTGCCCCGGATAGCGCCAGCGCTGCTCATCGCAAACGGACTCGAACAAATGGGTGGGGATTTTGAGGATGAATTTTTCGCAATCGGCGGAATAGGTCAGGTCTACCGGATCGTCGGGGTTGATCAGCAGCAGTTCACCCGGTGCGAAGTAATGCTCCTGGCCGTGCCCTCGCCACAGGCAGTTGCCGCGCAGCAGCACTTGCAGGTGATAGATGCTCTCCAGCGCGCCAGAGGTTACTCGCACGCTGGCGCCGTAGCTGATGCGGCACAGGTCGAGGCTGGCGAACTTGCGATGATCGAGGCTGGCCAGCGGGCTGCCGGCGCGTGGCATGAGAATGCAGTGGTTACCGACGTGCTGATTGACGTAGCCCGACACTGCATAAGGGTCGGCATGGTCGAATACTCTGCTGCGCTGACTCAACAGTTGAGCTTGCATCATCGGGTCACTCTCATTGTTGTTATGGGTTGCTTCGGGCCATTCTAAAACACTGCACCAATAGCTTGAGAAATTCCGGACAGTTAACCAAAACCCCTTGTGGGAGCGAGCCTGCTCGCGATGACGGAATGCCAGTCAACATAGATGTTGAATGTTAAACCGCTATCGCGAGCAGGCTCGCTCCTACAATTGTTGTGCTGTCAGTCTTCGAGTGCGCGGACTCGATCGTGACGCTGCTGCTCTTCAGGCTGGGCGGACGATTGCAGGGTGAAATCGAACTCGATTTCGGCAAAACGACCACTCACACCATGAGCCGCCGCACGGGCCTGATCATCGCTGAAGGTAATCTTGGCGATCAGCTCATCGCGAGTGGCGTAGGCGAAATCGTCATGCAGGTACTTTTCGCCATCCAGGTTGATCTGGGTGGTCAGGTGACGATGATCTGGTGCGGAAATGAAGAAGTGTACGTGCGCCGGACGCTGACCGTGACGGCCCAGTTGGTCGAGCAGTTGCTGGGTCGGACCGTCCGGTGGGCAGCCGTAACCCGACGGCACGATGCTGCGGAAACGGTAGCGACCTTCGGCATCGGTGACGATGCGGCGACGCAGGTTGAACTCCGATTGTGTCGGGTCGAAGTACGAGTAGGTGCCGCCCGTGTTGGCGTGCCAAACGTCTACCACGGCACCGGCCAAAGGTTCGCCAGCGGTGTTGAACACACGACCTTGCATGAACAGCGTCACACCCGGATCGACGCCGTCATCGAGACGCGCTTCGCCTTCGGACAGCGGCGCGCCGGCCACGTACAGCGGGCCTTCGATGGTGCGCGGGGTACCGCCGGATTTGCCGGCCTGTTCGTCTTCGGCGTCCATCAGCAGGTCGAGGTAATGCTCCAGACCAAGCCCGGCCACCACCAGCCCGGCTTCCTGGCGCGCGCCCAGCACGTTGAGGTAGTTAACCGCTTTCCAGAATTCTTCCGGAGTCACCGAGAGGTCTTCGATGATGTTCACCGAGTCACGCAGGATGCGGTAGATCAGGGCCTTGGTGCGCGGATTGCCCTGATCGTTGAGCAGGCCGCTGGCTTCTTCGAGAAACTTTTGTACTTCAGCAGTATGGGAAATCTTGACGTTCATTTTGGTGGGTTCCTCATCTTGTAATTATTAGCGTAGCGAGCTGAACAGGCTGGGCTCAGCGGTCATCATCACGAATGGAAGAAGGATGCCGGCACATCGCATCGATTTCGATGGCCATGTACGGAAACAGCGGCAGTTGCATCAGCAGGTCATGCAGTTCCTGGACGCTGTCGACATCGAACACGCTGTAATTGGCGTAGTGCCCGGCGATGCGCCACAGGTGGCGCCACTTGCCCTGTTCTTGCAGGCGCTGGGCCAGGGCCTTCTCGTCAGCCTTCAGTTTATTGGCCACTTCAGGATTCATGTCGACCGGCAGGTTCACGGTCATTTTTACGTGGAACAGCATAATGCTCTCCTCAGGCTTGATGAATGGCAGTGGACGTTTTGTCGCGGCGGAAAAACGCCAGGCGCTCTTCATCCAGGCTCAGGCCCAGACCCGGGGTTTTCGGCACGTGCAGTTCAAAATCACGATACACCAGCGGTTCGCTGAGAATGTCTTCGGTCAGCAGCAGCGGGCCGAACAACTCGGTGTCCCACGCCAGTTTGTTCAAGGTGACGAAGGCATGGGCCGAAGCCATGGTGCCGATGCCACCTTCGAGCATGGTGCCGCCGTACAGGGCGATACCGGCCGCTTCGGCGATGGAAGCGGTACGCAATACAGCACGTGGGCCGCCGTTCTTGGCAATCTTCAGGGCGAACACCGAGGCCGCGCCTTCGCGGGCCAGGTTGAACGCATCCTCCACGCATTCGATGGACTCGTCGGCCATGATCGGCGCCGGGCTCATGGCATTCAGGCGGGCCATGCCGGCGCGGTTGTTGCGCGAGATCGGTTGTTCGATCAGGTCGATGCCGTTGGTGCCGAGGATCCGGCAGGCTCGAATCGCCACCGCTTCGTCCCAGGCCTGGTTGACGTCGACCCGCACACTGGCGCGGTCACCGAGGGCTTTCTTGATCGCAATGACATGGGCCAGGTCACGATTGACCTCACCGGCACCGATCTTCAGCTTGAAGATGCGATGGCGGCGCAGGTCGAGCATTTTTTCCGCTTCGGCGATGTCTTTTTCGGTGTCGCCGCTGGCCAGGGTCCAGGCCACCGGCAGCGCGTCGCGAACACGACCGCCAAGCAATTCACTGACCGGCAGGCCGAGGCGTTTGCCCTGGGCGTCGAGCAATGCGGTTTCGATACCGGATTTAGCAAACGTGTTGCCACGGATGCTGCGCTCCAGGCGCAACATGGCGGCGTTGACGTTGCCGCTGTCCTGGCCGATCAGCAGCGGCGCGAAGTGCGTGTCGATGTTGGTCTTGATGCTGTCCGGGCTTTCATTGCCGTAGGCCAGGCCACCGATGGTGGTGGATTCGCCGATGCCTTCGATGCCGTCGGCGCAAAGCACGCGAATGATCACCAGGGTCTGGTTCTGCATGGTGTGCATCGCCAGCTTGTGCGGGCGGATAGTCGGCAGATCGACGATGATCGTCTCGATCGATTCAATGGCAGTAGCAAGCATTTCGATACCCATCAGGTTCTTGAAGTTCTGGAATCGATTCTCGTACGGCTTTTTTCGCGTTGCCAATATAGAATTGGTCTGACTTGATACCTTTTAGGTATGCAACCAATAGAAGTCTGGAGGTTCCATGGAACTGCGTCACCTGCGTTATTTCCAGGTATTGGCTCAAACCCTCAACTTCACCCGCGCCGCCGAACTGCTGCACATCGCCCAACCGCCGCTGAGCCGGCAGATCCAGCAACTGGAAGACGAACTCGGCGTGATGCTGCTGGAACGCGGGCGCCCCTTGAAGCTGACCGATGCCGGGCGCTTTTTTCATGAACACTCCACCGCCCTGCTCGAACAACTGAACAAGGTTTGCGACAACACACGGCGTATCGGGTTGGGTGAGAAAACCTGGCTGGGGATCGGCTTTGCACCGTCGACGCTTTACGGCGTGCTGCCGGAACTGATTCGCCGCTTGCGCAGTGGCGAGCCGCTGGAGCTGGAGCTGGGGCTTTCGGAAATGACCACGTTGCAGCAGGTGCAGGCGCTGAAGGCCGGGCGCATCGATATCGGCTTCGGGCGTATCCGCATCGACGACCCAGCCATCGTGCAGACCGTGTTGACCGAAGACCGCCTGGTCGCCGCCCTGCCCGCCGGTCACCCGCTGCTCGCCGACCCCATCAGCCTGCGCGATCTCGCCAAAGAACCCTTTGTGCTGTATCCCGGCAACCCGCGGCCGAGCTATGCGGACCACGTCATCGCACTGTTCGAATCCTATGGGGTGAGCATCCACGTGGCGCAATGGACCAATGAGCTGCAAACAGCGATCGGTCTGGTGGGGGCCGGGATCGGGGTCACCCTGGTGCCGGCCTCGGTGCAGTTGCTGCACCGCGACGACATCGGCTTCACCCCTTTACTGGAAGACAACGCGACCTCGCCGATCATTCTCAGTCGACGGGTGGGCGATGTGTCGCCGGGGTTGAACCATTGTTTGCGGATGATCGATGAGCTGCTGCCCCGAGGCTAGACAGGATCAACCCGCAAATGCCCGGCGCCCGGCCTTCATTTCGGTGCGCAACTCGCCGACAAATTCAGAGATGGCGCGCACGCTGGTCAGTTGCTCGGTCGAAACACCGTCGAGCAACAGCTTGACGACTCCGGAATCGGGCTCGAAAACTTCGATGCGCAGCAACCCCAAGGTTTCCGTGCACTCGCAGGACAGGGGTTCAAAACCCGACTCCACTATGTTGCAAAGAACTGAGATGGGAAGCATGGCCGGTGCCTCGGCGGCAGTTGAGCGGATTGGATCCGTTTCAGCATAGATCCGCTTTGAAGATTTTGCGTCAGCAAAAAATGTTAAATGCCTCTCACTTTGCGCAGATTTTCAGTGGGCATTGTCCTTCCAGATCCAGTTCCAGACCCCCGGCAATTCAACCGGCTGCGCACTGTCACGCAACGTACGCGCCATCGCCGCCCGTTGCAGTTCGGCGGTGTCGTTATAAAACGGCTGGTTTGCGGTTTTCACCCCCGTGGCCTGGGCGCTGTCGAGCAGGATCTGCAAGTACTCGCGGGTATGCCGGGCGGTGTAGCGATTGAGGTCGTGAAAGGTCACCACCACCGGGATCACGCCGTCCACCACCGGCAGCTCACCACGGGCGATGCGCTCGCGCACTTCGGACATCGAACGCAGCATGTGCGAGCGGCGTCGCGGGCTGGCGTTAAAACCCCAGATTTTTCCATCGTTGGCGCTCAGGTCGGTCAGCAACACATGCAAGCCATGCTGTTGATAGGCAGCGAACGTGCGCTTGTCGTAGCTCCAGAATGGCGGGCGCACCAAGGTCGGCGGCGCAGCGGTGATCGCGGCGAGGTCGGCACAGCCATCGGTGAGCGCCTGCTCCAGTTCTTGCGCATCCAGAGAGCGATGATTGGTGTGCGACGGCGTGGCCGTGTGGAAGGCCAGAATGTGCCCGGCATCGCGCTCGCGATGCATGACCGCACGGCCGATTTCACTGTTGCCGGCCCGTGTGGCGCGAGTCTGCACGAAGAACACCGCTTTGATGTCCGGTTGCAGCGGATTGATTGCCAGGCTGTCGAGCACGGTTTCGGTCGGATTCCAGAAGCTGGACGCGCTGGGGCCGTCATCGAATGTCAGCAAAAAACGGATCGGCGGCTGAGCGCTCAGCCGTTGTTCGGTTTGCGGGGTCATCTCGATGGGCGCAGCGATACAGCCCAGCAGACCGACCGCCATGGCGCCTGCCAATAGAACCTTGAACACCTGTTTCATGTTTTGCCTTGGGCCAGACCGTTTTGGTCAACACGTCAAACGGCAAAATTCCTTCGCCCGTTCATCCTTCATCGACCCGCAGGAAGCGGCGGGCCGAGGTTGGATAAGGGTACACAGTGTTTGGTTCCAAGGCTCGTCTACTGCGCCAGCGCCTGTTGGAATGAGCCGTCAATGATCGGCGCGGTTGCCAGTTCCGTCGGCAGTGCCTTGACCTTGAACAGGAAGTCCGCAGTGCTCTGCAAATCCTTGGCGGCCTGCACATCCACCGGGCCGACGGTCATGTGGGCCTGACGCAACCAGTGACGCGAAACATTCTGATCGAGATTGGCCTTCTTCGCCCACAGGTCAGCGTATTCGTCCGTGTTGTTATCCACCCAGGCCCGGGCCTTTTTCAGGCGTCCGAGAAAGTCGGCGATGGCTTCGCGCTTGCTGTCGATCGAAGGCGTCGATGCGGCAATGGCACTGAGGCCTGGCATCAGGTTTTTTGCGGTAAGAATCGGCCGGGCGCCGGAGAACAGAATCTGCTGGGAAATGTACGGTTCCCACACCGGGAAGGCGTCGATGCTGCCCTGAGGCAACGCGGCGGCGGCATCGATCGGCATCAGCTTGATGAAGTCGACGTAGTCTTCCGGCAGGTCGGCTTTTTCCAGGGCACGCAAGGTCAATTGCTGGCTCCAGGCCCCGGGCCAGTAGGCGACTTTCTTGCCCTTGAGATCAGCGATGGTTTTCACCGGTGAATCCTTGGGCACCAGCAAGGCAATGGTGTCCGGGTTCTGCCGCGACACGCCGATCAGCTTGACCGGTGCCTGCTTGGCGGCGAGGAACAGAAAACCCGAATCGCCAAGAAAGCCCAAGTCCAGCGCCCCGGTGTTCAAGGCTTCGGCCAGCGGCGCGGCGGCCTGGAAGTGTTTCCAGTCAACCGTGTACGGCGCGCCTTTGAGCACGCCCGACGCTTCGACCGAAGCGCGAATGTTGTAATAGTTCTGGTCGCCGACATGCAGGACGACAGGCTCGGCGGCGTAGGCCATGGGCGCGGCAAACAGCGCGCTGGTCAACAGACCGCGCACGAATCGGGACAGGTTCATCGAGGGTTCCTTGAGGATGGTTTTATAGACCATAACGCTCTTACAGCACCTAAATTAAATTCTATTTATGCATATGCTAATGATCTGAAATCCATTTCGCTCAGCAACAGCGCGCCGGCAAAGTGTTGCCCGCCAGCCACTGCGACGATATCGACAGCGCCCATCGACTAAGCTGAAATCACCGGCCTGTGCCGTTCACTGAGCGAATACGTCGATGTGCGGACGACTCTCGCAATACCGGGGCATTCACGATTTCGTCGCGGTGCTGAGCATTCCCGACGCGCTGGTCAACCACGTCGGTGATCAGCCATTGGCGCGCTACAACGCGGCGCCGACCACACAACTTGCGCTGTTGCACCTGGAGGACGACGGCCTGCATGCCGATTCGCAGCGCTGGGGTTGGCGGCCGCACTGGGCCAAGGATCGCGCCGCACCGATCAATGCGCGGGTCGAGAAAGTTGCCCACGGCCCGTTCTTCAGGGCGATTTGGCCGCACCGCGCGATCTGCCCGGTCGATAACTGGTTCGAATGGGTCGATGCCGGGGATGGTACACGACAACCCTGGCTGATTCGCCGACGCGACCATGGGCCGGTGCTGTGTGCGGCGATCGGGCAATTCCCGATTGGTACCGCTCCTCCCAGGGACGACGACGGTTTTGTGATCATCACCGCCGACAGCGCGGGCGGCATGGTGGACATTCATGACCGACGACCGGTGGTGTTCTCGGCAGAACTGGCGCGGGAATGGCTGGACCCGGCGACGCCGAGGGATCGCGCCGAGCAAATGTTGCTTTTGCAGGGTGAGGACAGCGATGCATTCCACTGGCACAAGGTCACCAAGGCGGTTGGCAACGCGAGAAACCAAGGAGCAGAGTTAATTGTTGAAGCGACCTGACAATGTCAATAATGACAGTAAGACAGGCATAAATAACGATGCGATCTTGAGAACGAAGTTATAAGTGTTACAACACCTGTTTCAATCAATTAACACTCGCTCTTTCGAGCTAACCGCCGGTCTGACCATAGAGTCGCATTGCATACATTTTTTGTCGCTGACGCTAATATTCGCGCCGCATTTCCAGTTGCATCACCCAGTTGACCAAAGAGTCAATAACTAAGGAAATTCCATACACCAAGCCTTGCAGAGAACTAAATTGCGCGACGATTTTATAAATAATCAAGTCGTGAGTCTGGCGTGTGTTTATCTTACAAAGACAGAGCACTACCAACTCGACTGCTTTATCGGGCAATACATAGAAACCCGTAACTTGCGTTCAATCCCCAATATCAACGCGGTTCTGAATTCAACCCTCGAAAGCTACCCGGGCATGCCTCCGGTGATGGTCAACGAGCTGAATGCCTGGATCGACAAGACGTTGGGTTTTCGAGCCTCTCATCCCGACTTTATGCCGCTGGACGACGCTTGAACCTTGCGCGGGACCTTTCGGCAGAAGCATTGAACGAACCCGCCCACGCACCACTTTGAAGACAAGAGGCTCGCTGAGCCTCTTTGTTTTTTCAGTCGCCTTATTTCTGCACCCTGTCTCTTCACGCCGTTTGGATCGCAGATCTCTCTGAATCGAGCCAATATTCCGGCTCACCCTCCGTGCAGGCGCTGCCGAAGGCTGCGATCTTATGATTTTTGGAAATCAAAAGATCGCAGCCTTCGGCAGCGCCTGCAGGGGGAAAGCCTTGATCAAGGCTTCAACGGGATTTCGATATCGCGATCCGACAGCTCGCGGCTGTCGTCATGTTTCCAGGTCTTCTCCGCTTTTCTCTGCTGCTCAATCTCTTCTTCCGTCGGTTCATCCATGTCTTCATCCGGATCCGGACGCTTGGGGTCATTTGCCATGTTCACCTCTCTTCCTGAAGGGATCGGTCATCAACTTTAAGCGTAGAACAGATTCGCCTGCCCGGCTTACAGCCACCAGCGCAGCAAAAAGAAAAAGCCCATGCTCAACAGCATGCTGAGCAAGGTGTTGCGGGTGTAGAGCACCAGGCCGACGGCCACCAGCGAACTGATCAGATAGGGGTTGTCCCATTGCAGGTTCAACTGTTTCTCGGGCATGAACACGATCGGCCCGCAGATTGCGGTCAACATGCCCGGCACGGCGAACCCGAGGAACTGCCGGGCGTTACTGCTCAACCGTACCGGCAGTCGCGGCTCCAGAAAAACGTAGCGATTGAGAAACACCAACACGCCCATACCGAAAATCACTGCCCAGACCATCATGTGCGCGCTCCCTGGAATTTGTTGCAGATAAACCCGGCAGTCATCCCCGCCAACCCCGACAGCACCAGCGCCGAACCCCATTGCCAGTAGCTGAACAACACCGAGCAGAACAGCGAAACCGCGACGCAGACCACTGTCGGCACGTTGCGCACCACCGGGGTGATCAGTGCGATGAAGGTGGCGGCAATCGAGAAATCCAGGCCCAGGTGTTCCAGGCCGGGAATGCTGCTGCCGAGCACGATGCCGGCCAGGGTGAAGAGGTTCCAGGCGATGTAGAACGTCAGGCCGACGCCCAACGCGAACCAGCGGTCGAATTGTTGTTTGTCGTGCTGGCTGGTCAGGGCGAACAACTCATCGGTGAGCAGAAAACCCAGCCCTGCGCGCCAGCGCCCCGGCAACGGTGAAATCACCGAACGCAAGCTCATCCCGTAGAGCAAATGCTGGGAAGTCAGCAACAACGTGGTCAGCAGGATCGAAAAGATCCCGGCGCCGCCCTTGAGCATGCCGATGGCCACCAGTTGCGCGGCACCGGCGAACACGATGCTCGACAAACCCTGGCCTTGCAGGGGCGTGAGATTGGCTTCGATGGCCATGGACCCGGCCAGCAAGCCCCAGGGCGCGGTCGCCAGGGACAGCGGCATGATCGCTGCGGCGCCGCGAAGGAATGCACTGCGCGGCAAGTGTGAATTGGACATAACGCTCTACAACCAGGGGAAAGACCCAAGACTGTGCCAGCAGTCGCGGCCAATGGCTTGAACAATCTTGCTCAATACCGCGACCCCGTGCCATTCATCGGCTGACCGCTTGCGCCTCCAAAGTAGTAGCAACATGACGGCACTGCATTTTTCCTTCAAGGTGCAGGCTCTACAAAGCCGAACACAACGGACGGATGCGCGCGGAGTTCGCCGGTTTTCGTGATTGACAAACACCGCCCGGCCTTTTAAAACTGAGCGCCTCATTCAGGGTGTAAGCAAAGATGTCCGCAACCTTCAATCACAACTTTTCCGTCATTGGCTTGATTGCCAAGGCGCAAGGTTGCGTTGCGCGCACCCTCAAATCGAAGAAACAGTCGCTCATGTGACCGGGGCGCGCTGTCCCGTCAGATGAGCTGACAGGACATTGAGCGCGACGGACCACCCTCCCCTTGCTTACTTCCTTCTACGCTCCTGACGGTGACGAAATCGGTCAACCATCAGGAGAAAGTGCATGTCATCGTTTCAAGGTATCTGGGTTCCGCTCGTCACGCCGTTCCACAACGGCGCCATCGATTTCGTCGGCTTGCAGCGGCTGGTCAGCCACTTGCTGGAAAAAGGCGTCGACGGCCTGATTGTCTGTGGCACTACCGGCGAACCCGCCGCCATGGCCAAACATGAGCAATTGGCGGTGCTCGATGCGGTGCTGGAGCAAGTCCCCGCCCACCGAGTGGTGATGGGCCTGGCCGGCAACAACCTGACCGAATTGCTGCAATTTCAGAGCGAAATCCTCAAGCGTCCGGTGGCGGGTTTGCTGGTGCCGGCGCCGTATTACATCCGCCCCTCCCAGGCGGGGCTTGAGGCGTTTTTCAAGACAGTTGCCGACGCTTCAAGCGTGCCGCTGATCCTCTACGATATTCCCTACCGCACCGGTGTGACCTTCGAACAGGCGACCTTGCTCAACATCGTCGGACACGAGCGAATCGTCGCGATCAAGGATTGCGGCGGCAATCTGAACAACACCCTGGCGCTGCTGGCCTCTGGAAAAGTCGATGTGCTGTGCGGCGAGGACAATCAGATTTTCAGTGCCTTGTGCCTCGGCGCCAAAGGCGCGATCGCGGCGTCGTCCCATGTGCATCCCGAACGTTTTGTCGCGCTCTACCAGCAGGTTCGCGACAATCAGTTGACCGCCGCCCGCGCCACATTTTTCGAATTGTTGCCGCTGATTCAAAGCCTGTTCATCGAACCCAATCCCGCCCCGGTCAAAACCGCCCTGGCCCTTGAAGGCTTGATCGACGATGAACTGCGCGCACCGATGCAACGCAGCAGCGACGCCATGGTGACGCACTTGAAGGCTGTACTCGGCGCTCTGAACAATCGATAGAGCGTCGGCCACCGGCCCGAGTACCATGGAGCGATTCGCCTGACGCCTGCGGGAGCCGCCATGCTCTACCGAATCGCCGCCGATGGGCTGGTGCTGTTTCACCTGACATTCATATTGTTCGTGTTGTTCGGTGGGTTGCTGGTGCTCAAATGGCGCCGCCTGATCTGGTGGCACCTGCCCGCCGCCGCGTGGGGTGTGGCGGTGGAGTTTTTCCACCTGCCCTGCCCGCTGACGCGATGGGAAAACCTGATGCGGCACGCCGCCGGACAAAGCGTCTATGGCGGCGGATTCATCGAGCATTATGTGTGGCCGGTGATTTATCCGGCCGGACTGACCCCGGCGATTCAATTGTGGCTGGCCGGTTTGGTGTTGCTGGTCAATGTCGTGGTCTATCTTCGAGTGATCAAACAAAGATCCTGACTTCAACCAAAGGCTCAAACCATGCTGTCGATCGAAGACCTGGCAATGCTGGAGGCCATCCGCGAAACCGGCAGCCTGTCGCGGGCCGCCGTCAAACTGGGCAAGGCGCCGTCCACGGTGTCCTATGCCGCACGGCAGCTGGAAGAGCGTTTCGATGCCTTGCTGTTCGACCGCCGTCGCTATCGTTTGCAACTGACCCCGGCCGGTGAGTTGCTGGTCAACGAAGCGTCGCGGTTGATGGACGATGTCTCGCGCCTGACGCAACGGGTGCAGCAAGTGGCCAATGGCTGGGAGAGCCGGTTGTGGATCGTCACCGACGAATTGCTGGAATTCGAGAGCCTGATCCCGGTGATCCGCGAGTTCGATGCGCTGGGTTCCGGCGTGCCGCTGCGGGTCACCCATGAAGTGCTCAAGGGCGTCTGGGAAGCCCTGCGTGAAGGCCGTGCCGATTTAGTCATCGGCGCCACCAACGAACCACCGGCAATTGCGTCATTGCGCTGGATGCAATTAGGGGAAATGGAATGGGTGTTCGCTGTCTCGCCAAAGCATCCGCTGGCCAAGGCCAAGGAGCCGATTTCCAGGGTGACGGTGACGCAGCACCGGGCGATTGTCGTGGCCGATTCGTCGAGAACCACCGAGGGTCGAACCTATGGTGTCTCTGGCGGGCAACCGGTGCTGGCGGTGGCGACCATGCGCGCGAAAATCCTCGCGCAGTGCGCCGGATTAGGCGTGGGCTGGTTGCCCAGGCATCGGGTCACTTCGTTGCTGAACAACGGGACACTGGTGGAAAAACAAATGGCCGATCCGCGCGAACCGAACCTCCTGTATGCCGGCTGGCGGGGCGATCAGGACGGCCGCGCTTTGAACTGGTGGCTGGAAAAACTCAAGCAGTCACACCTCTCCCGCCAACTGGTGCAGGGCATCGACCTGTTTATGTGACAGACGAAGGTCAGTTGGCAATCACACTCATGTTCCGTCCGCTGGCCTTGGCCACATACAACGCCTTGTCGGCGGCACCAATCAGGTCCTCGGTGCGGGTTTGTACCGCCGGATCGTAGCCGCACACGCCGACGCTGACCGTGACCATACCTTCGGGACTTTCACTGTGTTGCAGGTTCGCCGCCTGTACCGCGCGACGGATTTTTTCCGCCACCAGAAACGCCCCCACGTAGTCGGTGCCGGGCAGCACCACCGCAAACTCCTCGCCACCAAACCGCGCGGCCAGGTCGCCGGGGCGCTTGATATGCCCGGTGATGATGGGCGCGATCGCGCGCAAACACTCGTCACCGGCCAGGTGGCCGTAGCGATCGTTGAACGCCTTGAAATGATCGACATCGATCATCAGCAGCGAGAGACCGGTCTGGTTGCGCCGCGCGCGCCCCGTTTCGGCCTGGATGAACAGATCGAACTGGCGGCGGTTGGCCAATCCTGTGAGCGCATCCTCCAACGCCAGCAACTCCAGGTTGCGATTGAGTCCGAGGAGTTTTTCCTGGTATCCGAGCAACTCGACCTGAATGCGGTTCTGCTGCTTCATCAACTTGATCAGGCGATAGCCGAGCACGCCCAGAAAACCCAACAACAGCGAAACGATGCCCGCACCGAGCAACGATTCCTTGCGCCAGCCGGCCAGCACTTCGTCCTTGTTCAACGCGGCAAACACAATCAGCGGATAGCCCTCGACCCGGCGATAACCCACCACCCGCTCGACACCGTCTATGGTCGATTTGAGCATCGCCGTACCCGAACTTTCCTTGGGCAGAAGCTGAGTGAAAAGAGGGCTCTTGGCCAGGCTGGAGCCAATGTCCGCCTCATTGAACGGCCGACGCACGACGATGGTGGCGTCGTCGGCGATCAGGTTGATCACTCCGTTATTGCCCAGGTCGATGCTGTCGTAGAGCTGCAGGAAATGACTGAGATAGATCGTCGCCAGCGCCACGCCGGCAAAGCTGCCATCGGGATGGTTGATCCGCCGTGACACGGTCATGATCCATTCGCCGCTGGAACGGCTCTTGATCGACGGACCGATGTGCGGTCCACGGTCAGGGTGATCGCGGTGGAAGATAAAATATTCGCGGTCGGAATTGTTGGCGACGCCCACTTCGGCGCCATTGGAGTTGGCGACCCACCGCCCGGCTTCGTCGTAGACGAACAAGCCATGGACCTGGCTCAATTCGCTGCGCTGGGCACTGAGCAGGCGCTGCAAGCGGTTGAGCCGGGTCTCGTCGATGCCTTCGTTTTCCAGGCGATCGACCAGGGCAAACAGCAGCGTATCCGCCTGCTTGATCGACGCTTGCGCCTGCGAGGCCAGGGTCTGCGCAAGGTTGGACATCGCCACTTCCTTGCCATGCAGGTGGTACTGGCGCGAACTCCAGGCTTGCCAGATGACGATCACCGCCATCGACAGGCAGACTGCAATCAGCAGCGTCACTGCCGAACGGACCTTGAGCCGGGCGACACCGGGCCGGTCTTTTTCGATACGGTCGTAAATGGACGGGTGCCCCATGACATTTCCTCCGTGATTATTCTGAGAAACAAGGCTTCCAGCCCAGTATTTGCAGGAGCGAACTCGCTCGCGAAAAACTCAAGGGCACCGCCGGCCATCCGGGTTTGCACGCTATCGTTCTCGACCCTCGCGAGCAAGCTCGCGCCTGCAGTTCAAGCGTTATAGGGATCAAATTAACCCGATGTACGCTTCACCGACTCCAGCCACGCCGGGTCCAGTCGCGTCTGTTCGGGATCAAGCCCCAATGCTTGCATCTTCGCCTCGTGCTGCTGCATTTCCCGACTCAATTGCCCATGGTCGCTGGAGTTGCCGTCCAATTGGTGCATCTGGCTCAACCCCAGATGATAGAAGCGCAACAACTTCATCGCGGTCGGATCGCCGGCGTCCACGGCAGCCGTGACGTGGTGCATGACGTTGGTCACGCTCATCAAGCTACGCTTGAGTTGCCAACTATAGACCGCTGGCGCCATCCATTCCTGGGTCCAGAACACCTTGCGCATCAGCGCCGCCATCAGCAGCACCGCCGCAAAAACGCCACCGATGTTGAACCGCAGGTTGTCGCCGCCGGGTTCGCCGAACAACGCCACCGCCGCCGTGGACAGCGCCATCGCCAGCGCGACGAAAGTCAGGGCAATGATCAGCGTGCTGCGCCGCGTCTGTTGCCGGTAGGTCTCGGCGTTCATCGGCTGGATTTCGAACATTACGTCGGGTTTCCTTGAGTCAGAGGCAAAAAGACAACGGGTCATTATCGCCTCCACGAAGGATTTAGCTATGCTGGGGCTCCTTTTCATCTTTTCATCGTCAATCGGGGACATGGCGAGACCGCGCAGTTCGTGCCATCTTCTTTCATGGATACACACTATTCGGATGTCATTCTGTTTATGTGGGGATGACATCGTTTTAAGGATCATTGAATGACCCAACGACAAGTAATCAACGCTTCGGTCAGCCCGAAA
Source organism: Pseudomonas sp. NFX224 (assembly GCF_048565165.1). Lineage (NCBI taxonomy): Bacteria > Pseudomonadati > Pseudomonadota > Gammaproteobacteria > Pseudomonadales > Pseudomonadaceae > Pseudomonas > Pseudomonas sp. NFX224. Next base: position 5,701,201 of record NZ_CP183416.1, on the reverse strand, counting down.
GGCAGCCTGGAAACACTCTCCCAACGGGAAGTCCAGCAATTGAGCGAAGCCGGATCCGGCAGCACCTACGACATCTTCCGCCAATGCGCCCTGGCCATCCTCAACACCGGCGCCCACGTCGATAACGCCAAGACCATCCTCGAAGCCTACAAAGACTTCGAAATCCGCATTCACCAACAAGACCGCGGCGTACGCCTGGAACTGCTGAACGCCCCGGCCGACGCCTTCGTCGACGGCGAAATGATCGCCAGCACCCGTGAAATGCTGTTCAGCGCCCTGCGCGACATCGTCTACACCGAAAACGAACTCGATAGCCAACGCATCGACCTGAGCACGTCCCAGGGCATCAGCGACTACGTCTTCCACCTGTTGCGCAACGCCCGCACCCTGCGCCCCGGCGTCGAGCCGAAGATCGTGGTGTGCTGGGGCGGCCATTCGATCAACACCGAAGAATACAAATACACCAAGAAAGTCGGCCACGAACTGGGCCTGCGCAGCCTGGACGTGTGCACCGGCTGCGGCCCCGGCGTGATGAAAGGCCCGATGAAAGGCGCGACCATCGCCCACGCCAAGCAACGCATCCACGGCGGCCGTTACCTCGGTTTGACCGAGCCGGGCATCATCGCCGCCGAAGCGCCGAACCCGATCGTCAACGAACTGGTAATCCTGCCGGACATCGAGAAGCGCCTGGAAGCCTTCGTCCGTGTCGGCCACGGCATCATCATCTTCCCGGGCGGTGCCGGTACGGCCGAAGAGTTCCTGTATCTGCTCGGCATCCTGATGCACCCGGACAACGAAGGCCTGCCCTTCCCCGTCATCCTCACCGGGCCGAAACATGCCGCGCCGTACCTGGAGCAACTGGACGCCTTTGTCGGCGCCACGCTGGGTGAAGCCGCCAAGCAGCATTACCAGATCATCATCGACAACCCGGCCGAAGTCGCCCGGCAGATGACCGCGGGCCTCAAAGCGGTGAAGCAGTTCCGCCGCGAGCGCAACGACGCGTTCCACTTCAACTGGCTGCTGAAAATCGACGAAGGCTTCCAGCGCCCGTTCGACCCGACCCACGAAAACATGGCCAACCTGAAGCTGAGTCGCGACCTGCCGGCCCACGAACTGGCGGCCAACCTGCGCCGCGCGTTTTCCGGCATCGTCGCCGGCAACGTCAAGGACAAGGGCATTCGCCTGATCGAACAACACGGTCCGTACCAGATCCGTGGCGATGCGGCGGTCATGCAGCCGCTGGATCAATTGCTCAAGGCGTTCGTTGCCCAGCACCGGATGAAACTGCCTGGCGGCGCGGCGTATGTGCCGTGTTATCGGGTGGTTGCATAACCCAGGTAAAACAAGCCGAAGCCGTGGCTTCGGCTTGTGACCCCACCTTCAGCGCTTAACGCTGACCCAGGTAAAACACAGCGGCAACTGCGCCGCCTGCTGCTGATAGCGGTCATAGAGCTCCTCGCGGTTGGAGTGCGGGTACTCCTTGAAGTGGCTGATCTGTAGCCCCGCCGCAATGGCACCGCTGAAAATGTCGCCCAGGGTGTGAGCGAACCAATAGGACGGCGCAGCCTGCTGTTCGACTTTGCCTTCGTAGACGATCGGTTCGTTTTGCACGAACGGCTCACGGCGAAAGTACGAACTGGCCAATCCGTAGGGATCGCCCGATTCAGGGTCGAACATTTCCAGGAACGGATGGGTTTCGTACACCACCAGCGCACCGCCCGGTTTCAAGGTTTTCGCCACATGGCGGAAGAATTCGCCGATGTCCGGCATCCAGTTCAATACGCCGATGGTGATCAGCGCCACGTCAAAACGCTCATGCAGTTCACGGGGCAAGTGATGGATGTCGGCCTCGATGAACGTGGGCGCATGCGGTGAACGCGATGCCAGTTCCCGCGCCTGTTCGAGAAACGCCGCGGACTGGTCGACACCCACCACCTGCCGGGCGCCCAAGGCAAACAGGGAAAGGCTTTCGCGGCCGTTGTTGCAGCCCAGTTGCACCACGTCCTTGCCGTCGACACCCACCTCGGTCAGCACGCCAGCCAGGGTGTCATCCAGGCAGGAAAAATCCGTGTGAGGCACCGCGTTCCAGTGCACTTGCCATTCAGGAGAGTCTTTGTGGTGACGGGCAGAGTCGTTCCAGGCATCGCGATTGCTGGCGATGACGTTTTCTTTTGTCGGCAATTCCATTGCACGCTCCGGTATCGGGTCTTTGATTGAGGCCTGTAGCAGCTGTCGAACGCCAGCGTGGCTGCGTTCGGCCGTGGAGCAAATGTATCGCAAAACCCGATTTTTGCGAGGACTGCGTCCTCGAACGCAGGCTTCGCCAACGGCTGCAGGTCACGTTGTGCCAAGGAACGCTATAGTTAATGACCTTGGGGATAGCGCGAAATCCGATGTCGCAGGTGCTGCCATGAAGAAGACCGAACAAACGCTGTTGCTTGCCCTTTGCCTGACCATCGCCACCTGGGCACAGGCGGACGACAGCCTGATGCAAACCGACCAGGCGAACACTGAATTCCACTATTACGGGGCCGACCAACCTTTCGCCCACCCCGCACCGCCCTCACTGAGCACAGTACCGCCGGGGGCCTACATTCCGACATCGCCCCTGACGTTCATCCCGGTGTCCAGCGAGCACGGGTTTTCCGACTCGCGGTTGCCGACGGTGGCGGATGCCAGCGTTCGCGTGTTCATTCGCACCTATGACGCCGAACACGGCGTCTATGTGAATGAGGAGGTCATCGACCCGACGTGCATGCTGGCGTGCCTGAGCGGGCAAAGCCCGGCCTTGTAGGCAACGCTACCACTGCCGTTTGTCCGGACGCGCCAGGCCCAGTTTTTCGATCCGGTAACGCAGCATGTCGCGGCTAAGCCCCAGCAACCGTGCGGATTTGGTGACGTTCCAGTCGGTCTTGTCGAGCATTTTGCGCACCATGTCGCGCTCGACTTCCGGCAGGTTCATCGACTCGGTGCCGTTGTAGACCGGACGCGGTTCGCTGGGTGGCATTTCGTGTTGAAACATCGCCGGATCATCCACCAGGCTCAGGCACACATTCAACTGATGGGCCGCGATGGTGTCGTTCTGGGCCAGCAGCACCGTCTGTTCGAGCATGTTGCGCAATTCACGCACATTGCCCGGCCAGGTGTAGTTGAGCAGCAGCTCTTCGGCCTGATCGCTGAAGTGCAGGTTCGGTTTGCCATACCGCTTGCCATGACTGGCCAGAAAGTGCCGGGCCAGCAGCAGGATGTCTTCGCCCCTGGCATACAGGCGCGGCACCTTGAGCGAGATGATGCGCAGGCGGAAAAACAAATCGCGGCGGAACTTGCCCTGCTGGACCATTTGTTCGAGGTTGCAGTTGGTCGCGCTGATGACCCGCAAGTCGACTTTGCGCTCCTTCACCGAACCGACCCGACGAATGGTCCGGTCTTCCAGCAGCTTGAGCAGCTTGGCCTGCAGAATCAGGTCCATTTCACCGATTTCATCGAGAAACAGCGTACCGCCGTCGGCCGCTTCCACCAGCCCGACGCGACGATCCTTGGCGTCGGTAAAGGCGCCCTTTTCGTGACCGAACAACTCGGACTCCACCAGGTTGGCAGGGATCGAGGCGCAGTTGAATTCAATGAACGGACCTTTGCTGCGCGGGCCATCGAAATGCAGGGCACGGGCCACCAGTTCCTTGCCGGTGCCGGTCTCGCCTTCCACCAGCACCGGCGGCAGGTCGGAGTTGGCCATGCGGCGCTCGGCGTCGAGCAACTGGGCGATAGTGCCCTTGAGGTAGACCATCGGCGCGGAATCGCCGATCAGCGCCTGAACCCCGGACTTCTGCGCTTCCCGTTCCTGATAGAACGACAGCGTGCGTTCCATGCGTTCGGTGGCCAGCGCCTTGTCCAGCAGCAACTTGAGCTCCGGCAAAGCCACCGGTTTGGTCACGTAGTGGAAAGCGCCTTCCTTCATCGCCACCACCGCGTCTTCGACGTTGCCGTAGCCGGTCATCATGATCACCTTCAGATCCGGCGCTTTGATGCGCAGCTTCTGGATCAGGTCGTGACCACTCATGCCCGGCAACGAGTTGTCGGTCAGTACCACGTCAGGCAAGAACGTCTTCAGTTGATCCAGTGCGTCTTCAGCCGAGTGGCAGACGGTCACCTCGAAGTCCTTGCGCTCCAGGTAAGTCTGAATATTCTCAGCGAGGAGTTCATCATCCTCGACCAGCAGTATGCTGTGCTCCATATTCCCCTCCCGTTGCTACTTTAAAGTTCAGACTTACGCGGGTTCCTTCCTGCTCCTGGCTGGTCAGTTCGACCGAGCCTGCGAAACGCTCCATTATTCTTTTGACCAGAGCCAGGCCAACGCCTAGCCCTCCTTGTTTGGTGGTGAAGAACGGCTTGAAGACCATTTGCTGTTGCTGCTTGGTCATGCCTTTGCCGGTGTCGTTGAGGATCATGCAGACCTGGCCCGGCGCCGGTGTTTCAATATCGATACTCAACACCCCGCCCTTGGGCATGGCTTCCAGGGCATTGGCAAACAGGCTATTGAGAATTTGCGTGAGCAGCACCTGTTGGCTGACGACCGGTGGAACGCTTTTTGGCGTGAAACGTACTTCGACGTTCGAGCGCTTGATCAGCGGTTCGAAAGCGCCAAGGGTGTCGTCGATGGCCAGCACCAGATCGACCTCTTCGTAGTCGTCATTGACCGGACGCAACGACACCAGCAACTCGCGGACCCAGCGTGACATACGGTCGACCTGGCTGATGATGTCGCCGATGTTTTTCTGAGCGCTCTGGCTGGCGATTTCCTGGGCCAGCTCGGCGCTGGAGCGGATGTTCGCCAGCGGGTTGCGCAGGCTGTGCGCGACCGCCGAGGACATCTCCCCGAGCGCGACAAAGGTTTCGTTGGCGACCAGTTGTTTTTGCTGGCTCTGCAACAGCATGGCCGCGCGCCGCACGATCCAGAACAGCCCCAGATAGATCGCCGCCCCGCCGAGCAGGGTCGCCAGCCAGATCGCCTTGAACCCGCGCTGGATGCGCTCTACCAGATCTGCCGGCTCCTTGTAGATTTCCACCATGGCAATCACTTTGCTTTTGTCGGCGTTGAACATCGGGATGTAGTTCTCGATGAACAGGTATTGCGGTTCACGCAGCAAACGTTGCTCGGGGCGCTCTTCATCGATTTCGTGGTAACTGGTGGACACCGGTTCCTTCATTTCGAAGGATTCGTCCAGCTCTTCGTCGTCTGTAATCTTCACGCCGATCAGTTCCGGGTTGGTCGACCACACCACGGTGCGATCCAGCGCATACACCGTAGCCAGCAGAATATCCGGCAAATGCTCCACATGATCGAGAAACTCGATGCGCGAAGACGCACGGGCCGCCGGATCGACATCGGGGTAAGCGTTTTCATCCCTCGGGTCGAGCATCTCGCCCATGGTCCGGGTCGGCGTAATCTGGGCATGACGAATTTCGGCCGCGCCGATGGCCTGAATAAACTGCGCGGTCAGCATCGAATCGCGCTCGATACTCTCTTCCACCACAAAACGCGTGGAAATGTAGCCCAGCCCCAGCGCCACCGCGGCGATGATGAAAAAGCTCGCCAGGGAAAACCAGCGCACCAGATTGAACGGCGGCCGCCAATCCTTGCCTTCTGCTGCCGGTGCACTCGGCGCAGATTTTTTTTGTTCTTCCAGTGTCTGCATGGGACTGTCCTGGTTGCTGGTTTTCAAGCCTTTTCAGCCGTGTTTCGAATCAGTGTAGGTGGCATTGATCGCCTTGGTTGAGCAATGAAGGTATTCCGCCACTATTGCACTTGGGTCTTGTCGGGAACGGCGATGGCGTGGTGGTGTTCGGGCTCCTCGTTACCGGCGGCCAACGGCGTGACCGGCGGATGTTGGCGGTCGGTTTCCGCCTGCAAAAATTCGATGATCGACTGTGCCGAATGCTCGTCCATGCGCAGGTTGGGCATGGGAATCTTGTCGAAGCGTTCGAACAGCTCCATGGCGATCGGGTCTTTCTCGGCAAGCATGCGGTCCGGTTCGCGAATCCAGCGGTTGAGCCACGCCGGATCGCGCTGGCGGGTCACGCCGATCAGGTCCGGGCCGATGCTGCGCAGGCCGATACCCTGCCCGTCCAGTGGGCCAAGGCTGTGGCACGACGCACAACGGGTGCGGAACAATTCTTCGCCATTACTCGGCGGGCGAATTTCCGGAGCGTCGGCGTAACTTTCCGCGACGCTCGGTTGTTTCCAGTTATGCAAAGTGTTTGCCAGTTGATCGGCCAGAATCCACGGGTTTTCGAAAGGCGAGGCTTTCATCCAGCGTCCGGTTTCCTGGTTGCCGACGATCAGGCTCAGGTTGTGGTCCTTGCTTCGACCGTTATCGACGCCTTCGATGAACAGCCCGAGCTTCTGCCGCAGTTCGGTGACGTCGGCGAACTCCCCGGTGAGGAACTGCCAGCCTGGCCCGACCTGAAAGCGTTGCGCATAGGCTTTGAGCACTGCCGGTGTATCGCTCAAGGGATCAATGCTGATGGAGTAGAAAAAAATGTCTTTGCCGACCCGGTCGCCGAGCAATTTTTGCACCTGGCGCAGGCGCGCGGTTTCCAGCGGACAAGAGTCGCTGCATGAGGTGAAGATGAAGTTGATCACCACCACCTTGCCCTTGATCAGGTCATCGAAAAAACGCACCTGCCGACCGTCCTGGTCGGTCAGCAGCGTGTTGGGGAAATAGTCGCCACCCCACGGGGTGGCGGATTGCGAAGCGGATGCCGTAGCCGCCGTGGAGGCCGGTTCGGGGGTGGGTTCAGGTGTCGACGGCGCCGGCTTGGCGACCAGCAGCTGGCTGGCCAGCAAACTGATCGCCAGTACCAGCACCAGATGCATGAGCAAGGCGCGTGAACGTGGTGTATGCGGCTTCATGTCGACACCCTCCCGGTTCATTTTTTGACTGTTACTTGTGGGCCCATGCCGTCGCCGGTACGGAAGGTTGGCAGTGCGGCAGAGTTCACGTAGCGCACGCCATCCCAGCTCGGCAGCGGTGTCGGCATCAACTGGAATTGCCCGGGCTTCTCAATGTCCCAACGCAGCAGCATCGAGTTGTCCTCATGCTGGGTGTTGTGACAGTGCTCCATGTAAGTCCCGGCGAACTCGCGGAAGTTGATCGCCATCTCGACGCTGTCCAGGCCATCGTTTTCCGAACCGATGCGGTACACGTCCTTGCGCGCCCATTTTTCCCATTCCGGTGGTGCCTTGCCGCCACGGCTGAGGATGATTCCTTCCTCGAAGTGCACATGCACCGGGTGGCTCCAGCCTTTGCCGCCGGCCTTGATATTCCACACCTCCAGCGTGCCGAACCCGGCAACCCCGGCATCGGTGGGACCGCTGGCCAACTGGGTCGAGGCGTTCAGGCGACGCGGGTCCATGTGGAAGCCGAAGCCGCCATCGGTCTTGACCGTCCACGGCGCTTCATCGGTGCCGTCGGAACGGCCGAAGGTGAAGGTGCGGTGACGGGCGTTGGCCAGCAGCGCCTTGTCGGCGGCGTTGTCGCGGTGGATCTTCAGCGGGATCATCACCAGGCCTTCAGCCTTGCCCGGTTTGGCCGGTTCATACGCCGCCGGGTCCATGGCCAGGTCCTGACCGGTGTAGGCCTTGACGTTGAGTTGCAACACCTTGCCGATCGCCGGGTCGCCCTTGTCCCATTGCGGTCCTTTGCTCGATTGCTTGATCACCGCCAGGTATTTCTCGGACAGCACGTCAGCGAGGGAGATCGGCTCTTTCGGGCCTTTGCCATCGTCGTGGGCCAGCAGGTTGACGAAGAACACCTTGTCCCCTGGCTTGATACCGTTTTTCGCGAAGTTGACGATGATGTCGAAGCGCTCGGCAATGCCCTGGGTCGGCAAGATCGCGTTGTGGTTTTGCTTATCGCCATCGGCGTCGAGGTCCATGGTGCCGTCGAACGGCACGCTGTGTTCCATGATGTTGCCGTCGTTGGCAATCATGTGGAACGGCACCCTGGCGTAGGACACGCCCGAACCTTTCGGCCCCTGGAATTCACCACTGCTGCCCTTGATTTCCCGCACCAGCGCCAGTTTGAAGTAACGCGATACGGAGCCGTTGAGCATGCGAAAACGATAGCTGCGGGCACGCACGTCGAGGGCCGGTTTCCATTGCCAGTTGACCAGCACCTGATCCCCGAGGAAGCCATCGGTGTTGAACGGGTTGAACCACAGCTGGCCGTTCTGATCCCAAGCCTTGTCGGCGAACACCAGGTTGACGTCGTAGTCGCGGTTACCCCACGGCAAGGCGCTACCGCTGGGAAAACGCAGGTTGACCCCGTCGTTCACCGACTCGTTGCCACGGTCGAGGGCGCTGTAGTAGTTCATCATCGCCGCATTGCCCTTGTAGACGTTTTGCGCGGTGAAATCGAGCATGTGGTCGTGGAACCAGTGGGTGCTCATGGTCTCGCGCCAGTCGCCACGGATCTTGATGGTGCCGTGGTCACAGGTCTTGAGGCCCGGGCTCATGTCATTGGTCCACAGGGTTTCGCCCGGCGAGCAAGGGAACGCCGCGCGTGGGTCCTGCGCGTTGGTGTTGATGCTGTCGTAACCGGCCAACTGGATCGGCCAGCGATAGTCGTAGTACTGGCCGGGAAAGAAAAACGCGTTGGCATAACCATCACTTTCTGCCGGCGCGTGACCGTTGTGCTCGTGGGTGCTGATGGTATGCAGACCGAAGCCCATGTTCGCCGCGGGGTCGATGGGCAAGCCGTTGTAATGGCGCATCAGCACCGGCTGGCCGTAGCGCACCATCAACAGCTTTGGCGGCAAGGTGCCGTCGAAGGTCCACACCGAATTGTGGTTCTGCACCGGCATGTTGGGGTGGAATTGCGCATCGACGCCTTTGGCGGTGCCGTCCGTTGCCGGTACACCGGCGACGTTGTGATACAAGCCGCCGGGGCCGAATTCACCCACGGCATAGCCGTGCATTTGCCGGGCGTCACGCAAGCCGCCGTTGATCCGTGCACCGGTCTGCACGGTTTTGTAGGCGTTTTGCGGGTAGAACTCGTTCCAGCGCTGATGCGACCAACCCTTTCCTGGTGGACGCCCTTCAGCGGAAGAACCGATGCGACGGTTGAGGAAGTACTCGATCTGCGCCTGCCACGGGTTACGGTCAACCGAGTTGGAGAACTGACTGGGGAACGGGGTCAATCCCGGTTGCTTCAGGAACGTATCGAGCGCCGGGCCTGGCGGTGCGCTGCGGGCCGCGCTGGCAGGGTCTTGCGCCGGTAACGGACCGATGGCCGCCGGTGGAAACGGCAAGGGTGCCGCCGGTGTGGTGGGGTCGAGTTTTTCCGGCCCGAATTCTTCGAACAGCAATAGTTGCTGGGTGAATGGCTGTGCACCGTACAACGGGCTGGGCTTGCCATTGGTGGGGTAGTTGAAACTGGTCTGCGCAGTGGGCGGCAAAACGTTTTCCACCCGCGTGGTGCTGCGGGTGCCTTTGACGCCATCCGGCAAATCGAAGGAATCTTCGTTGGCCTCCGGCAGGGTCAAAATCGCGTTCAATGCGCCGGCCTTGTCAGCCGGTTCGTCGTAGTAAGCCGAAGGGTCGGAAGGTTCTGGCTGTCGTTCGTCGTCTATGGGGCTGGCGCGCAATGTCCCTGTGCTTAGCGTCATCGTCAGAGCGACGCTCAGAGGCGTCAAAAGACCAAACCATTTGAAGGGATACCGCGCTTTTATGTCCATCACCAGCCGCCTCGTATGCGTGAAGGGGGTGATGGGGGTTTTGCAAGGAGCTCGCCAAATTTGTAACTGTTTTATACAAAAGCGTTAATACCCAACAAAACAATGGCTTATCAACATCAATGTGCCATGACCGGGAAAAACTACTGGGGAATGACACCCGCTAACGGGGAAAGTTCGCCCCCATTGTCAGGGAACCAACTTGAACGACAGACGGACACAGGTGCCCTCGCCTTCGCGGCTATCGAGGGTCACCGAGCCGCCGAAGCGCTCCATGATCCGCTTGACCAGCACCAACCCGACGCCCAACCCACCCTGTTTGGTGGTGAAGAACGGACGGAACGCCATGGTGCGCTGTTCTTCGGTCATGCCTTTGCCGGTGTCGCCGACTAACACGCACACGCCGCGGGCATCGGTCGGTTCCAGGGTAATGGCCAGCGTGCCGCCTTCGTCCATTGCCTCCAGCGCATTGGCCAGCAAGCTGTTGAGGATCTGCGTGAGCTGTATTTGCTGACTCAACACCATCGGCGTCTCTTTGGGCTCGAACACCACGTTGACCCGACCCTTGGCGATCTGCTGTTCGAACGCCATGAGGCTGTCGTGCAATGCCGCGACCAGGTTGACCGGTTCGGCGTCGTCAGTGAGCGGTCGCAAGGATTGCAGCAACTCGCGTACCCACTTCGACATTCGATCGACCTGGCCAATGATGTCGTTGATGTTCTTATGCGCCGGGCCGCTGTCGAATTCCAGCGCCAGCTCGGCGCTGGAGCGAATGGTCGCCAAGGGATTGCGCAGACTGTGGGCAACTGCCGATGACATCTCGCCCAAGGCGACGAAGGTTTCGTTGGTGATCAGTTGTTTTTGCTGGGTCGCCAGCAGAATCGCCGCCCGGCGCACGATCCAGTACAACCCCAGGTAAATCAACCCACCACCCAAAGCGGTGGCCAGCCAGATCAACACCAATCCGCGCTCCATGCGGTTGATCAGGTCCTTGGGTTCCTTGTAGATCTCGACCATCGCCGTGACGTTTTTGCCGTCGGCATCGAACAGCGGAATGTAGTTTTCGATGAAGATGTATTCCGGTGGCGTGATGAACTTCTGTTCCATGCGCGCCCTGTCGACTTCGTGATAACTGGCCGACACGGGCATCTTCTTGTCGAAGGCTTGATCCAGGTCGTCATCGGTATGAATCGTGGTGCCCATCAGGGCGGGATTGGTCGACCAGATGATCATGCGGTCGGCAGCATAAATATTGGCGAGGATGACGTCCGGCAAGTGTTCAATGTGATCGAGGAATTCGCCCCGGGCGTTGGCGCGGGCCAGCGGGTCGACGTCGGGAAAGTCGCGGTCCTTGCGCGGGTCGAGCAGCTCGCCCATGGTCCGCACGTTGGGAATCGACACGTGGCGCACCTCGGCCGAGGCGATCGCCTGGATGAACTGCGACGTCAGTAATGCATCGCGCTGCACGCTCTCGGTAATCACGAACTTGGTCGACACCGAACCCAACGCCACCGCCACCGTGCCGATCACCGCCATGCTGATGAGCGAAAACCAGCGCAGCAGATTGAACGGCTGTTTGCGCGTGCTCAGGCGAATGTCAGCCTTGTCGGTGGCCAGTGTCTTTGCAAGCGTGGTCATGGATGTTGTTCCCGGAAATCCCCTACAAGATTTATAGCCCACTGCTGGCAGTTTGCCTGACCTCGGGTTTCTTTCCCCGCCCTGCCCCGTTGCCCCCATCCACCCCCAATCCTGGGGAAAGAGGCCCGTTCCCACAATCGGGGAAACCGTTCCCCAGCGCTGGGCAAACGCCTGTGCACCGGGCCTCTCACGGCCGTTTTCAACGGTTGGCATGGGAGTTGCCGAAGCCCTGTCAACTGACCCATATCCAAGGGGCAGGTACTCTGATAGAGGGAATACTCATGCACCCTTTACTGTCCAAAACCACGATCGCCCTGATCGTGAGCGCTCTGGCTCAAGGCGCTGCCCAGGCTGCGCTGTTTGCTGTAGATCCCGGCCCCTACGTGCCAACCCTGGGTAGCTTCGCATCCTGGTACCAGGATACCCATGGTCGAACCTTGGATCTTTGCCTTTCAAAAGCTGTCAGTTCCAGGGTTGCCGGCGTCCCCGGCACACCTGCCTACATGTGCCTGTTGAACCCGTCTCCCGGCATTTTCGATGACACACAACCCGTCGCGTTCCCGGACAATTTTCCCGATGAAGCGTTCTGGTTCACCGGCGACGGATCAATCGTTGATGCGGCAAGCGGCATCGATTTGACGTATGTCAGTGCCGTCGAAGCAGCCTTCAGCGGTGGCGATCCCAAGGAAGGCGACCAGATCAGTTTCGCTCGCATCCGTATTCGGGTGGATGTCCCCACCGCCGGCACCTATGTGATCACCCACCCCTATGGCGTCGATGTATTCAATATCGACACCCCCGGGCGCAAGGCGATCAACATGACCCGGGACATCGGCATCGGTTCGCCAAAAACCTACAACGGCGCGCTCAAAGGCGACGTCGGTCCGTTCCTGCGCAGCGTCAACGGCCCCTACACAGAGCCTAACCCGGAAACCGGCCAGGTCGATCAATTTGTCGGCGATCCGAACCTGGACGAAGCCTTCACCGGCAGCCCTTTCAATACCAACTACATTCGCGTCGAAGGCCCGAACGGCATCGACGTGCGCACCACGGTAATGGCCATTTCCGGCAAGTTGTCGACGGTGGTACGCCCTACTCCGATCATTGCCGAACGCAGCACTTACTCGCGCAAGGCCGGTTCCAGTGCACCGGTGGCGCAACAGGACGTCTTCGTGATGGCCCCACCGCCACCTGCCACTGTGAAGCTGGACAGCAACAGTCCGGTGCTGAACCTGAGCGAAGCTGACACTACCGGCCACTGGTACGCCCAGTCCGCTACCAACCCTTCGGTCCCGAGCACCCTGCAGGTGACCGCCGATAACCACCTGGCCATTGCTACCAGCTCGCCGACCACCTTGCCCATGCCGCTGACCGACCTGGTGGTGATCTCGCAGGCCCAATACAGCATGAGTACCGGGCAAATCACGATCACGGCCTCCTCCAGCGATGAAACCTCGCCGCCGGTACTCACCGCCACGACTGAAACGGGCGCGGTCATCGGCGCCCTCTCTGGCTCCGGCGTAGACAAGTCCCTGGCTACTGGCATTTCGCCGATTCCACCGGCCAAGGTTCACGTGTCGTCATCCAATGGCGGCGGCGATACCGAAGAAGTGGTCATCGTGCAATGAACGCTCTCATGCCCAGACCCGCATCAGGAGGCATCATGAACAAGTGGCCACGCTTCGCGCTCAACGCGCTCGGGCTGACTCTTTCGCTATCGGGCAGTGCGTTCGCGCAACTCGCCGCCGTCGATACCGGCCCCTACACCTTCGCCACGGGGAAATTCCCTGCGTGGTATCAGGACAACAGTTTGCTGTCGCTGGAACTGTGCCAGTCCAAGGCCGTGAGCACACGAGTGGCAGCCACCGTGCCACCGGCCTACATGTGCATCCTCAATCCGGAACCCGGGATCTTCGACGACACCCAGCCGATCGTATTCCCGGATAACTGGCCACCGGAAGCGTTCTGGTACCTGGCCGAAACCAGCATCAACAAGAACGGTGCTTATGGCGTAGACGCCTACGTGGCCGGGATCGAAGCGGCATTCGCTTCGGAGAACCCGATCGATGGCGATCAGCAAAGCTTCGCGCGGATTCGCATTCGGGTGAACATCCCCGTCGCAGGGACTTACACCATCACCCACCCTTACGGCGTGGAAACGGTCAACGTCACCACACCGGGCCGCCGGACGATCAACATTACCCGCGACGTCGGCATCGGCGCACCGGGCGACTTCAGCGGTGCGCTCAATGGTGAGATCGGGCCATTCCTGCGCGGTCTCACTCCACCCTACACGGCCGTGAATCCGGAAACCGGCACCGTCGATAATTTCATCGGCGACCCGAACGTTCCCGAAGCGGTCACCGGTAGCCCTACCGGCAATAACTTCCTGCGCGTCCAAGGCCCGGCCGGGACCATCGAGACCAACCTGTTCACCGTGTCCGGCAAGATCCTCGACAGCCGTTCCCAAACCCACGTGGACATTGGTCGCGCCACTTACCGCCGCACGTCGGCAGGTCCGGGCACCAGCAGTACCCGAGTGGAAGTATTTGGCAGTGCGGACACCAGCTCGAGCCTGTGCTTCCGGGAAACCGTCGCCCTCTTTCCAGGGCCACCGCCTACACCGTGCCAAATCAGCATGGCCGGCAGTGGCGGGCAGTTCTTCGGCAGCCACCTGATCACCGGCCCTGTGCCACCTGTCGTGGTGGTCACCGCCACCAACCCGGCCGGCACGACCCAGCCAACTGCCGTATCGAAAAAGCTCACTGACGTGGTGAAAGTCAAGACCGCTCGATACACCTGGAGCAACCACAGCCTGCTGATCGAAGCCAGCTCGTCTGACGAAGTGGTCGTGCCGGACATGGTCGCCCAGGGTTATGGACGGTTGACCAAGTCCGGTACCTCGCAAAGCCTGACCGTTTCCAACCTGACGCAGCCACCGGCCAGCGTCACCGTCAAATCCGCCGCCGGCGGCAGTGACGTGGAACCTGTCGTCGTGGTCGGCACCGCGCCGGACACCGGTGAGAACCAAGCGCCGATCGCCGTCGCCGACAGCGGCAGCACCAGTTTCGGGGTGCCGGTCACCCTCAACCTGCTGGCCAACGACAGCGATCCTGACAACAACACGCCGCTGACCATCACCGCGTTGACCCAACCGCCAACCGGCCAAGGCACTGTCGCACTCAATGGCACAACGGTGGTGGTCTACACCCCGCCCGCCGTCGTCAACGCGCCACTGACCACCACCTTCACCTACAAGGCGCAAGACGCCAAAGGCCTGGCCTCGACCGCTGCGGCGACCGTGACCATCACCGTGGCGCCCAACCAGGCCCCAACCGCCGTCGCCGACGCCGCCACCACACTGGGTGTAGCGATTCCGATCAACGTGTTGGCCAACGACACCGATCCGGAAAACAACCTGCCGCTGGCAATCAACAGCTTCACCCAGCCACCGACCGGGCGCGGCACCGTCAGCAGTAACGGCACGGTGATCACCTACACCCCACCGGCCACGGTGACCACGGCCTTCACCACGACCTTCACCTACTTCGTCCGGGACAGCTTCGGTGCTGTGTCGGCGACGCCGGCCACGGTCACGGTGCAAGTCTCGCCACGGCCCGCTGCGGAAACCTTCGCGGTCACCGCTGCAACCGTGACAGCGCGGTCCAACAACCGCTTCACCTGGGACCTCACTGGTACTTCGTCGGTGACCACCGGCAACACCATCACCGTACAGGTCACCACCCCGACCGGGCTGCAGACACTGGGGACCACCACCGTACCCGTGACCGGTCGCTGGAGGCTGACGGTAAACAACACCACCACGGTGGTGCCATCGGCGAACCCGACCGCCACCATCACCTCGTCCCAAGGCACGGTACGTACGGTGCAAGTGATCTCGAACTGAGTCCACGTCCCCTCGGCTCACCGAGTCGAGGGGGCAGGCTCTTCACATAAGGACAACGCCATGAAAACGCCGACCGCCGCCCTGCTCTGCCTGCTTCTGCTTTGCAGCAGTGCGGGCGTGCGTGCCGACGATTTGATGGAGAACGATGACCTGGCGCCCGGTGCCGATCTCGGCGAGCTGCCACCTCCGGTGGGCCAGCAAGCACTGATCGACCAGAACGGCCTGGCCAACATTGCGCTGTTGCAACAGCACGGCCAGTCGCTGCTCGGCCAGATCGTCCAGTCGGGCAGCAATCAGGAAGCGTACATCCTGCAACAAGGCAGCGACCTGATGGCCCTGATCAACCAGCAAGGTTCCGGCAACGCCGCATCAATTACCCAGAGCGGCAGCCACAACCGTGCGCAGATATCCCAGAACGGCAACAACAACGACGCCAACATCGTCCAGGCTGGCACGGGACAGCAAAGTGCTGTGACCCAGGCAGGCAATGGAATGAGCGTATCGGTCACTCAATATCGCTAAAGCACTGCACCACTTGGAGGTTTCATCATGTTCAAACTGACGCCCATAACCGCCGCCATCCTGGTCGTAGTCAGTGCCCAGGCATTGGCCGATGACAGCGTGTCCATCCAGAACCAGTTCGGTACCGAGAACATCGCCGATGTGAAACAGAGCAGCGCTCCGTTCAGTACCGCCACCCAACAACAACTCGGCTCGGGTAACAACGCGGCCGCCCTACAAGACACGGCGACCAGCACCATTACCCAGACCCAGACCGGCGACTACAACGCCGGTTACGCCGAGCAACTGTTCGAAGACAACAGCACCATCACCCAGACCCAGACCGGCGCCTTCAACACCGCCCACGCCAGCCAGTCGATCGGCGTGGGCAACGGCGAAGCCTTGCAGCAGCAGGAAGGCACCGGCAACTTCTCGTTCGTCTACCAGGACAGCCAGGACGGCACCTCTGGCAAGACCTACCAGTACGGTGACAACAACGAAGCCAACATCGAGCAGATCCAGTTGGGTGCGAGCAACAACGCGGTGATCATCCAGTACGGCGACACCAACTACGCCACCGCCGAACAGATCGGCCATATGAACGGCCAGATCGACATCAACCAGGCCGGCAGCACCAACTATGCCTATGGCGACCAGCGCTACGGCGTGGGCGGCAACCTGACCATCAACCAGTACGGCGACGGCAACGGCACCGAAGTCTGGCAGGACACCCAGGTCAATGCGCAGGCCACCATCAACCAGTACGGCGGCGCCAACGAAACCATCGTCGACCAGAGCTTCGGCGAAAACAACGTGGCCACCGTGCTGCAAGTGGGCGACCTCAACGCTATCTACGCCGACCAGTTCGAGTCCCTGGGCTCCACCGTTGCGCTCTATCAACAGGGCACCGGCAACGTGCACTACACCTACCAGAGCGGTGACAGCCAAGTGCTCAACGCCACCTCGGTGGGTAGCGACAACAAGGTCTACGCCAGCAACTGGAAAGGCCCGCAACTGGGCGGCCAGTTCGGTAGCAACCAGCGCGCCACCGTCAACCAGAACGGCAACGGCAACGTGGCCAGCTTCACCCAAAACGGCATCGGCCACATCATGACCACCAACCAGACCGGGTCCGGCAACAAAACCACGGTCAGCCAGGCCGACGCCTATAACGAGCTGTACTTCGACCAGAACGGCAGCGACAACATCCTGATCTCCGATCAACGCGGCACCACCAACCTGGCCCAGGGCAGCACCAACGGCACCGGCAACAGCACCGAGTTCAACCAGGAAGGCACCGGCAACCAGGCCTTCACCACCCAGCTGTATGGCGACGACAACATGATCACCGTCAAACAGGCTGACACCATGAACGTGGCCTACGTCACCCAGGGCGGCACCGGCAACATCGCCAGCGTCGACCAGAGTGGCAACTACCAGACTGCCAACGTGCAGCAAATGGGCTCGGCCAACCAGGCAACAGTGTTGCAGCAATAATCGCGCGGCGCAGAAAACCGCGGCCCTTGGGGGAGGGTCGCGGTTTTTTTATTGTGGCAGGGATTGAGTTAGCCCTGCGGATCGAGGTTATCCAGTGCCCGGTTCACCGCCAGTTCACCCAACATGATGATCTGCGCAATGCCCAGCAACGCGTTGCGCTGAGGACCTTCCACGAACCCGGCGAGATCACTGGCCATGACACTGGCCGAGGCCAGGGATTCGCAGGCGTGGGCCAACAGTGATTCGGTGTTGATGTCGGGGACGATGGTGAACATCGTGCTGGGCTGGTGGGTTGGGGGCGAGTCTTTTGATTGTTTGAGATGGTAATCCAGCGCGCGGTCGGCGGCTTCGTGGAGTTTTTTTGGAGTTGGGTGAATCGTAGGGGGAAACGTTGTCGGTTTCGGGGGGGTTGGGTGTTGGTTTGAACATGGTAAAACTCCCTGATCAATGGAGCCACTCGTCGCTGCTAAACGGACTGGGTGGCGGCTGTACGCGGGTTAGCAGACCAGGGATCAAGGAACCCGGCGCACCGAAGTGCCCCACGCACAGCCACCATAGGGTGACACTGGCGAGCCTTGAAATTTACCGAGCTGCTAAACCCGATCGCTGATTAGCAGCGACACGGGAACGATAAAGACCAGGGACAAGGCGCACAAGCCGGCGGATTCTGGCGTAGTTGTAAGCAATGACGCAAGGTGATGTAGCTTTCAGGAGGATACGCCGAAGGCTTTTAAACACGCCTCTGAGACCCACCGAAAATCCCTGTAGGAGCAAGCCTGCTCGCAATGAACGTCAACGATAACGTGCCCTTTCTGAATGATCGCATTGTCCGGACTTTTTTCGTCGGAACGTCGTCCGGAGCAGGCTCGTTCCTACAAGGATCGGGGGTACATCTGCCAGAACCTGGTCGGCTGTCAGGCCGCCATCGCCAGCAGGCTGGCTCCCACAGTTGGATTGGTTGCATCTGAAAAGGATTGGTTGGCTGTGAGGCCGCCATCGCTGGCAAGCCAGCTCCCACAGGGACCGAGTCAATCTTCAAGACCCAGGTCGGCTGTCTGGCCGTCATCGCGGGCAAGCCTTGCTCCTACAGAGAAGCAAAGGCAAAGGCAAAGGCAAAGGCAAAGGCAAAGGCAAAGACAAAGACAAAGACAAAGACAAAGACAAAGACAAAGACAAAGACAAAGACAAAGACAAAGACAAAGACAAAGACAAAACGGTGTACACCGTCGCTCTTCACCACTCAACAGGCCGAGCGTTAGCTCGCCTGCCGCTTTTGATCTTGATCCACCCGCCCCCTCGGCAGGCTGAGTGGAGGTGTTTATCCGGGGAGTGGCGCGCAGCGCCGTTCGACGCAGTCGAACACGCTGCATGTAGGTCGTCGCGAAGCAGACCGGAGGGCAGTGTCCCCGGATGAATATCGGAGCGAAGGAACCCCGAGCCTTAGCGAGGGGCCGTACGTAAGGGGCGAGACTTTTTGGTTCCTTTTGTGTCGATTGACAAAAGGGACTCGCCGTAAGGGCGAAACCATAAGCCGCCGTTACCGCAGAAATGGATATGTACACAGTCAACCAAACCCCGGTCGGCTATCAGGCCGCCATCGCCAGCAGGCTGGCTCCCACAGGGGAACAACGACATCCGCAAGCACCAGGTCGGCCCGAAGGCCGCCTCGGCTCACTCATCCGAATCCGAATCCGAACCCGAGCCCGAACCCGGCTCCAACCCCTCAGGCACCACTTTGGCCTGGGTCAGATACCGATCCAGCGTCTCATTCTGCGTAGACACCGAGTTGTCCCCCGCCACCTGCCACAAATGCCGCTCGATCCCCTGCGCCAGCAAATGTCCCACCGCCGCTTCGATCGCCGACAACACACACAGCTGCGCCGGTTCGTTGGTGGTGTAGCCGACCTCGGCTTCGAGCAACTTCTTGAACTCGATGAACTTGAACACCCCGGCACTGCGGGCCACGGAGTAGATGGTCTTGCTGGTCATCACGTTGGACAGCACCTGGCCGCTGCGCACGTCCACCGCCCGCAGGTTAACGGTGACCTGGTCCACGCGGTATTCGCGGGCGATGTCGATGCCCAGGTAACGTGCCCCT
Source organism: Pseudomonas sp. NFX224 (assembly GCF_048565165.1). Classification (NCBI taxonomy): domain Bacteria; kingdom Pseudomonadati; phylum Pseudomonadota; class Gammaproteobacteria; order Pseudomonadales; family Pseudomonadaceae; genus Pseudomonas; species Pseudomonas sp. NFX224. Next base: position 5,681,828 of record NZ_CP183416.1, on the reverse strand, counting down.
TCCCCGCCGCTGCGCACGTTGGTGTCGTAGGCGATGATGCCGCCTTCGAGCATCATGTTCGCCGCTTGCAGCGGTGGCAGTTCAGCCATGATGTTGACCGGGGTGTTGGGCTTTTTCTGTGAGGCGCGGATGATCTTGCGTTCGGTCAGCAGGTTCTGCAGCCCTTCGCGCTCAAGCACCACGAACCAGCCGCTGGCCTGCATGGCGTCCATCAGCATGCTCGCCGCGCCTTGGGTGACGCTGGTGGAGAAGGAGCTGGCCGGGGTCGGTTTGTACTGTCCGGTCTGGTCACGGAAGCCGTACACCACCGCCATCAAGCGGCCCTTTGGCCGTGGCATGTTGATCAAGTCGTAGTAGGTCGAGGCCCTGGGGGTCAGGGTCGGGGTCTGGCTGTCCTGCTCGGCCGGCATCGGCTCACGCAGACTGCACCCTTGTAATGCCGCTAACATCAGCCCTAGCGCAATTATTTTTTTCATGTCCTTAACTCCCCGTAGACCCGAATCGAATCAATTCAGGCCATTCACCTTGATTTCCGAAAGCTCACCGGTCGCTCGATCGGTCACTTCAATCGTCAACTGCCCTGAATCGTCGACGACGTTGACAATGAACGCATCGGTCGACAGGCTCCCGGTGTTGCCCGTGGAAATGTTGTCCAGCAATTGCCCCAGCAACCGCGATTGCAACTGTGCACTGAAGCGATCCAGGGCCGAGGTCCCGGCCACGGTGGCGCGGTCCTTCAGATCTGGGTCGTCATAGTCGTTCTGCGCCTGGGCATTGTTAAGCAGCCAAGTGCCGTTCAACGGGTTGCCACCGAACGAGGGGTTGACGGGCGTGTAGACCAGCTCCGTGGCCTGGACCAGCGCACTGGCGCCGAGACCGAGCAAACACCAGCCGCTGTATTGCACAAACGTTGTCGTTTTCATAATTCGTCCCTCTCAAGGTCCGTGGTGTCCTGCAACAAGGCTTCCAGCTTGCGCTGGACAATCTGCCCGCGTACCCAGTCGGCGGCGTCATAGGCCTCGTCCTTGAGTTCCACGGTGTTCGGCGGCAGGAATCGCCGATAAACCAAACGTTGTTGAAATTCCACGGTCACCAGGCTGCCCCAGCGAGCCGAAGGTCGTTCGCGTACCACCAGGTTGAAATCCATCGGGCTGGTGGCCCGCAGGCGTTCACTGAACGAGTAGTAAAAGTCGTGGCCGATGTGCGAAATCGTGTCGTCGATAATGAAGCCGAGCATCTCGTCCTCTTCGCCGGCCGAGGCCACAGAGGTGCTCAACACCAGGATCAGCGCCAGGCAGAAGCGGTTCATGGCTGCAACGCCTGGGGTGCGGTGGACTGGCCTTTGACCGGGCCGCTGGCGCCGTCGGTAAAAGCTTTCTCGGCCACGAACTGCCAGTCCTTGTAGCTGGCCATCCCGTTGAAATCCGACCACTGCGCCGGGAAGTCCACTTGCTTGAGCGGCTTGTCGGTAGAGGCGCTGCTGATGCCGGTGATACGGCCGTCGAAACCGCGCATCAGGAACCAGTCGTCGCCGCTGATCGGGTCCGGGTAGAGCTGGCGCAGATGGTGTTTGGCGCTTGGAAAACGCTCGTCCTGCAACAGGTCGGCGAGCTCTTTCGGGTACTGGGCCAGGCCTGGCGAACTGCGATAGTAGCTGCGCAGCGCCTGGGCGTACTGGGTGCCGACCCACAGCAACTGGCGTTCGCGGTCACGGCGCGCGGCGGTCGCCCACAATTCACCGGCACTGGCCAGGCCCATGCCCATCACCATGATCAGAAGCAGCACGCCCAGGTAGGTGAAGCCGCCTTGCGACGCAGACCTACCACTCGGAATAAAGGCTGCCATCACGCGCCCTCCCTGTGGCACCACTCTTGATATCGGCCACGCCACCGGCCACACCGTCAGGCGGCGCGACCAGGACCCAGGTGTCCTTGCGTTCGGCAATCGGGTCCATCGGCGAGTTGCGCAGGTAGCGCAGCTCCACCAGTTGATCGAGGGAGTCGGGATAACGCCCGGTGTCGCCGTAATAGTGATCCAGCGCTTCGCGCATCGACGACAGGCTCTGGCGCAGGGTGGTCTCCTTGGAGGCCTCCAGGCTGTTGAAGTAGCGTGGCAAGGCAATAGTCATCAGGGTGGCGATGATTGCCATGACCACCATCAGTTCCAGCAGGGTAAAACCCTTTTCCCGGCGCATATTCACCACTCCCGGTACGCGATGCCGTTGAGACCTCTGCCCCGGGCCTTGGAGTAGACGTCGAAGACGTCCTGGCCATCCCGTGGGTTTTCAGCCGAACTGTCATAACTGCGCAGGCCCCAGCCGCCGTCGTCGTCACGCTTGACCACCGCCAGCGGGTCATGGGGCAGACGCCGAAGGAAGTAGAACTTGGCGCCCTTGGCGCTGCGCACGTCACGCACGCCATCGACCAGCACTTTCAGGTTCGGCGGGTAGCCGTTGCTGTCGAGCGTCTTCTCGATGTAGCCCGCGTCAAAGGCGCGTTTGTAGGCGTCGATGGCATCGCGGATCTGGTACAGCGCGGCACGCAGGTCCTGCTCTTTGCCCCGGCGCACCACGGTCTCGGTCAGCGGCGCGGCCATGCCGGCCAGCAGGCCGATCAGGGCCAGCGTCACCACGACTTCGATCAGGGTAAAACCGCGTTGCGAGGCGTTCATGATCAAGGCTTCCCGACGGTAACGGTGGTCGCGATCGGTGCGCTCATGCCATTGGCCCGAACCTCTTCGACTTCGACCTTCGAACGGTCCGGCCCCTGGATGTGCATGCTGGTTTCGGTGCCGGTAGGGAATTCCATGTCCGACGGGCTCTGGTACGGCAGGTTGCGCACGATCCGCGGAGTGATCGACAACACCAGCTCGGATTTGCTGACGTCGTCCTTGTTGCTGCCGAACAGGCGGCCGATCCCCGGGATGTCGCCCAGGCCTGGAATCTTGTTGCCGGTGCTGCCATGGTCGTTACGCATCAGGCCGGCGAGGATCTGGGTTTCACCGTCATGCAGACGCAGGGTGGTCTGGGCGTTGCGGGTATCGACCTGAACCGGAATGGTGCCTTGGCGGGTCGGTTCCAGCGGCGTGGCGTTACTGACTTCCAGCGCCACTTTGATCGCCACTTCGTTGTTCAGGTGCACGGTTGGCTGCACTTCCAGTTTCAAACCGACATCGAGGTAAGTCACGCTTTCGGTGATCACCGGTCCCTGGGTCGACGGCACCGAAGTGGCGCTGATGATCGGCACGCGCTGACCGATGTGGATACGCGCTTGCTCGCGGTTGCTGACGCGGATCACCGGGCTGGCCAGGGTGTTGATGTCCTTGTCCTGCGCATTGATCTTGGCCTGTGGCGACGGCGAAATGGTGATGCGGCTGGAGTTGATGCCTTTGAGCTGATCGAGAATGGTCACTGCCGAACCATCGCTGTTGACCACGCCGAAGGTGTTCGGCCATTGCAGGCCCAGGTCGAGAATCCGCTGGGTGGCGACTTCCATCACTTCCACTTCCAGCACCACTTCCGGGTTGGACTGATCCTGCGATTGCAAGAGTTTCTCGGCCATGCGCACGGCGTCGCCGGTGTCGCGCATGGTCAGGGTGTTGAGGCGTTCGTCGACGAACACATCGCGGGTCTTGAGCATGGTCTTGATCATGTTCAGCGCGGTGTTGGCATCGATGCTGGTCAGGTAGAAGGTACGCATCACCAGCTCTTGATAATCCTTGAGCTTCTGCGGCGAGTCCGGGTAGATCAGCAAGGTGTTTTCGTTCACCACTTTCTGGTGCAACTGGTTCTGTTGCAGCAGCAGCTCCACAGCGTCTTCGATGCGCACGTCACGCACGAAGATCGTGGCTTTCATGTCCGGGCGCAGGTCCTTGTCGAAGATGAAGTTCAAACCGGCAACCTGGGACAGCACTTCGAAAATGGTTTTCAGGTTGGCGTCGCGAAATTCCAGGGTCACCGGTTTGTCGAGGCGAGTGCGCAGTTGTGGATAAGGAATCACGTTGCGGCTCTGCACCAGGCGAATATTGCCTTGCAGTTCCAGGGCGCCTTCGTTGTTCGGGTCCAGTTCGAGGATCTGCCGCACTTGGCGCTCGGACCCGTAGATGTCGCCCCGGCGCAGGTCGCCACGGGCCAGTTCGAGTTTTTCATCGAGGCTGCGCATGTGTTCCAGTTGACGCATGGCGTCCTGGGCCCGGCGGTTGTTCGGCTCGAGGGTCAGCACTCGTCCGTAACCCATGCGCGCCGAAGCGAAATCGCGCTGGGCGCGGTCCATGTCGGCCTGGGTCAGCAGCGCCGTAATCGCACGGGCACGGGCGCTGTTGAGGGCAATGTGCAGTTCGGTGTCACGAGGGTTTTCGCGCAACCCTTCCTCGATCCGTGCCAGGCCGGCTTCATACTGACCTTGTTCGATCAGGTCAGTGGCTTCTTCTTTGGCGACCTTCGCCGAGCTGCATGCGGCCAGCCCTGCGCAAAGGCACAGGCTCATCAGCAAACGGGACTTGTTCATTGCGCGCTCCCCACAGACAAAGTCTGGGACAAATGCAGAGGCAAATAGACCAGGCTCAGTTCCAGATCGGAAATCCCCTCGATCTTCCATGTTTCGTCGATCACATCCCCTTTGCGCACGACGTAGATCTTCTCGCCGTTCTGCAAGAACACTTGCAGATCGGTGCGGTCATCCATGCGGCCAATGAACTGGAAAGGCATCGGCGGTGCAGTGGGGGCCTGCACGACCGGAGCCACCTTGACGGCTTGTTCGGTGACGCTGGCAAGCTTGGGTGCAGCCTTCCAGCTGCGGGCAGCGAACAGGTCGCCGGCCGGGCTCAGGTCCTTGATCGGCGCTGCCGCAGCGGCGGCTTTAGCGGCCGACGACACCTTGCCTTTGGCAGGCGTGGCGACGGCGGCGACGTCCACGTCACTGTCGTCGGCCTGCTTGAAGTATTCGGGCAACCAGGTCAGCGCCGCGGCTACGCCGAGGAACGCCACCCAACCCACTGCACGTTTGCTGTTCATCATGACCTCGACAGGTAAAGGGTCATGCGGATCCGGCCGGTCAGGTCGGTGTCGGCGATCTTTTTGCGCTGGAACTCCACGTCCTCCACCACCACCGCCGGCAACTGGCCGAGCAAGGCGTGCAGGAAGCGCCGCAGTTGCGGATAGCTGCCACGCACCGGCAGCAGAATCTGATAACGGGCCAGATGCGTTTTCGGATCGATGCCCAACGAGTACTCGCCTCGCGCCAGGGTGATGCGTTCCTGAGCGGCCAGCGCGTAGATCTTGTCGATGGCCACGGTGGCCTGTGGTTGGGACGGCAACTTGCTGCGGAAATCATCGAGCTGGCGTTGCGGCACCACCGGCGCGGCCACCGTGCCGTCTTCGACCTTGGCCAGGTATTCGCTGGCTTCACGGGTCTGCTGGCTCAGGTGCTGCAACGATTGCCAGTCCGGCAGCAACCCGGCCAGGCCGTAAGTCAGCGCCACAATCAGCACCGCCAGCCCTGCCAGGCCCGGAACGCCAAGGCTTTGCAGGTATTCGTGGACGATCAATCTAGGGATTTGCATCGCCAATCTCCCAGGTAGCCGACAGGTTGAATTGCACCGGGTGTTCCGGCACGTTGGCGACGATTTCGTGGCTGAGCAGCGACACATCGGACAGCTCGTCGCTGGCTTCGAGGCGGCGGTGGAAGTCGAGCATCGCGTCCAGGTCCCGCGCCTCGGCACTGATCCGCACTTGGCCCTTGCGGGCATCCGGGGTCAGGGTCAGCAAGGCAATGTTGTCGCGGGGCATGGATTCGAGCGTGGCGAACAGGCGTTCCCAAGGGCGGCGCAATTGCTGCGAGACCTTGCGCATCTCGGCCAGGTTCTGTGCCTGCTCGCGGGTTTCCGCCGGGGTCAGGCTGACCTTGCTGCCAGTGTCGCCGGTGAGCACTCGTTGCGCGGTTTGCAGGTGACCTTGCTGTTGTTCGGCCTCCCCGCTGAGGTGTTGCTGAATCACCATGCAGGTCAGCGCCAGCATCACGCCAGCGGCCAGCAGGCTCCAGCCCAGAGGCGTCGAGCGGCGGCGTGGCTGAAAGTCGAGCATCAGGGCGCGCATGTCAGGCCACCGCCCGGGACATGACGTACAGGCAATCGTGTACGGCAGTCCGGTCCTCTTCGAGGGTCCGCAGGTGCACACCGGGAACGTCCGGGTGCGAGTCAATGCGCGCCGGGGCGTGCAGATAAACATTCAGTGGCCGTTCGCTGGTGGACGCCTGCAGCTGGCTTTCGCGGCCGATCAGCGCGGTCAGCGCGGCATCGCTGTCGCTGCTGCCCACCGAACGCACCGCCGCCCAGCGACCTTCGCGCGCCACCAGCAACACACTGCGCACCGGCTCGGCGACGACAAAGAGGAAGTCCCCGGCGCCGAAACTTTTATCGAAGTGGTTGAAGGCCGCCATCAGGTACGGCTGCACCGAACGCAGGCGCAAGCCACGACCGCTGACCAGGGTCCGCAGGCGTTCCAACAGGTCTTGCGGCAGTGCCGTGGCGACCCGGTCGTAGCCGGCAGGTTCGGCCGAGAGCACCAGGTTCCAGGGTTGGGCCGGGGCACCGTAGAGGTCTTCGAAGCACAGTTGGGCAAACCCGCGCAGTTCTTCGGGGCTGCTGATCTGCTCGCTCCAGGGCACCAGGCAGAAACGGCTGAAGTGTCCGGAGATCACCACGGTCAATTCCGCACCGGCGCGGGCATGTTCACCCAGCAGGCGGTCGAGGGTTTCCAGGGCCACGGTCCAGGCGTGAAAGCCTTCGTCGATGTAGCCGACGCTGCCCAGCCACAGGGTTTGACTGCCCTTGCGCTGGCCGAGGCCGACACCACTGGCGCCGAGGACGGCGACAAATTGCTCACGAGATAAAAGTGACACGATTGATCTCCTCGAGAGTGGTCCGGCCTTGTTGCACCAGTTCCAGCGCGGATTCGCGCAAGAGGCGCAAGCCACGTTTGCAGGCGTGGGCCTTGATTTTCGAAATGGGTTGGCGCTCGACGATCATTTGCCGCAGCTCATCGTCCAGGTGCAGCAGCTCGGCAATCGCACTGCGCCCGCGGTAACCGGTGCCCCGGCAATGGCCGCAACCCTTGCCATGCACGAACTGGTAGTGAGCGACGTTTTGCGGATCGAGGCCGGAGGCTTCCAGCTCTTCTTCGTTCGGGCTGTAAGGGGCGCTGCAGCTGACGCAGACCAGGCGAATCAAGCGCTGAGCCAGTACCGCGTTGAGCGCGGAGACCAGGCTGTAAGGGTCGATTTCCATCTGGGTGAAACGGCCGATCACGTCGAACACGTTGTTGGCGTGAATGGTGGTAAACACCAGGTGTCCGGTGAGTGCCGATTGCACGGCGATCTGCGCGGTGTCCGGGTCACGGATTTCACCGACCATGATTTTGTCCGGGTCATGACGCAGGATCGAGCGCAGCCCCCGGGCGAAGGTCAGGCCTTTCTTTTCGTTGACCGGGATTTGCAGCACGCCCGGCAGTTGGTATTCGACCGGGTCTTCGATGGTGATGATCTTGTCCACGCCGTGGTTGATCTCGGTGATCATCGCGTACAGCGTGGTGGTCTTGCCGCTGCCGGTGGGACCGGTGACCAGCACCATGCCGTAGGGTTCGGCAGCCAGGCGGCGCAGTTGGCGCAGGGTTTCTTCTTCAAAGCCCAGGGCTTGAAGTTGCACGCCGCAGACTTTGTCGGCGAGGTCCTGTTTGTCGAGTACCCGCAGCACCGCGTCTTCACCGAAAATGCTCGGCATGATCGATACCCGGAAGTCGATCTGCCGGCCGCTGATGCCGATCTTAAAGCGACCGTCCTGAGGCACGCGTTTTTCGCCGATGTCCAGTTCGGCCATGACCTTGACCCGGGAAATCACCTGTTCGGCGAACTCGTTGCCCTGGATTTTGCTGATGTTGTTGAGCACGCCATCGATGCGGTATTTGATCACCAGGCCGCTGCCGGTGGTGCCCAGGTGGATGTCGCTGGCGTGCATTTTCAGCGCATCGTAAAGGGTCGAGTTGACCAGCTTCACCACCACGCTGGAGTCTTCGCTGATGCTGGTCAGGGACAGGCTTTGCAGGGTATCGATTTCGGTGCTGCCGTCAGCCTGGGCGTTTAGCGACTCCACCGCGTGAAAGCTTTCTTCGTGGCGGGCCAGGTAGGCTTTCAGGTCGTCGGCGTGCACCAGGTAGAGCGGCGCGCCGTGCAGGCAATCGTCGATCCAGGCCAGGCGGGCCGTGTCGAAGGGGTCGGCAAACACACCGATGACCGCGTCGTCGTGACGCAACAGAGTGAATTCGCGCTTGAGGCATTGGGCCAGGGTGACCCGATCGAAAACAGGCGTGGCTTGAAACAGGCTGTCGGTGTCGAGCACCGGATAATGCAGGGTAGCGCCCAGGCACTGGATGAAAGGCATGGGGGCCAGTTCGCAGAGTTCACCAAGGGCATGCAGAACCCGCTCGCCGGAAGTGGCGGCCAGCGACCGCGCTTGAGCCAATTGCTCACTGGTAAACCGGGTCGGTACACAGTCCAGCGGCACAGCATCGACGACAAGTGATAGACGGTCCATGGTTTGCTCTCCAACGCCCGGGGCTTTGAGCCCTGTCGGCGCGGCGAGCAATTGCGGCGGGTGCCGGAACGTCTTGTCGCGCCACTACTCCCCGGTGAGCAATTGTTCGTCGTCTGGCGCTGTGGAGGCCGTGATACTTCGTCGGCGATCTGCAAGCACCCAACTACCGTCGTACAACTGCAGCGGGAAATTTTCGGTCCTGCTCTGGCGTCGTTCGACGAAACCTTCGGATGTGCTCGCGCTCGCTTTGGGTTCGCGCTGCCCTCCCAGAAGATCCAGCACTGCCCGGGCCAATTCCGCCAATGGAAACGGTTTGAACAGGATGTGGCTGACTCCCAGTTGCCGGGCCCTTTCGCAAACCTCTGCGGTGGGGTGCCCTGTGATCAGCACAAAATGACAATTCCTGTTCTGGCGGACGGCATCGAGCACCTGAAAGCCTTCCATATCGGGCAAGCGGTAATCGAACACCATCACATCGGGTGCGAAATCGTTAGCTTCAACGATTCCTTGCGCACCGTCGTGAGCAATCCGGACGTCCAACTCTTGCGCCTGCAGGTAACCCTGGAGGTTTTCTGCAAGGAGTTGTTCGTCGTCAACAACCAGTACTTTGTTTAACAAGGTGGACTCCTTGAAACCGCAGGTCCGAATACCGAGCCTGGCGGAGTGCGCGCCTTACTAGGTCTAACGCACACTTCATGCCAGGCTGAGCGCCGGTAATTTTATGTATTCATGTCCTTGAATTTAAACGCAATGCCTTTTTGTCCACATACCCCACCCCCCAAAAGCGGGGAAAACCGATCGGATGTGGATTGATGCTTTTCCCCACTTTTGGGGGAGTGCTCAATCGTCGTCAATCCGTTCGATCCGATTGCTGGAACGCAGCTGCGCCAGAACTTGTAGACGAGTCTGAACCTGTTTCTGTCGGGCAAGATAAGCCCGAACCAGGTCAAGTCCTTGCTCCTCTGTGACATCGGCTGCCTCCGTTCGGTTCTGTAAATAAATCAAATGCCAACCCACCGCCGTGCGCACCGGTTCGCTGACCGCACCCGGCGCCAGGGCAAAGGCTGCCGCGTCGAACTCCGGCAGCATGCGACCCCGTGGAAAATAGCCCAGATCGCCACCCTGGCTGGCCGAAGCGTCCTCGGAGCCGGTTCGGGCGACGCTGGCGAAGTCTTCACCCTGAGCGATACGCGTACGCATTGCCTCCAAGCGTAGTCTCGCGGATGAAACAGTGGAAGCCTCCGCACCCTGAGGCACTTTGATCAGGATATGCCTGACCTGGATCTCCTCGGGCCGGTTCATTTCGGCGCGATGCTCTTGGAAAAACGCCCGGACCTGTTTTTCGTCAGGCTCGGTGACCTTGGTCAGCTCGGCAAACATCTGCTGGGCCGTCAGGTCACGGCGGGTGTATTCGATGTAAGCCGCCTCATCGAAACCGGCGTCTTCCAGGCGCCGGGCGAACACTTGCGCGCCGCCCATGGCCTGACGGGTCTGGTCGACCTGGCTTTGCACCGTGGCATCGCTGATCACCACGCCGCGCTTGACCGCTTCCTGCCAGAGCAACTCCTTGTCGATCAGGGCGTCCAGCGCCGCTTTGCGCAACTGCTTGTACGCGCTGGGGCTGCGGATGCTGGCGACCGCCCGGCCCTGGTCCTCCAGGTATTCGGCGAAATATCGCTCCAGACGCATCTGCGAAATTTCCTCGCCATTGACCCGCGCCGCGACCTGGCCATTGCTGCAAAACGCCGCGGGCACCCATAACGTCAACAGGATCAGCACAGTGTTCAGTTTCATATTCGGCCTCCGGTCAGGGCATGGCGGCAATGGGTTTATAAGGGGCAACCAGATAGAAACGCTGGTCGGGCAGGTCCACCGTGACTACGTGGGCCCCGCTCAGGCCCTGGCGGCGACCCGGTCCGAAGCTGATCAGCGGGGTCAGGCCGGTATCGAAGTCATGCAGGCCTTCCAGGGCGTTGACCAGTTTCTCGCGGCTGGCATCCCGCCCGGCCTGCTTCATGCCTTCGCTGAGCAGCATCATCGAACTGAACGCGCCGACTTGCAGGACCGCGTGCTCCCCGCCGAGCCGCTGGCGTTCGCGCAACTGGGTCAGGGCCCGGCGCCCGGCGATCGTCCAGTCGCTGGGCACGAACGGATACGCGAGGAACACCCGTCGCGAAAATCCACTGGGCACCTGCAACAAATCACCCGCCACCTGATTCGACGCGGCAAACAGGTAAGGCACCTGCCCCGCTGTGTTCAACCGCTCGGCCAGGCGACTGAAACCGCCGCTATTGCCCAGGTAAAACACCGAGCGCGAACCCAGCGGCAATTCGTCTTGCGCCGTTTGATAGATTTGCAGCCGCACTTTCTGCCAGGCGTTGTCTTGCAGGTACTTGGCGAGATTCTCCGCTGCCAGCCGTTGACCGGGCTCGTCCGGGTAGGCGATCAGCGTCGGCCCCTGCAAAACCCGCAAGCTCGTGGCTGCATAGTTGGCCAGGGCAATCATCTGCTCGCGCAGCCCCGGCAGCGCTTCGAAAACCTGCCGGCTGACCTGGTTCGTGCCTTGCAATGACAAAGGACCGATCAGCGGCACACCGGCCTGTTCCAGGCGCGTCGCCAGCTCAGAGTCGAGTGCTGGCACCAGCGGGGCGATCAGGGCGAACACCTGTTCCTGTTCGATTAGTTGGCTCAGTGCCTGCTCGGCGCTGGCACGATCCGGACCGGGATCGAGAATGGTCAGGCGCAACTGCCGGCCATGAATCCCGCCTGCCTCATTGATCCGTGCGATACAACCCCTGAGCACCGCCGCCACCGTGACGCCTTCCTCGCTCAACGCCCCGGTGCTCGGCAACAACGTGCCCAGGTGCAGGCTGTCGGGGCTCAGGCCCGGATCGCGGTCATCGGCCAGGCGCTTGAGGTACGCCGTGAGGTTGCGCTGATCGTTCATCGACAGCACGAACTTCGGCATGGCCGTGTCGAGTCGATTGTTGCCGGGGTCGCGCCCTTCCTGCACCGCCCTGGCCAAGGTGCCGTCGGTATACGCCGGGTACGTGCGCCCGTTGATCTGCTGCTGGCCATAGGTGCTGGTCAGCCGCGACCAGTTCAGGTCCGGCGGTCGCACTCCGCCCTCGGGACGCCCGAGCCCATCGGCCCCGTGGCAGTTGGCACACGGCAGGCTGGTGGCCGGCAGTAAAGTACCCGCCGCTCCGATCCGGGCCATGATCGGCTCACCACTGGCTGACACGCCCTCGCGGTACAGGCGTTTGCCGGCGCTTTCGCTGGGGCTCAGCGGCAAGGCCTGAGCGGTCAGGCTGAGCAAGAGCAGGCCGAAGATGAGGGCGCTTTTCATGGCGCGGACTCAACGGCCAGCCACGGGCATTGTCAGCAACTGCAAGCGCTGGGCAATGGCGGCGGCCGGGGCATCGGGACGGATTTTGCTCCAGCGTTTGTTGGCCACATCGCCGACGATCAACTGCGTGGAGTGCTGCTCGGGGGACGGAATGATCTGGCCGATGCGGGCCAGGACCACGTCCATTTGCGCTTTGTCGCCGGTAAGAAAAAGCCAGTGGGGGCCATCGACGCCCTGCTTCAAGGTGTAAGCCTTGAGTACCGCAGGAGTATCCCGCTGCGGATCACTGGTAAGGGAGATGAAGGTGATGCCGTCCGCCTTGTCGCCCAGCACTTCACGTACTTCCTTGAGCTTTTGGGTGATCAACGGGCAGGCATCGGTGCAACTGGTGAAAATCACATTGAGCAGCACCACGCGGTTCTGCAACGCGTCGCTGTAGAAGCGCAGGGTATTGCCGTTCTGGTCCTGCAACGGCGTGTCGGTGAACCAGGTTTTGGCATCACGCGTTCCACCCGCCGGTTGCGCCGCGGCTACCGCTGCCGTCGCAGTGGCAGGTGCCGCAGGTTGCTCATGCCCCTCATGGGAAAAGGCCAGGAAACTGATGATGCAAAAGCACATCGTCAGGAAGATCAGGGCAAGCGCTTTCATGGCTGATGCTCCATGGCGATGGCAGTGTGCTTGGCGTGGGCGTTGCGCTGGCCGCTGAGTTTCTCGACTTCACGGCTGAGCACCATCGGGTCGGTGAAGCCGTAGTAGCGGGTCCAGTGGCGGCTGTTGCCGTCGCCCACGAGGATCAGCGGTTGGTGGCTCTTGAAGTCGCCACTGAAACTGCCAAGACCCTTGAGCGTTTCAGTGACCGACTGCGGCGAACCGGTGAGCCAGCTCCAGCCCGGGCCGTTCTGGAAGGTGCGGGCGTAGTCGTTCAGGCGCTTGGCGTCGTCGCGTTGCGGGTCGATGCTGATCGACACCAGTTGCACCTCGGTGCCGACCCGTGAGCCCAGCTGTTTCTGCACCTTGCCCATGATCGACGACACCACCGGGCACACCGTGGTGCAACTGGTGTAGATGAAGCTCATGACCACGATCTTGTTGCTGACCAGGTCTTTTTCCAGGCGTACGGTCTTGCCGTTCTGGTCCACCAGCGCCACGTCGGCGAACTTGACCTGGGCGCTTTCCGAACTGGCGCTCTTGGCCGGCGTATGGCCGGCGTGCTCATCCGCTGAATGAGCCAGGGCCTGGCCAATACCGACGGCCAACAGGCACAGAGTCAGCAGTCCACGGTGTGCAAATCGGTTCATATCGATGTCCTCTCAATGAGTGTCGCCGGGCAGCACCCGAACGCTGGCAAATGTCTGGTCGCCGAAATCCGCACCCAGTGACGCCGCACGCACGTGCAGGTACCAGGCGCCTTTCTGGTCAAGCGTTACCGGGGCTTCATAAACGCCGTTGCCGACGTCCAGTGCCGCGACGGCCTGAGGACGGGAGGATGGCGCCAGGAAGTAGCGCACCTGAACGTCCTTGACCCCACTGCGCTCGATCTTTTGCTTGCCCTGGACGATGCGAAAACGCACCACGTACGGGCTGCCCAGTGCGGCCGTGGTCTTGTCGAGCATGAACTCGACTTTCGGCGTACCGACCACCTGCGCGACGTTCGGGTTCGCCTCAACCACGGTGCTGAAGCAATGGATGATGTTCGGTTGGTTGAGCAGGAACGCCACGTCGAACCGCCCCGCCATCGGCAGTTTGATCCGAGCGCTGTACAGCCCCGGCTCGACTTCACGCAGGCTGCGGTCGATGACCAGCGCTGCCCGCGCCACTTGCCCGCGATTGGGGTAGCCGGACATCGGCGCGTTCATGCCTTCGGCGTAGAAGTACGTGGTGTTGTCGGTCGGGTTGACCACAAACACCGCGTTGTCGTCCCGCGACACCGCCAGGCTCGATGCCAGCGGCAAATCACCGGCCAGCCGTGGGGCCTTGGTTCCGGCCTCGAAACCCTGGGTAATCGGCTTGCGGCCTTCACCGAGGGACGACAGGTTGATCATCGTCACCTTCGACGAGGCCAGTCCGCGAATGTAGGCATAAGCCTTGGTGAACACCACTTGGTAGGGTTCGGCGGACACGTCCAGTTCATGGATCAGCGCATCGTTGGCGGCGTCGATCACCGAGGCCTGGTTTTCCAGGGTGTTGAGCACGATGCCGAAACGCCCGTCGGCGCTGAAGCCCATCGGGCCGAGGCCCTGTTTCAGCTTGATCAGCCGCCGCACCGACTGGCTCGCAGCGTCGACCACGGTCACGGTGCCGTCCTTGCCATCGGCCACATACGCCGCCCCGGACAGCGGCGAATACACCACCGACAACGGGTGCGAACCGGTCTTGAGTTGTTTGAGCAAGGTCAGGCTGGCGACATCGATGATGCTCACCGTGCCGTCGTCGCGGTTGGTGACGAAGGCAAAGCGGCTGTCCTTGCTGAAGGCGATCTCGTGGTGGCCGCCACCAGTGGCCAGGTGCTTGAGGGTTTTCAGGCTGCGGGTGTCGATGACGGTGACCCCGGATTGTTGCGCATCCTGGGCGTTGTTGCCGACCCACAACAGGCGCTCGTCCGGTTGCAAGGCCACACGCACCGGGTTGCTGCCGGCCGCTACCGAATCAAGCAACTTGAATTGTTCGGTGTCGATCACCGCGACTTCGCCAGCGGTCGGCATCGACACGAACACACGTTTGTTATCGCGCGGTGTAACCCAGTCCATCGGCGCCTGCTTGATGTCGATCCGCGTCATGGTGCTGGTGATGCCGCCCACCGACACCGACGGGTCCACCACCGAAACGCTGGCATCGCGGTTCATCACCAATACGAAGTAGCTGTTGAGGTCGAGCAGCGGCCGCGCGCCGATGCTTGATTTGAGGAACACCCCGACCCGGGCCTTGCAGCTTTTGTCGCGACCCTGGGCTTTGTCGGCGGCGACGGTTTCCGGGTCGACCCAGGCACCGGGAGCAACGCCCGACAGCGGTTGGCCGGAGGACTTGTCGGTGACGCGAAATTGCACGTCGGCGAACTCACCTTCACGCAGCACGCCGTCCCCGGCCAGCGCCTTCACGTCGAGCGCCACGGACACGCCATCACGCTCAAGGGTCTGGCCAGTCCAGGTGTTGGGCAATGCCACTTCGTTGAGCAGGGTCGGCGGCAATGTGCGCGATACCCCGAGCCAGATCAACGCCCCTGCGACGACGAGCGCACAACCGGCGAATGTGATGGTCCTGTTCATGGCAAAACTCCCCTTCAGATCTGTGTCTGCCTATCCAGCATGCCTACCTTTGTGGCGAGGGAGCTTGCTCCCGCTGGACCGCGCAGCGGCCCCAAAACTTTTGCAGTCAATGCAGATTTTGTGAGTGCTTTGCACTCAAGCGGGAGCAAGCTCCCTCGCCACAGATAGTCATTACTTGCTCCATCTCTCGCTTACGGCGCAGGCGCCGGTTCCGGCTCGTTGGTCACCCGCAACAGCCCCCACAACCCGGCGGTATTACCGAAGGAAGCGTTGTCGCGGTACAGGTAGTCCCCCGCTATCGCATTGCTGCCCCCGGCGCTCGGGTGCATGAAGCTGAAGTGCGCCGCCGGCAACACGCTTTCCCGGGCGCCGATGTACATCGACATCGGGTTGAGCCCGAACTTCACCGAACCCACACCTGGGGCGCCCATCGGGTAGCCGCCCACATCGCTCTTCTCCGACTGGAACGGGTTGACCGACCAGACGTGACCATCGAGCTGGAAGGTCGAACCGCGACTGCCACCGGACGGCATCAGAATGTGCGTACGGAACGGTTGCCCCGGCTTGACGTAGAACACCGGTGTTTGCGGATCGCCACCGACCAGGGCGTTGCTGTAGGCCATGTGTGCGTTCGGCACGTCGCCGTAGGTGCCAGGGCTGCCGGCGTGACCGAACGGTGCATCCGGGGCCAGACCGAAGCGGAACCACATCGGTTCGATCTTGTAGTTGATGGCCATGCTCGCGTTGTCCTTCGGATCGTTCGGCACACCGTTGCCTTCCGAGGCAATGCCTTCCACCGGCCGGCCATTGGCCCAGCGAGTGTTCAAGGCGCGCTGCCAGACCATCGCAAAATCGCGGTAAACGGTCTGGCCCGGCGCGGTCACTGTGGCCGACGCGCGCTTGGCATCTTCAACCCAGGTGGAACCGATCGGCAGGACGCTCATTGCACCGCCAAGGCCTTTTTGCGGTTGCTTGATGACGTCCGCCGGGGTGAAGTTCAACCCGCCGAACTCCACCGCCGTGGCGTTGATGTTGTCGACGTTGCGCCCCAGTTGGGTGATCGGTTTGCCTTCACGCTCCAGGTGCCCGGCGTAGTACTGATAGGTACGGGTCGGGTACGCACCGGTGCTGCCGACACGCGGTGGCACGGTCTGGATCGGGTTGGCGCCGACGTTGGCTCCGTCCGATTTGGTGATGTCGTAGGACAGCAGTTGCGCGTGCAGGCCGACATGGCTCGATGGCCGCAACAGGTTGTTGTTGAAAGTGGTCGAGCCCATGCCGTCGTTGCGGTCACGCTTGGCCAGGCCTTGCATGATCGCGGTCTGGGCCAGGTCCGGCATCACGCTCGGCAGACGGTTTTCCAGGGTGATGTTGATGCAATCACCGGCCGCCGCACGCAGGATCAGCGGTTCGACAGGCACACCGGGTTTCAACTTGCCGGTGATCGGGTCGAGGTCGCCTTTGCGCACATACAGGATCGCGGTCGGGTCGTGCAGCGGCCCGCTTTGCCCACCGATGGTGAAGGTCTCGCCATCTTCAGGATCGGTGATCGTGACTTGCGGAATGCTCACTGGCCGCGAGTTCAGCACCAGGGTGCCACCCGCTGGTTTCAGCGGCCCGCCGACATGCTGGCCGATCCCCGCCGGGTCAGCGATGGACAAGCCCAGCGGGTTGCTGAGGATGTCGTTGGCCAGCGCCGCGACCACTTCATAGTTGCGTTGCACGGTTGGGCGGGTGCCGATGCCGTTCGGGTTGGCGCCAATCCGTGGGCAAATGCCGTCAAACGCCACGGTGTTGCGCATGCCGGTCGGTTTCGGGTTGTTCGGCAGTGCGAACAAATCGCTGCGTTGTGCGGTGTAGTTGCGCATCACGCCCCAGATCCCGTTCCAGTAACCCTCGATGGACGCGTCCATGGTGTACAGGTAGTCACCCGTGGTCGCCGCCGAACTGGAGATCATCGACACCGGCGCATTGAAGCCCATCTGCTCGGAGATCCCGACCATCTGCGACGCGCGCCAGCCCGAGTTGGAACTGTTGCCGAAGCCGGAACCGCTTTGCAGCCATTTCACACCGTGCAGGGTGACGTTGTGCTCCTCTTCGTGACCGCCGGCATGCACCCGCAGCCGCACGTTGTCACCGGTATAAGTGCGCAGCATCGGCGTAAACGGATCGCCCGGTTCGGCGCCACCCTTGTTGATGTGCGGCGGGAATAGCGTGGTGCCGCCGGTTGGGCCGGTGGCCGCGGTGATCAAGTTCGGCGCCAGGTTCATCGCCGGGATCGCACGGTCGGTACGGCTTTGCATGGCATACGCCAGGTCGCCGCCCAGGCCATCAGCCTGCATGCCGCGCTTGCCGTCCGGGCCGACCTTGTTCGGGTCGTACACACGCAGGGCCAGCGGTTCGTTACGGTAGTTGACGACGAACATGCCAGGGTCATCCACCGAGATCGCTTGTGGGCATGGGCGGCTTGGGCAGCCCGGTTTCACCCCGCCGCGCAGCTCGACTACTGCTTCAAGCAACTCGCTGGTGTTGTCACGCACCGGTGGGTTGATCGCGTAGCGGAAGCTGTCGGCCGTGGCCGGGAATGCTTGCGGGTTCGGCACACCGTTAGGGCCAGCGCCTACGTACACACCGGCTTCATAGGCGTGCTGGAAGTCACTGTATTCGAGGAAAAACTCGCGGAAGCTGTCGTTCTTGCCGTCGCCATCCAGGTCACCGGTGGAAATCACCGCTTGCCACGAGGTCGGCCCGCCGTCCTGCCGCGCGCCGCTGTACAACTGCTCGCCGGTTTCGGCATGGAACCAGGTGGAACCGGCCGGTTCAGCCAGAACAGTGGCGTACAGACCAATCTGTTGGTGGGTCGATGGGCCGAGGTGGTCGTGGGTAAAGATGGTGCCCAGGCCGCGGTCGACGCCATAAGTGTTCACCACCGGGTCAACGAACCAGCGCTGCATGGCTGTACGCGCCCCGACCCAATCAGCCCGACCATATTGACCGAAGTACGGGTGATTCTTGGCTTTCGGGCAGGCCGGCGTGCCGTCACGCGGATCGGTGCCTTCGCATTGGTTGAACTCGCGAATGGCGTGAATGCGTTCTTGCACGGCGCCTGGGGAGAGCACGCCGTCTTCGTAGTTCCAGCCGTTGGACGAACCATCGGCGGCCACCAGGTCCCACTTAGGCAAGTGGATGTGCTGGCCGATCACGTCGGTTGGCGTGCGCACCTGATAGTCGTCCATCTCGTAGGTGGCCGGGATCAGGTTGGTTTGCTGGTACTGCACGCAGTCAAAGGTGTTCATGCGCATCACCAGAGGTTCTGGCGGACGCTGCTTGGTGATCACCGGCCAGGCGTCTTCCCACAGGGCCAGGATGCGCGCTTGCGGGAAGTGGTAGCCGACCTTGTTGTACACCGCATCGAACTGGATGTTCGCCGCTTTGTAGACCCGCGGACGGTCCGCGGTAAAGGTCGAGGCACCGATAAACGACATGCCATCAAGGCGTTCACCGCTGGCAAACTCACCGGTGCCAGCACTGCTGGTCAGGCGTTTTTGCCGGTCATCCATGCACGGTTCGTAGTACGGCGCACCGGCCATCGGCAAGGCGCCGTTGGTGCGGAAGTTGCGCGCCACGATCTGGTTGCCTGGCAGTACGGCAAAGCTTGGGTGATCTTTTTTCGCGTGGAAGGCCATGGCCGCCTGTTCGACTTCCGTGCCTTCTTCCGGCATGTAGATCGGTTTGGCCCGTTTCACTTCCTTGGAGAAGTCCAGCGAAGTGGTGATGGTGTGCGCCTCGCCACCTTCGGACACACCGCCCAGGGCATGACGCGGCAAGCCGCCGTCCCAGCCACCGGACTGATTAGGATCGAGGTTGGCCCACAGGGCTTTACCGCTGGCCTTCAAGGCCTGCGCCGTAGCGGCATCGAGCATGTCCAGCGGTGGGGTCGGTGGGCGTTGGCCGACCGAACTTTCCATGCCGCCGATCCAGAATGGATAGCCTGGGTTTTTCAGGGTGCCATCGGCGTTGCGGTTGGCTTCGCTACGATCGACCAGCGCCAGCGAGCCGATGGCTCCGGTGACACCGCCATCATGATGCTCGCCGTCATCGTCGCCTTCTTCATCGTCATCGTCGTCGTTGGCAGCCACCAGGGTTTCGCCGATTTTCGGTACGATCGCGACTTTGCCCGGCATGGGCGGCATGGCTTTGCCTGGCAGTGGAACGACTGCCGGAATGGGCGTGCCGGCAACAATTTCGCCATCGGGCAAGGCCCGTGCGTCTGCCGCCGGTTTGCCGCTGCGCAGCGCATACGGTTCGCTGTGGAACCCGTCGGCGCCCTGTTGCGACACTTCGAGTTTGGTGCCTTCTTCAAACACGTCGTGCACCCGCCACATGGCCCACATGCCTTGGGCAAAGTGCGGGTAGAAGTGGCAGTGATAAATCGCATCACCCGCGACCCGGTTGCGGTTGCCGGAACCGCCGTTGGCAATTTCATAGGTGTAGCCGGCGCCCGGCCCGATGCCCTGGGCATCCACGTAGTCGGAGTTGTCGTCATTGGGGTTGAACAGCCACTGATGGCCGTGCAAGTGGAAGATGTGGTGCTCGTAACCGTTGTGCGTGTTGCGGAATTTGACGAAGTCACCGATGTAGCTGTGGGCAACGTTCGAAGGCTCCGACGGATACAGCGCAGTGGTCGCCTTGACCCCGACTTGATTGGCATTTGGAGTCTGGCCGGGCGTGATGCCTTCCAGCCCGACGTTGGCCGGTACGTCCACCAGCATTGCCACGTCGCCGACGGTATGGGAACTGAGGAAAAACTCTTCGTAGGCGCAGGACAGGCAATCGTGCATTGGCCCCACGCCCAAGCGGTTGGCGAGCACCTCGGCGCCCATGCCACCGGAGCCATAGTTGATCATGAACGAGTCGCGGGTCGGCTCCAGCACATGGGCCATGACCGGGTCTGCGAAATAAGCGGGGAACGCCTGGGTGACGGCAGTTTCATCCTGGAACTGCGCGGAGAAATCGCGGAATGGCTCCAGACGATTGGGGATGGCCGGGTTGCGTTTACCCAGGGCTTCAAGCGGATAAGTGGCGTTCGGGAAGCTGCCGTCGGCGTTGCTGCCCATGACGATTGCATCGGCTTCGCTGACGACGATTTCGTTGCCGTCGACCATGTTGATGATTGGCTTGCCGGCCTTGCCTTCGCGGATCCACGGCTCACGCTGCGGGTAGCGCGCCTGGTAATCGACGATCGGCTGACCGGCCGGTGTGCGCCCGGTACTGGCCAGGCGCATTTCTTCTTCGGTGATGGTGTTGCGGTAGCTGCGACCGCCCTTGGGCATGACCGCCACCTGGCCGAACAAACCGTTGGCATTGTTGCCGGCCGCGCCCTCGCCACCGAACGTTGCGCCACGGCTGCTCACCACGAACGCACCTTCGCGTTCGGCATACAGGGTGTAGGAGCGGCTTGCGCCGGGGGCAACCAGCGTGTTGGCGTTGCGTCCGGTGTAGGACGAAATGTCATCAATGCTGTTGACCGCTTGCATGCCGTTGACCTGGAAGCCGACGTGGCGGTCAGCCACTTGCTCGTCAGCTTTGAACTGCTCCTGGCCACCACCGATTTCGATGCCTTCTTCCTCTTCACCCTCTTCCTCTTCTCCGCCCTCGCTATGGGAGCCGGGGTTGGCCTGATAGGCCAGCAGGTTCTGCAGGTTGACAGTCAGGCAATCACCGGCAGCCACCCGCAGCACCAGCGGACGGGGGCGCTTGTCGGGGCGCAGGGAAACTTTGCCCGGCACTGCCGCGCCGCCCTGCTCCAGGGACACCTGACGGTCATCGACCACGTCTCGACGCAGGGCGAACATCATGCCGTTGACGTTCTGCGCCCCGAGGCGGTTGAACATCAGCGGCTGATCCAGCGCCACGACGTTGGCCACCAGGTTGCGTTCACAGCGCGCAGCTGCTTCGGCAATCTCGATGCCCAGCATCGAAGCCGCCAATAGCAACCAGGGAAGTATTTGTGGAGCGTGGTAAATGCCAGTCATGGTCACGGGCCTCACTGTGGGTGCTCACAGGGAATAATTCTCGACAAAACCCTTTGAGCAATCTGCATGCCATAAAAAAATCAGTTATTTTTCAATATCTTGTGATTATAAATTCACACGTCGGGGGATATTCCCCACTTATTCCCCACTTTTTCCCAGGGGCCACCATGCCCCAATATTGGGGAAAGCTGCCCCGGGTTTTCGATCACAACGGGGCATCCGCCGCCAGCCCCTGCAAGCGCCGGTATTGGCGCAAAACACTGGGCACATAGCGCTGGGTTTCGGCGAACGGCGGGATGACTCCGCCACGGCTGAGTACGGCTTGCGGCCCGGCGTTGTAAGCGGCCACGGCGAGGGCGATGTCGTTGTCGAACATCGTCATCAGGTGTTTGAGGTAGCGGGCGCCACCCTGGATGTTGGCCTTGGGGTCGTAGACGTCCTTTACCCCCATCTCGCGGGCGGTGTCGGGCATCAATTGCATCAACCCACCGGCGCCCTGGGGCGATACGGCGCTGGCGTTGTAGCTGGACTCGGCCTGGATCACCGCGTGCAACAGCGCCGCCGGCAACTGGTTGTCCGTGGCCGCTTTGGATACCAGCTCGGCATAGGGTCGCGCGGCGATCATTTGCGGCTGCTGGTCGAGGCTGACCACCGTCGCCTCGGCCTCACGAATCACCCGCTCATAGTGGCGACCGGGGCGGTGGACATTGGACAGGACGAAGTTGCCCTTGGCGTCCACGGAAACGAACACATCGGCCTGAACGACGCCGGCCAGCAGCATCAGACCGAGCATTCCTGTGGTGAGAGTTTTCATAGCTCTGGCTCCCCTGCCGGCCCCGAAAAATGGGGGTAATGCCCCAATGGCCGGTCGTTGATCAGCCATACGCAAGCACTGTGCCGAAAGCGCGAGAGGCCGTAATACGGGGGTTGCAGGAGGATGCCAAACGCTTGATGAGCATTTGCATGGCAATTGCATAGGCCCTTGTTGCGACCCTTCTGCCGACTGTGTGAGGTCATCATGAAACAGCGACTGCATTTCGCCCCGCGCCCTCAACGCGGGTTCACATTGCTTGAATTGTTGGTGGTGCTGGTGGTGCTGGGGCTGTTGGCCGGTATCGTGGCGCCGAAGTATTTTGCGCAACTAGGCCGTTCCGAAGTGAAAGTGGCCAAGGCACAAATAGAAGGCTTGGGCAAAGCCCTGGACCTGTATCGCCTGGAGGTCGGTCATTACCCGTCGACCGAACAGGGCTTGCAGGCGCTGGTCACCGCACCGAGCGACGAAACCCGTTGGACCGGCCCGTACCTGCAGAAAAAACTGCCGCAAGATCCGTGGGGCCGTAACTACACCTATCGCTACCCCGGCGAAAACGGCGAGTACGACCTGTTGTCGATGGGTAAGGACGGCCAACCCGGCGGCGAAGGCGAAAACGCCGAAGTCACCAGTTGGCAATGACGGTGGCGACCATGCGTTTTCACCTCAAAGCAGTCGGCAAGGCCGGTGTGGTGTCGATGACCGTCGAAGCACCGGGTCACAGCGAAGCCCGGCGCATTGCCGAGGACCAAGGCCTGCGGGTGGTCAGCCTGCACGCCGAGCGGCACTGGCGCGCGTTGCGCCTCAAGCAGCGCGAAACCTTCAACCTGGTGTTGTTCAGCCAGGAACTGACCACGTTGCTCAATGCCGGCTTGCCGTTGATCGACGCGCTGGAAAGCCTGGCGGAAAAAGAATCGGCGCCGCAGGCCCGAAAAACCCTGAGCGAACTGGTGCGCCTGCTGTATGAAGGCAAATCCTTCTCCCAGGCCCTGAGCCAGTTGTCGGCGGTGTTTCCTCCGCTGTACGTGGCGCTGGTGCAGTCCAGCGAAAAAACCGGCGCCGTGGGCGAAGCCCTGGGTCGCTACGTCAGCTATCGCCAGCGCATGGACGAAGTTCGACAGAAGATCGTCAGCGCCTCGATCTACCCGATGCTGTTGCTGGTGGTGGGCGGCGGCGTGGTCTTGTTCTTGATGGGTTATGTGGTGCCACGCTTCAGCCTGGTGTTCGAAGGGCTGGGATCGAACCTGCCGTGGCTGTCACAGATCCTGATGACCAGCGGCATGTTCCTGCACGCCCATCAAGGCGAATTCTTCGGCGCTTTCATGGCCATCATCGTCGCCCTCGCCCTGCTCCAGCGACAGCCGTCGTTCCGCCGTGGCGTGGATCGCCTGATCGAAAAACTCCCGGCGGTGCACCAGCGCATCTTCATGTACGAACTGGCGCGCTTCTACCGTTCGCTGGGGATTCTGCTGCAAGGCGGCATTCCCCTCGTCACCGCCATGGGCATGGTCCGCAACCTGCTGACGCCCGCCTCCCGTGTGCGCCTGGACCAGGCCTGCGAACGGGTGCGCGAGGGGCAATCGTTGTCGACCGCGCTGGAACTCAATCACCTGGTGACTCCGGTATCCCTGCGCTTGCTGCGCGCCGGCGAACAGTCCGGCAACCTGGGGCAAATGATGGAACGCAGCGCCGACTTCTACGACGAAGAAATCAGCCGCTGGATCGAATGGTTCGTGCGGCTGTTCGAACCGTTGCTCATGACGTTCATCGGCCTGCTGATCGGGGTGATCGTGATCCTGATGTACATCCCGATTTTCGAACTCGCTTCAAGCATCCACTGACCCTCTGGAACGGGGTCTCACGGTACGCTGCGGTGTTTTTTCAACGTTCAACCGAATAAACCCGGACGTTGAAGTGTTCCCCCACTGAATACAGCAGCAAGTTGCAATGTTCATCAACGTTCCAAGCCGAACAAAAAGACGGAGAACGACATGTACATCAACAAGCTTTTACTGGCAGTAGCTATTGGCGCAGTCTTGTCGGCGTCTACCGTATTGATTCCGGACAGCCTGTCCGGGGTATCGAGTGCACAGGCAAGAGATGGTGGTAGTGGCGGCGGAGGTGGTGGTCACGGCGGCGGTGGCGGTGGCGGTGGCGGTGGCGGTGGCGGTGGCGGTGGCGGTGGCGGTGGCGGTGGCGGCGGCGGCGGCGGCGGCGGCGGCGGCGGCGGCGGCGGTCATGGTGGTGGCGGCAGTGGCGGTGGTGGCGGCGGCAATGGCGGCGGCGGTCACGGTGGCAGTGGTGGCAGTGGTAACGGCGGCGGTGGCGGCGGAAGCGGCAGTGGTCACGGCGGCAGCAGCGCCGGCAGCGGTCAAAGCGGCAGCGACCATGCGTCGGGACACTCTGGCAGCACAGCGTCCAACTCCTCCGGACGCAGCGGCACCCACGCCGAGCCGGGTGACGATCATGGTGTACACCGTTCGGGTGATGACAACGGTGTCCATCGTTCGGGCGACGACAATGGCGTTCATCGCTCAGGCGAAATCGGCGATGACCACGGCGTTCATCGTGCCGGGGAAGTCGGCGACGATCGAGGGCTGCATGCGGCTGGCGAGCCGGGGGATGATCGCGGTGTCCATATCGGCGGTGAGCCGGGGGATGACAAGCGCATCAACTGACTTGTAATAACCCCTGCGGGAGCTTGCTCCCACAGGGGCTATGTGACTCAAACAATGCCTCTACAACCCACGCTCAGCCTGATCCAGCCGCTCGCGCAAAAACCCGATCAACGCCTGCACCGGTCGTGACGACTGGCGATGCTGCGGATACACCGCCGACAGTGTCAGCGGCTCCGCTCCAAATTCGTCAAGCACCGGCACCAGCCTGCCATCCTTCAACGCCGATCCGACGATGAACGTTGGCAAGTAAGTAATGCCCATCCCGGCAATCGCCGCGTCCCTGAGCAACTCACCATTGTTGACGCGCATCCGCCCGGTGACGTTCACCGTCAGCGGCTTGCCCTGCCCCGTGAATCGCCATTGCACCTGACGACCGTGGCCGTACGGCAGGCAGTCATGGTTGAGCAACTCTTCAGGTTTGACCGGTGTGCCGCGTTCCGCCAGATACGCCGGGCTCGCGCAATAAACGCGCTCGATCGAGGCGATGCGGCGGGCGATGAGGGTCGAGTCTTCCAACGTGCCGATGCGCAAGGCCAGGTCATAGCCTTCACCGAGCAGGTCCACCGGCCGGTCGCTCAAATCCACTTCCACGGTGACGTTGCGGTAGCGCTGCAAGAATACGGGTAGCAGGCAACCCAGATGGGCCAAGGCAAACGACAGCGGCGCGCTCACGCGAATGGTGCCGCGCGGCTCGGTGGTCTGGCCGGCGATGCCCTGCTCCACTTGCTCGACTTCGGCGAGCAGGCGCAGGGCGGATTCGTAGTAACTCTGCCCGAGAGGTGTGACGTCAAGGCGTCGGGTCGAACGATTGAGCAGACGCACGCCGAGGCGTTCCTCAAGCTGCATCAGGCGTCGGCTGACGAATTGCTTGGACAGGCCCAGTTGATCGGCGGCGGCCGTGAAGCTGCCGGAGTCCATCACCTGGCAAAAAATACGCATGTCTTCGAACGGGTTCATTGTCACGCCTTGGTTGACGGTCAAATGCGTTATAGCGGTTTTTACCCTTTTCAGCACGCCATCAACCTGGAAAGCAAAAGATCGCAGCCTGCGGCAGCCCCTACATTGGAATGCGTTTCCCTGTAGGCGCTGCCGCAGGCTGCGATCTTTAAAAGGTTGCCGGCCGAAGCCGACAGCCGAACACTTACTTGGCGGTAAACGTGGTGTAGCTGTTGATCAGGTTACGGTAGTTCGGAATGCGCTCGGACAACAGGTTGGCCAGGCCTTCCATGTCGTTGCGCCAGTCGCCTTGCAGCTCGCAGGCCACGGAGAACCAGTTCAGCAGTTGTGCGCCGGCCGCTGACATACGCGCCCATGAAGCTTGCTGCACGGTGGTGTTGAAGGTACCGGAAGCATCGGTCACCACGAACACGTCAAAACCTTCGGCCAGCGCCGACAGGGTCGGGAACGCCACGCATACGTCGGTCACCACACCGGCGATGATCAGCTGTTTGCGACCGGTGGCTTTCACCGCCTTGACGAAGTCGGCGTTGTCCCAGGCGTTGATCTGGCCGGGACGGGCAATGAACGGCGCGTCCGGAAACTGAGCCTTAAGCTCGGGCACGATCGGACCGTTCGGACCACTGTCGAAACTGGTGGTGAGAATGGTCGGCAGCTTGAAGAACTTGGCGATGTCGCCCAACGCCAGCACGTTGTTCTTGAATTCGTTGGGCGAAAAATCCTGCACCAGCGAGATCAGGCCGGTCTGATGATCGACCAGCAGCACCACTGCATCGTCTTTGTTCAAGCGCTTGTAAGGAACGTTGCTCATGTGAAACTCCTTGGTGGATGGTTGTGACCTGAGGCGCTGACGTTGACCGCCAGTGCTTTTTTATATTCATCAGAAGGCATAGCACGAGCAGCCGAAAGCGCCCCAGAAACCGGCGAAATCGCTGACCGGCGCATTCGACAGACGCGCCCGTTCATGGCTGTGGGAATGCACCGCGCACGGTCCGCTGCAGTGGTGAACCTGGGCCTGCAACGGTGCGTTCGGCCGCCAGTGCCCCGGGACTTTCGCTACCGGCGACCAATCCGGCAGCACCGGTACGCTGGCCGGCCCGAGTTTTTCGAAATCACCGGCGGCGTACACCACTTTGCCGCCGACCACTGTCAGCACCGATTCGATCCACTTGATCGCTTCTTCATCGACACTGAAAAAGTCCGCGCTCAACGTCGCGACATCGGCCAGTTGCCCGACCTTGATCTGACCCTTTTGACCCTGCTCGGACGAGAACCAGGCGCTGCCATGGGTGAACAGTTCGAGCGCGGTCTGCCGCGACAATCCTTCGGCATGCAATTCCAAGCCGCCGACGGTGCGACCGCTGACCATCCAGTACAGCGAGGTCCACGGGTTATAACTCGATACCCGCGTGGCGTCGGTGCCCGCGCCCACTGGCACGCCTTCGGCGAGCATGCGCTTGATCGGCGGCGTGGCCTCGGCAGCCTTGGCGCCATAACGCTCGACAAAATATTCGCCCTGAAACGCCATGCGATCCTGAATCGCGATGCCGCCACCCAACGCCCTCACACGCTCGATGTTCTGCGGGGTGATGGTTTCGGCGTGATCGAAAAACCACGGCAAGCCATTGAACGGAATGTCCCGGTTGACCTTCTCGAATACATCGAGCATGCGACTGATGGATTCGTTGTAAGTGGCGTGCAAACGGAACGGCCAGCGCTGTTCCACGAGATGGCGCACCACCGGCTCCAGCTCGTCCTCCATGCTTTGCGGCAGGTCCGGGCGAGGCTCCAGAAAGTCTTCGAAATCCGCCGCCGAGAACACCAGCATTTCCCCGGCGCCGTTGTGCCGCAGGTAATCGTCGCCCTGATGCAACGTCACACTGCCGGTCCAGTTCTTGAAGTCGCTCAGCTCTTCCTTGGGTTTCTGGGTGAACAGGTTGTAGGCGATGCGCACGGTCAGTTGCTCATCCTTGGCCAACTGCTCGATCACTTGGTAATCGTCCGGATAATTCTGGAAACCGCCGCCGGCATCGATGGCGCTGGTCAGGCCCAGGCGATTGAGTTCACGCATGAACTGACGGGTCGAGTTGACCTGATACTCCAGCGGCAACTTCGGCCCCTTGGCCAGGGTCGAGTAGAGAATCATCGCGTTGGGCCGCGCCACCAGCATGCCGGTCGGGTTACCGTTGGCGTCGCGGACAATCTCACCACCCGGCGGATTCGGCGTATCGCGGGTATAACCCGCCACGCGCAGCGCGGCACGATTGAGCAACGCGCGGTCGTACAAATGCAGGACGAACACCGGTGTGTCCGGTGCCGCCTGATTGAGTTCTTCGAGGGTCGGCATGCGCTTTTCGGCGAACTGGAATTCGTTCCAGCCACCGACTACCCGCACCCACTGCGGCGTCGGCGTGCGATCGGCTTGCTCCTTGAGCATGCGCAGCGCATCGGCCAGCGACGGCACGCCTTCCCAACGCAATTCGAGGTTGTAGTTCAAGCCGCCACGGATCAAGTGCAGGTGCGAGTCGTTGAGACCGGGAATCACGCAGCGGCCCTTGAGGTCGATCACCTGCGAGTTCGCGCCGCGCAACGCCATGGCTTCGGCATCGCTCCCCACCGCGACGAAACGACCCTCACTGATCGCCACGGCCGTGGCGAACGGGTTCTTGCGGTCAACGGTATGGAATTGACCATTGAACAGAATCAGATCGGCGTTCATTGCGTTTCCTTTGGCAATTGGGCGGCGGACAGCCAGGGCGCGAACAGACGCGTCGCCATGGGCATGAAGACGTAAACCACCGACAGCACGATGGTCAGGGTGATCAGGAACGTGGCGACCACGTAATTGGACAGGAAGGCATTGAGCCGTAGCAGCGGACCCCAGATCAGCGGCACCAGCAGCGTGTGCGGCAGGATCACCAGCAGCGTCACTACGGCCTGCTTCCAGCGTGGTGGTGGTGAACCGTCCTCGACTTGAGGCGAGAACCAGAACTCGTTGACCGGATTGACCTCGGTCTGGTCGCCATCGGCGAGCATCGGCGCGGCTTCATCGACCAACGCCTGGCGTTGCGGTGAATCGAGCCAACGCTGCATCGCCTCGGTGGAACAAAAGCGCAGCACGCAGGTGTACATATCCAGGCCCGCGTTTTTGCCGCGCACCACATCCACCCCCAAATGCCCGACGTTCTGCCCGGCGACTTTGACGATGTTGCGCAACCATGCTTCGTAAGGCACTTCAAAACCGGCCTTGACCCGATGCTTGACGATCAGGGTCACGACTTCATCAGCTCCGGGGCTGGATGGTTCAAGTGGACTGGAATCAGACATCACGCAAGGCTCCGGCGAAACGAGCATTCAGAGTGCCGGGGCGAGGCAAGAATAAATTGGATGTACGTGCTCTTTTTTTCGTGCGTACTGGGTTCTGACTACGACGTAGATCCCTGTCCCACAGGGGATTTTTTTGTCAGTGAGTACGCGTCAGGTACAAAAAAAACGGCCACTGTCAGGGCCGTTTTTTTGTGAGTTTTTTTACTGCGGGTCTATGTTGTCCAGTGCCTTATTCACCGCAAGTTCGCCGAGCATGATTATCTGCGCAATACCCAGCCGCGCATTGCGATGCGGACTGTCCAGAAACCCCGCAGGGTCACTGGCCATGATGCTGGCCGACGCCAGGGATTCGCAGGCGTGGGCCAACAGGGATTCAGTATTGATGTCGGGAACGATGGCGAACATCGTGCTGGGTTGGCGCGGGGTTACCGGGTCTTTCGGGGAATTGAGATGGTAATCCAGCGCACGGTCGGCGGCTTCGTGAAGCTTTTTGGGGTCGGCGCAATCGTAGGGGGAAACGTTGTCAGTGTGTGGGGGATTTGGCGTTGGTTTGATCACCGTGATGCTCCTTGATTAATGGAGCCGCCACGAATCGCTGCGAAACGAAGAAGGTGGCAGCTGTGCGCAGGTTCGCAGACCGGGAATCAAGGAACCCGGCAGACCCGAAAGTCTCCCGCGCACAGCCGCCATAACGCAATGCAGTAGACGAAAAAAAGCGCCAACTGAAAGGAAACGGTGGCGCAGAGCGCCTTGATTGATCCAGGCTGCGAAACCCGATCGCTGAATTGGCAGCGACCCGACAACGATAGAGTCAGGGTCCAAGGCGCACAAGCCGGCGGATTCTGGCGTAGTTGTAGACAACGACGCAAGGTGGTGTAGCTTTCAGGAAGATACGCCGAAGGCTTTTAAACATAGCCCTCGAAACAGCAAACAGCCCCTGTGGGAGCGGACTTCCACAGTTGGATTCGGTGCATCTGAAAGAGATTGGTTGGTTGTCAGGCCGGCATCGCCAGCAGGCTGGCTCCCACAGTGGATCGGCGTACACCCATGCTTTTCACCACTCCACAGGCCAAGCGTTAGCTCGCCTGCCGCTCTTGATCTTGATCCACCCGCCCCAGTACACCCGCACGATCAAATCAGGCAGGCTCGGGAATATCCAGCGACTCCGACATGAACTGACTGATCCGCGAGCGCAACCAGCGCTCCGCCGGATCATTGTCGTGCACGCCGCTCCAGGCCATCGACAACTGCGCCGCTTCAATCTCGAACGGCGGATCTTCAGCGCGCAGACCGCATCCCTCCACCAACGCACATGCCGCATAATCCGGCACCGTGGCAATCATCTCGGTGCCGGCAAGCAACGCACGCAAGCCACTGAACTGCGGCACGCCGAGCACCACGCGGCGGTGACGCCCGACCTTGGCCAGGTCCAGGTCGATGTTGCCGCTCAGATCGCCGGAAAACGACACCATCGCATGCGGTCGCTCACAGTACTCGTCCAGCGTCAGCGGCCCTGGCTGGGTGTCGCCGCGCAACACCTTGCAGGGAATGTCGCGCAGTTTCTTGCGCTTGGCATTCGCCGGCAGATCCGTGGTGTAGCTCACGCCTACGGAAATCTCTCCGGACGCCAGCAACGCCGGCATCAACAGGTAATTGGCGCGACGCACCACGACCACAATCCCCGGCGCCTCTTCCTGCAACCGGCGCAACAACGGCGGAAACAAACCGAACTCGGCATCGTCCGACAGCCCGATGCGAAACACATCGCAACTGCTGGCCGGATCGAACTCCTTGGCCCGGCTGACCGCACCGGAAATCACGTCCATCGCCGGTTGCAGCTCCTTGAGAATCGCCAGCGCCCGGGCCGTTGGCTCCATGGCGCGGCCATTGCGCAACAGCAATGGATCGTCGAACAGATCGCGCAACCGGCCAAGGGCGGCACTCACCGCCGGCTGACCCATGAACAGTTTTTCCGCGACGCGGGTCAGGTTTTTCTCGAACATCAGCGCCTCGAAAATCACCAGCAAATTCATGTCGACGCGGCGCAGATCGTTTCGGTTCATAGGCACGGGTTCCTTGTGTATTGAGCCAGGCGCGAGGCTGACGATGGTGTCTGACTTTACTCAAGACTGCCTGCACCCACCATGGAATTAACAACGTTTAACTCGCACGCCAGAGCCTTCGGATTCAAGAATGAAGCCTACCGACACGGACATTCGCCATGGCTCACTTCCAGCAAAACGCCGCTCGCGCGACAGTCACTGAAGCGCCAAAAAAATGCGCCGGCGGCCTCAGCCCCCAGCGCGAACGGTTGGTGAAACAACTGATCCTCGAACGCCTCGGCGACAGCCTGGAGGTGACCGAACTGGCCCAGGCTTGCGCCCTCTCCCGCAGCCATTTCTCCCGCGCCTTCAAATCCAGCACCGGCCTCTCGCCTCAAGAGTGGATTCGCCAGCAACGCATCGCCCGCGCCAAGCTGTTGATCCGGCACACGGACCAGAGCCTCACGCAAATCAGCCTGGAATGCGGCTTTTGCGATCAGGCGCACTTCTGCCACATGTTTACCCGCAGCGAAGGCATCAATCCGTTTGCCTGGCGGTGCCGGGTCATGCGGGACAGCCCAAGCGAGCCTGCTCGCGATGGGGCCAACACATTCAACCTGGATGTCGTCTGCCAGTCAGTCATCGCGAGCAGGCTCGCTCCTACAAGGGGTCGAGTGCTGCTTCAGCCCAACGGAACCAGCCGCTCCAACGCCTCGGCCACCCCGCGCCCATAGCGAGTTTTTCCAGCAACCAGATGTCTTGCAACAGCGCCGGAGCGCGTGGGCCGGGGCCCATCAACCCTTGAGAAACGCCAGCAAATCGGCGTTGAGCTGATCCTTGTGGGTATCAGTCAAGCCATGGGGCGCACCGGGGTAGACCTTCAGCGTAGAACCTTTCACCAGTGCTGCCGACGCGATGCCCGCCGCTTCGTATGGCACTACCTGATCGGCGTCGCCATGCACCACCAGCGTGGGGATGTCGAACTTTTTCAAGTCTTCAGTGAAGTCAGTTTCCGAGAACGCCTTGATGCAGTCATAGGCATTCTTGTGACCGGCCATCATGCCTTGCATCCAGAACCAGTCGATCATGCCCTGGGATGGTTTGGCGCCCGGTTTGTTGAAGCCGAAGAACGGACCGCTGGCGAGGTCGATGTACAGTTGCGAGCGGTCCACCAGCGATGCCTGGCGAATGCCGTCGAATACGTCGACAGGCAGGCCGCCGGGGTTGGCTGCGGTCTTGAGCATCAGCGGCGGCACTGCGGAAATCAACCCGGCCTTGGCCACTCGGCGGGTGCCATGACGACCGATGTAACGCGCCACTTCGCCGCCACCGGTGGAGAAACCGAACAGCACGGCGTCTTGCAGATCGAGTCGTTCGATCAACTGCGCCAGATCGTCGGCGTAATGGTCCATGTCGTTGCCCGACCACGGCTGGCTGGAGCGCCCATGGCCGCGACGGTCATGGGCGATGACCCGGTAACCCTGGTCGGCGAGGAAGACCATCTGCGATTCCCAACTGTCGGCATTCAACGGCCAGCCGTGACTGAAGACAATCGGCTGACCGGTGCCCCAGTCCTTGTAGTAAATCTCGGTGCCATCGCGGGTGGTGAACGTGCTCATGGGACGTGCTCCTTAACGTGGGGGTTGGGGGTGAATCAATCGGCTGTGGGGCGCATTCGTTCGGCCAGTCGCGCGACCCGTTCGCCCAAATGCGCGGCGGTGCAACGGTCCTCAAAGGGCGGGGCGAAATCGGGGGACTGCTCGACGTTGGACTGAGCCATGGCGCCCAGCGAGCTGCCGAGCCTATTCATTTGCCCGTCGAACCGTCCGGTGGCGGAGCGTGCCGGCAGCACGTCGAGCCCGACCCAGATCATCGAATGCTGAGCGGCGAACACCGCCATCTGCAGCAAGGTGTTGAGTTTGTCGCCGCACAGGCAGCCCGAATTGGTAAAGCCGGCAGCCAGTTTGTCGCGCCACGGTTGGGCCAGGTAGAAGGACGCCGTGGCTTCCATGAATGCCTTGAAGGCGGCCGAAGCACTGCCCATGTACGTCGGCGCCCCGAAAATGATCGCGTCAGCCTGGTGCAGGCAGTCCCAGTGTTCGTCCACGTCCTCGACCGCAATCAGCCGGCAGGCGCTGCCGGGATGTCGTTGCACACCCTGGGCCACGGCTTCGGCCAAGACCCGGGTGTGCCCGTAGCCACTGTGATAGATCACCACCACGTTGCTCATCCCGGTGTCCTTGCGATGGGTTAAACCTTCTGTAGAAGCAGAGTGTTGGGCGCTGAGCGGACGCACGACGAGTTAAACGTTGTTAATTTTCCTCAGCACGTTTAAAGCCCTTCCCACCCCTTTTCCGACGCCGCGTCCAACAAATACGCAACCCACCGACTATGCTGGGAAACCGGCAGTCGCAGCGGACACCCGGCAGTCAGCCGGCCGCTGCATTGCGCTCGGCAAACAACCTGAGGAATATGCTCGAAAACCGCGATCCAGACGGATGCAACCAGGAGCGACCCGTTGACCCTTGCCCTCGAACAGGCTGTGCACTTCGGCCCCTACAGGATCTACCCCGGACAACGCCTGGTAATGGAGGCCGACCAGCCCCTGCGCCTGGGTCGACGGGCCATGGACATCCTGTTGATCCTGCTGGAACACGCCGGGAACGTGGTCAGCAAGCAGCAACTGATCGCTGAAGTCTGGCCTGACAGCGTAGTCGAAGAAATCAACCTGCGGGTGCACATGGCGGCCCTGCGCAAGGCCCTCGGCGACGGCCAGACCGGCCAGCGCTACATCGTCACGGTGGCCCAGCGCGGGTACAGCTTTGTCGCGCCGTATTCGCTGGAGCACGTTGAACAGCACCCGGCAGGCGACCCGGTTGAATCGAACGGTCACAACCTGCCCCTGCGTCATACCCGCCTGATCGGCCGCCAGGCGCTGGTCGACAATCTGGTGACGCAACTGCCGCGCCAGCGCTTCATCACTCTGGTCGGCCCCGGCGGTATCGGCAAGACCACTGTGGCCCTGCGCGTCGCCGAACAACTGATCGGCCGCTACCGCGACGGCATTCGCCTGCTGGACCTGGCGCCGATCACCGACCCGTTGATGATCGCCAGCCACTTGACCACGCTGCTGGGCCTGTCCCTGCACGACAGCGAACCACTGAACGGGCTCGCCCTGTTCCTGTGCGAGCGACAGATGCTGCTGGTCATCGACAATTGCGAACACCTGATCGACAGCGTGGCGCTGCTGTGTGAAAACCTGCTGCGTGGCGCGCCGCACGTGCACATTCTGGCGACCAGCCGCGAGAGCCTGCGAGCCGAGGGCGAGTTCGTCCAGCGCCTGGAATCGCTGGACTGCCCTCCTCCGATTGCCGTGCTTGACCGCGCTCAGGCCCTGAGTTTTTCCGCGTTGCAGTTGTTCGTCGAGCGAGCCATGGCCAGTCATGACAGCTTCGAACTGCACGATGCCCAATTA
Organism: Pseudomonas sp. NFX224; assembly: GCF_048565165.1. Taxonomy (NCBI): domain Bacteria; kingdom Pseudomonadati; phylum Pseudomonadota; class Gammaproteobacteria; order Pseudomonadales; family Pseudomonadaceae; genus Pseudomonas; species Pseudomonas sp. NFX224. The sequence goes on along the minus strand of NZ_CP183416.1, from coordinate 5,647,308 downwards.
CCTCTGGTCATCGACATCTGCCGGCGCCTCGACGGGATTCCACTGGCGCTGGAACTGGCCGCCGCGCAAGTCGCCAGCCTTGGCCTCGACGGTTTGCTCGCGCAATTGCACGACAGTTTTCGCCTGCTCACCCACAGCAGCCAGACGACCCTCGCCCGCCATCAAACGCTGCACGCCACGCTGGACTGGAGCTTCGAGTTACTCAACGCCTGCGAACGGACCTGCTTGCGCCGACTGGGCGTGTTCCGCGGTGGCTTTACCCTGGCGTCGGCGGCGGCGGTGATCGTCGGCGAACACATTGAGCCCGGCGAGGTATTTGGTTCGATCACGCAACTGGTGGCCAAATCCCTGTTGAGCGTGGACGTCGGTGATGAAGAGGTGTTCTACCGCCTGCTCGACACCACCCGCCGCTACGCCCTGGAAAAACTCGAACAGACCACGGAACTGCCCGGCACTCGCGAACGCCACGCGCGGCGTTGCCTGGCCCTGATGCAGCAGGCGCAACACGATTGGGAGTTGATTCCGACAGCACTGTGGATCGAGCGTTACGCCCGAGGCCTGGAAGACATTCGCGCGGCCCTCGATTGGGGCTTGAATGCGCGGGAGCCGCAGGCGCTGGCGATCCGGTTGGCGGCGGCCTCCACACCGCTCTGGCAAGAACTGTCATTGCTTCGCGAACACGGTGGTTTTGTGCGCAAGGCCCTGGCCCTGCTCGATGCGGCCGCCGAGCCTTGCCCGCGCTTGAAAATGTCCCTGAAACTGGCCCTGGGCAGTGCCTGCTACCACGCCCAGGGCGGCAGCGCTGAAACCGTCGGCGCGTTCGTCACCGCCAGAACCCTGGCCAAAGAGTGCAATGACCTGGTCGGCGAATTACGCGCCGTCTCCGGGCACATGGCGGTCAATCTCTGCTGCGGCCATTATCAAATGGCCCTGGAACAGAGCCAGCAATTCGACCGTTTGAGCCTGCAGGGCGACCCCGTGCTGTCGCTGAGTACCCATCGCCTGCGAGTGCTGGCGTTGCATTTTGCCGGGGATCAGCAACGCGCCAGGCAACATGCCGAAGAAGTGATCCAGCGCATGGCCCACAGCGGCCATCTCAACCGTTTCACCCACGGTTTTGGCGTGCAATACGACCAGAGCGTCGCCGCCCTGACCATCCTCGCACGCATCCTCTGGCTTCGAGGCCAACCTGAGCAGGCGTGGCGCACGGCCCGACAGGCATTGGACATTGCCCTGCAGATCAACCACGGCACCTCGATCTGCTACACCCTGGCGCTCTCGGGCTGCCTGATCGCCCACTACAACGGCAACACCCGCACCGCCCGCGAGTTGCTGCAGCTGCTGCTGGAACAGGCGCAGAAACATTCGGTGCAGCTGTTCTACAACTGGGCGCAACACTACGCGCAGGTCATCGATCGTGCCGCTGCGCCGCGCTATCCGGGCGTCGGCCTGATCAAGGAAATCATGGTCACGCTGGACACCGCGTTCGTCGATGATGATTTGCTGCAACGCGCCGACGGCGGTGCCGCTGGCTGGAGCACCGCAGAGATTCTGCGGGCTCGTGCCGATGCGTTGCTGGCCGCCGATTGCCCGGTAAAAAACTGCGTTGCCGAAACCGTGCTGATCAAGGCGATCAACGTGGCGAAATCCCAGGGTGCACTGGCCTTCGAACTGCGCAGCGCCACTTCGCTGGCGCGGCTTTGGCAGCGTCAGGGCCACTACCGCCAGGCCCTTACGCTACTGGCGCCGATCCACCAGCGCTTCACCGAAGGCCATGCCACGCCCGACTTGAAGGCCGTACGACGCTTGCTCGACGAGTTACAGAACTACGTGCCGGTCTGACGGTCGCTGCGTATGAGTAATGTAACCGGCATAGCGCATTTCAACCGTGCGCAACGCGCCACTGTGTTCGAGTTTTTCCAGGGCATAACTGCGAGTGGTGTTGAGGAAGCGGAAGCGACTCACGCCGTTGCCCTGTTCCAGTGACAACAGCGACTTGAGCACAAGACTGTCCATCACGCCGGTCAGGCTCGCCGGCAGCAATGTGGCGCAACTGACCACGCCCATCGCCGCGTCCAGGGTGAACGCCGACTTGAACACCGCCAGGCGCTGTAACACGGTTTGCTCGACCGGGCTCAGTCGTTCGTAGCTCCAGTCGAGCGCGGCCTTGAGGGTCTGGTGTCGCGGGACGGCTGTGCGCCGCCCCTGGGTCAGCAGTTGAAAACAGTTGTCCAGTTGCGCTTGCAACCCCACCAGCGCCAGCGCATCGATCTGCGCCGCCGCCAGTTCGATCGCCAGGGGCAAGCCATCGAGGCGTCGACAGATTTCGCGCACAGCCTTGAGGTCCTGTTCGCGCAGGGCAAACCCTTGTTGACGAGCCTGGGCACGGCTGACGAACAGCTGCACCGCCGAGTAACCCATGAACTCGTCGATGCTGCGTATCGCCGACAACGGCGGCACCACCAGCGGCGGCAACGGCAGGCGTGTTTCGCCGGTCGCCAGCAGCGGCTCACGGCTGGTAACCAGAATCGACAGGCGTGGCGCCGAAGTCAGCAGCGCTTCGATCAGGGTCCGGCAGCGTTCCAGCAAGTGTTCGCAGTTATCGAGGATCAATAACGCATGCCATTGCCCGAGCGCCTCCAGGGTGGTGCCGATGTTCAAGTCCAGGGTTCGCGTGAGGTGATCGACCAACTGCGCCGGGTCATCGATCATGGCCAGGTCCACCCGCCACACGCCGTCTCGATAATGCTGCAACAACAGTTCGCCGACCCGCAGCGCGACGGTGGTCTTGCCGATGCCGCACGGCCCGACCAGGGTCATGAAACGCCGCATCGGCAATTGCCGCACGAGACTGCCGACCAGCGCATCGCGTCCGGTGACCGGGGTCAGCCGCGCTGGCAGGTTGTGTTGGGGCTTGTGCAGGTTTTCGAGCGAGATCGGCGTGAACTCCGATGCCTGCTGCACCGGCGCGACAAAGCTGTAGCCGCGCTGGGGAATGTTGACGATGTAGCAATGGCCGTTCTGCCCGTCGCGAAAGGCCCGCCGCAGGGCGGCAATGTGCACCCGCAGGTTGATCTCCTCGACCACCGAGCGCGGCCAGACCTGTGCGATCAGTTCCTCTTTGCCGACCACCGAGCCCGCGTGCTCGACCAGCACCTGCAAGATATCCAGCGCCCGTCCGCCCAACCGCAGCGGTTGATCGCCCTCCAGAACCAGTCGCTGATTCAGGTGGAACGCGTAGGGGCCGAAGCGCAGCACCGTGTCGCTGTGTAAATCTCTAATGCTATTCATGCACGTTCACCCGCCGGGAGCCTGCTCGGCACGCGAGTCCATCCAGGCTCCGTACCTTCCTTGCAATGAGTTCTCGGCTATCTTGGCAGGCCTCAGTGACGGTACAACTGCCACGGGGGGAGCGTCCCGGCCATAACGGTGCGCACAACGGCCAAGGGCGCTAGCTGAACTGCTCGCGGTACTGGGTCGGGGTCAGGCCGAGCTTTTCACTGAACAGAAAACGCATGTGCCGCACGCTGCCGAAGCCGCTCTTGAAGGCCACGGTCTTGAGCGGCAACTCCGTGGTTTCCAGCAGGTTGCGGGCGCTATCGATTCGCGCACTTTGCAGAAACTCCATGGGCGTCATGCCCACTTCACGGGCGAAAACCCTGGCGAAGTGACGCGGGCTCATGGCGGCCAGACCGGCCATGCGCTCTATGCCGAAGGTTTCGTCGAGGTGTTCGAGTACATGGTTCTGCACCCGGGTGATCGCCGTTTCGTGAGGCGCCACCGCCGCCATCAACGGACTGAACTGCGCCTGTCCGCCCTGGCGTTTCATCACCACCAGCAACACCTTGGCCACGTCCTGGGCGACTTTCTTGCCATGGTCCCGAGCCACCACCGACAACGCCAGGTCGATCCCGGCCGTGACGCCGCCGGAGGTAATCAGGTTGCGGTCCTGAATGAAGATCTGGTCGGTCTCGACGGTGGCCGTCGGGAACGCCTTGATCAGCCGCTCGGTGTAATGCCAGTGCGTGGTCACGCGATAGCCGTCGAGCAATCCCGCATGCCCCAACACGAAGGCCCCGGTGCAGATCGAACCATAACCGGCGGACCGGCCGACGTTGTGCCTGAGCCAGTCGAGCAGCGGCGGATGTGTTTCGTTGTAGGCACCCGGTCCACCGGGCACCAGCAACAGGTCATAGCCGTCGCAGGCCTGATCGATGTGCACATCGGCGTGCACGCTCACCCCGTTGGACGCCCGCAACGCACCGGGCTCGGTGCCGATGGTCGACAGCACATAGTGATCGTCGGGTTTCAGGTAACGGTTGGCGATGGAAAACACCTCCATCGGCCCGGCCATGTCGAGCAGGAGGAAGTTAGGGAACAGCACCATTGCCACGGTTTTCATGGGTTGGACATCACTGGTTCGGGTCATGAATTATGGCGAAGTATGCCTTAAACATCGGTGATTCATTTCACAAACAACTGTCAACCTAAGCGAGACAGTATTTCAATTTTCATCTTCTTTTTGCACCAACCAGTAACCATTAACCTTCTCCCCACTCGGACGAATCAACGTCCCCGCAGGAGAATCCATCATGCTGACCCTTCGCAAAGCTTCTGATCGTGGCATGGCCAACCATGGCTGGTTGAAGTCGTTCCACACCTTTTCCTTCGCCAACTACCGCAACCCGAAAGAGCAGGGTTTTTCCGACCTGCTGGTGATCAACGATGACCGCGTCGCCGCCGGCAAAGGTTTCGGCCAGCACCCGCACCGCGACATGGAGATTTTTTCCTATGTGCTCGAAGGTGCGCTGGAACACAAGGACACCCTGGGCACCGGTTCGGTGATCCGCCCCGGCGACGTGCAGTTGATGAGTGCCGGCAGCGGCGTGGCGCACAGTGAATACAATCACTCGGACAAACGGCCCGTGCACTTCCTGCAAATCTGGATCGTGCCGGAAGTCAGTGGCGCCAAACCGCGCTATCAGCAAGAGCACTTCAGCACGCAGAAGAAACGCGGTCGCCTGCAACTGATCATCTCGCCCGACGGCGCCAAGGGTTCGCTGAAGGTTCGTCAGGATGCGCGGGTGTATGCCGCCCTGATCGACGGCAAGGAAAGCGCCACCCTGGAACTGGCCGCCAACCGCTACGCCTACGTGCATGTGGCGAGGGGCAGTGTCGAACTCAACGGCCAGCCGTTGCAGGAAGGCGATGGTGTGCGGGTTCGCAAGGAACAGTTGCTGACGTTGAGCAACGGTGTGGACGCTGAAGTGTTGGTGTTTGACCTGCGCCCGCAAGAGCTGCCGGAAATGCCGTAACTGAAAAGATCGCAGCCTCGCTTCACTCGACAGCTCCTACAGGTTCTCACTCATTCCTGTAGGAGCTGTCGAGTGAAGCGAGGCTGCGATCTTTATTCACCGGTACCGGAAAACCCCGCCACAATCTCGTCTATCACCGCCCGCACCCTCGCGGTATGCCGCAGGTCCGCATGGGTCACCAGCCACACGTCATACGGCATCGGTCGCGTACGTTCCGGCCACAGCCTGACCAGCCCGTCCCTCTCACCCACGTACAGCGGAATCTCCCCGATCCCGATCCCCGCAGCAATCGACCGTCGCACCAGCAAACTGGAACTCAGGCTCGAAACAATCCGCCCGCGCCCCAGCGACTCGCCGACCAGCGTCATGTCCTTGCCACTTTGCAAGTACGGCTGATACACCACCAGATCATGCCCCTCGAACCCCGATCCGGGTTCCGGGATGCCATGCGCATCGACGTAGGCTTGCGAAGCAAACAGACCCAACGGCCAACGAGCGATCCGCCGGGCGATCAGGTCCGGGTTTTCCGGCCGGGTATTGCGCACCGCGATGTCGGCCTCGCGCTTGGCCAGGCTGAGGATTTGCGTCGAGGCGTCCAGTTGCACCCGCACGTCCGGGTGTTGCTGATGCAGACGGGCGATGGCCGGGATCAGGAAGTCGATGGCCAGGGAATCGGTGGTGGTGACCCGCACGGTGCCCGTCAACCGATCATCCAGCCCCTGAATACGCCGCTCCAGCTCCAGCGCCGAATGCTCCATTTTCTCCACGGATTTCAATGCTGCTTCACCGACTGCCGTCAGTGCGTACCCCTCGGAAGTACGCAAAAACAGCGTCGCGTTCAACGACTTTTCCAGCGCAGTGATGCGCCGGCCGACTGTCGCCTGATCCACCCCCAGCACCCGTGCCGCGCCCCTGAGCGTTGACTCGCGACACACCGCGAGAAACACCCGTGCGTCATCCCAATTCATTGGGTTCTCCTAGTGATGCATTTACGCATCAAGATAGCGCGAAATCGCTGCGTTATTGCAACGCGAGATCTGGATAATCTGAGGGCCAGAGAAATTCCTACAGGAGAGCGCTCATGCTCAGCCCCTCGACCACTCCACGCAAAGGGATCTGGCTGCCAATCTTTGCCGGCCTGTGCGCCAGCCTGGTCAGTATTGGCCTGGCGCGTTTTGCCTACACGCCGTTGATTCCCTCGCTGATCCAGGCCCACTGGTTTTCCGCCAGCGACGTGGTGTACCTCGGCGCCGCCAACCTGGTGGGTTACTTGATCGGCGCGCTGATCGGTCATCCATTGGCGCGGCGCACGTCAAACAAAACCGCATTGCGCCTGATGATGCTGGCAGCGACCCTGGCGTTTTTCGCTTGTGCCTTTCCGCTGTCGGTGAGTTGGTTTTTCGGCTGGCGCCTGCTGTCCGGCATTGCCGGTGGCGCGATTATGGTGCTGGTGGCGGCAACGGTACTGCCACACGTCCCGGCGTCGCGCAAAGGACTGGCCAGTGGTGCAATTTTTCTTGGGATCGGGATGGGTATCGCCGGGTCGGGGACGATCGTGCCGCCACTGTTGAGCCTGGGCTTGCAGCAAACCTGGCTTGGCCTTGGCGTGCTGGCACTGATCCTGACGGCGGTCAGCTGGTTCGGCTGGCCCCCAGCAGCGCGCCATACGACGACGCTCACCGATGCCACGCCGACGTCGATCAACCCGAAGGTCTACCTGCTGTTTGCCCAATACGCGCTCATGGCGGCCGGTCTGGTGCCGGCCATGGTGTTCCTGGTGGATTACGTGGCCCGTGGGCTCGGTGCCGGGCAACATGTCGGCGGCCTGATCTGGGTCATGTACGGGCTCGGCGCCATTCTCGGGCCGGTCAGCTACGGCTTTCTGGCCGATCGACTGGGCGCACAGGTGAGCATTCGCCTGGTGCTGGTGGTGCAAGCAATTACCCTCGGTCTGCTGTCGATTTGCAGCGCTTTCGTGGCGCTGGCATTGCTGGCGGTGATCCTCGGCTCGTTCCCGCCAGGCATCGTGCCGCTGGGGCTGGCCCGGGTTCATGAACTGATCCCCGAGCATCATCAACAACAAATCGCCTGGGGCCGCGCCACCGTATCGTTCGCCACTTTCCAGGCCATCGCCGGGTTCGCCTACTCGGCGCTGTTCAACGCCAGCGGCGGGCATCATGGATTGATGTTTGTGATTGCGGCGGGGGCGATTGTTCTGGCGCTGTTGCTGGAATTGGCGGTGCGTTTGCCGGTCCGTCGTAATCCACTCATTGCGATGAGCCGCCCTTGAAGATCAAAAGATCGCAGCCTTCGGCAGCTCCTACGGGGATACGCATTCCATGTAGGAGCTGTCGAGTGAAACGAGGCTGCGATCTTTTGATTCTGCGCGCCAAGGCGCGGTCCCATTTATCGAACACTTTGCAAAGAGGTATATGAAATGAGTTTGCCTAAAACCATGACCCGGATCGAAATCACCCAACCCGGTGCCCCCGAAGTCCTGCAACCGCGTCAGGTCCCCGTGCCCACGGCGGGTGCCGGTGAAGTGCTGATCCACGTGCACGCCGCCGGGGTCAATCGCCCGGATGTGCTGCAACGCGCCGGCAAGTACCCGATGAAACCCGGCATGAACCCGATCCCGGGGCTGGAAGTGGCCGGTGAAGTGGTGGCCGTCGGCGCCGGTGTCAGCGAGTTCGTCGTCGGCGACAAAGTCTGTGCGCTGACTAACGGCGGCGGGTACGCGCAGTATTGCGTGGTTCCGGCCAGCCAGACATTGCCGATTCCCGCAGGCATGGACTGGCTACAGGCTGCGGCGATCCCGGAAACGTTCTTCACCGTATGGGCCAACCTTTTCGAAATGGGCGGCGCCCGCAAAGGTCTGCGTGCGTTGATCCACGGTGGCACCAGCGGCATCGGCACCACCGCACTGATGCTCTGCCGCGAGTTTGGAATCGAGGCCTTCGCAACCGCGGGCAGCGCAGACAAATGTGCAGTGATTGGCCAACTGGGGGCCGAAGCGATCAGCTACCGCGAGCAGGACTTCGCCCAAGTCATTGCGGAAAAAACCGCGGGGCGCGGCGTCGATGTCGTGCTCGACATCATGGGCGGTTCGTACCTGAATCAGAATATCGCGGCATTGGGAATGGAAGGCCGGCTGGTGATGCTGGGGTTCCTCGGTGGCGCGGTGGCCAAGGAGGTCGATTTACTGGCGATCATGGCCAAACGCGCCATCGTTACCGGCTCGCTGCTGCGCTCGCGCACCCGCGAAGAAAAAGCCGCGATCGCACAACAGCTGCGCGAGTACGTGTGGCCGGTGTTGGCGGCCGGTCGCTGCCTGCCGATGATCGACGAGACTTACCCGCTGACCGATGCATCGCTGGCCCATGCGCGAATGGAGGCCGGCGATCACATCGGCAAAATTGTGTTACGAGTGGACTGATCCCACAGGTCGAAATTTTTCCCTGGCCAAGCACACATCTGCTAAAACGCGAACTTCATGTCTGTGCCCATGGATCACCCGATGCCCTCTGCCCTTCTCACTCGCCTGCGTCGACGCTGGCTGTCGCTGCTGTGCATGGCCGCGCTGGTCGTCGGCCTGCCTGTGAGTTGCGGCGCGCTCAAGTACAAAGAGCGCGAGCTGCTGTTCCGCATCGAACCGGGCACGGCGGGCTGGTATCGCGGTTTACCGCAGGATGTTCAGGCGTTCGACATCAAGCCTGCCGGTTTCAAGGCCGGACAGAACCTGCATGCCTGGTGGTGGCCGGCGGCGCGTAAAGATGCGCCGTCGATTCTCTATCTGCACGGTGTGCGCTGGAACCTCACCGGCCAGGCCTTCCGCATCGAGCAGTTACGCGCCATGGGCTATTCAGTGTTGGCGATTGACTATCGCGGCTTCGGCCAGAGCAAGGGCGATCTGCCGTCGGAAGCCAGCGTCTACGAAGACGCCCGGGCCGCTTGGGAGCGTTTCACGGTGATGCAACCGGATGCCGACAAACGCTTGATCTATGGACACTCACTGGGTGGCGCGGTGGCTATCGATCTGGCAGCAGACCTGGCCGCGCAAGCGAAAAAAGAGCACGTCCCGGTGCCCGTACGCGGCCTGGTGATCGAGTCCACCTTCACCTCGCTGGGCGATGCCGTGGCGGAAGTGGCCGGCAACAACCTGCCGGTGAACTGGCTGCCGGTACGCTGGTTGTTGTCCCAGAAATTCGATTCCATCGATAAGATCGTCGACATCGACATGCCGTTGCTGGTGGTCCATGGCCTGGCCGATCCGTTCATGCCTTCGCGGTTCAGCCAGCAGTTGTTCAATGCCGCCAACCAGCCCAAACGTCTGTTGCTGATCCCCGGCGGGACGCACAACAACAGCATGAGCCTGGGCGGCACTCAATATCGCCAGGCACTGGACGGCCTGATGCGGGCAAAACCGCAGATCGCCGGGCCGACGATCTCACAGGGCTCCCGGGAATCCTGACGCTTAGCGATAACCCCGCGCCTGCAAGTCGAACAACTGCGCATAACGTCCACCGGCCGCGACCAGCGTGTCATGATCACCGCGCTCAAGGATCGCACCCTGATCCAGCACAATGATGTGATCGGCGTTGCGCACGCTGGAAAAACGGTGGGAGATCAGCAGCGTCATCCGGTCCCGTGTGTGTTGACTGAAATGCTCGAACACCGCCGCTTCCGCCGCAGGATCAAGCGCCGAGGTCGGTTCGTCGAGAATCAGGATATCGGCGTTGCGACGCATGTAGGCACGGGACAGTGCGATCTTCTGCCACTGCCCGCCGGACAGTTCCTGTCCTCCGGCAAACCAGCGTCCCAATTGCGTGGCATAACCGCGATCCAGACGCTCGATGAAAGGTGCGGCCATGCCTTCAGCGGCGGCTTGCTGCCAGCGCTGCTCATCGTTGAACGCCAGCGTGTCGCCGACACCGATGTTTTCGCCGACGGAAAACTGGTAGCGAATGTAATCCTGGAAAATCACGCCGATTCGCCGCCGCAATGCGTCTTCGTCCCACGCCTGCAGATCGCTGCCGTCGAGCAAAATGCGCCCCTGATCGGGGCGGTATAACCGCGTCAGCAGCTTGATCAGCGTGGTCTTGCCCGAACCGTTCTCCCCCACCAGCGCCACACTGTGCCCCGGCACAAGGTGCAGATCGATACCTTCCAGCGCGGCGCGGCTGGCGCCCGGATAACGGAAACCGACGTTCTCGAAACGCAGGCCATCGCCGGGAACCGCACCGACGGTGAGATGGCCGGTGTCGGCCACCACAGGCTCGGCCAGGTATTCATAGAGGTTGGACAAATAAAGACCGTCCTCATACAGGCCGCTGATGGCGCTGAGGCTGCTGCTCACCGCCGACTGCCCTTGCTTGAACAGCACCAGGTACATGGTCATCTGGCCAAGGGTGATGTTGCCGTGGACGGTATCGACCACCACCCACGCATACGCGAGATAAAACGCCGAGGTGCCCAACAGTCCCAGGCCAAAACCCCAGCCATCGCGGCGCAAGGTCAGCCGCCGGTCCTCGGCATACAGTCGGGCAAACGTGTCGCGATAGCGCTGCAACAACAGCGGCGCGAACCCGAACAGCTTGACCTCTTTGATGTAGCCCTCATGGGAGAGCAGCGTCTCGATGTAAGTCTGCTGCCGGCTCTCCGGTGCACGTCGGGTGAACAGGCGAAAGGCATCCCCGGAAAAGTGCGCCTCGGCAAAAAATACCGGCAGCGCGCCGACCACCAGCAACACCAGCGCCCACGGCGAAAAATGCACCAGCAATACACCGAAGCTGATCAGCATGATCAGGTTCTGGATCAACCCCAGCGACTTCATCACCAGCGCCAATGGCCGGGTCGAGGCTTCACGCCGTACCCGCACCAGCTTGTCGTAGAACTCGGAATTCTCGAACTGCACCAGCGATAGCGTCTGGGCCTTTTCCAGAATCATCGTGTTGACCTTCTGCCCCAATTGCACACGCAACAGTGACTGCTGGACCGACAGCGCACGCTGGGTGGCGGACAGCAACGCCAACACGCCCGCCTCAAACAACACGTAACGCACCACCGGCCACAATGGCGCACTGCCCTGCTGCGCATGCAATTGCATGGCGAAGACCACCGCGTCGACAATCCGCTGACCCAGCCACGCCGCCAGCGCCGGCAGCACCCCGGCGATCAGGGTTGCCAACACCAGGCCGAGGAACAATCCGCGGGATGTACCCCAGACCAGCAGCAAGGCTCGTCTTGCCTGATCGAGCAGCGTGGTGAAGCGCTCAAAAACCAGGCTCACGCCTCAGACTCCGCCAAAGGCTCAACTCGCTCCCCCTGAAACCGCGCCCGATACCGCCCGGGACTCTCCCCCGTCCACTTTTTGAAGGCGCGATGAAACGCGCTCGGCTCCTGAAAGCCTAACTGCTCGGCGATGTCGCTGATGCTCGCGCGACTTTCTCGCAATTGCTCGAAGGCCACCGCGCGGCGCACTTCGTCCTTGATCTCCTGATAGGAACAACCTTCGCGCTCCAGTTTGCGGCGGAAGGTGCTGGGGCTCAGGTGCTGTTCGAGGGCAAAGGCCTGCAAGGTTGGCCAGTGGCTGTAATGGCTGTTGCGCAGGCGCTGATGCACCTGCGACGCCAGACCATGCTGGTTGCGGAAGCGGATCACCAGCCATTGCGGCGCGGTACGCAGGAAAACTTTGAGCGAGGCCAGGTCCTGGACCACCGGCAGGCGCAGGTAGTGACTGGCGAATTCGATTTCGGTGCGCTCGGCGCCCAAGGTCAGGTTCGGCCCCCAGAGCAAGCGGTCGTCGCTGAGGGACAGCCGCTGGTGGCGAAAGTCTGCGCGGTCGATGGGAATACGCCGGCCACCGAGCCAGCACAACAGACTGATCATCAACACCAGAAACGTTTCTTCGCCGAAACGGCTGGCGTCATCGTTCGCCGCCTGACTGTCCAGGCTGATGACCGCCCGTTTGCCGCGCACGGTCAGCGTGCCGCGAAAGTCGCGCAGGAACAGGGCGAAGTTAGCCAGGCACTGGCGCATGGCCTTGTGCAGATCGGGTTCCTGGATCAACGCACGACAAATCAGCGCGAATGCGCCCGGCGGCATGCCATGGGAGTCGAGCCCGAAAAATTCGTCCTTCAGTTCACGGATCTGGATCAGCCACAACGCCGCGAAGGCGTTGGCCGGCACCCGCGCCGTGGGCTGTTGCACCAACGCCGGATCGATGCCGGCCTGGTCCAGCACGGCCCGCACACGCTGCGGATCGTCGCCCATCCCGTGGATCATTGCCTGCACGAAGTAGGCGGCCACCGAGTCCTTTTCCCGCATGTGAACGCTACTCTCCCGGTCATTTGAAATGGCAAAAAACGCCAGTGCCGTTGAACAGTTTCGGCATAGGACAACCGCCCCGCCGGCTCTAGACTCGCGGCAATAGTACGCCTTCGGCCGCCAACTCGGCCAAGGTATCGCAGGGTTTGAGCGAAAGGACGGCAAGATGAATCTGCAAAACATTGGCGTGATCGGCGCCGGGACCATGGGTAACGGAATTGCGCAGGTCTGCGCCCTGGCCGGCTTCAACGTGACCTTGCTCGACATCTCCGAGAGCGCGTTGCAAAAAGCCGTCGCCACCGTCGGCAAAAACCTTGATCGGCAGATCGCCAAGGAGACCCTGACACCCGATCAGAAAAATGCCGCCCTCGACAAGATTCGCACCAGCACCGATTACAGCAGCTTGCACAACGCGCAACTGGTGATCGAGGCGGCAACTGAAAACCTCGAGCTGAAGCTGCGGGTGCTGCAGCAGATCGCCGCGCAGGTCAGCGCCGACTGCGTGATCGCGTCCAACACGTCGTCGCTGTCGATCACCCAACTCGCCGCCAGCGTCAGCCAGCCCGAGCGTTTCATCGGCCTGCACTTCTTCAACCCGGTGCCGGTGATGGGGTTGATCGAAGTCATTCGCGGCCTGCAAACCAGCGATGCCACCCACGCATTGGCGCTGGACATGGCGACCACGCTGGGCAAAACCGCGATCACCGCCGGCAACCGTCCAGGGTTCGTGGTCAACCGGATTCTGGTGCCGATGATCAATGAAGCGATCCTGGTGTTTCAGGAAGGCCTGGCCAGCGCCGAAGACATCGACGCCGGCATGCGCCTGGGCTGCAACCAGCCTATCGGCCCGCTGGCGTTGGCGGACCTGATCGGCCTCGACACCCTGCTGGCGATCATGCAAGCCTTCTACGACGGCTTCAACGACAGCAAATATCGCCCGGCACCACTGCTCAAGGAAATGGTTGCCGCCGGTTACCTGGGTCGCAAATCGGGGCGCGGCTTCCATGCCTATGCCTGAGCGCTGTTCACGTTTCGCCGAGTACCGGGACAAGGTGCTGGAGTTGTTTGCCAGCAAGGGTTTCGGTCAGGTCGGCATGCGAGAACTCGCCACGTGCCTGGGGCTTTCCCCGGGCTCGCTGTATCACCACTACCCCAGCAAACAGCACTTGCTGCTCGACCTGATCGAAGAGTTCTACGAAGAGCTGCTGGCGGCTCTGGGGCGTATCGAAAAAAAGGCTTCGGCCAAGCGCGATCGGCTCAACAACCTGATTCGCGCTCACTTGAACCTGCACCGCGACATGCCGTGGCATTTTCGCCTGGTGGAGCGCGACAGCGGTTGCCTGAATGAAGAGCAGCAGGCGCGGGTCCGGCAATTGCGCGAGCAGTATGAAGGCCAGTTGCTGGTAATGCTCGGCGCAAGCTCGCGCTTCAGTGAGTCGGGGCAACTGGCGGCCGGCCATGCGATAGCCGCCCTGCTCAACAACGCGCCCAGCTGGCTGACACCCCATGCTTTGGACGAACAAGAGCATGATGAATTGCTGGAAAATCTGGTGAGCGGTGCCATCGAACGCCTGCTGGCACCAAGGCGCGCAAACGAAGCAATGAGCCTCGCCCGGTCTATCGAAAAAACATCTAAAAAAATCCAGGCTCACATCGCGATTTAGCGCTTTGCTTGCCCAGTCAATGTCATCGGAATTCGCCCTCGAACGCGGCGTCCAATCCGGTGTGCCCTTTCAATGACCGGGAGCAAACCATGAAAATCAATCCGTATCTCATCTTCAACGGCGACTGCCGCGCCGCCTTCACGTTTTACCAACAATGCCTGCATGGCAAGCTGGAAGCGATGATGACGTTCGGTGAAACACCCGCCGCCGAGCATGTGCCAAAGGAACATCACGACCTGATCATCCACACCTGCCTGAAAGTTGGCGATCAGATGCTGATGGCTTCGGACACCACGCCCGACCGCCCGACCCCGGGCATGAGCGGCTGCTCGATTTCGCTGAATGTCGACAGCATCGCTGAAGCCGAGCGGGTGTTTAAAGCGCTGTCGGACGGTGGCAACGTCGAGATGCCGCTGGACACCACGTTCTGGGCGGCACGCTTCGGCATGCTGGTCGACCGTTTCGGCGTGTCGTGGATGGTCAACTGCGAAAAGGATCAGTGAAAGCCTGCCTGTTCGACGACGTTAAGCGCTTGAAACAGCCCAACCTTAAAGGGTTGGGCTTTCTGGCAACTCCCGGGCTGTCTGCTACCGTCAACATGCCAGCCGCCGTATACCAGCGGATTGTCCGGAGGAATCCCAACATGCCAGTGTCCTGGTCTGCCCGTGTCAAACTATCGCTATTGGCGGGCGGGCTGACCGCCACCCTGCTCGCACTCAATGGCTGCACGAGTATCGATGCCCAGACCACTGCTTACGTCGGCGTCGAACATCCGGCGCCAACCCTGCCCAGTGAAGTAACCGTGCTGCGCTCCGAACCCCTGCGACCGCATGTTCGATTGGGCGAAGTGCTGATTGACGCCAGCGTCGACCCCGCCCCGCCCATCACGGAGGTGGAAGCGAAACTGCGGGATGAAGCGGCCAAGCTCGGCGGCGATGCCGTGGTGGTGGTCTATGACCATATCGGGCCGGTGGGCGCCTACCTCAACGGGCCGCTGTGGGCTCGGGACGTGCAGACTATCAACGGCCGCAAGCTCAAGGGGATTGTCATCAAGTACAAGAATTAACCTTTCGTCGCAAACTGATCCGTGAGGCGCAATGCACCGCTATGACTGGCTTACGGCTTGCACACGCCGGACTAGCGGCCACAGAACGACATAATTCTGACACGGCAGCACTTCAAACTAACGCTTAAGGACTCCAGCAGTACGCTTGGTCAGTCACCGGAGATGTAACGTGTCAACTCTCAATGAAATCGCAGCGAACCACGCGAGAATGGCCAAGGCAAAAGAAGTCGAGGCAACCGGGCTGAGTGAGCGACAGCTTCAGATAGTGGGTAGTTTTGAAATACCGTCCCTGGAACCGCAACAACAGGTTCCGCTGCACCTCATTGCTGGCGCGCAGGAAAGCAATCTTGGGCAGGCCGTGGGCTTTATGATCTGAAGTGGTGAGATCGCAGGGATCCACCTGGGATGGACCGTCCGCTGCCAGAACCCGGTAGCGGTCATTATCCCTGCCGGCGTGTATGGCAAGTCATCCTGAAGGCCATCCCGATGCCCGTGTTCAGGCGTCCGCGCATACGGATTTCGTTCTATTTCGATGACACGCTGACCTGCCAACTCCACCACTGTGCAGTTGAGAAAAATCGGCTGCCGGCCTGTGTCCACCGTTGGCTGGGTGAGCCTTGCGTATCGGAACACGCTCTCTGACCCGAGAGTTACGTCGCCAAGGCTGCAGTATCTGGGTCTACACGTCGTCGGGTCGCACGCCGTCCTGCATCCGGAAGATGAACGCAGGGTACAGAGAGTCTTGGATGCTGTAGCCGAAATTCAGGTGCAGCTAGCTTGGCAACAACCGCTCAGACACACTGCGCCAGCGCAACAACGCCCGGAAGTTTTTTCCACCTGATTTTTAGCACATCTGAAGTACTTGGATCGCTCGCAGAGAATCACCCCTATGCTTTTGTTCCGGCCCACGTACAAACAAAAACGCCGCTCATTGAGCGGCGTTTTTGCAACAGGCAATGAAGCTCAGCTGTTTGTTACAAGCCTGCGGAGCTGCCGTTCCAGGGGCGGTCTCCCATTTCGTCCTTGATGCGGGTTGGAAGGCCCATCACGTCCAATGCCTTGAGGAACGGCTCAGCCGGCAGTTCCTCGACGTTGGCCATGCGCTGCACGTCCCACTCGCCACGGGCAACCAGCAGCGCTGCGGCCACAGGTGGCACGCCAGCGGTATAGGAGATGCCCTGGCTGTCGGTTTCGGCAAAGGCGTCTTCGTGATCAGCCACGTTGTAGATGAACACCTCGCGCGGTTGTCCATCCTTGATACCCTTGATCAGGTCGCCGATGCAGGTCTTGCCGGTGTAGCCGGGCGCCAGCGAGCTCGGGTCAGGCAGCACGGCCTTGACCACTTTGAGCGGCACCACTTCCAGGCCTTCGGCGGTCTTGACCGGTTGCTCGGAGAGCAGACCCAGGTTGCGCAGCACCGTGAACACATTGATGTAGTGCTCGCCGAAGCTCATCCAGAAACGTACGTTGGGCACGTCGAGGTTTTTCGACAGCGAGTGCACTTCATCGTGGCCGGTCAGGTACAGGTTCTGCGAGCCTACGACCGGCAGGTGATCGGTACGTTTGACCTCGAACATGGTGTTGCTGGTCCACTGACTGTTCTGCCAGCTCCAGACCTGTCCGGTGAACTCGCGGAAATTGATTTCCGGATCGAAATTGGTGGCGAAATACTTGCCATGGGAACCGGCATTGACGTCGAGAATGTCGATCGAATCAATGCGGTCGAAATACTGTTGTTGCGCTAGCGCCGCATAGGCGTTGACCACACCCGGGTCGAAGCCCACACCGAGAATGGCGGTGATGTTCTTCTCCTGGCATTCCTGCAGGTGGTTCCACTCGTAGTTGCCGTACCACGGCGGCGTCTCGCAGACCTTGCCCGGCTCTTCGTGGATGGCGGTGTCCAGGTAAGCCACGCCGGTATCAATGCAGGCGCGCAGCACCGACATGTTGAGGAACGCGGAACCGACGTTGATGACGATCTGCGATCCGGTTTCACGGATAAGCGCCTTGGTGGCCTCGATGTCCAGGGCGTTCAGCGAGAAGGCCTGGATGTCGGCGGGCTGCTTGAGGCTGCCCTTGGCCTTGACGCTGTCGATGATGGCCTGGCATTTGGAGATGTTGCGCGACGCGATAGCAATACGACCAAGTTCGTCGTTGTGCTGCGCGCACTTGTGGGCCACCACCTTGGCGACACCTCCTGCACCAATGATAAGAACGTTCTTTTTCAATTGCTTTACTTCTCCTTTATCTGTCCTTTTCAGGAAAGGCTGGACAGATAGTCTTCAAAATCGAATTGACGAACCACCTCGACAGTACCGTCGAGTTGTTTCACTGCGATGGATGGCATTTTCAGTCCGTTGAACCAGTTCTTCTTGACCATGGTGTAGCCCGCGGTATCGACGAACGACAGGCGGTCGCCGATGGCCAGCGGTTTATCAAACTGATACTCGCCGAAGATGTCTCCGGCCAGGCAAGACTTACCGCACACCATGTAGGTATGCTCGCCGTCGCTCGGCGCCAATTTGGCGTTGAGGCGGTAGATCAGCAGGTCCAGCAAGTGGGCTTCGATGGAGCTGTCCACCACCGCCAGGTGCTTGCCATTGTACAGAGTGTCGAGCACGGTCACTTCCAGCGAGGCACTGTTGGTGATCGCCGCTTCGCCCGGCTCCAGGTAAACCTGCACGCCATACTTCTGCGAGAACGCCTTGAGCCGCGCGCAGAACGCGTCCAGCGCGTAGCCTTCGCCGGTGAAGTGGATGCCGCCGCCCAGGCTCACCCAGTTGACCTTGTGCAGCAGCTCGCCGAAGCGTTCTTCGATGGTGCACAGCATTTGGTCGAACAGGCCGAAATCGCCGTTCTCACAGTTGTTGTGGAACATGAAGCCAGAGATCTGATCGATCACACCTTCGATCTTCACCGGGTCCCACTCGCCCAGGCGGCTGAACGGGCGCGCCGGGTCGGCCAGCAGGTAATCGGAGCTGCTTACTTGCGGGTTGACCCGCAGGCCGCGGACCTTGCCTTGCGAGCGCTCGGCAAAGCGTTGCAGCTGGCTGATGGAGTTAAAGATGATCTTGTCGCTGTTGTCGAGCATCTCTTCGATCTCGTCATCGGCCCAGGCCACGCTGTAGGCGTGGGTCTCGCCTTCGAACTTCTGACGACCGAGCTTGAGCTCGTACAGGGACGACGAGGTGGTGCCGTCCATGTATTGCTGCATCAGGTCGAACACCGACCAGGTCGCGAAGCACTTGAGCGCCAGAAGGGCCTTGGCCCCCGACTGCTCGCGCACATAGGCGATCTTCTGCATGTTGACCAGCAGCTTCTGTTTGTCGATGAGGTAGTACGGCGTCTTGATCATTTCAAGGCCTCCTGCAAGGCCAGCCAAAAAAGGATGGGCATTGTGCCTTCGCTGACTACATATCGAAAGAGCTAGACAGTAAAGATCACTGAGTCTATGTAGCCACGTGATTAGAGAGTCCAGGACGTGACTTATGAATCGCCCCGCGCCTCAAGGAACTGACCGACGCCGGACACACCGTTATCGAAGCAGCCAAGGCCATGGGCATGGAAACAAAACGCCTGTACGCCGTGCACTTACGTCATTTCCGGAATCAGTTCGAAGGGAAAGCGGTCGACCAGATCACAATCCGCATGATTGCGGAGATGCTGGACGCCCTCGCCCCGCGCACGGCAAACCAATGCCGCGCGCTGCTGATCGACATCTTCAACCACGCAGCAGCCAAAGGCCTTTGACCGGACAATCCGGCGCGGGCAGAAGATCGCCAGGCACGCCAGCGAGAGCATGACCAAAACTATCAAAAAGACCATGCCGAAATCGTCTGGTCGGAGGCAATCCCGGACCTGAATATCAGCGAAATTACCGGATAGTTTTGCGCCAGTTTTACGAGGGTTTTGCGCAGACACAAAAAAGCCGATCTGACTGATCGGCTTAAGTGTCTGATTTTAATCAGGAATAATGGTCGGGACGGAGTGATTCGAACACTCGACCCCTAGCACCCCATGCGCTTATTTCACGGATTCCCTTAGATCACCTTGGACGCCAATGGACAGCCTACACCCTAGTAATTACGGGACTTACAGGCTAGTTTAATGTCTCAAGACATCCATCAACGGCTACCGACAGCCAAACGATTCGGTGGGGCAAAAGTGGGGCAAAATTCCAGCACGGCCTTTATAGGCTAGGGGTAGAGAATGGCGAAGCTTACTGCCAAACAGTTGGAGGCACTTACCGCTGCCGATGACGGCAAGACCCTCCGTGAGGATGGCGGTCTGGTTGCCAAAGTACGAGCCGGTGTTCGTGGCGTGACCATACTGTTCCGTTACGAGTTTAAGTTGAACGGAGTCAAGCGCGACCATCGCCTAGGTAGCTGGCCAAAGAAACCATTGGCGCAGATTCGCGCTGAGCGCGACGAACTAAAGACCACCGTTACAAAAGGGATCGATCCAACAGCCGCTCGCAAAGCAGCCAAAATTGAAGCCCAGTCAGCGATCGCCGCCACTATTGCAGAAGCAGAACGCCAAGCGGCGGAAAACAAGACGGTTACTGATTTGTTCGAAGAATGGCTACGCGATGGCGTGTCTCGTCAGGATGGTAACGCCGAGCTGCGCCGCAGCTTCACCAAGGACGTGCTCCCGTTTATTGGCAAGAAGCCTTTGCGCAACTTGACCGAGAAAGACTTGCTGATGGTACTGCGCTCAGTTAAAAGCCGCGGCCTCAATCGCGCCGTGGTTATCCGCAGTAAGGATATCGGCCAGATGCTGCGTTGGGCAGAAAAGCGCAAGCCCTGGCGGACCCTAATGGCAGACGGCAATCCGGGTGACCTGGTGGACGTCAAGACGTTGCTCGATCACAACTATCAGGAGCAGCGTGACCGTCTGCTTTCCCCTGACGAAATCCGTGAGTTGCGGAACATTTTTGCCCGACTGGAGTGTGATTACGATGCGCTACCCGCCGGCCAGAAATACTCCGGCGTTCGACCAGTCAACCCTCGCGTGCAAAGCGCAGTATGGATCTGTCTGAGCACCCTTTGTCGCATCGGTGAATTGCTCAAAGCTGAATGGAGACATGTCGATTTGGAAAACAGCACTTGGTTTATCCCGGCTGAAGCCACCAAAGGACATAAAGGCAAACGCCAGGACCACCATGTGTTTTTATCAGCCTTTGCCCTGGTACAGTTCAAACGCCTGAAAACAGAAACAGGACATACAGCTTTCTGTTTTCCCAGTAAGAGCGAGGAAAGCCACGTCGACACTAAAACGGTCAGCAAGCTAATCGGCGACCGTCAGTGCCAATTCAAAAACCGCAGCAAACCGCTAGCAGGCCGCCACCACGACGACTCATTGGTACTGAGTAAGGGGGCTAAAGGTGAATGGACACCTCATGACTTGCGCCGCACCGGCACCACCATGATGCAAGAGCTAGGTGTAACGCTAGAGATCATCGACCGCTGCCAGAATCATTTGTTGGGCGGATCCAAGGTACGCCGACACTATCTGCATCACGACTACGCGAAGGAGAAAACCGAGGCCTGGTATCTTCTAGGAGAAAGAATAGAAATGATCTTAACAATGTCTGAGTCGTCTCCACTTTTGTAGACATCAGAGGGCCGCTTTTGGCCGACGCTGTTGAAAAAGTTGGATTTTCAGCTGGGCCGAACGCAGGCACGACCACCATTGGAGAACCTACTCACCACATTGTGTGGTTTTTCGGCTCAGTCAAGGCCACGGGAGAAACTCTTACAGCGCAACGATCTCGAACAACCAATCACGAAATGCTTTGAGCCTGGGCAGATTCGCGCAGCTTGGGCGGTAAACGACATAGTACGCCAAAGCAGATTCAAACCTTATCTGAGGAAACAACCTGACCAGTCGCCCAGCGGCCACATCGTCATGCGCCATCACACTACGTGCCAAGGCCACGCCCTGACCATCGATCGCCGCTTGCAGGACGGCCGCCGAGTTGTTGATCTTCATGCCCCGCGAAGTAGCGATATTTGTAAAGCCCGCTTTCTGAACCCACACGGCCCACGTAGGGAAATCCCTATGGTTATCCATAGACAGGTCATGGATTAGGGTTTCCCCGGCAAGGTCATTCAGTGTCTGCAGCCGTGCAGAATCGTTCAGCAGATTGGGCGAGCAGACTGGGTACACCTCTTCACCCATCAATTTTTCGGCTTGCAGCCCCGGCCAGTTTCCCGGCCCATAGCGTACGCCGATGTCGATCCTCTGGGCGACGAAATCTACCGCCCGCAGGTTTGTGTCCAGGCGCACATCCATGTCCGGCCAAGCGGCATGAAAACTCTCGATGCGGGGCAATAACCATTTGGCAGCAAACGCGGGGCTGACGGTCACAGTGAGTACGCCGCCGCCCTCGACCTCTTTGAGCCTTTCCAGGCCTAACGTAAGCCTGTCGAAGCCGGCGCGGATATCAGGCAGCGCGTTTTCGGCTATCTCTGTCGCAACCAGACGTACCCGGCCACTGGAGGATCGGTGAAACAGCGGAGTGCCCACCCAGTCCTCCAGAGAGCGCACGAGTTGGCCCACCGCGGCAGGAGTGACATTTAGCTCCGCAGCGGCGGCGGAAAAGCTCTGGTGGCGCGCACTGGCTTCGAAGGCGCGTAGGGCATTTAGATGAACAGGCATCTTCATATCGATAAATTTTTTCTTTCTCGGAGTGACATTTTATATGGTTTGTCGCTACATCCTGACGCAGCGAATAATCGGTTCCAAGGTAGAAACAGCATCGTGTGGAGAGCTATCAAAAAGAGCTTGATCTGAATGAAAGAATTTACCTTTCAATTCGGATCAACTCGATTTTGCACCATCCCTGACATCAGAGGATACAGGCGTTCTCTCGCATCAGACCGGGTACCCACCGGCAAAAAGCAAAGCGCTCTGCCTCACTATTCCTTCAATGATCACCTGCTAATCATAAGGTACAAAGAGATCCGATATGAGCAATCAATTCAAAGGTAAAAAGCTGCTGGTCGTAGGTGGCACTAGCGGGATGGGCTTGGAAGCCGCACGTATGGTACTCGCCGAAGGCGGCAGTGCGGTCATTGTCGGCAGCCGTCCTGAGAAAACCGAAGAGGCTCGCAAAGAACTCTCTGTCCTGGGTACGGTTGCCGCGCTGAGCGCCGACCTGACCAGCGAAGACGGCCTGGCCACGCTGATCAGGATCATCGATGAACAACACGCAGACATCGATCTCCTGATCAACGCCGCAGGCGTGTTTTTCCCCAAGCCGTTTCTGGAACACCAAGGTACTGATTACGACCAGTACATGAAGCTGAACAAGGCCTTCTTCTTCATTACCCAGAAGGTAGCGGCAAACATGGTTGCCAAAGACCGCCCAGGCTCTATCGTCAACATCGGCTCGATGTGGGCCAAACAAGCCATCGCGGCCACACCATCATCGGCCTACTCCATGGCCAAGGCCGGCCTGCACTCGCTGACGCAACACCTGGCGATGGAACTGGCGCCAAAAAATATCCGCGTCAACGCCGTTTCGCCCGCTGTCGTACAGACTCCGATCTACGAGGGTTTCATTCCGAAAGCCGAAGTGCATGGTGCCCTGCAAGGCTTCAACAGCTTCCACCCGATCGGTCGCATCGGTACACCTCAAGATGTCGCTGAAGTCGTTGCCTTTCTGCTGTCCGACAAGGCCTGTTGGGTAACCGGTGCGATCTGGGACGTAGACGGTGGCGTAATGGCTGGCCGCAACTGATACACGACGAGCAGGTCATTGCTGCTGTATCCCAACCAAGTTGGGCGATTCACTTCACTAGTGTGCTGTTTTCGAAATAACTTGCCCTTCCATCTGCGTCTCCATCGCTTCACGTGCCCGCCGGATCTTGCTCAAAATTTCCTCGCCTTTCGCGTTCCAAACGTACCGGGTCGGTCGTGCGTTCCGTAATGCCAGGAAGGTGGTAATCGAGCTTTCCAACTCACGTACGGAGCCGAAGCTGCCGTCGCGCAAGAACACGGTAATGTCCCTGAAAAACCGCTCGACCATGTTCATCCACGAGCTGGAGGTCGGCGTGAAATGCACATGGAAGCGCGGATGTTTCGCTAGCCAAGCCTTCACCTTGGCGTGCTTGTGTGTCGCATAGTTATCCACGATCAGATGCAGCTGGAGGTGCTTGGGGGTTTCCTTGTCGATTTTCTTGAGGAAAGCCAACCACTCCTGATGGCGGTGCTGGCGCTCGATGCTACTGATCAGTTTGCCTTGGAGATAATCCAGCGCTGCGAACAGCGTGACCGTGCCGTGGCGAGTGTAATCATGGGATTTTGTTTGGATATGACCGATCCCCAGAGGCAGCCCAGGCTGTGTGCGTTCCAAGGCTTGCACCTGACTTTTCTCGTCGCAGCAGAGCACCAACGCCTTGTCTGGCGGGGCCAGGTACAGGCCGATGACATCCCAGAATTTCTCCTCGAACTGCGGGTCGTTCGACAGTTTGAAGGTACGTGTCAGATGAGGCTTTAAGTCATTGGCCGCCCACAGTTTATGCACGGTGGTCGCTGATATGCCGGCGGCACGGGCCATGCTTCGGCAGCTCCAGCGGGGCTCGCCGATACGAGGTTGAGTGACCTGTTCGAGCACGCGGCGGATCGTGTCGGCAGGCAGAGGGGATTTGCGTCCTCGGCCAGGCTTGTCGAGCAGGCCTTCCAATCTGAGCGCCTGAAAACGCTGGCACCAGTCGGTGACCGTAGGGCGAGAGAAACCTGTCAATCGTACAATTTCTTCTCGCATTGATCCTTGCGCTGCCAGCAAGATGACGCGGGCTCGACGGCCATCGCGCTGACTGATGGTGGCGGAACGTACGCGGCGGCTCAGTTCGGCAAATTCTTCAGGGCTAAGCGTAATGTCCAGAGCGCTCACCAGGAACTCTCCAAGGTAGGAATGGCACCTGAAGTGTAGTGCAAGCATGGAGAAATTTATTTCGCGAACAGCACACTAGCCAGGAGAAACTCAAATGATCTATCTGCAAATCACGCTCAAGATTGCCTCGGCCAATCGTGCCGCTGCAGCCGGCATCTATGACAAATACAAGGCTACATTCCTGAACACCATCGCGAGTGCCATATCGAAAGCACTGCTGGTACGTGTTGAAGACGTTCAGGTATTGCACGGTTTCGACAACGCCCAGAACGCAAGCGCCTATCTGCAAAGCGAGCTGTTCACATCCGATGTGGTGGGCGGCCTGCAACCTTTGCTCGACGCTGCTCCTGACGTGCGCATCTACCAAGCAGCTTAATCAAACCCCGCCGAGCGCGATTGAAGCGCTCGGCCTTTTGACTGAAGGTAGATACCCATGATGAAAGACTGGAATGCCTATCGCAAAGAATTGCTGGATCACTTTGGTGACATAGCCAAGCAAAGCCCGGACATTGTCAGTGGTTTGAGCACTATTGACGGCGCCGCGGCAAAACTGGACATCTTGAACCGAAGATCCATGAACTGATTGCACTGGCGGTCGCTGTTACTACCCGCTGCGATGGCTGTATCTCCGTACACACCAAAAAAGGCGTTGAGTTTGGAGCCACCAAAGAGGAGATCACCGAAGCACTCGGTGTTGCCATCGCCCTGAACGCTGGAGCGGCACTGGTTTACTCGGCCCGAGTTCTTGATGCCCACGCTCAACTTCCCGACGCTTAAGTATCAAGAGGGGCTAGTCTCGACCCCCTTTCGCAGACCTCTGGAATACGCACATGCTTGTGAATTCAGATTTTTCCCAACGTGCCATCGTTGCGTCTGACGATTATCAATGGGTGGCCTCACCGCAAAGTGGCGTCGAGCGCGTAATGCTGGATCGGATCGGGGGTGAGAAAGCCCGAGCAACCAGCATTGTGCGTTATGCCCCTGAATCCTGTTTTCCGCAGCACTCCCATCCCGGAGGCGAGGAAATACTTGTTCTTTCCGGGGCGTTCTCGGAAGGCGATGAGCACTACCCGGCCGGGTTTTATCTGCGAAACCCGCCAGGATCAGTTCATCAGCCCTCGAGCCAAGAGGGCGCGATAATCTTCGTCAAACTCCGGCAAATGCAGCCAGGCGAAAAAGACCGGGTACGTATCGATACTCGAGACCCTTCAAATTGGCAGGAACACGGGCGTCGGCAAATCTGTCATTTGTTCGCTAGCGGCACCGAGAAAGTGACCCTGCAACACTTGCAGCCGGGAGAACCTATTTTCACCAAGAGCGTCAGCAATGCTGAATGGTTGGTAGTTTTCGGCCAGATAGAAACCGCTGATCAGTCATTCGAATGCGGTAGCTGGATGCGCTTGCCTGAAGGTACCTATCCCGACATGGTCGCTGGTAGCCACGGCGCCACGGTTTATCTCAAGACCGGATGTCTACTGGTTTTCCCCGAGGAGGCTTAGCGTATGCGAAAAGCTCGGATCGCGATCATCGGGGCCGGACTGAGTGGCCTCTATGCCGCCTACGTACTGCAAAGGAAAGGTGTGATGGACTATGTCCTCCTCGAAGCTCGAGAGGCACCGGGCGGACGAATCGTATCCGTCTCCCCTTCCTCCGAATTGACCGCAGGACAGCCAGGCACTTCAGGCCGTTTCGACCTTGGCCCCTCTTGGTTCTGGCCCGGCTACCAGCGACAGCTGGATCAAGTTGTTCAAGAACTGGGGCTGCGTCGGTACGAGCAGTATGAGATAGGCGACATGATTATGGAACGCTCGCGTGATTTACCTCCGACCCGAACCCGCGGCTATGTGAACTCGCCTTCTTCAATGCGATTGGTGGGGGGCATGGGTGCACTCATCGATGCGCTTTATAGCCATCTGGACAAAACGCGGGTTTGTACAGCGCAGACAGTGCGCAAGGTGCAGCGCATAGGGCACGGTATCGAGGTCGAAAGTGCCGATGCCGAAGGCCAAATCACTACATGGAACGTTGACCAGCTTCTACTGGCGATGCCGCCGCGGTTAGTGCAGGCCACCATCGATTTCTCGCCGCCCTTGCCGTCTACGCTCTCGCGAAGCTGGGAAGCTACCGCCACCTGGATGGCTCCCCATGCCAAGTATTTCGCAATCTTCGATACCCCTTTCTGGCGCGAGCAGGGGTTGTCGGGTAAAGGGCGCAGTAGTGTCGGGCCTTTGGTGGAAATACACGACGCCTCGATTCCCCAAGGCAGCGCCGGTCTGTTCGGGTTCCTTGGCGTCCCGGCAACATTGCGCAAGGCATTGCCCGAGAGCGATCTGCGATCACTGTGCCGTGCTCAATTGATCCGGATGTTTGGCCCTCAGGCCGGCACGCCGAAAACGGAGTTCCTCAAGGACTGGGCAGCAGAACGATTTACCTCCACCAGCGCCGACTTGGCGATCACGAGCCAACAAGGTGAAGCCCCCAGTCCAATTGCAGACTTTGGGCCTTGGAGAGACTGTATGATTGGCGTCGGGAGTGAGTGGTCACCACAGTTTCCAGGGTACGTCGCCGGGGCCATTGATGCGGTAAGTCGTGGCCTCCTCAGATTGACCTTTGATCAGAACGAAGTAGTGCAGCCGTGAGAAAACTACGAATCGTTGTAGCCTGCCTCGGAAAGTAGCCAGTTACGGAACGCCTGCACCTGAGGCAGCTCCCCGCACTCTGGCCTGTAAACAATGTAGTAGGCCTGATCCAGTGCCCAGTCCTTGCTGCCTTGAAGGATCGGGCGGATCAGCCTTCCTGCCCTGAGATCCTCCTGCGCCATCACACTCCGCGCCAAAGCCACTCCTTGACGCTCGATCGCCACCTGAAGCACGGCGGCAGAGTTGTTGATGCGCAGTCCATGTTGAGCGTCAACTTGTTGCATGCCCGCCGCGTCGAGCCAGCACCTCCAGCTCGGAAACCCTGGGTCTCTGTTCATCGACAGATCATGAATCAACGTGCTGTCGGAGAGTGAGTCCGCTGTCAGACGGCCTTCACGCAGCAGCGGAAAGTCCGGCGCGCAGACAGGGAACAATGTTTCACTTAAAAGCTTCAGAGCCGTCAATCCAGCCCAGTGTCCCCTGCCATAACGCACACCGATGTCTACTCGTTCTATGGTGAAGTCCAAAGCGCGCGAATCGGTGTCCAACTGCACATCCAAAGTGGGATGCGCTTGCTGGAAACGTTCAAGCCGAGGTAACAACCATTTTGCTGCAAACGCTGGGCTGACCGTGACGTTGAGCCCAAAGTGAACCTTGCTTTCCTTGAGTCTTGCCACGCCAATTGCAAGGCGCTCGAAGGCAGCCCGGATGTCCGGCAGGGCATTCTGGGCACCTGGAGTCAATTCAAGCTGCCCCGCCCCACGCACCGCCCGAACAAACAAAGAGATCCCCAACCAGGCTTCCAGATTGCGAACCTGCTGTCCTACCGCAGCAGGCGTGACGTTCATTTCCACTGCCGCGGCAGAGAAGCTGCCATGTCGAGCAGCAGCATCAAAGGCCCGCAGCGCATTCAGATAGGCAGGCGTCGCCATACAAATCCTCCTTCCTCGTTAGAGCTGGAACTTCCCCAGCTTTACCAACAGCGATACGGCCAGCAAAAGCTTGTGGCTGAGTCCCAATTGTCTGATCACGTCATATGCCCCTTGTGCGTACTCTGTTCACAGGCTCTTGGCCAGGCCAAAGGCGACGAAACCTGCCAGCGCAATCACCGCCGCCGTCAGGCAATAAGGCAACTGGGTGCGGATATGATCCATCAGGTTATTGCCCGTTGCGGTCGCTGTGACGATCCCGGTATCGCTGATTGGCGACGTGGTGTCACCGAAGATCGCCCCGGAAATGGCTGCGCCGATGACCAGATAGGGGTCGGCGCCCGATGACATCGCTAACTGGATGCCAATCGGAATCATGATCGAGAAGGTGCCCCAGGAGGTACCGGTGGACAGTGAGATCAGCGCAGCTACCAGAAACACGAATGCCGCTACCAGGCTAACCGGCATGAGTACGTTGAAGTGCCGTGCGAGGAACTGACCGATCTGCAACTGACTGGACAGGTCGCCAATGAGGAACGCCAAGGTCAGCACCACCACCAGCGGTAGCATGGCCTGATAGCCTGCGACCAAGTGGTTGAAATAGGCCTCAATGCTCATCAACCGCTTGATCATCACGTACTGCACGAAACCGACGCACTGGCCAAAGATCACACCCCACAGAATCGCTGTAGAGGCAGAGCCGTTGCCCAATTCGCCACTGCCGGTGATGTAGAGTCCTATCGGGACGAACAGGAAGATCGACAGCATCGGTATCAGAAGGTTACTGACACTTGCACCAGTGATCTGATCCTGTTGAACCAGAGCGGCAATCGGAGCGACACCCTCGCGTAGTTCCCCGCCGGCGGCAGCTCGTTGTTTGGCGCGGCGCATGGCGGGGAAGGCAAAGCTGGTGAAGATGCTCAGCAGTACCATCGCGATACTGGCCCACGCAAACAGATTGTAGGCAATGGAATGGGCCAGGATATTGAATGGGTTGCCGTGGATGCTTCCGTGCTCCACCTGTACGGCAATGATCCCCAGCATCATTGCACCCCAACCATTGAAGATGACCGATGACCATGCGCTGATACCGACGTTCTTCAGCACGTATGCTACCTGCTCGCGGGCAATGCCATGGCGCCGTACCAGTTCAATAGTGGAGGCACCGGAAGTGAGCACGGCCAGGTAACTGTCGATAAACACCAGCGCCGCCAGAGCTCCGGCCAGCAGTTGGGTACTGACCGGGCCCTTGACGATACGCAGGCGATCTGAGATCAGATTGACCAACCCCTGCATGCCGCCCGTGAGTCTGGCCAGGTGGATGACTCCGCTGATCATCACTGTGAAGATAAGCGTGCGTACCACACCATCGGACTTGAACACATCGACCATACCCTGCACGGCATTCTGCAGGCCATGGCCGATATGAAAGTCGGACAACACCAGAAAGCCCGCCACACAACCGACCATCAAGGACAGGATTACCTGACGGGTAAAGATCGCCAGGCAAATTGTTATCGCCGGGGACAGCAGCCCCCATACCCCCACTTCGTGCATCGCTAAGACCTCGAGTTTTGTTCTTATTGGCAAAGTACAGTTGCAGCAATCAAAAGGCCTGATCCTCAGGCAGACGTGTCGGCGCCCCGACATGCCAGGGTGAAACCGAGAAGGCCGAGTACCGGCCCCGGCACCAACAGCCACAGGGCATCGATACCTATATGCTGGAAGAGCCAGGTGGTCGCGGCGATGGATACCACTGTGATGGCGAAACCTATGCTGTTTTGGATGGCCAGCGCACTGCCGACTGTTTCACGCGGGCAAGCCTGGGCCGCCAGTGCAGAGAATTGCGGAGAGTCGGCTACCACCGAAGCGCCCCAGACGCCCAGCAGGCCCAGCAATCCCCAGGCCGGCAGCTGCGGCGCGAACAGCACGAATGCCAGGCCAGAGAGGCCTGACAGGCTCAGTGCCCCCAGCGCTACCGGCGCGCTGCCCAACCGTTGCGAGAGCAAACCACCCAACAACGAACCCAAAGAACCGAGCGCCATCACGCAAAACGACAACCCAGCGACACCTGGCCCGGGATAGGTCTGGGCAAGTGGTGTGCGGCTGACAATCAACGGCACCAAAGTCCAGAAGGCATACAATTCCCACATATGACCGAAGTAACCTAGCGTCGCAGCACGGAACCGGCTGATGCGAAACGCACTGAGGATTGCGCCGGCTCCTTTCACCGACGGTGTCGTCGCACTGGCGCCACTACGTGCATGCGGCCCTTCGCCCAGCAAGCCGATCAACACGGCCCCAACTAATGCCAGCAGCGAGGATGCTGTAATGATCGCCTGCCAAGGCCAGTCCGCACCGATCAGGCGCAAGGCATGGGGCAAGGCAGTGCCCAAGGTGAGCATCGCCACCAGCTGCGCCAGAGCCAGCCCTGTGCGTTCGGGCGCCCAGCCAACGATCAACTTCATGCCCATGGGGTAAATACCGGCCAGAGTCACACCCACACAGAAGCGCAGGGCCGCGCCGGTCAGAAGGCCGTCGGCCAGCCATGCAAAGCACAGGTTGAACAGTGCTCCGGCAATGGCGCTGAAAACGAACAAGGTACTGGCGCGGAAGCGATCCGCTGCGCCGCTGAGCGAAAGACTCAGGGTTCCGATGATGAAACCCAGTTGCACAGCATTGGTCAGCCAGCCGATATCAGTAGCTGTTGCCTGCCATGCGGTCATCAGCGACTCGGCTGCGCCATTGGCGCTGAACCAGAGCGATGTCCCGAACAACTGTGCAATGGCGATGACCGCCACTGGGCTCATCGTACGCAAAAGCAGGCCGCGCAGCCCTGTAGGGCTGACAGCTACGGTAAAACTCATTTCGGGCATCCCTCTCAGAGGCAGTGCAAGGGGTGCAGGCGAGCTGACTACCCCGTCGCCGGGGCAGCCAGTCTGATCCGACACCAATGGGTCGAGCGGCGTATCAGCCGGCGGCGAGCCCGGCCAGCCAAAGGCTATCGCGCGGCGATGGACGCCGGTGCAGACGCTTGTCCAGCAGCGCCCGTGCCTTTTCCGCCTCGCCGGCACGCATCAGTGAAACCAGCAAGGTGTCCTGGACGATTTCCCGCTGCGCTCCGCTGCCGCCAATGCGAACGACATCATGGGCGACCGGCTCCAGAATCCGCGCGCACGCCACGTATTGGCCATCGGCGAAGGCCCGCAGCGCGTGACAAAGCGCCGGCACCACCTCCCCCGCACGCAAATTGCCTTCCCGCACCATCGTGCTCAAGGCGTTAGCCCGCTGCTCCAGCGCCACCTGGTCACCTGTGGCTGCGGCGAGCATGGCCATATGGAAATCAGCGAACGGAAAACCCGGCTGTTGGAAGTACTGCGACGCATAACCTGCGGCTTCACCCCACAGTCCCGCTGGCACGGCGTGACCGTAGGCCTGCATGCGCCACAAAAACGATGCGCTGTCACTGATCACGTTGATTGGCACTCCGCTCGACACTGACGGCGCGACCTCCTCAGCGTAGATCCCCAGTGCAGTTTCCAGATCGCCCCGCTCCAGCGCCACCAGCGCACCATGCCAGGCGATGTGGCCATGCAAGGTACCGCTGCGGTCGTAGCCGGGCAGCCAGTCCTTGATGACCTCGGCCGCTTCATCGTTGGCGCCGGCCTCATACAGCACATGGGCCATGGCATGCACCGCGTTGACGTTGTTGCGACGCAACTCAAGCGAACGTTGGGTAAGGGTGCGGCCAAGCACCACATCGCCGTTTTCGCCATGCGCCCAGCCACGGTAGTTGAGGAACCACCAGTCGTTTTCCGGGAAGTGGTGAGCATGTCGCTCGCACAGCTCCACCCGTGCCTGATCATGGTCGGCCATACCGGAAAACGCCAGAAGGCCAAAGGCTCCAAGTGGCAGGCCAAGGATGATGATGTCCAACGGCCAGCGGTCGGCATGCTGCAATGCCGCTGCCAGCGCCTTTGGTGCCTGGCCGTTGATTGCCAGCGACAGCACATTGACGTGGCTACGCTCGCGTTCGGTACCGTTGCGCTCAACCAGTTCCACAGCGGTGGCAATTTTTGCCTTGGCCTGCGTCACCTCCGCCCGCACCGCATGGAAGCGTGCCCGGGCTGCATGTGCCAGAGCAAAGTCCGGGTCGGCAGCGATGGCGTCTTCAAGCGCTTCCGCGGCGCCTGGCCACAGCGAAAGCAAGAGGTCGACACCGCCCCGGTAGTGCTCGGCAGCGGCGTCTGAAGAGGTCGACAGGGGTAGGCTGTAACGGTCAAGACAGGCCATCGGGTGGACAACTCCTATTGTTGGTCGAAGCAGAATAAGTATGAGGTGGCCGCTTTACTAAAATGCCTTGTGCGCGATCGGGTGGGCCACCTCGTGATGACATTAGAGCGCAATTCCCAATGGCAGGCTTTCGACTATCAGTCACATGATGTAGAACATCAGACAGCTTCACCATGAACATGAACAACGCTACAGGCCGTATGAATTTGCCTCGGGTTGCCGCGTTCGATGTTTTGTCATCATGTAACTTTCACCTACCGTCTGCCCGAGCCCCGATATGAACTGGGACATCATCCAGGCCCCCCACGGCCTCGCCCCACCCAATCCGCTGAAAGTACGCGTGCAATCCATCCCTGCCCGCCATTTCTTTCCCGAACATGCCCATGACTGGCACCAGATGGTCTATTCCATTTCGGGTGTGCTGACCGTCACTACCCAAACTGGCTCCGTGGTCATTTCACCCGAGCAAGCGGCGTGGCTGCCCACCGGGCTTAGCCACAAAGTCGGCTCGATGTTCGGTGCCGAGTTTCGTAGTCTGTGGATCAGCGGTCGCATTCCCTCGGGCCTTGCAGGCGACCGGCCGACCTTGTTCGGCGTGTCGCCGTTGCTCAAAGCGTTGATCATCGAAGCTGCACGCATCGAGGACGCGGCGGAAGAAGAGGGTTATGCCGGGCGCATCACCCAACTCATCCTCGACCAGTTGCAACGTGCGACGCCGATCTCTACCGCCCTACCCTGGCCCCGCAGCCAGGCGCTGGTGCATCTGTGTGAGGCCTTATACGTCGACCCCGCCGACCCTACTGAGATGGACGCTTGGGCGAGCAAGCTTGGCATGTCAGAACGTACCCTCGCTCGCCGGTTCCAGAGCGAAACCGGCATGAGCCTGCGCACCTGGCGTCGGCGCCTGCGGTTGTTTCGCGCCATTGAGCTGTTGGGGGGAGGCCTGGATGTCACACGTACTGCGCTCGAGCTCGGTTATGGCTCCACCTCGGCCTTCATTTATGCCTTCCGTCAGGAACTGGGCAGCAGCCCTCAGGCCTATATGCGCGGTGAAAGTGCGAGCGCCTGAAGCAAGCTTTTCTTGCTCGCCGGCAAAGTAATCCTGCTTTGCCGACAAGCTCGAGGGCAGCGAACAATGCATGCCGTGCGCCCACATGAAAAGTATTTGGAACCCTTATGATATTTGCTTCCAGAATTGATCCGAACGTCTTGCGCTTGACGCTTGCCCAAGCGCTGTCAGGTGCCAACTCGGTGGTGGTGTATGCTACCGGGGCGATCATCGGCAACATGCTAGCTCCCCGTCCGTCACTTGCGACCCTGCCGATCTCGGTGTTCGTCATCGGCATGGCGTTGGCCACCCTGCCCATAGGTCACATCGGCCGGCGCTTCGGCCGCAAGACTGCGTTCATCATTGGCAATGTCTGCGGTGTCATCGTTGGCCTACTTGCCGCCTATGCGCTGTATGTCAGCTCGTTCACTCTTTTTTGTGTGGCCATGCTGTTCGGTAGAGCCTACGCCGCGGTAGTACTGACCTTCCGCTTCGCGGCTGCTGAATGCGTCGAACCCGACGCACGGCCAAGGGCGTTGTCGACGGTGTTGGCGGGTGGTGTCGCCGCCGGCGTGTTGGGCCCACAGTTGGTCAGTACGACCATGGATCTGACGCCGCACACCTACGCCCTAACTTATGTAGCCGCTGCCGTGGTGGCGGTGCTGAGCGGGTGCGTATTGTTAGGTGTGCGTTTTCAGCCGCAAACGGTGAAGACCGGTGCTCCCCCGTCTGGCCGTATCGCCGATGTGGTTCGCCAGCCGCGCTTCATTGTTGCCATGATCTGCGGTGTGGTGAGCTACATGATGATGAATTTCATGATGACCTCTGCCCCGCTGGCGATGGATCTCTGCGGCATTGTCAGGGTGCATTCGAACACCGGCATTGAGATGCATGTGATCGCCATGTACGCGCCCAGCTTCTTTACAGGTCGGCTGATCAGCCGGTTTGGCGCGCCATTGATCATTCAGTGCGGTCTGCTGCTGATTGGTATGGCTGCGCTGGTGGGAATGACGGGCATGAGCATCAACCACTTCTGGCTGGCCCTGGTGCTGCTGGGCATCGGCTGGAACTTCGGCTTCCTCGGAGCCTCCGCCTTGGTGCTGTCTTGCCATGCACCCGAAGATGGCCCCAGAGTCCAGGCAATCAACGACTTCGTCATATTCGGTACCATGGTGGTGGGCTCTTTCCTTTCTGGAAGCCTGCTCAATACTTATGGCTGGCCGATCGTTTCCGGGCTGATCCTGCCCCCAGTGCTACTGGCCATGTTCGGCCTGCTCTGGCTGCAGCGCCGCCAACCTGTGGCAACCAGCCAATCGCGCGCCTGACTCAAGCGGTTGTCCTGAACCCAGTGCGACCCTCCCGCGTTTTAAAAGATCAGTACTTTATCGGCCTGGATCGTCCAGTCATCCAACTCTCCCGGCGCGGCTCGGCGTACACCTGCCACCAGCTCGACCTCGGTCATGCCGCGCGCGTCCATGCCGTCGCTACACAACGCCACTTCGCCCTTGCGCAGGATCTTAGCCAGCACCAATTCCAGGTTGTAGTGCCCGATGGGGACTTTCTGCCCGGCCCGAGCGCGACTCACCGCATCGGACTGCAGGTATACACGCACGTCGACCTGCTTGCGGGCTGCAAGTGAGCCGGCCAGGCGCAGCGCGTTGAAAGCACGTTCCGAACCGTAACTGGCATCGTTGATGATAAACAGAAATGCACTCATGGCGACTCCTCTTGCGCCGGAAAAAAACGAGGAGAGGGCCAGGCCCACCTCCTCCAAAGGTTACCGCTTGTGACTGCGTTGGCTCAGTGCCGCAGGATCTGGCTCAGGAACGCTCGCGTCCGCTCGGACTGCGGGTTACTGAAAAACGCATGCGGCTCGTTTTGCTCGACGATCTGCCCCTGATCCATAAAAATCACCCGGTTGGCCACAGCCTGGGCAAAGCCCATTTCGTGCGTAACACAGAGCATGGTCATGCCTTCCTCGGCCAACTGAATCATGGTGTCGAGTACTTCCTTGATCATCTCCGGGTCGAGCGCCGAGGTCGGCTCGTCGAACAGCATCACCCGTGGGTTCATGCACAGCGCCCTGGCAATCGCCACCCGTTGCTGCTGCCCACCGGAGAGCTGCCCGGGAAACTTGTGCGCATGTTCCGGAATCCTGACCTTGCTCAGGTAGTGCATTGCCAGATCCTCCGCTTGCTTGCGCGGCACCTGGCGCACCCAGATCGGTGCCAACGTGCAGTTCTCAAGGATCGTGAGATGTGGGAAGAGGTTGAAGTGCTGGAATACCATGCCCACTTCCTGCCGCACTTCATCGATCTTGCGCAGATCGCTGGTCAGTTCGGTGCCATCGACCACGATGCGTCCCTGCTGGAACTCTTCCAGACGATTGATACAGCGGATCATAGTGGACTTTCCCGACCCCGATGGGCCGCAGATAACGATACGCTCACCGCGGGTAACGGTGAGGTTGATGTCGCGCAACGCGTGGTAGCTGGCATACCACTTGTTCATCCCGGTGATCTGGATGGCTACTTCCCCAGCGGGCGACTGGCTAGCGCTCGATTGTTGGTTTTGCATGGTAGAAGGCTCCTCAGTGGTGATCAGTCTTGAGCCTGCGCTCAAGGTGTATCGAGTAACGGGACATGCCATAGCAGAAAACGAAGAACACACTGCCGATGAACAGGAACAGTTCCCAGTAGATCCCCTGCCACTCGGTGCTCGCCCGGATGGCGGTGGACAACGCAATCGGATCGAGCAGGCCGATGAACACCACCAAGGTCGTGTCCTTGAACAGGCCGATGAAGGTGCTGACGATCATCGGGATACAGATCTTCAGCGCCTGCGGCATGATCACCAGGCGCTGCGCTTTCCAGTAGTCCAGCCCCAGGGCCTGGGCAGCCTCAGTCTGTCCCTGTGGCAACGCCGCAAGGCCGCCCCTGATCACTTCGGCCATATAGGCGGTGGAGAAGATCGTCACCATGATGATGACGCGCAGGATCAGGTCGAACGACGTGCCTGGTGGGAGGAAGTAGTTGAGCAGAAGAGAGCCGGTGAACAGCAGGGTGATCAGCGGCACGCCTCGAACGAACTCGATGAATGTCACGCTCATCAGGCGGATCAACGGCAGCGAGGAGCGTCGCCCCAGTGCCAGCAGTATGCCAAGCGGCAGGGACATGGCGATCCCGCTCACACCCACCACGAAGGACAACAGGAAGCCGCCCAAGTCACGCGAAGACACCGGAACCAGCCTCATCGCAACCACCTGTTCGAGCATTTCGGCAACAGGCCCCAGGCCGCGCAACCACCAGGCACCGGCTACCATCATGGCGATGACCAGTGCCAGGCCCATACCCAGGCGACGCGACAGCGTGAATGCCAGAAGTGCGAGTGCGAGCCCGACATAGGCCAATACCCCCAGCCACAACGAGCCACCCCAGATCAGCCAAAACGCCAGGCCAGGATAGACCACGCTGAACCTCGCCAGTTTGCTCGGAACACGTTGAAACAGGATCGGCCCGAGCGCAACGAAGAGCAGCCCGAATGCCATCAGCGGGCGCCAATAGGCAGCCTGCGGATAGAAACCGAACACTAGCTGCGGCCATCGTTCACGGATCACACCCCAGCATGCACCTGGTTGCCCATCGAGAATACTCCGGCACTCGCCCAGCGAGTCCGCCTGCCACACCGAATTGGCTAGCCAGGGAAACACGGCGTTAGCCAGAGCTGTAAACAGCATCAGCACGATGAGGGTTAGCAGGCTGCTCCAGAGACTGTTGAACAGCCTGGATCGCAGCCAGTGAACGATGCCGCCCTGCCCCTCAGGAGGCTCTTCCTGCGGCAGTAATGTGTCGCGACACCAGGCAATGGATAGTTGGCTCATGTCAGCGCACCTGCAGTTTTACGCGGTTGTTATAGAGATTCATCAGGCCGGAGATCAGCAGGCTCATGCCCAGATAGATCGCCATCATCAACAGGATGCCTTCTAACTCGCGGCCGGTTTGGTTGATGGTGATGCCGCCCAGTGTCGAGCGTAGATCCATGTAGCCCACCGCCAGGCCCAGCGATGTGTGCTTGGTGATGTCCAGATATTGTGAAGTCAGTGGCGGCACGATCACGCGTAAGGCTTGCGGCAGTATCACCAAGCGCATGGTGCGCCCCGAGTGCAGCCCGAGTGCATGAGCAGCTTCGGTCTGCCCGCGGGCGATTGACTGGATGCCACTTCGCACGATTTCGGCAATGAACGCCCCGGTGTACACGCTGAGGCCGATCCACATGGAGATCAACGCGTTACCTAGTTGCAGGCCGCCCTGGAAGTTGAAACCACGCAGCTCCGGGTAGCCGAGGTGAAAACCCAACACATAGAGCAACGCCAGGGTGGGCAGTACCAGTACCGCTAGGCGTTTCCACCAGAGCATTGGACGTTTGCCCGTGCGGCTTTGCACGGTGTCGGCTTGATGACGCAGCCGGCGATCAAGCCAAAGGCTGAGGAACATCAGAGTAATGACGGCCAACACACTGATGCTGGGTTGCACAATACCGAGATCCAGGACACCTAGGTCATTTGCGAACAAAGGTTGCGGCACATAGATGCCACGGTTCGTTACCGCGATGGCCATTTCCCCCGCCCCCCGGTAACCGCTCGGTATGGGCATGGACTGCGCCATCACGGCACCGATCACAAGGATGCACAGCAGTGCAGGAACATTGCGGAACAGCTCGATATACCCACCCATCAGGCGTGCGACGATCCAGTTGTTTGACAGGCGCAGCACCCCGGCCACCACGCCGATCACTGTCGCCGTCACACAAGCCAAGACCGCGAGGATGACGGTGTTTAGCAATCCAACCAGTGCCGCCCGGCCATGGGTCATCTGGCTGTCATAGGCGATGGGGTGCTGGTTAATGTCGTAACCTGCGGCAGTCCATAGGAAACTGAAGGAAAAGTCCTTGCCCAGGGCAGCCAGGTTGCGCACGGTGTTGTCCAGCAGCCAGGCGGCAGCCAGCATCAGGCACATCAGAGCAATGATCTGGATGGTGTAACCACGGTAACGCTTGTCATGCAGCAGCATGTCCAGCGAGAAGGCCGGCTGGGCCTCCTTCTTGCTGGTCAGAGTAAGGATGGACATCGTACATCTCTCCCGCATAGGGTGGACTAACCGTGGCGACGACAGCGCATTCGGTCAGCCCTTCGCAACAATGGTTGAACGACGCGCCCTCAGGCGCGCCGGATCAGCGAAACGGCTCGGCGTACAGCAGGCCGCCTTGGTTCCATTGGGCGTTGAGGCCTCGATCAAGGCCGATGGGCGTGTTTTTGCCTAGAGAGTTGTCGAAGATTTCGCCATAGTTGCCAACGGCAGCAATGGCCCGACTGGCCCATCTGGCGTCCAGCCCAAGTTGCTGACCGTAGTTGCCTTCGCTGCCGAGCAGGCGGTTGATCTCCGGATTGCTCGACTCACTAGACATTTTCGCCACGTTTGCCGAGGTTACCCCCAGCTCTTCAGCGGCCACCAAGGCGTTGAGCGTCCAGCGCACCAAATCGGCCCACTGATCGTCACCCTGGCGCACCATCGGGCCGAGCGGCTCCTTGGAAATCAGCTCCTTAAGTACCATGTGCTCATTCGGCGCAGCAAAACTGGCCTTGGAAGCCGCCAGTCCGGACACGTCGTTGGTGAACACGTCGCAAGCACCGGCCAGGTACTTCTGTTCGCCTTCGGCGGTGGAGTCGATCGGTACCGGTTCGTACTTGATGCCATGACTGCGCGCGTATTCAGCGAGATTCAGCTCGTGGGTCGAACCGGTCTGCACGCAAATGGAGGCGCCATCGAGGTTCTTGATCGAGTTGACGCCTAGGCTCTTGCGCACCAGGAAACCCTGGCCGTCGTAGTAGTTGATACCGGCGAAAGTCAGTTTGAGGTCGACGTCACGGGTGAACGTCCA
Source organism: Pseudomonas sp. NFX224 (assembly GCF_048565165.1). Classification (NCBI taxonomy): domain Bacteria; kingdom Pseudomonadati; phylum Pseudomonadota; class Gammaproteobacteria; order Pseudomonadales; family Pseudomonadaceae; genus Pseudomonas; species Pseudomonas sp. NFX224. The sequence goes on along the minus strand of NZ_CP183416.1, from coordinate 5,608,192 downwards.
AGAACTGTTGCGTACCAGTAGGTCGACCTCGCCCGAAGCTAGCGCGGTAAAGCGTGTCTGACCCGTAGTTGGGACAAAGTTGACGGCATTGGCATCGCCCAGAGCGGCGGCCGCAACCGCGCGACACATGGCAACGTCGAGGCCCTGCCAGCCCCCTTTGGCGTCGGGAGCCGACAAGCCGGTATTGCCGGTCGATACACCGCAGTTAAGTTTCCCGCGGGCTTTCACATCTGTCAGCGTACCGGCATACGTGATGCCAGAAACCAGCGATGCAGCGAGGCATGCCATCGTAAAGAGGGCGGTTTTTCTCATCATGTTCACCTTGTTGTTGTGATAATTGTTAAGGCGGCAGTTCAAGGCACAGGTGCAGCTCGAAGGCTCACGTGCGTAGCGCGAGCACTTGGTTGTTAAGTAAAAAGGGTCGTACGGCTCAGCGCTGGTGCACGGCCCGGGCGATGCGCTGGATAGCTTCGTCCACCGTCACACGACTGCAACCGAGGTTGGCACGCATGAATCCATGGCCTTCCAGGCCGAACTTCTGACCCTTGTCGAGCCAGACGCGAGCCTTCGTCAGCATGAACCGATCCAGCGCCTGCGCATCCATTCCCAAGCCGCGACAGTCCATCCAGGCCAGGTAAAGCGAGTCGGTCGGGATCACCTTGATCTGCGGCACGGCGCAATGAATTGCCTGGGCAAAGTGCTGCTGGTTACCACGCACGTAGCCGAGCATCTCCTCCAGCCACGGCTCGCCGTGGGTGTACGCCGCTTCTGCGGCGACCATGCCCAGGGCATTGACGTAGCGATACAGGTTGCGCTCGTACTGTCGAGCCAGTTCCTCGCGGATGCGCTTGTTGGGGATGAAGATGTTGGCCGTCTGCAGTCCGGGCATGTTGAAGGTCTTGCTCGGCGCCGTGCAGGTAATGCTGTTCTGCGCGAACTTCTCACCCAGGGAAGCGAATGGAATGTGCTTCTTGCGTGAGTCGAGGATGAAGTCCTGGTGGATTTCATCGGACAGCACCAGTACGTTGTGTCGCGCGCAAATTTCGCCCATCGCGCGCAGCTCGGCCTCCGACCAGATGTTGCCGGTCGGGTTGTGCGGGTGGCTTAGGATGAACAGCCGTGTATCGGGACGGATTGCCGCTTCGAACTTGCGCTCGTTGAAATGGTAGCGCTCACCGTCGTAGTCCAAGGGTGCCAGCGCAAGACGGCGGCCGTTGTTCTGGGCATCCTCGTGGAAATGTACGTATACCGGCGGCTGGATCAATATTGAATCGCCTGGCGAAGTGAAGGCCTGGATAGCGGTCTTCATAGTGGTGATGATGCCAGAGGCCTGCATCAGCCAGTCCCGCGAAACGTCCCAGCCAAACCGCCGGCCCTGCCAGCCGATCACGGCGTCTACGTAGCTCTTGCGGGCGCCGCCGGCATAGCCGAAGACGCCGAACTTCACCGCCTCGCTCAGCGCATCGATGACCGCTTGTGGTGAACGGAAATCCATGTCCGCCACCCACATCGGCAGCGGGTCAGCGGCAGACTCCTCGGGGGTTAGGAAGTTGTGGCCATAATCCCATTTCATCGAGTTACTGTGCCGACGGTCGATGACTTCATCGAACAGGCAGGTCGGATCGCTGCCGATTGAGGAAGTGTTTGCTTGGGTAGTCATTGTTCTTGGTATCCAGCCTATCAACAGTGGTTGCGGCTCAAGCGCCTTGCGGTATTTGTAGCAACATCGGATCATGAGCGGAAATGGTATTACTTCATTGAACCATGAGCAGGAGACATGAATGATTGACTCTCAGCCTCTCACGATCCTGCGTGAGGTCGCGCGCACCGGTAGCGTCACCGCTGCTGCCGAGCGGCTTAATGTCAGCCAGTCCGCGCTGTCGCACGCCATCGCCAAGTTCGAGGAGCGACATAACATCAAGGTGTGGATGAAGGACGGCCGCAGCCTGCGTTTCACCCAGGCTGGTAACTACCTGCTGGGACTGGCCGAGCGCCTGCTGCCGCAGCTCGAACATGCCCAGCAGATACTCTCCGACTTTGCCGATGGTCGCCGTGGCGCACTACGCGTCGGCATGGAGTGTCACCCCTGCCAGAAGTGGCTGATGGGCGTCACCGGCCCTTACCTGCGGCGCTGGCCCGATGTGGATTTCGAGGTGCGCACAGCCTTTCGCTTCGATGGCGTGGGCGCGCTGCTGGGCCATGAGATCGACTTGCTGATCACTCCGGATCCGATCGACCGGCCGGAGCTGTTGTTCACTCCGGTGTTCGACTACGAGCTGGTGCTGGTACTGCACGAGACTCACCCGCTGGCGGGCAAACCCTGGGCCGATCCCCATGACCTGATCGAGGAAACGCTGATCACCGTGCCCGTGAGCCTGGAGCGTCTGGATATTTACGGCCGCTTTCTGGTGCCCGCCAATTGCCGGCCGCGTCAGCGCATCACGGCGGAAACAACCGAGCTGATGTTGCAACTGACCGCCGCCGGACGGGGTCTTAGCGTGCTACCAGAATGGCTGATGCACGAGGAAGGCGAGCACCTGCCCTTGCGTGCGCTGCGCATCGGCGCCCATGGTTTGCACAAGAGCATCCACCTGGGTGTGCGCAAGAATGAAGAGCGCATCGACTACATCGCCGGCTTCCTCGACATCGCACGCAATCACCAGCCAGCTTGATACACAACCCGCGCCCTCTCTGGGCGCAGGTCGCTTTGCATTGAGAATGCACTGGCTTTTTTCCTTGACTGCGCATTAATGCGCAACTGAATCATCGTCCATGGTCAGAACCATGCGAAATCTGACGGATCCCGACCTGACCCGCTGATAGGCCTCCCAGGCTTGCTCCAGCGGCATTGTCTCGATAAGTGCGCGCACGTCGGCCATCACACTGAAATCCAGTGTCTTCTCCGATTCGTAAGGCGTACCGGTGATGGATCCCTGCACGCTGCGCTCCCCGCCCACTAAAGTTCCGGGCATGATACTCAACGGTTCTCGACCGACACCAACCACCACCAGGCGCCCTTGTGGCGCAAGACCCGACATGAGCGGCGAGACGGCGGCGCTGTCAGTGATGGTGGTCAGGATCACCTGAGCGCCTCCCATTTTCTTGAGCCGAACCACCGCATCTTCGACTTGGGTATCGATGTAGTGGTGAGCCCCGAGTTGCAACGCATCCTCGGCGATATCGTCCCCTCGTCCGATAGCGACAACCTTGAAGCCCATCCGCCTGGCGTATTGCAAGGCCAGGTGCCCAAGCCCGCCGATACCCTGGATCGCCACCAGGTCTCCAGCCTGCGCTCCGGACTTGCGCAGCGCATTGAAAGTGGCGATGCCCGCGCACAGTAGCGGCGCGGCCTCAACTAAGCCTAGCGCATCCGGAATTGCGACCAGCCCGGTGGCGCGGGTAATCATCATCTGTGCATAACCTCCATCCTGGGTGCTGCCCACCACGGGCTGGTCGCTGCACAAATTGAAATTCCCTTGTCGGCATTGCTCGCAGACATTGCAATGTCCGCCCAAACGCCCTACCCCGACACGTTGGCCCACCCGCCAGATTTTCGATGTGCCGACGCCGAGCGCGATGATGCGCCCAACCACCTCATGGCCCGGTACCCTCGGGAACTGCAGTCCCGCCTCCAGCCCTTCGATGGCACCGGCATCCGCGCCGCAGATACCGCAGGCCTGCACTTGGATCAGCACCTCACCTTCGCCCGGCACCTGCGTTTCTTGCTCTACGAGCTCCAATACACCTGCACGGGTGACTTGTATCGCCTTGTGGGTATTACCCGCCATCTCTAATTGCTCCACAACAGGAAAAACCGCCGGAACGAGGCTCCGATTCGCTAACGGATTCTGTTGGCAGCAAAAGGGCCTAGGCAAGTGAGATAAACTGCCCGAGACAGAAAGAAAATATTTAGCGCAAGGAGCGCCCGCCCATGCAAGTGGCGCCGGTCACTCGCAAAACTTTCCAGCCACGGGAGACTTCCATCGTCAGCTCGAGATTTTCTTTACTACAGGCCAGATATCATTGTTGGGCCGTATCCCGTCCTTCTGCCCCAATAAGGCCCTATGGGAAACAGCCTTCCCGCAGCCCTTCCTTCGGATACGTTACGAGAGCAGGCTTAGGGTACTCATGAATTAGAAAGAGCCCTCGAAGAGCCCTTTATTGTACTCAAACCAAGATCACTTCGTCAGCCAGAACTCGACCGTTGCGGAGCCGTGCTGTCCTTTCCACTCTTCCAGATGTTCTGGCCAGAAAGGGCGCGGCTGGGCTACGTGCATCAATCACCTTGTAAATGAGATCACGCTAACTTCGTAGAATTTTTTAACCACGCTTTTTGCGGAGGCTCGTCTGTGCTGTGTATGCGTGTGGCCAGCAGCACATTCGTTGCATCAGTGAACCAGCCCCGTAAGCCGCAAACGGGCGACCAGAATGGAAGGTTGATAAAGAGCGACTTCAGGTGTTTGAACGAGCGCCCCTGAAGTCCTATCGCGCCATAGAATCTCAGGGAAATTTTAATATCAGTTGATAGTTGTATCGGAGGACATGAATACGTTCGGCCACTATGAGAAATTCATATAAACGGCCTACCCTACGCTAATGATGTCTATATATCTTTTATGTTGGATGAGATCAAGATTGAAGTCGTTCCACCTTCTTGATTTGACCCATCCACTACGGTCAACCCAACACTCGACTGTAATGAAAAAAGTAGCATAGTTCCAAGCGTTAACACTCCACCGGTCAAAAGGAGAGAGTCGCCATACCCCCCATACCTTGCTGCTAGATATCCAGCTAAGGCCGGAGCTATAACCTGAGCAACACCGTAGCTCAGCGTGAGCTTAGCCATCGCCTTTGCTGGGTTAGCCGGATACTTTCGGCCCACGAGCGCTAATGTCAGACTTACAATCCCTACAAATGAACTTCCAAACAAAACAGCTCCCACCACATTCTCTAAAATTCCGTCCGTGAATCGGGGAATCACAATTGCTATAGTCTCGAGTACATTTGCGACCATGAGCGCTGTAACCGTACTGGTACGCCTAGCGATTCTGTCCCACAGAAAACTGGACGGAATAGCCGCGATACCAACCAATATCCATACTACACTTCCAATTTGAGAAAAAAACTCAAACCTCCCCAAAATAGCAACGATAAACGTTGCTCCTATCGCGTAGCCAAACCCTGTGCAGAAGTAAAATGCAATGAGGATTTTCATCCAAAACGGGGACACACTAGTGTGCTGTTTTCGAAATAACTTGCCCTTCCATCTGCGTCTCCATCGCTTCACGTGCCCGCCGGATCTTGCTCAAAATTTCCTCGCCTTTCGCGTTCCAAACGTACCGGGTCGGTCGTGCGTTCCGTAATGCCAGGAAGGTGGTAATCGAGCTTTCCAACTCACGTACGGAGCCGAAGCTGCCGTCGCGCAAGAACACGGTAATGTCCCTGAAAAACCGCTCGACCATGTTCATCCACGAGCTGGAGGTCGGCGTGAAATGCACATGGAAGCGCGGATGTTTCGCTAGCCAAGCCTTCACCTTGGCGTGCTTGTGTGTCGCATAGTTATCCACGATCAGATGCAGCTGGAGGTGCTTGGGGGTTTCCTTGTCGATTTTCTTGAGGAAAGCCAACCACTCCTGATGGCGGTGCTGGCGCTCGATGCTACTGATCAGTTTGCCTTGGAGATAATCCAGCGCTGCGAACAGCGTGACCGTGCCGTGGCGAGTGTAATCATGGGATTTTGTTTGGATATGACCGATCCCCAGAGGCAGCCCAGGCTGTGTGCGTTCCAAGGCTTGCACCTGACTTTTCTCGTCGCAGCAGAGCACCAACGCCTTGTCTGGCGGGGCCAGGTACAGGCCGATGACATCCCAGAATTTCTCCTCGAACTGCGGGTCGTTCGACAGTTTGAAGGTACGTGTCAGATGAGGCTTTAAGTCATTGGCCGCCCACAGTTTATGCACGGTGGTCGCTGATATGCCGGCGGCACGGGCCATGCTTCGGCAGCTCCAGCGGGGCTCGCCGATACGAGGTTGAGTGACCTGTTCGAGCACGCGGCGGATCGTGTCGGCAGGCAGAGGGGATTTGCGTCCTCGGCCAGGCTTGTCGAGCAGGCCTTCCAATCTGAGCGCCTGAAAACGCTGGCACCAGTCGGTGACCGTAGGGCGAGAGAAACCTGTCAATCGTACAATTTCTTCTCGCATTGATCCTTGCGCTGCCAGCAAGATGACGCGGGCTCGACGGCCATCGCGCTGACTGATGGTGGCGGAACGTACGCGGCGGCTCAGTTCGGCAAATTCTTCAGGGCTAAGCGTAATGTCCAGAGCGCTCACCAGGAACTCTCCAAGGTAGGAATGGCACCTGAAGTGTAGTGCAAGCATGGAGAAATTTATTTCGCGAACAGCACACTAGCTGACTTTAGCAGCACGCCTGTCTTCGGCCTGGCGGTTAAGGGCCTGGGCATCCACAGCCATGCAGGAGTGAAAAACACCATTGCTAAGGTAGCCATCCAAAACCACTGCTCAGACCAACTGAAGAACTTTGTCATTGAAATAATTGCGACACCAGACACTACAATTCCAGCGCCTATTCCCGTGAAATGCAATCCTAACTCTTGCTGCATTCCTTTTCTCATGAACCAGTTCAATATCAAGCCTGATGCAATGAGCATGCCTGCTACACTTGTGACACCGCTAACCACACGCAGAGCAGACCAAACGACAAGATCTGTGGTCGTCCCCATTGCAGCCGTGCTAAAGACGCTCGCAACTAAGCAGACCCTGTATAGGTAGTATTTCACACCCAAGTCGCTCAGATTTGCAGCTATCAAAGCTCCCACAATGTATCCAGTATAATTGAACGTCGCCAACCAGCCGCCCGCTAACAGTGACAGACCCGCCTCCTTATTCATAATCGGCAAAAGCGGAGTGTATGAAAATCGTGCCAGACCAACTGTAATAATTAGGGCGCAGATACCTGAAACTACAACTTGATATTTCTGCAACGACAAGGAATCGTTAACGCTCTGCACCTTTGATTTCCTCAAGAAAATTTTATGCATCATGCAGCGTTAGCTTCAGCATGACACCTGACACTTTTTATCTTAAGGTGTTTGTATCGTGTCACTCTCCAGAGGTTTCGCCATTATATGTCGATGAAACGCCACCACGTGCCTAAATTTTCAGAAACATGGCATCATCTTCCTCGAATGGGAAATGATATTGATCGAAAGCCTGCGCCAGTCCGGTTGCGCTCGCAGCTCCTGCCCGCCCGGAGCAAATTCGAACCGCATGCGCATGATTGGAACCAACTTACCTACGCTACTGAGGGTGTGTTGAGTGTAATGATTGGTCGTGAGTGCTACGTGATCGCTCCTGGACAGGCGCTATGGATCCCCAAAGGGTGTGTTCATACCACTGGTTCAGCATTAGGTGCGACCTTATCGAGCTTGTACGTTGACGAAACTACAAACACTCCAGCCGAGATTAAGGCCTTCATGGTTTCAAACCTCTTGAGAGCCCTGATAATGGAGGTAGCGACATTTGACGAAGCAACGGAAAGGAGTTACTCCGAATTAGTTACTGAGCTTATAACAAAACAACTCGACAGAATGACGCCCATTCAAACAGCTCTCCCTTGGCCCAGCAAAGGCGTTACGCTCGAAATTTGCGAAGCGCTATATAACGACCCATCACTAGATAGGAGCGCTGACTCATGGGCTCAGCACTTCAAGATGTCTAAAAGGACATTGTCGCGACACTTTGAACGGGAAACAGGACTTTCTATGCGGACTTGGTCACAAAAAATCAGATCACTAAAAGCACTGGAATTCCTCGCTGATGGCAACACCATAACCCAGGTTGCGCTTTCTCTCGGCTATTCATCTGCATCGGCTTTTACCTTTATGTTTAGGTCTGAGTTTGGCATGTGTCCCAGTATCTACCTGAAACGCCCATAGTCAATTACGAATACACATGGAGAGTTATTAATGCTTGCCATTCAAGATTTCTACCCTGCTGAATTTTCTCACTGTTATGGATGTGGGACAAGAAACCCGCATGGTCACAAGCTACAGAGTTACCTTATAGGAGATATCGTCGAGGCTCGATACACGGTGGATCCGATCTACAGCGGGGGGTTCCCTAACAAGGTCTACGGCGGGCTGTTGGCATCCCTTCTAGACTGTCATGGCGCTGCTAGTGCTGCGGCATTTTCCTACCGAGCGATAGGAAGAGAGATCGATGATGGCTCAGCGCCGGATCGGTTCGTCACAGGGACGTTGACCGTCGTTTACCATAAGCCAACGCCGCTCGGGGTGGAGCTCTTTCTCCAAGGGAAGCTCAAATCAATCAGTAATCGAAAAGCGATCATCGAACTATCCCTAAGCGCTGATGGGAACGTATGTGTAAGCGGAGAAATGATTGCGATCAAACTGCCAAGTGAGACCTGATTTGACCATCACTGGTTGGGTAAACACTTCGCTGTACCCACCAGGCTGAGAAAGTTATGCCCTCTTGCCTACCCTATGCACAAGGTGGGGTTGCCAACAGTTAAAGCATTGTTGGCCTTTTTACGATAAGGCTCGCAATTAGTGAGCTCGTAGTCCTCTCAAAGGGAATGTCCGAGACGATCGATATCCAGATTGCTCAAGCGGCCATGCCCCAAGAACGCTACAAGCCGGGATCGCTTACACGTTCTGAACAAGTGCTCAACGAGCCTGTCGTCGATTCTGGCCGCGTCTGGCAGAATCGACGGCACGACTCACTGAGCAGTCCTGCCTCCTATGTCACTACGCGCACTTCGCACTCTGCTGGCAATCGCCCAACACGGCTCCTTCGTGCAAGCCGCGCAGAGCGTGCACCTGACCCAATCGGCGATCAGCCTGCATATCAAATCACTCGAAGAAGAGTTCAATGCCTCTCTGTTTGATCGCTCACGCCGGCTGCCGGTATTGACCGACGCAGGCCATGTGGCGGTGGAGCGAGCGCGTGAGATCATCACGCTGTACGATAGCATTGCAGCGGAAATCGGCGGCGACAGTGAACTGCGCGGCAGGCTGAAAATCGGCGTGATTCATACGGCCCTCGCCAGCATCCTGCCCCAGGCCCTGGTGACGCTGGGCGTCCTGCATCCTCATCTGCGCTTGACCGTTGCCTCGGGGATGTCCGCCGAGTTGGCGACACGGCTAGAGGCCGGCGAACTCGACGTCGCCATCACCACCGAGCCGGTCAAACCCCATCCCTATGGCCTCGTCAGCACAACCTTGTACGAAGAAGGCTTCTGGATCATTGCTCCTTCGGCATTGGCCGGACTGGACACCCGGCAGTTGCTGGAGCAACAGCCTTTCATTCGATTCGATCGCCGGGCCTGGGCCGGACGCACCATTGAGCGCGAGCTGCGTCGACTGCGCCTGCGGGTGAACACCGCCATGGAACTGGACAGCCAGGAGGCGATCATTCAGATGGTCACCCAAGGCTTGGGCGTCTCGGTAGTTCCACTCTCGCGTCGAAACCTCGAACAACTCGGCCATTTGAAGATCCAGCCATTCGGCTCGCCGCAAAGAATTCGCCGTGTCGTGTTGCTGGAGCGCGAGGATCGTCCGCGCGGTCGGCTGGCGGCAGCATTGGCAAACGTCATTCAGCAGCAAACGTCGGAATGACGACCCATGAGAAATACTTGTTGATCCGTGGATTTTTCATCGTTTTTATTTTTGGTTGCCAGATCTTATCTTAGAGCCCATCCAGACATTGATGGGTTGGTGCCATGTACGCGTCAAAAACCACGAACAGCCTGTTGCCGAGCAGTCGGGAAAATCCGCTGAGTCGCGCCTTGGAGGCAGACTCATGATTGCGGAGCTTTTGCTGGCTCTGGTGCCCATTGCCATCCTCATCAGCCTCGGCGCATGGCTCAGACACAGTCAGTTTCTGGCGGATGCCTTCTGGCCGCAGGCCGAACGTCTGGGCTACTACGTTCTCCTGCCCGCCTTGTTCCTGCATGGCCTGGCGACTGCAAAACTGGAAAACGTGCCCGTACAGGGCATGATCACCGCTCTGGTCTTTTCGACCGTCACTGTCGCGGCGCTGCTAGTCAGCACACGCCAGATTCTCAAGGGCAATGACCCGGCTTTCACCTCGGTTTTCCAGGGCGGTGTGCGCTTCAACAACTACGTCGGCGTCTCCGCTGTGGCCGGCCTGTTCGGAGCCCAGGGCATCGCACTGGCAGCGGTGGCCAATGCGGCCATCGTGCCAACTGTGAATATCCTCTGTGTGCTGGTATTCGCCCGCTATGGCGCAGGTGGCAGGATGTCAGCGGCCAAGGTCGCCAGACAGCTCGCACTCAACCCATTGGTACTGGCCTGCTTGGGCGGGATCTTGCTTCAAGCGGCGAATCTGGGCATGCCCGCTGGCATCGAGCCGGTGATCAAGGCACTGGGGCAGGCTTCGTTGCCGCTGGGACTGCTTTGTGTGGGAGCAGCTCTGGAACTGGGCTCAGTACGTAGTTGGGTGCGACCGGTGGCTTACTCCTCCGCGTTCAAATTTTTGCTGATGCCGGTCGTCACGCTGTTCGTCTGTCGTATTGTTGGCTTGGAAGGCAAAGCGGCAATCGCAGCATTGCTTTTTCAGGCGCTTCCCACGGCTTCATCGTCCTACATAATGGCGCGACAGCTCGGCGGTGATGCGCCTCTCATGGCCGGGATCATAGCCAGTCAGACATTGCTAGCTGCGGTAGCGCTACCAGTTGCGATCGTGGTCTTAACGCCCTGGATCTGAAGCATTCATATCTCCACTTCACTACAGCCTAGCGTTCAAAACACAAAGGGCCCTGAATGGCCCTTTGTGCTCAAACCAAAATTACTTGATCTGCCAGGACTCGACCACATCGGAGCCATGTTCGGTTTTCCACTCCTTCAGAGTTTTGTGGTTGCCGCCTTTTGTTTCGACGACTTCACCGGTGTGAGGATTTTTGTAGACCTTCACTTGGCGAGGCTTACGTTTGCCAGTTTTGGAATCAACGACCGGAGCGCGACGGCCCGCTTGTGGATCGAGCAAGTTGATCACTTTCGGCAGGCTGTAACCGTACTCGGCGAGCAATGCGCGCAGCTTCGCTTCAAATTCGATTTCTTTCTGAAGGCCAGCATCGTCTTTGAGAGCTTCGAGAGCTTGGATCTGCTCGGCCAGATGCTTTTCGAGTTGGCGGTATTCGGCGAGTTTGGACATGACAGACCTCTTTTAGATAGCCACCTAACATAACTCAATCGGAATCGGTTGGGACAACTGGTGCATCATCCACCACCCACCTCTCATTTATCACGCCCATGGCCTTTCTCGCTGGCATTGGTTGAAGCACCGAGAAAGGTCTTTGGCTTATTCACCCAAGTTAAACCACAACGTTGTCGATAGTGCAGAAAACGGCTAAAAATAGCCGTTCACCGCTGGTGGTGTACCGATAGTTTTATCTTACTGCTGGGAGGCTGACTCTCACCACCTCGGCAAAATACTTCGCACCGGTAGCCAATATCTCATCGTTGAAGTCGTAGCCAGCATTATGCAGTGGTGTCGCTCCGTCCAATCCTTGCGCACCATTGCCAATGAACACGAAGTTCCCTGGCACTTTCTGAATGAACGCGCCGAAATCCTCCGAGATCATCATTGGAGACACCTCAGGGTTGACCGCTTTTTCGCCCACAACATTGCGTGCAGCTGCAATAGCAATTTCCGTGTTCTTCGCCCAGTTCACGGTAGGCGCGAACTCGTGGGTGTACTCGAACTCGCACGTAGCGCCATGCATATGACAGATGCCTTCACTGATTTCTCGCATGCGCTTCTCGAGCAGACTCTGGACGTCAGGGCTGTAGCTCCTGGTGTCTCCCTTTATCGTGACATGCGTGGGAATCGCATTACGGATGCCGTCGGTGATGAATTCGGTGCAGGAAATCACAGCAGACAAACTAGGATCGACGTTCCGCGAAACGATGGTCTGCAAAGACAATACTATCTCGGCACCGATCACCATTGGGTCGATACCCATGTGAGGTCGAGCAGCATGCGTGCCTCGTCCCTGGATCTGGATGACGAAATTATCCTCGCTAGCCATGATCCCGCCGGTGCGCGTCGCAATGTGACCTGCTGGCATGCCCGGCATGTTGTGAGCGCCGTAGATTGCGTCAACCGGAAAGCGATCGAACAAACCATCCGCCATCATTGCCTTCGCACCGCGACCGTGCTCCTCCGCCGGCTGGAAGACGAACCTGACGGTACCGTTGAAGTCTCGCTCACGGTAAAGAAGTTCTGCCGCCCCCAGAACCATGGCCATGTGACCGTCATGGCCACAGGCATGCATTTTTCCATGGTTGCAGGAAGCATAGTCGCGCCCTTGCGCCTGTTCAGTGATGTTCAGGGCATCCATGTCGGCGCGAAGCCCGATTACCCCAGAACCCTCTCCGACTGTCAGGCTTGCAACCACGCCTGTTCCGCCTATTCCCCTGTGCACCTCCAACCCTAAATCCGTGAGGATTCTTGCGACCTCGTCCGAGGTGGTGAACTCTTCGAATCCGGTTTCAGGGTGGCGATGAAATGTATGTCGCCACTGCTTGAGGCGCTGCTCAAAATCTTGGCCATTTCTCATGCTTGAACTCTCCTATTACTTGGCCAACGAAGGGCTTTGATCAGACGGCTGAGCAGGAACTGCTGCATCCGCAGGCTCGTTGTTCTGCCAGATGACGCTTTCGCTTAAATAAGGGGTGCGATAGCCACTGCTGACCCCCAGCCGGTAGAAAGCCAACGCAACAGCCGCTACAACTGCCATATCCACACCCTCAGGCAGGATGCCAATCCCTCCAAATGCTTCACTACCGATGTAGGACACCAACGCCATCGCTGGCAGATAGCCGATCAACCAGATCGCGGCTCGAAGCTCACGAGCAAACCCCAACCAGCCGCTTTTGGCTTGGTAGTAGAAATAGATGGGCAGAGCACCGATCACTAGGAGGATGACCTGACCCGTCAATGGCCAACGAGCCCAGTACAGCACCAAAGACGCACAGATGAAGGCGAATGGAGCAATGATGCCCATGCCTTTCAATCGCAGGGGACGTTTGACCTCAGGTGCATGGACTCGCAATGACATCAAGCTAATGGGGCCGGTCAGGAACGAAATGATCACAGCGACTGAGATCACGGCAGCCAGCGTGCCCCATCCCCGGAAGAAGAACAGGAAGATGAAGCTCACCGCCAAGTTCAGCCACATCGCTTGACGCGGGACACCATAGAGTGGATGGAGGTTGCCGAAAATTTTGGGGAGCGTGTTGTTCTTCTCCATCGCGTAGATCATTCGAGCAGTAGTCGCGGTATAGATCGATCCTGTACCCGATGGACTCACGAACGCGTCCAGATAGAGCAGCATTGCCAGCCAGTTGAGGTTCAGTGCCAGTGCAAGTTGCGCCAATGGCGAATCAAAGTTCAGGTTGTGCCAGCCCGATGCAATGCTCTCGGGGCTTACCGCCCCGATGAAGGCAATCTGCAGCGCCACGTAGATGATCAACGCGATCACCACCGAACCGATCAAAGCAAACGGGATGCTACGCCCAGGATTGCGGGCTTCACCCGCTAGGCTCACAGGGCTCTGGAAACCGTTGTAACTGAAAACGATGCCGCTAGCTGCCACGGCCGTAAAGACGGCTGACCAGCCATAGGGAGCAAAGCTCGATATTGATCCGTCACCAAAGTTCGCGGTATTGAAACTCGTCGCCATCAGCGCCACAGCGGTCAATGCAGGCACCACTAGTTTGAATACCGTGATAGCCGTGTTGGTCTTCACGAAGAGCTTCACTCCCCAATAATTGAGGCCGAAGTACACCATCACTAATGCTGCACTGCCGACCAGCCCATTGGTGGTCAGTTCGCCTTGGTGGACCAATGCACGTGCCCAGGGAAATGACCAGGAGGCCATGTACTGGATCGAGGCAATTGCCTCGATGGGAATGACGGCAACGATGGAAATCCAGTTTGCCCACGCAGCCAGGAAGCCGACCAGCGAACCATGGGAATACCGTGCGTATCGCACCATGCCACCGGACTCCGGGAACATGGCACCCATTTCTGCGTACGTCAGGGCGATCGCAAGCACGACCACTGCACCAATGATCCATGCCAGGATCGCAGCCGGCCCAGCAATGGCCGACGCATGCCAGGCCCCAAAGAGCCAGCCTGAGCCGATGATGGAGCCGAGACCGGTCAACATCAGCGACCAAGGGCTGATGTCACGTTTTATTTTGTTCATGGAATCTCCGATTATTTTTTTTGTGTGGAGCCGCCAGGGGCTGAAAGCTCAGCCCTTGGGTGAATGTACAAATATGATCAGACTCCGGACGCCCAGGCCTTCTGGCGTCCAAGGACGGATGCATCGGTCTCGCCCAGCAGATCGGCGTAGACGCCGGGGGCAGTTGCACCCTCTGTGCTGATGAACAGGACTCGGGAGTTGGAGTTGATACCCATGTCCGCCGCCGCACTTTCTCCTTTGACCAACCGGATGAGACCGGCCAGACCCGCGACACTGGATTCACCCGCAACCAGCGGGATATCCCGAGCGCTGCCAGCAGCGAGGCGGCGCAGTGCCGCTACAGCTTCGTCGTCTTGGATGGTCATGAAGAAATCGACACTGGACTCAAGGAAGCGCCAGGCCAAAGGAGAGGTTTCGCCACAGGCCAGACCGGCCATCACCGAGTCCACCGAACCCGTAGCCTTGGCCGGTTTGCCTTGAAGCGCGCTCTGATACAAGCAGTCAGCCTGCACGGGCTCAACCATGACGACAGTCGGACGAGCTTCGCCATACTGCTCCCACAAGTAGCTCACAATTCCAGCTGCCAGACCGCCGACACCACCCTGAAGGAAGACATGGGTGAATGCGGGTTTCTGCGCATGACCTGCCGTAGCTTCAATGATCTCAGCCGCAATGGTTCCGTAACCCTGCATGACATCGCGCGGGATCACTTCATATCCTTCGTAGGAGGTATCGGAGACGACAACCCAATCGTTGGTTGCGGCCAGCGATGCTGCCTCTTCGACCGACTCGTCATAGTTGCCTTTGATACGGACGATCTTCGCACCATAGGCCGCGATGGCATCCTCACGCTCGATACTGACATTTGCATGCAGCACGATGACGCAACGGCAACCAATGCTTTGAGCGGCAGCTGCCAGCCCTTTTCCGTGGTTCCCATCGGTGGCACTGATCACGGTGAAGTCGGCCAATGCATCGGAGTACTTACCTTCTAATAACCCACTGGGGTCGAAACGCTGTTCTGGGAAGGTCCGAAGGATCAGACGAACCAATGCTATTGGGGCTCCCAGCGCTTTGAAACTCCCCAGCACCGAACGCACGGACTCATCCTTGATCAGGACTTCAGAGACGCCGAGTTCCTCAGCTAGATCAGGTAGAGAATAAAGCGGTGTTGCTCCAACATTCAGTCGATACCAGTGGGACAACCACTGACGGCTCTCGTTGGCTTGGGCAATGCTCATGACCGACTTCAGAGATTCTGGATACGGCAGGCGACTGGCTTTGGGGTTGGCGATAAACATATGCGCTCCTTTCTACAGGTAATAGGAAACCCATACCGCTGAAGCAAACCTCAGCGGACTGGATTAAATAGGGGGAATTAGGAAGCGGTGAGGCGACGACTCACGACATCGAGCAGCACCTGTGCACCCTGGATCAACTGTTCATCGTCGGTATGCTCACGAGGGTTGTGGCTGATACCACCGCGGCTGGGAACGAAGATCATCGCAGCCGGCGCCATGCGAGCGATCATCTGCGCATCGTGACCCGCGCCCGATGTCATCCGGCGACTGCTGAAGCCAAAGCGTTTAGCAGAAGCTTCAATTTCATCAGCAAGCTCTGAGTTAAAAATCACAGGCTCGAAACGCACAAGGCGTTCAGTGGTTATGGACACACCTTCCTGTTCAGCCAGCTCCGCGAGGTACGTACTCAGCCGGTTTTCTGCACTGACCAGCATCTCCTCATCGGGATCACGCAGGTCAACCGTAAAGGTCGCTCTGCGAGGGATGACGTTAATCACATTGGGTTCGAACTTCATGCAACCCACCGTCGCGAGCGTAGTGCCTGCCTCCACAGCAATGGCCCGAAGTTCTGCAACGATCGAGCTGGCGACAAAGCCCGCGTCATGCCGCAGACGCGTCGGGGTGGTACCCGCATGGTTGGCATTACCCTTCACTTCAACCTGCTGCCAGGAAATCCCTTGCAGGTTCTCGACAACACCAATCAGCGTACTTTCGGCTTCAAGGATAGGTCCCTGCTCAATGTGAAGCTCAATGTACTCATGCGGAACTATGGCTCCTGGTTCAAGCGAGCCGGCATAGCCTATACGCTTCAATTCGTCTCCAAGTCGCGTACCGTCAGTACCGATCGTGCCCAGAGCCGCTTCCACTGATAGACCGCCTGCATACACAAGCGAGCCCATCATATCGGGTTGATATCGAACACCTTCTTCATTTGTGAACGCTCCAACGGTAATTGAGCGTTCAGGCAGTACGCCCGCATCACGGTAGGCGCGAATCACCGCTAGCCCGGCCAATACTCCATAGCAGCCATCAAGTGCACCTGCGTTTGTCACAGTGTCGATATGCGAACCCATCATGATCGGACGTTGATCACCATCGTCGTTACGCGAACGCAACGTGCCGAAAATGTTGCCAATACGATCGACCTGAATGTCGAGATCAAGGTCACGCATCCAGCCAGCCACAAGGTCGCGGCCACTCTTTTCCGCATCCGTCAGCGCGATCCTGGTTCTTCCGCCATGTTCGGCGTCCGCACCAATTTGGCCAAGCTCGTGAATTTGCTGAATTAACAGTGAGCCGTTCAGCTGCAACTTTTTATTCGCGAACATTTGACTCTCCTCCAGTGAAGCGGAACCTTGGCTCTCACGACTCATTTTTGTGGATGGGAGAATTTTATTCGCTTCGAGCGTACGAGAATCTTGATTTTCAATGCTTATATGAATTTCTATTACGTTTTTCTGGCATTTCACGCCTCTTGATTACGGACAGCGCTCAATGGCACTTGATCACTTCGATATGGCGTTACTCGATGCGGTACAACGCAACGCAGGTACCTCACAACTGGATCTTGGAGCGATGGTCAACCTGTCCTCCGCCGCGGTAAACAGACGGCTGAAGAAGATGGCCGGTGATGGAGTCATTCGAGGCACCGTTGCTCAGGTGAGTGCGGAAATGTTGGGCTACGCGCTTACCGTCATCACGGAGGTGGAGGTGGAGAACGAGAGGCTGGACTTACTGGACGACATGAAGAAAACGTTTCTCGCCTGCCCCCAGGTCCAACAGTGCTTCTATGTCGCCGGAGAATGCGACTTCGTGTTGATCATGCTTGTGAAGAATATGGACCAATATACCCAGCTCACCCGGGAGTTGTTCTTTGAAAGCAATAACGTTAAGCGTTTTAAAACCTTGGTTTCGATGAGCAACGTAAAGACGGGGATGCTTGTGCCTACCGCCGATTGACGATGGCTAGCCATCCCTTTGCTCGAAGCCGAAGTTCTCCGTGTCAAAGGCATTGCCCATCAAGCGAATAGGTCCGCCCACTGAGTATTGAGCGAACCTTGAACATCGCTTTGCGGAAAATGGCACCGAAGCGACATAGAGCACAGATACTGCGCATGATAGGCGTGGTGCTCTTCCCGCGAGGGGTTCGGCATGCATGCTTCAGAACGTATAAGCCACTCCTGCCTGCACCGTACGCGGCGCTCCTGGGTAGACATAAGTGTTGAAGGCACCTTCGTCGTAACCTTCGTTGAAGATGTTTTTCACGTCCAGGTTCAAACGCACGTGTTCGTTTACCTGGTAGAAGCTCAGCATGTCGACAACTGTGTACTGGTCCATATCGTAGGTAGTTGCAGCAGTCTGGCCAGCACGATCATCAACGTATTTGACCCCCATGCCCAAGCCCAGCCCTTTTGCGAATCCGTCCTGAAACTCATAAGTGTTCAGCAGACTGAAGCTGTTGCGTGGGATGTTGGCCAACCGGGTACCCGTGGGCAAACTGTTATCCTTGGTGACTTCGGCATCCACATAGGCGTAACCGCCGATTACCCGCCATTCTGGCGTGAGGTTGCCAGCGATGTTGAGGTCCAGTCCGCGACTTCGTACTTGGCCAGCAGCAACGCTGAAGGTGCCGGTAGGGTCGTTTGGATCGCGAGTCAAAACGTTTTCCTTGTCGATCTGGTAGATCGCGGCATCGACACTTAACTGTCGATCAAGGGCTTCCCACTTAACGCCCAATTCGTATGATTTTCCTTTTTCAGGATCGAAACCACCACCGCTGGCCGGAGTGACAGTGTTGGGCTTGAACGAGCGCGCCGTGTTGGCGTAGATCGCCACTGTGTCGGTCAGATCGTAGATCAAGCCAAAGCGTGGAGTTACGCCGTTCTCGCCTTTGGTGAAGTCGCCAGCGTTATTGAGCTTGTTGTCATAGTCATGCTCGAAGCGTTCGAAGCGTACACCGGCAAGTGCCTTGAGCCGGTCCGTCAGGGCAACTTGATCTTGAATAAAGAATGCCCAGGTCTGCAGGTTTTCTTTGTCCCAGGTCGTGGTACGGGTCAATGCAGGACGTGGCTGACCCAGTACCGGATCGTAGATGTCGATCGGGTAAGTGCCAAACGCCGCGGATGAACGCTGGATGATCGAGTTGTAGTCGTAATTCTCGTACTCGACACCGGTTATCAGAGTGTGGCTGAAAGCTCCAGTATCGAAGTGGCCGGTGAGGTTGAGCTGCCAATCGCGGTCGGTCCACTCCAGCTTGCGGTAGTTGAAGTTGCGTTGCAGAGTACGACCGTCGGCGGGTGCGCCGTTGGCTTCCACGGCATTACCCTTGAGCGAGCCGTCGAGGAACTGGAACCCACCACCCAGAGTCCAGTCGTCGTTGAGCATGTGCTCGAAACGTAGCTCGGCCATGTTGTTGTCGTTGTGCAGCAGGTTGTCGCTGCCTTTCTCCCAAATGTACGTGTCGCGCGAAGCGCTCCCTTTCTGCGTGGGGTAGCGGGTCAGGCCACGATCCAGAGGATGGTTGTTGCGCATGAAGTCGCCTTCGAAGACGATCTTCGTGCTGTCGTTGACCTGCCAACTGATGACCGGCGCCACATCATAGCGCTCGCTTTCTACATCATCTCTAAAGCTGTCCCCACCCTCGCCAAGTACGTTCAGACGATAAGCCAGACTGCCGTCCTGATTCAGTGGACCTGTAGCGTCCAAAGTGGCACGGCGCATCCCTTGATCATCGAACTGGCTGCCTAGGGTCACCATCGACTCAGGCAGCGGCCGCTTGCTGACAATGTTGAAGGTGCCTCCCGGATCTCCACGGCCATACAGGGTAGAGGCCGGACCACGGAGCACTTCGAGGTGCTCAATGGTGTTGGCGTCTGGTGCATTCGGATAGCCGCGGTTGATGGGGAATCCATTGCGAGAGAATTCCCCCGTGGTGAAGCCGCGTACGGTAAAGGTAGTCAGGCTCTGCCCGCCGAAGTTGTTGGCTCGACCGACACCACCGGCGTAATCGAGAGCGTCTTGTAAGCGGGTGGCGCTGGTGTCTTCCAATACATCCTTCGGCACGACAGTGACTTATTGCGGTGTTTCGTGCAGAGCGGTATCGGTGCGTGTCGCGCTGGCAGAATGCTCAGCCTTATACCCCTGAACAGGGCCATCAGCGCGCTCGTAGTCAACTGCGTCAGCGTTGATATTCATTGCTTCCAGCTGGATGCTTCCCGCGAGAGGCGGTTCTGAAGCCCATACAAGTGAGGGCGCAGCGTGGAGCAGGCACAGCGAGACGATCGTGCGACGCATCGATTTCGATTCCAAAAACAAAGGAAGAACAAAGGGGATAAAAATGCGCGGCGATAGTATCTGATAGAAATTCGCATTAGCAATATACTTGTGTGCAGCACTGCACTCATGATGATCGCATTGACATCTGCTGGGACTGAGCCCAGGTTGGGGTTAGCTAATCGGGGCCCATTGCAGATATTTCCGATTACTAACCGTGGCAATCATGCTCTGCGCACAAGGGTTTGAAATGTTGGGAGGAAACTTTAGACACGAGGGGGAATCACTTCAGACATTGCGGGTATATCGCGACAATCTGCAATGGGGCTTTTAAAGACCGAGGTTCAAGCAAGATCCTCATCCAGAGATCTCAAGCAGCGGCCTGGCTGTTATTTGTCATAGGGCTGGTGAGCCCACAATCGCGACCGCGTGCGATAAAAGGGGATGGAGACTTGAGACGAGTTTCCACGCCTTCAAGTCTCCGGGACACGCCTCGACACCTAAACGAACATCATTCGCCACACAGACCGGCGCTAACCTTTGAGAGTGTGATGCGCAGCTTCATATTCAGCCTTCAGAAGCCGCTTCATCAATTTCCCAGTCGGCTCACGCGGCAGTTCGCTACGAAAATCAAACTGCTGTGGGCATTTGACGCCACCCAAAGCATCACGCACGAACTTCCTCAATTGCTCTCTGAACTCGTCGCCGCCAATGACGCCAGCCTTGAGCTGCAAGACAGCAACGACTCGCTCACCCATTTCATCATCCGGTGCACCGATGACCGCGGCGTCCTCAACATCCGGGTGGGTGATCAAGTGATTCTCTATCTCCTGAGGATAGATGTTCACCCCGCCAGAAATAATCATGAAGCTCTTGCGATCCGTCAGAAAGAGATAGCCCTCCTCATCGACCCAGCCAATATCATTAAGGGTTGCCCACCCTTTTTGATTGTAGGCTTGACGGGTTTTCTCCGGATCATTGTGATACTCAAAACGTGGCCCATCGGCAAAATAGACATCCCCTTGAATACCCGCAGGCACCTCCTCACCGTCGGTACCAACGATCTTCACTACACCTAATACTGCCCGCCCAACCGAACCTGGCTTGTTCAACCATTGAGCCGAATTCAAAGCAGTGATGCCGCAAGTCTCGGTACCTGAGTAGTACTCGTGAATGATCGGCCCCCACCAGTCGATCATGGCGTGTTTCACGGGGACCGGACATGGAGCAGCAGCATGAATCACAGCTTGTAATGAACTGAAGTCATATTTGCATCGTATTTCTGGGTCGAGTTTGAGCATACGAACAAAGTGTGTCGGCACGAAGGTCGCGTGAGTGATGCGATGCCGTTCGATTAACTCTAGCGATTGTTCGGCATCGAACCGATCCATGACAACCACTGTTCCGCCGAAACGGTGAATGACCATCGCCCACCGAAGCGGTGCTGCGTGGTAGAGCGGGGATGTTGATAGATAGCGGCTAGCACTCCCCATACCATACAAGGCTTCACCTAGTAGCATGAGCGGAATTGCAGCCTCGATCGGCCCCTCTGGCAACTGGGGCTTTACGCCCTTGGGGCGGCCGGTCATACCCGATGAATAAAGCATGTCCGAGCCCGCAGTAGGGTCACTGATCAATTCTGTGGGGAAACCTTCGCAAGCTTGTATGAATGGCACTTGGCCGGGGGCATGGCCAAAGATGCGCATGGAACTCGACGCAATCTGACTGGCCGCCTGAACAGCGACGTCAGAGTATGCCTTGCCGGCGATAAGCACCTTGGCTTCGGAGTTCTCCAATACGTAGGCAAGATCGCCCACTGAGGTCTTGGTCGAGACTGCCGTGATGTATAGGCCGATGCGCTGCGTAGCCCAGGCAGCTATGAAAATTTCGAAGTCATTACCGAGAACCACCGCTACGGTGTCCCCACGTTTGAGACCGAGGCTACGGAGTAAATGTGCAGCTTGATTGGCGCGAGCCTCAAGCTCGCCATAGGTCAGAACTTCATTACTCGACGCCAGAATACAGGCAGGTTTATCAGGATAACTACTGGCGTGAATGAACGGGTGCATGGCTTATCCTCTTCTTGTCATTGTTGACTAGCACGACACTATCAATCAGTGTCCCACCCACATGGGCAGGCGTTTTTCGGAGAATGCCTTTGGCCCTTCAATAGCGTCCTGGGAATTGAGCATCTCCTGCACTTGCGGATAACCCCACTGCTCAGTCAAAGCTTGGGATACCGACACATCGAGACTGCGCATCACCGCCGCTTTGGTTGCACGAACAGACAACGGACTGCACGCCAAAATGTCGGAAGCCCACCGGCGTGCGGCCTCCATGACGTCACCCTCTACGACCTCATTCACAAAGCCAAGCTGCAACCCTTCACTGGCATTCACCTGACGGCCCGTCAGCAGCATTCCCATACTTCGCTTTAAGCCGATCAGACTAGGCAAACGTTGCATGCCACCCGCTAACGCAGCCAGGCCAACCTTTGCCTCAGGTAGTGCAAAAACAGCGTTGTGTGAGGCAATGATGATGTCGCATGCCAACGCCAGTTCGAAGCCGCCGCCCATAGCGACACCGTTTACAGCCGCGATCACCGGCTTGTTCATGTCGAAACGCGATGTTAGGCCACCGAATCCGTTGGCCGGTGTGCCCAGATTGGCATCGGAAGCTTGTTGCTTTAGATCATGGCCGGCACAGAAAGCCTTCGCGCCACTGCCGGTAATGATTGCCACCCACTGCTCACTGTCGCTCGCAAAGTTATCAAATGCATGCTGAAGCTCTTCATGGGCCCCGAAGTTCAGCGCATTGTGAGACTCGGGGCGCTGAAGTGTGATGATGGTGAGTCGGCCCTCAAGTTTTACATCGATAAACTGGTAATTCATCACGCGATCCCCTGCATTTGAGTGAGCATTCCGGTCAGACGCTTGCGAATGATTTCCTCGGCGTCACTCACCATCCGGTCCAGCAGTTCTTGGCAACTGGGCACATCGCGAATTAGTCCCTGAATTTGCCCAGCCCAGATCAATCCGGCATCAAGGTTTCCCGTTTCGAGCGCCTCTCGGCCACGAGCGCCTGAGACATATCCTCGGATATCCTCGAATGTTGCAGCGGGCTCCTGCGAAAGGCTCACTACGGTGTTGGACACACTGTTGCGGGCAACACGTCCCGTGTTGTGGAACCGCCGGAAAATGAGGTTGGTCGCTCGCTCATCGTTTTCCACGAGGAAGGCCTTGATGGCATCATGGATAGGTGCCTCGCGGGTTGCACAAAAGCGCGTGCCCATGTTCACGCCTTCCGCCCCCAGGGCCATCGCCGCTGCCAGGCCTCGCCCATCACCGATCCCGCCACTGGCAATAATGGGTATAGTGACCTGGTCCGCTGTCGCTGGAATCAGGACCAAGCCCGGAATGTCGTCCTCCCCGGGATGTCCCGCACACTCGAAGCCGTCGATGGAGATGATGTCTACACCCATGCGCTGCGCTGATACCGCATGGCGAACGGCTGTGCATTTATGAATGACCGTAAGCCCATGTGCCTTGAAAGCCTCGACGTGCTCTTGCGGCTTGTTACCCGCAGTTTCCACGATGCGCACACCCGACTCGATGATTGCCTGGCGGTACTCGGCATAAGGCGGCGGATTGACAGAAGGCAGGATCGTCAAATTCACCGCGAACGGTTTGTCGGTCATGGTGCGACACCGCTCGATCTCCCGTCGCAGATCATCGGGTGTCGGCTGTGTCAGTGCGGTGATCGTTCCCAAACCACCGGCGTTCGACACGGCGCTGGCCAACTCTGCGCGCCCCACCCACATCATGCCGCCTTGTACGATGGGATGGCGTATCCCCAGCATCTCGGTTACACGATTGCGAAAGGTCATCTCAGAGCACCTCCAGAATTGTTACATTGCTGACCCCACCACCCTCGCACATGGTTTGAAGACCGTAACGTTTGCCACGGGCTTTCAGGGCATAGATCAGCGTTGTCATCAACTTGGTTCCGGAGGAACCCAGGGGATGCCCAAGGGCAATTGCGCCTCCATTCACGTTGAGACGTTCAGGATCTGCCTCAACCGCATCAAGCCAAGCCAAGGGGACGGGGGCGAATGCTTCATTGACTTCGTAAAGGTCGATGTCCGAGATGTTCATGCCAGCCTTTTTCAAGGCTTTACGCGTGGTGAAAATGGGTTCTTCAAGCATGATTATCGGATCGCCAGCAGTAACGGTCATGTCAACGATCCGTGCGATTGGCGTCAAACCATGCTCTTTCAGAGCACGCTCGCTGACCACCAGTACACCAGAGGCACCATCACACACTTGACTCGCGTTAGCGGCTGTCACAACGCCGCCTTCTTGGAGCGGTTTGACCGAACCGATCCCCTCCAGGGACGCATCGAAGCGAATGCCTTCATCGATAAGGTGAAGCCCATCGGCCACAGCCAGCCCAATAATCTCGTCATTGAACGCCCCCGCAGTAGCCGCGTAGGCAGCTCGCTGATGGCTTTTCAGGGCAAACTGATCCAGTGTCATTCGGTCATAGCCATACTTCTCGGCCAGCATTTGCGCACCTGCGAACTGGCTGAAGGTGTTGACCTGGAATCGATCTTTGATGCGATCACTGAATGGGCCAATGCCGATGCCTTCCTTTTCATGGAATGACATGTTGGAGAACATCGGCACGCGGCTCATGCTTTCCGCACCACCAGCGATCACTACATCCTGAATACCCGACATTACCGCTTGCGCAGCAAATTGCACGGCCTGCTGAGAGCTGCCGCACTGACGGTCGATGGTTACCGCAGGCACGCTCTGGGGTAGTTTGGAAGCCAGGACCACATTGCGTGCAAAAGCAAATGCCTGTTCGCCAGCCTGGGTCACACAACCGAAGATCACGTCATCAACCGCAGCGGGATCAATACCCGCTCGGTCTACAAGCGCATTCAACACCTCGGCGCCCAGATCTGCCGGGTGCCAACCTGCCATCTTTCCATTACGACGACCGCCGGCAGTTCGCACGGCAGCAACAATGTAGGCATCAGCCATGAGTCAACTCCTTCTTGTTCTTGTGGTTGCGTTGCGCAACGAACGCAGCGACTTTTTCACGGACATAAGGTTGGGTGGACAGGCCCGAAATGCTTCGAGCCTCTTGCTCAAGCTGAGCCTCCAACGAGGTGCCATGAGCCTCCAGCAAGAGCTTTCTGACCTGCCCAAGTGCTGGTACATTCATCGTGGCAAGACTCCTTGCTAAGGCAGCGCCTTCTGCTTGCAACTGCCCTTCCTCAACCACACGGGTGATCAGGCCGAGCGCGTGAGCCTGTCCCGCGGTTATCCGTTGGTTGAGCAAGATAAGTTCTTGCGCGCGGCGTAGCCCAACCAGGCGAGGCAACAACCAGCTGAGACCACCATCAGGGCTCAATCCGATAGCGCCGTAGGCAGGAGTGAAAGAAGAGGCCGCTTCAGCGAGCACGATATCGCCCACCAGTGACAGGCTCATGCCTGCCCCAGCTGCGGGACCATTGACCAGAACCACAAGTGCCTTGTCCATCCTCATCAGTCGAGAAATGGCCAAGTGCAACGTACCCGCTAGTTCGCTTAGAAAGCCCGCAATACCGTCGCCTGCGGCCACGAACGCATCCAGGTCGCCGCCGGCACTGAAGAGTTTACCGCTCCCTGTCAACACCACACTTCTGATGCCGGGATCCTGATCACACTCGATGGCAGCCTTGAGCAATGCCTGCGCCATGGGCAAGTCGATAGCATTGCCATTTTGAGGTCTGTTCAAAGTGATGGTTGCTACACCTTCTTGAACCTCAAGCAGTACTGAATCGTTCATCGACACCCCTCCAAAGCCCGGCGAGCCAAGCCAGCCAATACAGGAAAGCTCTTCGCCCGCTCATGGGCATGAGCGGACGCCGCGGTACCGCGGATAACCCGACCTTTGATACCGTGGAAAATGGCTGCCATGCGGAACAGATTGAAGGCGATGTAGAACTCCCATTCCGGGATCGATTCACGCCCTGTGCTCTCGCAATACGACTGCACGTAGTGCGACTGGGAGGGTATGTTCAAACGCTGCAAATCCGCTCCCGCGAGACCTGCAACGATGTCGGGCGGCATCTGGTACATCATCGCGTGGTTAGCGAAGTCAGCTAGGGGATGCCCCAAGGTGGACAACTCCCAATCGAGGACGGCTATGACCCTTGGTTCGACCGGATGGAAAATCATGTTGTCGCAACGGAAGTCACCGTGGACGATGCAGGTTTCATCTCCCGCAGGGATATGCTCAGGCAACCACTGCACCAACAGGTCCATGTTCGGATCACGCCCCGCGGCATCATCTTCCAAGTATTGGCGTGTCCACCGACTGATCTGCCGTGTGAAGTAATTCCCCGTCTTGCCGTATGCCTGAAGCCCAACCGATGCGGGGTCAATGCCGTGCAATGCTGCAAGAGTCTGGTTCATTGCCTCGAAGTATTGCGACCGTTCGTCATGGCTTACATCGGGGAATGTCGCATCCCAAAAAATTCTTCCCTCGACCTTTTCCATCACATAAAAAGGTGTTCCAAGTACCGACTCGTCGGTGCACAGCCCAAAAATTCTCGGGACACTGAACCCTACTTGCCCCAATGCCTGCTGTACTTGCGCCTCTCGCTCAATTGAGTGAGCGCCTTTTAACAAAAGGCCGGAAGGTTTACGCCGAA
The DNA here is from genome assembly GCF_048565165.1 of Pseudomonas sp. NFX224. Classification (NCBI taxonomy): domain Bacteria; kingdom Pseudomonadati; phylum Pseudomonadota; class Gammaproteobacteria; order Pseudomonadales; family Pseudomonadaceae; genus Pseudomonas; species Pseudomonas sp. NFX224. Next base: position 5,581,639 of record NZ_CP183416.1, on the reverse strand, counting down.
GTACATAGCTACCGCCCCGTGTCGTGAGTTGATAAGTAGGGATCGACTGCCCGCCTTTAAACTGCAGGACGGTCATAGGTTCAGTGAACCCATCTACATTGGCACGCATCCAGCGCACCAAGGCTTTCTCATCGATCTCCATGTCCGGTCGGACATTGCCCGCTCCCGCATTCGCCTGATGCTCCAAAGCATTCATACTCTGGCCCTCGCCCACTCACGTTTGATCATCTTTGCCAGCGACCATTTGTGAACTTCCGTTGGCCCGTCATAGATGCGGAAAGCTCGAATCTCCCGGAACACCTGTTCGACAATCGAGTCTTCGGTAAGGCCGCTGCCCCCCATGACCTGGACACAGCGATCTGCAACTCTCATCAGCGCTTCACTCACCGCGACCTTGGTCATCGAACTTTCGTTACCGCCCGCGGCACCACTGTCCAAGACTCCCGCACACCACTGAATCATCAACTCGACCTGTTTGAGGTCGATCAGGTTTTCCGCCAGGCTGAAGCCGGTTCCCTCGTGATCAATCAACAGTTTGCCGAACGCCATCCGGCGATTGGCATAGTCAGTAGCGATTTCGTTGGCCCGCAAACAGGCCCCGTACCAGCGCATACAGTGGGACAATCGAGCAGGCGCGAGCCTGATTTGGGCATAGCGAAACCCTTCTCCTGCACTGCCGAGCATTTGTTCGGCAGGTACGCGAAGGTTGTCCAATTTCACAACGGCGTGTCCGCCGGGCATGGAGCTGTCGATCGTGCGAGGGATGCGCTCGATGCGGATCGCCGGATCGGGAAGTGACACCAAGAACATGCAAGCGCCTTCGTCGGCCTTCGCCATGACGATACCGATCTGTGCACCTTGGGCGCCGGTGATAAAGGCTTTGCGGCCATTGATCACCCAACTATCACCCTCACGGTGACACGTGGTACGCATCATCGACGGATCTGAACCGGCGCCGCCCTCTTCAGCAGGCTCAGTCATGAAAAATGCCGACCGGGCCTTTCCTGATACCAACGGCGCCAGGAACTTGTCCTTGATGTAGTTGCTACCCACCTTGCCCAAAAGGAACATGTTCCCTTCATCCGGCGCACAAGTATTGCAAGCCAGTGGCCCTAGGGGAGACAAGCCAGTGCTAGTCAGAACAAGCGCGGTACCTCGTTGGCTCAAATGGCTACCATCGGACAGAATATGTGGCGTGAGAACACCGGCTTGACGAGCCCTTTCGCGTAACTCGATTACAAGTTCGTCGGTCGGGCAATCGTGATGGTCTCGGCGAGGGTCTCGCTCATATGGCACCACGACCTCACGGACAAATTTTTCAACGCGATCGGCAATTGCCGAAGCTAACTCCAGATCGTCGACATTCATCGGGCAGCCATCCTGATCGCGCCATCCAGGCGAATGACTTCACCGTTGAGCATTGGGTTCTCAACAATCGATTGGACGAGTTGCGCAAACTCGTCAGGTTGCCCAAGACGGCTCGGGAACGGAACCTGCTGACCTAGTGACTGCTGAACCTCTTGCGGCAGCGAAGCGAGCAGTGGTGTGAGGAAGATTCCAGGCGCAATTGTCATCACGCGGATGCCGTAACGCGCGAACTCTCGGGCCAGCGGCAACGTCATGCCTACGATCCCTGCCTTCGACGCGGCATAGGCAGGTTGGCCGACCTGCCCGTCGAATGCGGCAACACTTGCCGTGTTGATGATGACGCCGCGTTCTTCGCCTTCTTGCTCGGCCGCATGCAGACGAGCAGCAAATTTGGACAGCACGTTGAAGGTACCGTTGAGGTTGATGTTGACGATGCGCATAAAGTCGCCGAGCGGCAGAGCCTTACCATCGCGGTCGATTGCTTTGGCAGGTGGGCCAATACCTGCGCAGTTGACCAAGATGCGGCCCTTCCCATGCACGCCCTCAGCTGTTTCGAGTGCATGCTCTACCGCGGCCTCGTCAGTGACATCCGCCCTGATGAACAACCCTTCAATCGCATCGGCATGGGCTTCACCCAATTCCTGGTTCAGGTCGATGATTGCAACTTTTGCCCCCGCCGCAGCCAGTCGTGCTGCAACGGCTCCTCCCAGGCCTGAAGCACCGCCCGTAACTACTGCCGCCACTCCTTGAATCTTCATCAACATATCCTCGTGCTTGTTCTTGTCTGGATAGAGATCACTGAATCTTTGCAGGTGGAACCCACTTAAAAACCATTTGGTAGACCACCTACTCGTCAGTAGGCTAGAATTTACACCATCCCGCTGTCAAGGTTATGCACCATGAAAAATCAACAGGCCCTAACGCGGCTGATGTGCAAGAAGACACGTTGTTGCTCCTTGCTGCCGATGCGCCCGCTTAGCCTTCAACACACCGAATTGGACGAAAAACGTGACTGATATCTCTCCCTTTCAAACGGCAGCGCAGAAGCAAAACGAGCGCGAGGCAAAGCGTCAGGCGGTACTGCGCGCTGCGGTTCGCATTTTCAATGAGCGCGGATTCCACGCCACATTGTTGGAGGACGTTGCAACCAGCTTGGGCATCTCCAAACCCACGATCTATCACTACTTGGGGAACAAGGAGCAGGTGTTACTCCACTGCGTCGTTCATGGCTTGGAACAATTGATCGAAGCGGCAGAGTCCGCCCGACAGGAGCCAGGGAGGGGGATAGACAGGCTGCGCATATATCTGAGGCGCTACGCGGAGATCAACATGGATGATTTTGGCCGCTGTGTTATCCGCACAGGAGATGAGGCACTGTCGGAGGATGGCCGGAAAAAATTCAAGGCCCTGAAGGGTGAAATCGATCTGGCCATGCGCGCCCTGATCGAAGAAGCCATTGCAGATAAGTCGATTGCTCCCTGTGACTCGAAGCTTCTGGCATTCACGTTGGCCGGCGCACTCAATTGGCCTGCGCGGTGGTTCTCCCCCGAGGGCAAGCAGTCGAGAGAAGAAGTGGCCGCGCAGATGGTGGACTTGCTCACGACGGGCTTCGCACCACGCTGAAAATTTATGGCGATAGGGAAAGCGTGTCCAGGCGAAGGAAGGAGATCATGCATCATGCTTAACATGCTTAACATGCTGAGAGATCCACATCCAAGTTTTACAGGGCCCGCCCTTTCGTCAGCACAAGTCAGACGATCAAACATACTGCAACTTATTGCCCGCTCAGGCGGTACATTGACGATGCTGTGTGCTCCAGCTGGATTCGGAAAGTCCACGGCTATGGCGCAAGCATTCGACCAGTTCACTCAAGCAGGCATACCAACTGCATGGCTGACTGCAAGACCAACTGACAATGATCTTTCGAGGTTCCTGAGTTGCCTGGATAAAATCGTCAAGCATCTGTGCATTGCACATCCAAGCAGTGATGCGATGACGAGCATGGCCAGGCACAACACTCAATTCGCATTGTTCGTGGATGAGCTAGAGAATATCCAGGAACCTTCGGTCCTGGCACTGCTTCAAGAAATTGCCCAACATCTCCCCCATCGAGCGTACCTGATTGCGGCGACACGCTTGACCCCCTCACTCGGATTGTCACGTCTACGTGTCAGTGGCCGCCTTACCGAAATAGGCGCAAACGAACTTCGATTCGATATTGAAGAAAGCAAAGCGCTATTTGCGGCTCACCTTGCTGGGGGCAATCTCTCGCATGCTGAACTCGAACATTTGCACAACAAGACTGAAGGCTGGGCGGCAGCCCTATGGTTGGCCTCGATCGCGCTAAAACGCACAGAGTCGCGGATCGATTTTATCTCCCAGTTTTCTGGTTCGACCGGTACCGTTGCCCAATACCTGAGCGAAGTGGTGTTGGCTGAGCAAGCACCTGCCGTGCGGCGCTTTCTCCTTCGCATCAGTGTGCTTAGAACATTCAACCTATCGCTGTGCGAAGCACTGAATCGGGACGCCAACTGTCGAGAAATGATTGAACTGCTTCACGCCCAGGGATTGGTAATTCCCATTGAATCGAAATGTGGCTTCTGGCGCTTCCATGGCTTGTTTTCCGAATTTCTGCGCGATCAACTTATCAACGAGCAACCCAATGAATTCCCGAGCCTCCATCTATCCGCATCGCACTGGTTCGAAATTGAAGGCCAAGCTGTTTTGGCAATTGATCATGCGGTACTAGGGAAGGCTTACCACCAAGCGATTCTGTTACTTGAGCGGCATACCGAATCACTATTGGAACAGGGACGGATGCGACTGCTTCGGCGTTGGTTCACGTCGATCCCTCAGGAGCTGATCTCAGCTCACCCGGTTTTGCTCATGATGTCTATTTGGGCAACAGCCTTGACTGAAGGCGCGCATCTCGCAAGCGAGCAACTTGATCGAATAGATTGGCGCGGCAGCCTGGACCCGAGAGTCCGCAATCATGGTGCTGCTCTTTATCCAACACTGCTGGGCATGCAAGACCACTGCGAAGAGGCAGTCAGTGCAGGTAAGCGCTCTCTGGAAAGCATTGAGCCTGGATACAACTTCGCTAGCGCAACCCTGCTAAATGCCATTGCGCACCAGACTTTGATCATCGGTGATGCACGAGATGCACAACTCATGCTCGATGCGGCCCGGCGCCTGCATGGCGGAGAAAGCCTGTTCAATCGCATGTACTCTGAAACCACCGAGGGCCTGATCGATCTTTTGCATGGCCGACTTCGCCATGCCTCAGCGCGCTTTCGACTCGCTGTTGACGCCACGCACGCTACTCGCAACCTACATGCCCATGGCAATGCCTGGGCAGGCGTTCTCTACTCGGCGACTGTGTACGAAGCCAATGACCTTGTGAAAGCTCGACACCTGATCAATGTCTATCTTCCGCTCGCTCGCGAGGTTGGCATTCCTGACCACTTAATCCTTATTTACTTACTTAGGTGCAGACTTGCACTCATCGAAAGTGATCTGAATACCGCCCTTCAAGCACTCACTGAACTTGAATACCTTGGGCATAGCCGGAAGCTTCCCCGAGCAGTCGCGGCAGCCCAGTTGGAACGGGCAAAAATTCTACTCCTACAAGGCAAGGGGCCCGCATCCAAGGATGAGCTGGCTAGAGCAGACGACCCAGTGATCTGGGCCCGCGAATGCCGCCAGCGATTGCTGGCGCACGATAGCCACTACCTGCATCTGGCAAGGCTCAGATGGGAAATCCACTTTGGCGACCCGGTTGCCGTGCTGAAGCAAATCAAATTGGATCTCGATGAAGCTCACGCCTCTGGTCGACGCCAGCGCGCGCTGGTGCTGCAACTTCTGAAAGTGTTGGCCTTGCATCGTTGTGACCAAACTCTGGCTGCCCACAAAGAGCTGGAAGACGCCCTTGAGTTCGCCGCGAGCGAAGGATACGTTCGAACGGTGCTGGATGAAGGCCCCTTACTCGCCCAGGTTCTGATCGAGTTCAGGCAAGTGTACGAGACTCGCAAATCTAGAAATCCCCTCCTCTCGGATTACTTACGCGGGCTATTGGCTGATTTTGTGCCAGTCGATCCGGATGAAAGCGCAAAGAATTCATTGCCTCCAGTAATGGCAGAGCAGCTCACGCGTAAGGAAATAGAGGTGCTGACTCTTCTCACCGAGGGATGCTCGAACGTTGATCTGGCCGACAGACTTCACGTCTCGAACAGCACCGTGCGCACCCATCTGCGAAACATCAACGCCAAGCTTGAGACCAATAGCCGCGCTCAAGCACTAGCCGTAGCGAGAAGGCTCGGCTTGGTGTCATGAAGCAATGAGGAAAATCGTCTTTTGCGACGATTTTCCTCCCCTCTCATCCTCATAGACTGAACCCTGACGACGCCTCTATTGCACATACGTGTACCTGGGGCGCATTCGGTAATTGCTGTGTCTTCGCCCGCCAAGTATCAGGCTTGGCCACTTAACAGATCCAACAAAAATAATTACAGGGTTTAAGCAATGAACGAGCAGAGTACATCCCTCATCTACGCAGAGAGCAAGACCAACCTAGGGCGCTGGTACGCCCTCGGCTGCCTCATAATCTTCTACGCCATTTCGATGGTTGACCGCTTTATTCTTTCCGCCGTGGCTCAGCCGGTGACACAGAGCCTGGGGCTGTCGAATACGCAAATGGGGTTATTGCTGGGGGCTGGTTTTGCAGTCCTGTACTCCATTGCCGGGATACCCGTTGCCTACTTAATCGACAAGGGCAACCGCACGAAAGTGATCCTAGTTGGCGTGCTGCTGTGGTCATTGATGACAGCTGCTTCCGCATTCACCGCCGACTTCACAACCTTGATCATTTGCCGTGCCGGCGTCGCTATCGGCGAGGCCGTACTCACTCCCGCAGCCATGTCCCTGATCGGTGACATGTTCCTGCGTAAGGACAGAGCATTGCCGACCAGCTTATACATGGCAACCGGCAACGTAATGGCAACCGGTGCGTTCCTGATCGGTGGCGCTGTTTACCAATACGCGGGCACACAGCAACTATTACCGTCAATGGAGCCTTGGCGCTTCACACTGCTTACCGTAAGTTTGCCCGGTTTAGTGATGGTTCTGCTGTTCGCCTTGACGATACGGGAGCCAGCACGTGTGGACTCGCAACCGGTCGATGACAATGATCGTGTGAGCAAAAATTCGTTGCTGCCATTTCTGAACAGCGACAAGGCAATGTTCATTCCTTTCTGGGTTGCTACAGGAATGATCTCTTCCCTTACTTTAGGCGTGATTTCCTGGGCCCCTACTCTACTCATTCGCCTGCATGAGCTTACTGCCTCTCACGCGAGCTTCGTGTTCGGCTCAGTAGGGCTGCCAACCTCAGTTCTGGGCACCCTGTGCCTTCCATGGCTGGCCAGCAGGCTTCAAAGGAAAGGGCGAGCCGATGGGATCATTCTGATCCTGTTGATCTCTGTCGCCATCCCGATACCCGCCATCATTATTGGTCTGCTTTCCAACCAATATTGGCTTCTGGTTACGGCATTTGCGATCTGCATGATGTTCCTGCCCAGCATCTCAGTCTTGACCTGCCTGGGCATGCAGATGATCAGTCCATCCCGCCTTAGAGCCCGGACCGTTGCAGTAAATCTTCTGATCATCAATTTGTTCGGCTACACCGTTGGGCCACTCCTGAGCGGCTTTTTGGCAGACAGAGTTTTCACCGGTCCTACCGCCATCGCCTCAGCGCTCGCGACGATGGCGGCAATCATCGGCCCAATTGCAATCCTGGGCTTCCTGCTCGCGCGCCGAAACTTTGGCCAGATGATGAGCATGCAAAAAGACTAAGCACGCCCATTACCACGGCCATGCCACTGGCCATGACTCCACACAAAAATAAATACTGGAGTATTTGCATGACGTTCCGCACAGCAGCATTGCTGATGTCTACGTTGCCTTTGTCTGTTGCAGCTCAGGCACAAAGTCCGTTCTTTACAGAAAGCACTGCCAATATTTTTCTGCACAACTACTACTTCGACCGGGACTACAAAGACCCTGAAAATCCAGCACTCAAGAGCGAGCTGCGTGAATGGGCTCAAGGCGTCACGCTTAATTTCAAGTCGGGGTACACCGAAGGACCAGTAGGGTTCGGTCTGGACCTCAGCAGCATGACGGGTATTAAACTCGACTCCGCCCCTGATCGAGCTGGTACACAGCTCCTGCCGGTTGACTCGAACGGTCGGGCAGTAGACGACTACAGCACCTTTGGCGGCATCGCCAAAGTCCGCTTTGCCAAGTCGAAATTGAACTATGGGCGGATGGTGCTTAACACACCGATAGCCTATTCAAGCCCTGGACGACTGTTACCCCAAACATTCCAGGGCACGACGTTCCAATCTGAAGACATCGACAAGCTCGCATTGATGGGCGGATTTCTGGACCGTATCAAGTTCAGAGACTCAAGCAATTACGAAAACATTCGCGTCACGGCACAGAATGGTCGCTTCCTCGATGTTGACTCCAGCGGCTTTACCTACGTCGGTGCCAAATACGACGCTTTACCGAACCTAACAGCGAGTTACTATCACGCCACTCTGAATGATATTTACCGCCAAGACTACGTGTGGCTAGTGCATGACTTGCCCCTAGGCCCAGGCAAGCTAAAGACAGATTTTCGCTGGGTTAGATCTGGCGAGGATGGCGCAGCGAACGCTGGCAAGGTCGACAATGACAATTACGGCGTGGTCTTTCGATACGCTCTCGGTGGCCATACATTCAGCACCGGTTACATGGCGCTGTTCGGTGACACTGCACAACCCTATATGGGGCGTAGCGAGCCATCCCCGACGGTCGAAGGAGCCATCTCCACCGACTTCTTGAATGCCAAAGAACGTACCTGGCAAGTCCGCTGGGATTACGACTTTGCCGCTTCAGGAATCCCTGGGCTCACCGCCATGCTGTGGCATATGCGCGGAGACAATATCGAATTGCCAGAGCGTATGGGCGGCAGCGGATTGTACGAGCGCGAGAGTCAGGCGCAGGTGGCCTATGTAATTCAGTCGGGCGCGTTACAAGGATTAGGTTTCAAAGTCCGTCACTCCTGGTATCGCAACGATTTCACGCAAGCGGCCACCTTCCGAGATAACAACGACCTGCGGGTAAACATCATTTATTCCTGGAAACTCTGGTGAGAGCGGATTGGATGCATGGCAAATGTATCCAGTTCGCTAGGAGACTCTATGCAACGTCCTGGCTTTAGTATCGAACACGACATTTTCCGCGAGAGCTACCGGTCTTTCCTACAAAAAGAGGTCCTGCCACACAAACAGGCCTGGCGAGAGGCGGGCATAGTCCCGCGAGAAATGTTCACGAAAATGGGGGCCTTGGGTTACCTGCTGGTATGGGCAGACGAAGAGCACGGTGGCCTTGGCCTCTGGGACTTTCGTTATCAGCAGATCATGATTGAGGAAGACAATCGCTTTGGCGAAGTCGGGTTCTATCACACCCTTCATAGCAGGCTTGTAGCTCCGTACATTAAACACTTCGGCAGCGACGCGCAGCAGGCTCGCTTTCTGCCGGCTTGTGCGACTGGGGACATCATTCTCGCGATCGCCATGACTGAACCCGATGCCGGAAGCGATCTGGCTGGAATGAAGACTCGCGCGCACGAGCATCAAGACCATTGGGTGCTCAATGGCGCGAAAACCTACATCTCCAACGGACTCAATGCAGACGTGGTGCTCGTTGCGGCCAAAACAAACCCCGAGAATCCCCGGCAAATCGGACTGTTTTTGCTTGAGCGGGGAATGCAGGGTTTTGAACGTGGTCGGCGGCTCGAAAAAATGGGCCTGCATGCACAGGACACTGCCGAACTCTTCTTCAATGATGTGCGGGTACCCAAAGAAAATGTCTTGGGCGATAGTGCGCAAGGCTTGCAGTACCTGAAGACATCATTGGTAGAGGAGAGGCTGATCTCCGCAGTTGGATCACTAGCCAATGCGCAGTGCGGCTTCGATTTAACCCGAGACTACGTGACTGAACGCAAAGCCTTCGGCAAGAAAATAGCTGAGTTCCAAAATACGCGTTTCACGATGGCTGACATGGCCGCAGATCTTGAAATCGCTCAAGTCTACGTAGACCACTGCGTGGCCCAACACAATGCAGGCGAGCTTTCTGTGCAGTCGGCTGCGAAGGCCAAGCTCTTCACCAGCGAACTGGAGTCGCGGGTTATGGACGCAGGCGTGCAGTTGCATGGCGGTGCGGGCTACATGCAGGAGTACGAGATATGCCAGCGGTTCCTAGACGCCCGGGTGTCGCGGATATTTGCTGGCAGCTCGGAAATCATGAAGGAAATCATCGCTCGGGTAGTACTGGGATAGTCGTGTTTAGCGCTTCGGAGGAGCCATGGGCCCACTTCACGGAATCAAGGTAGTAGAAATGTCAGGGATAGGACCAGCGCCATTCTGCGCAATGGTTCTCGCCGACTTAGGAGCAGAGGTCATCCGTATCGTCAGACCAGGTACTGCGGTTGACCCTCGTGATGTCCTGAGCAGAAGCCGTCCGACCGTCGAAGTAGACATCTCCGGCACGGAAGGCCAAGCATCAGTGCTCGACCTGATTGAGCAGGCCGATATTTTGATTGAAGGCTACCGCCCTGGTGTCATGGAGAAAAATGGGTTGGGGCCGCTAGAGTGCCACAGGCGAAACCCTCGTCTCATTTACGGGCGCATGACAGGGTGGGGACAGTTTGGGCCATTGGCTCATGCCGCTGGTCACGACATCAATTACATCGCCATCACAGGCGCATTGAATAGCATTGGCCGGCGTGATGAAACACCTCCTCCCCCAATCAACTTCGTAGGCGATTTCGGTGGGGGCGGCATGTTGTTACTGGTAGGTCTTCTCGCTGCTCTGCATGAGGTAAAAGCATCCGGTCTCGGGCAAGTGATCGATGCTGCAATGAGTGACGGCACATCACTCCTGTCTGCTTTCATTCATGGCCTCAAGGCACAAGGACATTGGAGCAACGAGCGAGCCAGCAATCTTCTGGACGGTGCAGCGCCTTTTTATGACACCTACCGCTGCGCCGACGGCCGCTTTGTGGCTATAGGCGCGATTGAACCCAAGTTCTACCAGGAACTCCGAGACCGATGCGGGCTTGAGGGTAGCTTGTTCGATGAGCAAATGAACCCAAATTCCTGGGCATCACAGAAACAGGCGCTCAGTGGAATAATCGCGTCTCGAACGCGGGACGAATGGTGCACGTTGCTGGAAGGCACAGACGCATGTTTTGCCCCTGTGCTGGACTGGGATGAAGCGCCAATGCATGCACATAATCTGGCCCGGGAAACGTTTGTGACAGTGCAGGATGTGCTGCACCCGGCCCCAGCACCCAGATTCTCTCGTACGGCACCTCAAGTACCCCAAGCACCTTACGCAATGTCATTGGATCAAGTGATGCATCGCTGGAGTGCTGCTTCAAAGTCCCACTAATTAAAGGAAATACGGTGCGCCTATCTCTCATAGGCGCCCTCTTCTACCTGCGGAACATTCGCATAGATATGCGAGGCCATAGAGCAATAAATCCGGAACTCACATCAAAGGGGAACACCTTCTCCAGGCATCCCCTGTGGTGACGCTCAGCCTTACAGATCAGCGATGTTGATAACCGTCTTGCCCAGCCCCTTACCACTCAACGCGTACTCCAGCGCATCAGCATAATCTCCAAAACCGAATACCTTCCCAATCGGTGGCGCTAAGTGACCGAGAGAGACCCAGCCGAGAAGTTCTCGAAGGTGCTCGCCGCCTTTCTCCGCTTCGTATAGTAAAAACTGACGCACATCGACACCGACGAGCGAAGCCCCTTTCAGGAGTGGCAGATTGGCACGCAAAGCTGGGATTGGCCCACCTGCGAACCCTACCACCAGATGCCTGCCGCCCCATGTCAAAGAGCGAAATGCCGGTTCGAACAGCGGACCACAAACCGGATCAAACACCACGTTTGGTCCTTTCTGGCCACAGAGTTCTTTCACTTGATCACGGAAGTTCTTTGCCGTGGAGTCAATCACATGATCAGCTCCCATCCTTTGCGCGAATGCCCACTTTTCTGGTGTCGACGCCACTGCGATGATCCTGGCACCTAGGCACTTGCCCACCTGTATCGCCGCGGACCCAACACCTCCCGCAGCGCCGATCACCAACAAGGTTTCGCCAGGCTGTAAGTTTCCACGATCACGGAGCGCATGCAGCACTGTCACATAGTTGATTTTGAAACCCGCAGCCTGAACGTAATCCATGCTGTCTGGGATTTTGGTAACTGCAATTGCAGGTGCTATAGCGAGTTCAGTAAAACCACCGTGAATCTGTGTTATCACTCGATCCCCCACCTCTAGACCAACGACTCCGACGCCAATCGCAGCGACCTTTCCACTGATCTCCTGACCCGGGACGTGGGGTACTGGAGGCCTGACCTGGTACCGACCAAGTGATTCCAACGCATCGACGTAGCCAATTCCACAGCTAGCAATCCGGATCAATACTTCACCAGCCTTGGGCACCGGATCAGGAACCGAAATCATCTTATAATTGGAAATTGCATCTAGATCGCTGGTTTCAACACGCTTCATATGTTTCTCCGATTAGCAACAAGACTGACTAGGTTTTCCTGCACGCTTATTCAAAACCTCTAAATTCGGCGAGCTCATCCAGAGGAGCACGCGCGGTACGCAAGCTGTTGATGGGGTGTTCCGGATCGGAATACCCCAAGGCAATCCCGCAGAACACCATCAACTCATCCGGCAATTCGAGGTGCCGCTCAACCGTCTTGTGAACCAGCGTCCAACATGCTTGTGCGCATGTGGCCAACCCTCGTTCATGAGCAAGCAACATGATGGTCTGGAGAAACATCCCCAAGTCAGCCCACTGCCCTGCACCCATGCCTCGATCAACGGCCAAAAGCATCCCTACTGGCGCACCAAAAAAAGTGAAGTTCTTGGCAAATTGCTTAGCACGACCGGACCGGTCATCTCTCGCGACATTCAGAGTCGCATAGAGATCCTCGCCGCACTGAGCCCTACGAGCCTGATAAGCCGCGCCAAGATTTTCGGGATAAATCGGATAACCCATACCCTCACCACGCGGGCTTTGCGCCAGGGTGTGAGCAACCTCCTTTTTGAGCTGTTGGAGGCTGCCGCCTGAAAGCACGATCAACTTCCAAGGCTGCAAGTTACCGCTTGAAGGCGAGTATCTAGCTGCATCGATAATTTCTCGTACCAGGGCTTCGTCTACCGCCCGCGGCAAGAAAGCGCGGGTGGAATGCCGATTCTTAACTGCATGCATTACCGCTGACATAAGTCCTCGCCATGTTATCGCTGGAGATGATCAATCCTATACTTGCAATTTTCGGATTAAAATAGTAAACAACCGATTTCACTAATGCGTAAATTCGATGAATCCATCATCCTTAGCCGATGTTGAGGCCTTTCTGGCTTTAGCCGCATGTAATAGCTTCGTAATGGCTGCTCGCGAACTCGGCATTGCTCAATCAACAGTAAGCCGGAGGATCTCCAACCTGGAGGCTCGCCTTGGGCATCAATTGGTCCTCAGAACAACGCGCAAGGTGGCCCTGACTGATGCCGGTATTGGCTACGCTGCGGATCTGCGAGAGGTGATGGCAAAGCTCGCCTCTGCTGATTCACGCTTGCAAAGCGGCCTACTTAAGGTGGAGGGAGTGCTAAGGGTTACGATGCCTACATCTTTCGGCCGAGCCTTTGTTTTGCCTCGTATCGCTCAGCTGACATCGCAATATCCCGCACTCCGTTTTGAAGTCGACCTGTCGGATCGATACGTAGACTTGCTGGATGGTGAATTTGACGTTGCCATCCGGCTTGCTTCGCCTGCGCAGTCTGGAGTCAACTATGAAAAAATTGCTTCGTTCGGGCTGGCGCTGTGTGCATCCCCTTCTTACTACGAGCAATATGGCCCCCTGAACGAGCCGGCCGACCTTGCTCACCATGTTTGCCTAGCGCAACGTGTTTATGCCCCTGTCATTAGTTTTCCAGTCACCTGGCAAAACAAAAAAAACACGCTTGAGATCAATCCGAGAATCAGCGTCAACGATTCAACCTCACTACGCAGTCTTGCGTTGGAAGGTGCTGGTTTGGCTGTCCTGCCCCTCTATTTAGTCAAAGACGACCTCCAGCGAGGCACACTCGCCAATGCATTGCCTGGGCTAAAGTTTGCTGAGTACGAGGTTTTTGCAGCGTTTCTACGCCACAGAAAGTCGTCCGAAAAAGTGAAAGTATTTCTCGATGCCATGGCTGGATGATTTCACTGAGTTGGGCCACAAGCACATGTCACAATTGTCAGTGTCATTGGTGAAGCCACCGCTAACTCGGAAAGCACTCAGGAAAGCCTCAAACCCATCCACGAAGTCGGCCATCTGACCGTCAAGTTTCGACCGGTCTGATTCAGCGCCTCCCCTCTAACGTCTACAAAGGAACCCTCAATGCCACCAGGTAACCGTGAATTGGCGCGGATCGAACGCCGGTTGATTACCACGCTCACCGAAGCGTGCGAAATAGCAAAATCTGAAATCAAAGGCTTTGTCTGGCTCACCCACACCGCTGACCTAAACGCGTTGACTGAAACCCTTAAAGTGACTTGGGTGTTCGAAACACTGGCCGACAAAAAGCTCGCCCAGGCCAGCGCGAAAGCACGGATTTACGAGCTGACGGCTATCGCGCTGTTCGAGGCAAACATCGATGTGACGCCTTCAGATCACTCGGTCCGGCTCGACTCTGAGGAGGAGTGTCTGCGCACTCACGGTGGCGATTGGCAAAGGCGCCTTGCGCAATGACCAGGGGTGATTAGCGATGGCTAGAGAAATCGAAAACAGGAGAGACCCATCGGCGCAGTTCGTCTCTATGCTAATTGTCTCAATGCATCTTCCACCGCAACCACTACCCGGCTGCCTCTAGCACTTGGAAGCCTCCAAGATGCGATTGCCATACCAAGTGAAACCGATTGATTAATAGGCGCCACAAGCTCCCCAGTATCCAAGAACCGCTGGACGAGGCTCCGACGGCCAATCAGCACACCCGCAGACAGCAATGCTTGCTGCACGGCAATGGAGTAAAGCGAAAACCCCGGCCCGCGTGCTACGAACTTCTGGCTGGGCATAACCGAGCGAGTCCAAACTTCCCAGTCATTCCACCCCACATCTGCGATGCACCGAACATTGGCGAGATCGCCAGGATGCGTGATCTTCGCTGCAAGCGCAGGCACACATACCGGTATTACCTGCTCGTTGGCCAGAATGCGCTGCCCGCGGCCGAGGCGCTCGATATAGAACAGGCATAGGTCGAACGGGCTGCGTTTAAGGTTGGGGGGCTCATCCACGGCTGTCACCGAGATTTCGATCGGGGTGAGCATTTCCGTGAGAAGCGGGAGGCGCGGCCCGATCCATAACTCCGCCAGCGCAGGCGACGTAACGATATGTACCCGCTGTGGTGCAGATAGCCGCCGAAGAGTTCGAGCCGCTTCCTCTACGGCATCGAATGCCGCGATGAATTGCTCCTTCACACTCTCGCCCAATGGCGTGAGCCTGACACCTTTAGCATGGCGCTCGAATGAGGCAGAGCCGTATTCATTCTCAAGGGCTTTGACCTGCGCCGCGATTGCGCCTGGCGTTACATTCTACTCGCTTGCCGCCCGGGCGAAGCCGCCTAAGCGGGCGGACGCCTCGAAAGCGCGTAGATCATTCAGTTGCAATGTATGTCTGACGGGTGAGTCGAGGAACATATCGTAAGCCTCATTTTTCCTAGGCCTAATATTTCAGAAATACCGTTGTTCCCAGATAGCACGCGCATTATTTTGATCAGATATCACGTGCTGGTACTAGCGAGTCAAAACGCGGAACGTAAGCCCGATCATTCCCAAGGAACTGAAATGAAATATCGAAGTGGGACACATGCGTTCATGCACGGTGCTCACACCGCTTCCCCACTCACCACCGGGCTCATCCCTTTCGGGTTTATCGCTCGAGTCAGCGCCGCCGGAATGGGGATGTCACTCAGCACCACAATGGGCATGACGCTGCTTTTCTATTCCGGGTCGGCGCAGATAGCCGTACTGCAATTACTACAAAATGGCGCCCTGCCAGTGACCATGATTCTTACAGCGCTCGTGATCAATCTTCGCTTTCTGATGTACAGCGCATCACTGGCACCCCACCTGTACCACTTGCCCCGGCGCAAGACCTGGCCTCTGTCCTATCTACTCGCCGATCAGATATTCGCGCTGTTCAGCCTGAGATCGGCCTCTGGGGAGTTGGGGCGATACGGCTTTCATTACTACGCCGGGACGGCGATCACGATGTGACTCGGTTGGAATCTTGCGGTGCTCGCAGGATTCATTTTAGGGGCGCGCATCCCCGAAGCGTGGTCATTAGGGTTTGCAATTCCAATGTCATTTCTGGCGCTTCTGATCCCCAGCATCCGCAGTGCTGCAACGCTCTGTGGCGCCGTGGTGGGAGGTTCGCTGGCGGTGCTGGCAGTCGATTTACCCTACAACTTGGGCATGCTGACGGCTTCCCTTGGCGGGGTCCTCGCCGGGCTTACCGTCGAGCACCTGAGGAAAGACCAGGACAGCGCAAAAAGCAATGATCCCGAACAGGAGGCATCATGAGTGAGTTATCGCAGTTGGGGCTGTTCCTGTTGATCGGTGCCGTCACCTTCGCTATTCGTCTGTCGTTTATCGAGTTTTATGGAAGCTTGCGCATTCCACCGCTACTGCGCCGTGCCTTGCTGTACGTACCCGCGAGCGTATTGGCTGCGCTGGTTTTACCGGCGGTGGTTTACCCGGATCGACAGTCTGCGTTCGACTGGAGCAACCCGCAAATTCCCGCTGCAATCCTGGCAGGATTGATTGCCTGGAGAACCAAAAGCACTTTGTTGACGCTAGTTGTTGGGATGGGAGCATTGTTGGCACTGAAAAGTTGGGGCAGCTAGATGCCTTTCACTTTGCCGTCGCATCCATCAACAGCCAGATCAAGGGCAACGATGCACACGGGTAATGGACACCGTAAATGAGCGGTGCAATCTCATGTCGATAGCCGGCCAAGCATGCCGATGGCGAGATTTAACGTGATGGAGTCGTGAGGCGCATGAGGGCAGGTATTGCAGCAAGAGTCGGTGCCTGATGAGTGCGAGGTCTTAAAGCGGTCAATCTGTAGCCGCAGTAGTTGAAGCTTCGAATTGATCTAGCGTTGAACAATCAATGGGGGCTTTACGAGGCTACGGTGCTCAGAAGCACGTAGGGGGAGTTGTTGCGACTAGAGGGACATGGGGATATTGAAAAATGCCTGACGGCCGCCCTCTAAAGCAGTGGCCGACAGGCAGATTCGAATCAGGGACGCACCCTAGATGCTTTATCTGATGTAGCTACCGCCATTCACGTCCAATGTCGCACCATTCAGTGACGCTTGAGACGGACGTAATGTGAACGCCACCAACTCAGCTATTTCAGATGGGTTGGCCATGCGCCCGACCGGTATGTCAGATACCGCCGCTGCTTCGCCATGCTGAGCTACGAATTGCTCTGCCATATCTGTACGTACCCAGCCTGGTGCAATCGCCACAGCGACGATGCCCTCGCCCGCCACGCTACGTGCCAGCGACTTGGTGAGGTTGATCAATGCTGCTTTACTCGTTCCGTATGGCAACGCATCAGCAGCATAGCCACGCTGAGCTGCGCGACTCGCCATGTTAATAATGCGTCCACCACCGTTGGCTCGAAAATGCATGACCGCTTCACGAGACAAGTCAGCAGCAGCGAAGAAGTTCACCTGAAACTCTCGGCGCCACGCGGCTCGCCATTCCGAGGACGGAGCCTCTAGTGGAATCTCAGTGCGAATGCCTGCGTTGTTGATAAGTCCATGGATTCGACCTCCGGCCAACGCCAAGGCGGCTTTCCACAGATCCTCTGGCCCGGTTTCCTTACTCAGATCTCCCTGAACGATCCAGCCTTTACCGCCGATACGGTCTAACAGACGCTGTGCGCCCTGCTCATCGCGGCTGTAATGGATCAGTGCACGAGCACCTTCCGAGGCAAGTTGCTCAACGATTGCTGCGCCAATACCACCAGAGCCACCTGTGACTAGGATGGTTTGCCCGGCGAGGGGGCGTGTAGCGTCACTCATCTGTGCTTACCTTCGCTCAATGTGAATCGGGACATGCCGTCTGACCTCAGGGACAGAAGGCATGTCTGGATGTGGGCTTTATTTCTTCTCAGCGTTTGCTTCGATCGAAGCTTTGTCCACCAGCTTCTGGATGTCGCCAGTCTCACGCCGCTGCGTCAGATAAATATTCAGCACTTGTAGATCTGCCGGTGAGATGTCTCTACGCACGCCGAATGAAACGCCCTGCTTGGCCAATGCTGGTTTAGGCAAAATTTCGCGTGTCCAATCCGGGTTGGCCAGGGCGAAAAGGTGATTGGTATCGCTGGCGTCTACCAATACGTCAGCACGTTTTGACATCACAGCCAAACGGGCTTCATCCATGCCCGGTAGACGCATGATTTTGCCGTTATGAACAACTGAAGAAATAGCCTTGTCTTGCGCAGTGCCAGACATCACAGCAAATGTTACTTCAGGCTTGTCGAGGGCACTCACATCGTCCTTGACGTCAGCAAACTTGGCGTTGTCCTTGTTCACCAGCAGCGACACTTGATAGTCGGTAGCGGGTACTGTGAAAGCGACTGCCAATGCCCGCTCCGGAGTCTGGTTGAGAGCCATGGCCAGATCCCATTTGTTGCTCTGCAACCCAGCTACCAGGTTGTCCCAGTTGGTATCAACAAAGGTCACCTTGACCTTCAGGACCTTCTCACCAAAGTCGCGACAAAGATCGACGAAATAGCCGCTGTACTCTCCAGAACTGGCATTCCGCATGACATATGGGGCCGCCACGGCGGCACCACAGCGAAGCACTCCTGCCTTTTGCACATCTTGCCAGATGGAGCCTTCGGCCGCCTGAGCAGCTGACTGAGCCATCAAGGCACCGCACAGACTGGCGCCAACAAATAGAGCTTTGAGGGAACTAGGGATTAGCCGAACCATTTTAACCTCACTGATAATCGTTGTTTTTGGCAGTAAAGGTAGAACGCTGAGTTGCATGCGGTTATGTGTGCATGTCTGTATTCACAATAAAAATTAAGTGAAGACCTGTCAACAGCCTCCAATGATCTTTTGTAACCGGCAAGATAATCGTTAATGGATTCGACGCAGAGAGGCTATGGATCATGGCGGGCAACCACTATTACGTGAGCAAATTAAAAACATAAATCAAGAAAAAATGCATTTAACTCACCATACGTTTCAGCTCATGCTGTTTGACTTTAGTAGCTCATCCACGTCGACGATGAGCTTGGCAGGGAGATCGAGATGAGCCTGAAAGACGATCTAGTGTGCTGTTCGCGAAATAAATTTCTCCATGCTTGCACTACACTTCAGGTGCCATTCCTACCTTGGAGAGTTCCTGGTGAGCGCTCTGGACATTACGCTTAGCCCTGAAGAATTTGCCGAACTGAGCCGCCGCGTACGTTCCGCCACCATCAGTCAGCGCGATGGCCGTCGAGCCCGCGTCATCTTGCTGGCAGCGCAAGGATCAATGCGAGAAGAAATTGTACGATTGACAGGTTTCTCTCGCCCTACGGTCACCGACTGGTGCCAGCGTTTTCAGGCGCTCAGATTGGAAGGCCTGCTCGACAAGCCTGGCCGAGGACGCAAATCCCCTCTGCCTGCCGACACGATCCGCCGCGTGCTCGAACAGGTCACTCAACCTCGTATCGGCGAGCCCCGCTGGAGCTGCCGAAGCATGGCCCGTGCCGCCGGCATATCAGCGACCACCGTGCATAAACTGTGGGCGGCCAATGACTTAAAGCCTCATCTGACACGTACCTTCAAACTGTCGAACGACCCGCAGTTCGAGGAGAAATTCTGGGATGTCATCGGCCTGTACCTGGCCCCGCCAGACAAGGCGTTGGTGCTCTGCTGCGACGAGAAAAGTCAGGTGCAAGCCTTGGAACGCACACAGCCTGGGCTGCCTCTGGGGATCGGTCATATCCAAACAAAATCCCATGATTACACTCGCCACGGCACGGTCACGCTGTTCGCAGCGCTGGATTATCTCCAAGGCAAACTGATCAGTAGCATCGAGCGCCAGCACCGCCATCAGGAGTGGTTGGCTTTCCTCAAGAAAATCGACAAGGAAACCCCCAAGCACCTCCAGCTGCATCTGATCGTGGATAACTATGCGACACACAAGCACGCCAAGGTGAAGGCTTGGCTAGCGAAACATCCGCGCTTCCATGTGCATTTCACGCCGACCTCCAGCTCGTGGATGAACATGGTCGAGCGGTTTTTCAGGGACATTACCGTGTTCTTGCGCGACGGCAGCTTCGGCTCCGTACGTGAGTTGGAAAGCTCGATTACCACCTTCCTGGCATTACGGAACGCACGACCGACCCGGTACGTTTGGAACGCGAAAGGCGAGGAAATTTTGAGCAAGATCCGGCGGGCACGTGAAGCGATGGAGACGCAGATGGAAGGGCAAGTTATTTCGAAAACAGCACACTAGCGCTACTGATTCGCCAAGAGGAGATGCTTCAGTTCGAACATTTTGACGAGGAGACCGCATGGCAGTTGGGCGTACATATCCATGGGCGAGCTGAGACCGAATCGTGGCCTCTTGTGATTGACGTGAGACGGTTTGATCGTCCGCTGTTTTTCGCTGCCCGCCCTGGAGTGACCTCCGACAACCTTGGCTGGGTTGCGAGAAAAGCGAATACGGTTCAGCGTTTCTTACGCAGCTCTTATCGGCTGAGATACCAACTGGCCTTGGAAAACCTTGGTATTTCTGAGCGCTATCATCTGTCACCTGCGGAATACGCAAGCGTGGGGGGAGGATTCCCCATCATTGTTCAGGGTGCTGGTGTGATTGGCTCTGTCACGGTCTCAGGCTTACCTGATCGGGAGGATCATCAGATCATTGTCGAGGCGCTCTGCAAGTTTCTGGATCAAGACTTTGATGCACTGAAGCTCGCCCTCGAGAGCCCCTTTTAAGATCGGCACAAGCAACACACACCTTCACTCCGCTTTTCAACGTACACCACCCAAATGCCGAGAGAGGCCGCCCTTTGGATTGCACCGGCCCTCCCTTCTGTGTAATCCGTAAGAGAATTCGCGCGAATTCTTCTCATCGACGGATTAGAACGCTCCAAAAACAATTAATGAGTCTATCCATGTCTAATACATCACTGGCGTCTGGCTTGAAGCAACGTCACGTCACCATGTTGTCCATAGCCGGTGTGATCGGCGCCGGCCTGTTCGTTTTTTCGGCCCATGCAATTGCCAAAGCAGGTCCTGCAGTGCTTCTCGCATACATCTTTACAGGCGCGTTGGTAGTCCTTGTCATGCGAATGCTGGGAGAGATGGCCGTCGCTTCACCTGATACTGGATCATTTTCAACTTATGCGGATCGGGCGATCGGCCGCTGGGCGGGCTTCAGTATTGGCTGGCTCTATTGGTGGTTCTGGGTACTGGCAATTCCGCTGGAAGCGATAGCCGCCGCGAACATACTAAATGCCTGGATACCTCAAGTAGACACATGGATCATTGCCCCGACAGTTATTTTGCTGCTGACCTGCTCCAATTTTTTCGGTGTCGCCCGTTATGGCGAGTTCGAGTTCTGGTTCGGACTGCTGAAAATTATTGCCATCATCGCGTTCATCGCACTTTGCGCCGCAGCACTCTTTGGTCTACTTCCCGACAGAGAAGTGAGTGGGCTTGAACAGCTAATCTCCCAACATGGTGGTTTTGCGCCCAACGGTCTGGAGGCCATCATTGGCGCGATGCTAACGACGATGTTTAGTTTCATCGGCGCGGAGGTAGTCACCATCGCAGCAGCAGAATCGAAAAATCCTGCTCAGCAAATCACCCGCGCCACGAACTCCGTGGTGTGGCGCATCTGCATCTTCTACCTACTGTCCATTCTGATGATTCTTTCCATTGTTCCATGGGACGACCCTCGCTTGCCCCAAGTGGGTTCGTTCCAGCGCGCCTTGGAGATCATGCAAATCCCCAATGCCAAACTCTTAATGGATATCGTTGTTCTGGTGGCGGTTGCCAGCTGTATGAACTCTCAGGTCTACACCGGATCGCGCATGCTCTATTCACTGGCCCAGCGGGGAGATGCACCAAGATTCCTCAAGCGCACCAGCGTGGCGAAGGTCCCGCTGGCCGCGGTGGCATCGACCACTGTGCTGGGCGTCTTGGCAACTTTCGTCAATTACTTTGCCCCACAGAGTGTGTTTGCTTTTCTCCTCGCAACATCAGGCGCTGTCGCACTCCTCGTTTACCTGGTCATCGCCGTTTCTCAGCTGTGCTTGCGCAAGAAACTGTTGGCTGCCGGTGAACCATTACATTTTCGGATGTGGCTGTTTCCGTGGCTGACGTGGGCAGTGATCCTGTTCATCAGCGGCGCGTTGATCGGCATGTTCTTTATCCCCGCTTATCGCTCCGAAATCACAGCAACCGGGCTGCTAGCAGTGATGATTATTTGCCTTGGTTTGATGAATTCAAGAAGAGCCTCTCATCTTGCCGTAAGACATCCAGAGCAAGGGGCAGCACTGCCTGAGACAGTGTCGAACACCTGATGCTTCGCAAGTGCCCTGCAACGTTTATCGGAGAGTTTAAAGTGGTTGAGTATGTAGTTCCTTTTGAAAGCCTTGGCGCTCATGACGTGGAGTTTGTGGGGGGCAAGAACGCATCCCTGGGCGAGATGATCAGCAATCTTGCGGGTGCCGGTGTATCGGTACCCGGTGGCTTCGCCACGACCGCTCAGGCGTATCGTGATTTCCTGGAACTGAGCGGCCTGAACCAGCAGATTCATGACGCCCTGGATGCCCTGGACGTCGACGACGTGAATGCTTTGGCCAAGACCGGTGCCCAGATCCGTCAATGGATCATGGAAGCCGAGTTCCCGGAAAAACTGAATGCCGAAATCCGCACTGCGTTCGCCGCGCTGTCTGCCGGTAACCCTGACGTAGCCGTGGCCGTGCGTTCTTCCGCTACCGCCGAAGACTTACCCGATGCGTCCTTTGCCGGTCAGCAGGAAACCTTCCTGAACATCCGTGGTGTCGAAAACGTCATTCGCGCCGCCAAAGAGGTGTTCGCCTCCCTTTTCAACGATCGCGCGATTTCCTACCGCGTGCACCAGGGCTTCGACCACAAGTTGGTAGCCCTGTCGGCCGGCGTACAGCGCATGGTCCGCTCCGAAACCGGCACCGCCGGCGTGATGTTCACCCTCGACACCGAGTCGGGCTTCCGTGACGTGGTGTTCATCACCGGCGCCTACGGCCTGGGTGAAACCGTCGTACAGGGCGCGGTGAACCCGGATGAATTCTACGTCCACAAAGGCACGCTGGCCGCCGGTCGCCCGGCGATTCTGCGCCGCAACCTGGGCTGCAAGGCCATCAAGATGATCTACGGCGACGAGGCCAAGGCCGGTCGTTCGGTCAAGACCGTCGACGTCGACAAGGCCGAACGTGCGCGTTTCTGCCTGACCGACGCCGAAGTCAGCGAGCTGGCCAAGCAGGCGATGATCATCGAGAAGCACTACCAGTGCCCGATGGACATCGAATGGGCCAAGGACGGTGACGACGGCAAGCTGTACATCGTGCAGGCTCGTCCGGAAACCGTGAAGAGCCGCACCCAGGCCAACGTAATGGAACGTTACCTGTTGAAGGAAACCGGCACCGTGCTGGTGGAAGGTCGTGCCATTGGCCAGCGCATCGGCGCCGGCAAGGTGCGCATCATCAAGGACGTGTCCGAGATGGACAAGGTCCAGCCAGGCGACGTACTGGTCTCCGACATGACCGACCCGGACTGGGAACCGGTCATGAAGCGCGCCAGCGCCATCGTCACCAACCGTGGCGGTCGCACCTGCCACGCGGCGATCATCGCTCGCGAGCTGGGCATTCCGGCCGTGGTCGGTTGCGGCAACGCCACCCAGCTGCTCAAAGACGGCCAGGGCGTGACCGTTTCCTGCGCTGAAGGCGACACCGGTTTCATCTTCGAAGGCGAACTGGGCTTCGACATCAAGAAGAACTCCGTGGACGCCATGCCGGATCTGCCGTTCAAGATCATGATGAACGTCGGCAACCCGGACCGCGCCTTCGACTTCGCGCAACTGCCGAACGCCGGTGTGGGCCTGGCCCGCCTGGAATTCATCATCAACCGCATGATCGGCGTGCACCCCAAAGCGCTGTTGAATTACGACGGTCTGCCGCAGGACATCAAGGACAGCGTCGACAAGCGCATTGCCGGTTACGCTGATCCGGTCGACTTCTACGTCGATAAACTGGTGGAAGGCATCAGCACCCTGGCCGCAGCGTTCACGCCGAAAAAAGTCATCGTGCGTTTGTCGGACTTCAAGTCCAACGAATACGCGAACCTCATCGGCGGCAAGCTCTACGAGCCGGAAGAAGAAAACCCGATGCTGGGCTTCCGTGGCGCCTCGCGTTACATCAGCGAATCGTTCCGTGACTGCTTCGAACTCGAGTGCCGCGCCCTCAAGCGTGTGCGCAACGAGATGGGCCTGACCAACGTCGAAATCATGGTGCCGTTCGTCCGTACCCTTGGCGAAGCGAGCCAGGTCATCGATCTGCTGGCAGAAAATGGCCTGGCACGTGGTGAGAACGGCCTGCGCATCATCATGATGTGCGAACTGCCGTCCAACGCGATCCTGGCTGAAGAGTTCCTCGAATTCTTCGACGGTTTCTCCATCGGCTCCAACGACCTGACCCAGCTCACCCTGGGCCTGGACCGTGACTCCGGGATCATTGCGCACCTGTTCGACGAGCGTAACCCGGCGGTCAAGAAGCTGCTGGCCAACGCCATTGCCGCCTGCAACAAGGCTGGCAAGTACATCGGCATCTGCGGCCAGGGCCCTTCGGACCACCCGGACCTGGCCAAGTGGCTGATGGAACAAGGCATAGACAGCGTCTCCCTCAATCCGGACTCGGTCATCGAGACCTGGCTTTTCTTGGCTACTGGCCAGCGAAAGGTTGCGTCCACCCTTCTAGAGTTGGTTTAACACTCATCCGCAGAAGTCCCGGCTCATCACAACGTTGAGCAGGGACTGCCAACTCAGCCTTAAGTCCGGAAACGTCGGACCAACGAATCCAGCTCACCAGACAGACTCGCCAGGCCTTCAGAATCCACACGCGCAGACTGAGCTAATTCAGCAACCAACTGCGCATCCCCATGAATCTGGCTCATGTGATGCTGGATTTCCTCGGCCACTTGATGTTGCTGTTCGGCAGCCGTTGCGATCTGGGTGTTCATATCGCGAATGATGTCTACCGACTCGCGGATCTGCCCAAAGCTTTCCCGCGCCATGCCGATACGGCTGACCGATTGCACCGAGACTTCCAAGCTAGCGTGCATCTGCTCGGCCACTTGGGCCGTGCGGCCGGCCAGGTTTCCCAGCAAACCGTCAATTTCTGAGGTGGAGTCGGCGGTACGCTTGGCCAGGGCACGGACTTCGTCGGCAACCACGGCAAACCCTCGACCTTGGTCGCCAGCCCGCGCAGCTTCAATGGCAGCGTTCAGAGCAAGCAGGTTGGTCTGCTCGGCAATCGAGCGGATGGTACCGAGAATCGATTGGATGGAGTTGCTGTCACGCTCCAGTTGCTGGATCGACAGCGCCGATTGCTCGATCTCCTGACGAAGCAGGCCGACACTCTGCACAGCCCCATCGATCTGCTGCTGGCCCTCATGAGCCTGCTGCTGACCGTTGTCGGCCGATTGGGCAGCCAGCCCGCAGGAACGAGCCACTTCGTTGGCAGTGGTGACCATTTCATGGAATGCGGTGGATACCATGTCTACGGCTTCGCGCTGACGGCTCGCCGCTTGCGCCATATCGCCCGACACACGAATCGAGCTGGTCGAGGCACTAAGAATTTTGCCAGCGGCCATGCCAATCTGCTGGATCAGGCTGCGAATCGTATCGAGGAACTGATTAAACCAACTAGCCAAATGCGCGGTTTCGTCACGCCCACGTACTTCCAGATCGCGGGTCAGGTCTCCTTCACCTTGGGCGATATCTTCTAAGCCGTTGGTGACACTGTTGATCGGGCGCACGATGACTTTGGCAGAGCTGACGCCGACCACTGCAAACACGATGGCCAGAATGAGCGCTAACGCGCCAATCAGCCAGGTTAGTCGGTTAGTGGTCTGCATCACTTCCCCCTGCTGGATCAGGCCGATGAACGTCCAACCCAGTTGTGCGTCAGGATAGACATTGGCCATGTAGCGTTCGCCGTTGATAGACACCTCAACCAACCCTTTACCGGCTCTGGACAGTTCCGCATAGCCCGGGCCGAAACTCTCCAACTGCTTGAAGTTGTGGCTGGCATCGCGCGGATCGACCATCACGTTTCCGTTGTTTTCCATCAGAATCAAATAACCACTTTCCCCGAGCTTGATCTGCTTGACGATCTCTGTGAGGCCTTGGAGCGAAACATCAATATTGACCACTCCCCCCGTTTTGCCGAGCTGGTTGGCCACCGTTCGCACGGTGCTGACCAGCACCGTGTCGTCGCCGGCCCAGTAATACGGGGCGGTGCGCTGGGTCTTTCCGGGATTGGCCATTGCCTGCTCATACCAAGGCCGTTCGCGTGGGTCGTAATTGGACAGTACCTGCCCTGCAGGCCAGGTGACATGGCCCCCATCGCTGACGCCGTAGGAGATGTAGGCGTAATGGGGGTGGCTCTTGCCCAGACGATCGAACAACTCGGTCACACGCCGATCGTGATCTCCCAACGGCACACTTTGGGTATGGGTTTCCTGATACTTGTTCAGGTTGTTGCCGGTACCAGTTACCTCGGATTGCGTCGCCAAAAAGTCGACGTTCTGAGTAATCCCCTGGAAAAAGATACTCATCGCATTACCGACCTGATGGATTTCCCGACTGCTACTGTCCAGGAAATTTTCTCTGGCTTTGTCACGTAGATTGAGGATGACCAGAATAGCCACCAGGATAACGGGCAAGCTAGCAATCAAGGCGAAGGCCCAAGTCAACTTTTGCTTGATATTCATCGATGTTCTCAGTGTTTTTATTGTTGCGGAACGATGCTGTTACCCAATGGATGCAAGCCCTGGCTCTCTAAGAAGCAGGCTTGAATCGCTAAAACCAGCGCAAAAAAAAGGCCGCCAGTGTGGTAGCGGCCAGGTCTCAAGCCAGAGCTTTAGACGAAGGGTTCCTGGTGAGGAGCCCGCTGACCAGAATGGCTAGCGGGTAAACCGTAGAAACACTACGGGTGCAAGCAACAGCGCCATCTCAAATCCCAGTCTGACCAGTGATGACACTGTCACTCGAACAAGGTGCCTGCCTTAGCTATTGCTCGGGAAGGCGAATTGCGCAGCTTCATGGCCGGTGCGTTTCGGCCAGCGCGGGGTAAACGGATTAGCCAAGCACCGAACCGATTACTTCATCCAGAATGGCAATACCCGCTTCAACTTCTTCAGCACTGATGATGCATGGAGGAACCACATGAATGCGGTTCTCGACTACAAACGGCAACAGGCCACGCTCCATCAACTTTGCTTTGAGCACCTGCATCGTTTGTGCAGCCAGCGGTGCGCGACTTTCTTTATCGCTAACAAACTCCAGAGCCCAGAACACACCAGCACCGCGCACCTCACCGATCGATGCATGACGTTGCTGCAGGTCACGCAGACGCGGCCCTAAGCAATTGGTTCCGATGTCCAAAGCGTTTTCTACAACCCCTTCCTTACGCATCGTGTCAATCGCGGCGACAATCGAGGCCATGGCAAGCGGGTGCCCAGAGTAGGTCAGGCCTCCAGGGAAGTAGCGCGTTTCAAAATAATTGCACAACTGCTCTGAAATCACTACGCCGCCAACCGGGACATACCCCGAGTTCACACCCTTGGCGAACGTGATGAGATCAGGCACAACCCCATAATGCTCCAGGGCGAACCATTTGCCCGTCCTGCCAAAACCGGACATTACTTCGTCCAGGATGAGCAATATGCCGAATTCGCTCGCTAGTTCGCGAACACCCTGCATATAGGAAGCGGATGGCATCAGAATACCGGCCGTGCCAGGCAGACTTTCGAGAAGGATTGCTGCGATTGAACTCGATCCTTCGCTCTCGATCACACGGCGAAGATGCCGGAGTGCACGTTCTGTCTCTTCGACCTCAGTCTGCGCGTTGAACTCGCTGCGATAGAGATAAGGCGTGAAGAAGTGAACGTGACCACGTGCGTACTCATTCGGCACGCGACGTGGGTCACCCGTGGCAACAATCGCGGAACCGGTATTGCCGTGATAGGAGCGGTAGGATGACAACACCTTATCCCGCCCGGTGAAGAGTCGCGCCATACGGATCGCGTTTTCATTGGCATCGGCACCACCGTTCGTGAAG
Source organism: Pseudomonas sp. NFX224 (assembly GCF_048565165.1). Taxonomy (NCBI): domain Bacteria; kingdom Pseudomonadati; phylum Pseudomonadota; class Gammaproteobacteria; order Pseudomonadales; family Pseudomonadaceae; genus Pseudomonas; species Pseudomonas sp. NFX224. Next base: position 5,553,766 of record NZ_CP183416.1, on the reverse strand, counting down.
AAGACTTTCTTAAAGCCTTCAGGTGCCTGTTCGATGATGCGCTTGGCGGCCTCGCCTCGCATAAGGTTTGCAGTCGATGGTGCAACGGTGGTCAGAGTGGCCGCTTGCTCCTGAATCGCCGCAATGACTGCGGGATGCTGATGACCAAGGTTGGTATTAACGAGCTGACTGGAGAAATCCAGGTATCGATTGCCTTCATAGTCCCATACCGTTGAGCCCTTCCCACCTGCGATAACTAAAGGGTTGAGTGCTCCTTGAATCGACCACGAGTGGAAAACAAACTCGCGATCAAGATCCTTCACAGATTGATTGGTAATCGGCATGTTAATCATCGACCTCTTCAAAAAATAAACTCAAAAGAAAAGTACTGTTGCAGGCTCCCGATTAATTGCAGGAGCATTCGAGGCACTTGGATGGCCAAAAAGCCTCGCCGTACTGAGCGATGAACTACTCAGTCATGGCGGTGCGCACCCAGCCAGGGCAATCGCCACCGCGCGCACCCTCTCCCGCCACATTGGGGGCCAAACGCTTTTGAGTGCGAACGTCCGCGCCACCTCAGTTGTCCGTCAGAACAGTTGATGACGCAGACATTCGAACAAGGTGCCTGCCTTAGCTGTTGCTAGGGAAAGCGAACTGCGCGGCTTCGTGGCTTTTGCGTTGCGGCCAGCGCTGAGTGATGGCTTTCTTGCGAGTGTAGAAACGCACGCCGTCAGGACCGTAGGCGTGCAGGTCACCGAACAGAGAACGCTTCCAGCCGCCGAAGCTGTGGTAGCTCACCGGTACTGGCAGCGGCACGTTGACACCAACCATGCCTACTTCGATCTCGTCACAGAACAGACGGGCCGACTCACCATCACGGGTGAAGATGCAGGTGCCGTTGCCATACTCATGATCGTTGATCAGTTGGATCGCTTCTTCCAAGCTGTTCACGCGCACGACGCACAGCACCGGGCCAAAGATCTCTTCCTTGTAGATGCGCATCTCTGGGGTGACGCGGTCGAACAAGGTACCGCCGACAAAGTAGCCATCTTCGTTACCCGCGACTTTGAAGCCACGGCCATCGACCACCACCGTGGCACCAGCAGCCACGCCGTCATCGATGTAACCCAGCACCTTGTCGCGTGCCGCGGCAGTCACTAGCGGGCCCATGTCCAGGCCGCAGGTGGTACCGGCACCGATCTTCAGGGCCTTGATTTGCGGTTCCAGCTTGGCGACCAATGCATCGGCAACCTGATCACCTACACAGACAGCAACGGAAATCGCCATGCAACGCTCGCCGCACGAGCCGTAGGCGGCACCCATCAGCGCGCTGACGGCATTGTCCAGATCAGCATCCGGCATCAGCACGGCGTGGTTTTTCGCGCCACCCAGAGCCTGGACGCGCTTGCCACGTTTAGTGCCTTCGGCATAGATGTATTCGGCGATCGGCGTAGAACCGACGAAGCTCAAAGCCTTGACCTCAGGTGCCTCGATCAGTGCATCCACTGCTTCCTTGTCGCCATGCACGACGTTCAGCACGCCCTTTGGCAGGCCGGCCTCGTGCAGCAACTCGGCGATCAGCAACGTCGAGCTTGGGTCGCGCTCGGACGGCTTGAGGATGAAGCAGTTACCGCAGGCAATGGCCAACGGATACATCCACAGCGGCACCATCGCGGGGAAGTTGAAAGGGGTGATGCCGGCCACGACGCCAATCGGCTGAAGATCACTCCAGGCATCGATGTTCGGGCCGACATTACGGCTGTATTCACCCTTGAGGATCTCGGGAGCAGCAGACGCAAACTCAACGTTCTCGATGCCACGCTTGAGTTCGCCCACGGCGTCCTCGATGGTCTTGCCGTGCTCTTCGCTGATCAGCTGGGCAATACGCTGCTCATTCGCTTCCAGCAACTGCTTGAAGCGGAACATCACCTGCGCACGCTTGGCCGGCGGAGTATTGCGCCATGCAGGGAACGCGGCTTTAGCAGCGTCGATGGCTTTTTGCACAGTGGCGCGGCTCGCCAGGCCCAACTTATTGGTTACCTGGCCAGTGGCTGGGTTAAATACGTCAGTGGTGCGGCCATCGTCAGCGAAGTGCTCGCCATTGATCAAATGCTTGATAGTTGCCATTTTCTTTCCTCTAGCTTGGTTACAAGCTGTCTATCCAATAAATGAAGGAGCTGCCCTCGTCGCACGGGGGCATGCTGATCAGCTGATTCCTTGCAGGGCTTCGCCGACTGCATCGAACATACGATCCAGTTCCTGGGGTTTGGTATTGAAGGTGGGCCCGAACTGCAGGGTGTCGCCGCCGAACCGCACGTAGAAACCTGCTTTCCACAGAGCCATACCCGCTTCGAAGGGGCGGATAATCGCATCGCCGTCGCGCGGAGCAATTTGCAACGCACCTGCAAGCCCGCAATTGCGGATGTCGACGACGTGCTTCGCGCCCTTGAGGCCGTGAATGGCCTTCTCAAGATGCGGCGCCAGATCCGCAGACTGCTGAATCAAATTCTCCTTTTCCAGCAGCTCCAATGTTGCGAGACCGGCGGCGCAGGCTACCGGGTGGGCGGAATAGGTATAGCCATGAGTGAACTCAACAGCGTGATCAGGAGACGCCTGATACATGAAGGTGTCATAGATTTCGCTCGTGGCAATCACAGCCCCCATAGGAATGGCGCCGTTTGTAATCTGTTTGGCTACATTCATCAGATCCGGCGTAACGCCGAAGTACTCGGCACCCGTCATGGTGCCCATTCGCCCAAAGGCGGTAATGACCTCATCAAAGATCAGCAGAATGTTGTGCTGATCGCAGATTTCACGCAGGCGTTGCAAATAGCCCTGCGGCGGAACGATGACGCCAGCCGACCCGGACATCGGCTCGATAATGACCGCGGCGATGTTCGAAGCGTCGTGCAGCTCAATGAGTTTCAATAGCTCGTTAGCCAGTGCCACCCCACCGGTCTCAGCAGCGCCTTTGGTAAAGGCCAGTTCTGGCTGCAAGGTATGCGGCAGGTGGTCGACGTCCATCAACTGGCCGAACATTTTGCGATTGCCGCCGATCCCCCCCAATGCGGTGCCCGCAACGTTCACGCCGTGGTAACCGCGGGCTCGACCGATCAGCTTGGTTTTCTGCGGTTGACCCTTCAGGCGCCAGTAGGCACGCGCCATCTTGATGGAGGTGTCAGCGCTTTCAGAGCCGGAGCCTGTGAAGAACACGTGATTGAGGTTGCCTGGCGCTAGGCTGGCAATCTTTTCCGACAGTTTGAAGGACAGCGGGTGGCCATACTGAAAGGCTGGCGCATAGTCCAGAGTGACCAATTGCTTGGCCACGGCATCGGCGATTTCCTTGCGCGAATGGCCTGCGCCGCAGGTCCACAAACCAGAAAGGCCGTCGAAAACTTCGCGGCCGTACTCATCGACCAGGTGATTACCGTGGGCTCCGACAATGAACCGTGGATCTTTCTGGAAATTGCGGTTCGATGAGAACGGCATCCAGTGGGAGTCCAATTTGAGGCCAGTGGCCAAGGAGATTTTTGTTTGCAAGGCCTGGTTCATGACACTGATCCTGAGCACGTTGGATGTTGCGTAGCTTGTGCTGGAACGTCATGTACGATAAATCTATATTTTCTTGAATTCAGTTATCGGAAAACTCACCAATGACAAAAAAAGCCCCCCTCCATCAAGTAAGTGATTTCGATCTGAGGCTGTTGCGCGTGTTCAAGACCGTCGCCGAATGCGGGAGCTTTTCTGCGGCAGAGAGTGTTCTTGGCATCACTCGATCCGCTATCAGTTTGCACATGGGTGATCTGGAGAAACGCCTTGGCATGCGTTTGTGCCAGCGTGGGCGCGCGGGATTCGCGTTGACGGATGAAGGAAGAGAGGTCTTACGAGCGAGTGAAACCGTCCTAGCGGCCATTGAGGGGTTTCGCAGCGAGGTCAACCAGATGCACCAGAACCTACGCGGAGACCTCAACGTCGCCATCGTCAACAACTTGGTGACGCAACCGAAAATGCGTATCACCCATGCGCTCAAGGCAGTGCGGGCGGAAGGCACCGGGGTACGCATCAACCTCAGCATGAGTACTCCTGGCGAAATCGAGCGCGGACTACTGGACGGTCGACTGCACGTAGGGGCTGTACCACTGATCACCCCCTTGTCTGGTCTGGACTACAGCCTTCTGTACGAAGAGCGATCAAACCTTTATTGCAGTCATGAGCACCCCCTTTTTTCCAGTGCAGATCACCTCAGTGATGAAGATCTCCTGCGTGCCGATGCCGTAGTGCCTTCCTACAGGATGACTGCCGAAGCGATTGGCCTACACCAAATGTTGAACGTTGCAGCCACCGCAACCGACCGAGAAGGCATCGCATTCTTGATCCTCACTGGCAGCTACATTGGCTTCCTACCCGATCACTACGCCGCAACCTGGGTGGAGAAGGGGCTAATGGCACCGCTCGATCCTGACAGATTGTTTTTCGACTCCAAGCTAGCCATCGCTACCCGCAAAGGGCGTCGACAGAATTTGATTCTTGAGCGCTTCATCAACGAACTACAGCTCAATAACTCAGTAAATTAGATCTCCCCAGCTCGTTCCCTCTCCTCCTCTCTGACTTCCTACCCAGCGCCTCTCTCCGACTGTGCCACTCATCGCACAGAAGGGGAGGCGGACATCCGTTCGTAAAAAAAATCTGCATGCGTGTTGACAGAACCGGCAGGTTGGCAATAGCCTGAATACATTGCTGCACACAAGGCGGCACTCACAAAAACAACATACCTCTTCTTTTGCTAGCTCTTCTGTCTACAACAACAAATTACGGAGAGATTCAAAATGGCTCGTTTACTATCCCGCAACGCCTGTAGTGGCGTCGCCGGCCTCGCGGCAGCTATCGCACTTCTCATACAGCCCAGCGCTCAAGCGGAAACACAAACCTGGCAAAGCGTTCAGCAAGCCGGCGTACTACGCTGCGGCGCGGCCGTCGCCGCGCCCTACGTGATGCGCGACCCATCAACCGGGAAATACAGTGGTTTCTTCGTTGATCTCTGCCGCGACTTCGCTGAAAACGTACTCAAGGTAAAAGCCCAGTTCGTCGACACCAGCTGGGATAACCAAGTAGCTGGCCTGCAGAGCGGGAAATGGGATATGGCCATGGCGTTGAATCAGACGCCGGAAAGAGCCAAGGCCGTAGCATTTTCGGTGCCGGCTACCGACTATCAGATTTCTTTGCTGACCAATCAGAAGAACCCGAAATTCAATGGCGCCGGCAACAACCTCGCCGACTATGACAAACCAGGCGTGACCATCGCCGTGATCTCCGGCACAGCTGCCGATAAAGCTGTCTCGGGCACCATCAAGAACGCCACCCTCATGCGCTTGCCCGGCTCCGATGAAACTCGTATGGCCTTGATGTCGCGTCGCGCTGATGTGCTCGCTGACGCTAACGACACCAACCACCTTTTCGCACTAGCCAACGAATGGACTAAGGAAGTACTCCCGGTTCCAGCGCTAGCCAAACAAGGTGTGTCCTTTGCCCTTCCACGCGAAACACCATCTGAAGATCTCGCGCAACTAGATGCGTACCTGACTCAACGCCGTGAGGCGGGTGAGATCGACAAGTTGGTGGACAAAGCTTCCGCCGAGATCATTGCGGGCAACAAAGCCCAGTAACTCCCGCTGACATGCGGGGGCTTCTACTCAGAGAACCCTCGCGGAGACGACTGTCATGAAAACTCCTTATTTGGTAGCAGCCCAGTCACAGGCTTCGCTTACCCCGGATTCCGCTAACAGCGGGGATTTCATCCAACTGCGCGACGTGCGAAAGGCCTACGGTGAGCAACTGGTGGTGATGGACCAGATGAATCTGGACATGCGCGCCGACGACCGCCTGGTGATCATCGGTCCATCCGGCAGCGGCAAAAGCTCGCTGCTGCGGGTATTGATGGGACTTGAGAGTATTCAGGGTGGAACGATCCACTTTCAGGGCAAGCCCTACATCGACGGAAGTCGCAAACAGGGCAAACCGCTGGACGAAACCTTGCACAAGCAGATCGGCATGGTGTTCCAGCATTACACCTTGTTCCCGCACCTGTCAGTGCTGGGCAACCTGATCCTCGCCCCGGTCAAAGTTCATGGTCTGAGCAAGGCTGAGGCAACCGAGAAGGCCCGTGCCTACCTGGCCCGACTAGGCCTTGAAAGCAAACTGCACGCATACCCTAGCCAACTATCTGGCGGACAGAAGCAACGCGTTGCAATCGCCCGCGCCTTGATGCTCGAACCGAAACTGATGCTGTTCGATGAAGTGACCTCCGCCCTCGACCCAGAAATGGTCATTGAGGTGCAGAACGTGATGATGCAACTGGCCGAGCAGAAGATGGCGATGATCATCGTCACCCATGACATGCACTTCGCTCGCAACATCGCCACCCGCGTGGTGTTCTGCGCCAACGGCAAAGTGGTCGAACAAGGCCATCCCGATCAGCTCTTCACCAGCCCACGCGAACCACGCACCCGCGAGTTCCTGGAAAAGGTCCTGCACCTGGATTGAGGGCGAGACAATGAACTATCAATTTGATTTTCACTTTCTAAGCGGCACCTTTCCGGCGCTGCTAGACGGGCTCAAGGTCACACTTCAGTTGGCCCTCGTGTCCAACCTGATCGGGCTGGTCCTTGGTTTCTTCCTGTGCCTTATGACGTTGAACCGTTGGTTCTTCATTCGCTGGCCAGCGCAGCTGTTCATCGAGTTCTTCCGCTGCACCCCGGCGCTCTTACAAATCGTCTGGTTTTTTTACTGCGTGCCGATGCTTTTCGACGTGTTCATCGACCCTGTTGCCATGGGTTTCTTGGCACTGGGCCTTAACCTCACCGCGTTCAACGCTGAAGCGTATCGCGCAGGTGTTCAGGCAGTGCCCCGCGAGCATCTGGATGCCTGCGTCGCGCTAGGTCTTAAGCCATGGCAGCGGACCTTTTACGTGATCTTACCGCAGGCCCTACGTAGCGCCCTTCCGGTACTGATTACCAACGGCATCGGCACCCTACAACAGAGCGCACTGGTTGCAATCGTCGCCGTTGCCGACCTGATGTACGTGGGCAAGAGCTTGGCCACTGAGGCTTACCGCCCATTGGAAACTTACACCCTGATCGCCTTGATCTACTTCGCCATGTCGCTGCCGATCGCGCAGTTGGTGCAGTGGTTTGAACGGCGCCAGGAAATGGCCGGCCAGCGGTGAGGAGATAGTCATGCCACTCGATTTCTCAGTTGTTCTGCATTACTGGCCAGTTTTACTTAAAGGCCTGGCCCTGACTCTCGCATTCACAGGCGTCTGCGCTTTGTTGGGTAGCCTGCTGGGTTTTCTGGTCAGCATGTTGCGCCAGATCAAAACCCCATTGGTGCGCCTGCCGCTGACCTTGTACGTGGAGTTCTTTCGCGGTACGCCACTGCTGATTCAGTTGTTCTGGGTGTTCTTCTGCTTTCCAGTGGTGTTTGGCTTGGACATCCCGCCGTACGTCTCGGTGCTGATCTCACTGACCCTCTTCATGGGTGCGATCACTAGCGAGACTTTCCGCGGCGCGCTCAAATCTATCGCCAGCGAACAGCATGACGCCTGCACTGCTTTGGGCCTGACCTCTAAGGTCAAGGTGCTCTATGTGATCTTCCCCCAAGCCCTGCTGCGCGCGGTGCCACCACTACTGTCGAACATAGTCAGTTTGTTCAAAGAAAGCGCGCTGATTTCCTCGGTCGGAGTCGCGGACTTGATGTTCGTCGGACAAAACATTTCCAACAGCACCGCCCGCCCTGTCGAGTTCCTCTCGGCGGTAGCGGTCATCTACTTCCTCGTAGCCTTCCCGCTGACCCGATTGGTCGGTGTGGTCGAAGGGCGCCTGCTGCGCCGCTACGCCTACTGACATAACTGATCTGAAACCACCCCGGAGACTTCAACATGAAACTGAACGGTATTCTGCCTGCCCTGGTCACCCCATTTGACGCCGCTGGCAAAGTCGATCACGACACCTTGGCCTCGATCCTGGAACATCAACTGGCCGCCGGCGTCAAAGGTTTTGTTCCACTGGGCTCGACTGGTGAGTACTACGCTCTGACTAACGAAGAGCGCCGTCAAATCCTGGCCACCGTTAAAGAAGTGGTCGGCGACCGCGGCACCTTGATCGCAGGCGCTAATGGTTCTTGCACCCGCGAAGTGTTGGAGCAGATCAAGCAGACCGTCGACGCAGGCTACACCAACCTGCTGATCGCTCCACCTTACTACGCACTGCCGTCTCAGGAAGAGCTGCTGGCCCACTACAACACGATTCTCGAAGCATTCCCAGAGATCAACGTAGTGCTCTACAACTACCCGATTCGCACCAACGTTGAAGTCGGCATGGACGTGATCGCCGCGCTGCACCAGCACCCACGCGTCATCGGAATCAAGGAAAGCAGCGGCAACCTGTTGCGAGCCATCGAAATCGGTGAGAAATACAAGGGCATTCAGTTGTCCTGCGGCTCCGACGACCAGGCCCTGGACTTCTACCTGTGGGGCGCTGACAGCTGGATCTGCGGCCCGGCAAACATTTTCCCGGAGAAGGTCGTAGCCTTCCACAACGCCTTCACTAAAGGCGACATTCGCGGCGCCCAGGAAATCATGCGCAGCTTGTTCCCGGCCATGGCCAACCTGGAGAGCGGCAAGTTCGTGCAGAAGGTCAAGTACGGCACTGAACTGGCCGGCTTCAAGGTCGGCAATGCCCGTGCACCGTTGCTGCCACTGACCGAGGAAGAAAAAACCGAATTCCGTAAGGTATTCGAAGCTTCGCAGGCCTAACACGGTAGCTCTTCGGAGTACCTTGTAGTGGGAGGGCCAGGACGCATGAGTCTGCCCTCCCACGCCTGCTCCTCACCCCGTCTACCTATTTATTGAGCATTGCACCCATGAACAACCCGCAAGCGTCATCGCAACAGGCTGTAGTCATCGGCGGCGGTATCGTCGGCGTTTGCTGCGCGCTGTACCTGCAGCGCGACGGCCACCGGGTCACCCTCATCGACCCAGCCGCGCCTGGTGACAGTACCGCCAAGTGGAGCTGCGGCCAGATGGCAGTAAGCGAAGTAATCCCTCTTTCCAAGCCCGGCATTCTAATGAAGATCCCTGGCTGGTTACTCGATCAAAAAGGCCCCTTGGCACTGCGCCCTAGCGCGCTGCCAGGGATCCTGCCGTGGTTCATGCGCTTCCTCGCCTGTGCACGCCCTTCGAAGATCAATGAGATCGCCAAGGACATGGCCCGCCTGACCCAGCATGTGTATGAAGACTATGCTCCACTCCTCGACGCCTGCCCGGATAAAACCCTGCTCGGCGATCGGCCAATCCTGGAGGTATTCGACTCCTCTGCAGGCCTGGTCCACGAGCGGCCGCATCTGGAATTACGCAAACAACTCGGTTTCCGCTCCGAGGAGTTGAATGGTGCCGCAATTGGCGATCTGGAGCCGGCCCTAGCCGGAAAATTCCAGCATGGCCTACTGTTCCCTGACTGGCGCGCGGTGAACGACACCGAAGGCTTCATCGCCGCCCTCACTGAAAGCTTCATTGCCCAAGGCGGTGTGCGTCTGCGCCAACTGGTGGTGAAGATCAACGAGAACCACGATCAAGCTACTGGTGTGACGCTGGACGATGGCAGCCGGATACCCGCCAGTCTGCTGGTAGTCGCAGCTGGCACCGGCGCCAGATCCTTCTTCGACACGCTCGGCGTGAACATTCCGCTCGCCGGCATTGCTGGTTACCAGGCGGTACTCCCGCAGCCAGGCGTTGAGATCCGCCACTCAGTGATCTATGCAGACGGTGGCTTTTGCTTCTCACCGATGACCCGCGGTCTGCAGATCGGAGGCACCATCGAGTTCGCCGCGCCCAATTCCGAACCGAATTTCAAGCGAGCCGAAATCATCATGGAAAAGGCCCGCCGCGTCCTGCCTCAACTGAACACCCAGGGCATGGAATTTGGCGTCGGTTATCGCCCGTTCCTGCCAGACACCAAACCAGTAATCGACCGCTCGCCACGACTGAAGAACGCCATCCTAGCATTCGGCCATGGCCAGCTTGGTCTCACCCTTGGCGCCACCACTGGTCGCCTGGTAAGTGACCTCGCTGCTCAACGCACCCCTACTCAAAATCTCTCTGCATTCAGTGCCCGACGCTTTGCCGTCCTTGGAGGAAACGCATGAACCGCTACGACCAGTTCTATATCAATGGCCAGTGGGTCACCCCAGTCAACGGCGGTAGTTTTCCATCGTACGATCCAAGTGATGAAAGCTTGATCGCCACCGTAGCATCCGGCTCCGCCGAAGACATCGATATCGCCGTAAAAGCAGCCCGCGTAGCCTTCGATGAGGGCCCTTGGCCGCGCATGAGCGGAGCCGAGCGTGGTGCCTACTTGCGCAAGATCGCCGACGGCATTCGTGCACGTCAAGAAGAGCTGGCGACCATTGAAGTACGCGATAACGGCAAGCCATTCCCGGAAGCAATGTGGGACATCGGCGACACTGCTGGTTGCTTCGATTTCTACGCCAATATGGCCGAAGAGCTGGATGCAAAGCGCGAGAAACCAGTAACGCTGTCCGATGATCGCTTCAGCTCGTTGGCACGCAAGGAGCCAATCGGAGTAGCCGGGGCCATCGTGCCTTGGAACTTTCCTATGCTGATGGCCTCCTGGAAAATCGCGCCGGCCTTGGCGGCAGGCTGCTGCATCATCCTTAAGCCTGCCGAGCAGACATCGCTGACCGCGCTTGAGTTGGCACGAATTGCCGATGAGGCCGGCTTGCCAGCTGGTGTGTTGAACATCGTCACTGGCCCAGGCACCACGGTTGGTGCAGCCCTAACCGCACACCCTGGCGTGGACAAACTGGCCTTCACCGGCAGCGTGCCGGTAGGCAGCCGCATCATGCAAGCGGCCGCTCAGGACATCAAGAACGTCACCTTGGAATTGGGTGGGAAGTCGCCGTTCGTCATCTTCGCTGACAGCGACCTGGAAGCAGCCGTCGAGTGGATCATGTTCGGGATTTTCTGGAACAAAGGCGAAGTCTGCTCTGCAACATCGCGAGTGTTGGTAGAGCGTGCGGCGTACGAACCATTACTGGCTCGCCTGGCAGAAGAGGCAAGCAAGATCAAGATTGGCAACGGCATGGAAGAAGGTGTGCTGCTCGGCCCACTGGTCAACCGCAATCAATACGACGGAACGCTGCGAGCCATTTCCCGCGGGCTGGAAGAAGGCGCGCGCCTGGTATCGGGTGGCGAGCGCCCGGCACATCTGGACAAAGGTTTCTATCTGCAGCCGACTGTGTTCGCTGACGTACCAGAAGACAGCTGGATCTGGAATGAAGAAATCTTCGGCCCCGTAGTCTGCATCCGTCCATTCGATACCGAAGAGGAAGCTGTGAAATCAGCCAACAATTCGCGTTTCGGCCTGGGTGCCGCGGTCATGTCCAAGGACCTGAAGCGTTGCGAGCGCGTGGCCCGTAAATTCCGAGCGGGTATTGTCTGGATCAACTGCTCCCAACCAACCTTCACCGAAGCCCCGTGGGGCGGTTACAAGCAAAGCGGTATCGGTCGTGAGCTGGGTGAATGGGGTCTGAACAACTACCTCGAAACCAAGCAAATCACCACCTATAACAGCGATCAGCCTTGGGGCTGGTACATTAAGTGAGGTAGCCGCCATGCGTTGGAAACAGACTCTGCAACTGGCAGAAGTGCACTGTGAAGGCGAGATCGGCAAAGTCATCACAGGTGGTGTCATTGGCATTCCAGGCACCACCATGCTGGACAAGATGAACTACATCAACGAGGTCGACGACAGTCTTCGTCGCTTGGTGACGTTGGAGCCCCGCGGCTGTCTGCAGATGTCGGTCAATTTGCTACTGCCGCCTACCCGCCCCGAAGCTCATGCTGGCTTCATCGTGCTTCAGGCGGACAAAGCGCACCCCATGTCAGGTAGTAATTGCATCTGCGTCGTGACGGCTCTGCTTGAGCTTGGCATGGTGCCGATGCAGGAACCAGAAACCACCGTGGTGCTAGACACCCCGGCTGGTCTGGTCACTGCCCGGGCCCAGTGCGCTGACGGTCGTTGCCTGAGCGTATCGCTGGACATGGTGCCGGCATTTGTCGAACACCTGGATCTGGTTATCGAGACTGAAGTTTTCGGTACAATTAAGATCGATGTGGCCTTTGGAGGTGTTTACTACGCGCTGATCGATGTGGATCAGACCGGACTAAGCATCGCCCCAGAAAACGCTCGGGCGCTGGCTGATGCCGGTGTGGCGCTCAAGGATGTGATCAATCGTCAGCTGAATATCCAGCACCCGCTGCTGCCATCTGTTAACGAAGTGGCCTACGTGATGTTCCGCAACCGGGTAGACGAGCACACCTATCAAACATGCACCACCCTGCCCCCAGGGCGTGTGGACCGTTCGCCTTGCGGTACGGGCAGTTCGGCCAATCTCGCTACTTTGGCTGCACGTGGTCTGGTCCAGGCTGGTGACAGCTTGGTGTCGCGCTCGACCATTGGCGGGCAATTCCAAGTCGAGTTACTTGGGGCTACCGAGGTGGCCGGGCGAGCCGCCGTGCTGCCGCGGGTAACCGGTCGAGCATGGCTGTATGGGCTACAGCAGCTGGGAGTGGATCCGGATGATCCACTGGCCGCAGGTTTCATGCTAAGCGATACCTGGGGAGAAGGTCTGAATCAGTGACCTTCGGCGGGCCGTGCTCAGAAGTTAAACGAGCATGGCCCCTTCTTCAGACAGATTTAACTATAGGTTCGTCTATGCAAAAGAAAAAATGCCGACTGCCGTGACCTGCTACACCGGAAGGAAATGGGGCAAGCGTAATCGTTGATATCGGAAACTGGCTGATGCACCTCCTTTGCCTTGGAGGCTTCAAACACCAGGAGATGACATCCAGCGAAGCTACCGTGGAGTCTCGGTCTAACGGACACGTGGTCGGTAACGATTACGATATAAAAAAGTACTGGCCTGTATGATACTGGCCGGACCAACCGAGACCTGATGATGTCAACTGATAACGAAATTGAAGGCGGCCCTCGTCGCCATGGCGGCCGCTACATTTACGAAGAACTGCGTAAGCAGATTTTGACGCTTAAGCTCAAGCCTGGCGTGCAACTGGATGAAGTATCCCTTGCGGCGCAGTTTGGCCTTTCCCGCTCCCCTGTTCGCGACGCACTGGCGCGGCTCATCACTGAAGGCTTGGTAGTTATCCTGCCCAATCGCACTACGCTGGTGACGCCCTTTGAAATTGAAGAGTTTCCCAACTACGTCGCGGCCTTGGATCTGATGCAACGAGTCGTCACTCGCTTGGCAGCTACTCAGCATCGCCCAGAAGATCTCGAAGCAATCCGCGAGGCGGACGCTGCATATCTAAACGCTGTCACCAGTGGAGACTTTCAGGTCATGTCCGAGCTTAACAAAGCTTTCCACATGGCCATTGCGCGGGCAGGACGCAATCCGTACTTCATTAACTATTACGAGCGTTTGCTTAGCGAAGGGCAACGTTTGCTGCATCTGCACTTCGACTATATCGTAAGCTCAGCGAGCGCTAATCGTCTGGGTCGCGATCACGACGATATTATTCAAGCAATCGCAGCCCGCGACGGCGATGCAGCTGAGGCGGCAGCTCATGAACATACCGTTCTGTTTCAGCGTCGATTCTTGGACTATATGCAGCTGAATCTGACTGCTAAGATCTCCGTGACTTAATTAGACGAGTGACTATTACAGCGTGGCTCAACATCGCGGCTTTGCGGCATAAATGTATGCCACGCAGATTAACCTCAATGTGACTTGATCACGCATAGCCTCTATATTCCCCCCTCCTCTCCCCTCCTTAGAAGTACGAGATACCAGGTTTAACACACCGCACATTCCTAGCGGTGCTCTCATATCCTTTATTTCAATGCCGACCGTTAGACGCTGGACAGCCTGCGCCTGCCAATTACACCTCCCGTGCGATCAGATTCTATTTGATTATTTCAAGAGAGCTATGACAGACAAACAAGGGGTAAGTCAAAGAGAATGAAAACGTCGATCTTTAGCAAATACGCATATTAATATTGAGCGCACTATTAGCACTAGGCTGCCAGGGTAAGGGATTTGATTAATAATCGTATTGAAGGGCCTATCACGGAGCTATTGCTGCTCCGCGATAGGCCTTCGTCTTACGCTACTGCCTGTGCTCCCGTAATTTCAACGAGCGACCCGCACATGAACGCGGCCTCATCGGAAGCAAGGAAGGCCACCAGCGCAGCAACTTCCTCTGGCTTGCCGATACGCCCGAACGGCACCATCTTATCTAGGTCGGAGATGGTACGGCCGGAGCGGAGCACACCAGCTTCAAGCATTGGAGTGTGAATTTCACCAGGACAGACGGCGTTGACCCGAACATTCTGCGGTGCGTAATCCCGAGCCAAGTTCTGGGTGAACGATGCTACAGCTGCCTTAGTTACGTTGTAGGCAATATGTCCTGGTGCTGGGTACAGTCCCCACTGCGATGCAGTGTTAACAATAGCGCCGGCCCCATTTTCAATCATAATCGGGAGGACTGCTCGGCAGAGATGGAACATGGAATCAAGGTTAATTGCGAAGCTGGTATGCCAGTCGTCCTCGCTCAACGCCAAAAGATTTCCGCGGCGGTTGATCCCCCCGTTGTTGACCAAAACATCGATACGCCCCAATTGTCCCACTACCGCGTCTACCAAACCGCGGCATGCGTCGCCGGAGCCAATGTCCGCAGCTATTGCAACTGCCTTACCCCCACCAGCTTTGATCCCCTCGACGACTACCTGCGCCGCTTCCAGATTGACGTCGCTGACTACAACCGTTGCGCCCTCACTCGCCAAGCGCGTCGCGATTGCCGAGCCGATGCCGCCTGCGGCGCCAGTCACGATCGCAACTTTGTTTTCAAATCTGTTCATCATCGACTCCTGCTTGTTGTATTGGATGTAGTCGTTCATGTCTTATGGCGATCGGTTAAGCGCGGTGCTAAGTGCACGGAACTTTGAATCTCATCAGTTCGGCGATATCCAATCCGCTACCTGTCCCTACGCGGAGGTGTCGGTAAGAGATTCAAACATTGGTGGCTCTACGCAAAGCTAATTAGCCGAATACGATGGTCAAAAGTTTCGACCGAAACCAACAATGCGGCTGATGGTGGGTAAGATCTGAACCATTTGATCATCCCGCTCATTTCATCGCGTCTCAAAATAAGGCTGCCAACCCCGCAGCGAAATGTGTGCAACACTGCATGCAATCTAGCCACTGCAATTCAGCGTGTCAACAGACCCGTGCCCAGCGCGACAGCATAGGTACGTGATTGTTGGCGCTGAAGACAAATTGCCCAGTGGTAATGCTTCGCTGACCCAACACCAATCGGCAAAAATCCAGCACTGGTAAAGGTTCAAATGAGTCAGTGAAATTTCGGTAACCGGATCAATCCTGCACTGGCGATAAACACGGTGAAGCGTTGCCACCGATATTACCCGGACGCCGGGATGGGCATACATCTCAGCTTTCCGACAGGTCATGGGCGTTGATTGTCTGAGCGCTCAACGGTCCCAATCGCGGAACGGCACACCCGCCTCGATGTAGCGCATCGCCGACTATACATCGCGCCAACCGACATACTCCCTCAAGGCCTTGCTGCTCCATTGATTGCGATTGGCCCAGGTGGCAAAACCGCGGCACAGCGAATGCGCGGTGTAACTCTCGCCAGCTTTACCGCTGCGCAAAAACGCCAGACGCAAAATACGCGAGAGACTGTTCGGATTGATGCGCTCCTCCGCTAGATGGCCCCAGCGTTCGATGGCGCGAAATACCGGCCCCTGGTTGATGCCACTGACCGCCAGCTAGTGCTGGTGAGCGTCCACCGGGCAGAGCCGCGTCAGCGCCGGGAACATCAGAGTGCGACGGCGATGGTCGCGGTCAGTCTTGCTGCTGGCGAGGAAAACCTCCAGCGCTTGCCCTTCAGGCAACTGGATATGCTCGACCCGCAGTCGTCATAACTCGTCACCCCCCCAGCCCGCGCCAATACCCGAGAGGATCAACGCTTGAACCCGCACGGCGCGCAGCCGCACCGCCCTTTGTTCAGAGGTCAACTGCAGGTCCAAGCCCTCAATGCACGCTTCCAGCCTCTCTAACTGCAGCGCATCGGCCTGCTTGATGGGTTGCGGGTGCAGCGCCTAAATTCCCCTCAGCACATCACGCATCCGCGGCGCCTTGGTCGGGTCATCGAAGCCGTACTGCTGGTACCACTGCGCCAAAGCCGCCAGTGCGTGCGCAAGGTGTTGCTGGCTAACTGGGCGCCATACTCCGCCAGGTAGCGCACGACGCTTTCACTGGAGGCCAGCAACACCCCGCCCCACTCCACTTCAAAGTGTTCAACGGCTTGAGCACAGCGCCGCTGCGTACTGTCGCGCCACTTGCAGGTACCGCTCGGCTCAATAAAGTAATTATCTCTTTCTCTCGACCTATTTGATCGCTGCTAGACATATACGGACGCATATCGTATAGTAATTTTATCAGCAAAGACTGACGATAAGACTCTCATCTTCGAGGTGTTCATGGAGCCAGTTCTCGACCCCCGCACTCCTGCTCTCATCGGTACCGGGCACTTTTGCGAACGTATCGAAGACCCTGACTATCAAGTGCGATTACCTGCCTTGGCTGCCAAGGCTGCGCAGCAGGCTCTTATCGATTTTGGAATGAAGCCGCACATATTGGCCGCTGCTATCAATACCATCGCAACCACCCGTCAGCTTGAAAACTCAACCCCGATTTCACAGGCCCCTCTGGGGCCTAGCAACTACCTTCCCCGCTCCATCGGCAAACGGATTGGCGCTGATCCGACCCGCTCCATACTGGAGGGCGCCGGGGGACAGCGCCCACAACACTTGGTCAACGAGTTCGCCCGGCTTGTAGCAGAGGGGCACGGTGAGTTCGTTCTGTTTTCTGGCGCCGAAGCCATTTCCACAACGCGCCATTTCCCAAAAGGGCCCACAAAGCCGAACTTCAACGAAGCTGTCGACGGACCGCTTGAGGATCGAGGGTTCGGATTGGCCGGGCTGATGTTACGCCAGCTGTCCGAGCACTACATTGGTGCGCCAATTTCATACGCGCTGTTCGAGAACGCACGAAGAAACAAACTAGGCTACGTACCTGATCAATCTCGCGTCGAGATGGGCCGGCTATTCGCGTCATTTTGGGCAGCCGCGGCTGATAACCCTTACTCGGCTTCTCAAATCGCCTACTCGGCTGACCAAACATCCGCTCATAGGAGAAGACTTCCTGCTTGAAAATGCACCCGTCATTCCCAGCAGCTACTAGCTCCACCTGCTCTCCCAGCCCCACTTATGGCCGAACGCACCGAAGAAATTCTTGCAACCAGGCTGCAACTTTCAGTACATGAAATCGCCCGCCTGATAAAAGCCGGGGTGGCTCAGATGCGCAGTAGTTAGCGATTAAAACTGGTGCATGGGCATAACTTACTCTGTGCACCCTGTCTGGCTGCACTATCTAATGATGATGCAGAACGTAGCGGATTGTTTCGGGCCAGGCAATTGCCAAGTCCGAGCCTATTGAAAAAAAATAACAAGAGACCTTAATAGTGAGCAAACTCTCGTGGGCATTGCTGATGACCGGGATCACGGCAGCCACTTCTCCAGCCTGGGGGCAGAAAAAAAACAGTCAGACTTCTGATGCAACCGACTATAGCGACGGCGTTGCTTCATCTGAAACACACGATCGGCCTTATTCACAATTTGATCGATACATGCTGAAAGGGCCATCAATCCGACGCCCTCCTGTATCCGAGACAATTCTTCGGGATAAAGATGAGTTCCGGATGGAGCACTATTTGGGATGGGTTCAGCCGCTGTCGATTTTGAAATCGGCAGGCAGATCAGTACCTATACCATTGGGTGCGGAAAACAAGGATCTTTATGTCGCGCTTTTCAAAGTGTAGTCATGAATCAAGATTACTTTTGGCTGGGGATATAAAAGGAGATAATGCATGCTTGTAAAGAGTCGCTTCATGTTAGATGTTATCAAGACCACCAGCGAGGAGAAGCGAAGTAAGGGGACAATTATCTTTGTGCATGGTGTTTGTCACAGCGCTTGGTGCTGGTTAGAAAACTATGCCCCCTTCTTTGCCGACAATGGATGGAATTCATACGCTTTAAGTTTGCGGGGGCACGGGCAGAGTCAGGGAAGGGACCAGCTGGATCAATTTGGTTTGTCGGATTATGTGTCTGACGTGTTGAGCGTTGTCAATGAACTGGAGGAGCCGCCAATAGTCATCGGTCACTCGATGGGGGGTGCAATCACTCAGCTGTTGATGACACAGTTTCCTGAAAAAATAGCCGGAGCGGTGTTGCTGGCGTCAATGCCGCCTGGAACCCCAGATCCTTGGGAAAGACTTCGCCTGTTACGCTATCCAACAGGTGTTTTGGCTTTGTTCCGTTTGATTAATCAAAAGCCTGTGTCGGCAAGTGGAGTTGCGAAATCCCCATTTTTCTCGAATAGAATTAGCAAGGAAAAAGCCTCTGGCTATTTAGAGCATCTTCAAACCGAATCAAGGCGAGCCTTGAGCGAGCTATCCAAGTTCCAGACCGCTGGTGGCGCGCAACCGTTTCCATTGCTCGTATTAGGCTCAAGGCAAGATTTGATATTTGGAAACGGTGCAATAGAAAGAACAGCTAAACATTACAAAACTCAAGCGACCGTGCTGAGAGAGGGCTGTCACGACCTAATGCTTGATCCAATGTGGGAGCAGAGTGCTCACTGCATTCTGGATTGGCTGAACAGTTCTTTTTAGTGCTCAACCTAGTGTGCTGTTCGCGAAATAAATTTCTCCATGCTTGCACTACACTTCAGGTGCCATTCCTACCTTGGAGAGTTCCTGGTGAGCGCTCTGGACATTACGCTTAGCCCTGAAGAATTTGCCGAACTGAGCCGCCGCGTACGTTCCGCCACCATCAGTCAGCGCGATGGCCGTCGAGCCCGCGTCATCTTGCTGGCAGCGCAAGGATCAATGCGAGAAGAAATTGTACGATTGACAGGTTTCTCTCGCCCTACGGTCACCGACTGGTGCCAGCGTTTTCAGGCGCTCAGATTGGAAGGCCTGCTCGACAAGCCTGGCCGAGGACGCAAATCCCCTCTGCCTGCCGACACGATCCGCCGCGTGCTCGAACAGGTCACTCAACCTCGTATCGGCGAGCCCCGCTGGAGCTGCCGAAGCATGGCCCGTGCCGCCGGCATATCAGCGACCACCGTGCATAAACTGTGGGCGGCCAATGACTTAAAGCCTCATCTGACACGTACCTTCAAACTGTCGAACGACCCGCAGTTCGAGGAGAAATTCTGGGATGTCATCGGCCTGTACCTGGCCCCGCCAGACAAGGCGTTGGTGCTCTGCTGCGACGAGAAAAGTCAGGTGCAAGCCTTGGAACGCACACAGCCTGGGCTGCCTCTGGGGATCGGTCATATCCAAACAAAATCCCATGATTACACTCGCCACGGCACGGTCACGCTGTTCGCAGCGCTGGATTATCTCCAAGGCAAACTGATCAGTAGCATCGAGCGCCAGCACCGCCATCAGGAGTGGTTGGCTTTCCTCAAGAAAATCGACAAGGAAACCCCCAAGCACCTCCAGCTGCATCTGATCGTGGATAACTATGCGACACACAAGCACGCCAAGGTGAAGGCTTGGCTAGCGAAACATCCGCGCTTCCATGTGCATTTCACGCCGACCTCCAGCTCGTGGATGAACATGGTCGAGCGGTTTTTCAGGGACATTACCGTGTTCTTGCGCGACGGCAGCTTCGGCTCCGTACGTGAGTTGGAAAGCTCGATTACCACCTTCCTGGCATTACGGAACGCACGACCGACCCGGTACGTTTGGAACGCGAAAGGCGAGGAAATTTTGAGCAAGATCCGGCGGGCACGTGAAGCGATGGAGACGCAGATGGAAGGGCAAGTTATTTCGAAAACAGCACACTAGTGCTGCTCGTGTTCCTCAGCCGGACCCGCAGCCGACGAGGTCACTATCCTGCGGCGAGGATGGTTCTCACTGTCGCTTGCTGCAAATCTGGCGGGCTCGCACCCGCCTTTATCGCGAGAGGGGGAATCTCGACCTTTTTGCCTGCGAAGACCTGACGCACGCCCAGTGGCTAATGCACACGGGAGTACCCGTCGAACCAAGCCTGAATGCTGGCGCGCCATGCGGCTTCGATCTGGTCGAATCAGCCGCGGGCAGCTAGCGTTTGCCACGGATGTCATAGCACGCATTTGCCGTTATTTGGCCTTGCCAGTTGATTCAGATGGCCAACCAACTGCTGTGGTCACGGTGTTATGGCCGATTCAAAAATTTACCAGTTGGTTAGCTTCAACGGGCACCCTCGCTCATGACAATAGAAACGGTGGCGAAATGAACCGTAAAAACGATGTTGATAGGAGCTGGGTTTGGCGGAATTTACACGCTGTACCGACTCAAACAGCTCGGTTTGCGTGCCTGCGGAGTGGAGGCTGCTCCAGACGTAGGCGGCGCCTGATTCTGGAACCGATACCCTGGCGCTCTCTGCGACGTTGAGAACTTACTTTATACGTGTCGCCTGCTGTTGCACGTTAGAGAGGACGCCTGCGTCGTTGCGAGCGCTATGGCATGACTGGGCCACCAGTACCGATGACTGCCCCCCCTCGACGGATTTCCGAAATGGCCTCGTGCAAGCGACACCGTGGTTGAGCAGTACGAGAATTGGCGCCATGAACACCTCACAGTAGGTGTCGATGTAATGAGCCACTGCGCGCACATAAAAACAGAACGGTTACCGTCTGTAAAGTATGTCCGCTCAAATATTCTTCTTATCTGGTGACGCCACCACCCCCAGAAACGTTTGAAACTATTGATATAGATAGTCAGAAGACTCGACTTTGAAGCCAAAAAAGAGTTAAACCTTTTTCCTCATAAATCTCCTGAAACCCACGGAAGGGCATGAATCTGTCACTTTTCAAACCGAAGTTGAAGGAATGGGGTTGCTCTTTATGTACGCCAAACGTACAGTAAATCGAGCTCACCTTCTCGCGCCCTTAGAGCATATTGAGGCCCGCAACGGTGATTGCAAACTCGGTAGCCATTGCTGAATTGATAAGAGAGGCAGGGCCGCGGCTGAGCCCTATGCGTCGCTCCTGCTCCCATGGCGAGGGCTGGGCTGACCATCGCGTTGCAGCTTTCTCAAATGGAACTATTTATCGGCATCCCGCACTTGATGGATGTCGCCCCTACTGGGAGGAAGATAATGAACAGTCTAGACAGGCTGGATCCTGAGCTACTGCCCTTACTGGATGCCGCGCCAACATTGAACCTGGACGACACTCTCCTGACCGAAATGCGCGCCGCTATTGCGCAGAGATACGAGTCACTGGTCAGCGGATACGGTCCGATCATCCACACGATTACCAGCGTTGACGGACAGGACATTGCGCTGTACCACTACCCGGCGAAAGGCCCTAAGGGGCGCAGGCCCGCCATCCTGCACATGCACGGGGGCGGTATGGTGATCGGTTCGGCAGCTTCCTCAGCCCGAACCCTTGCCCCACTGTGCGGCCGCTTGGGTATAAGCGCTTTCTCAGTCGAGTATCGACTTGCGCCGCAGGCGCGCTTTCCATTGCCGCAAGAAGACTGCTATGCAGCATTGCGCTGGCTAGTAGAGCACGCCGACGAACTTGAAATTGACAGTGATCGGATCGTGGTCATGGGAGAAAGCGCAGGTGGAGGCCTCGCCACGGCGTTGGCGCAAATGGTGAGAGATCGCGGAGAACTTCCACCCCTGGCTGGGCAGGTGCTCCTCTACCCAATGCTTGATCACCGAACCGGAAGGCCAGGCGACCTTTCGTCATCCCCCACTGCGGGAACATTTGTCTGGACGCGACACAGTAACCAGTTCGGCTGGAGCGCCTTGCGAGGTGATTACACTGCTGGGGATGAACGGCGGGGATGGTTTTCTCCGTCGCTCGCTGAAAATTTCGCTGAACTCGCACCGGCCTTCATCGCAGTAGGTGATCTCGATCTCTTTGCTTGCGAAGACCTGACGTACGCCCAGCGGCTAATGCACGCGGGAGTGCCTGTCGAATTGCATCTATACGCGGGCGCGCCGCACGGCTTTGATCTACTCGAGTCGGCCACAGTCAGCCAGCGATTGCGCACCGACGTGTCGACAGCCATTTGCCGTTACTTAGCCTTGCCGGTTGCTACCATTGGCCAACAGACGGCTGCCGCCACGATGGAATAACCAAGCGAAAAAAACAGTTGTTTAGCGCCAACAGTGGCGCCAGCGTTCATGACAATAAAAACGGTGACAAAATGAACAGTAAAAACGATGTTGAGTGTTTCGATGCTCTGGTGGTAGGTGCAGGGTTTGGCGGCGTCTATATGCTGTACCGACTCAAACAGCTCGGGTTGCGTGTCTGTGGAGTGGAGGCAGCCTCTGATGTGGGTGGCGCCTGGTACTGGAATCGTTATCCTGGCGCGCGCTGCGACGTTGAGAGCTTACTTTACTCCTATAGCTTCTCGGCAGAACTCGATGCCAAATGGAAATGGTCTGAGAGATACGCCACCCAGCCTGAGATTCAAGCCTATATCAGCTTCGCTGCGGATGAGCTCGATGTCCGGCAGCATATCGTGTTTGATACCCGCGTAGTCTCGGCGCACTATAATGATGCCACCTGCTTATGGAGCATCGAGACGAGTGAAGGTCGGCGCTTGTTGACCCGTTTTTTTGTGATGGCCGCCGGTCCCTTGACCATATTCCGCTATCCCGATATCGAGGGCGTTCATGATTTTAAGGGAGAAACCTATCACACCGCACGCTGGCCGTCCGAGAAGGTCAACTTCGCCGGTAAACGCGTCGGCGTCATCGGCAATGGCAGTTCCGGCACTCAGGCGATTCCGCTGATTGCCGCGCAGGCCGAGCACCTTGATGTTTTTATCCGCACCGCGCACTTCAGCGTCCCGGCCAAGAACGCTCCACTCACCGAAGTAAGCTATGCCCGCTGGAACGAGGAAAAGGTGCGGCTGCGCAGTGACGTCCGGGCCGGTCGCATTACCGGGGCGGGCGACACCTTCATTGCGTCGGAATTGCTTGAAGCCAGGCGTCAGCCAGCTGCATCCTTCTCGGAAGCGCGGCAGCAGGAATTGCTGGATTTGTACTGGAACAGCGGCGGGGCAATATTGGCACAATGTTTCAGCGATGTTGCGAGCAATGAGCAGACCAATTCGGTGGTCGCCGATTATGCCAGGCGCAAGATCGCCCAGATTATTCAAGACCCGGACATCGCAGGGATATTGACGCCCCGCGGCTATCCATTTGGTGGCAAGCGGCTGGTGGTCGACAGCCACTACTACGAGACCTTCAATCGGCAGAATGTGAGGGCAGTCGATGTCGCCACCGCTCCAATCGAGCGCGTGACAGCGACCGGCATTCGCACCCGCGATAATGAATATCCACTGGACGTCATCGTTTATGCGACGGGCTTCGACGCCATGAGCGGCGCGTTCGATGCAATAGACATCCGTGGTCGCGGTGGCCTTCTACTCAAACAAGCCTGGGCCGAAGGGCCCCGCACATTCATGGGCGTCAGCGTTGCCGGATTTCCCAACATGCTCATCGTAAATGGTCCTGGCGCGCCGTCGGTGTTCAGCAATGTTGCTTCCACCAATGAACTCATCGTTGAGGCATTGGCGGAACTCGTCGCGCATATGAAAATTATCGGAGCGTTGTCATGTGAAATCACTGAAGAGGCCCAGGATGCCTGGGTTGATCACAACGCTGAGTGTGCAAATCGCACGGTATTTTCGAAGACAGACAATTGGTACCTCGGCGCAAACGTACCTGGTAAACCAAGAGTGCTAGCGCCGTATTCGGGAGGCGTGGCATCGTATTCGAAAAAGCTGCAGCAGTGGGTAGATGAGGGCTTTCACGAAGTAATGTTTGGCCACCTCACCGAAACGTCCCACGCCGCCTCGGCGAAGGACAAAGCGTGAATTGCCTGCCTCGCCGAGAATGAGTCAAAACTTGGTAACGCCCGATTGCTTCTTCAACTGGCGCATCAGGCAGCACGCTGCCTGATGCGCCATTCACCTCCGTCGGATGCGGCAGCCTGGCGATAGGGAAAGCGTGAAATAGAGCGCGCGACTGCTAATCTGCCTTGGTGCCAGCCAATCCCAACTGAGTGTCGACCAATCGGGTCGCCCACCCAGATAGCGCTGCCAGGACCTGCTCTCGGAGCTCTGGCGGCGTCACCATCACATGGACATAAACACTGCCCTCGATGGCTTCCAGGATTTGCATAGCCGAGCCTTGAGAAATAACCTCACCACGGTCAATGGCGTCCTGGAGCCAATGACGCGCGCGAAGTACCGAGTCTCGCATGACGGCCTCCCGATAAGGACGCCATGTTTCCGGATCGGCTTTTATCTCAACCTGGAGTCGAACGACGGCAAGGCCATGCGCTCCCAGCAGAAGTCGTGCGCGCCCCTCTACCGAATGGATGAGCCTCTCCCTTACGCTCCCGCCCTCAGCATCTGGACTGTTCACGGACCCGCAACGGTGGTGATAGTCGTGGATGGCGTCTATCAACAACTGCAACTTTTCGCTCCACCTGAGATAGATGGATGCCTTGCCAACTTTCGCCTCTGTCGCAACGGCCTCGATGCTGAGGCCGCTCCAACCGCGGCTGCCAAAAATGCGCAACGTAGCATCGAAGATGCGCTCTTCAACATCGGCAGCCCTAGGCCGCCCTCGCGACCGGGGCTTGATAGTAGGCACAGAGGTGAATTTCCTTAAGCGAGATCGGAGCAACCTGGGTATGAAACAGCTGCAGAGCAGACGGATGTAGCGATTGTGACACAAGATGCAAATTTGGTTTAACGCCGCAGCCGCGAGACATCAAAATGACTGGAGGGCGTCTGACCGACATGTAACAATGAGGTACCTCAATACAAATGCTCACTCGAAAATTTTCGAAATTTTATTTAAATAGACCTATATCAGATAGCGGAGATAGGAAAATGATGGGAATGAATGGCAGTTGCCCGTTTGTATTCAACTTCGATCCCTCAACGTTCAAAGTGGGGGATACCATAAGCTATAGAGTAGACAGCATGGGCGATTTTCCATTTGTTGCCACCATCGTTGGCCTGCACGGCAACTACTTGGAAATCGTAGACCAGAGTGCGCCTGAAAGAGTGATGAAAGCGACCAAAGAGTCTCGTCCCATGGTCGCAGCGACAGAGGCGCTTGGTTGACTGCCATATTCCCAGAAGCGTAGGTGCGCCTTGGAGCGGGCCTGATGAATGCAACAGCTCCCCGCTGTGAGAATCACAGCGGGGAGATGATCAGCATGGTTGGCGAGGATCGTCTCGGGCGAGGCCCCGGAAACGCTGTACGTCTGATCTCAGAACTGGGTCATTTGAGTGACGCAGCGGTAACGCTATGTTCAGCCTGGGGTTTGGCGTGCTCTTTCACGGGGATTTCAGCCTTCATTCGGTCGCACAAGAACCAAGCCATGGCCGCAACTGGCGCGGTCGTATTGGCCGACACGATCGCCGGAAAGCTTGATGCATCAACAACCCGCAGACCTTTGACCCCTCGTACGCGCATCATGGTGTCAAGGGGCGCGTCGTCCTGGTCGCCCATACGTACGGTGCCACACGTATGGTATCCCCAAGATCCAGTACGCCTTACGCAGTCCAGTATCTGGTCGTCGGTCTTGATTGAAGGCCCGGGCACAGTTTCATGATCAATGAAGTCCGACAAAGGCTTGGTTGCGAACAACCTTCGGACATAGTGAACCATAGAAATTGCGATGCGCTGATCGTACGGAGTGGTTAAGGCGTTGTATTCAATTTCAGGCGCCAACGAGGGATCCGCCGATGAAAGCCGTACCGTTCCCGTGGTCGTTGGCCGACCTGGATAGATCAGGCAGCTGATGCCAGACTTCTTTTCGAACACCAGCGCTTTATCGGGCACTCTCGACATGGGCGTAATGAACAGTTGGGTATCAGCCGCCGTCGACTGCGAATCCGTTTTGGCGAAACCCATTAATTCATGCACCCCCGAAGCCATTAGCCCGCGGTGCGACAGAATGTACTGGAGGACGTTTCGGTAAAGCCTCCAGCCCGAGAATTGCTTGTTGAGACTAGCGCCATTTTTCAAACGGAAGGCAAGACTCAAGCCGTAGTGCTCCTGAAGGTTCTGGCCGACATTCGGACTGTCATGCAGTAACTCGACCCCCTTTTCGGCCAAATGCGCAGCGGGCCCAATACCACTGAGCATCAGTATCTTGGGGCTTTCAAACGCACCCGCACAGAGCACGACCTCAGCTCGCGCCAGGTAGACGATTCGGCCCGACGGACCGTCGCATTCTACCCCAAAGGCACGTTTGCCTTCGAACAGCACCCGACGCACGCTGGTCGAAGTCACAAGCGCGACATTACGCCTGCTCAACGCCGGTCGAAGGAAAGCTTTGGCCACACTCCAACGCCGTCCGCCCCTGATCATCTCAGGCGCGTGACCCAGCCCAACCTGGTCCTCGCGGTTAACGTCGTCCTTGGCGGGTGTGCCACATGCCTCGCTGGTTTCCAGGATGACCTCAGAAAGTTTAGAGTCCGGCTTGTGCATAGTGATATGCATCCCCCCTCCAATCCCCCTGAGCTCATCTTCACCTAGCACATGATTCTCAATTTTCCTGAAGGCGTTCTTGATTGTGTTCCAGTTCCAGCCACTGGCGCCCAAGCTTTCCCAATTGTCGTAGTCTTCGGGCTGCCCGCGTGAGTAGACCATGCCGTTTACCGAACTCGACCCGCCTACCGTCTTGCCACGAACCCACATATGTTCTCGACCGACGTTATCTTGCTTGGTCTTGTAGTAATTGACATACGGCGACCCTGTCAGCAGCTTGCCTATACCTTTGGGCATATGGATGAGCCAACTGTCGTCGGAACGCCCTGCTTCGATCACCAGGACACTTTTTGTGCCGTCTTCTGAAAGACGGTTGGCCATCACTGATCCGCCCGGGCCAGAACCTACGATGATGTAATCGTACTGATTCATTCCAGCTCCTGTAGGGCCACACCCTGAAGTGTCTTTATCTCGGTAAAAATCGCAATGCCTTCGGGGCCATTCTCGCGACCGACGCCTGAGCTTTTGAATCCGCCGAATGGCAGGAGCGGATCGATAAAAAATGTATTGCATCCCATAGTTCCCGCCCGGATGCGTCGTGCAGCGGCAATTCCACGAGAGGCGTCCTCGGTAAACACAGCGCCAGCCAGTCCATAGGGAGTGTCATTTGCCAGCGCGATGGCTTCTTCATCGCCTCCGTCATAGGGAATGATGACCCCGACCGGACCGAAGATTTCCTCGCGCGCAATCTTCATGTCATTTGTCGCGTCCGAAAACAGCGTAGGCTCGACAAACCAGCCACGTTCCAGTCCATCAGGACGCCCGCCACCGCGCACCAGCCGCGCACCTTCACTGAGACCAGCAGCAATGTAGCTCTCTACCCGGTCACGCTGGCGCTCAGCAACCATTGGCCCGACATCCACCTGTGGATCGGATGGATCGCCGGTCACCAGCTTATCGATCTCCGCGACCATGGCGTCGACGAACTCCTGTTGACGCGCGCGCGGGACGATCACCCGAGTGAGCGCCGCACACGCCTGGCCACTATTGAAGGCAAGCCCTCGTGCCACTGCATGGGATGCCACCTTTTTCGGGTCCGCGTCCGACAGCGCAACGGCCGCCGACTTCCCTCCTAACTCAAGCGTAAACCGACGCATGTCACGCCCGCAGAGCTCGGCTATCCGACGTCCAGCAGTGGTCGAACCTGTGAAAGAGATCTTGTCGACGCCGGGGTGGGTGACCAGATGCTCACCCAGTTCCCTGCCGCCGGGAACAAGGTTGAAGACGCCCCGGGGCAGCCCCGCTGCTTCGCATGCGGCGGCAAGAACATAGGCATCCAGAGGAGCCTCCGGAGAGGGTTTGGACACGAACGTGCATCCTGCGACGAGGGCCGGTGCGAACTTCATCATGAGCAGGTGCAGTGGCCCATTCCAAGGCGTAATTCCTCCTACGACGCCCACGGGCTCGCGGACGATCAACGCGTCTCCGACCATACCTTGGCGACTCTCCACGAAAGGAAACACCTTGGCCATGTCTAGCGTTTTCTTGATGAGCAATGCAGGCATCGGGGCCGCTGCCGCGAGACGCTTCAAAGGGGAGCCCATTTCGCTCGAGATGAGCCGGGCGAGATCAGGCCCTTTCTCCTCCAGGTAAGCAGCTATTTTCAGGAGGATTTCGGTGCGCTCATTAAGCGACATCCGTGGCCAAGGCCCTTCATCGAACGCACGACGTGCCGCCAAAACGGCTGAATCCATATCCGCACTGGTCCCGGAAGGTACGGACCCAATGATCTCTTCCGTCGCCGGCGAGACGACATGAATGACGTCAGTTCCCTTAGGCCTGGCCCAGACGCCATCAATGAAAAAGGTGTCGTAATAAGTCGGCAGCATCAGATTTTCCTATTGTTATAACCAATTCTGATCGACATGTCCGCGAGTAAAGCCTATTAGCGAGCTTTGGTCGCCAGCCGATAGAGTTAACTGTATTATCCGATCAGGTAAAAATCAAGGGAGATTTGGACGCACACATTATTTCAAAATAAGCCGATTTCAAGCAATTAATAGGTAGTTTAAACCCATAAAAAGAACAAAAATTACCAATTTTGGCACAATTTAGTGATAAGCCTAGAAGACGCATCTTTCAAAAAAGAGAGCCCTCAATTACCCCAGACCAACATCACCAGACTGAAGTCCGGTCTTGAACATGTGGCTCGCACTCCACTCACATTGCCGGGCAAGCTGGCGTCTACGCCTTAACGCCTGCGACTGATCTGCACAGCGCCTGTTTCTACCAGTCGTGCAATCTCAGCAGTCGAGAGACCCAGCCTGCGGGTAAGGATTTCCTCAGAATGCTCCCCCATGAGCGGGGCCGGCGAATCAGGTGGATCAGGAAGGTGTCGGGAAAACACGGGGGCGTTTTCCAGCAAAAAATCTTCTCCAATCAGTGGATGCACTGTTGGCCTGAAGAAAGCTCGTTCGCGGAAATAGGGGAAGGTTGGAAGTTCCGATACGCGTAACATCGCACCCGCCGGGACACCTGCCTCTTGGAGCCTTCGCATAGCTTCTTCGGCGGTCTGCGACATCAGCCATTGGCTAACCGCTTCGTCGACCAATGTGCGGTGGGAAGCGCGAAGCAACGGAGACGCTAGTTGGGGATCTGCGGCAAGATCCGGCCGTGCAATAACATCACACAGCATCCGCCAGTCATCGTCGTGCCGAACCGTGACAACGCACCAATCATCGTCGCCCTTGCAGGGGAACACCCCCCATGGCGCGTCTAGGCGAACCGGTTCCAATTTGCCGGATCCGCAGGCGCCGGCGATCGCGACACTCATGTGCCCAAGCATGACCTCCAATTGCGAAACACTGATGGTACCGCCTTGCTCGGTGCGCAGGCGTCGTATCAGCAGAGCTAGAACGCCGGTCACGCCGATACGTGCCGCCACATGATCGGGATAGACTGTCAGGGCATCGCTAAAGCTGCCTGGCTCACCTGCGTACTGCCACTTAGCCGTCAGACCTGACGATGCACGGACGAGCGGCCCGTAGCCAAGACGCTCACTCCAGGGGCCGCTTGGGCCGAATGCGGAGCTATCAACCATGATGAGCGCCGGGTTGATCTCCTTTAGCGCCTTGTAACCAAGCCCCAACGAGTCGAGGGTGCCTGGCTTGAAGTTGGATAAGATAACGTCAGTGGTCTTGACCAGTTCACGGAAGAGCACTTTACCTTCATCAGAACGCAGATTCAGACCTAAACCTTTTTTGTTCCGGTGGCCAGCAGCGAAGGTAACCGAGATGGCGGCGCCATCTTGCGACTGTCGGCTTCCATCCGGAAACGCTGAATTTTCGAGCTTGATGACTTCTGCGCCTTGGTCGGCCAACAGTCGTCCTTGCTCTGCCCCGACAACGATAACTCCCAGATCCAAAACCCGGAGCCCCTCCAGAGGTCGACCGGCAGGCTGTTTGCTGCACCCTGCCTCGGCCCGCTGCTGGGGAAACTGATAGCGTTGATGCTCACCCAGACAGGCGACATTGCCTCGAATACCGGCTCGCACCCCGTCGATTTCGAGCAATCCATTTGGGAATGCGGTATGGGCATGCTTGCTGATCTGAACTGGAACCACCGCGCCGCGCGCGGCAATCTGGTCGCAGGCCAGCGCTTCTTCTAGCGTAAGCACCGCCGCGACAGGAACACCGTGTGCCTGCCCTTGAACTTCAAGTTCAACTCGGGTTTTATCCGCAAAGAGTTCGGCAATCGCCGGAATCAAGGTCGATGAGGTGAATCGGTGGCGCAATGTGGCATACGCTGGGTCTGCGAATGCTTCGGGTTCGCCCAGCCATTGAAACATCCCTTGCCACTGGCGGGGCGCTAAAACGCAGATACGGACATAGCCATCCTTGCACGGAATGATAGGGTACTGGAACCTAGCTTCTGGCCGCCCCCGAGGCAGCTTGCTCGCCGAGACTCCAGCGGTCGCGCTGCCCGCGATACCATATCCTGGGTCTAGCGCATGAACGGCACCATCCAAAATGGAAAAATCGAGATAGTCACCCTCGTAATTTGTCAGGCGGCGATAATACGCCAAGAGCAGCACATAGGCGGCCTGCGCTGAAGCACAGCTGAAAGCGAGCTCACCCGGGGGGAGTAACGGAGTCCGCCCTGGAATGCCTGAACGAGACAACTCACCAGACAGAGCATGAAGCACCGGGTCTGTGTATTGCCAATGAGCGATAGATGTAGTCCGACCATACCCGCTTAGAGCAAGTGTCACCAAGTGCGGATAGCGATCCCTCAATCGCTCAGGTTGCGCTAAAGACAGGTTTGCCGGACTGATGAGAATATCTGCCCCAGCGAGTAGATGCTCGAAGTGTGTGCAATCCGCAGGACTATCGAAGTCCAGTGCAACCGATTTTTTACCCATATTGAAAGCAACGAATGCGAGACTGACGCCATCGAGCAGTGGCCGCTGAAGTCGATCCGCCCCGCCAGCACGGGGCTCGACGCGAATAACCTCCGCTCCCAGCTCGACCAGTTGACGACCTATCGCGCCCATCGGTCCAGTGACCAGATCCAGCACCTTCACACCCGTCAGCGGCGCCTCAAAATTCTGGGCTACATTTTTATTCTTGTTCATGTACACGTTCTCCATGAAGCAGGGCAATCCGGCTCGCAAACTGGCCATCCGGAATCGTCACAGCAATTCGGAAATATCTTGGCGAACCCAGCAATGATGAATTTAAATTCAAAGGAGGTCAGGCGCTAACGGTTTGTCCAGTGTGGTTGCCGCTTCTGGGCAAACGCTGCCAAACCTTCCCAACAATCCTGAGTACCCATTAAGTCATCCAGTGCTACAGAGGGGAACGCGACAGCGTCGAGCGTATCGGCGATACCCTGCGTATCGTTCATTAAATGCAGCGAAAGCCGGATCGACGTGGGGGAGCTCTGAACAATCTCAGCTGCAAGTTCCCGCGCTACGGCCAGTGCCTGCCCAGCCTCAGCCACTCGATTGACCAGCCCTAGCGAAAAAGCTTCCTCCGCGCTCAGTTGACGACCTGTCAGAATGAGTTCGTTGGCTTTTTTCTGAGGAATAGTGCGGGGCAAACGTACCAGCCCCCCGGCACCTGCAATGAGCCCCACCTTGACCTCACTTAGCGCGAAGCGAGCGCTCGCGTCGGCCACGACGAGGTGACAGGCCAGTGCGATCTCAAAACCGCCTCCCATGGCGAAACCATTCACTGCAGCTATC
The DNA here is from genome assembly GCF_048565165.1 of Pseudomonas sp. NFX224. NCBI lineage: Bacteria > Pseudomonadati > Pseudomonadota > Gammaproteobacteria > Pseudomonadales > Pseudomonadaceae > Pseudomonas > Pseudomonas sp. NFX224. The sequence continues at coordinate 5,521,834 of NZ_CP183416.1, read as the reverse complement.
ACGGGCTTGGTCATTGCTCGGCGACTGGTGACTCCCCCAAAACCATTCCCGGGCATCCACATGGGCTTACCACTTGCGGTGTAAATCAGATCGTTACCTGCACAAAAAGCCTTGTCACCAGCGCCGGTCAAAATAGCGACCCAAAGGTCCGGGTCGGAGAAATAGGCATTCAGCACTTCATCGAGTTCATCATGTGCCGGCGGGTGCAGAGCGTTTCGCGCGTCAGGCCGATTGATAGTGATTTCGAGGACATGACCGTCACGGCGCACCTGCACGAACTCGTATTCACTGCGGAATATAGGAGCTTTAGTGCCATCGCCAGATGCAAGCGCGATGCGATTGCCTCGAGCAGTTGGGCTTGCATAAACACGTGTTCCGACTGGCTCGCCAACATTCAAAACTTTCATCATGGCGGCATCTTGAGGGTCAGGATTGGCCACGAAGCGCTCGCTCGTCTGCTCCATCCGACCCACTACTACACCTCTGGTGCTGCCATCTTTATTGTGAACAACGGTATACGACTCAATGACGCCCCATCCTTCAGGGCGAGTGACGAGCTTTGGGCCCTTTGTATTGTCTAGCATCGTTTGAATCGTGGAGGATCTGTCTGAGGCATACGGAACGGGCGTTGGCTGCGAAGAGTAAACGCCTGTGGAGTATTTGCTCAGCACGCCACCGTTAGCACCCACCAGCACAAAGCGACCTGGATGAGATCTGGCATAGCCGACGGCCTCAGCTATGGCATGCATCGAATAGTTGTTGCCTGGACCACCGAAGAATGGAAGTCCGCCTGTAAGCGTCAATCCTCTCGGGTCATTCGGCGCGAGGCCGATCTCGTCGCAGACCGCCGACACTGCAATGGGGAAGCAGCTGTAGAAGTCGAAGGCAGAAATGTCCTCGAGTGACACGTCCGCTACTCGAAGCGCCTCACGTACCGACGCAACGCCTGCTGGGTAAGCGCCCAAGTCGGTTCGTTCTAATAGAGGTTTTTCAACAAGGTCGGCATGGCCATGCAGGAATATCCACTTCTCTTCAGGAATGCCCAGTTGGCGCGCTGACTCAACGCTCGTCAAAATCAATGCCGCGCTCTGATTGACCTGGTCACGTGCCACTAAGTACCGCAGGTAGGGAGAGGCTATTTGGCGGTTTTCGGCGGTCTCGGTCGCTAATGCTTCAACAGAATGCTGGGCGTGAGAAGCCGAATTGGAATTGGACGCGGCGACGGCTGAGAATGGTGCGAATAATCGCCCCATTTCGTGGCGCGATTGCTCTAGCGAGAGACCTAACCTGGCCCTGCGCGCATTCTCGAGCAACGCGTACATACTGGGAGCATTGGCAGCACCGTGCACGGCTAACTGCCTCGACATCAAGCCGCCCAAGCCGAAGCCTCGATCCTCCAACTGCCCCTCGACAACCTCGTTGAAGTTTGGCTTGGAATCGGACTGCTGGAAATGACGAAGAGTAGAGATTGCTTCGGCACCAGCCAGAAGCACAACGTCAGCGTGACCCTCTGCGATAGCGCGGGCGAACTCATTGACCAGGTGCTGGGGGCTCTGCCCTCCGGAAACCTCTAGAACTGCACGAGCTGGATCGGCGCCGATTCGCGCAGCAACAGAGCGAGGAAGGTTATTGCTAAGCCCCAATGGAGCTCGGGCCATCGGTGTCGAGTTTTCAAACTGCCGGGTCGTTGCAATCGTGTCGATGGCAGCTGCTACGAGGCTCGGATCTGCTCCGGTATCGGCCAACGCCCGCCGGGCTGCAGCGGCGGCCAACTCGGCCGGCGAATGACCTACGTAGCCTGCGTCACTGATCCGTTCGCAGAATTGCCCAGCCCCGATCAGTACAGGGGTGCGGGGGTCAATAGTTGGCGCCATGAATACCTCTTGAAACGTAAATGAGTTATCAGTCGTGCTTGCACATATTAACTATACGATTAACGTCAGTAAATATCCAACCCCTATCAGACCAGACGAATCCACGAAGGTTTAGCGCTGCCTGGCGACGCCAGAAACGCACCGTACGAGTTTGGAAAAATCAGGAAATACCGCAGAGAGGAGGCGTGAACGCTGAACGAAGTCGGCAGTTGCGCTTGAGCAACCTTTACTGAATGCCAGCGTCGCAGGTGCCATTACCTGAAGCGTCACTCAGCCGAGGACGGGATGACCCTAAACAAGACGGATTGCGTCTGGAATAATAGGGCAGGAAGAGTAGGCACATCCGGGACGCGCCGATGTAACGCTTGAGGTCATTCGACGCAAACGAGATTTCGCAGGAATAAGGCACCGGATGCCTGAACTGCTATTGGAAGCCGGAAACGGCTATCGGAAACAGGAGACAGTCTCGACGGGGCGAACTCTGTCTCCTCGCTGCGGCGTGCGTCTTCGGGCTTGGAATGGATCGGCTGAGCCATTTTTCCTAGCAGGCAGCCGCATTGCGCGCTGCCTTTCTACGAACCCCTGGGTCAGGTGTTGGAACCATCATTCGATGCCGAAAAATGGCATCGGGCCGCTTCGTCAATCGATCTGGCTCTGGAGACATGCGGTGAGGGGCGACGCTAACGCAAACCAGTTTTTACACAACTTTTTTCAGCCCTCCCAGCCCAAACCCAACGATTTGTGCAGCGCAGCGAAATCCTTCAACAGCTGCGCATCTCCCGACACGCGGTTCTGCTGCGCGTCGAAGCGGGTACGTTCGGCATCCAGCCAGTCCAGAGTGTTAGCGGTACCCGCGCGGTACCGCTGTCGCGTCAGGTCAGCGGCGCGCTCGGCGCTGGCCTGAATGCCTCGCAGCATCACCACGTTTTCGCGCTGGTGGCCGTAACGGGCCAACGCCGTGTCGGCGTCGCGCAGCGCTTCGAGAACGGTGCTGCGGTATTGCGCCAGGGCGACATCCCGCCCCGCCTGCGCGCCTTCGATTGACGCTTTGACGCGTCCAAAATCCAAGGCATTCCAACTCAGGCGCGGCACAGCCAGCCAAGTGCCGTTATCCTTGCGAGCTAAGTGTCCAGGGTCTGCGGCGCTGAACCCAAGATCGCCATAAAAGCTGAGCTTGGGGAACCAGTCAGCGGTCTTTTCGCCGATCTGCGCATTGGCCGACGCCAGCTGACGTTCAGCGGCGCGGATATCCGGACGTGCCTTGAGCATCGCCGCAGGATTTGCCAAGGGCACCTGGCCCGGCACGCTGGGCAGTTCGCTGGGCGTTTGCAACCGAGCATCGAGTTCGCCGGGTGCAAGCCCGCACAACGTTGCCAATTGATCCATTGACTCGATGATCTGCGCCTGCAGCGGCAAGCGCTGCGAGCGCGTGGTCTCGGCCTGGGTAATGACCTGCTCCAGCTGCAACTCGCTGGCCACACCAAGGCTTCGGCGCTGCCGGGTCAGCTCCAGAACTTGTTGTTCCAGTTCGCTTGAGGCATCCACCAAGGTCAGACGCTGCTGGCGGTCGCGAAGATCAACGTAAGTCTGCACCACCTCGGCGGCCAGTTGCACCTGAGCATCCGCTAACTCTGCGGCACTGGCGCCAGCACTGGCATTGGCGGCCTCAACCGCGCGCCGCGTACCGCCGAACAGATCGGCCTCCCAACTGGCGTCGAAGTCAACCAGGTATAAGCTCAACGGCCCGCGCCCTCCTCCACCACTTTGACTGCCGCTGAATTGCGAAGCGTCCGGGGAACGCATGCGCAACATCGTCGCATTGGCAGAAAGTTTCGGACGCCCAGCGGCCTGTTCGCTGGCCAGGCCTGCACGGGACTGGCGCAGGCGAGCTTCGGCTTCAGCCAGGCTGGGGCTGCCTGCCAGCGCTTGGCCTACTAACGCGTCAAGTCGAGCATCGCCGAGGCTGTGCCACCACTGAGCTGCTGGTGGGGCTGACGACTCGGCAGCTGAATCGTGAGCCAAGCGGCCGCTCGCGAAGGTCTTTGCGGCAACCAGCGGTGCGCCCTGATAGTCAGGACCAACCGTGCAGCCGGTAATCACGACCAGCACAAGGGTGGCCAGTAACGTCTGTTGAATCATCGTGCGATACCTTGAGGCTTTGAGGTCTTGAGCAGCAGTGCCAAGGGAATACAAGCCAGCAGAGCCAGTCCGAGCACCAGGAACGCCTCACCGTAGGTCATCACGAGGGCCTCACGGGCAATGGTCTGAGCAAGCTGCTCAAGTGACTGCATCTGCGCGCGGGCGTCGTCGCCAGCCTGGGTAAGAAAACTTGCAGCACGGGCGGCCATCTGGTCTTGAACCAAGGTGCCGTTTGCATTGACCGACTCGCGCAAGATGGCGTCGTGGTAGTGCTCGCGCCGGTCCACCAGCACGCCAATCAATGCTAATCCAATTGAGCCTCCGAGGTTACGCGCCATGTTGTAAAGCCCTGCGGCGTCGGCAGCTTCCTCGGTTTTCACCGCTGACATCGACGCTTGGTTAAGCGGCATCATCGCAAGCACCTGGGCAAAGCCACGGATGATCTGCGAGCCCCAGAAGTCGTGACCGACACTGTCCGCGGTCAACCCCACGTCGAGCAGACAGCTGATGCAAAACATCGCTAGGCCTATGCTCACCAGCCAGCGCGCCTGGTAGCGCGCTATCAGCTTAGGCAAAACTGGCATCAACAAGAAGGCAGGCAACCCCGACAACAACATGATTGACCCGGCTTGCTGGGCGTTGTAGCCCGTGACATTGCCAAGAAACTGAGGCAGAAGGTAGGAGATGCTATAGATCCCCGCCCCGACTACAGAAACGATCAGAATCACGCTGGCATAGTTCGCGTTGCGCATCAGACTCAAGCGGATGATGGGTTGCTTGGCTTTGAGTTGACCGATTATGACCAGCATGAATCCAATCGCAGATAGCACGGTCAACCAAAGGATCATGTGCGACTCGAACCAGCGTTCACGCTGGCCCTCCTCCAGCACTACGGTCAAGGAGCTGAGGCCTGCGGCCAGGCCAATGATGCCCAGCCAGTCGGCTTTAAAAAAGCGATCAAGTTCAAGTTTTTCCGGCTTCAGCCCCGTCCACAGCAAGGCCACCAAGGCGATGCTTACTGGTAGGTTGAGGAAGAAGCACCAGCGCCAACTAGCATTCTCGGTCAACCATCCGCCCAGCACCGGTCCCATCAATGGCCCCAGCAGTACTGTCAAGCCGAACACGCTCATGCCAATGGGCAACTGGTGCTGGGGCAGGCGAGTGCGGATGATAGTCTGCCCAGTCGGAATCATCGCGCCACCGGCAAATCCCTGGCCGATGCGCCCCGCGATCATGCCGGCGAGACTGTCGGACATGCCGCAGTACATCGAGAAGAAGGTGAACAGTACTGCCATGACCATCAGGAACCGGCGCAGCCCGAACACACGTGTCAGCCAGGCCGCGAGGGGGATCACGACAATTTCCGACATAAGATAGCCCGTGCTGATCCAGGTACCTTCAGTGCCGGTGGCTCCAATCTGGCCCTGGATCTGCGGCAGGGCCGAGTTGGTGATGGAAATGTCTAATGTCGCCAGCAAAGCACCGAGCGAGCCAGCAGTGACGGCGATCCAGTCGGTAAGCGAAGCATTGGCTGCACGCGCAGGGGCGTTGTGTGCCGTAAGTGTGGCTTCAGCCATGATGGTCGTCCGGGCCGGTGCGGATATCGACATCGACGGTCACCGACATGCCGGGCACCAGCGCCGGGCGGACTGTCTCGGGGATGTCCAGGAGGATGCGAACCGGAACCCTCTGGACGATCTTGGTGAAATTGCCGGTAGCGTTGGACGGCGGCAGCAAAGCGAACTGCGCGCCGGTGCCGGGAGAGATACTATCAATGCGTCCGGTCAGTTCTTGCCCAGGCAAGGCATCGACATGCACATTAACGGTTTGCCCTGGGCGCATGGTGCCGACCTGGGTTTCCTTGAAATTTGCTGTGAGGTACAGCGACTGCACCGGGACGATGGTCATAAGGCGCGTGCCGGGTTGAGCGAACTGACCGACCCGTATGCTGCGGTCGGCAACCCGCCCGGCGATCGGGCTGCTCAACACGGTGTCCTTTAGGTCAAAATCCGACTGTCGGGCACTGGCCTTGGACACTTCCAACTGTGCCTGGGCCTGCTGTAACTGGGCCTTGAGCGTGCCAATGCGAACTTGGGCAACACGCAATCCCGCTTGCTTGGCGGTCAGGGTAGCGCTGGCGCGGGATTGTTCGTTGGTCAAGGTATCGAGACGCTCTTCGGTCTCGGCGCCTGAGCGGGCCAGCGGCCGGTAGCGCTGAACTTGACCGCGGGCATGCCGCAGATCTGCCTCAGCACCGACGAGCTCGGCCTTGGCTTGGGCGATACTCGCGTCTTGTTGGGCCAGCTCGGCCTCGGCACGAGCGACATCCGCCTGCCGCGCCTGCACTGTGGCAGCCGACTTATCCGCCGCAGCCAGGTAGTTGCCGTAGTCGAGACGCGCCACCGCCTGGCCGGCCTCGACCTTCTGGTTGTCGGCCACCAGCACCTCGGCAATGTAGCCGCCGACCTTAGGTGCGACGGTCATGCTGTCAGCCTGCAGGTAGGCATCGTCAGTGGTTTCGATGAAGCGGCCGACCACATACCAATGGCCGCCCCAGGCAAGTGCTACAACCGCTGCGATGACACCAAGCCCCCATAGCACGCCTTTGGGACTGTGGTGTTTTTCGCTTTCAACGTCAGTAACAGAAGCGGATCGAAGATGATTGTGCAGACTAAGCGGTTGGTCTGAGGACATGCCTACAAGTTTCCATTTTATTCCAGTTGATATAAAATGCAACTTGGTTAATTTTATGTCAAGTGATATATTTTCGATTCAATCGACTTGCAGGTACGCTTATGGCCCGACATAAACCCACTGCCGAGGGTGGCTATCAACGCGGCGAAGAAACTCGCGCCCGTATCATTGACAGTGCCCTAAAACTGTTTGGCGAACGCGGTTTTGAGGGGGCCTCAACTCGCGAGATCGCCATGGAGGCAGGCGTAAACGCGCCTGCGTTGCAATATTACTTCGACAATAAGGAAGGGGTTTACCTGGCGTGTGTTGAGTACATCCTGGACCGGATCTGGGAACAATTAGCCAGTCCGGTCGAGTATGCAGAGCAAGTACTGGCTGACCCGCGCTGCAGCGATGAGCAGCTGATTGACGCATACTTGGCATTAATCGGCGGTTTCATCGGTTTCATCCACGACACTCCTTCTGCTCAACCCTGGCGACTGTTCATGGCCCGAGAGCAGGCGGGACTCGGCCCTCCGGGCACGGCTGAACTGATGAGGAGTCGACTCCATCAGCGCACGGGTGCCGTGACCACCGCTATCGTCGGCCACCTTACCGGGCTGCCGGCCGATGATGAGCGCACCCTCATCCGCACCTTTGCAATCAACAGCCAGGGTATAGTGTTTCGCGTGCTCCGCACGCAGGTGCTTGGAGTTCTGGGGTGGGACAATATTGATCAGACGCGGGTGGAATCGGTGCGTCTGGTGTTGCTCGGGCAAACCAGATTGACCCTGCGTGCGTTAATTTTGGAACGAGACGCTGGGCGTCTATGAGCGATTTGCCGCCCGTTTCCACCCCCATGACATAACCCTGAAACGACCCTCTTCTAGCTTGGCTCTTCTCTACGATGCCCCTTGTGGGATGCGCGCAAGGCTCAGATCAGTAAGGGATGGCGTACGCGGAGTAGACGAAAGCGCGCTATTGATTCCGCTCGGGAGTTTGAGTGCCTATGTCAACTGCGTGAGTCCAGTGCACAAGCAATCGTTCGAAGTCGTGGTCATATTGAAGAGGCATCACCGATATGCGATGAACGTTGAACCGCCCTACTGCGCTAACAGCGCCTGGTGGGCATCAATAAATGGCACTGGTACAGCACATCGCTGCGCCTCAAGCCAACGACGCATCTGCCCGGTATCAAATATCTGTCCTTGGTCCATAAGTGTGAGCACGAGCGCCTGGGACATGCGATAGCGTCCACATTGCGAGCAAAACCGCTCTTCCCAGCCTTCCATACAGTCAATGGTTTCGGCGCGCCCCGCGCAAATCAGGCAACTCATGACGCTTCCTTTTTTTATGTAAGCCAGCGCAGGTACCAAGGCTGTGTAGGATAGCGCTTGCACAAGACCATTCCAGCCAACCTGATTTATGACTGATAGGTGTACATCTGCCGATTGAACACTTTCAGCCAATACTACCGAAACGTCCAAACTGTCCGATCTTGAGCCCCCCACGGCGCGTGGCCTGCCATTGGCGCCTATAAGCCAGTATCAAGTCAGTCCCGCTTGATCAGCAGCATCATCGCCATGGCACGCAGTTGCCGCCTCACAAAGCTGGTGTCCGCTCGTGGAGAGGCGAGCAATAGGCTTGTATTACACTCAAGTAGACGATGCAGCTCATCGGCGAGCTCATAAGCACCCTCCTCGCTCAAACCAACATCGCGCGCAAATTTGCACAGCATGGTTCGCAACGCAAGCACTCGCCGCTCGGCAAAGCGTGCGATCGCACAGGCTTGTGCTTCAGTCAAGTTTCCCTTTTCACTGCGAGCGACCCGACTGAGGCTCGAGTTATCGATCACATATTGTTCGATCGACTCCCACAGCAGGGTGATGCAGGCCGATGCAGTTCTGCACCTTGCCAAAGACTTGTGGGTATATAGCAATACCAAGTGTGATTCATAGTCGCTCACCAACTCATACAAAAGCGTTTGTTTGCTGTCGATGTGGTTATAGAGCGAGCCGGGTTGAATGCCAACCGCTGCTGCGAGACCACGCATGCCGGTACCGTTGTAACCATCACGACAAAACAGATCGCACGCCACGGTCCGAATGTAATCCGAAATGCTCTGATCGTGGCGTGCTAGGACCTCCATAGCTCCCTCCCCGCGGCACCTATCGTGGCTGCGACCTTTGCTCCGTTAGAACGCCCCAAGACATTACAGATAGTCTGGCCTGCACGGATGAGTCCAGGAAGACTTTCCGATGCCTGCACTTCAAATACGGCCTCCAACCCTCTCAAATTCGGCGTCAAAGCCGCATACATCACGCCTACGATGCAATCGATGGTTGAAAATACATTCAGGGTACCGGCCATTTGGGGCACCCATGCGGACGACACGAAACTACCGACTTCGATATGACTCAGGCCAGCTGCTGACAAGTCGTTGACCAATTGCACTTTGTCAGCGTCCGAAATTGGCTGCTTTTCATTCTGCAGTCCGTCTCTAGGGCCTACTTCAACGATGCGCACGAATCCAGGGAGGTTCATGGCCCAATCTCCATTCCTATCAAAACGCTGCCCTTCCCTACTAACATGTGCGCCCAATTACACTCTGTATCTGGGCGCAACGAGAGCATGCTATGGAAGGAGCTGTCCGGACACCTGTGGCTGATCAAGTGCCTCGGAGGACTCATCTCTGCTCACCCAGTCTGACAGCTGTGCAACGCGTTCATGATGCTGGGCAGCATCGCCCAACGCTGTGCTGTCATACATGGCTCGCTTGAGCCAGAGATGCAGTGGGTACTCCCAGGTGTATCCGATGCCCCCATGTATCTCCACCGCCAACCGCGCAGTTCGAACGGCGACTGCACCCAAATGGGCTTTGGCCAAGGCGGCGGCACGCTCGCTCTCAGCTGGCAACTGATCCCAAGCATGGGCGGCGTACCAGTAAAGGGCGCGTGATGGCAGGACCTCAACCGCGAGGTTGGCCAACTGATGCTTGATTGCCTGGAATGCGCCAATAGCCTGACCGAATTGGACGCGCTCCTTCGCGTACTCGGTGGCCATGTCCAGCGCCTGCGACCCGGCACCATAGGCATCAGCGCTTAGCAAGATCAGCAGCGCGTCGAGGACGCGACGCCCCAAGGTCTCATCCGCTGCGGGCAACATTTCGATCGGCGCACTATCAAAGCACACGTCCGCCAGAGGCCGTGTTCGGTCCAGCACCTCAAATGACGAAACGCTCACTCCGACATCGTCAGCTGCGACCAGGCCCAACGAACCGTTTTTGAGCCCGACCAGGAAGACGTGCGCATGCGCTCCCCACTCGACTGATGTTTTGGTGATACTTGCGCCCGTTTCGAGCCGCCATGAGTCCGGGCCGCCATTTGAATCGGCCTCACCTAGTGCGAATGCGGCAACCTTTGAGCCGTCCAATAATCCCGACAGCCATTTTGCTTGTTGGTCGACGCTGCCATATCTGGCTATGACCCAAGCTGCCAAAGCATTGGGCAACACAGGCAGCGACACTGCAAAACGCCCGAACGCTTCTGCGATTACGGCTAGGGTCAACAGGTCGCTACCCAATCCGGCGTGCTCCTCGGGCACCATAGTGCCTGCGAGGCCGAGGCTCATGGCCTCTTCCCAGAGTGCTGAGTCCAATCCACCTGCATCGCTAATTTCTAAGGCTCGCACCGGATTCAGGCGATTGCCCAGAAAATCCTCAAGCATGGCCTGGATAGCCTTTTGATCATCATCAAGGTCGAATTGCATCGATTATTGCCCCGTTCCGGTCCGAGGCAGGCCCAGGCCACGCTCGGCAATGATATTGCGCTGAATGTTGGAAGCACCGCCGGCAAGCGACAGCGCGAGTGAACCCAGAATCTGATTAAGCCATTTCTCTGGCCCGCTTCCACGGACATCCTCAGGGGGCGGTGCTTTGAGCCCTGCCTCACCGATGATTTCAGTTGCGGTCTCAGCGATGGATTGAAGAATATTGGTAGTCGTGATCTTGTTCACCAACCCGAGAGTACCCACCGGTTCATCGCAGGACGCCTTGGTCAATTGGTAGTACCCCGACCACAGCTGAGATTTCACATATCCTTCAATGGCAACCAGCCGCGCCCGGATGCGCGGATTTTCAATTGCCGGACGGCCGTTGATACTTGCAGTCTGTGCAAGTTTGATAAGGCTGTGGAAGATCGGCAATGACCGGGACGAAGATCCCACCGAGTTCCGCTCGTGCTTGAGATTGACTTTTGATACAGCCCATCCCTCACCACGCTGCCCCACGATCCAGTCGGCCGGGGTGCGCACGTTATCGAGAAACACCTCACAAAACTCTCGCCCGCCATTGATCTGCTTGATAGGGCGGACGGTTACGCCCGGCTGATTGAAGTCCAGCAAAATATAAGACAGCCCCCCGTGCTTGGGCGCATCCGGCTCTGTACGCAGCAACGCAAACATATAGTTAGCTTCGTGCGCACGCGTCGTCCATATTTTATGGCCATTTATGACCCATTCGTCTCCGACCAACTCCGCGCGTGATCTCAACGATGCCAGATCGGAGCCCGCCTGCGGCTCGGAATACCCTTGAGCCCATTTATACTGGCCGAGCACGGTTTTTTCGACGAACCGCTCTTTTTGTGCATCGGTCCCTACCTCAAGCAATGTCGGCACCAGCATCATCATGCCGATCCCGGACACCTCCATCGGTGCACCTGCCGCTGCGAATGACTGGGTAATGATCTGCGCCTTGATCACATCTGGCGCTTGTTCGCTCCCACCGAAACGTTTAGGAATGCCTCGATACAGATAGCCGTTTTCGGTTGCCAGACGACGGAACGTCTTAATGTATTCACCCGCACCTTCAGCCTTGCCACCCTTGGCTTTTTGCCAATGGGTGCTAAGAAACGCATCCACTTCTTCCTGGAACGAGACATATCGTTCGTCATAACTGAGCTTCATTTTATCCCCTCGCCGATCTGATCTAGAGATTACTCTATTTCATTTATATCGACAGGTCTACGTGGAATGAGGCGAATTTACTTGGATAAATCTCATATACAGTAATATCAATAGATGATTATTGGCTGCTTGCAAGCGATGGGAGCGCTGCAGACATCCAAGGGTCGACTCAAAAAGCCCAGGCAATCGCTGATTAAGCCGCGCTACCTCACGCACGCACAATCTCGGTAGAGAAAGGTTGATTCACAGCACGGAAACCTTGCTTGAGTCGTGATAGGATGCGGAAATAGAACTATTTGAATATCGGAATCCTTCAATGCAAAAAAAAGACGCCTCCAGTACTGCAGTCGCCAAAGTCGCAGAAGCCATGCGTAAAGAGGCGCTCCAATGCGCTGAAGGGGATCTTCTAGGTTCCGAAGACAGCCTGGTAGCACGCTATCAGGTAAGTCGGCCAACGTTGCGCCAGGCGGCAGGGGTTCTGGCACAAGAGCAACTGCTGATGGTACGTAGAGGGGTCGGAGGAGGATATTTCGCACGCAGACCTGAAGCGAAGGCGGTCAGCAGTATCGCCGCTCTCTACCTGAAGGCACATAACGCCCCCATCTCAGAAGTTGTCGCGACATTCGCACCTATCCGAGTTGAGCTCGCACGTCTGGCAGCGAGCTGCCAAGACGAGGAGTTGCGCGATGAACTCAGGAAACTGTTCGCTGAAACCCAGACCAGTGCGTCAGCTGAGCCTAACTTTGTCGACTTCCTGCTTCGGGAGCGTCGGTTCTACGAGCTATTGGGTAAAATGAGCGGGAACAAAACCTTGCAGCTTTTCCTAAGCATCCTGCTGGATGTCGCCGCGCGAACCAGTCGCAGTGATGATCTTTATCGCCACCGTCCAGAACGCATGGCGATGCTGAACGGCGAATTGAATCATCTGGGCGCGGCCGTGCTGGCTAATGATGAAGAGCTTGCCTTACTGTATGCCAACCGGTGCGCCAAGATGTCCTCAGGATGGCTCAAGGAAGATTTGAACCGCCGCAGCGAACCCCCGGGTAAACGCGAAACCACATAAGCCGATGAGGAGCCAACGCTCGCAAATGCTGTGCGAGCGTTGACAAGTCCATCAGGGAGTCCGGAATAGTTCCCGAATGCTGAGCTGACTGACTTTCAAGGAGGGTGTGCGGGGTAATTCCGGCATCCAGCGGACGTGCACCGGAATTTCATACGATTTCAGCCTGACGCTCAGCCACGCCTTCAATTCCGTGTACTCCGGCGCGGGTACGCCACTGCGCTGCTGGCATGCGGCTACAGGTATCTGACCCAACCGTTCATCGACGACCCCGACCACACAAGCTTCCACTACCGCGGGGTGGTCTCTGAGTACACTTTCGACGTGTTCAGGCATGATTTTGAAGCCGCCCCGATTAATCGCGTTATCTGCACGACCGAGGATGTAGAGGAAACCGTCTTCGTCGAGTTTTGCACGATCCGTTGTGCGTACCCATGCAGTTGCGTCTTCTGATTGAGGACTGCATACCTCAAGCAGCCCCTCTTGATTGGCCGCTACAGGCTCAAAGGTCTGGGCATCCACGACCCTGAGTTTTACACCAGGATTAGCCCTGCCAACGCTTCGACGTTTCGCACGCCCAAATGCTCGATAATCCTTGATCGTCCACCCAGCGACACCGCCTGCAAACTCGGTGGCGCCATAGGCTTCCAGCACCGGCACGCCGTAGCGGTCCTCGAATTGCTCTGCCAGATCATGATTGAGCGGAGCGGCACCGCAACGAATGGCCAGCAGACTGCTGAAATCTTCGCGAGGCCAATTGCGCTCCAGCAAATCTCCCAGTGCGCTGGGAGGAAGTGATGCGAACCGCAGACGGTGCTCACTTACCGCGTGATGCCATGCGTCAAGGCTGAACTTCTCGATAAGCAAGATTCGACGCCCGTTGTACCACTGGTAAATGGCGTTCCACAATCCGCCAATGTGTACCAACGGCATCCATAGCAAAGCGGGGGTTTTGTGCAGGCTGAGCTCCCCTCCCCCCGACTCATAACGAGCCCCGGCCCACAGTGATTTCGAAAGGCTCTCGCGTCGCAGTTTTATGCGTTTCGGCGCGCCGGTGGTGCCACTGGTGAGCATTTCGATGGCGATGTCCGGGAGCCTGTCGCGGCTTGTGTCGTCAAAACCGGCATGCTGTACGATCTCCAGTGCAAAGCCATCCGGGTTATAGACGATCTTGAGGCCCAGCGCCTTTGATTGCCGAGCGCTCGTTGAGAACACCGGGTCTTCCCAATCCACCGCTTCTGCTACCAGAACGGGTACATTCAGGGCTTCGAGGTCGCGCCGCAAAGGCTCGGGCGGCAACATGGGATTGACCGTTACGAGGCAACGGTTCTTCCAGATCAGCCCTAACGCCACGGCCAGGCATCCAGGGCGGTTGCGCAACAAAAGCCCTACAGGCGTACCCGCAGGAATCTCGGCTTGTTCCAACGTACGGTCAAGTGCCGACACCAGGCTCGCGACCTGCCCATAAGTATATTCCCGGCCATCCTGCTCGATGGCGACAGCATTGGGATCCAGCGAAAAAACAGCTTCCAGACGTTGCAGTAGGTCGATGCTCACATCAGGCTCCAATGTACGAAACTAATGTACGTAACTTGATCTACGTAACTCATGTTGATGACTCAGGTGCCCGACCCGATGAGGTCAGCTGTTCACGCCTGATACGGTATCCCGCCGCCTCTCGGTCCCAACAGTCAATGCTGACCCCTTCAGCACGAAGCACGGCCTTTTTCACCCGATTCGTACCTTGTGTCTTCGGTAACTCAGGAAGAATGCGCAGAAACCTGGGTACCATAAAGTGTGGCAACCGCTCGATGAGAAACTCAATCAGATCTGCAGGGCCAACGACGGCGTCATCTATCAACGTTATCGCCATAAGGACTTCATCGCCTTGCGCAGTCAGAACGCCCACGGCCGCCGCATCTCGGATGGCGGGATGCTTCCTCATCTCCAGCTCCAGCTCATGGGAAGAGATGTTCTCGCTGCGCCGGCGGATGATGTCTTTCATCCTGTCAACGAAGTACAGATATCCCTCTTCGTCCTGGCGCACCAGATCTCCGGTGTGGAACCAACCGTTGTTCCACGCCTTAACGGTTTCCTCAAAATCGTTGTGGTAACCGGCATTGAGCGTCCATGGCAACGCGGAGCGCAGCACGACCTCCCCCACCTCGCCGCGCTTGACCTCTACATCATGGCCGTCAACGATGCGGACCTCGATGCCTCGGCGAGGCTTGCCCAGACTGCCGTCCCGGTGCTTGCCTGGCTCCGACATCGCGATACAAGACGCTTCACTCATGTTGTAACAGCAGACAAGATCGCACCCAAAGCGTGACGAAAACGCGAGCGCCGTTTGCGAAGCAGACTGCACGATGCAAGTGCGAAGCGTGTGTGTGGTGTCAGACGCCGCGGGGTCGGCCTTCATCAACATTTCGATCAGCGTGGGGCCTAGCCCAGGCAACGTTGTCGCCTCGGTAGAGGACACAGTCTTCCAGAATGTTGAGGCCTTGAACGACTCGGTGAGTGCGAATGAACTCCCAGCGCACATTGCACCAAACAACGCGCCCAACGCAGCGATGTGAAAGAGCGGCAACACGAGCAGCATTCGATCGTTTGGCGTCATGTAACCGTAAAACGTTTGACCCAGGGTCCACAGTTGACCCAACGGCACTTTTACCGCTTTTGACTTACCCGTTGTTCCGGAGGTGAAAATGATAGCGCCGATATGCCACGCTTCATTGACAATCACCGAGCATTCGCAACCATCTGCGTCAGCGGCAATCAACGCTTCATCCACCCGAGTCCAAGGGCCAATCGTGACCGCGCCCGGTTCGATGGCTTCGTGACCGGGCACCAGCACTGTGCGAAGTGAACCGGTATCAAGCCCTGTCAGTTTGGCGACCAGTTCCGGATGAGCCACCATTACAGCAGCTTCGGATTTTTGGACGACGTGCTCCAGAATGGAGCCCTTGAAGGAAATATTGACAGGTACGACGGTGGCTCCGATCAGCCAGGCACCCAACATATAGCGAAGCATGTCGGGACCGTTCGGTAGCCATATGAGCAAATGATCGCCAGAACCGACGCCCAGATGTCTTAAGCGACCAGCGGCGAGCAACGCCTGGCTGTAGGCCTGAGCCTGCGTCCAGACAGTGCAATCGTCGAACTTTACAAAGATCCTGTCAGGCGCAGCCTGGGCACGTTGCTTCAACAACAATCCCAGGGAGCACTCCTCTGCACTGGGCAAACGAGGTGTAAACCATTGCGGCATGTCGCCGCCGGGCGTGTGCACGATGTCCGGCGAGCGGCCAAGGTGCGAGCTATCAAATGCCATCAAAGGGTCCCCGAATCCAGGTAAGTAGCGAGTGTTTGGTGGAAGTTGCTGATTGCCACCTCTTGAACGGGACTGGTTCGAGCGCCTTTGAAACCACGCGACTTGACGCCCTGCTGAACCGCGGCCAGGTTTGAGAAGTCCTGTTCCAGGAATGGGTTCTTACCCTTGAAGGATTCAACCGTGGGGTAAAACTCGTTGGTGACAGTGGGTTCTTCCCCAGGCGCATAGCGCTGAAGCCACCAGATATCGTAGAGGCAAGTGTCCGGGTCATCACCGTTAGGTCGGGCGCGATACCACAATGCGCCGTCAACGCTTGGCAGGAAAATCGTGTTCGGGAACACGTGCCAGCAAGTCCCAGCCCGCTCCATGTCTTCGCCCGTCAGCTGCATCGGCCAAGGCGCACCTGCTTTGATGGCTTCCTCTCGGTGCATCCGGGCATACGCAGCCACTACCTCGGAATACGGCGCCCACTCTGGCACCTCATCCAGCAGACGGTCTACTGCACGCAGCGCGTATTCGGACACCAAGGCGTGCAGCCATTCATCACGCTCGTGCTCACGCTGGATCAACAACTTGCGATAGTCGATGCGGATGTCACCTTGGGTAGTCGCTTTTTGCATGTAGCCCGGATAACCGAACCAGCCATGCTTGCCGAAGGCTTTGGATAACGATTTAGGACGACCATAACGCGCGATTTGGCTATGGGTCGCCTCCACGTGGTAGCCCTCATTGAAGGCATCCAGAGCAAGCTTCCAGTTGGCAGGAAACACGACTGTCTGGTGCCATGTACGGCGACACTTGTCCAGCTCGTGGTGTTTGAAAATATCGGGAATGGGACCCAGATACTCCAGCAGAGGCTCGATGTCAGGATCCATCGTGATCCAGACCCACCCTCCCCACAATTGGAAACGGACTTCTTGAAGTGCCAGATTTTCTTTCTCGCAATTGGCACTGCCCTGCCAGTCATCCTCATCGGTCACATGCGCGATGCGGCCATCCAGATCCCAGCGCCAACCGTGGAACGGGCAGCGGATATGTTTACCGGTGTTTCCGCATCCACCTTTAAGGCGCCGGCCACGATGCTGACAGACGTTGAAGTAAACCTTTATGCCTTCTTGAGTGCTGACCAAAAGGAACGACTCATTGCCTACATCAAAGGTGACGAAGTCTCCTGGTTTTTCAAGCTCCTCGACCCGGCAAGCAATCAGCCACACTTTGGGCCACAGCACCGCGTTTTCCCGGTCGATGATATCGCGTCGGTGATACCCTTCAACATTGATAGGGATGTAGTCGCCATTGCTGGATGTGGTCATCATGAAAATCCTATTGTTTTTGTAAAAGAACTCTGACGATTATCACCTGTCTTTCTCATCTTTGACGGGTCTGCGCCGCGGGCCCTCCTGATCGGGTCACTGCTCGGAGTGACTCAACTCGTCAGACTGCCTCGCGCTCTCCCAGCCGGCCTGGCTGCTCGGAAAGTACAGGGATAGATTGCGACAACTGCTCTGACAAATGAGCAGCGAATTGCCCAGCATCGACACCGTTGATTACGCGATGGTCGTAGCTGAGCGCCAGTGGCAGACGGCGACGCCAGGCGACGCCCGTGCCGCTTTCTTCAGGCTGCGCTAACCACCGGGTCTGGCTTACGCCCAAAATGGCCACTTCCGGTGCATTGATGATCGGGGTAAAGCCTGTTCCTCCCAATGCGCCCAAGGAACTGACGGTGAAAGAGCCCCCAGCCATCTTGGATAGAGGCAGTCCTTTGCTGCGGGCTTGCTCCGCCACGGCTGAAATTTCAGCAGTAATGGACGCCAAATCTTTCTTGTCACAGTCTCGAATGACCGGAACCAGCAACCCTTGCGGAGTGTTAGTCGCGATCCCAACATGGTAATAGCGCTTGAGTATCAGCTCCTGCCCATCTTCTGACAGCGAAGCATTGAAGTGGGGATACCTCTGCAATGCCGAAACTGCAGCACGGACGATGAAGGAAAGTACGCTCGGCGCTCGCCTGCCCTGGGCAGCTTCCTCTGTGCGCCACTTCTCCAGGTCGGTCACGTCGGCTTCGAAGAAGTGAGTGACGTGCGGGACGGTCAGCCAGTTGCGCGCCATGACGGCGCCGGTGAACCGCTGGATTTTCGAAAGCGGTACTGTGTGGATGTCGCCGAACGTGCCGTGGTCGACACGTTGAGGCGCAGCGACGTTCGTGAACAAACTTTCAATCGAACTCATGCTTAATTCCCTGCCATGACGTTGGGTGTGACGCTCATTCAATCGTTGCGATCAGCGTACCAACCGCCAGTGTCTGCCCAGCTGACTCAATGATTTTCACTGTTCCTGAGCCGGGCGATTCGACTTCCTCGCTCGATTTCTGACTCTCCATCAGGTACAACGTCTGGCCAGTGGTCACTACATCGCCGTCCTGAACCAACCACTCCGTCAGCTCCACCTCATCTACAGAGAACCCTAACTTCGGCACGCGTACTTCAGTTGTCATGTTTATAGTTCCTGACCTTTGACTGTTTTTTTGATGGCTGCCTGGATGCGAGCGGGATTCGGGACGAATTCATTCTCGAGGACCTTGGCAAACGGGACTGGACAGTGATAACCACCCACTCGCTCGACTGGGCTGCGCAGCTTGCCGAATAATGCTTCGCTGATTCTTGCGGACACTTCTGCCCCGATCCCACAGTAACGAACGGCCTCGTGAACCACGACGGCGCGACCTGTCTTGGCGACCGAATTGAGAACGGTGTCGAAATCAATGGGTGAGACGGTGCGCAAGTCGATGACTTCCACGTCTATGCCTTCCAGCGCCAGCGCTTGAGCGGCCGCTAACGCATCCACTGCCGCCCGTGAGTAAGCGATAACAGTCACGTCCTTGCCGGTACGGGTGATATTGGCTTTACCCAGCGGAATACGAGTACCGCGCACCGGCGCAGGACCTGGCTTGAAGTACAGCGGCAGGTTCTCGATAAAGATCACAGGGTCATCATCGAAAATACTGGACAACAACAGGCCGTATGCATCTGCCGGTGTCGAGGGGGCCACCACTTTTAATCCTGCGGTGTGAGCGAACCAGGCTTCGAGCATGTCAGCATGCTGGCCACCGGTACCGAAGCCGGCCCCGGTCATCATCCGCAGGGTCAACGGCACGTGCGTTTGGCCGCCGGACATGAAGCGCAGTTTGGCCGCATGGTTGGTGATCTGATCCATGGCCACCGTTGCGAAATTCATCAACATGATTTCCGCTACAGGACGCATACCCACAATCGCCGCACCGACCGCCGCACCCACGATTGCCTCCTCGGCAATAGGGGTCGAACGCACCCGCGACACCCCATACTTGGTCGACAATCCTTTGGTGCACTTGACCGCACCGCCACCCTGGCCGTCTGCAATGTCCTCACCCAGAAGAAACACGGTGGGGTCTAATGCCATCGCGTCATCGAGGGCAGCGTTGACCGCCTGGACAATGGTCATTTGTTCAGAGGTACTCATGTGCCAACTCCTCGGCGTATACGTCGCGACGCAGTTCCTCGATGCCCGGAAGGGGGCTCGACATTGCGAATTCAATTGCAGCATCGATCTGTCGTTCGATGTCCGCTTCCAGGTCGTCCAGTTGTTGAGCGCTGGCCGCACCTACTTCCAGCACCTGGCTGCGAAGTTTGACGACTGGATCATCCGCCCGTGCGGCAGCGAGAACATCGGCAGGGATGTAATGGTTGTCATCACCCATGTTGTGCCCCTCGAAACGGAAGGTCATGGCTTCAATCAGTGTTGGCCCCTCCCCGGCGCGGGCCCGGGCGATCGCTTCGCGTGCCGCGCTCCAGGTTTGCTCGGCATCGTTACCGTTGACGGTTACGCTTGGCATGGAATAAGACGCAGCCCTGTGCGCAACCTGCTTCACAGAGGTCGCCATCGAGTAAGGCGTGTGCTCACCGTAAAGGTTGTTTTGACAGACGAAAATCACGGGAAGCTTCCAGACAGAAGCCATGTTCAGAGATTCGTGGAAGGCGCCGATGTTGGAGGCGCCGTCGCCAAAATACGCCACACTGACCCGTCCATCGCCCTTGAGTTGCGAGGCCAACGCCAGGCCGTTGGCAATGGGCATGCTCGCACCCACGATGCCCGTTGTTACCATGATGCCGCTGGCAGGATGCGTGATATGCATCGCCCCGCCTTTACCTTTGCATGCGCCCGTGATGCGACCCGCGTATTCGGCCCAAAGCAGATCCAAAGGAATCCCTTTAGCAATCTGATCGTGGATGCCGCGGTAAATGGTAACGATGTAGTCAGTCGTTTCCAGACACGCGGAGACGGCAGACGGAATGATTTCCTGGCCGCGCGGCGAGTAGTAGGTCGACACCAGTTTCCCGGAGCGGATGGACGCCCGCATGCGCATATCGTTTTGCTTGATGAGCGTGGCTCGACGATAGATGTCGAGCAGAACCTCCGGTGTACATCCCGGGCTTTTGTTTTGGTCAGTCATTGAATGCTCCCTTAACGCAGTAATTGCAAGGCATGCCTGTGGCGTGAGTTACGCCACTGTGGTCGAGATCAAATCCTTCATTGATACGGCAGGATCAGCCAGACGAGCAGCGTCGATAGGCGTGCCTGCCGCAATCATTCGCTGCCCGGCGACAAACGCCTGGGGCGCATTTACCGCTTCGACGGCGACCAGGCGGTCAGCCCTTAAATGGAATACGGCAAACTGATTGGGTGCTTCAAATTGGCGCGTGATTGTCCGGTCGCCCCAATGCGCCAACCCCCCGATCTGGAGCTTGACGTCATATTGATCGCTCCAGAACCAAGGCACTCCGGCGGCTGGAAGCGGCTTGCCAACCAAGCCGAAGGCGACGCGCCTTGCCTGCTCAAGCGCGCTTGGTACGCTCTCAAGCCGCATCATGGATTTTTCATAAAATTCCATGGGCCGGCGCGTGACGTCGCCGATTGCAAAAATGTCTGGCACTGAGGTGTGGCAGTCTTCGTCGACAATGATTCCGCCATCGCAAAGAATGCCGGCCGCCTGCGCGATTGAGCTGTTCGGAACAGCGCCAATCCCGACAACCACGGCATTGACGGGCAGCACTCGGCCATCGGCGAGCACAACCTCCTGAACGTTTCCTCCAGGCAACCCGCGCAGCTCGGTAATGGCCGAATCAAGGAGAAGCTCCACGCCATTGAGGCGGTGGTAGTCGCCAAAAAACTTCGACAATTCCGGGCTGGCCACTCGTGCCAACAGCCGCGACTCACGTTCAATAACCGTCACCGCCACCCCGCTGTGTCGCAACGAGGCCGCAACCTCCAGCCCGATGAACCCGCCACCCGCAATAGCGACGTGGCCGGCGCCGGCGTGATAAAGACTTTTCAGGCGGTCAGCATCTGCGACGGTACGTAAATGCATGACATTGCCCAGCTCTGCCCCTGGCACTGGCAGGCTACGAGGCAGGCACCCGGTTGCAATGACGAGCGAGCTGTAGGGGATGTCTCCCGCAGACGAGACGACGACCTGCCGTTGCGTGTCTATTTCAGTGACATGGCAATCCATGTGCAGGGTGATCTGATGTTGCGTGTAAAACTCATCTGCCTTGAGCATGAGCCTGTCCAGCTCGATCTCGCCCTTGAGATACGCCTTGGACAACGGTGGTCGATTGTAAGGGGGCACCGACTCATCGCCCAGCAGCGTAACGGACCCTGCGTAACCCTGCTGGCGAAGCGTTTGCGCACAGGTCGCACCCGCCAGTCCGGCACCTACGATGACCACACCCTTATTATTCGTTTGCATTGCGTTTTCCCCGTAGCTCGGTACGCGCCAGCCTAATCCAGCCGAAATCCAGGCATCTGGAACATGAAGATCTCATAGCATCAGCTATAGAGATTACTCAATAAAAAATGATGGCGCAATCGGTATGCATAATTAAGGCTATGCACCTTAAATAAGATATCTCTATCCACCTAGCTTTTAGCGCCAACTCTGCGCCTCTCCGCCGTTCCAAGCTTCAATGCCAAGCATCTGTGCAATCGGAACCCGAGAGATGTGGCCTCGCACACTGTGCCTCATACCGATTGCCGCGAAACACAACCCATGCTTTCGGTCAGGCAAAGACATTTAGATCACTCTATTGCAAGGAATCTCTCATGTCATAAGGGAAAAATAAGGCGCCCATTGAGATTCTTACCGGTAGTCTGTCCAGGCTCATGCATAGAGATAACGGTATCGCGAACGATGTTAAACAGAAAGACATCTAGTCTGGTCAGATTCCTGACTTGGCCTGTTTGGCGAGTGGGCTGCCACTCACCAAACATCCCCCACCCATCGTGCTCGTCACTCGATCAGCTTGGTCGATCCGCCACGACGCCATCGCTGAGAGCAGCGGGTGACGCCTAGCCGTGCTCAAGCAGTGAGTCCGCGATCAAACCAATGTTGCGCTTATGTCACGCAAACGCCCTTTCATCACGGCTTCAGCGCGCTCTGGGAAGGCCGAGAATTCGGTCGGCGATGATTTCACGCTGAATCTCTGAACTGCCGCCAGCAATGGTCAGCACCCAACTCCACATGAACTCATAGGTCCACCGGTTGGACGTCCGATCATCCCCATATTCAAGAAAATCCCAACCGATGATGTCGGCCGCCAACTGTGCGATGGCCTTATATGTAGTGGTTACGAAGAGTTTGACAATCGAGCCTTCCGGACCAGGCTGTGCCTGACGCGCCAGACTGCCGACCGTTGTGATCGTCATTGCCTGTAAGGCCAGGGCTTGCGCCTTGAGCTGGGCAAGGCGCGCGATGATATGGTCATCCTCGATGGCCAACTTGCCATGCTCAAGACGCACTTTGCAGGCCATCGCCGTGAGCTGTTCGATCTTGTCCAAGAGCGAGATCTGCTCAGGCACAAAGTAGGTGCCGCGCTCGAATGATAATGTCGACATGGCAACCGACCAACCCTCACCGACCCCCCCCACCACGTTCTCAAGGGGGATTCGAACGTCGTCATAGAACAGCGTATTCACGTGGCGCTCACCCATCATGTTTTTGATGGGGTGAATCTGGATTCCCGGCGTTTGCATGTCGCAGATGACCCACGTCAACCCATGATGACGCTTGCTCGTAGGGTCGGTCCGGATCAGCAGTTCCTGGTAACGGGCGTGATGGGCATTGGATGTCCACATTTTCTGACCGTTGACAACAAGATGGTCGCCGTCAATCTCGCCCCGTGTTGACAGCGCAGCAAGGTCTGAGCCCGCGCCAGGCTCCGAGAAACCCTGACACCAGATGGTCTCCCCACGCAATATAGGGAGCAAGTATTCGGATTTTTGCTGCGTATTACCGCGCACGATGAGCGTCGGCCCTGCATGGTTGAGCGCGATACTCATCGCACCTGGATGAGGGGCCTTTGCCCGAGCCACTTCTTCGAACCAGATGATTTGTTGAATACCCGTCAAGCCGAGGCCGCCGAAGTCCTTGGGCCAGTTGATCCCTGCGAATCCACCTTCATACAGGCATCGCTGCCACGCCTGGTCGAACGCGGCAGCAGCTTGACCCTGTGATTCTGGCGGCCTTGCCTCGCGCGGTACGTTCTCTGAGAGCCAAGTCCTGGCTCGCTCCCGAAATTGACGGTCGTCGTCGCTGTAGTCCAGGTTCACTGTCGAAACTCCTCGATTCGGTATTGTTGTTATATCGCTGGCTACGCCCCCACAAGCTCGCGCTGCAGCGTTTGGCGGCCAAACCAGTGACTCAGGACTTGCGCCCGTTTCATAAAGAGATGCGCGTCATGCTCATCCGTCGTGCCTATCCCGCCGTGCAGCTGGATATTGGCATCGGTGTTCGTCCTGGCCGCCTCATCCGCCAGCAACTTGGCAGCGTTGGCTTGCAGATCGGCGTCGTCACGATCATCGCGCGCAGCCACCGCCGCGAGGAAAAGCTGTGCGCTCGCCGCATGATTTCGAACCGCCATTTCTGCGCAGGGATGACGTACAGCCTGATAAGCACCAATGGGGCGGCCAAAGGTCGTGCGATCTTTCGCGTAGTCGACGATCATATGCGTGACCGCCTCGGCACAGCCCACCTGCATGGCCGCGCAGAGCAGTCGGGCCTCGCGCATCAACGGGCTGCCGGTTACCACAACGGACAAGGCTTGAGTCGATACAACGCCCAGCGAAATGGATTTATCCAAGCAAGGTCGACCCGCAACGTCTTCGGGAGCGATCGACAACAATCGCCAATTTGCGCCGGTGATATCCAGCAGCAGATGTGCGTCATGCCATCCAAACACCCGCAGCAGAGCGTCCTCCGTAGTAGCGACGCCTAAGGCCACCCCCACTTCGCCTGCAACAAGTTGCTGAACCAGATCCGACTTGCCCGCTGCCGCCGCCAGCTTGGCGGCCAGGTTCACTGCAATGACCTCAGCAGGCGCCAGGAAGCGCCCAGCCTCACGCATGACCAGGACCTCATCAACCAGGGTCATGCCAACGCCGCCCTGCTCTTGCGCAAGTGCAATACCAAACCAGCCTAATTCGGCCAATCGAATACGCAACGCGCGATCCCACATGCCGCCGTCGGCGGCGTGCAGCCTTTGCGCCGGGAGATCGCCGGATAGGTAGTTGTAAGTGGCGTCTATGACGCCTCGTTCCTCATCATCAGGAAGCAGGTCCATCGGACATCCTCATTATTGTCGTTATGAAAGTCGGACGTGACGTTCGGTCAAGGCTGCCAGCGCGGCGCACGTTTCTCGAGAAAGGCCAGAGGCCCCTCAACTGCGTCGGGGTGGTCCCGATGCCGCATCACCGCCTCAAGACCTGCTGTGTAAGCGTCGCTGAGCGCCGGCTCGAAGGAGCCCCACACCGCGCGTAAGGAGGCCTGAACAGCCGCAGGCGATACCTGGGCGGCAATCTGCGCCAGGGCCATCGCCCGCTCGCGCAACTGGTTATCCGGCAAGACTTCACTGACCAAATGAACCGACAACGCCGCCGCGGCGTCGAGCCGTTCAGACTTGCCCAGGATCACCATGCGCAGTACTGCGCCCAGAGGAATACGCCGTGCGAGCCCGATGGGTTCCAGCGCCGTGACCTGCCCAATGTTGACGTGTGTGTCGGTGAAGCTTGCCGACTCACCGGCGATAATGATGTCGCAGTCACCCACGAAGTGAAGTCCCGCCCCGGCGCAAATACCGTTGACTGCGCAAATGGTCGGTTTGAACAAGCCGCAGTGGCGCGGTGTAAACGTCGGTTTGTAAGCCAGACGTTCATCCAGCGAGCGCTCCGCCGATTTTTTTAGTCCACCTGCATCGGCGCCCGCACAAAATGCGCGACCTGCGCCAGTCAGGACCACCACCCGAACGCTGGCGTCTTCCTGCGCCGCTGTGAACACCTCACCCAGGGCGGCGAGCATTGTCGAGGTCAACGCATTGAGTTTTTCAGGCCGATTGAGCGTTATCACCAGCACGGCATCATCGCGTTCGAGCGTGATCAGACCGTCTGCAAGCATTTCAGTTGGATAAAGCTGCATGGTCACCTCTTGTAAACCCGGATAGCCTGCCCATCCGCCCGCATTAAATATACACAGATGTAAATTTAATACAATCATCAAGAAGGTCATCTGGCATGACAGCGGCCTGAGTGATCAGTCTGTAAAGCGACAAACCGGGAATACAGACAGATCTGGCAAGCGTGAGGAATCTTCGCGAGATCCGAAGACGCGGACGCGATGACAGGAGAGCGTTGCTCAGGCGGTGCTCGACGAGCACAACGCCACTGCACCGTTGACGAGAGTGGACAAGGCGCGTGCTGACGTTAAGGAGGAAGGACTCATCGGGAGTCCAGAAGAGCTTAATCTTTGAGGCCGATGCCTCTCAACGTCATCGAAACGATGCGACGTATCTGTTGCGCACGCTTGGTTGGCGAGGGGAGCGTACCGGTTCCCAGCACCAGGGGAAGCTGGAACCCGGTCAACTGTGCGGTGAAATTGCGCGCCACGAACAGACTGTCCGCAAGCGCCAATCCTTCCCTCGCTGCCACCCGTTCAAAGTAGGTCGCCAGCATGGCAAATGTTGCCAGATAGGTCGCTCGCTCAGCTTTGCGCAATTCGGGGTAACGATGCAATCCAGCGAACAGCGCCCTGGCCATTGTGATCCGTTCTTCCAATAGCAGCTGATCAACCACTGCGATCGCATACTCTGTCAGCACGACGGCTGGCGCACGCTCGTCTCGCTCAAGCTCAATGGAAAACTGCCCAAAAAACTCTGCCCCCCGACTGCCGACAACCGACGCTACAAAGCCTGCTTTGGACCCGAAGCGGGCGTAGATGGACTGCCGTGTGAGCCCGGCCTCCGCAGCGATCGCTTGCACGCTGGCACGGTCGGGCCCGAACTCAAGAAAGTGGCGAAAGGCGATATGGATCAGCCTCGCCAATTGCTCATTTGAGACCTCGGCCGTGGGGCGCCCCCTCGCCGGCGCTTTGGCCGCCGAAGACGCTGCGGCAGCGGATTGCCCTTCCTGTTTACTTCCGGAAAGAGTCAAACCGAATGACCCGCCGTCAAGGCCAGCGGGGTAAAAAACAGCAGTAAACGGGTGAGAACGGATGATTTCATGTCTCTGATATCTCTAGTGCAAACTGGCTATTTTGAAGAAGATCGAGAGGCCGGCGCATCATCATGCCAGTCTTCATCGGTGTAGATAAAGGACCCCAGCCTGAGGCACCCTGACCTGCAGCACCTCCACCCCGTCGCCACGCGGAAGCGACCAGGGTCAGCAACGTCTCCCCTTACAGGACAGGTTACCCGTGTTGGTTACGCGCACGATGGCCTCAACCTGCAGGCCAGCTCGCAAAAAGACCCCGCAATGCGCAGATGAGCGCAATGGGTTGTTCCATCATGATGTGATGCCCGGCCTGTGGAATCTCTATCCGGGGTGAGCGTGGAAAGGCATCGCGACAATAATTGCGTATACGAGGTGACACCAGATGGGAGTCCGCCCCCCATACAAATGCCACGGGGCACGCTGTAGGCCCCAAGCCCGGATGGTAGCTGCCATCCTGGAAAAATTTGGCTGAAAGGTCTGGATCGAAGCTCCAACACCAACCTTCCTCGCTTTCGCGCAATCCTTTTCGGGCGACCCAATCTACCAGATAGTCAATGGCACACGTCTGTGGTGGCGTCAGGCGGAAACGCGCCACGGCCTCACGCTGCGATGCAAATGACCTCGTGACGTACGAACGCAACGGTGGGGCCGGGTCACTCCCTGGACACACCCTGCTGTCGATCATCACCAAACCCGCCAGATCGCCCCCGTTCCATTCGGCAAACCGGCGTGCCACAAAAGCCCCGAAGGAGTGCGCCACAACAATTGGTTTTTGAGCAGCCCGATCAAGACCGCCGCCCTTGATGGCTGCAGTGATTTCACGAGTGAAGTCGCGCATCGTGTAGCGCTCACGCCAACCAGAGTGGCCCATGCCGGAAAAGGACAGCGCAGCGCACCGATACTCAGTTGCAAAGTAAGGCGCAATGTAACTCCACCACCAGGCATGGGCCACCATCCCATGCACAAATAGCAAACCCGGGGCCCCTATGGGCCCCCAAGTCAGTATTTCAACTTCAGCGCCTGCCGCATCTACCCGCTGTATCTCGGGAGGCCGTGCAATGGCCTGGTCAAACCAGGCCGTTACAGGCGGTGACTCGGGTGTTTCGTCAGATGGCATACGTCAATGTTCCTGGTGGCTGCGAGCGTTCAGCGTTTTGACTTGAGAGCCGCGCTTGCTTCGCGAAGCCTGAGCTGAAAATCCGGTGATCCCAGCAAGACGCTTTGCGCCAGAACGCCGTGGTCCCAGACCTCGCCCAAACCGACCTCTTGCCCACGGCGAAGACCTTCCTTCGCAGCCCGATAGGCAAAAATCGGCGTACTGGCCAGCTCTTGAGCGAGTTTCAGCGCAGACGACAGCAGCTGATCCTCGCCAACGCACTCATGCGCCAGCCCGACCAGGAGCGCTTCTTCGCCGCCCACCGCACGAGCGCGGAGCATCATGTCTTTCGCCAAACCCATGCCGACCAATCCCGGCAAAACCTTGAGCCCTCCCAGTGGCGCGATCAATCCCAGTCGAATCCAACTCTCCTGGAACCGCGCGGACGGCGTCACGATCCTGAAATCGCAGGCAATTGCCAATTCGCATCCGACTGTGATGGCTGCCCCGCTTATCGCGGCGATGGTAGGCTTGGGGCACAAATGAAGGCGTTTTGATGCGCCAAGGAAGTATTCGTAAATATCCTTGTGCACATCCAGGGTGCTCTGTCCGTTGGCGATATCTTCCAGAAACGCAAAGTCCGCGCCGCTGATGAAGTGCCTGCCCGTGTGCGTCAATACGATAGCGCGACTGTCATCACCCATGGCCCTATCAAGCGCCTGACAAAGCCGCATCATCGTGCTCGGACCCACAGAGTTTCCAACGTGCGGTCGGTTGATACGGATGATCGCGAGATCACCCTGGCGCTCATATTGCACATCCTGCTCGTCTGCCACCTGTGACTGGCTCATGCGGATGGCTCCTCCAGAAAAACAGCAGAGCTCTGCGCCAGCACATTCGGCGCGACAAACATGTCCGGATACAGCGGCTCGCCAGGCACTACCGCGTACTGCTCAAAATCGGTGACGCCGGCATCACGCAAAACGAGTTCATCTATCAGCAGATTCCCACTGAATCGCTGGCTATCACGCACGAGAATTTCATAGGCTGCGTCGGCCATGATGTCTGCGGTACGGCTGTGGCGAGCCATCCCCTCACCGCCCAGCACAAAACGCACCGCCGAAGTATCGATGGTGCTGATGGGCCATAGGGCGTTGAATCCAACCTTCCCGGCAAACTCCTTGGCCATACCCAGCACCCACAGGCTCATCATGTACTTAGAGGTGGTGTAGGCGACATGCGGGCCAAGCCATGCAGGATCAAGGTTGATCGGTGGCGAAAGATTGATGACATGAGGATTGGCCGCCTTCAGCAGGTGAGGCAAGCAATGCTGGGTCACCAGAAACGCCCCTCGTACGTTGATCTGATGCATCAAGTCGTAACGCTTTGCCGGCGTTTCCAGTGTTCCGGTGGGCGATATCGCGCTGGCGTTGTTGATGCATGCATCAATACCGCCAAAGTGCTCCACCGCCAGTTCGACTGCGTTGGCAATAGACGCCTCATCGCGCACATCCACCACCAGCGGCAGGGCGCGGCCACCTGCAGCTTCGACCTCCTCTGCGACACTGAAAATGGTGCCTGGCAGGTGCTGGTGGGCAGTTTGGGTTTTCGCCGCGATAACGATATTGGCGCCGTCCCGGGCGGCCCGCAGCGCAATCGCGCGACCGATGCCGCGGCTTCCGCCGGTGATGAAGAGCGTTTTGCCTGAAAGATTGTGGTCCATACGTCTGCCTGCTTATCGTGACTTGAGCAACGATCATAATTGAGCAATAGATATAGTTCAATAAACGAAAGGTGTTGCAAACACACCGCGTATAATCGCAAAATTCGGAAATGATCCCGCTCATCATCGGACATAGAGATACCTCATTAAGGGTTTCGACTAGACCGACCTGCCGGGAAAACACGAGTGTTTCATGACGACAGGACACATATGAATGGACAATGCGACCAAAGCTCCAAAGGCCGTTAACGACGGTCTGGTCATGGGTAAGATCACCGACGCTGACGTAGAAATGATGCGTCGGCGCATTGGCTATCCGAACCCGACGTTGCGAAAAGGGGTCATCACCAAACCCTGGAACACTTATGCCCACGGGGACGCCATACGGCGTTGGGCGGAATCGGTTGGCGACATGAATCCGCTTTATAACGACGAGGGCTACGCTTCCAGTACCCGCTGGGGTGGCACTATCGCCCCTCCCGGTTTTGAATGGTCAATGGGGATAGACCGTAACCCTGTGGTCTCCCCGGACATGTTTCAGGAAACCCGACATGCCCTGCGCGGTGTTCAGCTTTTCCATTCGGGCGCGGAGTACATTTATTATCGACCCATCACTGTCGGCGTTCGGCTTTATAAATCCGAATGCGTGGGCGACGTTGAAGAGAAACAAAGCCGCTTTGCCACCCGCAGTGTGATCGTCAATAACGCAACCAGCTGGTGGGACGAGAACGACGTCACTTATATCAACAGCTCCCGCTGGTTCGTGCACGCCGAACGCAAAGCCGTCCCACAAGACGGGGAATCGGCGAAGAAAAAACCCAAGGATCCTCTGGCCTCCTATACCCCGGAACAGCTGACGGCCATCGAAGAAGCCTACGATTCGGAATACATCCGCGGTGCGGATACGTTGTATCTGGAAGACATTGACGTCGGCCAGCAGCTTCCCACGATGGTCAAGGGCCCGCTGACGATTACCGACATGATTAACCTGCACATGGGTGGCGGCTGGCTGACTTACGGGAATCCGCCCTACCGCCTAGCTTATGAAAATCGCAAGCGCCTGCGGGGTTTCTACTCCAAGAATGAATTCGGTGCGTGGGACACCGTTCAGCGCGTGCACTGGGATTTGGGGTTGGCCCAGCAGGTAGGCGTGCAACACACCTACGATATCGGTCCGATGCGCTTTGTCATGGTGTGCAACTACGTCAGTAACTACGCCGGCGATGACAGTTGGGTGCATCGCATCCGTTACGAGTTGCGCAACTTCAACTACGTCGGGGACACCACGTGGATAACGGCCACGGTGACCGCTGCGCGCGTCGATGAAACGCTGGGGCCGCTAATCGAGTTGGAAATTGTGGGTACCAATCAACGAGGCCAGCAGAACATCACGGCGCAAGCGACCATTCTGGTCAGTTCCCGCGTGCATGGCCCCGTGGTGCTTCCGAACGCTCCACCCGTCACCTCATACCGCCGGACGCATGAGTAATCAGCAGACCTTGGGCGCATCCCGACGAAGCACCCGCCTTGTGCAGGTGGTTCGTCGGCGGCGCTTCTGACAACTCGCGATTCACGTGCCGAACATGGTCACACCACAGGAACCAACCATGAGTGAGATACACCCCTGCATAACACTTGAGATATCGGGTCAAGTGGCCGTCATTTCGTTGAACAGCCCGTCGACTTTGAACGCCCTTTCCCTGGAGATGGTGAGAGGTTTATCGCAGGCTATAAAACACGTCAAAGCCGACAGCAGGCTTCGGGTATTGCTGATAAAGGGTGAGGGTCGGGCATTTTGTGCAGGGGGGGACCTCCGGTATTTCAGCGGCGCATCGACTGACGAGATTCGTACACTCATCACACTCATGCACGAAGCGATCGACACCCTCAGCCGTCTGCCTATCCCGGTCATTGCGTGCGTTCATGGCACCCTGGCCGGCGCAGGTGTCAGCCTTGCCCTAGCCTGTGACTTCGTGGTTGCCGCAGAGGCCACTACCTTCAATTTCGCCTATACCCGCGTGGGCACAAGCCCGGATGCGTCGGCAACCTGGCACTTGCCGCGCCAGGTAGGTCTGCACAGGAGCCTGGCCATGCTGATGCTCAGTGAAGCAATGGGCGCAGAAGAGGCCATGCAACTGGGTATCGTGTACGCGATTCACAGTGCCGAAACGCTATCCGCCGCCTGCGTTGCCTTGACAGGCAGACTTGTTGACGCGCCCTCTTTCGCACTGGCTCAAACGAAAAAACTGATCCGAGACGCGAGTCACCGATCACTGCCAGAGCAACTGAGCGCTGAGCTGGACAGCTTTTGCGCCTGCGCTCAAACGCACGATTTCGACGAAGGCATTGACGCATTTTTCAACAAACGTTCACCGGCCTTTACCGGCGCCTAACACAGAAGGCACGCCCACTCTTCCCTCTTCTACGAGTTCATTGGGGGTGAGCAGTTGCTCGCCTCTGCAAAGCAGTGCGCTCAGCAGATATTGCTAAGTGCTCCTTGCCCGGCATCGATCTTATCTGCCACGCACAGACAGGAATCGATGCCGGTTTCCCTTCTCCTGATCTCGATTTGTACCGCGCGCACCGCACATGCCTAATCTCGCGACGCTGAAGCCGAACACATCTCCACTACACGCCCTCCTTCATTTAAAAGGAACTCAGAAGTATTCAAGTATCTGAATTGCCGGTGGTGCTGCCTCACAGCAAGACTGAGTATGTTTGCGGAATCCCCGCAAGAGCACTCAGCTTGCTGTGAACCTTGCAATGGATATTAGCGTAGTGCTTGTGCATTGGTAACGTGCGGACGCACCTCCCTTGTTGCCCTCAACACCCTTTCAGAGGCGCCATATCGACGATTTCGAGATAATCATCTTGTAGCGCAACGATAGTCGCCACGAACGGAACTACCCCATGCCGGCCACTCTGTAGCTGACGGCACCCTCTACCTTAAGGGTTGCCAATTACTTTATCTCCAGCACTCGGTGCGTTGACCCCATGGCAATACGGGAGCGCCTGGGTGTAATATATCTATTGAGGTATCTCATTAGCTCACAGCGTTTCAATCGGTACTAGCTTCTTCAATCTGGCCATAGTGACTTACTGGGTTTAACGACCTAGCGTTGTACTGGCGCAAGTTGCACCGCACGGGTGGACGCTATGCACTGGCGACCAAGTGCATCGGTGGTGGTCAGGGTATCGCTGTCTTTTTCAAACGGGTCTGAGGAGTCTTGCATGAGTATCCAACACATCGCGGTGATCGGTGCTGGGATCATGGGCAACGGTATTGCCCAAGTCTGCGCATTGGTAGGCATCAACGTGGTATTGATCGACATTTCTGACGAGGCACTGGAAAAAGGCTTCGCCGCCCTGACATCCAATTTAGAGCGTCAGGTACGCAAAGAGGCCATCTCGCCCGCCGATAGGCAAGCCGCACTTGGGCGTATCACGTTGACTACCGACTATGGTGTGTTGGGCCAGGCCGATTTGGTGATCGAAGCAGCTACCGAAGATCTCGAGCTGAAAAAACGCATTCTCAAGGAAATCGATAAACTGACAGGCCGCGACTGCATTATCGCCACCAACACCTCATCTTTGTCTATCACCGAACTAGCGGCAGTGGTCAGTCGTCCCGGCCACGTCATCGGCTTGCACTTCTTCAACCCGGTACCGATGATGGGCCTGCTTGAAGTCATACGCGGCTTGCAGACTTGTGAGGCCACCTACACGGCAGCGCTTGCACTGTCCGACCAGATCGGCAAGATCGCCGTGGCCGCGCGCAATCGTCCTGGTTTCGTGGTTAATCGAATTCTTTGCCCCATGATCAACGAAGCAATATTCGTGTTGCAGGAAAATCTCGCCAGTGCCAGAGATATTGATATTGGGATGCAATTGGGCTGTAATCATCCCATTGGCCCGCTGGCGCTGGCCGACTTGATAGGTCTGGATACTTTTCTGGCGGCGCTGAAAAGCCTGCACGAAGGCTTCGATGACCCTAAATATCGCCCAGCACAGCTCCTCAAGGAAATGGTTGCTGCAGGATATCTCGGTCGTAAAAGTGGGCGTGGCTTCTTCTCCTACGAATGATCACTCATGCCATTCCTTCACATTATTCGCTCTCTAGAAGGTGCTCGAGGATTCCCCCTTTGAACCCCCAATGAGGACGTAATCGTAGAGCGATGGTGTTGCGCTACGCTGGTCAAAGAAATCGCTGACGAGCCAAACTACGAAGTTGCCTTGGCTACTCTGAAGTAACGGTTTGGAAAATGCCACAGCTTTCAATGGACTGGGCTTGTTTGAGCCGTTTTATCTGTAAATCATAGCTTGTGGAAAACATTTAACGGCAAGGTGTTTGGTTAACGCCCGCCCTCCGTGCGGGCATTAAGTCGTTCTAGGAATTAGAGAATATTACCGCAGAACAGGTCGTTATTGCCGTCTGCCGGACTCGCACGCACTACTAATGCGTAGCGGCCAGTACGTAAGCTATCGAGGGGCAGCGGAGCAATTTTCGAGAGTTTAATGGTGGGTTCCAGCAAGTCTTCATATACGGTGTTATTCATCGAATAGGCTGGGCTTTCACTTAGATTTCCGCATGTACCTGAGTAGAGGTGGGTGTAAAGATGAGCTGGAATTGCCGTGTTATTCGGCACACCTCTGACGTAGATCCAAATGCTCGTCTCATTGCCTTTCGGCGCCAAGATGGCACTGGCAAGTCTCCCTGTGTTGTAGTGGGTTGCGACCATAGGGACATCGAGAAATTGATTCTCAGGCGCTGTAGAGCAACCTGATATCGATACAAATGAAGCCATCAGCGCCAACGAAGGTACGATTTTCATCGTAGAACTCCTTAATGCAGGACGAATGGAAGATATCCCCCAATTAATTTTAGCGCTCTTGCCCAAGCAGGTTTTTCTTCGGATGATTGGTCGGAAATTATGTCGGGTTTGCGGCGGCGGTGGCAGCGCGCTTGGTTGCCCACCACTGCCGACTTTGCATAATTTCAGAGACTTTCCAGAAACTTCAGTAGGGCATCAGTCGGACGATAGCGCGTTCGCGTGGTTTCGGGTGGGCCGATGATGGCAAGCGTACTGCTTACGCCACTTGGCATGCCCCACGTCGATAGCGCCAGTACGGCAAGCTCGCCATCAATGCCCTGTTCATAGACCTGCTGGCGACCAACTTCTTCAGTGGCGAGTACTGCAAGTTGTGGTAAGCGCGCTCGAAGGCGCTTTTCCATTTCTGCGGGAAGTCCAGGGTGAGAATCGGCTGATCAATAGAACCACTCTACGCCTTTCACGAGAAGCGACTGAGGATTTCGCCATAGACTGGCAGCAGGCGTTCAAGCAGGTTCAGATTGTTGAATTCATCGCCGATGGCTTTACCCAGCCACAGGAACGTCAGCGGGCCGATCAGCACGGGCTTGACCTTTTGACCCAGCTCAATGGCTTCATCAACTTCATTGAACAACTGGTCCCAGCTCAGCAGGAACGCTGTTCGGCTCTGAACTCAGGTACGAGCTAGTGGTAGTTGGTGTCGAATCACTTGGTGAGTTCCTGGGCGTATTGCGCCCTGGAGTCCTCGCCGCTGCAAGCCACGCGGGCACCACGGCCCTCCGGTGTCAGAATAGTTGTCGCCTCTCCGGTTTTTCCTAAAAAAGCATATTGGGGGCGGAAAGAGAACGGTGGTCCCGTACTATTCACCTGAACGTAGAGCCGCATTACTCAAGATGCTGCTTCCTCCCGCTGAACCTGACAATGGGCGAGGTTTCCAGGTGCGAAGGGGTCAGCGAATTGTCTTTGCCCAACTGGCGCAAACAGTTCTGTTCTGAAGGAGGTGCAGTGTCCGAAAACAAGCCGTTGACGGGGAACTGTTGCCCGGATGGCGTGGAATCCCCAGTGTGGCTATAGAACGGAACCACTTGCGCCTCCAGTTGCACCCAGCGCAGCTGTTGTTCAAGGTCAGCCAAGAAACGATCGCGACGAGTCTGCTGCTTTATCTTGCCGGTGTATTCGAGTTCGGAGAAGGATTTCCTCACGTGCGTAACAAGGCTTACGGAGCGGGGGCTGGCTGGAATGGGCGTTGTATCAAGGGTAGGGACGGTTGCCTATTTTGCAGCGGCTCCTTAGCGAACTGGATTGGTTGACTATCTTGGCGTCCATATATGCAGTAGCAACTCTGAAACCTAACTCGCCCGGTGCGTTGGCAGGCGCGCGAAAACATCCTTCAGTTACGCGTACGGATCATGGTTATTCAGCCGCGCAAACTGGATCAAACTCATTATCGCTGCAGCCCTCTTGCCAATGTGCAGCGCCCCAACGAACAACCAGTGTGAGCGGCCAAGCGACCATGGCCGCATCAGGTTCTCCACTTGGCTGTGGCTTGGCCGGACGCTCATCACTCTGTAGCCACTCACTAAGGACATTACCCGTTGTGATCAATGGCCTTACAGCCTGATCGTCAATGCTAGACAGCGCGTACCTTGTTTGCATCGTCCCGCTGGTTTTTAGTAGCCGGCAATGCAAGTGCCGTAATCAAGCAACAGCCGGTGGCAATCACGACCAGGCCAAACGCCATGGAGTACGCCGTTGCCGACGGAAATTTACTTGCACTGACTGGGTCGATGACAGTGTGCGACGCTAAAATACTGGCAATAGCTTGAGACCCAATAGCAAGCATAATCGACCGAGTTACAATGCTTAGACCTGTCGCTTCACTGGACCTATCACGCGGAGCAACCTCCAAGATTAGGTTTGGCACGGCCGAGAAAATGATCGACATTCCCACGACAGCCGCACAGACGAGCGCTGCCACCAACCCAATTGAAGAGTGGCAGAACGCCAACGCAGTAACAGGAACCAATGTAAGGATTGCACCAACGATCAAGGAGTTCCGCGCGCCGTGCCGGCTGGCAATGTAACCACTCGTGGGGCCGCCACAAGACCCTATCAGGTTCGCTAATGACTTCAGCGAGCCCGCCACTGAGGCGCTTACGCCAAGCCCAATGGCGGTTGAAGTGGGCTGCTGCATCAAAGGTAGAACAATCATATGCAAGGGCATCGCTCCGAATGCGATGACGCCAAGGGCCATGTTCGCGAGCGCGATCTGCCGGTTCTTGAACAACTTCACATCGATCAACGGATTATGATGCCGTGCTTCGCGCAAAACCCAAAATACGAACAGGATCAAGCTTAAGCTCAGCAGTCCAAGCAGTCGAGAGTCAAGCCAGCCCCACACTGGCCCTTTGGTAATGGCGAGCATGATACCGCCTACGGCGGGCACAAACAGAACGCCACCAAGAATGTCATGGTCGTCTGAGGGCTGTTGCAACGAAGCCGCAGCCGGGGGAAGAAACAGTGTCACGAGGAGGAGCGCCACTACTGCCAGCCCGCTGCTGCAGTAGAACAGAACCTTCCAGTGGAAATAATCAACAATGACGCCGCCAAAGAGATAGCCGACTGCTGCGCCTACCAAGTAGGTTCCAGACACCAAACCTACGTACAGAGGCATTTTTTCCGAGGGCGCCGCTTCGCGGATGATGCCATAACCCAGCGGCAGGATTGCGGCCGTTAATCCCTGGATGCACCGCCCGAATATCACCCATATCAAGTCCGTGGACAACGCGCTGATCAACGACCCTATTATCGCCGCAGCTAAAACGATGATCAGCAGGCGTTTGCGACCGAAAAGGTCCCCCAGCCGGCCACATACCGCCGCGGCGCCCGCCGACACAAGCAGAAAGCCAGTGACCAGCCAACCGACTGTTGCCGGATCACCGTAGAGCCGATAGAGCGTTGCGAGCGCAGAATAGATCATGCTCGACTCGAAGGCACTGGTTAGTTCGGCCACTGCAATCGCCAGCAAAATCAACTTCAAAGATCTTTGGGGAATGCGCATCTTCTTCCGAGCCCTCAGTATTTAACCAGCAGGCTGCTTTTTTCGCGGTTTACTTCACCGTGATGTGATTTTTCTGGCTGCACTGCGGTGAGAAAGTCCGGCTTGGGGGATACATCGCTCAACAGGAAATGAGAGAGCGCAGGTATCAGGATTAACGCGCCTAACATGTTCCACACAAACATGAAGGTCAGCAGTATTCCCATGTCAGCCTGAAACTTGATGGGTGACCAAGCCCAGATAACAACGCCCGCCGCCAGGGTGACGCCCACCAGCGCAACGACCTTGCCGGTAAAGCGAAGGGCGATGTGATACGCCTCTTTTAGCGAGTGTCCCGCACGTTGAGCCGTCAGCTGAACACTCAACAGGTACAATGCGTAATCGATGCCTATACCCACCCCGAGTGCAATAACAGGAAGCGTGGCCACTTTGACGCCCATCCCCAACGCGACCATCAGGGCCTCAACAAGAAAGGTAGTCAGCACGAGAGGAACTACTGCGACAATCACTGCACGACCGCTACGGAAGGTGATGTAAGCCAACAGCATCACCGCTGCATACACCAGCAGCTGCATTTCCCACCATGATTGACGCACTACAATATTGGTGACTGCCTCTATTCCCGCTGACCCTGCGACAGGCAGAAATTCCAGACCTTTACGATCATGCGAGGCAGCGAACTGCTCCACTACCGTCAACACGCGATTCACCGTATCGGCCCGGTGATCACTGAGGTAGGCAATCAGTGGAGTGATAGAGCAGTCCTGGTTGCTGAGGCCCGGCTGAGTACTCGTTAATTTAAAAGACGTCGGTGATGTAATTGCCGGGTCACGCAGAATGGTCTGCCACTTGGGGTTGCCTTCGAAGTCTCCGCTCATCCCCATGCGCACACTACTTGATAATGAACTTACAGCCTGCACGCCGGGAACGCTCTTCAACTCCGATTCAAGCCGATCCATCTCGACAAGATTCTCATAAAGGGAGCACCCATCCGCATCGGTCTTGACGATGACTGCAAACTGATCGCTCGACAGTCCATAGTTCTTGGCAATGTATGCGTTATCCAGGTTGTAGCGAGAGTTGGGGCGTAGCTCAGGCGCGCCTGCTTCCAAGTCACCGATCTGGAGATGTAAGCTTCCGAGTACGCCAACGACACCCAGGGCCGCTGCGACCAGGAGCGCGCGCAAGGCCCAGCGCCGTCCAGTGAAATGCTCCAGCAACTCGCCGATCCGGGACATCCCTGTTCCGGTGTTGTTGCTAGAAGCCAGGCTGCGTTTAGCGGCTGCCGGGCTCACACCGATGTAGGACAGTAATACAGGCAGTAGAAGCAAATTAGTGAAGATCAACACACCCACGCCGACACTGGACGTGACTGCCAAGTCTTTGATCACCGGGATATCGATAGTGATCAAAACTGCAAAACCCACCGCGTCGGCTAGCAGCGCGGTGAGTCCCGCCACAAACAAGCGCCTAAACGTATAGCGTGCGGCAACGTATTTGTGAGTGCCCCGGCCAATGTCTTGCATGATGCCGTTCATCTTCTGGGCCGCATGACTGACGCCAATGGCAAATACCAAAAACGGTACCAAAACGGAGTAAGGGTCTAACTCGTACCCCAGCAGGCTGATCAACCCCAATTGCCAGGTCACCGCAAGCAATGAGCACGTCATTGCCGCCAGCGTGCTGCGAATGCAACGGTTGTACAAGAAGATCAGCAATGCTGCGACGAGGGCCGAAAAGGCAAAGTAGTTCATGACCTCGGAAACCCCGTCGATCAAATCCCCAGTCAGCTTGGCGAAGCCAATGATGTGGACTTTTATCTTATCGTTTTCCTGAGCGCGAACCTGCCGCTCCAACTCACTAGAAAATTGACGATAATCAAGTGGCTGACCTGTGCGTGGGTCAACTTCCAGAAGCGGCACCACGATCATGCTGGACTGGAAATTGTTCGCCACCAGGCTGCCGGCCAAATTGGCCTTGTTGATATTGTTGCGCAACTCAGTGATGCTCGCAGGCGACCCGTCATAGGTCGCTGGCATGACCGCCCCCGCGTTGTAGCCTTCCTCCGTCACCTCTGTATAGCGAACACCTGCCATCCACAGCGACTTGATCCAGCCCCTGTCCACACCGGGGATCAGATAGACAGCATCGTTGATCTTACGCAGGGCCTCAAGGTAGGTCGGATCGAAGATATCCCCGCTCGTGTTCTCCACAACGATTCGAACGATGTTTCCGAGCTGGGGAAGATCGTTCTTGTATTTCAAGTAATTTTTAATGTAGGGGTGGGCTTCAGGAATGACTTTTTGGAAACTTGCATTCAGATGAAGTTGCGTGGAGTGATAAGCAAACAGGCCGCTAATCAGGAGGCAACCGACCAAAAACAAAAGTCGATAGTTGAAAACCAGCCGTTCGAGGAGGCTGCCAGAACTCGGATTGAAGTCCTCGAGTCGGAAGACGACCGGCATGCCCTGGGCCGCATAATCTGATTTATTGTTCACGGTTGGGACCTATTATTTTGGTTTAACCACGTCTACCTGAACGCCGTCCTGGCCCGTAAGAACCAGACTCTCACCCGTCACAACGATTCCATACAGTGTGCGATATCGGCCAGTGTTAACCGATGAAAATGTTGCTCCCTGATCATCACTGCGAAGTAGATCGCCGCGAAGACTGGTCAGTACCACTTCACCTTTGTCCGTGACGACACCGCCTGTGAGCGCTTGCTGCACACCTGTCTCGGACGGTTGCCAGCTGGCACCGTGGTCATGACTGACAAAAGCTGTGCCCCGCAATCCATACACGACAACAACCGCCCTACTCATCGTTACGCCAAAGAAGCTGCCTTTATAAGGGACTGACATCGCCACAAATTTTTGCTGCGCAGGATCGAGTTTCATGACGAGACCGCGTTCGCCCGCGATATAGACTTCGTCGCCTATCCCTGTGATGGCGCTCAAATGGTAATAGTCCGGATTATCGGTTCGATGGTACCAAGGCTCCCAGGTAACGCCGCCGTCATTGGTTTTGAGAATCAAGTTAAACGCACCGACCACAAACCCCTCTTGACGGTTCTTGAACCAAACATCAAGAAACGACATGCTGGGAGCGGTACTTGCAATACCTTTAGACTCTTTGATTGCCGCCTGAACCGACTCATCATCGCTTGCATGCGCTTGATAAAAGTCCTCTATGAGACGGCTAGCCTGCCAGCCATCCAACTGTTTTTCCCACGTCAGGCCACCGTCCTTGGTATGGAGGATCACGCCGTCATGGCCAACAGCCCAACCGTCTTGACCAGTGGCGAAAGTAACGGCTGTCAGATCGGTGCTGACGGGCACCGCAACTTGTCGCCACGTAACACCCTTGTCATCAGAAACAACAATCCGACCTTGCTGCCCTACTGCAACTAACCGTTTACCTGCAATCGTGACGTCCAGCAGAGGCGTTTTCATCGCCCGGGCGCTAAGCACGGCGGGAACGTTCAACGGATCACGATATGCGTTTTCGTGTACTTCCGTTGTGCAGTAAGCATCGGGGGCGCCCAACATGGGTAAAAAAAAGACCGAAAGAATTCCATTTCTGATTCTCGATCGAAAATCTGAACGTGTCATGTTCTGCATCCCAGATTCATCAGGTTGCGGGGAATGCCCGCAACCTGGTTGCATGATTAGCGAATACCGGACCCTTGGAGTGCATCTGGACTCAATTCCCGCTCTGGCATCTTCTGATCACTGCTGTACAGAGTCAGTCCAGCTTTGTTACCGATATAACTGGTGACTGAGTATCCAGGCTTGTTGAAGTCATAGTAGGCAAGCGGCGACTGAACACTCAGTTTGTTTTCGGGGACGGGGAACGATGATGCGTACGCGGCGCGAGTGATCTTGCCTGCCTGATCCCAAGCCTCATAGAAACCACTCAAGTAAGAGTCTTCGTCAAAGTAGTAGATGCGTTTACTGTGAACGTGTCGCGCGCCAGGCTTGAGCGTTGCCTCCACTACCCACACACGATGCAGTTCCCAGCGCTCGCACTCAGGATTAACGGTGTCCGGTTTCAGCAACTCATCCGTATTGCAACGTTCGCCGAGAAGACCGAAACCGTTATAGGGGATATACATCTCCTTTTTCCCCACCAGCTTCATATCCCAGCGGTCCATCTTTCCGGAGAAGAGGTAAATCTCATCGTCGAGAAACAATCCGCCGGAAGTCGAGTTTGGGGTGTCATAGCCAGAGTTGGGTTCGCGTCGGACACGTCGCTGACCAGGCGTGTAGACCCACACTCCGCGTGCCGCTCCACTCGTCTCGGAATTCAAATACTCCTGGAGCAAGTTACGAGCTCCAGCGTTTCGTTTAGGCTCTTTCACATCACCGATCACAGTAATCATTGCGCCCGGATTCGCCGTTTCCTTTGCGTAATAAACAAAGTCACGGTATTGCCAGACCATCGAACCGAGTATCGCTCTACCTGAGGGGGTCATCGTAAAGTTGTAGCTGTCGAACGACAGCGCAGGCCCCATCCAGGTTGCAATCTTGTTCCACATGACTTCTTTGCCCGTTGTGGGCACAGGGAACGGCAATCCACCGCGGCAACTTTGATCAAGCGCGTCACCCTCCTGCAAGGTTTTACACGTCGTTGCATTGGCTACGGTCTTATGAAGTATTTCGTCAGGGTAGCTGGCAGTTCGATGTGTTGGATATACATTTAAAAAATAGCCAGCGCGCGTGGTTAGCAATTGCCGCTGTCCTTCGCTCAACTTGTCCTCGTACTGCTGCATATTCTTTGCGTCAATACGCAAAATCGGACGTTCATCCTTGAACGGACTGGTCAAGGTTGTTGGCTTGCCAAGCTCCCCGTTTGTAACACGCACGCCGTTAAAGGCATTTGCATCGTAGGCCGGAATCGTGCCTTCTTTGTTACCGGCAGCGATGGCCCCGAACGGAGTCAGCGTATTACCTAGTTCTTTTGCTTTTTCAGGGCTTACCGCAGCGTTGACTGGCCCAATGCCAAGCAACACTACAAACGCGAGGGCGACTGAGTCTCTATTGAGCATCTTACTACTCCTCAAAATCTGCTGGGAATTCTTAGAATGTAGTTTTAAGGGTTAACGTTATTCGGTCACGGTCGTTCAATGCCCACGCTCCATTACCACCGGTCACGACGTTTTCGTTATTTTGGTAATGAGCGTATGAACCCGTGTAAGCAAGGGATGCGATGTATTGCTTCAAGAACACACCCTCCACCCCGATTGAGTAACTGGTCGTCCCCTGATTGCCGCCGCTCATAGTGGCACCGTTGCCTTTGAGCCCTTCAGTAATTGCCATGGGAATTGACACATCAACTGACCCATCCCAGACGCCGTACCACTGGGGTGTGAAACGGGTAGATGCCAACCAGACCTCGTCAGTGGCACAACCCTGCCATTTACCGCTGCCGACGGGGCAGCCTCCATAGCCCTTGCCACGGAAAAGTTCAGGGTTGTCGGTGACCTGTTCCAACTTGCTGTAAGCAACCTCAAATGAAAGCAAGGCGTTATCGGTATGTGCCAGGTTGGGAAATGCAAACGAAGCATTGGCGATGGCGTGCAGCGTGTCACCCCTGGGGCCTTCACCTGCCGAGTTTGCAGAGCCGATCAGCGCAGCGTTTTCTCGATAGGAAACCTCGAAGCCGAAGTTAGAGTCCCCGACAAACTGGTTGTAACTCAGGCCATACAGCCTTGTGTCTTCCGCATACATCAAGCGGTAATCGTTCGCACGGATTTGAATCCAGGGCTGGCGCTCATCGAATTGGCGGTAGTACGCACCGATCGTGGCGCCATTGAGCAACTTCGGACTCCAGCGCATATTGAGGCCCCATTCGTCTTGCCCATGCGGATCGACACTGCCGCCATTACGACGGGTCGTTCCGCCAGGGCTGCCAACCCACTGATCGGGCCCCTCCCAGAGGTAATCGGTCGAGCCCAGGTAGGTGCCGCCTTCGGGCAGCCGGTCGGGCTCCCAATCGAAGTAATATTGGCCACCCAAGGACAACGTATCGGACAGCGAGCTCTGAAACGAAACCTGCCCTACCGGAAGAAAAAGTTCTTTCGTTTCTGCCCCGGGGTTTTCGGCTCCCTTGCGACCATCTGACGGTGCTTGCCTATAGGAAATGGCATGCGCGCCAATCAGTAGCCCCTCCCCCCAGACCACGACATGTCGACCCGCTTTGATGTTGACCGGCACCGTTCCGAGGTCAAATCCCGTAAAGGCGAAGGCATCCAGTAATTCACCAGAAGGCCCGCGATAATAGCGCTTGGTATACGATGAATAATGACCGTTGTCGTAGCTGGATGCATTTCCGTCTGCACCCACCACCTTGGTGTCGGCGTAAGCCTGGTTATACCAGGCATCACCGGACAGTCTGAAGCCGTGCCGTCGTTTGTAGACGAAGTCAAATTCGGAAAGGAGGTCCACGCGATTTGCGATCACGTCTCCCTTGTCGAACTTCGCGTCGCCTTCATCGGCACTCGGCGTATGGGAGATTTTACTGTCACGACCCTCAGCCCTGACACCAAGAGTGTAGCGAAGAGAGTTATCCCATCGGATATCTAGATCAGGATTTCCTGTATCGACAGGGAAAGCCTGTACAGGCCCGGCAAGCCCGACAGTGGTAATGGACGCCACAAGTAGGCTATAGCGCATGTTCCAACCGAGAGCCAATTTACTTGAAGTCTTGGCGTTGAACGCAGCGATCAAATTTTTATTGTTCATCCACTTTAATTTCCTTTGTCTTATTTTTATATTTATCCAGTTTCGAAATCAATAAATGGTACTAGATCGACATTTACAGCTAATTTTTCCCCTGCAAACTGCCAACCACAGCAAGCGCGCTGCTACAAATGAATATTCAGTGGAGTTTTCTCACACTAAGATATGAGGACAACCCATACCACATATCTTGATGTGGACTCTTAGGCCAATAGGCACAGCCCTGATTTAGCGCTGGTCGAAAAGACTCATTCATCTTGATACATGCCAAGTAAACCAAATACGAGCGGCACTGCTATTTCGGATTGCTGCTGGACCGAGGCTGCACACCCCGTCGTCGAACCACCTGCCACCTGTTTTCATTTTCACCTTCCTCGCCTGCCACCTTAGAGCTCCGCTCACCGCGCCCCCCCCCAAAAAGCTGACCTTGAGGGAGTCGGAT
The DNA here is from genome assembly GCF_048565165.1 of Pseudomonas sp. NFX224. Taxonomy (NCBI): domain Bacteria; kingdom Pseudomonadati; phylum Pseudomonadota; class Gammaproteobacteria; order Pseudomonadales; family Pseudomonadaceae; genus Pseudomonas; species Pseudomonas sp. NFX224. The sequence continues at coordinate 5,477,335 of NZ_CP183416.1, read as the reverse complement.
GCATCTCTACGAATAAAGATATCTCTTTGACCGAATGCAGGCAAGCATATTTTCGATACCCCATCCCGAGCCAGAAATGTGATTTTTCGCCTAAAAACACAATAAACCCTCTTATTACATGGGCTTAGACGTTTTTAAACACCTGTAAAACCTACCAGAAAGGTGGCTTTACAGTGCTCTGTTCCAATGAGAGGATTACGAATAAAGATATATGTATGGCGCAACAGCGGTATGTGAAGGCTGACTTGAGAGGCGGCAACGCTGAATACGCTACTGGTGCTCGCTACCCTACGGCGTCCACTCCAAGCCCTCCCGCCAATTTAAGCGCTGCGCAATTCAGCGCCGCGCAAGGAGCACTCTGCCTTGGCGGCACATAAAGATATCTCTTTTTAAAAAAGCAGTGCCCCAACCGTCGACTCCCGCGGCGGCAGCCTGGCAACTGCCATTCCTCGACTGCGCACCACCCTGAAGGCGAGAGCCATGGAAATTCAACCATGAAAAATTTTGAAATTGCCTTCATTGGTGTATTGGAGAAGCTTTCGCTTTTTCGAGTTGACTAACCCCAGCTACGCGACAGTGCACGGCTTTGGGCGTTGAGCGGAATTCCTGACCTTGTTAAGACAACTGGATGACTCACGGGAAAATCTGATGCTAGCGCCAATAGAATTATATCAATTAGCCAAAAGCGGTTGAATCTCGGTAAATTTTTACTCAGAATCCGACTGACTAAGAGCGACTGTGACGGCAACCCCCCAAGGCAATCGGCTGGCCAGCAAGGGTCTCGAATCCTCTGACCACACCCAAATGAGTAGCAGCCGGGTGAGATGTCGTCACGCTCAAGCCGCTTACGAAGCAAGAGCACGTGAAGCTTGATATCTCTGATCAATAACAACACTAAGGAGTTTCGATATGACGATATTCGATGAGTTCAAGGGCCGCACAGTTCTCATTTGCGGATCGGGCGGTGGCGGCATTGGCACCGCTACTACTTTTGCGCTAGCGCAGGCGGGTGCAAACATCGTAGGTGTGGACTTTAAGCAGGATTTGCTCGACGAAAGCAAGGCGCTGGTAGAGGGCTTGGGCCGTCAGTTTCATGGAATCCTGGCAGATCTGTGTGATCCTTTGGCTGTCGCGCGGATAGTGCCCACCGCAATAGAGTTGACTGAGGGGCCCATCCATTACCTGGCCAATATCGCGGGCGGTATGCAGGCTAAACAGTGGGGGCCTTTCGAGGGCATCCCGGATAACGTATTTCGTGACGTTATGGCCCTCAATTTCGACTACGTATTTACTCTCTGCCGGGACGTTTCTCTTCATATGAAAGAGCACGGCGAGGGTGGTGCAATTGTCAACGTCTCATCTATCAGCGCCTTACCGTCTGCTCCGCTCCATGCATCATATGGTGCTGCAAAAGCAGCGGTCATATCGATGACTCGCAGCATGGCAGTCGAGCTGGGGCGCTATGGCATTCGCGCGAATGTCATTGCACCTGGCGCAACGAAGACAGCACGCGCCGAACTCATCTCGAAAGGAGCGATAGACGAGCGCCAACGTGAATGGGCACCACTCAAACGCCCCACTGCCAGTGCTGATGTCGCGAATGCTATTCGCTTCTTTCTTTCGACGCAGGCTGCAGGAATCACAGGTCAGTTACTTGCGGTAGATTGTGGACTGACAGCACGAAGCGCTCTGGGCGGGATTGAATATCTCGAGCCACGCGCCAGCTGGTAACCCTTTCCCCAGGAGATGAATATGAGCCTAGAGGCACGAATCCGCGCACTCGAAAGTCGTAACGAAATCATGGAGCTCACTGCACGCTACGCTCAGCACGTGACGTCAGGTGATATCGACGCACTCATGGATCTTTTCACACCGGACGGCACGTTCGGCGCCCCTGAAAAGAGACTGACAGGTGAGGCGTTGCGGAACATGCTGGTGAACGACATCACGCCGGGCGACCGCGTGCCTTTAGTAGTCAACCACATCATAGACCTGCTAGACGATGAGGCGAGAGGAACATGCTCCATGTATGCACCCTGGAGCCCATACGGTCCGCTTTGCGGCTACTACAAAGACGTTTATGTGTGCAACACAGGGCGATGGCAATTCAAGGAGCGCTGGTTCACCTTTTTTCCTACGCCTATTGCAACCTAAGGATTTCACAGCAGCGCAGGTGGTTGAGCTGTTGGCAGCTTTCAAGCTATCCCCTCTGAGGCCGTAATCGAGATAGCCTTCGTGTTCGAACGCATTGCCATTGTTTTTCGCATCGCCTGTGCGTTTCTTGTAGCTCTTCACCAGGTCGGTGTGGGGCTATGGGATTCTCCTTCTTCAATATATGACCTGGTAAGTCGCAGCGATCGTATGTGAGTGTGTGTTCACCGCAGACAAAAGACCGCTGGTTTAAAGACAGCGCTGGAAATCATCCGGCTCTAATCGCTGACGATTATGCCCTGCTTTCCCACTACCATAACGCGCTCAGAGCCCCCTCAGCTGAAGCGCTTGACGGTATTTTGCGAATGGGTTAGCTTTAGAGGTATCTCTATTCACAAATAAAAACGAACAATCGTCATTAATCCCATTTATTCATTGAAGATTTCTTAATTGAGATCTCTCAAATGGTCGATAGCGTTCAGACTGCCAGAGGTTGCCAATGCGAGATTGGAGCGAAGGTGAAGCACTCGAAATGACCCCTAAGGTGCATGTGCCTGGGTACACATTCCGGATTGTGGTACCGACGAATGATGTGCTGTTCGATCCCCATGTAGGTAACTGGATCGAGGAAGACGGGAGTATTCCTATTTGTGATGTGGGAGGACAACCCTCGCAGGCGGAATTCGACCCTGACCTGGGCCATGGCGCTCTGTGGTGGCTTCGCCCTGATGATCGACTTGAGCCCGCGGTGCCTTGGGGAAGGACTCACCTTGGCATGCCAATGTTCCCACGCATAGCACCTGCGTCCTTCGGGCGATGGGCCGGACATGCGCTCATCCTCAGCCAGGTCCAGCCTGGGCGGCGTGGCGCGCATATGGATCACGTCATCCATATTTGGGACCGCAAAAGCCAAGACCTCGTTCTGTTTGCGACAATCCCTAGAAATGAAAGCGCCATTGGCAACGGCATTCCTGCCGCCCTGATCCCTGGTGGCTTTGGACCTACAGGATCGCCGTACGAAGGAAGTTATTACTTCACCGCCCTTCGTAATAATTCCATCTATGCCGTCAACGGCCGCGGAGAAACCACGACGCTCGCAATCATGGACGGCATCAGGGGACCTGCGTTGTTACCGAGAGCCCTGTGCTTCGGGTCCGACGATTGTTTTCCAGAGCATAAAGGGAGATTGATCGTGGGCGGGATTCCAAGTGGGACGTTCATCATCGGTGACAATAACGTCGGACGCAAAATCGGCCAAGAATGTGCGTTCCATGTGGTAGAAAACGGGAAACTAAGTGATGAACCTATCGCCGTCGGAAACAGAATGCTCGCGTTTCCTGCCCGCGCCACTGATACCTTCGGTCCGTTGAGCAGAAAGTTATTGTTCACCGACCATGGCTCTATCAATCAGTCTCAGTCGATGTATGACCACACCGCTCTCCCCCATGACGGTGCCATTTTGTACGAGGACACAGACGGTACATTGAAACCCCTTGTCACTCAGTTGAGAAGCGGGCGAAATGATGTTCTGTTTCAGGGCGATCGCTTGATTATCACCCACTGGGGCAAAAGTTACTCTACCGGAGAATTCCATCTTCCCGATGGGGCCATCTGGGAACTGAAATACACCGGAAACTAAGTATTGTGTGAGGGGAAATGAGCAATGCCACGAATTACCTATATCGAAGCAGACGGTACGCAATTCATTGTTAACGCTGCCGTTGGTTTGTCGCTGATGGATGCGGCCAAGGACAACGCTGTACCGGGAATTCTTGGAGATTGCGGAGGCGCTTGCTCCTGTGCGACGTGCCACTGTTACATCACGGGCTCATGGTGTGAGGAGGTTCCAGAGGCTGATGAGACAGAGAAGGCCATGTTGATGGGAGCCCTGGATGTTCGCAATACCAGTCGACTGTCTTGCCAAGTGTTTATCACTGAGGCGCTGGATGGATTGGTTGTCGAACTCCCTGAATCCCAGTGCTGATGCGCGGGCGCACGCGCTCATTTTGATCACGGCTACACGCCACTGACTAATAATAAACAGGACATTAACCATGAGCAGACTGAACGAAATCCCGAAGGAGCTGGTGGTCGATTACGACCATATTCACGGCCCTGAAATCTCAGTGTTCCCTCCGAGTGCTGTTGACGGCTTCCGCGAAGACCTCCGCGCCTTTTACAGCTCCCGCCATGGCGGGTTCTGGGTGCTGACTCGCTATGAGGATATTCGTGCAGCTTTTCGTGATCACGAATTGTTCGTTCAGCACGCTCAGGGCCTGCCCCTTAATCCGTACAGTCGTATTCATATCCCGTTGATGCTAAATGAGCCAGACCATGGCATCTACCGCAAGCTCATGGTGCCGATTTTCGCACCTCGCATGGTGGCACGACTTGAAGAGGTGGTGCGCACTGTTGCAAAGGAACAGATCGCGCGGATAGCGTCATTGGGCGAATGTGAGTTCGTCGATGATTTTGCTATTTCGATGCCTTCAGCCATGTACTGCGGGATGCTCGGCGTCGATCCTTCGAACTTCCGCAAGTTTAATGATCTTTCAGTCGGACTGGTGTTTGGCGCAGCGGACGTCCTGCTGCAAGAGGGCGAGGACGCAGCGCGACACTATCGTAAAAGCGTCAGTGAAGAGATAGACGAAATTCTCCTGGACTTGATCGCGCAGCGTAAGTCACAGCCGGGCGACGACATCATCAGCATTTTGCTGGATGCTGATCTGGGTGACCGCAAGCTGACGGATGATGAAGTCCTCAACATGGCGTCGCTTTTGTTCTTTGCGGGCACGGCATCGACCACGTCAATGATGACCTACGCGTTTATGTTCTTGGCACAGAACCCGGAACATCGTCAGCAGATTATCGATAATCCCAGCCTCACCCGTCAGGCCGCTACCGAGATGATCCGTTATCACGGGTTCCATCAGATACGTCGAGAGGTTGCTCGCGACACGACTTTCGCGGGTGTCGAGATGAAAAAAGGTGACATAATTCTGTTGCCCACTGGCGGCGCAAATCATGATCCTCGTCAATTCCCCGATCCTCATGTCATCGACTTCAGTCGATCCAATGCCCAGACTCATCTCTCGTTTGGAGGCGGAGTGCATCAATGCATCGGCCAGCACTTGGCGACACTTGAAATCATGACGGCGCTTCAGGAGTTCCATGCGGTGATCAAGGATTACCGCTTGCACCCGGACAAGCCTGTCAAATACATGACCAGTCAGGCGAAAGCCGTGCCACGCTATGTGCCGATGACCTTCACACCAGTGACCGTCGCCCCCCAGTGACTCATCGCGCGTACACACAGGATGGACTTACCGTCTAGATGGGTGGCGCGCGTTGCGCTGGCGATTGCCGTCAAAGCCTTACCATCATGTGATGCTGATGGCAGGATGGCCGAGTACTGACAACGTTGTCAGATTACCGCCTCCCTCAACCCTGGCCGGAATATCAAGTCCGCCGCGCCCGTGGCCTAAATGAAGTCGTCGAGAGTCAACTCAGATGGACAGTCAACAAAAAGACATCGAAGCTTTCTGGTACAAGCACTATGCCGCACCGTTTGCTCAGGGGGATGCCCGTGTGTTTGCAGAGGCTCTGGCACTTCCTTGCATAATTCGCGCAGAGGGCTATCCGAGGCAGGTATTCACTGAACGGGAACCCCTGGTGGATTTTTGCATCCTATTGATTGCGAAGTCCAAAGAAGCGATCTGGAGCAAGTCGATGATCGACCATTTCTCGGCGCACCTGCTGGAAGACGATGTGGCGGTTGTCAACGTTCAGGCCAGTAGGCTCGATGAGACGGGCAAGGTTATTGCTCGACTATATGGCAACTACAACCTCAACAAAGATCAGGGTGAATGGAAAATGGCATCCATTTTTGGGGGCTATCGCCCAATGTCTGCAGAGACGGACATGCCTTGATTACGTCAGTGTCTCACGCTCGATAAACGCCATCACTAGTGTACCTCGAGCCAAGACCAAGGCGCATCAAATGGTGCTTACTCGATCTGTGAGAAGCCGCCCGTGCGAACAGTACGGGTATGCCCGGGCCTGACTCATGAAGATGCAATGCTTACACCGGTGAGACCTCGACTTTGCTGCGCGGCGGTTATCACAGCAACGACCGAGCAACGCGTTATGCCGACCAATTCAACTTGGTTGCCGACATCGACCTGCAGAAGCGGCTAGGCTGGAATGACGCTGCGCCCTTCATCAGAGACCGTAAACCGCCGATTCTGTTGAATAAGTCGGAATTTCAAACTGGAAGACGTTGAGTGATCGTCTCTTCAGAACCTGTTCACCACGTTGCGTGGCTTTTCCGGTTCTGCGTTGATCGTTGCAGCTTGGTCAGTAGATTGATTGGAGGGTTTTGCTGAATCAGGGCGTACCTATCCCGTGGGCGGCGGCCCTTGTGAAGTAGGTTTGGCCAGCCTCCGCTGATACTGTACCGCTGCTGCCATCGTGAATTCACCGTTCGCACCGCTCATCCCGCGTAGTCGCAATCGATCCAGGTTCAGAATTCGTTTGAAGTGGGCGAACAACATTTCGATCTTCTTTCGTTCATGGCGAGAGCACACATATTGAGGCGTCGTGGCGATGCGCCAGGCAACATCGCGTGCTGCTTCATGGATAGTGTGTGCATTTTTTCTAGATGAAGTGTTCGGACAGCAGCGCTCTTTCATTGAGCATGCAGCACAGTTGGCTTGCCGAGATCGGAAGATAATGGTGTCGGCTTTCGTGACATGTGAGCGTTTGTTCTTGAAGGCGCGCCACTCGCTGCGCACTAGGTTTCCGGATGGACAGCGATACTCTTTCGTCTCTTCATTCCATTGGAAATCGCTGCTCGGAAAGCTGTCGTTCTTGCGCTCTGTTTTGTCCCACACCGGGACATGCGGCTCGATGTCTTTCTCCTCCACCATCCAAGCCAGCATCGACGCGGTACCGTAAGCAGCGTCGCCAATGATGCGATCCGGTTTGATTTGGAACTGTTCTTCGACCCGATCAATCATCGTCGTGGTGCTGTCGACCTCAGCCGTTCGATGAGCCGGTGTCGGTTCTACATCCAAGATCACGCCATGCTCGACATCAATCAGGTAGTTCGTCGAGCAAGCGAAAAACGCAGGGCTTCCTGGCACGGCTGTCCAGCGAGCGAGAGGGTCGGTCAGTGACAGGCGCTTCGGTAGCGCTTCAGCCAAGGCCTCTTCGTCAAACGCTTCAAGATACTCACGAACGGCGCGAGTACTTAACGACAGATCACTCCAGCTGACCTCCTCATCACCATGTACCCCTCGCTGGCGACTGGCATCCGCCTTGATGATACTGGCGTCCACTGCAAACCCTTCGCCCTTAACCAGACCAGCGTCCATGCAGCGACGCAGCACCTCGTTGAACAGCCAGCGAAACAGCGAGCTGTCGCGAAAACGACCATGGCATTTTTTGGCAAACGTAGAGTGATTGGGGACGTCATCTTCGAGGCTCAAACCACAAAACCAGCGATACGCCAGGTTCAAATGAGCCTCTTCGCACAACCGGCGTTCGGAGCGAATGCCGTAGCAGTAACCCAGGATGAGCACGCGAATCATCAGTTCGTTCAGGGTTTAGTTGGTCACGATTGGGACACGAAGTCATGCCGCCGATTCTGTCAGAGCGTGCCAAAACCGACGATAGGCTGATCGGACAAATGCGTGGTCCGGGTGGTCATGGCAGGTGTTATATGATTGAAATCGCGCCGCCTGGGCCGACTCTTTGCCAAGGCAACCCCAGCACCAGGGCATGCAGCTGTTCGGTACCCAACTCCATCTGTGAGCAGTGCCGAACCCGGCCAGAAGAGCTCGCCTTGATGCAGGCGGCACGCCGCCAGCCAGATACCCAGTCCGTCGTGCACTAGCACTTTCATGCGATTGGCCCGACGGTTGTCGAACAGATAAGCACCGTATGTTGGCGATAACACGCGTGGGCCCCTTCCCCTGGCTCGGTGACGTAGCAACCTATAGCGGGCTGAATATCAGGAAGAAATATTGAGCGTCTTTTATGCAATGCGTCGTAATTTGTCGCCAAAAATCGAACTAAAAAAAGAACTCAATGTCACGTAAATTGGATCCAGAATGAATTTCTGATCTGGCGCTGGTCCTGACGGTAACTTTGCAACGATCCCGCAGGCACCGGTTCATGGACGATATGTTAGGAGGCTGAGCCATGGTCTCGCTCAGAAATTTTTACCATCCCCTAGATGCTGCAATTCTTTGGTCTGACCTTGAGCCGTACGAAGCGGAGATTGTTCAAACCGCGCTCACGAGCTCAGCAAGATTGATCACGCTTTTTCCACAATGGCCTTTTCTTCATACCTACGCGGAGCGGATTTACGACGCAATCAGTTGTCACGAACTGCCGGCGACATATCTGGGGCACCCCATCGTATCTAGCATCCACGCGGAGCGTGCCTTCTTTACTATCCGCCATACGGATCTACGGATTTGGATAGCTCGCTATTTCCCCGATGAAAAACCGTCCTTCCTTTTCAGGACGGAGAATGAGCATTCTCAGTGCGTCAGCCTCGGCGCGCATCTGGCTCAGGAAGCAGAAGTGCAATCATCCAAGCGCGTGATCGAAGAACTTCGTCAGAAGGTTGCATCACTCAATAGGGAACTGGTGGAGAAGACGCGGCAGTGCGACGTGTTATCAGGTCGGGCCCAGGACCAGGACCTGCCGACAGAGTCATCCAAAGCAGTTTTTCTGATGATCATAGGAGCGCTGCTTGATTGTGCCTTGGGTTGCTCGCTCAACGGCCGAGTGCAATCCATCTATAGAAATCAGTCGGCCATTGTCGAAGCCATCCTCTGTCGCTTCCCCAGTTTTCCGGGACTGAGTAAACGCACCCTTGATCGGAAATTTGCCGAGGCGCGGCGACATTTGTCCCAAGCCAGCTGAGCACTTAGGTCTATCGCCAGGCAATGGCGGCCATTGCCTGGCAATGACTCTACGCCAATCACGTTATTCACTGACTGTGACATCCCGCCACGCGCCACCCGGCGCTAAGGAGTGACATCATGCAATCGGTAACCGCTTCAGCTCCTGCAGATCGCCACATCATGCGTCGCGATGAGGTCGAACAAAAAACCGGGTTCAAGCGCTCGCATATCTACAACCTGATGAAAGCTGGACAGTTTCCCCAATGCCGACGTATTGGTACGCGCGCTGTGGGCTGGGATTCTCTGGAAATCGAGCAATGGGTTGAAGACCGCCTGGCCAGTGGACATTGAGCCATGAAAGTCCTATCGCTGATCTCAACCAAGGGTGGCGCGGGCAAGACCACCGTGGCCGCCAACCTCGGCGGATTGCTTGCCGATTCAGGACTGCGGGTGTTGCTGCTGGATCTGGACAGCCAACCGACGCTCTCCAGCTACTACCCGCTTGCAGTAGCTTGCAATGCCGGAAGCTATGAACTGATTGCGCAAAAACTCACAGACCCTAAACAGATCGTCACTGCTACCGTAATCCAACGCCTAGACCTTATCGTGTCTAATGATCCCGGTGCCCACCTGAACACGCAGCTGCTGCATGCGGCCGATGGGCGCCTGCGTTTGCGTAACCTGCGGTCTGCGTTTGAGGATAGTTACGATGTGTTGATCGTGGACACTCAAGGCGCCCGAAGCGTAGTCGTGGAAATGGCAATCCTCGCTTCCGACTGCGTACTCTGTCCGATGCCACCCGAAATGCTCGCCGCACGTGAACTGCGCCGCGGCACCTTGGGAATGTTTGAAGAGCTTGAGCCCTATCGCTTTCTGGGAGTACCACTGCCGTCAGTGAAACTCCTCCTGAACCAGGTCAACTTCAATCGTCGTGATACCCGTTTGATCATGCAGAGCCTCAAAACCACGTTTCAAGCTGATCTGCATGTCAGCGTGTGTGCCACCGTCATTCCAGATCGTGTTGCCTATCTGAATGCAGCCACGCTGGGCCTACCGGTCCATCGCGTCGATACCAAGCCTGCCTGCAGTACACGCAGCCAGTGCGCGGGCGAGGTCATGGTCTCGCTGGCGCTGGAGCTGTTTCCTGAATGGCGGCAAAAAATAACCGCCGTCAATAGTGTCTCTATACCAGACGCCCAGTCGGCTTCCCTTGGGAAACGGACTAGCACACAGTGCTCGAATCGACCATGACCCAGGTAGCCGAACTGACACTTACTGCCGACACAGTTTTCGGCTTATCCGTGCCTGCCCATTGCTACGAGCTCATTATTGGCCTTGTGCCGAGGACCGTTCGGGAGCACCTTCGCGGTGCATTTCTCGGCCGCAACCCCATCGTTAAGGCGATCGGTCGGTTCACCCGCCGTGGTTGATCAGAGGCCGTGTGATGAAGACCCCAACGTCAGAAGAAATCACCCAAAAACTTCAGCAATCTCATTTCCCCCAGAGAGACTCTCTGATCCCGCTGGCTGACCCTACCTGCGACACCCCCATCATCGTCACCCTCGAGCAGCTACGCCCTTACGAACATAACCCGCGCTTCATCCGCAACCCCTTGTTCGAGGACATAAAGGCGTCCATCCGGGATCGCGGTTTGGACCAACCACCGTCGATCACCCGTAGACCCAACGAGGCCCATTTCATCATCCGTAATGGGGGCAATACCCGCCTCAGTATTCTCGGGGAGCTTTGGCAAGAAACCCGCGAAGCGCGCTTTTTCAGCATCACCTGTTTGTTTCGGCCTTGGCGGTCCGAGGCTGACGTACTGCTGGGCCATTTGGCTGAAAGCGACCTGCACGGTCAGTTGACCTTCGTCGAGCGCGCACTCGCCGTTGCAAAATTCAGAGAGATGGTGTTGGAGCAACGCGATGGTCTGAGCCAGCGTGAATTGGCCGCGCACTTAACAGCCGGCGGCTATCCAGTCTCGCAATCGCATATCAGCCGAATGCTCGACACGCTGGAGCATTTGCTACCGGCCGTTCCTCAAACGTTGTACGCGGGATTGGGCAAACCTTCCATCGAGCGGATCATTAGCCTACGACGGCGAGCAGAATCGGTTTGGAATCGCAGCGCCGCTGCCCCACTCGAGTTCACCCCGCTGTGGCTGGAGGTGCTGTCCAGGTTCGACAGCGAGACAGCCGATCTGGATACCGCTGAGTTGCAGGATGAGTTGCTCGCCCACATGGCGAAGCGCTTGAACCAGTCCCCTCGATGGTTGGCCCTGGAACTGATCCAGGGGCCTGCTGGGGCATCACGCCTACCACTTGAGCCAGAGGATTCACGTCCCCGTCCTCATCACTCCGACGAAGCCCCGCATAGGCATCCCAGGACGGAACCTGAATCACCATCCCAGCAAGCCGTGACACATCCAGTTAGCCCGATCGACCCAACTGAAACGGCCGAAACCGCGTCAGCACTGATACCCGGCGACGTTCCCAAGGAGAAGCGGCTACCCGCGTCCTCTCCTGCCCCTTCGCTCGCCGACGCATCTGGTGATGGACGCCTATGGGTGGCGGATTGCCTCGATTCCGTGTGGCCGCTACCCCACGCTCCGGAAAACCTGACACAACTGCGCCAAGCGTGCGCTCATCTGGCCGGCGAGCTTGCGGACTATGCCAACGCCCGCCAGATGGTCAGCGCAGCAGACGATGGCTTGGGTTTCATGCTGGTTGCGGATAACGCAGGACCTTCAACCTCCGACAGCACCGGTGTTCAGCTGCTGCTGGCAGCGTTGCTGCGTTTGCAAGATGAAGTCGACTGGGAGCAACGCCAGCAACTGCCCGCTGCGCTGTTTGGCCAGTTGCTGATAGGCGCATATGACCTGCCGTTGAGCGAACGCCCGCCTCTGTCCATCGGGCTTGAGCGCCTTCCCGACCCTCAATTGGGACAACTGTTTTCGCTTATCCGGCTCTCTCGGCGCCTGATCGAATTCACGCTGTCGCCCACCCGCTAACAACCGGAGGTGCCTCATGAGCACACCGTTCAATCTGCTGAACCATGCCATGTTGAACCAAGTACTGCATGAGCTGCGCCATGGTCGTCTGCAGCGTTGCAAGGCTTTGGGCCTCGACGACGAGGACATCGAGGTGCTGCAGTCGTTGCCACCGACGACTTTGTCTCACCTGGCGCATTCCACGATCTCCTGGGTCGAAATCAAAGTCGACTCCACCGTCTTGCGTCGACTGATCGCCCAGGCCGAACGCGATGAGCTCAACGAGCGACTGGTCAACCGCGCCCTAAAGCTCGGCGCCAGTTCCAACATCATGTATCGCTGCTTCGGCCTCGATCATTCCGAGACGGCCCTGCGCCGGCGGGTCTTGAAGATCGAGACCCACCGTGGCCGCCCGGTTCAGCTTAGCGAGGCCCAGGAGCACGCCGTCTGGAACCGCTGGCGTCAGCTGCGTGAAGAAGACCCTGATAGCGATCCCCTGGACGCCATGATGATGCTCGCCGAGGAACAGCACATCAGTCTGACCCTGATCTGGCAGCAGATCGAGCTCTACGGAGGTACCCCATGCTGAAGTTCTACACCGTCGACTGGGAAGATGTCGTGCGCCAGTGCTATGACACGCTCAGGCGCAGGTTGGCAGAAGCGGAGCAAGCCAAGGCCATGCGCGAGGCGGCCGAGGCACAGCCTAGTTTCGTCTACCGCGGGAACAACGACCCACTGCCCCAAGGATTGCTCCAGGATCGTCGGCTGACACCGCTGGAGCGCAATATGTGGCTGGTGCTGCGCTGGTTGATCACCGAGCGGCAGATGCGTACTCCTCGTTATCAGGACCTGCAGCCCTACCTGGCGACCAGCCCCTGTGGCGTGCAGGCTTCACGCGAAACCATCGCCCGGGCGTTTAACGTGCTGCGCGCGACCCGTTGGCTCAGCTTGGTCGAGCGATATCGCGACGAAAACGGCTGCCTGCGCGGTTGCGTGTATGTGCTGCACGACCAGCCACTGACACCGGCTGAAGCGATCAAACTGGATGGCGGATACCTGGCCCTGATCAGCCAGAGCCTTAGCCATGCCACCAAAGGCGTACGCGATCTCGCCCAGCACGTGATCGAGGAGCTGCACGCCGACTCACAGGTTTCAGCTGATGCGCTGGCGAGACTCGCTACGCCCGCCGCGCAGACGACTCAAAGGGCATTACCGCTGCAGGTTTCCAGTGGTCCTGAGCATCCCGAACTGGGTGAAAATCACAGCGTTCGGAGTGCAATCTCGCCAGAAGTCGATTCCGAACCCGGCGCGAACGCGCCCGTTTCGGCTGCCGTTCGGAATCCCGAGGAAGGCTGTACTGTACAAAAACAACAAAGCAAAAAAAATACAGTACCGCCCTCCTCGGCCAGCGCTAGCTCCATCTGGCCAGCGGGTCTGCAGCTGAGTCCGGCCGAACAACGTATGGCCGCCCAGGCGCTGCGCCAGCTGGAGCCTGAACAGCGCCAAGCGGTCATCAATGAAGCGGCCGTGCGCTGTGGCCGCGGCGACATCCGCAAGCCGATCGCGTACCTGATGGGGCTGATCAAGCGCGCCTGCCAAGGCGAGTTCACCCTCTGGGCCGCACGCAGCGACGCCGCCTCTGCGCCTCCTAGGCGCATTCGCCCTCCTGAGCCCGCTTATGAGCGTTCAAAACCATCGGGTAGCCGTGCCGCGTCGCCCCTAGCAAGGACCTATCTCGAGCAATTGAAGCTTCGCTGCGGGGTGATTAGTCGCACATCATGATCTCGGCGGCTCGCGTGCGCGGGAGTGTTGTGATTGGAACTCCCTGGAAGTGATGTCAGTGGCATTCAATCCAGAGAAGTCCACTCACCAAGCAAAGCGAGTGGATCGCCTTCACATTGATCGCTGCCAGGTGACCCAGGAACGCTGATCGTCTGCGTCATTCCGACGGCGAGGATCCGGCGATGGTCGACCACTACCAGCTCAACCTGGGCTCACTGCGCAGCAGCATCACCCTGACCCTGCACACCCATCACGCTGCTCGATTGTGGCAAGGCCGAACGGCCCGCGAAGGCGTGCACGCGATCATGGGCATGGCCGGCTACATCAGCGTGACCAATCTGCTCAAGCAGGCCAGCAGTCAGGACGATCCGTTCGCCGACTGGTTCATGCTGCAACTCGAGGACAAGCTGCTGCAGGCCAAGGCCGAGATGCTCGCCTTGACCGAGCAGGTCAGCCTGGTCGAACGCGATCTGCCCACTCAAATCGACATCGGCGACAACCTCAACATTCACCCGGTGACCCTGCCGCTGTTTATTGGCAGCCAGCTCGGGTTTCTCGCGGTGTACCTACTAACCGATTACGACACTTTGGTGCGGCGGGTCCTGCTGGCCCATCACACGGCACTGATTGGTCGCAGCGACATGGAAATCTGGATCGATCGCGGCGCGCATCTGCTGCGAAGCCTCTTCGGCCTGGCGCAGCGCTATCGCCTGGCGGGGGTCAGTCGCGACGACATGGCGGCCAATAATGCCCGCGCCCGCGAAGCGATCGACAAATTCGGCATTCCACCCCAGGACATTCTCGAGGGCTCGCGGCGCTCGCAGTTCGCCCCGCCGGTGGCCCGTGGCGCCACGATGACCGAAGCGGCTGAGCCGGATTCGGAGGGTAGCGATGCGGACCATGCCGCGACCCCTGCCGCCTTGCCGGAAGGCGGTGACGTATGACGCTGGCCGAGGCGATCGCGCGCCGTTTTTCCTCGGATGCCTATCGCCAGCTCGAACAAGGTGCCTCCCTAAAAGGCCTTTTAAAGCCTTTTAAGGGTAAGGGGGAACTGCTGCAACTGGCCGAGACTGTGCTTTGCCTGCGCGATCAGGTTGCACAACTCATGGGCGTGATGCTGGCCATTGTGGCGCAGCCGCCCTTCTCGCTGCTGGACCTGCGGCTGGTGGTCCAGCACAGCTCGGCGGGCACCGACTTTCTGCGCTGGCGCAGTCGTGACTTCAGTTGCATGGGCGCCGAAGTGTGGAAGCAGGCGATGGGACAGCCGCAGCTGGCGCAATCGGTTCGCGCCGCGCTGCACCAACTGGAAGTCAACCGGGTCACCCTGAACCTGCAGATGAGTTGCCTGCATTCCCTGTACCGCCAGGCCACGGCAGCTGCCAACAAGCTGCAGGCAGCCGAGGTCCGCTTCGAGACGCCCCATTACCCCACCGAGGAGCAGCAACCATGAGCACTTTTTTTGTCGGCGAAGGCAACATCGGCAGCGCCCCCGAGTACCAGGAGTTCAATACCCACCCGGACGAGCCGCGGCGCCTGCTGCGGCTGAATGTCTATTTCGATAACCCGGTACCGCGCGAGGGTGGCTACGAGGACCGCGGGGGCTATTGGGCACCGGTCGAGCTCTGGCACCGCGATGCCGAGCACTGGAGTACGCTGTTTCAGAAGGGCATGCGCGTGCTGGTCGAAGGTCGCACGGTCAAGGACGAGTGGGAAGACAGCGAGGACAATGCGCGGGTGACCTTCAAGGTGGAAGCGCGACGGATCGGTATCCTGCCTCATCGTTTGGCCTCGGTGTCCATGCGCGAGAAAGCCAATGAGTCCGGCAAAGGCGATGGTTCAACCCGCAAGGGCGCCAGCAGCAAGAGCTCGCGTAAAGCCAAGTGAGGGTGTGGTTGTCAGTGGCATCGCGCGCGCAGCGCGATGCTGCTCCAGACATGTCATCCGCCCCGCGTGGGGCTCAGGACTTACCTTTACTGGAAGGTGTCCGGGTCAATCGCATCCAGTAGCTTGGCCACCTCTTCCAAGTGCTGGTCCAGGGCATGGAATGCCCGCCGGTGCGCCGGACTTTCCTCAACCCAGCTGATCAGAGCCGCCCGCGCCTCGGGATTGTCCGGCTCCAAGTGAATCGCCAGAAACAACTGATACGCCTTGATCTCCAGCATCTCGATGTCGCTATCACTGAAACGATCCATGTTCACCCCTCGTGGTGATGCGTAGGTAATCGCTCAATGTTTCGGTGATACTCCCCAAAAGGTTGTTAGTCAACCTTTAGGGGCGTTCATATGGGCAAGTTGATAGTCAACCATATGGGTCGAATTGGAGAACGCCCCATTGCCAGCCCATCAGCCTAGCCCACAGCACATCGGTAGCCAGTTGGCGAAATACCGTAAGGCTCGGAATCTGACCCAGGAAGAAGTCGCCGTGCGCCTCGAGATTGGCGCCGAAGCCATCTCGCGCATGGAGCGTGGCCAGGTCGAGCTGACCGTGTCCAAGCTGTTGCAATTGGCGGATATCTTCGACTGCCCAGCAAATGAACTGCTGTTGGCGATCAGTACCCGTCCACAGGATCAGTGGCAGTTGATCGCGGCGCGCCTCAAGGACTTGAGCGCGGACGACCGGCAGTTTGCCCTCGAGTCGCTGGAGCGACTGACCGCCCACTTGGCCATGAAATAACCCTTCCCTCATTCCCTGACGTCGGATCGTAAACCCATCGCGGCGCAAATGATGTCGCCCCTTTCAGCTTTTCGCTGGCTCTGCTCTCTCACCACGCCACCCTGTCGCTATCCGACCGGGAGCGCCTAGCCATGCGCCTGTACATCTGCGAAAAACCCTCTCAGGCACGCGACATCGCCCGCGTGCTGCAGGCCAATCGCCGCGGCGACGGTTGCCTGCAAGGTCAAGCGGTGACGGTGACCTGGTGTGTGGGCCACCTGCTGGAAACGGCACCTCCAGAAGCCTACGGTGAGCAGTACAAACGGTGGACGCTGGAACACCTGCCGATCATCCCGGACCACTGGCAGTTGGTCGTGAAACCCAAGGTGGCAGCCCAGCTGAAGGTCATCAGCCGATTGCTGCAGGCGTGCGCCGAGGTGGTGATTGCCACCGATGCCGATCGTGAGGGCGAGATGATTGCCCGGGAGATCCTGGAGCGCTGCCACTACCAGGGCCCAATTCTGCGCCTGTGGCTGTCGGCATTGGACGATGCCTCGATCCGCCGTGCACTGGGCGGTCTGCGCCCTGGCGAGCAGACACTGCCGCTGTATCACTGTGCGCTGGCGCGGTCACGCGCCGACTGGCTGGTGGGAATCAACCTCAGCCGGCTGTTCACCTTGCTCGGCCGCCGTGCCGGCTTCGATGGCCTGCTGCCGGTGGGGCGCGTACAGACGCCGACACTGCGCCTTGTGGTCGAGCGTGATCGCGCCATCGCCGGTTTTGTCGCCAGCCCGTTCTGGACTGTGAATGCTCATCTGCGCGCTGATGGCTCCGACTTCCAGGCGCGCTGGCAACCCCCTTCGCAACACTGTGATGACGCCGGGCGCTGCATTGATCAACGGGCGGCCGAGAACGCCGCCCACCGCCTGGCGACGGCCGGATCTGCGCAGGTCCGCAGCGTCGAAGTCGAGCGCGTCAGCGAGGGGCCGCCCCTGCCCTTCGACCTCGGCACCTTGCAGGAAGTGTGCTCGGCCAAGCTCGGCCTCGGCGCGCAGGAGACCCTGACCGCGACCCAGGCGCTGTACGAAACTCACAAAGCCACCACCTATCCGCGCACCGACTGCGGCTACCTGCCGGACAGCATGCTCGATGAGGTGCCGCGCGTGCTGCATGCCCTGGCAGCCGCCGCGCCCTCGTTGGGGCAACGGTTGAAGGAAATCGACCCGATGCGGCGCTCCCGCGCCTGGAATGCCAGCAAAATCACCGCTCACCACGGCATCATCCCCACCGCCGTGGCGATCGACCTCGATCAGTTGTCCGAGCGCGAACACGCCGTGTACACGCTGATCCGCGCACGCTACTTGGCGCAGTTCCTGCCCAACCATGAGTTTTTGAAGACCCAGGTCCTGCTGCAGAGCAACGCGGATGTGTTGCAGGCGCGCGGCAAGCAGATTCAGGTACGCGGTTGGAAAGCGGTGATCGATGAGGCCGATGGTAACGAACAGGCCGAGCAAACGCAGCGACTGCCGACCCTGCGCGAGGGTGTCTCACTGGCGGTGCTCACCACCACGGTCAATACGCAGCGCACACAGCCGCCCAAACCCTACACCGAAGGCACCCTGGTCAAGGCGATGAAGTCCATTGCCAATCAGGTGACCGACCCGCGCCTCAAGCAGACACTCAAGGACAGCTTCGGCATCGGCACCGAAGCCACGCGTGCGGCGATTATCCAGGGGCTGATCGATCATGCTTACTTGACCAAGCAGAAGCGCAGTCTGTCCGCATCGGCGGCAGCACATACCCTGATCGAAGCGGTGCCACGGGAAGTCGCCGATCCGGTACTGACCGCGCTGTGGGAGCAGGCACTGGACTGCATCGAAACCGGGCACCTGAGCGTCGAGACCTTCCTCGCCAAGCAATCGGCCTGGCTGACGCAACTGGTGCATAGCCATGCGTCACTAACCCTTCGCGTGCCGCCGGCGAAGGGCCCGGCCTGTCCCGTCTGCCGGAGTGCCATGCGCCAGCGCAAAGGGCGCACTGGCAGCTTCTGGTCGTGTACGCGTTACCCTGACTGCAAGGGCACCAAGCCGGTCAAGGGGACCAAGACCAACGCTAAGCCAAGGCGGTCCTGAGCTGACGGGTAGCCACTTGACGCCGGCGCTCGACGCTGGTCTAGTAAAACGGCCCCTCGCCACTAGGCGAACCCAGGCCGATTCGCTCCGGGCAGCTCGGCCAGACTCGTTGAGTTCGGAGCCCGCCTCACCTCTCCTTGTGACGTCTCCTGATATCAACGGTTTCCAAAGCGGATGACCCGTGTGGCCTGCACCAGGCTTCAGGGGTCATCCGCTTCGGCGACGATGCTCAGTACCGGTGCCCGCCGGCGAAAGACTGGGCGCCTTTTGTGCGCGGATGCGTGCCAGTTGTTCCGACCCAGGCCACGACAAGGGTCGGTTGATCAGGGTGGTGCGACAATCGAGGTATTTGCGATGAACTTCGATGTCGGCATGCCGGGTCAAGGGTGGTCCATCTGTTCCTAGCCTGATGACCGTCGGGCTATTTTTTCGCCGCTGACAATCCACCGAGCACCACCCCATTCCACGCCCCGCGAACGTTGCGAAACCACGCTTGACGGGCGATCGACACCGCTCTATATCTGAACTGCACCCCGCTGTCGATGACAGCAGCCAGGTAGCCGGGACCTGCAAGGCTACGCCCTCCCCGGGTGGTTCCTCCCAAGTGCGACCAGCGCTCGGCGGCTCGCACGATCATCGCTCCCCGTGATGATGAGCGCTCTTCCACCGGTCTCATTGCACCTGACTTTCCCTTGCGGACTCACCCCCGCCAGGGCCGGTGAATATCCGCGTTTCTCGCAAACAGGAGATTCACCATGACCACTGCAAGCAACGCTGCCCCCACCACTTACTTCAACCTGCACACGCAAGGCATTGGTTACCTTAACCGTGTTCGCGAAGTGCCTGTCCGTCGCGGGCAACCGTTCATGGCCTGTGACATCGCGGCCTTGCAAGGCGCGTCGGACGACGTTGAATACACCCGCTTCGACTGCAAGGTCGCAGGGGGTGAAGCTGAACGGCTGATCCGCGAACACCTGGAACAGGTCCAAGCTGAGCACAAGGTGTTGATCGCCTTTCGGATTGGCGACCTCTGGGTCGATGCCTTCACCTATGAAAAGGGTGAGCGCAAAGGCCAACCCGGCGCCAGCCTCAAAGGTCGGCTGATCTTCATCGAGTGGATCAAGGTCGATGGCCAACTCACCTACAAAGCTCCGCCTCGGCAGGAGTCCGCACCCGCGGAATCGCAGGTGCAATTCGATGAGGCCGAAAGTGACGCAGAACAGCATTCTGACAACGACAGTTCTGCACATCGTCAATCGCCAACCGCCAGTCCACGCTGCACTAATACCCGTGCCCGTCAGTCTGCCTGAGGCAGATTGGCTTTCCACAGGCGCTCTTACGAGCGCCTTTTCTTATCCACCCAGGAGGTCGTCATGGAGAGCTACTGGCTCTGCGAGGACTGCCTGCAGGCTGTGGCGTACGATGACTTCAGCGCACTGTCGCTCTACTACAGCGAAGAACAAGTTGAACAACGGATCGCCCACCTGCGCACAGCCCTACTCGCGCTCTTCCCCCTGAGCGCCGACTTTGATTCTGAAACCGGTGTCGGTATCGACCCCTTCTCAACCCGGCCGTGCGAGGCCTGCGCGAGCCCGCTGCAGGGTTCTCGTCATCGTTTCACCCGCCTTTGAACGCTCGACCTCACCCACACAAGGCACTCCCAGCGAGCGCGCCCTCACACGAGGCTCTGCCCATGAACACTCAACTGAATTTGGTCGACTCGCTCGATCCCGCACTGACCCAACGCACCCACGAGGATGCGTTGATCAACAAAGCCCTGCAGCTGCTGGACCAGCGCTATTTTCAGCGCGGCGAGTTGCTGGTGACCCCTTATGACGCGGCCGCGTACTTGAAACTGCGCCTGGCGCCGTATCGCCATGAAGTCTTCGCCCTACTCTGCCTGGACTCGCAACATCGGGTGCTGAGCTTTGAGGTATTGTTCTTCGGCAGCATTGATGGCGCCTCCGTCTATCCACGCGAAGTGGTCATCAAGGCATTGGAGCACAATGCCGCGGCGGTCATCATCAGCCACAACCACCCCTCTGGTTGCTCTGAGCCCAGCGCCGCCGACCGTGTGCTCACAGCACGCCTGAGCAACGCGCTGGCGATGGTCGAGGTCCGCGTCCTGGACCACATCATCATTGGCGAAGGCCAGCCCTTGTCGCTGGCCGAAAACGGCTGGATCTAGTACACCTCACCCCGTCCGGGAGCCACCGCCAGTTTGGGGTGGCTTTGGCTTTTACCGGAGAACCATCATGCCCGCAGACGACTGACCCAAGGCGCCCCACCGGGCGCCTTTTTCATGGGTGGTCCAAGGTAATCCGCACAGCCGGATTCGGTTTTTCAGTAGGTCTGACGCTGCACGTGCGCCACCGTATCGGCAATTTCTGTCGAGACCTGGTCATGCACACCCCCACGTTCCCCACCCTTGGCTTGATAATCGCGCTGGCCGGCTGCAATACACCGCCACCGGCTGCCACCCCGACAGCGCTAGAACCATCCGTACAGCCGTCCCCGCTGCCAAAACAAACACCGGCGGTACCCGCTTGGGTCCGCCAGGACCGCTACACCCTGGCCAGTACGCGGCCGACCTTGGAGCAGCGCCAGCCCCTGTATCAGCTGATCAATATCCAGATCGCTCCTGCCCTGCACGCGAATGTCGGTGACGCACTGCGCCACGTGCTGCAACGCTCGGGCTACACGCTCTGCCCCGGCGGCGCAAAGCTGGCCGTGTTGTTCAACCGCTCTCTGCCAGCCGTGCACCACCACCTTGGTCCGATCTCGCTGCTGGACGCCTTGACCGTCATCGGAGGACCAGCCTGGAAGCTCGACATCGATCCGGTCAACCGGACCGTGTGTTACGGCCTCCGCTTGCCTCAGCCCACACCGCCTCTCTCAACGCTGGAGGTCGCGCCATGAAGGTCAAAAACTTTCAAGCCCTGCTGATCGGGACCTTGTGCCTCGGCGCCTCCGGGCTCGCTGCCGTTACCTACAACCATCATCAGCAACTGGGCCAGCTTTTGGCGGCGGCCAGCAGCATCCCTGCCGATCCGACGCCCGCGCTGCGGCGCGACATCGACGCGCTCGACAAGACACTCACAGCGCTGCAACCGCAACTGGTTTCGCTCGGCGACGTGCAACGTCAGCAGACTTCGGCTCAGGCGGTGCTCAGCAAGCGGCTGGATGAGATGGCCGCGGCTCTCAAGACTGTTCAAGCTTTACCCCGCGGTCCGAGCAGCGCCGATATCACTGGACTGGAACAGCGCCTTGGCAAGGCAGAGGCCGCGATTCAGACGTTGTCGACCCGGCCGACTGCGCAACGGCCGGACAAGGTTCGCCAGGCTGACTCAGGCGGTCAGAAAGCCGAGGCAAAAGCCCCGACACCACCCTTGACCCTGCTGGGTATCGAGACCCGAGGCGGCGTGGGGTTCGTCTCGGCCCTGCCCGCAGGCGCGCACTCACTGTCGACCGTGCACCTGTTGCAGCCCGGCGACAGCATGAATGGCTGGCAGCTGCAGGCGATCCGAGAGGACCAGGTCGTGTTTCATGTTCCTGGCCGTGGCGATCGCACGCTCCCCCTGCCGTGAAGAGGTGTTTATGGTTCGGCTCACCGCCCTCACCCTCCTGCTCCCCGCCTGCCTGCTGGCAGCGCCGGGATGGAGCGCACAAAACGCTAACGATTCCGCGCAGCAATACAGCGAACAGACGTCGCTGGATCGGCAGCACTCGGTTGCGGCTCAAGCCAAGGCCTGGGGACTGACGGATGACGAATGGGCCACGTTCGAGCGCTTGCAGACCGGCCCGCGCCAGTACTGGTCGCCGCAACTCGACCCACTCACCACGTTGGGTGTGGAGGCTGACTCGGACCAGGAGCGTCAGCGTTACGCCGAACTGCAGGTCCGCCTCGAAGCCAAACGCGCCGAACGCGAACTCGCTTACCAGAAGGCCTACACCGCCGCCTGGGCGCGACTGTTCCCGGCAATGCTGCCTGTCCAGGGCTTGGGCAACGAGGCTGTACCGTCGAGCACCACCCGCTACACCCTGTTCGTGGAAGAAAACTGCTCAGACTGCATGACGAGCACCCAGCAATGGCTCAGTGCCGGGGCGCATCTGGACGTGTACCTGGTGGGCAGCCAGGGGGACGATGAGCGCATTCGGCGTTGGGCACGTGGCGCTGGCATTACCCCAACCCAGATCAGCAGCGGACAGGTCACCCTCAACCACGACCGCGGTCGTTGGTTCGCCCTGGGCGCTACCCGCCCGTTGCCCGCTCGCTTTCAGCAGGTGGAAGGAAAATGGCAACGTATCGACTGATCCTCGCGCTGGCCCTGGCCGGGATGACCGCCGTCCAGGCTGATGCCCTGCCCCCGCCCGCCTATCAGCTGGCCGCCGCACAGGCCGGCATCCCCGCCTCGGTGCTGTTCGCCATCGCCTTGCAGGAGAGCGGCACCCCACTGCGCGGTCACCTGATCCCGTGGCCCTGGACCTTGAATGTCGCGGGCACCGCGCAACGTTTTGCCCGTCGCGACGAGGCCTGCGCCGCGCTTAGACGGGAGCTCACCCGACATGATCCCAAACGCATCGATGTCGGTTTGGGCCAGACCAATCTGGGCTACCACCCCGAACGTTATCCCACCGCCTGCGATGCCCTCGATCCGCGGGTGAACCTCGCCGTCACCGCCGAGTTGTTGCGCGAGCATTATGCCGAGGTGGGTGACTGGGTCGTAGCCGCTGGCCGCTATCACCGTCCCGCCGGTGGCGCGCCCGCGGCGCGCTACCGCAAGCAATTCAGCCGACGCTGGCAGCGCATCCAGGCGGTCGTGTCCATTCGTGAAGGGTCACACCCATGAGTCTCTCGCGTCTGGCGGCACTGGTCACGTGGCAGTGGCTGGCGCTCGCCGCCTTCGCAGCCCCCATCGATCCCCAATTCGACGACGCCTTCGAGTCGGCCGCCCGCGCCAAGCCCCCAGATCCACGCACGTTGAACTGGGGGCTGCCGGTGCGCAGCATGCGCCTGAGCCCAGGCTCCGTGCCGCGCAGAACGTTGAATCTACCCGGCATGCTCCCGTTGTTCCTGGTCGGGCAGGACCCTGCCTCGCTGGAGTGGCTGTCGCGGCATGCCCACGCCCTGCAAGCGCTGAACGCCAACGGTCTGGCGGTCGAGGTTACCGACGCCAAGGCGCTGCAACGCATCCAGGCGACAGCGCCCGAGTTGAACATCTGGCCGGTGAGCGGCGATGACATCGCCGAGCGGCTGGAGCTGGAGCACTACCCCGTGCTAATCACGCCCACCGGGCTGGAACAGTGAGGGACCACCATGGGTGATCATGCGATGGAATCCCTGCTACGCCCGGCGGTGGAGCTGTACACCGTGGGCATCTGCGCCGGCGCCGGCGCCCTGTGCCTGCTCTCGCCCTGGGCGGTGGCGCTGTCGCCCGAGGTAGGCACAGGCATGGCCCTGGCGTACACGGCACTTGGCATCAAGCGCCTCAACGAAGCCCGGCTTGTGCTGCGCTATCGGCGCAACATTCGCCGTTTGCCCCGTTACTCGCTGACCAGCCGGCAGATTCCGGTGAGCAGCAAGCGCCTGTTCATGGGCCGCGGCTTTCGCTGGACCCGCCTGCACACCCAGCGCCTGCTCGAGGCACAGGATCCTGCACTCGCCCGCTATGTGAATCAATCGGCCGCCTACCAGTTCGCCCGACGCCTGGAGTGCCTGCTGGAAAAGGCGCCTTCAGGTCTCTCCCTGTTGCCCCGGCTGACGACCTGGGACAGTCCGTTCAACCCGGTGCGTCCGCTGCCGCCGGTCGGCGGCTCGCCGCTCCTGCACGGCGTCGAACCGAAGGAACAGGCAGCCACCTTGCCGCTGGGCGAACGCGTGGGGCATACCCTGGTGTTGGGCACCACCCGGGTCGGCAAGACGCGCCTGGCAGAGGTGTACATCACCCAGGACATCCACCGGCCGCCCCAGGAAGTGGTGATTGTCTTCGACCCCAAGGGTGACGCCGACCTGCTCAAGCGCATGTACGTGGAGGCACGCCGCGCCGGCCGCGAGCATGAGTTCTACGTGTTTCACTTGGGCTGGCCGGAGATCTCCGCACGCTACAACGCCATCGGCCGCTTCGGCCGCATCTCGGAGGTGGCCACCCGGATCGCCGGACAGTTGAGTGGCGAAGGCAACTCGGCGGCGTTTCGTGAATTCGCCTGGCGTTTTGTCAACATTATCGCCCGGGCTTTGATCGAGCTGGGCCGGCGTCCGGACTACCTGCAGATTCAGCGCCATGTGGTGAACATCGACGCACTGTTCATCGAGTATGCCCAGCACTTTTTCGCCCGCCACGACGAACAGGCTTGGGAAGCGATCGTGCAGATCGAGGGCCGTATCAACGAAAAGAACGTGCCACGACACATGATTGGCCGGGAAAAACGTGTGGTTGCCATTGAGCAGTACCTGACGGCCAAGCGCATCTTCGACCCGGTGATGGACGGCCTGCGCTCGGCCGTACGTTACGACCGCACCTATTTCGACAAGATCGTCGCCTCGCTCCTGCCGCTGCTGGAAAAGCTCACCAGTGGCAAGACCGCGCAACTGCTGGCTCCCGACTACACCGACCTGGAGGACCCGCGGCCGATCTTCGACTGGCTGCAGATTATCCGTAAACGCGGGATTGTCTATGTTGGCCTGGATGCGCTGTCCGATGCCGAAGTCGCCGCAGCCGTCGGCAACTCAATGTTTGCCGACCTGGTGTCCGTCGCCGGCCATATTTACAAACATGGCATCGATCACGGTTTGCCAGGGTCATCCAGCTCGGCGGAAAAGGTACCCATCAATCTGCATGCGGACGAGTTCAACGAGCTGATGGGCGATGAGTTCATCCCGCTGATCAACAAGGGCGGCGGCGCAGGCATCCAGGTCACCGCCTACACCCAGACCTTGAGCGACATCGAGGCACGCATCGGCAGCCGGGCCAAGGCCGGCCAGGTCATCGGCAACTTCAACACCCTGCAGATGCTGCGTGTACGGGAAACAGCGACCGCTGAGTTGCTGACCAATCAGCTGCCCAAGGTCAACGTACAAACCCGCACCTTGGTCTCCGGTGCCACGGACACGGCAGATCCGGACGCCCGCACCGACTTCACCTCATCGTCCCAGGACCGGGTTACTACCACCGCGGTGCCGCTGATTGAGCCTGCACACATTATCGGGTTGCCCAAGGGCCAAATGTTTTCCTTCCAGGAAGGTGGGCAACTGTGGAAGGTCCGCATGCCCCTGCCCAAGCAGGCCAGCGACGATGCGATGCCGGCCGATCTGCAGGCGTTGGCCGCACGCATGCGCGAGTCGTACAACGCCAATTCGGGCAATTGGTGGACCAGTTCCGGCGGTGCGCCAACGGTCGACTTCGATCCTGAAATGCCACCGCCAAGGCGCAGAGGTACGCCTTAACGGTCATGGCCTGCCTACCACTCCGCTGGAGCCCATATGCCCACCACTCCAACCAATCTGCCCCCAGTGCAAAGACGTCCTGGGCTCATTCTCGGAGCACTGGAGCTCTGCCTACGTTTACTCGGCCTGCTATTCGCATCGCTGCTGTTATCTATCGTGCTGGAATTCGTGGGCATGTTGTGGTTTTGGCCGGAACAGGGTTGGCATCACAGCCATGCCATGTGGCTGAGCGAACTGGGCTGGCTCAGTAGCCACTTCAAGAGCTCTCTGCTGGTCCAGGAGCCGGCGCAAGCGACCGCCAAGATAATTCAGTACCTCAACGAATGGGTCGTGGTCCGATCCGGGTGGGCGCAATCAGATACCCACCTGAAGCTGCTCAGTCGAGAGCAGTCGCTCCTCGGCCAGTTCGCCCAGGTGTATGTCGTGGTGCAGGAGTACCTGCTGGCAGCGCTGTTCACGGTCTTCACCTTCGTGGTCCGCCTGGCCGTCCTTACCTTGGCCATGCCGCTGTTCTTGCTCGCAGTTATCACCGGTGCCGTCGACGGGTTGATGCGACGAGATCTTCGCAAGTTCGGGGCTGATCGGGAGAGTAGCTTTGTCTATCACCGAGCGAAGCGCACATTGCTGCCATTGCTGGTAAGCCCCTGGCTGATTTACCTCTCCTTACCCTGGTCGCTCAACCCCAATTGGGTGCTGTTGCCATGCGCCACGCTACTTGGCTGCATGGTGGCCATTACGGCTGCAACGTTCAAAAAATATCTTTGACGACCGATACTGACCCGATGCTAACAGTGGCGACAGACAGCTTCCGGCCGATTCGGTTGAACAATTCGGTCCTTTCTGGCCGCCCGATTACTGACTGCTGAAAACGCCTTTTTTACGCGCTGCTAAGTGAAATCTGCCCCCGAGATCCTCTGCTAAAAATAAAGATTTCAATCTCAAGCGCGTCCTTTTCTGCTGTGGAAACCACACCCGACTAATTCAACAGAATCGGCCCAAAGCAGTCGTTCTGCCTAAAAAGCTCGATACACCTCCAGAAGAATCTCCAGCGGGTGCCTCAAGTTTCTGTTGGAAAGACGCTTCACTTGGCTGCGACATGAGTAGCCAGTCGCCAGTGGTTCGCCTGACGTGTTGTCAGCAACCTTTCGTTTCCATGACTGATCAAAAATCACCCGTGATGTCGCTTGATTACGCGCTTCATGACCATAGGTACCGGACATCCCACAGCAACCTGTCGACTCAACAATCAGTTTTAAATCCAACTTCCGAAATACTTCGACCCATTGCTTGCTGCTCGCAGGCACATTGGTCTTCTCCGTACAGTGAGCCAACAAGCGTAATGTTCTAGGCATCGTGCAAATGGGCGCTTCACTCAAACTATCCAGTAGCCACTCCTGAGGCAACTCGACCGCAGGAGCCGCAGCCAGCCCCGGTACTTTTGAGTACTCCTGGCGGTACACCAATGTCATCGCCGGATCCAGGCCAACCAGGCGCACACCCGATTCACTCAAGGCCTGAAGCTGCCTGGCATTACGTATCGCAGCCTTGTTGAATGCCGCTAGAAAGCCCTGCACGTGAAGCGGCTTGCCATTGGGGCTGTACGGCGCGACGAAGACTTGAAAACCCATACGCGACGCCAGTTCGATAAACGAGGCTAGCAAGGGGGTCTCAAAATAACGGGTGAAAGCGTCTTGCACTATCACGACACTTTTATCGGCCTGAGCAGGACCCAGTCTTGCCAATCGCTCAGGCGTTGCTGGCTCGACATTCCAGCGATCCAGAACAGTCTGGAAGTTGAAGCGACTGAGCAGTGGGCTGTCGACCATGCCCGCTTTTTCGGCCAGCCAGCGCTTCACCAATGGCGCAGTCATCAGCCTGTTGTAAAGGCCGGGAACCCTGGCGAAGTAAGGAATGCTGAACTCAAGCGAGCCAATCAGGTAGTCACGCAGGGGCCGAAGATAGCGGCCATGGTAAAGCTCCAGAAACCGCGAGCGAAATTCAGGGACATTGACCTTGATCGGGCACTGGCCCGCGCATGATTTGCAAGCAAGGCAACCGGCCATGGCTTCATACACTTCATGGGAGAAGTCGACGCTACCTTGACGCTGTGCCCGGCTATTGCGCCAGCGCTGCGGCAGACCTTTGAAAAAGTGTGGACGGCGCAGTGATGTCGAGAGGACGTCCACGCCTGCATTTCCTTGCAGACGCAACCACTCCCGTATCAGTGACGCCCGCCCCTTCGGCGAGTGTTGTCGCTGCCGCGTGGCCTTCCATGAAGGGCACATGGCATCGTTCGGGTCGTAGTTGTAGCAAGCCCCGTTACCGTTGCAATGCACAGCAGGCTCGTAACTGTTCCAGACCCGCTCATCGATCTGGCGATCAAGATCTCCACGCATGACAGCTTCATCGATTTTGATCAATGACTCGGCGCTGTTCAACGGCGTGGCAATTTTTCCAGGATTGAATTGGTTGTAGGGATCGAAGGCAGACTTTACCGCCTGCAAGGATGGATACAGCTCGCCGAAAAACGCCGGGGCATATTCGGAGCGAATGCCTTTTCCATGCTCCCCCCAAAGCAACCCGCCATA
Source organism: Pseudomonas sp. NFX224 (assembly GCF_048565165.1). Taxonomy (NCBI): domain Bacteria; kingdom Pseudomonadati; phylum Pseudomonadota; class Gammaproteobacteria; order Pseudomonadales; family Pseudomonadaceae; genus Pseudomonas; species Pseudomonas sp. NFX224. The sequence goes on along the minus strand of NZ_CP183416.1, from coordinate 5,448,680 downwards.
GCGTTGCGTCAGTGCTGCCACGCCATCGGAAATCGGACGTACCAATGCGGCCTGCCGCGGGTCCTTCATATCAAGTGCAGGGCGCACATGCAGCACCCCGGCGTCGACGTGCCCGAACATTCCATACTGCAAGCCAAAACTGTCCAGCAAAGCGCGAAACTCGGCAATGTAATCCGCAAGGTTTTCAGGCGGGACTGCCGTGTCCTCGACAAAAGGCTGAGGTCGAATCTCGCCTTGTACGTTGCCCAGCAAACCGACCGAGCGTTTGCGCATCGCATAGACTTGCTTTACGGCTTCCTCACCTTCAGCCAACGTATGACCGAGGCGCTCTACGCTTTGATCCGCATGCAAATGCTCAACGAACGCTGCTACCCGACTTTCGACCTCGGATATGTCGTCACCACTGAACTCGACCAGGTTAATGCCCAATGTCGGGCGATCAGGATTCCCCGGGAAATACTCAGCAACGCTGTGCCAGACAATGTCCTTCATTGCCAGCATCAGCACTTTCGAATCGACCGTCTCAATCGACAACGGTTTGTGCTCGATCAACGAGCGAGCATCGCGCAATGCATCCATGAAACTGGCGTAGCGCACATTCACCAACACCGAGTATTTGGGAATGGGCAACACGTTCAATAGCGCCTCGACCACAAAGCCCAATGAGCCTTCGGCACCACACATCACACTATTGAGGCTCAAACGCCCGTCTTCGCCGCGGATATGCGCCAGGTCATATCCGGTGAGGCAGCGATTGAGCTTGGGAAACCGGGCTTCAATCAAATCAGCCTTGTCGGCGTGAATCCCTCGCACCACTCGGTGAACTTCGCCGATCCGATCATCCCGGGCACAGGCAATTTCCAGCTCTTCCTCATCCAGAGGCCGAGAGTGAAGATATTCACCGCCAAGCAGAATACTGTGCAGTTCAAGCACATGATCCCGCGTCTTGCCGTAAGTACAGCTGCCTTGTCCACTGGCGTCGGTGTTGATCATTCCGCCGATAGTCGCCCGATTGGAAGTCGACAGTTCCGGAGCGAAGAACAGGCCATGAGGTTTGAGCGCCGCATTGAGCTGGTCTTTAACAACGCCTGCCTGAGCCCGAACGCGCCTGTTCAGTGGATCGATTTCCAGAATCCTGTTCATGTGCCGCGAAAGATCAACCACGATCCCATCAGTCAGTGATTGACCATTAGTGCCTGTTCCTCCGCCTCTCGCCGTGAGTTTTATCGTACGAAAAGCTGGTACAGCCAGGAGCCGTGCAACGCACGCCACGTCCTCTTCATCGAATGGAAAAATGACCGCCTGCGGCAAGCACTGATAAATCGAGTTATCGGTCGCCAGTACGGTGCGACTGGTGTAATCGGTTCCCACCTCCCCCTTGAATCCCTTCGCTTTCAACGCTGCAAGAAAATCACTGTAGTCAGGTGCTGTCAGGCTCGGTGGGAGCTGGGCAATCATTGAGGAAGTCTCACGAGAACGGGGATGACAACGCCAACCACGCCAGTACAAAAAAACTGCGCCGGAGTGGGTGGCATTCGAAGGCTTTCAAGAACGTGTTCCGGTTATTCGCCGAGGTAGGCTTTCTGCACTTGTTCGTTGTGCAGCAACTCGTCCGCCTGCCCTTCCAATACAATGCGACCACCGTCAATCACGTAGGCGCGCTGACAGGTCTGGAGGGCAAGTTTTGCGTTTTGCTCAACCAGCAACAGCGTTACTCCCCCCTTTACGCATTCGCGAATGGTCTCGAAGATTTTTTGCACGATGATGGGCGCAAGCCCCATGGAAGGTTCGTCGAGCAAGAGCAATTTGGGTTTGCCCATCAGCGCCCGGGAAATAGCCAGCATCTGTTGCTCGCCGCCCGACATGGTGCCGGCAAGCTGGAAGGCACGTTCCTTGAGTCGGGGAAAAATGCAAAACATGCGATCGATATCGGCCTCGATGGCTGTCTTGCCATCGGTGCGCGAAAAGGCGCCCATTTCCAGATTCTCAACGACCGTCAGCTTGGGGAAAATGCCCCGCCCTTCAGGCACCAGCGCCAGGCCTTCGCGTATCAAGTCGTAGCTCTTGATCTTTGAATGGACTTTCCCATCAAAGGTAATTTGCCCGGACGTCGGCGTCAGCATTCCGGCCAGTGTCTTGAGCGTCGTGGTTTTGCCGGCGCCGTTGGCCCCGATCAAGGCGACCATCTCACCCTCGCCCACATGAAAGTCCAGCCCCTTGATGGCCTGAATGGCGCCATAGGAAACCTTGAGATCGTTTACCTGAAGAAGATTTTTCATGCTCAAGCCACCGTCTCAGTGCCCAAATAAGCCTCGATTACCCGAGGGTCTTTCTGTACCTGCGCAGGCAGGCCATCAGCGATTTTTTTTCCGAACTCAAGCACCGTAACGTGATCACACAAGCCCATGACCAGCTTCACATCATGCTCAATCAACAGCACCGTCTTGCCGTCGCCCTTCATCTTGCACATCAACTGACGCAAGCCTTCGGTTTCAGAGGCGTTCATACCAGCCGCGGGCTCATCCAGGGCGACCAGTAACGGTTCCGTTGCAAGGGCTCGCGCGATCTCCAGTCGACGTTGATCACCGTATGAAAGATTCTTCGCCAGCTCGCCTGCAAACCGGCCAATGCCGACATAGTCGAGCCAGTAGCGCGCCGCCTCATGAATCTCTCGCTCCTCCTGAACACAACGACGGGTTCGCAAAATAGCGCCGAACACGCCGCTTTTTGTCCGCACATGACGGCCGATCATCACGTTCTCCAGCGCCGTCATATTGTGAAACAGGCGGATGTTCTGAAAGGTTCGCGAGATGCCAGCCTCAACCACTTTGTGCGGCTTGCTGATCCGCAACGGTTTGCCGTTGAAGTTCACCTTGCCTTCCTCGGCGCGGTACAAGCCGGTCAAGACGTTGAACAGCGTCGTCTTGCCTGCGCCGTTCGGCCCCAGCAATCCACGTATTTCGCCGCGTTTGATACTCAGGTCGATGCCATGCAACGCCTGTAACCCGCCAAAAAACTTGCTGACTTTATGCAGTTCCAGCAGTACGTCGCTCATACCTTATTCACCCCTTTCAGTCTGAACTCCGCTGTCGCTGGCTCCAGGTGCTCTATGGTGCTATCGAGCACGGGTGCAGGGACCAATGGCTCGCTTTCATCTTCATGCAACTCGGCGCGGCGGCGGCTTGATGGCCAGAGTCCTTCGGGGCGGAAACGCATGACGAGGATCAATGCAAGACCGAATACCAGCATCCGCAATGTTGAGGCATCAAGAACATTGCGCAGCACTTCGCGACTGATGAAGGTCACGTTGTCCATGACGAATGGCTGTACCCAGTTCACCAGGTCGCGGAACACCTCGGGCATGATCGACAGAATCAGCGCGCCCAGCACCACACCGCGGATCGAGCCCATTCCCCCCAGCACCACCATCGCCAGGACCATGATTGACTCCATCAGCGTGAACGATTCCGGGCTGACAAAGCCCTGGTAAGCGGAAAACAAGGCACCGGACACCCCTCCGAACGTCGCCCCCATCGCAAATGCCAGGAGTTTGAGATTGCGCTTGTTCAAACCCATCGCTTCGGCGGCAACTTCGTCTTCGCGCAACGCCATCCAGGCGCGGCCGATACGGGACACTTCCAGACGCTTGGACAAAATGATCGCGAGGATGACGACCACCAGGAAGAACAGGTAGTAGCTGATGACTGGAGAGACCTGCAAACCGAACAGGCTCCATTTTGTCTGCAATGACAGGATGGCATCCGGTGCATGTCCGCTCGCGTAGCTCCACGCGCCGGCATCGATGTGCAACGGGGCGATGGCTGAAATACCCTGAGGACCGTTGGTGATGTTCACCGGTTGGTCGAGGTTGTTCATGAAAATCCGGATGATTTCGCCAAAGCCTAGCGTGACGATGGCGAGGTAGTCACCGCGCAACTTGAGCACCGGTGCGCCAATCAACACACCGCAGATCGCCGCGATGACGGCAGCCAGCGGAATAATGATCCACAACGGCCAGTTCAATACGCCCTCGGCGAGCCCCGCCATGTTCAAGTGAGGAGATGAGAGCAACGCATACAGGTAGGCGCCAATGGCGTAAAAACCGATGTAGCCCATGTCCAGCAGGCCGGCGTAGCCGATCACGATATTCAGCCCCAGTGCCAGCAGCACATAGAGCATGGCGAAACCGAGGATTCGCACCCAGGTCGGCCCAAGGAACGGTATGGCGTCGACCACAAACGGCAGAGCGATGAACGCCAGCACGAGCAGCGCGTATTGAGCGTAATGATTCTTCATGGCGTAGCCTCCTATGCGCGGTCGGCCTGGCGCTCGCCCATCAGACCGTTCGGCCGGAATAGCAAGACCATGATGAGCACCATGAACGCGAAGATGTCCTGGTAATTGGCCCCTAGGAATCCTCCTGTCAGTTGACCGGTATATCCCGCGGCAAGGGATTCGATCAGGCCCAGCAAGATGCCTCCGGCCATGGCGCCGAAGAGGTTGCCGATCCCGCCCAGTACCGCCGCCGAAAAGGCCTTGAGTCCCAGCAACAAGCCCATGTAGGCGTCCGCCTGGCCATAGTTGACTGCACGCATGACACCGGCCACGGCGCCCAGCGATGCACCGATGACGAAGGTGGCCGAGATCACCCGGTTGATGTTGATACCCATCAAGCCGGCGACTTCCTGGTTCTGCGCCGTTGCACGCATGGCTTTGCCAAGTCGGGTCTTGTCCACCAGTACCCAGAGGGCAAACATGATGACGACCGAGATGATCATGATGCTCATCTGGATGTTGGTAATGGTGGCGCCGAACACTTCGATCGGCCGGGTTTCAACGACTTCGGGGAACGTCTTGTAACCCCGCCCCCAAATCATCATCGCCAGGTTCTGCAGAAAAATAGAGATACCGATTGCCAGGATAAGTGGCGTCAAACGAGGGGCTTTGCGCAACGGTCGGTAGGCAAATTTCTCCATACCTTGTGCCATCAACATGCAGACGACTGCCGCAATCATGATTGCGAACATCAGTGTCAGCACGCCTGGTGCAAATCCAAACCCTGCCAGCATGGTCAGCACCGAAATCGTCACCATGGCACCGACCATGACAATTTCGCCGTGGGCGAAATTGATCAGGCCAATGATGCCGTACACCATGGTGTAACCCAGCGCCACGAGGGCGTAGATACTGCCGAGCACCAGACCATTGAGGATCTGCTGCAACAAGATATTAAGATTGGCTTCCACTTGGTGAATCCTCAAAGCTGCGTTGTATTCACCGGCGATCACTTGCGAGAGCACGCGATGAAACTCATGGCAGATCAGAAAAAAGTCTTCTTGTTGTAGTCGCGGGCCGTGGAGGCCCGCTTATCGTTCTTTATGCTGCTGAATCTTTACTCGCGCTCTACTTCCAGGGTTTTCCACTTGCCATCTTCAAACTGGAAAATCGTCGCTGCGGCATTCTTGAGATTGCCAGACTCGTCGAACGCAATGGTCCCGGTGACACCGTCGTAGCTGGAGCTTTTCAGGACAGGCAGGTAAACGGCCGGATCATCCGAATTCGCCTTGACCATGGCATTGATTGCCGCCCAGGTAGCGTCGTAAGCCGCCGGCGAGGACTGCACCACTCCCATGCCAAACTTGTCCTTGAGTTTTTGCTCGAAGGCGGCGCCCTTCGGCATGTCCTGTAAAGGCGTACCGTAGTTCCAGGCGTAGGCTCCTTCGGCCGCGCTGCCGGCCATTTTCTTGAACTCGTCGTTAGGCAGGTTGCCGATGTTCATGAACTTGGCCTTGATGCCCAGGTTTTTCATCTGCTTGGCCATCGGCGCAGCTTGATAATCCAGGGCGGCAAAGAACACGGCATCGACTTGCTGCGCCTTTGCGGTGGTCAGAATGGCATTGAAATCGGTAGCTTTGTCGTTGGTGTATTCACGCACCACGACATTGCCACCGGCAGCTTTGACCGCCTTGTTCACTTCATCAGCCAACCCTTGGCCATAGGCAGTGCGGTCATCGAAGATCGCAATGCGTTTGGCGCCGAGCTTGTTGACAAGGTAATTGCCGGCATAACGCCCCAACGTCGCGTCGTCATTGACCACGCGGAACACCGACTTAATGCCTTGCCGGGTCAGCGCTGGATTGGTTGCCGAAGGAGAAATTTGCGGGATGCCCGCGTCGCCGTAGATTTTTGAAGCAGGAATACTGGTACCAGAGTTGTAGTGACCGATGACCACCGCCACCTTGGCATCGACTAGGCGCTGGGCCACTGCGGTGCCGGTCCGTGGGTCAGCGACGTCGTCTTCGGAGACCAGTTTGAACTCGGCCACTTTGTCGCCAATCTTAAGTTTTTGCTGGTTGGCCTCTTCGATGGCGATGCTCACGCCGTGCTCCACATCCAGGCCCTGGTGCCCGGATGGCCCGGTCAGGGGGCCGGCGAAGCCGATCCGTACCTGCTCGGTATCCGCCGCAGTAGCGATCCCGACACTCAGCGCCGAAGCCATCGCCGCAGCGAGTGCTGTGAAGATCAGGTTGTGTTTACGCATATACCCCTCCCAGAAATCATCGGACAAACGAATTGAGCACGTTGACGTGCAAGTCTTCTTTTCCATGCCCGGCGCCCTTTCACGGCAACCAGACCTATTCGGGACAATCTCACTGCATTGCTTAGTCGTCATTAGCGACCGCACTTGTAAGATAACAGTCAGCAGGCAACTGTCAATGGGTGTATACTAGGTGTCAGCGAAAAAGAGAAAGACGAACTTCTGGAGGTGACAAAAATGCACAGATACGACGCGCATTCATCGCTAATATGGGTTGCTCGCACCATGTGAGGTCAGTTGTTTGATAACATATGGGCGTCGGTCAAATGGCCGGATCATCGGCTAAACGCTGAAATAAATAGAGACTTTGCATTTATTTGACGAGGTCCTCTCAGCTGTACAACCATTCATCTTCCGTGATGAGCATTCAGGTTCAGGAGCAACATAAATGGACGCGACAACTGGTACGCGCAGGGAAAATCTTGCAGAGACGGTTATCCGCGAACTGTCCAATCGCATTGATATAGGCACCTATGGTCCTGGCGAAAAACTGCCTTCCGAACAGGCCTTGTGCAAAGAATTCAACGTAAGCCGGCCGGTGATCCGCGAGGCAGTCGCGTCCTTGCGCCTGGGCGGACGCCTGATCGCACGCCAAGGTGTGGGTGTCTTTGTTGTCGAACAGGACGTAAAGCGCATCGGCTACGCGCTCAGCACCGCCGTCGATGACGTTCGTGCCGCCGCGCAAGTGCTTGAGCTGCGCCTGGGTATTGAAACCGAATCCGTGGCACGGGCCGCTGAACGCCGCAGTCCGACCAGCATGGCCGACATCACCCAGGCCTTTGATCGCTTTAACGCACTGGACGGGACCGATCTGGAAGAAGAGGCCAAGGCCGATTTCGAATTCCACCTGGCCATCGCCAGGGCTACCAACAATCCTCACTTCACGCAGTTGTTAGAGGCATTGGGGCCGGACATTATTTTTGATCTGCACCTCAAGCACGGACAATCCACCGGCAAAAGCCGTCAGGCACACATCAAGAAAATCGGTCGCGAACACGGCGCGATTCTTTCGGCGATTACCATGGGTGACATCAATGGTGCCCGCAACGCATTGCGCAAGCATCTAGAGGAAAGCCTCTCGCGTTATCAGCGCCTGGTACAGAGCGGAGAGTGATCTCCGCCCTGCTGTTCCACCCTGTCAGCCAAGCCCCAGGCACAGGTATTTGATCTCGACGTAGTCCTCGATGCCGTAACGAGAGCCTTCACGGCCAAGACCCGATGACTTGACCCCGCCAAAAGGTGCGACCTCGGTTGCCAGTACCCCGACGTTGACACCGACCATCCCGTATTCCAGCGCCTCCGAGACCCGCCATACCCGCCCAAGATCACGGGCGTAGACGTAACAGGCCAGGCCGAACTCCGTGGCGTTTGCCAAGGCCACTACCTCGTCTTCGCTACTGAAACGGAACAATGGCGCCACCGGACCAAAGATTTCCTCCCGAGCCACGCGCATATCGGCAGTGACATCAGCCAACAGGGTCGGCTCGTAGAAGGCGCCACCCAACGCGTGACGCTTGCCTCCTGCTACGACGCGGGCCCCGGCTTCCCTGGCCTCGACCACCAACGCCTCGACACCGGCCAGCGCCTTTGCGTCGATCATCGGGCCAACCTCGATGCCCGCCTGAGTGCCCTCGCCCACTACCAGGCTGTCGATACGCGCGGCGAACTTCTCGACGAAGCGATCATAGATACCGTCCTGGATAAAGAAACGGTTGGCACACACGCAGGTTTGCCCGGCATTGCGGAATTTGGCGATCAGCGCCCCCTCGACCGCCGCATCGAGGTCGGCATCATCAAAAACAATGAAAGGCGCATTGCCGCCCAACTCCATGGTGACTTTCTTCACCGTGGCCGCACATTGCTCAAGGAGCTTGATGCCAATAGGTGTGGACCCGGTGAACGACAGTTTGCGCACGATCGGACTGGCAGTCAGCTCACCGCCAATGGCGCCGGAGTCCCCCGTCACCACGTTTAACACCCCTCGGGGAATGCCAGCGCGCTCCGCCAGCACGCAGAGCGCCAGGGCACTGAATGGCGTCTGTGACGCCGGCTTCAGCACCAGCGTACACCCCGCCGCCAAAGCCGGTGCAGCCTTGCGGGTGATCATGGCGGCCGGAAAGTTCCACGGGGTGATCGCGGCACAGACCCCGATGGGCTCCTTGGTCACGATAAGCCGTCGATCCGCATGGGGAGACGGGATCACATCGCCATAAATGCGCTTGCCCTCCTCCGCGTACCACTCCACATAAGCGGCGGCGAAGGCAATTTCGCCTCGCGCTTCGCTCAGGGGCTTGCCTTGCTCGGCAGTCATGATCTGCGCCAGGTCTTGCTGGTGCACCATGATTTCGCTAAACCAGGCTTGCAATCGCGCTGCCCGTTCCTTGGCAGTCAACGCACGCCAGGCCGGTAGCGCGGCCTGAGCGGCGTCAATGGCACGCCGGGTTTCATTGCCCCCCATACGCGGTACACGCCCGATCACTTCATCGGTGGCCGGGTTGGTAACGTCGACGGTCTGTGCATTGTCAGCCGCCACCCATTGACCATCGATGTAGCAAAATTCACGTAGCAGTTCAGGATCGGCAAGTCTCATGATGAGGCGCTCGTATAAATTGAAGGCAAAAAAAAGGCGGGACGATCAATCCGTCCCGCCCGAGGTCAATCAGCGCGAAGCGAGGGCTTTTTCGCGTATCTGGCTCAGGGTCATTCGAGGCGTCAGCGCCTCCGGATCGACCTGGATTTCGATCAAGGCCGGCTTCTGCGAAGCGACACAGCGCTCGAAGGCCTCGGCAAACTGCTCGGTTGCGACGACGGTCTCGGCATGGAAGCCGTAGGAACGGGCCAGCATGGCGAAATCCGGGTTATGCAGCTCAGTGCCGGAAACGCGACCTGGATAGCTGCGCTCCTGGTGCATGCGGATGGTGCCGTACATGCCGTTGTTCACCACGATCACCACCAGACGGGCGTCGTAGTTGGCGGCGGTTGCCAGCTCCTGACCGTTCATTAGGAAACAGCCATCACCAGCGAATGCCACCACCATGCGCTCTGGCGCAGTGATTTTGGCCGCCACCGCCGCCGGCACGCCATACCCCATCGAACCGTTGGTTGGCCCCAGCAGCGTACGGAAGGTGCGGTGCTGATAGCCGCGATGCACCCATCCGGTGTAGTTGCCCGCGCCACAAGTGATGATGCTGTCGTGGGGCAAGCGATCATTGAGCCAGACGATGACCTCGCTCATCTGCACCGGCCCCGGCGAGGCCGGGCAGTCAAAATTGGCGCGGTAACCACGGTTCAGTTGTGCCGTCCAGTCAGCCAGCCCCTGCGGGTTGACGGCCGGCAAGGCTGCCACCTGCGCTGCGAAGGTTTTCATCCCGGCATTGATCGCCAGGGTGGGTTGATAGACTCGCCCCAGTTCTTCAATTCCGCCGTGGACGTGAACCAGCTTCTGCTTCGGCACCGGGATATTGACCAGTGAATAGCCGCCCGTGGTCATCTCGCCCAGACGCGCGCCGATCACCAGTAACAGGTCGGAGTTTTTAACCGCTTCGACCAGCTCGGGACCCGCCGCCAGGCCCAGGTCACCGGCGTAATTGGGCAGCGTATTGTTAAACAGGTCCTGGCAGCGGAACGACGCCGCTACCGGCAGATTCTGCTTCTCGATAAACGCACGGATATTGTCCACCGCCTCCGCGCTCCAGCCGCCACCGCCAAGCACCACCAGCGGGCGTTGGGCCTGACCGATCAGGCTTTGCAGCTGTTCGAGTGAAGCCGGCGAAGCGGCCGGCTCGATGATTTGCGCCGGACCGGCATCAGCGACATCCACCAGATCGGTCAACATGTCCTCCGGCAGCGCCACGACGACAGGCCCCGGTCGACCGTTGGTGGCGCGATGGAAAGCCTGGCTGAGCAGCTCCGGCAAGCGTGCGGCGTCGTCCACTTCGACCACCCATTTGGCCATCTGACCAAACATGCGGCGATAGTCGATTTCCTGGAAAGCTTCGCGCTCCACCTGATCCCGAGCCACCTGACCGATGAACAGAATCATTGGCGTGGAATCCTGAAACGCCGTGTGCACCCCTACCGATGCGTTGGTCGCGCCCGGGCCACGAGTTACGAAACAGATGCCGGGCTTGCCCGTCAGCTTGCCGTACGCCTCCGCCATGTAGGCCGCTCCGCCCTCCTGACGGCAGACGATCAGCTCGATATCGTCCTTGGCATCATGCAGTGCATCGAGCACTGCCAGATAGCTTTCACCGGGCACACAAAAAGCACGCTCGACGCCGTTGATACGCAATGCATCAACCAGCACCTGGCCGCCTGTGCGGGTCGCTGTGGAATTGTTGTTAGTCATCGTTGTTCTCCATCAGGCCACGCGGTCAGATGACCGAGTCTTCCAAAAAGGGACGGTTTTCCACCACGCGCTCGTAAGACAGAGCGCTCAGATCGAGGCTGCGGTACTCGCCGTAAGTGATCAGTTCACTCAGGCCGCGACCGATCGCAGGCGCCTGTTGCAGGCCGTGGCCGCTGAAGCCATTGCAGAAGAGGAAGTTGCGCACCTCATTGTGCGGCCCGACGATTGCGTTGTGATCCAGCACGCAAAAGTCATAGTGCCCGGCCCAGGAGTTGACCACCTTGATGGCCTCAAACGCTGGGACACGTTCAGCGAGGATCGGCCAGACCTCTTCGTCGAACTCGTCGTGCAGCACGTCGAAGTCATCGAAATCGACTTGCGGATCGACTTTTGGATAAGTGCCGCCGAGGTACAGATGACCTTCCGGGCGAAAAAATACGCCCGTCGGATCAATCGTCAGCGGGACCACTCCCTCCAGTGGTGTGTGGCAGTCGAAAACGAACAGCGAGCGCCGACGCGGCTCGACCGGGATCTGCAAGCCGGCCATTTTTGCCACCGTGGGCCCGCGGGTGCCGGCGGTATTGACCAGGTATTCACAGGTGATGCGCTCGCCACTGGCCAGGGTTACACCCGAGACCAGATCGCCCTTGCGCAATACCTCGACGACCTCGTTCTCGATGTACTCGACACCCAGTGAGCGCGCCTTCTTGCGAAAGCCGTTCATGATGCCGTAGTTGTCGAACCAGCCTTCGTCCTTCTCGCCGTAAGTACCACCGGCCAGGCTGTCGGGGTTGACCCACGGGAAGCGCTTGATCAGCGCCTCGGTGTCCATGAGGGTCACATCAGCACCGTTGTCCAGCTGAGTCTGGTGCAGACGCTTGAGCACGTCGAAACCCTTCTGATCGGCCAGGAACAGATAGCCATTTTCCTTGAAGGCGAGATCAGGCTTGTCGCCATTGACCTCCATCAGTTGCGGGAAATCCCGGATGAACTGCGCACCAAACCGAGAGATCTGAATATTGATCGGGTTGGAAAACTGCACGCGAATCGAGCTGCTGGAGAGTGCCGTCGCTGACTGGGCGTAGGTCCAGTCACGCTCGATCACCAGTACCGAACCGGTGAAGTCAGGGTTGTTGGCGAGGAAATAAGCCGTGGCACTGCCGTTCACTGCACCGCCCACGATTACCACGTCGTAGTGTTGCTTTGTCGCTGTCGAAGCCATGGTTCGGACCTCTGAGAATTCGATAGGGAAACGTTACTTCGGATCTTCGAAATGGCCTGCGCCGGCAAAATTGCCACCGTGGTAACGCGCGGCGGGCTCATTGGGGTCCAGGGGCGGGAATTTCGCTTCGATTTTTTCGCGGTAATCATCGGCGCTGTCCTGTGGCACATAGCCAATCGACGAGGCCGTGCGGTTATCCCACAGCGACTCACGGTTGGCCGACATGCCGTAGACGATCATGTGTGCAACGCGCGGCGCGGTCAGCGAGCGCTCCACCAATTGGGCAAAGTCGGCGAACGACAACCAGGTCGCCAGCATGCGGCGATCCAACGGCTCTTCGAACGAGGAGCCAATGCGCAGGTTCACCGACTCGACGCCGAACTTGTCCCAGTAATAGCGACCCAGGTCTTCGGCAAAGCATTTGCTCACGCCGTACAGGCTGTCGGGACGATGGGCAACCGTGGAGTCGATGGTTTCGGTACGGTCGTAGAAGCCGATGGCATGATTGGAGCTGGTATAAACCACGCGCTTCACACCATGCTGACGCGCGGCTTCGTAGATGTTGTAGGTACCGACGATATTGCCGTTGAGGATCGCGGCAAAGGTATTTTCCAACGGCACACCACCGGCGTGGATGATCGCATCAACGCCCTCGGCCAGTGGCAGTACATCGGCCAGATTGCCCAGGTCACAGCGCACCAGCTGTTCGTGCGGCGCGGCCGTGCCCATGTCAGCGATATCGGTCAGGCGCAGCTCATCGGCGAGGCCCCGCAGGTGCTCGCGCAAGACCTTGCCCAAGCGGCCGGCAGCACCGGTGATCAACAGTCGTTTGAAAGGCTTGCTCATCAGATCAATCTCGAATTAGTCAGTGACTGCAGCGTTTAAACCAAAAGGGCCAGTGCATCGCGCATCTGCACGATGGCCTGCTCGAGCTGCTGGCGGGACGTGGCGAATGACAGGCGGATGTAGGGTTCAAGACCAAATGCAGAACCCGGAACCGTTGCGACCTTGCCAACCCGCAGTAAATAGTTGGAGAGGTCCGTATCGGTCTCGATCACTTGGCCATCGGGTGTGCGCTTGCCGATAAACGCCGAGCATTTCGGAAAGGCATAAAACGCTCCTTCCGGCATCTGCAATTCCAGTCCGTCGATTGCCGCCAGGCCTTCGACGACCATTGCGCCTCGGGCCTGATACTCACGATTGGCGTCACGCACGAAGTCCTGCGGACCGCTCAAGGCTGCCGCGGCGGCCAACTGTGAGATGGCCGAGGGGCATGTGGTGGTCTGCGACTGGGTTTTGTTCATCGCCACGATCAAGTCTTTCGGACCCGCGGCATACCCCAGGCGATACCCCGTCATGGCGTAGGCTTTCGACACGCCATTGATCAGCAGGGTGCGCTCGCGCAACTCGGGGCATGCGGTCACGAATGGGACGAAGGGCTTGTCGCCGAGAATGATGTGCTCATAGATTTCATCGGAGATGACCAGCACCTGCGGATGTTTACGCAACACCGCGCCGAGTGCGGCGAACTCTTCCCGGGTGTAAATCGCGCCACAGGGATTGTTCGGCGAATTGAGCATCAACCAGCGCGTCTTCGGCGTGATGGCCGCTTCCAGCCTCGCAGCATCGAGCTTGAAGCCATATTCGGAACCACAGGGAATGACCTTGGGCACACCACCATTGAGCAGCACCATATCGGTGTAAGACACCCAATAAGGTGCCGGCGTGATCACTTCGTCGCCCGGCTCCAGCGTTGCCAGAAAGGCATTGAACAACAGCTGCTTTGCGCCGTTGGCGACACAAATTTCATCCAGGCCGTAGTTCAGATTGTTTTCACGAGCGAACTTGTCAACGATGGCCTGGCGCAGCGCCTCGTAACCGTTCGGCGCGGTGTAGTGGTTATTGCCGTCGAGCATCGCCTGGTAGGCCGCTTCGATGACGTGGGCCGGCGTGTTGAAATCCGGCTCGCCAAGGCTGAGATTGATGACTGGCTCGCCTTGAGCGAGCATTTTTTTCGCCAGAACCGATACCGCCATGCTGGGCGAACTCTTGACCGTCCTGACCCGCGAACTTTGAAATTCCATCACTTGGCCCCCTGCCCGGCTTCATAGCCATAATCGTCACGTGCTTGCTCGGCACTGATGTAGCCAAAGCGCAGGTCGCGTTCGACCTCTTCGCGAGGGCGCTGACGCGGGTCGCCGTAACCACCACCGCCCGGCAAGCTGAGAATCAGACGCCGGTCCGAAGGCACGAACTGCTGGCCCTTGCCTCGCAACAGCGTGCCGTCGTCCAGACCGACATAGCCCTTGGCACCGTCCTTGCCGCCTTCAAGGCCACGGGCCGGATAGAGGATGCGGTCAAACATCGCGCTGAAGCGGAACGAGTAGCCCTCGGCGGCGGACACTTCGATCTCTTGTCCCAGTCCACCCCGCAGCTGACCGGCACCACCGGAACCGTTACGCAGCTCCTTGCGCCAGACAATGACCGGCCCAGCATGCTCGGTGGCCTCGACCGGCATGGTGTGCACACCGCTCGGGAACGCTGTTGCACTCAAGCCATCCTTGGCGGCGCGTGCGCCCATGCCGCCGCTGTTGAACATCAGCATCTCGGCATTTCGTCCGCCTGGATTGCTTTCCAGCGGGCGAACGCTCAGGTGGAGGTTCCACAACGCACTGGCACCTTCGGCCGGGACCTGGCCATGCAGGCATTTGTGCAGCGCACCCAGCACCAGGTCTGGCACGAAGTGCCCGAGCACGTGACGCACCGATACCGGGGCCGGGTGCTTGGCATTCAGAATGCAGCCTTCGGGCGCCACCACATCGAACGGCGCCAGGGACGCGGAGTTGTTCGGGATATCGGGAGCGACGATGCACTTGAGGCCATAGCAGGCGTAGGCCTTGGCATAGCCCAGCGGTACGTTGATACCGAACTGGCTCATACCGGAAGTGCCATTGAAATCAGTCAATATGCCGTCCGGTCCGACCGTCAGAGTCACCGACAAGGTCACCGGAACGTCGTAGCCATCCAGGGTCATGCTGTTCTGGTAAGTACCGTGAGGCAGCGACTTGAAGCACTCCAGCGTCGCACGCCGACTGTGCTCCAGGATGAAGCCGCCGATGTGCTCGAGGTTTTCCAGGCGGAACTCTTCGAGCATGCTCAGCAGGCGCTTGTGGCCGGTTTCATTGCAGGCCGACAGCGCATAGAAGTCACCCACCACCCGATCATTCTCACGCACGTTGTTGCGCAGAATGCTGATCAAGTCGCGATTGACCTTGCCACGCTCGAACAGCTTCATGATCGGAATGAACAAGCCTTCTTCGTAGACTTCACGGGCATCCGGGCCAAAGCCACGGCCGCCGATATCCACCACGTGCGCGGTACTGGCGAAGTAACCGATCAGATTGCCCTTGTAGAACGAGGGCGACACGATGGTGATGTCGTGCAGGTGGCCCGTCCCCTTCCACGGGTCGTTGGTCACATAGACATCGCCTTCAAAGATGTTGTCCTGGCCAATGTCGTTGATGAAATGCACCACCGCCTCGGCCATGGTGTTGACGTGTCCCGGGGTGCCGGTAACGGCCTGGGCAAGCATGTTGCCTGCACGGTCGAAGACACCGGCGGACAAGTCGCCGGCTTCACGCACGCTGGTGGAGAACGCTGTGCGGATCAGCGTCAGGGCTTGCTCTTCAACCACCGAAATCAGGCGATTCCACATCACCTGCATTTGAATATCGATCAAGGTATCGCTCATGGGAAAATCGCCTTCTATGCAAGTGACGCTTAGCGTCGAACAACCAGCAGGCAGCCGTCAGGCTGGACCGTGGCGGTGAAGGAGGACGACACGAAGGTCGACGTTTCGCGCTCGGCGATGATGGCCGGGCCCTCGACACGGGCACCCGGTTGCAACTCCTCGCGCTGGAAAATGCCGGCATCGACAAAACCACCGCTGACGACGTCGAAGACCTCGCGACGCGAAACCTCATGGGCGCGGTGCGACGCATTGATCTGCTCGACCGGTTGCACCGGCATCAGCGGCGAACTGGCCTTGACCGACCAGCTGACGATTTCGACATCAGGCCCTTCGATCGGGCGTCCGAAGAACTGGGTATAGGCCGCTTCAAACAGGGTTTTGAACTGTGCAGTGTCACTGTTGCTGAAGGGCTTGAACGGAAGAGCCACGGGAATTTCCCAACCCTGGCCGACATAGCGCATGAACGCCGTGCATTCCAGTTCAGGCTCGCCTTCGGGCATGCCCTGGCGCAGGAAGCCAATGGATTCGGCCTTCATGTCATCGATCAAGGCATTGACCTGCGGCGCATCGAACTGCGACAAGCGCACGAAAGCACTGCGGACCGCTTCGTAGCCGAATGGAGCACGCAGGAAGCCGATGGCCGAGCCGACGCCGGCACCTGCCGGCACCAGGAAGCGCGACACACCCATTTTTTCGCACAACCGCGCAGCGTGTAGCGGGCCGCCGCCACCAAAGGTGATCATGGTGTATTCAGCGATATCTTTGCCGCTTTCGACCGCATGTACGCGGCCGGCGTTGGCCATGTTTTCATCGACCACTTCGCATACGCCATATGCCGCGGTGACCGCCTCCATGTTCAGCGGCGCGCCGATGACCCGGGCGGTGGCCGAAGCGGCGTTGTCGACGGACAAACGCATGGCTCCGCCAGCGAAGTTGTCCGGATCAAGACGACCGAGCAACAGGTTGGCATCGGTGATGGTCGGTTCCACCCCGCCGCGACCGTAGCAGGCAGGGCCTGGCTCGGAGCCGGCGCTGTGCGGCCCCACCCTAATCTGGCGCATGCTGTCGATGCTGGCGATAGAGCCGCCACCGGCACCGATTTCAACCATCTCCACGACCGGGATCGAGATCGGCATGCCGCTGCCTTTCTTGAAGCGATAGGTGCGCGCGACCTCAAAGGTCTTGGCGGTCTTGGGCACCTGATTCTCGATCAGGCAG
Source organism: Pseudomonas sp. NFX224 (assembly GCF_048565165.1). Taxonomy (NCBI): domain Bacteria; kingdom Pseudomonadati; phylum Pseudomonadota; class Gammaproteobacteria; order Pseudomonadales; family Pseudomonadaceae; genus Pseudomonas; species Pseudomonas sp. NFX224. The sequence goes on along the minus strand of NZ_CP183416.1, from coordinate 5,431,543 downwards.
ATCTTTGCCGTGGTCCCGCCCATATCGAAGGAAACCACCGAATCCAGCGAATACTTGCGCGCGATGTCAGCGGCGAAAATCGCCCCACCGGCCGGGCCGGACTCGACCAGACGCACAGGGAATTCTGCAGCGCTCTGCACCGAGATGATTCCGCCGCCCGAGTGGATCATGAACACCGGGCAATCGGCACCGGATTGCTTGAGGGTTACCACCAGGCGATCCAGATAGGATTTGATCAGCGGCTTGACGTAGGCATTGGCACAGACGGTATTGAAGCGCTCAAATTCGCGCATTTGCGGCGAGACTTCGCTGGAAATCGACACGGACACCTGCGGCAAGCGGCGCTGCAAGGCATCGCGCAACAGGCGCTCGTGGGCACCGTTGACGTAGCTGTGAATCAGGCCGACCGCGATACTCTCGTAGTTGCCTTCGGCCACTCGCTCGACCAGCGCATCGATATCGGATTGTTCAGGCGCGATCAGCACATCGCCGTGCACATCCAGGCGCTCACGCAAGGTGTAGCGGTGTTCGCGCTCAATCAACGGCGGCGGCAAGGTGATGTTGATGTCGTATTGTTCGAAGCGGTTTTCGGTACGCATTTCCAGCGTGTCGCGAAAACCTTCAGTAGTAATGAATGCAGTCCTGGCCCCGCGCCGCTCGATCAGTGCGTTGGTGGCCAGGGTGGTGCCATGGATCAGTTGATCAATGTCGGACAGCTTCAGGCCGGCGGCATCGATGACACTTTTCACACCGGTGAGAATGGCGCGCTCTGGCAGCTCATAGTCGGTAAGAATTTTAGTTGAGTGCAATACCCCGCCCACATCAAGCGCGATATCGGTAAAGGTCCCACCTATGTCCACGCCGACCCGGCATGAAGTAGCAGTCATCGTCGTATCCCCTGAAATTCCTGATTTCATGACAAGAGGCAATCAAGCCCGCTTTAAATGTAAGTTATATGTTGTCTTACAGGCAGTCAAGCACTGTGACACGGTATTCGGCTGCTTCAGACACTTGTGAAAGTGTCGGCCGGGATCGATGAAATCCCGGCCTCGGTCATCAACCCCTGGTCTTGACCATACGTCCACCGCCCACTGCCTGAGCAGTCGGGAAAACCTCCAGGCGAGACACATCCACTTGCTGAGGCAGGCTCAATGCCGCCAACAGCAAGGTCGCGATATCCTCCGGCATGATCGACTCATACCCTTCGTACAATTCGGCGCCAGCGGCCTCCATGCCCATGGCGGTTTTATAAAGTTGCGTCTGGACCCGTCCGGGGGCGATTTCCGTCACGCGCACCCCACTGCCGAGCAAGTCGCAGCGCAATGCATCGCAGAACAGGCTGATGCCCGCCTTGGACGCACCATAGACCGCTGCCCCGGGATGTGGCGCACGACCGGCACTCGAACCGATAAAGAATAGATGACCATGGCCACGCTCGATCATTCCGGGCAATGCCTTGCGTGCCAGGTGCAAAGGCGCCTTCAGATTGATATCGAACATGTTGTCGATTTCCGCCGGATCCATTTCCTGGAACGAAGACCGGGTAGACAAGACTCCAGCGTTGTTGACCAGCACATCCACCGGGTAGCGCGCCAGGATGTCGGTGAAGGCATCGACTTGCCGCACATCGGCCTCGACCACTGTCACGCCCGGCTCCGAACGCAGCTCGGCCAACGCCTCGGGACTGCGACCGACTGCAATCACCTGCAGACCGGCATCGCGCAATGCCAAGACCACGGCCTTGCCGATACCGCTGGTGGCGCCCGTGACCAACGCCCGACGGTAGATCGCCGGCACCGCTACTGAATCAGGCATAGATGTAGCCCCCGCTGACAATCACGTTCTCACCGGTGGCATAGCTGTTGCGACTGCTGCCCATCATGACGATCCACTCGGCAATCTCGGCAGGCTCGGCTGCGCGGCCCAACGGGTTGGCCGCAGCCAGTTCACCGAGGAAGCCCAGTTGCTTTGCGCGCTCGGTGGCGAAACCGGCAGGCGCCACCGAATTGACCAGGATCTGGTCTTTGGCGCAGGCCTGGGCAAAGGATTTGGTCAGGCTGACAACGGCGGCCTTGGTCGCGGCGTAGTGGGCGTTCTGCGGATGAGCCTTGAAAGCGTCGACCGAGGTGACATTGACGATGCGACCGGTCACGGCAGGCGCCGCCACGTAAGCCTGCATGTGTTTCACCGCGGCGACCATCATGTGGTAAGTGCCTTTGATGTTCACCGCGTTTTCCAGATCCCACTCCTCGTCAGTGATCTCGAAAATGTCCTTGCGCGGATAAATCGCGGCGCTGTTGACCAGGCAATGTACGCGTCCCAGCGCATCTACGATTTGCTGGAAAGCGCCATGGGCGGATTCCTGCCGGGAGATGTCGCCCACCGCAGTGGCAACTTCGCAACCGTCGGCGCGAAGCACTTCCGCCGCGGCAGCCATCAACTGCTCATTTCTATCGATGATGCCGATTTTCGCTGCCCCACGCTTGCGCATCAGCTTGGCAGTTTCCAGCCCCAGACCCGAAGCGCCACCGACGATTACGACCGTTTGCCCATCCATAAAACACCTCCGCGATTAGTCTTTACGTAAGATGCCTGTTGTCTTACATTTGGTCAAACCCAATTTGTCCGACGACAGTCGGCAAGTACCCCGTCCAAGAACACAGGACAGCACCATGCCTGCGGCCACTATCTACTCGAAATCCGAACCCGGCAGTGCCCGAGACCGTCTTCTTGATGTGGCGTTGGAACTCTTCGCGACGCGCGGCTATCAGGCGATAGGCCTACGCGATCTTGCAGGGCAACTGGGGCTGCATGCTGGCTCGCTTTACGCGCATATCGAGAATAAACAGTGCCTGCTGTTCGAGCTGATTGAAGGCGCTGTGTCTGACCTGCTGGCCGATACCAAACGTCGTATGCGCGGAGCCAGGACTCACCGTGATCGCCTCCACCGTTTTGTACATGCATTCGTGGCTTTCAATCTGGCAGAAAAGCACCGTCTTCTGCTGGTGACACGTGAATTCGTCAATTTGACCGATGAGCAACAACAGGAAATCAACCGACTCAAGAGCAGCTATGTCGCCCTGTTGAGAGCAATCATCGCCGCTGAACGCGGTGAGCATGGCTGCATCAGCGACCGCACCGGACTCATCACAGAGGCCGTCATCGGGATGCTATACGGACAATCCCTCTGGCAGAGCACGCAAGTCCCGGAACAAAAACTCACGGATGCCCTGACTCACTTTGTCGTGGGAATCGTTACCTGCGGCAAAGACTCAGCGCTCAAGGCATAAGCATTATGCACCCGCTACGACATTCACTTCATAACGAACTGCACGCCCGTTCTTCTCTGTACTTCAGCGAGCCGGCCTATGTTTTTCACATGGCCGTCATGGGCAGCGAAAGCGAGCGACAGTCACTTCTCAACAGCCTCTATGATGAACCGGTCGGTGGTGAAATCCCCCAAGGCATCACCAGACTTGACGGGCACTGGCTGAAATGGGAACGACATGCCGAGTTTTTTACCCTCACTTATGTCGTCACCGCGCCAATGGATACTCCGCACTGGAGTTCCTTGCCAGATGCCCTGGCGGTAAAAATCACCCCCTACACCCACCTGTTAATCAACAGCGTGCAAATAGTGGTACACAGCAATCATTCCTGGACGAAAGATCACCCGGAATATGGATTCAAGGATCCGTGCGGATCTTCCATAGGCGGCGGCGATGCCGCAGTCTGGAGCGATTTCCGCTTGAGCGAATGCGGTGAGAACCGGTTTCTGTTCATTAACAATCACCTCAATGCCTATCGCCAAGGGCGCATGATTCGCCGGCTGCTTGAGATCGAAACCTATCGCATGATGGCTTCACTTTCGTTGCCCGCGGCAAAGCAACTGAGTTCCCAGCTCAACGTTTTCGATAAAACGCTGGTCGATCTGTCGGAGCGAAACGCCGCGCCCGATAGAAGCAATACAAAAGCGCTGCTTTCAGAAATTGCAGAACTTTCCGCAAAAGTCGTCAGCCTCGCAGCCAAACATCGCCATCGCTTCAGCGCCACACAAGCGTATGCACAACTGGTGTTCGAACGTTTGGCAGAACTACGGGAAAACCGTGCGGGTGATTGTCAGCGTCTGGGGATCTTCATCGAACGCCGCTTCAAACCAACGGTGAGATACTGCGCTGTTACAGAACAACGACTCGACGTACTCGCCAAAAGTGTGGCCAATCTGGGAGAGCTTCTACAGGCGCGCGTCCAGGTGGAGATGGAAGAGCAAAACGCCGAAATCTTAAAAAGCCTGAATGCGCGAGCGGATGCACAGATCAAGATTCAACGAGCGGTTGAAGGCCTCTCCATTATCGCCATCACCTACTACGTCCTGAACCTACTGAAGTTGCTTTACTCCGGAGTGCATTTGCTGGGCATGGAGCTGTCTCCAAGATCAGCGGTCATTGCGATGGCACCCATTGCAATTTTCATTCTGTTGAAAATTTTTATACGGATAAGGGCAGCAAAGCAGCATTGAACCGCGACCAAGTTTCGATTCTGATGCTCAAACGACGCGAATGTGAGCACCAGTGGATACAAGCCTAAATGCGAACCATCGACGATGGCAGCCGTGAGTCGATTACCGTCGCTCTCGACAGGCAGAAGTCGGCCGATTCTGTTGAAAAAGTCGGACTCTCCAGACTGCCCGCACACTGACTGCTGAAACCGCCAGCTTTGCGCGTCGCTACGCGAAATCTGAGTCCAGACTTCTTCTGCTCAAAGAAAACATTTCAATCTCAAGCGCGTATTATTCTGCCGTGGAAGCCCTGGTCGACTTTTTCAACAGAATCTGCCAATAGCTGCCGGCCGTACAACTGGCACTTCGTCTTAAAGCGAATGCCCGAAGATCCGTTTTCTTCATGTCAAAACCTGCTTGAGTCTTCAAGGTGAAAACCAGTTTCCGCTCTGGATTTCGCCATGACGAACTCTCCATGCTTCCTAGTCATTGTCTGCTTCGTAACGCTCTCAGCCGTTGCTCAAGACGTCCGAGAGCGCTCGGACCTAGGCCTCATGGATCAGCAACTCGGCGTAATCGCACAACTGGCCGAGCGAGCTCACAGTGTCAGTACCGACACCGAAGGGGCTCGCTATCGCTTCGACTTCCCGAGGTTCACAGCGGATCTCGAGCGCTTACGCCATGGCGTCAACCAGTACCTTTCACCCTCCCGGGCGCAGCCGGCCGACCTTGCCGATTTGATTGGCGACTATCGCGCGAACGCCCCGCAACCGAGCACGACCGATGAGCATGACTGACACCCAACTAACCGCGTTCTCCACAGTGGCCGGCTTTACCCCACAGCTCAGCTCTGTGCTGTGGCGCTCGTCCGTTCTGGTGCTGGCGTTGCTCTGGTGCGCCTGGACCTTGTGGACCGGCTACCGCGGCTGGGCGGCCGGCAACATCAACTTCGGCGCGCTCGGTGGCAGCACGCTGCGTATTGCCCTCGCCCTGATCGTGCTGATGTTTTTCATGTTGTCGTAAACCAGGAGACTTGCCATGAACCTCTCCCGTTTTTGCCGCCGCCCTTCCACACCGATGCGCGAGCGCTGTTCGGAAGCTCTGCTCGGTGGCCTGATGCTGCTGAGCTCAACGCTGGCTTGGGCTGACCTGCCGACCATGGAGGCCCCGTCCCGGGGCGAAGGCGCTGGGCTGATAGACACCATCAAGAACTACGCCTACGACGGCGGCATCCTGCTCGGGCTGTTAATTGCCACCCTCGCGTTTCTGGGCGTGGCCTGGCATTCGCTCACCGTGTACGCCGACGTGCAAAACCAGCGTAAGACCTGGAAGGATCTCGGCGCCGTGGTCGGAGTCGGCGCACTGCTGGTGGTGGTGATCCTGTGGTTCCTGACCAAAGCCGCCACGATTCTGTGAGATCACCATGTCCGATGCTCCTGCCACCTTATCTGACGGCACGTTGACCTTCCTGCCGGAGCGTCTCAATCGTGACCCGGCCGTCCTCCGTGGCCTGACGAACGACGAGATGTGGATCGCCCTGGTCGTCGGTGCAGCGCTGGGCGTGATCGTCGGCGCGCCGTTGGCAGTGGCCACGGCCTCCATCGCCACCCTCCCCACCTGCATGTTCATGTGCATGGCGCTGGTGCTGCTCGGCGGCGGCACACTGCTGCGTCGGGCCAAGCGTGCCAGGCCGGAAACCTGGCTGTACCGGCGCCTGCAGTGGCAGTTGGCGGTGCACTGGGGCATCGGCACGACCCACCTTATCCGGCATTCCGGCCCCTGGACCGTCCGGCGTACGCGTCGGCATATGAGGACAGTAACATGAGCCGCTTTCGCAACAAGGTGGATGCGCAACGGGCGCATATCTTCAGCCTGCGCCTGGCCGTGGCAGTCCTGGCGCTGCTGTGCAGCGGGCTCTGGTACGGCTGGCAGTCCGCCCCCTCTGAGCTGACCATCCACGTGCCGCCCGATCTGCGCTCTGGCAGTACGCGCAAATGGTGGGACGTACCACCCGAAAACATCTATGCCTTCGCCCTGTACATCTTCGGCCAGCTCAACCGCTGGCCCACCGATGGCGAAGTCGACTACCACCGGGCCATCTTCGCCCTGCAACCGTACCTCACACCGGCCTGCAAAACCTTCTTCGACGGCGACTTCGATTACCGCAAGGCAGCAGGCGAATTACGCGGACGGGTGCGTGGAGTGTACGAAGTGCTGGGCCGCGGCTACAGCGACGACCCGGACTTGCGGGTGAAGCAGCTGGATGCACACAGCTGGCTGGTCAAGCTCGATCTCAACGCCGACGAGTACTACGCCGCGGAGCCGGTAAAGCGCGTGGTGGTGCGCTATCCGCTGCGCGTGGTGCGTTTCGATGTTGACCCCGAACACAACAAGTGGGGTCTGGCCCTGGATTGCTACGATGGCACGCCGCAGAAGCTGACGCTGCCCGGAGGTGCATGATGATGCGTGTCTTGATTCTGGTCCTGGTGTGGACCGTCGGCTGGTGCTCAACCGCTGGAGCGGTTGAAGTCAAATACTGGGATCGCCTGCCGTTGGCCGTACCTCTCACGGTTGGCCAGGAACGCATCCTTATGCTGGAGGAGGATGTCCGAGTTGGGCTGCCGAGCGTAGTTGCCAGCAAACTGCGGGTGCAATCCGTCGGCGGTACTGTCTACCTGAAAGCAGCGGAAGCCATTCCGCCCACGCGGCTGCAACTGCAGTCCGTGAAGTCGGGGGACATCATTCTGATCGACATCGAAGCGCTCGCTGGCAACGAGTCGCTGGAACCGCTCAAGATCGTCGCGCAGTCCCAAACGTCAGAAGTGGAAACAGTGGAGGATTCAGCACCGGCAGCGACGCCGGTTCCGGTAGTACTTACCCGCTACGCAGCGCAAAACCTGTATGCGCCCCTACGCACGGTGGCACCGCTGCCTGGTGTCCGCCGGGTTCCCCTGGACAAGTCAGCTGCACTCAGCACGCTGCTGCCGACCGAACGGGTGACGATCAAGGGGCTGGCTGCGTGGAGGCTGGGCGACTACTGGGTGACTGCGGTGAAGATCGTCAACCGCGGCCCCGCCAAGGTGTTGCTCGATCCGCGTCACCTGCAAGCCACGCTGTACGCCGCGACGTTCCAGCATGCGTACCTCGGTCGCACCGGCACGCCCGAAGACACCACCGTGGCCTACCTGGTCACGCACGGCGGTGACTTGAAGCACGCCCTCCTGCTGCCCCCGCCAACGCCGGAGGCCGCTGATCATGAAAGCTAACAGCCTGCTGAAATGGCTCGTGCCCGGCGTGCTGCTTGGGATTGTACTGATCATTGGCAAATCCTGGGTGACGGCGCCTGACGGTCAGCCCGCCCACGCCCCCGACAATACCACGCTCAGCCCTGAACAGGCGAAGGCTCTGGGCATCGCCGGTGACACGCCACGCGACACCGTGGCCACGCTGATTGGACAGGTCAAGGCCATGCGCAGCGAGATGCAGTCGCTGAAGAAAGGCAACGATGCGCTGCAGACCGAGAACAATCGGCTGCGCACGCGCGAAGGCAACATCGATACCCGCATCCAGAGCACATTAAGCAGCGTCACCCAACAAGTGACCGAGCAGCGCCAGCAGGCGAACGATGCCCGGCAAAAGGCCGAACAGCAGCATCGCGAGACCCAGGGACTGCTGTCCAAGCTCAAAGATCAGCTGACCGGCAAACCCGCTGCGAAGGCTGACCTGCCCGTGGGCTTTGGCCTCGAGCCGGGTGATGAGCAACAGTTTTCAGGGGTTCAGCCGCAGGCTGACACGGTGCAGTGGATCGAACCGGTCAATGCCCGCGCCAGCCAGGAGGACCTCACCAAACCAGACGGGCCACTCTCCACGCTGACGTCAAAATTCAAGGACCTGCACGGCCTGGACAACAACGCGATTGACCGCGGCCAGGATCACTTGCTCGCCGTTGCCAAAGGCGAGCGTGATCTGGGGAGCGCCGAAGACCGCACCGAAGGCGCCAGGCCCGTCTACACCATTCCGGAAAACTCAACGCTGATGGGCTCGATCGCCATGACCGCCCTGATCGGCCGCGTGCCGGTGGATGGCACGGTGAGCGATCCCTATCCGTTCAAGGTCCTGGTGGGGCCGGACAATCTCACTGCTAACGGGATTGATCTGCCAGACGTGGTTGGCGCGGTCATGAGTGGCACCGCTGCGGGCGACTGGACCTTGTCCTGCGTGCGCGGTCAGGTCGAGTCGATCACCTTCGTTTTCAGCGACGGTACCGTCCGCACGGTGCCGCAGCCGCAAAAAGTGGTCAGCCGCAATCGCAGCAGCGCCCAGGCGTCAGACACCGAAAAGATCCGTGGCGGCTTGGGCTACATCTCCGACCCGTACGGCATCCCGTGCGTTTCCGGCGAGCGGCGCTCCAACGCGCAGCAGTACCTGGGCAGCCAGAGCCTGATCACTGCCGCCGGCGCCGGTTTCGCTGCGACCCTGGGCAGTGAACAGAGCAACACCTCGTTCATCAACTCGGCCAGTGGCAGCCTAGGCATGACCCAGAACAGCGGCAACAGCGCGCTGAACTCAGTCATCAGCGGTGGCATTGGCGACATCCGCGAATGGATCAACAAGCTCTACGGCGAAGCCTTCGCGGCCATCTACGTCCCGCCCGGGGCCAAGGTGGCCTTGCACCTGGATCACGAAATCAGCATCGACTACGAACCCAAAGGCCGGAGAGTGAATCATGAAAGCCCATCCGTTTCGGTACTGGATCTGGATTAACCTGCTGCTTGGCGCACTCCTGGCGGGCTGCTCCACCAGCAAGGACGAAATGTTGCCCCATGGCGATCAAACCATGCTGGATATCTGGAACGGCAGCGGCTCGGTAGGCACGCAGCAGCAGCTCCAGGAGGCACGCCGTGAACTGCGGCGCCCTGTGCTCGACCCAGACCGTCTGATTAACGACCAGAGCGCGTACACCCGCACGGCCGCCAACGAGATCCGTGCGCAGTTCCCGCGTCTGCCGAACCCCGACCTGGTGATGTACGTCTATCCGCACCTGGCCGGCACCCAGCAGACGCCGGTGCCCGGCTACTCGACCGTGTTCCCGCTGTACGAGAAGGTCCAATACGCACTGCCCGGCGAGCGACTGGAAGATCTCTGATGGCCGATGACGCGAGTCGCGAGCCACCGCGCTGGAAGGCCTGGCGCGCGGCGCAACGCCGGCGGGCAACCCTTGCCGACGAGGCCGCCCAGTATGCGCATAACCCCAGCTTCGCCGACCACTTGCCCTGGGTGGAGTACCTCGAGGACGAGCAGTGCTTTCTGCTCGACGACAATCGCTCAGTGGGAGCCGTGTTCGAGCTGCAGCCGATTGGTACCGAAGGCCGTGAACCCGAGTGGCTGATGGCGGCGCGTGACGCCTTGGAAGATGCGCTGCAGGACAGCTTCGAAGAGCTCGACCAGGCGCCCTGGGTGGTGCAGTTCTTCTGTCAGGACGACAGTGACTTTTCCCCGTACCTTGAGCGCCTGGAACGCTACATCGCACCCCGGGCACAAGGCACGCCGTTCACCGAGACCTTCCTCGCGTCGATGCAACGTCATCTCTCGGCCATCGCCAAACCGGGCGGGCTGTTCGACGACCATGTCGTGTCTCATCTACCCTGGCGTGGCAGCAATCGGCGGATCCGGCTGGTGGTCTATCGCTGGCAGGGGGACCAGACCGACGACGACACACAGAGCCCGGTTCAACTGTTGAGCAGGACATGCGATCGCCTGGTAGCTTCACTGCAGACCTGCGGGGTGAGTCCCCGGCGTCTGACCGGGCGCGACTTCTACGCCTGGCTGCTGCCCTGGTTCAACCCAGCCCCGACCCTTACCGGCGAGTCGCCGGCAGCGTTCTATCGTCGCGTGCCCTATCCGGAGGAAGGCCAGGACGATGCCCTGCCGTTGCCCTTCGACCACGATTTTGCCGAGCGGCTGTTCTTCCAGGAGCCGCGCTCCGATGTTGACCAAGGCCAGTGGTACTTCGATCAGCAACCCCACGCCGTGATGGTGGTCGACAAGCTGCGCAAGCCGCCTTATATCGGCCAGCTGACCGGCGAAACGCGAAAGGGCGAGGCCCTGAACGCGTTGTTCGATCAACTGCCCGAGCAGGCAGTCATGAGCCTCACCTTGGTGATTACACCCCAGGATGTGCTTGAGGAGCAGCTCAACCGGTTGGCAAGAAAAGCCATCGGCGAAAACCTTGCCTCGACCCAGACCCGCCAGGACGTGGAAGAAGCCCGCGCACTGATCGGCCGCCAGCACAAGCTGTATCGCGGCACCTTGGCCCTGTACCTGCGCGGTGCCGACGAACAGCAACTGCGCCAGCGCTCGATTCAGGCTGCCAATGTGCTGCTCGGCGCGGGATTGCAACCGGTGCGTGAGGGCGATGAGGTCGCGGCGTGCAACAGCTACTTGCGCTGGTTGCCAATGGTCTACAACCCCGTCCGCGACGCGCGTAACTGGTACACCCGGCTTATGTTTGCTCAGCATGTCGCCAATCTGTTGCCTCTCTGGGGGCGCAGCATCGGTACCGGCAACCCGGGCATCACTTTTTTCAACCGTGGTGGCGCGCCCCTATCGTTCGATCCGCTGTCGCGCTTCGACCGCTCCATGAATGGCCACCTGTTGTTGTTCGGCCCCACCGGTGCCGGCAAGTCAGCCACGTTGGTATGGATGCTGATGCAGGTCATGGCCGTGTACCGACCGCGGCTGATTGTCGTCGAGGCAGGCAACTCGTTCGGGCTCCAAGGCGACTATTTCGCCAGGCATGGCCTGTCCGTTAACAAGGTCCAGCTCAAGCCTGGTAGCGGCTTGAGCCTGGCCCCTTTCGCCGATGCCCGGCGCCTGATTGACCACCCTGACCAAGTCGCCAGCCTGTCGACCGAAGAGCAGGATGAAACCGCTCCGGACAATGATGAACAACGTGACGTGCTGGGCGAGCTGGAGATCACCGCGCGCCTGATGATCACCGGTGGCGAGGCCAAGGAAGAGGCGCGGCTGACCCGCGCTGACCGCAGCCTGATCCGCGAGTGCATCCTGGATGCGGCCAGGCAGTGTGCGGCCACCCAGCAGCAAGTCCTGACCCACCACGTCCGCGATGCACTACGCCAGGTCGCCAGCGACACGCACCTGCCCGAAAAGCGCCGTGAACGGGCCCAGGAAATGGCCGAGTCCATCGACCTGTTTTGCCAAGGCTTCGAAGGCGAGCTCTTTGACCGGCCGGGGACACCCTGGCCCGAAAGCGATGTCACCATCGTCGATCTCGCCACCTATGCCCGTGAAGGCTATGAGGCGCAGATGTCGATCAGCTACATCAGCCTGATGAACACGGTGAACAACCTCGCCGAACGCGATCAGTACCTCGGTCGCCCCATCATCATGGTCACCGACGAGGGGCATATCATCACCAAGAATCCGTTGCTGGCGCCTTTTGTGGTCAAGGGCACCAAGATGTGGCGCAAGCTCGGCGCCTGGTTCTGGCTAGCGACGCAAAACCTGGCCGACTTCCCCGATGCAGCGCAGACCATGCTCAACATGATCGAGTGGTGGATCTGCCTGAACATGCCGCCGGCGGAAGTCGAAGAGATCGCCCGCTTCAAAAAGCTCACGCCGGCGCAGAAGGCGCTGCTGCTCTCCGCCAGCAAGGCCTCGGGAAAATACACCGAGGGCGTGGTCTTGTCGAAGAATCTGGAGACGCTGTTTCGCGCGGTCCCCCCCAGTCTCTACCTTGCCCTGGCCATGACCGAGCCGGAGGAAAAGGCTCAGCGTTGGCGCTTGATGAAAGAGCACCAGCAGTCCGAGCTGGACGCTGCCCTTCAGGTCGCCGCAGAGATCGATCGCCTGCGCGGCATGTCGTAAACGCACGCACCCATCCCGGCGATATTAGAAGCCCTTTCCCCGAGCAAAAAACACCAGGAGCCTATTTGTACGCCTGTGGTGGTTTTTTGCGGATTTTCCGCCCTCAAGCCGACTACTGACAAAACCGATCACTCCGGCGTCGGTTTGTCCGACCCTTTCCTCGCTCGATTTCGGAATGCTGAAGCTTGACGCAACGAATGTACAACGTTGCCTCTTGTCGAGTGCTACCCATGAATGAGACCGCGACTACTCGATGCAGATCTCCGAAGGTCAGGACGCCTAGCCGGCTCGCTGGCAGCAGACGAGCGCTTACCGCGGCCGTTTTGTTCATGGCCGCGCAACAGTGTCTGGCGCTGACCACCCCAGCCATCATCGCCTCCATCACTTCGCTGCAGTGCCTGGAGTACCGGGTGGTCGGGATCTGCTACTGGCTCCTCTGCACCCCATTTGGCTGCACGGTGAAGACCTCGCCCAAGGTCCGCCACTTCATTCCGGAACTGGTGGTATCCAGCTATTCCGACACAGGGGCTAGTCCGTGGGTCGAGATGGCCACACTGTCGGCGCCCACGCTTTCGTCGCAAGGGGGTGGCAACCTGATCACACCTTCGCCGCAGCGCGATAACCTGCTCCGCTTCAAGAATGTCGACGGCATTGGCCATCCCGGCGGGGCGGCGCTCACCGCCCTGGCGCACAGCTTCGGTTATGCATGCCCTTCCGGGGCAGTGCCACTGGCCCCCTACTACCTCAGCACGCTCGATCCGCTCGCTTGGCGTCAGGCCATTCCCGAGTCCGCCTACCCACAAGCGCTGATCCCGGGCTCGCGCGAGATCGGCAGCCAGGCGCTCGGGAACATGTGGGGCAGCGTCTACCCGCGGCACGGTTTTCTGGTGCAGGCCGATGATTTCAAGGCATCCGCCGTCATGGCCCAGCGCGCCAGTGACTTCATCACGCGCGTCGGCCAACCGCATGTCTACCTGCCGCTGCAGCCGAAGCCTTATCCCGGCTACTGGCCGCCGCAACCGGTGATGGAGAACAACGTCAACAACCACCGCTGGCAGCTGCTTTCGCCGGTGATTCAGAGCACCTGCGCGATCTTCCCCAGCCCTACGATCCACAGCGTTGAGGGTGGCTACGCCTGGTCGCTGTGGCGGCCCTACCGCTGCTGTCAGCGCATGGGCCAGACCTTGCTGTTCAGCATCGACTTTGAAGGAGGCCAAGGATGAACATGCTCGCTCTTGGGTTGGCATGCATGCTCGTAGCGGCTGCCGTCCAGGCCGCCGAAGGGGACTACCGCCTGGGTGATCAGGGCGAGGTTTTAGACGACCGCGTGATGTACACCATCGGTGGCGGATCCGCTGCGGGAGCCCCCTCCTCGCTTTATCGGCCGAATGGTCTCGGCGTGGGCATGTCCTGGCGCGCGAACATGATGTGCGGAAACATGAACCTCTCCAACACCCTGCAGAACCAGCTCAATGGCGCCACACAGGGCTTCCAACAGATCATGGGCAATGTCATCCAGAACGCCACACAGGCGGTGATGTCCCTGCCAGCGATGATCATTCAGCGCGCCAACCCCGGTCTGTACGAGCTGCTTAGCAACGGCGTGCTGCAGGGGCGGATCGACTTTGACCGGTCGAAGCTCACCTGTCAGGCGATGGCCGCCAAAATGGCCGACAAGGTGGACCAGGCTGGCTGGGGGGCACTGGCGCAGAACCAGGAGATGCAGCACAACCTTGAGCAATCCGACGGTGATGCCGTCACCGCAGTGAAGGACACCGAGTCGAACAACGGCAACCATGGCGTCAGCTGGGTCGGCGGGCAGAAAGCCGGTGGCCTCGGCCAGCGCCCGATCCGGGTCACCTCGGATGTGGTGAAGGCAGGCTATAACCTGCTGCACAACCGGCCGGTCGAAGACACCTCGGCAGTCGGCTCTGGTTGCCAGAATGGCGCCATCTGCCAAGCCTGGTCGACCCCCGATGAGGTCTCCGAGTGGGCTACGAGAGTCCTTGGCGAAACCGAGGTCGAGACCTGCGACGATTGTGAGACGTTGCGCGTGACGGCCGGCACAGGGCTCTCACCACTGATCCAGGAAACCTACACGGAGCACCTCGAAGGGTTGCAGCGACTGTTGTCTGGCGCCGAACAGCCCACGCCGGAAAACCTCAGCAAGGTCTCCAGCCCTTTGCTGCAAGTATCCCGCGGGGTCATCGAAGGCTTGCACGACGATCCCGACCAGAACCTATTGGCCCGACGCCTGGCCAGCGAAACCGCGCTGTCGAGCGTGATCTACAAGGCGATGCTGTTGCAGCGCACGCTCCTGGCCGGCAGCCATGAGCCCAATGTGGCGTCGGCGCAGCCTGCTACCGAGGCCTTGAATGGCAATGTGGAAACCTTGGAGCGAGAGATCCGCCTGCTGCAAACGGAGCTGCAGGTGCGCCAGTCGCTGGCCACCAACACTGCCAGCCTGGTCCTGGACCGTCACGCTGGCGGCGCCGACGCCTCGCGCACCATCGATCAGCGCGATCCGCAGCCGGACCGACTGCATCGGGCGGACCAAAGCAGGAGCACACCATGATGCTGTTTTCTTTAAGGTCCACGATTACCCATGTGCTGCTGATTCTCGGCGCCATGGCCTTGATGTTCCTGATTGCCTGGATGGCGCTGCAGCAGTCGGGCGCCAGGATTGATTGGCTCGCGCACGCGCGGGGGGCTACGCCCTATCTCACCTGCTGGCGCGCACTGGTGTATTCCCTACTCATCACGGGCTGGACCACGGCATTGCGCTTGCGACCGGCGCTTGAGGATCAGCACCGGCTCAAGCGACTGGGACTGATCGGCTTCGGCTCGATCATCTTGGTCGAACTGTCTCGTGTGTGAGGTGCAGTCATGAGCATGAGCACCAACAGCTACCTTGAGTACTACCTGTCGCTGCTGGCCTGGATCATCAACAACGGCATCTGGAACACGCTGGCGGATACGGGACTTTTCGCCGCCCCCTTCGGCGCGATCATCCTGCAAGAATGGCTGTCTGCGCGCCAACAGGGCGCAGACGAGGGCAACAAGGGCTTGCTGTCGATCCCTCGCGTCGAGAACCGGCTGTGGATGAGCTACGTGGTCATCCTGTTCGGCTGCATGCCGTTCTTCCCCTTGAACCTTTCCTCCGTGACCTTTGATGATTCGGCCAGCCAACGGTGCGGGGTCTCCATGGCCAAACCTGCCGATACGGCTTGGGGCGCGACCTTCAACACGATTGGCGAAAAATCAGCGAGTGTGCCGGTGTGGTGGTTTCTCGTGCATGCCATGAGCAAAGGCATCACGGCCGCTGCTACCGCCTCGATTCCCTGTGCACCAGATATCCGCTCCATGCGAATGGAGATCGACAGCTCGCGCATCAAAGACCAGGTGCTACTACAGGAGGTCGCGGACTTCACCCGCGATTGCTACGGCTATTCGCGCTCTCGGCTGTTTACCCATCGTCCCGAACTTGATGAATCGCAGAGCTACGATGCCTCCTGGATTGGCTCGACCTTCTTGCTCAACACGCCGGGCTACTACGACACAGATCGATCGCGAACGCCGAGGGTCGATTGGCCCTACGACGAGACCCGGGACACCTCCCTACCCCAACTCGACAACGGCGCTGGCTACCCGACCTGCAAGCAGTGGTGGAGTGATCCAACGATCGGGCTGCGTGATCGACTGGTCGCCGAGGTCGATCCGTCACTCCTTTCGCAATTGCGAGGCTGGCTCACCGGCCGTACCACTACTGAAATCGAAAATGCCACCCTCCGCGAGCTGGTGAGCCCGCGGCAGCAGTCGTTGAGCATGGCGCCAGGACAAGTGTTCCAAGACTACGGCAGCAGTGCGCGGGGCGGATCGCTGACGCAAGGGCTCAACAACCTGGCCACAAATACCGGCCTGGCCCTGGGCTCATTCAGCAATTTCCCGGCGATGAATGCATTGCGCACGGCGCTGCCCATGGTTCAGGCCTTTCTGATCATGGGCACGATCATCAGCCTACCGCTGGTACTGCTCATCAGCACCTATCAGCTCAAGGCGCTCATGACGATCACGTTCGCACTGTTCACCCTGCACATGCTGACGTTCTGGTGGGAACTCGCACGCTGGATCGACTCGAGCATGCTGGAGACGCTGTACAACCAGGTGTCTGCCTCGGACCAGGCGCTCTTGTCGCTGCCGACGGCAGGAGTCATGGATGGGACGGTGACTGCGCAAGTGATTGAGTATGTTATGGGGGCGATGTTTGTGGTATTGCCGATGTTCTTTCTTGGCGTGATGAGCTGGGCGGGCTACAACGTGGGCAGCGGTGTGCAAACACTCTTTAGCCGAGGAACAGAAGCTGCTCAAGTCCAAGCTGAGAAGGGTTCATCACAGCTCATCTCAGGAGCCCGGAGGTTGAAATAATCAATTATCCCAGCGATCCATGCTCGTCATATAGCTCAGGATAACTGGCTTGATGTCGTGGATGGCTCACCTCGTGGATACGAGGTTTTTTATCAGCACTGATTGGCAACGCCGCCAGGGTCCACACCGCAAGCATGCCAATTGCCAGGAAAATCGCAACTGACGCAACGGCAAGCATGAGAAGTACTTTAAGGGCCTGAAATCCGATTTGGCGAACTCCCAATGGGATAGATGCCAAACTGCGGGAATGCAGAACTCTGTTTTCAAGACGGTTCACTGCGTGACCAAAAGTGACTGCGGTATGAATCACATGCTTGCCGAACGGCGTACGGCTTGAAGTCGAAGATGCGTGGAATGCCATGTAAATCCCTCCTTTCCCCTTTCTTCACTTGCAGCTCAAGGGCGCACCGAGTTTTTGGATCCAGCCTCCAGCTTACTCCCAATAAACTGAAAGCTCCGACCGTTGATCGCCAGATCCTTTTGAATAATCGTCAGTGGTACTCAGTGTATTCATACCGAGTACACAAACACCAAACGCCATTGACGATAGTCAGGGCCATTTGGTAAATCGGAAGTGCAAACGCTGGTTTCCAGCAACCAGGTAGCCACAACCTTCAAGGCTACGTCACTCCCGTGATGGTTATCCCAAAGGCGATTCGCGTTCGGCAGCTCGCCCGATCACCGTTCCCCGCGGTGATGAACGCTCTCCTACCCCGAGGCTCGCTGAGCCATGCATCCTTGACGCTCACTCTCTCAATCCGTTCCAGTGCTGGGAATTCTTCCCGCATGGGTGGCATTCCTCTGCACTCCTTGGAGGATCTCATCATGCTGCGATTCAAAGGCACAGAACTGCACGCGGTATTGGCTGAGGCCGGCATCAATGGCTGTCGAGTTGTCCTGGTCAAAGGCCACGGTGTTTACCTCATGTCCGAGGTCGGTGAAAGCAAACCGGAAGGTGGCCGCAAACGCATAGCCTACGCCACCGGTTGCAACCCCAACGTCGACGCGTTCGACCTCTGGTGGGGCCGGGCTCGTGACGAATTCGGCGGTGATGACTTCGCCGAATACCTCGATATCGTTGATCCTGTCCTGGCCAGCCTGCATGACACTGCAGGATCGCTGGTGGTTGAGGCCACGCCCACTCACCTGTCCCTGGCTGCGGAGATTGCCCCAACGGGACAATCATGAAGGCGCAACTTTCCTAGCATACGCAGCCTCTCACACCCGAGAGACTGCCCATTTGGAAGCCGCTGCAATGGCCCAAAGTCTTAGCGACATACCCTGCCATTCGTCCAGTTCTTCGGGACAAAAATCTTCCTTGGCATTCGATGGAAGTCTCCCTTTTTCTGGAACAGACCTGAGCATTGACCGGCCCGCACACCGCGGTTAAATGACCAGGACAGCATAGTTTACGGAGGCGCAAGCCAGACTCCAACTGCAGCGCTTTATGTACTACAGCACGAATACTGGGAGGTTCCGATGTCGACGACGAACACCTTCTCGACCGCCGTGGTTCTTAGCCCTGGTGTATGGCGATACGTCATGGCTTCCGGCAACGGCGCCGATCGACCAGAGCTCTCAGCACAGCGTCTCGCGACACTGATGAGCAGGGCGTTGACGTCACTTGGCCAACGCGGTGAGGGACGTTCGATGACGCTGAATATTGAACCGTCTACCAACGCAGGATCACCGGCCTCCCCGTCACGCAACCTGCAACTGACGCACATCACGTCAGCTGGCAACCCCTCATTTCTGCTTATTCGCTTGCCAGACGAAGCGCCCGTGGATTGCTGATCCACCTCAGTGGATCGAACTGCAAGCGCCCATCACTCACCCCACCGGGAACCCTTCCCGGCCGGGCAGCGTTCCCCTTTCATTAACTGGAGAACGTCATGTCCGATATCTACCTCGAGGTCACCAACAAGATCGTCAACGCGCTGGATCAAGGAGTGATCCCGTGGATCAAACCTTGGTCAACAGCAGCCTCAGCTGTTGACTCCCCTTTTCCCACCAACGCGATTACCCGGCGCCCCTACTCCGGCATCAACATTCCACTGTTGTGGGCCGAAGCCCGACTTCGCGGTTTTAGCCAGGATCGCTGGCTGACCTTCAACCAAGCCCGCAAGGCCGGTGGTCACATCCGCAAGGGCGAGCAGTCGACCCTGGCGGTGCTGTACAAACCCATGAGCAAGGAGGCACAGGATGAGAACGGTGAGGTTCTGCGCGATGAACAAGGCAACATCAAGACGGTGCAGTTCGCGCTGCTGAGAACGCACTGCCTGTTCAACATCGAGCAGGCAGATGGCCTACCGAACGAGGAGCAACTCCCCGATGATCATAATGATCCTCCGGCCTTTATTGACCATGTACCTGCGGAGCAGCTCTTGGCCTCCACTGGGGCGCGCATCGACCACCGCTACGGCGACGACGCGGGCTACTACCCCATCAGGGATCTGATTCAGCTGCCCACCAAGGGCCAGTTCGAGGATGTGGGCAGTTACTACGCCACCGCCCTGCACGAGCTGACGCATTGGTCAGGTCATGCCTCGCGGCTCAACCGTGAAGGCATCACGGGCGAGCATCACTTCGGCTCTGCCGAGTACGCGTTTGAAGAGTTAGTCGCGGAAATGGGCGCAGCGTTTCTCTGCGCAATGACCGGTACTCAGGGCGAACTGCGGCACGAGGAGTACCTAGCGTCGTGGTTGAAGATTCTCAAGGAAGACAAGCGCGCCATTTTCCGCGCCAGCGGCCAGGCGCGCGAGGCCACAGAATATCTGTTTGCGCTGCAGACGGTAGGCGACAGCGAATCACGCAAGCGGTTGACGGCATGACCCCACCAACACCAAAGGCCCCGTTTGGGGCCTTTGTTTTGTCTGCAGAAACGGCCCGCCGCAGCGCAGCCGGGCAACCGGCTACTGCAGCCAGCGCTCGACGGTATCGGCGCCGTGCTCCTGCTTCCATTGCTTGAGGATCTTGTGGTTACCGCCCTTGGTTTCCACCACCTCACCGCTGTGTGGGTTCTTGTAGCGCTTGACATCGCGAGGCTTGCGCTGGGCACCGGTGCCTGCACTCACAGCGCTCACCGTCAATCCCTTTGCGGGATCAAGGATGGCAATGACCTGACGCAGGCCCATGCCGTACTCTTCCAGCAAAGATTTGAGTTTGCGCTCAAACTCAATTTCCTGTTTCAGCCCGGAATCATTTTTCATCGTATCCAGTTGCTGAAGCTGCGCAGCCAACTGCGCTTCCAGAGCTTTGAATTCGGCAAGCTTAGACATGAGTAACCCTTGGTGATGGTGAGACAAGTGGCGTGATGCTAGCTCAGATCAAGCCCATTGCCGAGGGATCAAACTAAATCCATTGAACGAACTTTTGACTTGTCGCTCAACCCCCACACACTGCAGTCACTCTTCCAAAACCTGGCAGAGATGGGCAACGAGTTGCCGAGGCGACGGGCTACTCCCCATCTTGAACAAGATATCGCGCTGACTGCGTGGAAGCTTTTTCGCGCAACGTTTGGCCGCTGCTCGAATGGCCGCGTCAGTTCCGTGAATTCGGTCAACCAGCAATACGATCAATACTGCGTCTGCGAGCGTCATCGGCGCCCCTGCTTCGAAAGTCATGCGGCTGAGTGTAACCACGCGAAAAGGGTGTTTGCTACTCCAATCGCCCTAACTAACCCGAAACGGCCAGGATCAGATTCTCGCGTCCGCGAAAAGGGCACATCGGTTAAAGGGTAATGGCGACAATGGAAGGGGTCGCAAGGGTAAGAGGCCTACCCGAAAAGGCAAAAGGACCTCCTGGATGCAAAGCAGGTAATGCGATGTTGCGCTGGTGGCTCAAACATCAAAAAGGTAATGCCGCAGCCCTCGCTCCGGCACCTGTGGTCGAGGGCTACTGGGCTCCCGCGTCAGCAGAATCACTGCTGGCCGCCGATCACCGGCAAAAGTTGCTCGAACGTATCTGGCAGTACACCGCGCTGTCGAAACCTCAGTTCGATCAGCTCTATCTCGACCCCATTCGCCGCTACGCCAGCTATGTGCAGCAGCTGCCCGCCAGCGAAAGCCATCATCACGCCTATCCAGGCGGCATGCTCGACCACGGTCTGGAACTGGTGGCCTGTAGTCTCAAGCTGCGCCAGTCGTACCTGTTACCCAGTGACGCCGCCCCCGAAGACCAGGTTGCGCAGGCCGACGCCTGGAGCGCCGCCATCGCCTACGGAGCGCTGCTGCATGACATCGGCAAGATTGCCGTCGACCTGCAGGTGGAATACCAGAGCGGCGAGCGCTGGCACCCCTGGCACGGCCCCCTGACTCAGCCCTACCGCTTCCGCTACCTGGTCGGCCGCGACTACCAGCTGCATGGCGCAGCCGCCGGCCTGCTCTACACCCAGATCCTGGCGCCCCCCCTGCTCGACTGGCTCAGCGGCTACCCAGCCTTATGGGGCCACCTGCTCTGCTTGCTGGCCAACCACTATGAGCACGCCGGCACACTAGGGGAACTGGTGCTGCAAGCGGATCGGGTCTCTACGGCACAGAATATCGGTGCCAACCCGACCAAGGCGCTGCAGGCACCCGTTCGCTCGCTCCAGCATCATCTGCTGGCGGGGTTGCGCCACCTGGTGAAAAATGAGTTCAAACTCAACCAGCCCGGCGCGGCCGGTTGGCTCACCGAGGACCATCTGTGGCTGGTCAGCAAAACCGCGACCGACAAACTGCGGGCTTGCCTGCTGGCCCAATCCGTGGACGGCATTCCCTCCTCCAACATCGCGATGTTCGATGAACTGCAATCGCATGGGTTGGTCGAGGCAACCCCGGAGGGTAAGGCGGTTTGGCGCGCCACGGTTTCGGATGACGACTGGGAGGAACGCTTCACCTTCCTGCGCCTGCAACCCGCATTGATCTGGGCCGATGAAGTCCGGCCAGAACCGTTTGCAGGCTCGGTGGTTATCAAATCCCGCAGTCCAGAAATTGCGGATGAAACAGGCGAATCACAGGAAGACCCCGAGCACACGCGCAGCCGCGACAAGGCTTTCAACCCCGAGCTTTCGCCGGATGATACCGGCTATCTGGAAAGCTTCATGGACATGCTCCAGGGTCGGGAGACTGCCAGTGAAAAAACTCACTCCGCAGCCTTCCCCGAGACCACGCCTTCGGAAGACAGCTGCCCGGCTGAGACCTTTGTCGACTGGTTGCGCGAAGGGATTCAAAGTCACCGACTGCTCGTCAATGACAGCAAGGCACAGGTCCATACGGTTGAGGGAACGTTCTTCCTGGTCACACCAGGAATCTTCCAACGCTACGTCGGTGAGCGTTCACGCCTCACAACCAAAGATGAAAAAGACGATGCATGGCTGCAACTTCAACGCCGCTTTGAGCGGCTCGATCTCCACCTGAAACGACCCAACGGACACAATATCTGGACCTGCAAAGTGAAGGGGCCACGCAAAACCAGTTCTCTGAATGGCTACCTGCTGCGCGACAGCAGGTCCATTTCTAGTGAACAGCCGACAGATAATCGATTCCTTACGTTGAACTCGTGAACGCTACGAGACGCGGCTGGCGGCTGGCGGCTTGCGGCTTGCGGCTTGCGGCTTGAAAATGGCAAAGTTACTGTGCCTACGCAATAAAAGCCCGTCTCAGGATGGGTTACCTCAACCATTAGGTGGGGAATCGCCTCCGCCATCTTTATACGACAAAGCCCTGATTATTCAGGGCTTTGTCGTTTCTGGGGTTTTGCTTTTCTGTTGCCCTCGCGCTGATCGTTTCCGCATCTTTTCGGCCATTTCCGCAACTAGCCTCCAAAGAAACCTGTAGAGATCGTTTCAGACTACCCCTCCTCCGGCGTCCTGCCGACCGAACACAGCGCAACTGGAACGGCGAGCGCTGTATCGGGGCGCCTTCACCAGCGTCGCCGATCTGAAAGCGGCAATCCGCCAATTTATCGAAGCTCATAACGAACACTCGGCCAAGCCCTTTCAAGTGGAACAAAACGGCTGAAGCCATCATCAGCTCGGTAAATAGAGCAAAGCTCAGCATGATCAAAAATAAATTAATGAATTAACCGCTCAGGCCATTAGGTACAAGGCAGCAGGAGCCAGAGCGCTTGAAGAATCTATTTCACGACCTGCACCTTGTGAACTGGAGGCAGGTAGCGCCCCTCGCAAATAGCTGGGCGAGGCTCCTTGAGCACGGCTGTCGTGAACCAAGCCGCCGCAGACCGGCGTCTTGGCCCTTCGGGCTTACATCCTCTCGCCTACGCGCTCCGCTTGCGTCTAAACGCAGCTCGCGGTTTCACGTTACGTAGGCCCTCGAAGGCTTGCGGGCTGGTGACCAGTACCTCAACCGTCAGAAGCTGACGGTGGCAATGTGCAAAAATCGCCTGAAAGCCGCCCTTCGCAATCGTCAGCGTCGAAAAGCAGCTCCCAGCACGAGACTAAAGCAACTTCGTGCGGTCGTAATGCGTTACCACAGCAAGCAACCTTCGAGAAACTCCAATGAAACGCGCAAGCTGTGCGTCAAAAAGGACTGGTATGTGCTCTGATTTGCACATCGTTTCAAGCTGATTTCAATGTTCTGAAAAATTCATACTGCTACGACGCCCTCTTCCACGTAAAAGTCGCCGTACCAAGTTCTGGTCTACTCCGTTCCTTGCAAGTTACGGAGAGCCCTCAAAATTATCTGTTTCATTCATTTTCTGGTACTTCGGAACGTCAGTTTCCGCATAGGTGGTGGTTGAAATATTGCCCCTTTCCAGTTGACATACTCAGGTAAAAATGCGGTTCAACCAGTTAGTGAGCGCATATTTCAGCATGCTTGGGGGATTTGATCGGAGTCATCCCTCAACATCATTCCAATTTGGAATTTTATAGTTCTAAAATATCGCTTGCGAGGATCGAGATCATAAATCAATACTGGTGCACGTCAACGGTTTCATCCAGCGCCAAATGCATGAGATCGAAATGACTGCCGACCAACTGAAAAGTTTGTGAGTGACGCTATTAGCGCTTCTGAATTAAAGCTTTTCTAATCATTTCTCAATCGATCCCACCCAAGCTGAATCCCCCATCATGCAAGGAGAAAAATAAGCTCTGATGCACACAAAGTGCACACAAAAAAATGCAGTTAAAAACTTCTCAATTATGCGCATGCTGCGCGCACTGGCTTACCAAAAATCCTGAGCAGGCAAGACACTAAGGGTTATTGACATTACGAAAAAAACCCATGCATCTTATCACCTACGCAGCACTAGCTGAAAAAGAGTCTGCAAATGTCAATTCTTAGGAGCACTGCTCCTCAAGCCCCGAACATTGTCATCATTCGTAATCAAACATAGCGACAGCAGCAAAAGGAAAACCACCTTCACTGCGCCTATCAAAAAATAATAGGCATTGTTAAATGCGGAAAGTTCAACCTCGCTGCATCACAACAAAAAACACACCTTATACAATACCAGCCATCGCCAATTTTCAACAAATTGAAAAAATTATGGCAAAGATAAAAAATCCAACACCCGACACAAAAGGCTTAACGCTCCCGAAGCATCCGCTAAAAATTCAAGCCAGATAGTAAAACAAACTACAAAAAAACAGCATTCTTATTCCGCAATCACTGCCAGGCTCAAAACTTACAACAACCTTGACAATACGTGCCGAACAGAGGACAAAACATGGTCTCGCCACAAAAAAAAGAGACAAGCTCACTTAAACATGGGTTAACTTCCCGTCAAGTTTCGATGATCTCAATTGCAGGAATTATTGGCGCCGGCTTATTCATCGGTTCATCAAATGCGATTGCAACTGCTGGGCCCGCTATTTTGATTTCCTATGGCCTTACGGGCCTTCTTGTTCTTCTTGTTATGCGTATGCTGGGCGAAATGGCTATTGCCAGCCCTGACAGCGGTTCGTTTTCCACTTATGCGGGACGTGCAATTGGCCCCTGGGCAGGTTTTACAATTGGTTGGCTTTACTGGTGGTTCTGGGTACTGATTATTCCCGTCGAAGCGATCGCTGGCGCTGACATCCTCCACGCATGGATTCCAGCAGTCCCCTCGTGGCTGTTTGCCTTTCTCATTATGGTGACGCTGTCATCCACGAACCTGGCAAGCGTAAAAAATTTCGGTGAGTTCGAATATTGGTTTGCACTGGTTAAAGTCGTCGCCATTGCAGCATTTATTATCGTTTGTGCTCTTGGGGTTAGCGGATACTGGCCACTGGCCAAAACATTCGGAGTTGGTCAACTATTATCTAACGGCGGTTTCATGCCCAATGGGTTTGGAGCGGTACTTGGGGGAGTTCTCGTTACAATTTTCTCATTTTTCGGAGCAGAAATCGTAACGATCGCAGCAGAAGAAACAGAGAACCCGAAGGAGAAAATCCGAAAAGCAACAAATCTGGTAGTTTATCGTATTGCGATATTTTATATTGCCTCTATATTTTTCATCGTTTCGCTAGTTGCATGGAATGACACTCGATTAATGGAGGTAGGCTCATTTCAACGCGCACTAGAGATTCTGAATGTACCTGGGGCTAAACTAATGGTAGATATCGTGGTGCTCGTTGCTGTAACGAGCTGCATGAACTCAGGCCTCTATACCGCCTCTCGCATGCTCTATTCATTAGGCGTACGCGGAGAAGCACATCCGACGACCCGCCGCATCTCTGGCAATGGAGTCCCAACTGTAGCGGTCATACTCTCTACACTCGCGGGTTTTGTGGGATGTTTCGTTAACTATGCTTTCCCTGGCAAAGTCTTTGGTTTTCTACTCTCCACTACCGGAGCCATTGCCCTCCTAGTTTATCTAGTAATTGCCATATCTCAACTGAGAATGCGGGCCAAACTGGAGAGAGAGGAAACTCCTCCTGAATTCAAAATGTGGCTATTCCCTTGGTTGACTTGGTTTGTAATCGCGACGATCACGCTGGTACTGGGATACATGCTAGTAAGCGAGCATTACAGATACGAAACCCTGATGACAGCCATTGTTGCTGGAACTATATTAATGATGGGAACCTTACGTCGAAAGCCTACTACACACGCCTATTACCAGCAGCAAATTTTCGAAAGAAAAATCAAATAGCAACACCAAACAACACCACTAGCCCATGGTTTTCCTTGGGCTTTTTTCATTTCAGATTATATTCCGAATGCTACCACCCATCTCCGCATTAAAACTTTTTCTTTAATAGTCGATTAACGTAACGCTGGAAGCACTAGTTACTATTGATTATCGTGCGCCCCATTCTCCCTGATCGAGACGTCGCACTAACTGCGAGCCGACATAGCACGACCTACCGTTAGAGACATTTTTTCAATACAGTCCGAGGCGACTGCCGCCAGCCCGTTACCCCGAAAGCCGTTGGCTTTTAGTAAGCCATCACAATCCAGATTTTCGATTGGACACGATGTACGTCCAGACTAACGAACTACTCAAAAAAACCCCATCGGTTGATTACTCAACGATGGGGAAAACGCGCCTACACAAAAAGTCGGGATACACATTTGAGAAAACGGGAGAGTCTTATTACTTAGACTGCAGCTCAGTTGAAAAAAGCTCGTAAGTAATGGCATTTTGCCTAACCATCTAGACCCAGCCAACCCACACTTGGCATTTTTGCTGCTATTAATCCTCATTGAGGGGGAGTTGGAGTACCCAATATATTTGTCAGCAACCACCCTATGGGTTGGTACATTGCTCATACCCGCACTAAATGGTGGAAAGGCTCATTAACTGGATATTTGCAACTGTGTACATGCTCCAGTCACTTTTCGGCGCAGACTTTAGCTCATCAATCAAATGTATCCACTTATCGATGATCACAGCGTTCTGAGTCACCCATACCTGTGTCGCTTCGGCACCATCCGAGGACTCCGAGCCTGATTTCATGATAGACATGACGATGGTGCTCAACTGCTTGTCCGCGTCATCCCGTAGCGACTCGCGGGCCAGTGACTGCCAATTGTTTTCCGCCGGTAGATTACCCAGCTCCTGGAGATACCAGTTCAGCTCTAGAGCACTGCCCGCTGCAAAGAAAGCTTTAACCATTTCAGCAGGACTATGAGTGGTGCTACCTGAGGCCTCAATCGCTGGCAGCAGGTTGTACAAATGATCTGCACCGGCAACCAATCGAGCTAAAAGCTCAGGTACACCCGCTTGAACAAACTCATGATAACGATGCCCCCATTCATCACGCGCCTGACCTTGCAACAGATCATCTAATTCCAAACCAAGTGCTGCGATGTGTGGGCCAAAGTGAATCACGTCGCGAGCTGCATCTTGTTCGTTGCGGCGGCTTCGAAGAAACCATCGTGTAGCACGGCTACACAAGTGAATCAGCTCGTCCATCAGACTGAACTGGATCTCCACCGGCACTTGGTAGTCCAAAGCTTCGACCTGGTGAAACCAATGGGGCAGATGGAATACATCTCGCACAATCACATAGGCTTCGACAACATCAGCCGGGCTTTTTCCCGTTGATTCGCACAAGGACTGAACAAAAGTTATACCCATATTATTGACAAGATCGTTAGCGATCTGGTTGCTGACAATCTCACGCTTGAGCCGATGGCTTCGCATCGCTTCACCGAAATTACTCACCAGCGATGATGGGAAGGCACCTTCCATATCCCGTGTCAGATACGCGTCGTCCGGTACCAGAGAGCCCAGCAACTGCTCCTTGAGGTCGATCTTGCTGTAGGAGATCAATACCGACAGCTCGGCGCGGGTCAGGCCATGGCCTGCGGCGACGCGCTCGTTGATCTGGTCTTCAGACGGCAGGAACTCGATGGCGCGGTCCAGCTTGCCGCGACCTTCCAGATCGTTCATCAGGCGCTTGTATTCGGCAATCCGCGGCAAGGCACGACGGGCCGCCAGGGACAGCGCCTGGGTCTGCTTGTAGTTGTTGCCCAGCACCAGGCCACCGACTTCGTCGGTCATGCTCGCCAGCAGCTGGTTGCGCTGCTTGTCGGTCATGTCGCCGGCCTGAACCACTTCGTTCAGCAGGATCTTGATGTTCACTTCGTGGTCGGAGCAGTCCACACCGCCAGCGTTGTCGATGAAGTCGGTGTTGGAACCGCCGCCGTTGAGGCCGAATTCCACGCGACCCAGCTGGGTCATGCCGAGGTTACCGCCCTCGCCCACCACTTTGCAGCGCAGTTCGTTGCCGTTCACGCGCAATGCATCGTTGGCCTTGTCGCCGACATCGGCGTGGCTTTCGCTGCTGGCCTTGACGTACGTACCGATACCGCCGTTCCACAACAGGTCCACCGGCGCCTTGAGCAAGGCGTTCAGCAGCTCGGTCGGGGTCAGCTTGTCGGCCTGGATGTCGAAGCGTTCCTGCATCTGCGGGGAAATCGCGATGCTCTTCGCGCTACGGGAGAAGATGCCGCCACCTTCGGACATGATGCTGGTGTCGTAGTCAGACCAGGCCGAACGTGGCAGGTCGAACAGGCGCTGACGCTCGGCGAAGCTGGTCGCCGGGTTCGGGTTCGGGTCGATGAAGATGTGCAGGTGGTTGAATGCCGCAACCAGTTGCAGCTTGTCAGACATCAACAAGCCGTTACCGAACACGTCACCGGCCATGTCGCCGACGCCAACCACGGTGATGCTGTCTTCCTGGACATTGATGCCGCGCTCGCGGAAGTGGCGTTGTACGCCCACCCACGCGCCCTTGGCGGTGATGCCCATTTTCTTGTGGTCGTAACCGGCCGAACCACCGGAAGCGAACGCATCGCCAAGCCAGAAGCCGTAGTCGATAGCTATGCCGTTGGCGATGTCGGAGAAGGTTGCAGTGCCCTTGTCCGCTGCCACTACCAGGTACGGGTCATCGTCGTCATGACGCACGACGTTGGCCGGTGGCACGAGCGCGCCGTCTTTCAGGTTGTCGGTGATGTCCAGCAGGCCCGAGATGAAGATGCGGTAGCAGGCGATGCCCTCGGCCGCAATCTCGTCACGGCTACCGCCCAGTGGCAGGCGACGCGGCAGGAAGCCGCCCTTCGCGCCCACTGGCACGATGACCGAGTTCTTCACTTGCTGGGCTTTTACCAGGCCTAGGACTTCGGTACGGAAGTCTTCTTCACGGTCAGACCAACGCAGCCCCCCGCGAGCAACATTACCGAAGCGCAGGTGCACGCCCTCGACGCGAGGCGAGTACACGAAAATTTCGAACTTCGGTACCGGCTTGGGCAGCTCAGGAATCTGGTGCGGGTTGAACTTGAAGCTGAAGTAGGACTTGTTCTGACCGTGGAGATCAGTCTGATAAAAATTGGTGCGCAGGGTCGCTTTGATCAAGTCGAGGTAGCGACGCAGGATGCGGTCTTCATTCAACACCTGGACATCGTCCAGCGCGCTCAGAATCGCGTGTTCCAGACGTTGCTGCTTATCTTCCAGATCCTCACTGTCCAGCTTGCGCGCCAGGTAGAAACGGGTTTTGAACAACCGGGTCAACTCGCGAGCGATGTCGGCGTGGTTGTTCAGGGTGCTGGCGATGTAGCCCAGGTCGAAGCCCAGGCGGATCTGCTTCATGTAACGGGCATAGGCACGCAGCAGTGCCACGTCACGCCATGGCAGACCAGCCGTCAATACCAAGCGGTTAAACGCATCATTTTCGGCATCACCACGCACGATGTGGACGAAGGCGTCCTGCAGGGTGTCGTTGAGTTGCTGAATGTCCAGCTCCAGGCCTTCGGCGGCGGTGAACGCAAAATCGTGAATCCATAACTCGCGACCATTGTTGTGACGCAGGCGATACGGGAATTCACCCAGCACGCGCAGGCCGAGGTTTTCCAGGATTGGCAACACGTCGGACAACGCCAGTGGGGTATCGGCGTGGTACAGCTTGCAATGCAGCTCGCGTTGACCGGACACCTGACCCAATGGCTGATAGAAGCTCATCACCAGTGGATTGGCTTCAGTCAGGTTCAGCAAGTGCTGCATGTCGACCACGGCAGAGTAAGCGGCGAAACGCTCGCGGTAACCGGCCGGGAAGCCTTTCGGGAAGTCAGCCAATACATTGGTGCCATTGGCCTCGCCGAAACTCTCTACCGTTAGGCTAGCGTACTCATCCTGCCAAGAACGGCATGCCTGAATCACTTGCTGCTCAAGAAGTTTGTAGTCAACCGTCACCGCATAGTGATCCGTCAGAGGAAGAATAAACTGAACGCGAGCCAGGACAGACTCAGAGAACACCGTCCAGAACTCACACGCCTGCGCACCGACGGCAGCCATCAGTACCTGCTGGATCTTCAGACGAATTTCAGTGGAATAAATCTCACGAGGAACATAAGTCAGGCAGTAGAAGAACCGGTCATAGGGGTCAGTTCGAAAGAATGCACGAACCTTGAAGCGCTCCTGAATTTGCGCGATAGAAATGACGGTTGGGAACAGTTCGTCCACCGAGCTTTGATACAAATCATCTCTTGGCAGCGCTTCAAGGATTCTTGCAAGCTCCTGCCCCAAATGGCTCTCCGCCCCATACCCTGAGCGCTCTTCGACTTGAGCTACCTTTTTGCGAATACAGGGAATATCACGCACGCTTTGGCCATGGGAATAGAACAAGCCAATGAATCGATGCTCTTTAACAACATTCCCAGCAGAATCAATCTCTCTCAGAGAAACGTAATCCGCATAGGTCGCTCGTCTAACGCGGCTCAGGTACGAGGATTTAGCAAAGGAGAGCAACAAAGAAGCAGTCAGGAAGTTCTTCACTTCTGGCCGAACCTTCAGATCATGACTATCCAAGCCGGAATGCAACCTACGGCTGACTCCCAAAAACGACGACTCATCATACTCAATGCGTCCCAAAGAGGAGTCGCTGATAACCTTGAACTCTTCATAACCCAAGAACGTGAAGTGGCCTTTGAGCATCCAATCGAAGAAAGCTCTTGTTTCGTCAAGCTCAGAAGGTTGAGCGTTCGGATCGAACATACCCAAAGAAGCGCTGAGCTCGTTGAGCTTGATCTTCATAAGTAAAAGATCCGCATCCACCAGCCTGACCTCTGCAAGCACCTCTACCAACGCGACTTCGATTGATCGAAGCTCGCTTGAACTTGAGCAGCGATCAATCTCGAAAAAAGCCACTGCGATCTTGGATGAGCCAAAGTCGGATGAGTTCGTAGATAGCTCTACCGCCCCCCCGACCTCGCCGAGCTTGAGGTCAAAAACAGCGGTTTGGAGTGTGTGGATGTTGTATCCACGATTGTTCAGCTCCATTCGAATCGAGTTAATTAAAAAAGGAGCCTGGGGGCAAACCATCTCAACAACGGTGTGTGGCGACTGCCACCCATGCCGCTCGAAATCCGGGTTATACACTCGGACTGTGGGGCTCTTGGCGTCATGCTGCATAAGCATTCTCCATGAAGAAATGGTGGCACCAGCCAAATCTGAAATTCGCCGATCCTTCAGTTCCTCCAACGCCGCAAAGCTATAGAACTGATCAGAAAATTGTACAACTTGGCTTATCTCGTCATCACTGACATATTGCCCCAGTGCTTGGTGCAGTTGAGATTTCAAATTATTTTCACTGATAACAGAGACACTATTCATAGCCTGGCCTACGCGGAGGAGTGATGAAATGCGACGGGATGAGAATAATCTGTAGACCGCCCTCGGCATCCTCCGAGAGCGGTATTGTTTAGATCAGTGCCCGCCTAAATAGGCCTCTCGCACCTGAGGATCCTCAAGAAGTTCGCGTCCGGTGCCAGACATGCGGATTTCTCCATTGACCATTACATAAGCTCGGTCACTGAGTTTGAGCGCATGGTTAGCATTCTGCTCAACGAGGAAAATCGTCATGCCGCCTTTTGCCAGATCGCGGAGTGTCTGGAAAATGTGCTTGACCACAATAGGTGCCAATCCGAGGCTGGGTTCATCCAACAACAGGATCTTAGGGCGACTCATCAGGGCACGCGCAATCGCAAGCATCTGCTGTTCGCCGCCTGACATTGTCATCGCTCTTTGGTTACGTCGCTCCTTCAAACGCGGAAAGAGTTCGAACATCCGCTGTAGGTCTTCCGCTGCATGAGTCATCCCGATCGGGATGGTACCCATTAGCAGATTCTCCTCGACCGTCATATCAGGGAAAACACGACGACCTTCAGGCGACTGAGCAATGCCATTAGAGGCAACGTAGTGGGATGATTTCTTGCTGATGTCCTCTCCTCGGTAAAGTATCGCCCCACCGCTTGCACGGGGTTGACCGAAAATGGACATCAGTAACGTTGATTTACCCGCGCCGTTTGCGCCAATCAGGGAGACTGTTTCTCCCTCATGTATCTCGAGCGAGACCTCACGCAGAGCCTGGATAGGCCCATAAAAAACATCGACGTTGCGTAACTCCAAGATAGGCGCCTTCATGCGACCTCCTCCTCATCAGCACCGAGGTACGCGGCAATGACTCGCTCGTTAGTACGAATGTGTTCAGGGCCTCCCTGGGCGATCACGTCTCCATGCTCGAGCACAATGATGTGATCGGAGATACTCATGACCATCCCCATATCGTGCTCAATCAGAAGCACAGTGACGCCATGGATATCGCGCAGCCCCCGAATGATTGATGTGAGTTTTATCGTTTCTGCCGGATTCAGGCCCGCTGCTGGCTCGTCAAGGCAGACCAATTCAGGATTGGTGCACATTGCGCGGGCGATCTCCAAACGGCGCTGCTGCCCATAGGACAACTCTCCCGCTAGGCGATTTGCAAATTCGCCGAGGTCAACGAATTCCAGCCAACGAAATGCATTCCTGATCAGCTCCTTTTCGGTGCGTCGGTAACCTGGGGTATTCAATGCTCCTGCCAGCAGGCTCCGATTAGCCTGCATGTGCTGAACAACCAGCAAGTTTTCAACCACTGACATTTCTTTAAACAAGCGAATGTTCTGAAACGTGCGCGCCAAGCCCGCTCGATTCACCAAATGAGTGCCACCGAACATCTTGAACCAGAGTCGAGATGCAAACTTCACAGGACTGATGAAGTCCGTAAAACGAAACGGCTCACCAAGGATCTTGATGACGTTGGTATCGCGCTTACGTGCGTTGAGCTGAATCCTTCCACCTGACGCTTTGTAGAAACCAGTCAGGCAGTTGAATACTGTTGTCTTACCGGCACCATTGGGGCCGATCAATGCGGTGATAGAGGAGCGTTCAACCTCGAGATTGACGTCCTTGAGTGCCTTGATACCACCGAAGTGCATCATGAGACTCTCTACACGCAGAATAGCGTCTTTCATTTCGCGACTCCTTCCGGAGTTGCAACACCAATCCGATTGATACGGATTAGTCCTCGCGGCTTCCAGATCATCATCACCACCATCAGTACCCCGAAGAGCAGCACGCGGTAGTCAGCAAAGTTACGCAGCAACTCCGGTACAACCGTGAGTACAAAGGCTGCAATCACCACACCCACTGTTGACCCCATCCCGCCCAAAACGACAATCGCAAGGATCAGTGCGGATTCAAAGAAAGTGAATGAGGTC
Source organism: Pseudomonas sp. NFX224 (assembly GCF_048565165.1). Classification (NCBI taxonomy): domain Bacteria; kingdom Pseudomonadati; phylum Pseudomonadota; class Gammaproteobacteria; order Pseudomonadales; family Pseudomonadaceae; genus Pseudomonas; species Pseudomonas sp. NFX224. Next base: position 5,398,267 of record NZ_CP183416.1, on the reverse strand, counting down.
GGGTTCACGAAACCCTGGTAACTGGCGAAGAAAACACCAGCGATACCCGCAGTCGACGCGCCAATCATGAATGCCGAAAGCTTCACAAGGACATGATTGAGCCCCATTGCACGGCATGCGATTTCATCTTCGCGCAACGCTTCCCAGGCTCGGCCAATCGGCATGCGGGTTAAGCGATGTTTGAGATAGAGCACCGTCAACACGACAAGGAAAAGCACAACGTAAATGAAGATGAATTTCAGGTTTGGGTTGTAGGCCACTCCAAAAAACTCATGAAATGGAACACCACCGTCTTTGGCCTTTCGTCCAAATTCGAGCCCCAAGAATGTAGGCGAAGGCACCGACATACCATTAGGCCCGCCAGTGAAGGACATCCAGTTATTGAGAACGAGCCGAATGATTTCCCCGAACCCAAGGGTCACGATTGCCAGGTAGTCTCCATGCATGCGCAAAACGGGAAAGCCCAGTATCGCCCCAGCAAACGCCGCCAGCAGCGCAGCCAACGGAATTGCCGACCAAAAGCCGAGCCCCAGATGCTCATAGCCAAGCGCAAGCCCGTAGGCACCAATGGCGTAAAATGCGACATATCCGAGATCGAGCAAGCCAGCCAAACCAACAACGATGTTCAGCCCGAGCCCAAGCAGTACATAAATAAGTCCCAGAATGACGACAGTCAAAATGTACTTATTGGCCACAAAAGGTAACACCGCTGCGACCAGGATAACCAAGAGCAGAACCCAGCGTATATTTGATTTATAACCCGGCGGTAGCACAGTTACTCCACTGCCTGTTAATTCGAAGCGTGACTGGAATTTTTTGCCATGAGACGTCTGCAAAAAGGCACTTACGAGGAAACGTCCGGCCATCACTACAGCGACAAACCAAACCACACGATCGGCGTGAAAGTTGAAGCTGTAGCCATCTAGGACTACGCCCACGATTGGCCCGAATACAATTAACGCAAGCAACCCTGCAAGCAATGTATCCAGAAGACTTTTTTTCAAGTCAAAAGATGACGTCTGAGCAGTCATGTTACACCTTCGTTACTTGCGGACGTCCCAAGAGACCTTGCGGACGGAAGATCAAAATCACTACCAGGAGTGCAAACGAAAACACATCCTTGTAATCCGAGTTGAAGACACTCGCGAATTGAGCTTCGGCGATACCAAGAATGAGCCCACCCAACATCGCACCGGGCAACGAACCAATACCACCTAATACAGCAGCAGTGAACGCTTTAATACCAATGATGAATCCAGCATAAAAGTCAAAGGTGCCATAGTTCATCGTAATCAGAACGCCTGCCAGAGCAGCCATGGCAGCGCCGATTACAAACACATAGGAAATAACTCGATCTGTATTAATACCCAATATGGATGCCATTTTTCGATCTTGCTGGACTGCTCTGCACATTCTCCCTAGACGAGTGAATTTAATGATATAGGTCAACACACCCATACCAACAAAGGAAGCCAGTAGAATGAAAATTTTGGTATAGGTTATTTGAACAAACGCATCATTAAAATCAAAACGCGCCGCACCTTCCATTAATGTTGGAACACCTTGCTGGCGAGCCCCCTGGGTCAGCTGAACATAGTTCTGCAGAATCAGAGAAATCCCGATCGCTGAAATCAGTGGAGCAAGGCGAGTAGAATTACGAAGCGGCTTGTAGGCCACGCGCTCGATTACCCAACCGTAAACACAAGTAATCACGATCGTTATTATTAGTGTTCCAAGTATTAAAAGAGGGAAAGACTGCAAACCGAAGAATGCTAAGAGAGCCAACGTAATAGCAGAAAGGTACGCGGAAATCATGTAAACCTCGCCATGAGCGAAGTTAATCATACCGATAATCCCGTACACCATGGTGTAACCAATAGCGATCAGCCCGTAAACTGATCCTAAGGTCAATCCATTGACCATTTGTTGGAGGAACAGAGCGTCCATATTGACTCTCCCAGTTAAAAGCGTTCAACCCATACCAGCTACGGTATGGGCATTGAAAGACCGCAGCGATTAAAGCTGCTTATACTTACCAGCTGCATCCCAGCGATACATGACATAAGGGGACGTTTTCAGATCGCCCTTCTCATCCCATTCCTTGTTACCCATAACTGTGCTGACCGGATGCGACTTAATCCAGACACTGGCCTTCTCGGTATCAGTACCACCAGTAGCTTTAAATGCGGCAGCCAGTGTTTGCAGCGAGGCATAGGAAAAGAGGGTGTAACCTTCAGGCTCGTAACCCTTATCACGGAATCGTTTTACAACATCCTGACCTTCTGGAAGGGTTCGAGGATCAACTACAAAGGTCATCAAAACGCCTTCTGTATATTTTGCTCCACCAGCAGTAGTCACCAATTCGTCGGTTACAATGCCGTCATCGGAAATAAATTTCGCCTTAAGACCTTGCTCACGCATTTGGCGAACTAATGGGCCTGCCTCTGAGTGCAGACCTCCGAAATAGACGACTTCAGCCCCTGTAGCAGCGATTTTTGAAACAAGAGAGTTGAAATCCTTTTCGCCACGCGTCAGGCCTTCAAACATCACCTCCGTAACACCGCGAGCGTGCAGCTGGTTTTGAGTCGCTTGGGCAAGACCCTGACCGTAAGTGTCTTTATCGTGAACAATGGCGACTTTGGTAGCCTTAAGATCATCTACAATATAGTTGCCTGCAATGAGGCCTTGCTGATCATCGCGGCCGCACATGCGGAATACAGTGTTATAACCCCGATCCGTCAACTTCGGACTTGTGGAACCAGGTGTAATCGATATGATCCCTGCTTCCTCATAGACTTCTGATGCTGGAATGCTAGTGTGCTGTTTTCGAAATAACTTGCCCTTCCATCTGCGTCTCCATCGCTTCACGTGCCCGCCGGATCTTGCTCAAAATTTCCTCGCCTTTCGCGTTCCAAACGTACCGGGTCGGTCGTGCGTTCCGTAATGCCAGGAAGGTGGTAATCGAGCTTTCCAACTCACGTACGGAGCCGAAGCTGCCGTCGCGCAAGAACACGGTAATGTCCCTGAAAAACCGCTCGACCATGTTCATCCACGAGCTGGAGGTCGGCGTGAAATGCACATGGAAGCGCGGATGTTTCGCTAGCCAAGCCTTCACCTTGGCGTGCTTGTGTGTCGCATAGTTATCCACGATCAGATGCAGCTGGAGGTGCTTGGGGGTTTCCTTGTCGATTTTCTTGAGGAAAGCCAACCACTCCTGATGGCGGTGCTGGCGCTCGATGCTACTGATCAGTTTGCCTTGGAGATAATCCAGCGCTGCGAACAGCGTGACCGTGCCGTGGCGAGTGTAATCATGGGATTTTGTTTGGATATGACCGATCCCCAGAGGCAGCCCAGGCTGTGTGCGTTCCAAGGCTTGCACCTGACTTTTCTCGTCGCAGCAGAGCACCAACGCCTTGTCTGGCGGGGCCAGGTACAGGCCGATGACATCCCAGAATTTCTCCTCGAACTGCGGGTCGTTCGACAGTTTGAAGGTACGTGTCAGATGAGGCTTTAAGTCATTGGCCGCCCACAGTTTATGCACGGTGGTCGCTGATATGCCGGCGGCACGGGCCATGCTTCGGCAGCTCCAGCGGGGCTCGCCGATACGAGGTTGAGTGACCTGTTCGAGCACGCGGCGGATCGTGTCGGCAGGCAGAGGGGATTTGCGTCCTCGGCCAGGCTTGTCGAGCAGGCCTTCCAATCTGAGCGCCTGAAAACGCTGGCACCAGTCGGTGACCGTAGGGCGAGAGAAACCTGTCAATCGTACAATTTCTTCTCGCATTGATCCTTGCGCTGCCAGCAAGATGACGCGGGCTCGACGGCCATCGCGCTGACTGATGGTGGCGGAACGTACGCGGCGGCTCAGTTCGGCAAATTCTTCAGGGCTAAGCGTAATGTCCAGAGCGCTCACCAGGAACTCTCCAAGGTAGGAATGGCACCTGAAGTGTAGTGCAAGCATGGAGAAATTTATTTCGCGAACAGCACACTAGATGAAGAACAGAAGTGACCGATTACCGCTTTGACCTTATCGGAATCAACCAATCGGTTAGCGACTGCGATAGCCTGCTTCGGCTCGCAAGCGTCATCCCCTTTAACCAGGACAATTTTTTCGCCGTTAATACCACCTTTGGCGTTAATGTCCTCGGCTGCTTGGGAGGCCCCCTTCCAAAGCTGATCGCCGTAGGCTGCGTTAGGGCCTGTATGAGGCCCGGCCACACCAATTTTGATATCCGCATATGCCTGAGCAGATAGCCCCATGACTGCCGCGAGCGCCAAACTGAGAGTTTTGATACTAAAATTTTTAGATGTCATGTCTTTTCCTCTTCTTATTTAAACGAAAAACATCAGTTTAATTACGCGCACCCAAAAAATGCACGACCACGGCAGTTAGAGTAAAACTCTAATTTCAGGCTGACTGCTCCCAGCTACCGAACTTGACCATAAATTCGGCAGGGGCGACCCACATAAAATCTATTTATATTTTTACAATATGACTCTCAAACATTGGCCAGCATGGTAGAGAGAGAATCCACCTTCATAGAACGCACTACGCAATCCAGCGCTATAAATAGGCTTCATCGTCGAAAACGGTATTGGCAATTCATCAGGCTGGTCGTTAATCAAATAGTCAGCCAAGGCTTTACCAACGACGGTACCGGTTGTATTTCCCCGTCCGTTATAGCCAGTAACCGCAACAACCCCAGGGGAGGGTTCAAACAAGCGCATCAAATGATCTGGAGTAAAATCAATACAGCCAGTCCAATGCATTTCCCACTCTACTTTTCCCAATTTAGGAAAATAATGAGTTTGTATCCTGTCGGCCCATCCTTTGATGAACCAAGCAGGCTTGTTATCTGTTCGCCCCATACTGCCAAGCAACAACCGTCCATCAGCATCTCGGCGGATGCTACTTAATACTAAACGGGTATCCCAAGAGCCTTGGCCATACTTCAACACGTCATCGGCTTCAGGCCCTACCAGAGGTTTCGAGGCCACCTGATAGTAATAACCACGGAAGTAGTTTTTCTGAAGTTCTGACCAATCGCCTTCGGTATAGGCCCCGGTTGATATTACGACTTTGTCGGCAAGAACTGCGCCACCAGCGGTCGTAACCAACCAAGCGGTACCCTGCTTCTCCAAATGGGTGACGGCAGAGTTTTGGAACAAACGGCCACCCAACTGCCGGACTGCTGCGGCCAATCCCGTTGTATAGCCCATAGGGTTTATCGTTCCCGCCCGACGATCCAACAACGCCGCTGAAATTTGATCCGTGCCGCAGTATTCCTGGCAATTTGATCCGGTCAACAGTTCAACATCCGCGCCTCGACGTTTCCACTGATCATGTCGGGCTTGCAAGTCAGCAGCACCTGAAGCGTTATGAGCCATGTGAAGCGTGCCATCGTTACGCGCTTGGCAATCAATACCTAGTCTTTTGATCGTCGCAAAAACCTGAGCAGGTGCCTCTCCAAGAACCTTATTGAGACGTGCCCCTACTTTAGTGCCGAGTGTTGTCTCCACGTCATCTGGTCTGATCCAGGTACCGGCGTTAACTAAACCAACGTTGCGTCCAGATCCACCGTGACCAACCAGGTGGGCTTCAAGTACAGCAACGCTCTTGCCTTTCTCGAGCAAGTTCAGCGCAGCAGAGAGTCCAGTAATACCACCACCAATAACGCAGACGTCCACCTTGATAGTGCTTTTCAGGGCGAATGGTGATGCCTGCTTAGGAGTTACATGCTCCCAAAGACACTCTCGACGTAACTCAACCATACAATCAACCTCTCTACCGCAGACTCGCAGTGGAACACATATGTTTATAGAACCAAGGGTTCAGGAAGGGTGAGTTCACGCGGCTCGCCCTGAACCAGAGACCTGGCTTTAAAAGCGTCGTCCGCAGTGGGATTCGAGTACTCAAAGAGAGAAGAATTTACCGCCTGGATGAGCATTCGAACGACGCTCACGGACATGATGGCTGCAAGCAGCATGCCGACGGTGGACTGAATCTGCGGCTTGAAATTTTCAGAATTAAACAACTGCACCATTAAAATAATAGTGGTAGTCAATAGCGCAGCGATTGCCATCCAGAAAGGAGCATTCGCCTTCGTCACTTTTCCAGTGTCCAAAGTCAAGCCTCTCTAACAAATATGATGGCAGATCTAAATATCACAAACATGGCGTTGGCCTTTTATTATTTTTTACAGCTTTGCAGGCGTTTATTTATTTCAGGCGGAACATCATTAGCCCCCGCCTGTGCTATTCATTTGCATCCTTTAGCGGCGAATTTTTATCCTAAAGACTAAACTCCCCTCGCCAGTCAAAACCGACGAGGGGAGCAATCTAGATCAGTCGAAAACGATCCCTTGAGCCAGTGGCAGCTCGCGAGAATAGTTAACGGTATTTGTCTGACGACGCATGTAGGCTTTCCAGGAATCCGAACCGGACTCACGACCGCCACCGGTTTCTTTCTCGCCGCCGAATGCACCACCAATTTCGGCGCCACTTGTGCCGATATTGACGTTGGCGATACCGCAATCGCTACCAGATGCGCTTTGAAAACGCTCGGCTTCGCGTACGTCCAAGGTGAAAATGCAGGACGACAGGCCTTGTGGAACCTCGTTGTTCAGACGAAGCGCTTCTTCGAACTCGTCATACGCCAACACGTACAGAATCGGGGCGAAGGTTTCGTGACGAACGACGGCGGACTGGCCTGGCATTTCTACAATGGCCGGCGCGACGTAATAGGCATTTGGATACTGATCCTGCAGCTGGCGTTCACCACCAAAGACCTGACCACCTTCGTCTCGCGCTTGACTCAAAGCACCTTGCATCGATTCGAATGCGTGCTCATCGATCAGAGGCCCAATCAGATTGTCCTTACGTGGATCACCGATACGCACCTTGGCGTAAGCCGCTTTCACGCGAGCAACAACCTCATCTTTGATCGAGCGGTGCACGATCAATCGACGAAGCGTCGTGCAGCGTTGACCAGCGGTACCCACAGCACTGAACAAGATGCCACGCACTGCCAAATCAAGGTCAGCACTAGGCGCCAGGATCATGGCATTGTTGCCGCCGAGTTCGAGAATGCTTCGACCAAAACGAGCTGCCACTCGTGGGCCTACTTCACGCCCCATGCGGGTACTGCCCGTAGCACTAATCAGCGGAATGCGTGGATCATCAACTAGAACTTCACCGGCCTCACGATCACCGATGATCAGTTGGCTGAGCCCTTCTGGAGCCTGACCGAAGATTTTCAGTGCTTGCTCGAAAAGCGCCTGGCATGCCAAGGCAGTCAGAGGCGTTTTCTCGGACGGTTTCCACAGCACAGAGTTACCGCAAACCAGTGCCAGGGAAGTGTTCCAAGCCCACACTGCGGCAGGGAAGTTAAACGCGCTGATAACACCAACGACGCCGAGAGGCTGCCAAGTTTCACGCATGTGGTGACCCGGGCGCTCAGAAGCGATAGTCAAACCATACAGCTGACGAGACAAACCAACTGCGAAGTCGCAGATGTCGATCATTTCCTGAACTTCGCCCAGACCTTCTTGGAAGATCTTGCCAGTTTCGACCGATACCAATTCACCCAGCTGATCTTTGTTCTTACGCAGAACCTCGCCGAACACACGAACCAGTTCACCACGACGCGGTGCCGGTACGTCGCGCCACGCCAAGAAGGCCTGATGGGCAAGATCGATCTTCTTAGCGACGGCAGCTTTGCCCTCTAAAGTGACGGAAGCGATCTGACTACCATCGATAGGTGTATGAATGGGATAGCCGCCATTCGTGAATGCAGCCTCAGAAACGCCAAGGCCTTTGAGCAGTCCATCAACCATTTTTCTCTCCTGCATCTGATGGTGGTTGTAATTATTGATCTGGGTCAGTATTAATCCGATCCCATCGTTCAACAAACGACGTTTACTCAGCACATCATTCCCTGAGCTAATGAAGTTGATTTTTCACCAGAATAGAGAGAGATATGTCCAAACGTCTTACTCCCTCCATGGCAGCCCTTCAGTGTTTCGAAGCAGCAGCTCGACACTTGAGTTTTACTCGTGCCGCTGAAGAGCTCCATCTGACCCAGAGTGCCGTTAGCAAGCAGGTTGCTCAGCTTGAAGAAATGCTGCGACATCATCTCTTTCACAGGGTGCGCCGACGCCTGCAGCTAACACCTGCCGGCGAGCTTTACCTTGCGGAGGTCGATAAAATATTGACCCAGGTTGACATGTCGAGTCGGTACATTCTTTCTTACGGAGGCGAGACAGAAGTCCTGCGGGTGGCAACCCAACCCACCTTCGGCGCACGCTGGCTGGTGCCTAACCTAAAAGGTTTCAGTAAGCGGTTTCCCAATATCCATCTAGAAATTCGCAGCGAACTGGAGCCCTTCGACCTGTTGAAGGCAAAGGCGGATGTGGCCTTTTTCTTCGGTCAGGGCTCGTGGCCTGGAGCCGTCTGCACCAAGCTTTTCGGAGAGGATGTTGTTCCCGTGTGCTCCCCGGAAACTCTCGAAAATAGACCCATCAAGAGCGCAGCCGACCTAACTGACCTGGTCTTGCTGCAATGCACCTCTCGACCTGAGGCTTGGCACGAATGGTTTCTTGAGCAAGATCTGCATACAGAAAACAGCTATCACGGGCCACGCTTCGACACTTTTTACATGTGCATACGCGCAGCCCAAGCAGGCTGCGGAGTGGCCTTGGTACCTAAATTTCTTGTCACTGACGAGATCGCCGATAAGAAATTAGTCGTTGCTTGGGACTACTCCGTCCGTAGCATTGGCTCGCATTTCATGGCCTATTCAGAACACGCCGCTGACATCCCAAAGGTACGCAATTTTGTGGAATGGGTACTGGAGCAAGCCAAACTTGGAAAGCACCCAATTTGATGATTCAAGAGTTTACGGAATGACTCTGTAATTTCTTTTCGCTTGTCGTGACCAAGCATTCCTCGCTTACATAGAAAAAAACCTATGCAGCCAGGAACACCAAAATGCCAATGCTTGCCAAAAAAAATTGCCAATGGACGACACCTATCGGCTTGATGTTTTCCGTTTCTCCACAAGAGAAAAATCGGAGCGAAAACTTGTCGGCTGAGGCGATGGAGAACGTGCGGTCATGACACATTCTTCCATTAGCGAGTCCATCGCAATCGTCCATCCGATCACGTTGAGCCACGGCATCAATGCACAGGTATGGGATACAGACGGCAAGCGCTATATCGATTTCGTAGGCGGTATTGGCGTTCTGAATCTAGGTCACTGCAATCCACGGATCGTTGAGGCCGTGTGCAACCAAGCTTCTAGGCTGACGCACTACGCATTCAACGCGGTGCCTCATGAACCCTATAAGAAACTGATGGCTCGACTGGCCGAGTTCATCCCCGTGTCCTTCCCAGTCAGTGGCATGTTGACCAACAGTGGCGCAGAGGCGGCAGAGAATGCGCTGAAAATTGTGCGTGCCGCTACCGGTCGCACTGCGGTCATAGCATTCGATGGTGGCTTTCATGGACGAACTTTGGCCACCCTGAATTTGAACGGAAAAGTAGCACCGTACAAACAGCGTGTTGGCACGCTGCCAGGCCCCGTTTATCACCTGCCCTACCCGAGTGAAGACACTGGTGTAACTACGCAGGAAGCACTCAAAGCGATGGATCGGCTGTTCAGCGTCGAGATCGACGTCGAAGAAGTCGCCTGTTTCATTCTCGAGCCTGTTCAAGGTGAAGGCGGATTTCTTGCACTCGATCCTCAGTTCGCACAAGCGCTGCGTAAGTTTTGCGACGAGAAAGGCATTCTTTTAATCGTTGATGAAATTCAATCCGGATTCGGTCGTACCGGCCAACGCTTTGCTTTCACGCGGCTAGGTATCGAACCCGATTTGATACTGCTAGGCAAAAGCATCGCCGGCGGTCTTCCGCTGGGTGCTGTCGTCGGTAAAAAACAACTGCTCGACACATTGCCAAAAGGTGGTCTGGGTGGGACTTATTCAGGCAACCCGATAGCTTGTGCTGCTGCGCTCGCCACGTTAGACGAGATGACAGACACCAACCTTTCTTCTTGGGGTGAGTACCAGGAAAAAGCAATCGTAAGTCGGTATCTGGCATGGCAGCAAAAGAAGCTCTCTCCTTATCTCGGAAGGTTGACCGGGGTTGGTGCCATGAGAGGTATAGAGCTGATAACTCCTGAAGGAGCGCCAGCCACGTCGGTATTAGCACAGCTACTTGGGAGCGCCAGACAGAACGGCCTGCTTCTGATGCCCAGCGGAAAATCTCGCCACATCATCCGACTGCTCCCACCGCTGACTACCGAACCAGAAATCTTGAACGAAGGTCTCGATATTTTCGAGAACTGCCTGGCTGGAATTCGCTAAAACATGATCGCCCAGATTGCTGCACCGGTAGAGCTCACAAGGGTCTATCGTACTTTCCTTGACTCGCTCCATGCGCAAGGTTTTAAGGGAGAAATAACTCCTGACTATGCCAACCGTACCGTGCTGGCGACTGACAACTCGATCTACCAGCGCTTGCCACAAGCAGCGCTGTTCCCCCGTGATGCCCATGACATCCAAATATTGACTCGACTTGTTGCGCAGAAAGAATTTCGGCAAATCGTTATTACCCCGAGAGGCGGTGGCACTGGCACAAATGGGCAATCCTTAACACACGGCTTGATCGTCGACCTTTCGAAGCATCTCAATCAAATTCTGGAAATCAACGTCGAAGAGCGTTGGGTTCGAGTACAGTCTGGAGTGGTCAAAGACCAGCTCAACGCGGCCTTGAAACCTCATGGTTTGTTCTTCGCGCCAGAGCTTTCAACATCGAATCGGGCCACTATCGGCGGCATGATCAACACTGATGCCAGCGGGCAAGGCAGCTGCACGTATGGCAAAACCAGAGATCATGTCCTAGAGCTCAAGAGCATGCTCTTGGGTGGCTACACGCTGAACAGCAAGCCCCTCAATGACGGCGAACTCCAACAGTTCATTGCAACTCCCGGTATCGTTGGCCAAGTACATCGCTGCGTAACCGATATTCACAAGGAACATCGGGAGCTCATCGACAAAACGTTTCCAAAGCTCAATCGTTGTTTGACCGGTTATGACTTGGCACACATCCGCGACGAGCGTGGACTGGTGAATCTGAACAACATTTTGTGTGGTTCTGAAGGATCGCTGGGCTTCGTCGTGGAAGCCAAACTTAACGTTTTGCCGATTCCCAAACACTCAACACTCATCAATGTTTCGTACGCGAGCTTCATGGAAGCTTTGCGTGACGCGCGTGCGCTAATGGCCCTCGCGCCGCTATCCATTGAGACGGTGGACTCCAAAGTACTGGGCCTCGCAATGCAGGACATTGTTTGGCACGACGTGGCTGAGTACTTTCCGCCCAATCCAAATCGTCCGACCTTGGGCATCAATCTCATCGAGTTCAGCGGCGATGACGCCTGCGCCCTGGAAGCCACCGTTAACGACTTCCTTGCACACTTATCCTCCGACAAAAGCGTTGAGCGTATCGGCCATACGTTAGCCAAAGGCGCACAAGCCATTTCTCGCGTGTACTCGATGCGAAAGCGTGCTGTTGGTCTGCTTGGTAACGTGAAGGGCGAAATTCGTCCTCAACCATTTGTAGAGGACACAGCAGTACCACCAGAAAATCTAGCGGACTTCATTACTGAGTTTCGGGCACTGCTGGACTCGCACAATCTGCAATACGGAATGTTCGGCCATGTCGATGCCGGCGTACTCCATGTCCGACCCGCTCTCGATATGAAAGACCCGACTCAAGCCTCTCTCGTGCGAACGGTTTCTGATGGCGTTGCAGAGCTGACTCACAAGTACGGAGGCTTATTGTGGGGCGAGCACGGAAAAGGTATTCGATCGGAATACGCGCCCAAATTCTTTGGCAAGCTTTACCCCGTCCTGCAGCAGTTGAAGGCAGCCTTCGACCCTTACAACCAGCTCAATCCTGGAAAAATTGCGACGCCACTCAATAGCAATGAGCAACTTCTCAAGATTGACGAAGTGCCTATGCGGGGCGAGTACGACCGTCAGATCGATGAGCGAGTCTGGCAAAGCTACGAGAGCGCCGTGCACTGCAACGGAAACGGTGCCTGCTACAACTTTGATCCTAATGATGCGATGTGCCCTTCTTGGAAAGCCACAAGGGAACGTGTCCACTCACCGAAAGGGCGTGCATCGCTGATTCGTGAATGGCTAAGAATTCAAGGTAATGCTGGCATCGATGTTCTCAAAGTCGCGCAGCGTGCGAAAGACGAAAGCACCGTGGTCAGCCTGTTGAGAAAGTTAAAGACTAGCTTCAAGTCGCGAGGCACCAAGGAAGATTTTTCCCATCAGGTTTTCGATGCAATGTCGGGATGTTTGGCCTGTAAGTCTTGTGCCGGCCAGTGCCCCGTAAAGGTGAACGTGCCTGAGTTTCGGTCTCGTTTTTTGGAGCTTTACCACACGCGCTACTTCCGCCCGCTCAAAGACTATTTGATTGGATCCTTGGAGTTCACGATACCGTATTTTGCAAGAGTGCCCTGGCTCTATAACTCCCTTATGAGTGCGAAGCCAGTCAGCCTTTTCCTGAAGAAATACGGAGGGATGGTAGACAGCCCATTGCTCAGCAACATCAGTTTGGCCGAAGCGGTCAAAAACGCAAAAGTCAAAATCGCTACGTCAGAGACGCTGTCTTCACTGACTGACAGCGAGCGCAAACGAAGCGTAATTTTGGTTCAGGACGCCTTTACCAGGTACTTCGAAACCCAGGTGGTATCGGACTGGATCGAGCTGATATCCAAGATCGGATACCACATTTACCTAGCTCCATTTTCGCCAAACGGAAAGCCTCTCCAAGTTTTAGGCTTTTTGGGAGCGTTTGAAAAAACAGCTAGAAAAAGTTCGGCCAAGCTGAGCGAGTTGGGCAAATTTGGTATCCCCTTGGTAGGTCTGGATCCCGCGATGACGCTTGTCTACCGCCAAGAGTATTCGAAGCTATCAGCTGAGAACGCCTGCCCGATGGTATTTCTGCCACAGGAATGGCTGGCCAAAATTTTCGAGGTCGGATCACCAGTGATAAATAATCGCGCAGCCTCCCAAGCCCCCTACTTGCTAATGGCTCACTGCACCGAAAAAACGAACACCCCGGTAAGCACTGCCCTTTGGCAAACAGTTTTTGAAAAGTTCGGCATGAAGCTGACCGTCTTGGCTACCGGTTGCTGCGGTATGTCCGGCACCTACGGTCACGAGTCGCAAAACTACGACACCTCCAAGAGAATATATGGTCTGTCATGGCAACCCGCCGTGGACAAACACAAAGCCAGCGGAAAGCTTCTGGCCAATGGTTACTCCTGCCGGAGCCAGGTGAAGCGATTTGGGGATGAAAAAATAAACCATCCTGTCCAAGCGCTCCTAGCCCATATCAAATCCTAAAGCAGCTTGATGAGCGTTCTCCTAAATGCACCCCCTGCGAAAGTGCCTTCACGATGAACTTCATGCGCGGCCATCAATTTATTTTGACGGCCCTGCAATCATTTATCACCTGGCAATCCTTGATGACGGTAACTCTGCCAATGAAATAATCGAAACACTTTCACCACATTGTGAGCTGGGCACACCGAACATATCCAAACGGCACCAACTCATGAGGATCGACGGCCTTCCTTTCAAATGGGAGTGGCATACCGAATTTCTGACCATGACAGTAGTGGTGCCGCGATCTGAAGCGTTCGATGGATGGACGACGGCCCCTAATTTTTTAGAAGAAATCATCACGCAACACAGAGCACTGGTAATCAATGCAACCCAGATACTGGTCGAAGAAGCGCGCAATTGGTTAGGAGTGCCTCAGTCCTACGGGTTTAAGGATCCAGCGAGCTCTAATATCAACAACGGAGATGCATCAATCTGGAGTGATTTCCGCCTCGACGCTGACGGTTTCAATCACATCCTACTGGTGAACAGTAATTTGAACGCGTTTCGACTTGGACGCAGCATCCGACGTCTGCTTGAAATCGAAACCTACCGAATGCTTGCCTCTCTCACCTTGCCCCTTGCACAAGAGATTAGCGTCGAGCTGCAGGTTTTCGAACGAAACTTGGCATCGCTTGCTCAAAAAAACTCATCGATATGCAGTGGCTCGGCGCGAATTTTACTGGACGAAATTACGTTGCTTTCAGCTGAGCTAGCTAACCGCACAGCGAAGACTCGGCAGCGTTTTAGCGCCACGGAAGCTTACTCACTCATTGTCTTCGAACGCGTCTCAGAACTGCGCGAGAGCTGCATAAAGGGCTACCAGCAAGTGGGCAAATTCATCGAACGACGCTTCCGACCTGGCGTTCGGTATTGCGAAGCGACAGAAAAACGATTGGAACGTATTGCTACCAGTGTCGCCAACCTCGGAGACCTGCTGCAAGCCAGGGTTCAAGTTGAGGTAGAGGAGCAAAATTCAAAAATTCTCGCCGCTCTTGATCTGAGGGCAATGACGCAGATAAGAATTCAGAAGGCTGTTGAAGGGTTCTCAATCATTGCAATCAGCTACTACCTAATCAGCGTACTGAAAATAATCTGCGAAACCCTATCGTCTCTAGGTGTATCCATCGCCCCCAGGATAGTCGCTTCACTGTTGATTCCATTAGTAATAGGAATGGTTTTACTTATAGCAAAGAGGCTAAAGCGCGCGACAGCTTAGCAACCTGGCAGCCTCGAAAACCGCCGCCCCACTTCAATAGCTGAGGGAATGAAATTCTGAGCAAACATCGTTTGTACCTATAAACGATGATGCTCAGAATTCAGGGCACAAAGCTCATTATTTTGAGATCGACCGTCCACGTCATACGTAGATATTCAGCAAGGAGTTCCTTTGATGAACACCCCAGGTTTCGTCGAATCAGACGAAATTCGTACCCAGTTTTCCCGTGCAATGTCCGAAATGTACAAGGATGAGGTTCCTCTTTACGAAACACTCATGGAGCTTGTCGCCGAAACCAACATTAAAGTGTTGGAGTCAAATAAGGCCGTTTCTGACTATCTGAATCGGACAGGAGAAATTGAGCGTTTGGACATGGAGCGTCATGGGGCTATCCGCGTTGGGACTCCTCAAGAACTGGCTACAATTGCGCGACTGTTCGCCGTGATGGGTATGCAGCCTGTCGGCTATTACGATCTGACCCCTGCCGGCGTTCCAGTGCACTCCACTGCATTTCGTGCCATCCATGAAGACTCACTGCAGGTTAGTCCTTTCAGGGTTTTCACATCACTCCTGCGTCTGGAGTTGATTGAAGACCAAGAGCTTCGAAAACTCGCGCAGGCAATCCTGGATCAGCGTCAAATTTTCACACCGAACGCTTTATCGCTCATCGAGAAGTTCGAAACTAATGGCGGCCTTGATGCCAAGGATGCCAAGGACTTCATTCAGGAGGCCCTAGAGACGTTTCGCTGGCATCACGACGCGACAGTAACGGCAAAAGAATATCAGCGCCTGCATGATCAACACAGGCTCATCGCCGATGTTGTCGCGTTCAAAGGCCCGCATATCAATCACCTCACTCCTCGTACTCTGGACATCGACATGATCCAGGACGGAATGCCTCAAAAAGGCATTACACCGAAGGCAGTTATTGAAGGGCCTCCACGTCGTAAATGCCCGATTTTGCTACGCCAGACCAGCTTCAAAGCTCTGCAAGAAATCGTCGCCTTCACTGACCAAGGCGGCAGTGCAAAGGGTAGTCATACGGCTCGATTTGGGGAGATTGAACAACGAGGTGCCGCACTTACACCAAAAGGTCGCGCCCTTTACGATACCCTACTGAATGCTGCACGTTCAGAGTTGGGTGAATTCCCATCCGAGTCCAACGCAGAACAATACACCGCGCTTCTGGCCAAGCACTTCAAAGAGTTTCCAGACACTTACGCTGAATTGCACGACAAGGGTCTTGCCTACTTCCGCTATTTCCCAACGCAGGAAGGTATTGCATCCCGAAGCAACAGTTATCGCCCAAGCTCGCGTCAAGAGCTCATTGAGCAGGGTCACATTCAATATGAGCCCCTCGTCTATGAAGACTTCCTGCCAGTAAGCGCGGCGGGCATCTTCCAATCGAACCTTGGCGATGATTCCCAAGCCCATTACGCCGGCAGCTCAAATCAAGAGGAGTTCGAAAAGGCACTGGGTCAAAAAGTCACCAACGAGCTCAAGCTCTACGCTGACACCCAACGCCGCTCTTTGCTGGAATGCTCAATAATTCTGGCGGTACCCCCTCTCGTCTAGATTCGACGCATGAACGGCAAACCATGGTTTGCCGTTGTTCTTTTTATCGAACGAATCATTACTAACCAGAAATCGAACAGCTCATCTCTTTACACCGCACCATTCGACTGCGGATTCCACGGCCAACCTATTCCATGAACATCCGGCCACTGATTCCACGATGATCCGGCCACCCGTTCCACGCTCATCCGGCCACCCTTAAGGCAGGCAGCAACGCAGGATTAATTCACTACCATCGACCTCTTTTATCGAAGCAGAGAGGTCGTCGTGGAGCGGTTATCCATGCGTAAGATTCGAGAAGTGCTACGTCTCAAATTCGAGGTCGGCCTATCTGCCCGCCAGGTCGCTGTCAGCTTGCAAGTGGGTCGAGCCAGCGTCGGTGAGTACCTCAATCGCTTTGCTGCCAGCGGCCTGACTTGGCCCTCTGCGCTGACTGACGCCGAGTTGCAACGGCATCTTTTTCCGCCGCCGCCCACCGTTCCCAGTGATCAACGTCCGATACCTGACTGGGCATGGGCTCACGCCGAGTTGCGCCGCCCCGGCGTGACTCTGGCTTTGCTCTGGCAGGAATATCGACTCACCCATCCACAAGGCTTCCAATACAGCTGGTTCTGCGAGCGCTACCGCCTTTGGGCCGCCAAGATCGATGTGGTCATGCGTCAGGAGCACCGAGCCGGCGAAAAACTGTTCGTCGATTACGCCGGTCAGACTGTGCCGGTCATTGATCGGCGAACCGGCGAGATCCGGCAAACCCAGATCTTCGTTGCCGTGCTTGGAGCGTCGAGCTACACCTTTGCAGAAGCCACCTGGTCGCAGAAACTGCCTGACTGGCTGGGCTCGCACGCCCGCTGCTTTGCTTTTTTCGGTGGCACATCGCAGATCCTGGTGCCCGACAATCTGCGCAGCGGCGTCACCAAGGCGCATCGCTACGAGCCTGACATCAACCCCAGTTACCGCGACCTGGCCGAGCATTACGGCGTGGCCGTGCTGCCTGCTCGCTCGCGCAAACCCAAAGACAAAGCCAAGGTCGAAGTCGGCGTACAGGTCGTCGAACGCTGGATCCTCGCGGTCTTGCGCAACCGACAGTTCTTCTCGCTGGGCGAACTCAACACGGCAATCAGCCTACTGCTGGATCGGCTCAACGAAAAGCCCTTCAAGAAGCTGCCCGGCTCCCGCCGTTCGGCCTTCGAGACCATCGATCAACCGGCGCTGCAACCACTGCCGGAGCATCCTTACGTCTACGCCGAGTGGAAAAAGGTACGAGCGCACATCGACTATCACGTCGAGGTCGACGGCCATTACTACTCCGTGCCGTATCAACTGGTGAAACACCAGCTCGAAGTACGGCTGACCGCGCAGACCGTCGAGTGCTTCCACGCCAACCAGCGCGTGGCCAGCCATTTGCGCTCGCCACACAAAGGCCGCCACACCACCCAGATCGAGCACATGCCCAAGAGCCACCGCGAACATGCCGAGTGGACGCCGCAGCGACTGATCCGCTGGGCAGAACAGACCGGCCCGAATACGGCCGGCGTCATCGCCTACATCCTCGAACGCCGAATCCATCCGCAGCACGGCTTCCGTGCCTGCCTGGGCATCTTGCGCCTGAGCAAACAGCACGGCGAAGAGCGGCTGGAAGCCGCTTGCCAGCGTGCGCTGGCACTGGGCGCATGTAGCTACAAAAGCCTCGAATCGATCCTGCGCCAAGGACTGGAACGGCTGCCGCTGACCCAGCAAAACCTGCCGTTACTGCCCGAAGAACATATCAATCTGCGCGGCCCTGGCTACTACCACTGACTGAAAAAGGAGCACAAACATGCTGCCCAATCCGACACTCGACAAGCTGCAAACCCTGCGCCTGCACGGCATGGTCAAGGCGCTGAACGAGCAACACGCGACGCCCGACATCAACGATCTCAGCTTCGACGAACGCCTTGGCCTGATGGTTGATCGCGAACTGACCGAGCGTGAAGATGCTCGCCTGACGACCCGCCTCAAAGCCGCGCGACTGCGCCACAACGCTTGCCTGGAAGACATCGACTACCGCAGCCCGCGAGGCCTGGACAAGGCACTGATCCTGCAACTGGGCAGCGGCCAATGGCTACGCGACGGCCTGAACCTGATCATCGGCGGCCCCACCGGCGTGGGCAAAACCTGGCTCGCCTGTGCGCTGGCCCACAAGGCCTGCCGAGACGGTTACAGCGTGCGCTACCTGCGCCTGCCACGCTTAATGGAGGAGCTGGGACTGGCCCACGGCGATGGACGCTTCACCAAACTGATGGCTGGCTACGCCAAGACTGACTTGCTGATTTTGGACGACTGGGGCCTGGCGCCGTTTACCGCTGCACAACGGCGCGACATGCTCGAACTGCTGGATGACCGTTACGGGAACCGCTCGACGCTGGTGACCAGCCAGATGCCGGTGGACAAATGGCATGCGCTGATCGGCGATCCGACCTTGGGCGATGCGATCCTCGACCGACTGGTACACAACGCTTATCGGATCGAACTCAAGGGCGAATCGATGCGTAGGCGCGCGACGAAATTGACGGCAACACAGACTTCAGACTAACAATGCAAACCTGCGTCGCTGCGCTCCGACTGCCCGGCCGGATGAGCGTGGAATAGGTGGCCGGATGTTGGTGGGCTGAGTGGCCGGATGGCGTGGAATGCGCAGTCTATCGATGTGGCGTGTTACCGCCAGAACACGATTGACCCTACTGCCGAAGTTTCATTGACCCAAGCCGTTGCTCCGTAGGCCATTACCAGTGTTGGATTTGGGGGTGGCTTGAAGTGGGTCAGCGTTGCGCCGGCATTCTGCTGCGGATGGTTGCCTGCCTCGATCGGTAGCCAAGAACCAAATCCAGATTTACGAATCCATCATCACTTTGGCGGGGAGAATTTTCGGTGGGGCAAAAAGTGGGGCAAAATTCGATGTCACCAAAAAGCTTAGCCAATAAAAAAATCCAACCACCGCTAAGTGATTGGATTCTCTATAAATAATTGGTCGGGACGGAGTGATTCGAACACTCGACCCCTAGCACCCCATGCTAGTGCGCTACCGGACTGCGCTACGCCCCGACTAGGCGTGAAACCTGTTCCTCTTCTCGAAGAACGCTCAAGAATATATCGCAAGCTTTTGAAAACTGGAAGTATTTAAAAGCAGGAATTTATTTCTTGAGGACCACCAGAACATCTTCCAGCTCGGCGATCATCTGGCGGATCATTTGCTTGTATTGGGTGGTGTCGTCTTTGGCTTCATCGCCGGACAAACGCAAGCGTGCGCCGCCGATGGTGAACCCCTGATCGTAAAGGAGCGCGCGGATCTGCCGGATCATCAGCACGTCCTGGCGCTGATAATACCGGCGGTTTCCGCGGCGTTTGACGGGGTTGAGTTGAGGAAACTCCTGCTCCCAGTAGCGCAGCACGTGCGGTTTTACTGCACACAGCTCGCTAACTTCACCGATGGTGAAGTAGCGTTTGCCTGGGATGACGGGTAGTTCGTCGTTATGACTTGGTTCCAGCATAAGCCTCAACTCGGGCCTTCAACTTCTGCCCTGGACGAAAGGTGACCACACGGCGAGCCGTGATCGGGATTTCTTCTCCCGTTTTCGGATTGCGGCCAGGCCGCTGGCGTTTGTCCCGAAGGTCGAAATTGCCGAAACCGGACAATTTCACCTGTTCGTTGTCTTCAAGAGCGTGCCTGATTTCCTCGAAAAACAGTTCGACCAATTCCTTGGCTTCCCGCTTGTTCAGGCCCAGCTCTTCATACAGACGTTCCGCCATCTCAGCTTTCGTCAAAGCCCCCATACGTCACTTCCTTAACGTGGCGTTCAACCTTTGTTCGAGCGAGGTGAGGATATTTTGCGTCGTGTTATTCACCTCATCGTCATTAAGAGTGCGCGATGGATGCTGCCAGGTCAAGCCGACTGCAAGGCTTTTTCTATCAGGATCAATGCCTTTACCCTGATATACGTCAAATAGCCTGAGGTCTGTCAGCCATTCGCCTGCATTTTCACGGATTACGTCCAATACAGCCGAGGCTGCAACGTCTTTATGCGCAATCAGCGCCAAGTCACGACGCACTTCAGGAAAGCGCGATAACTCGTGGAATTTAGGCATTTTGCCCGAAGCCACTTCCGCCAGAACCATTTCGAAAACGAAGACCGGACGATCCAGGCCCAATGTTTTCGACAGTTCAGGGTGAATAGCACCCACAAAACCGACCAGACGACCTTCACGTTCGATGCGTGCGGTTTGACCCGGGTGCAGCGCCGGGTGTTTGCCCGGTACGAAAGTGAACGCATCCAGAGCACCGGCGAAGCCCAATACCGCTTCCACGTCAGCCTTGACGTCGAAGAAGTCCACGGTGTCGCGACCTTGTGCCCAGCCTTCCGGCAGACGGCTACCGCAAACCACACCGGCCAGCATCGGCTCTTGCTTCAAGCCTTCGAGCTGACCAACGAAACGCAGACCGCTTTCGAACAGACGTACGCGATCCTGCTGACGGTTCAGGTTGTGCTGAAGCGCCTTGACCAGACCAGGCCACAGGGACGAACGCATGGCCGCCATGTCGTTGGAAATCGGGTTGGCCAGCAGCAACGGCTCGACACCCGGATTAAACAACTCGAACTGTTTCGGATCGATGAAGCTGTAGGTGATCGCTTCCTGATAACCACGGGCGACCAGCAGACGACGCAGTTCAGGCAGATCGCTACGGGCTTCAGCCTTGGCTTGCGGTGCCAGACGCGCTTGCGGGTAACGAACCGGCAGGCGGTTGTAGCCGTAGAGGCGAGCCAGTTCTTCGATCAGGTCGACTTCCAGGCTAATATCGAAGCGATGACTTGGCACTTCTACATGCCACTGCCCTGCCCCATCGGCAGTAATGGTCAGGCCCAAAGCGCTGAGCAGACGCTCGACTTCAGCCGAATCCATTTCCATGCCCAGCATCTGGGTGATGCGCTGGGTACGCAAGGTGATCGGCGCGATCGACGGCAAATACTGTTCGCTGACCGTTTCGATGATCGGGCCGGCTTCGCCGCCGGTGATTTCCAGCAGCAGGCCAGTGGCGCGCTCCATGGCTTCACGGGCCAGCTGCCAGTCCACGCCGCGCTCGTAGCGGTGCGAAGCGTCGGTGTGCAGGCCATAGGAACGAGCCTTGCCGGCGACAGCGATCTGATCGAAGAATGCACTTTCCAGGAAGATGTCACGAGTGGTCGCGGTGTTGACGCCGCTATGCTCGCCACCCATGACGCCGGCAATGGCCAAGGCGCGGGTGTGGTCGGCGATCACCAGCGTATCGCTACGCAGGCTGACTTCCTGACCGTCGAGCAGTACCAGCTTCTCGCCTTCTTCGGCCATGCGCACGCGAATGCCGCCGTTGATTTCGGCAAGATCGAAAGCGTGCAGCGGCTGACCCAGTTCGAGCATCACATAGTTGGTGATGTCGACGGCAGCATCGATGCTGCGTACGTCGGCACGACGCAGACGCTCAACCATCCACAGCGGAGTTGACTTGGACAGGTCGACGTTACGGATCACACGACCCAGATAACGCGGGCATGCAGCCGGTGCCAGTACTTCTACCGAACGCACTTCGTCGTGCACCGCCGGAACGCTGGTAACCACTGGACGAGTGACTTGAGCGGCATACAGCGCGCCGACTTCACGGGCCAGACCGGCCAGGGACAGGCAGTCGCCGCGGTTCGGGGTCAGGTCGACCTCGATGCTCGCGTCGTCCAGGCTCAGGTACTCACGAATGTCCTGACCGACCGGCGCATCGGCCGGCAACTCCATCAGGCCATCGTTGCCTTCGCCCACTTGCAACTCGGCTTGCGAGCACAGCATGCCGTTGGACTCGACGCCCCGCAGCTTGGCTTTCTTGATCTTGAAGTCACCCGGCAGTTCGGCACCGATGGTGGCGAACGGGATCTTCAGGCCCGGGCGCACGTTTGGCGCACCGCACACGACCTGGAAAGTTTCCGAACCATTGCTGACCTGGCAAACGCGCAGCTTGTCGGCGTCCGGGTGCTGTTCGGTGCTGAGCACCTCGCCCACGATCACGCCGCTGAATACACCGGCGGCCGGCGTAACGCTATCGACCTCAAGACCGGCCATCGACAGACGAGCAACCAGCTCGTCGCGACTTACCTGCGGGCTAACCCAGCCACGCAGCCATTGTTCACTGAATTTCATCCTGCTCTCCTAAGAATTCGTTACGACTAGCGAAATTGCGCGAGGAACCGCAAGTCGTTGTCGAAGAACAGACGCAAGTCGTTCACGCCGTAACGCAGCATGGCCAGACGCTCAACGCCCATGCCGAAGGCAAAGCCGGAGAACTCTTCCGGATCGATGCCGGACATGCGCAGCACGTTCGGGTGAACCATGCCGCAGCCCATGACTTCCAGCCAGCCAGTCTGTTTGCAGACACGGCAGCCTTTACCGCTGCACATCACGCATTCCATGTCGACTTCAGCGGATGGCTCGGTGAACGGGAAGTAAGAAGGACGGAAACGCACGGCCAGTTCTTTTTCGAAGAACACACGCAGGAATTCTTCGATGGTGCCTTTGAGATCGGCGAAATTGATGTCGCGATCGACCAGCAGGCCTTCGACTTGGTGGAACATCGGCGAGTGGGTGATATCGGAGTCGCTGCGGTATACGCGGCCTGGGCAGACGATGCGGATCGGCGGCCGCTTCGATTCCATGGTGCGGACTTGTACCGGCGAGGTATGGGTGCGCAGCAACATGTTGGCATTGAAATAGAAGGTGTCATGCATCGACCGGGCCGGGTGATGGCCTGGGATGTTGAGCGCTTCGAAGTTGTGATAATCGTCTTCGACCTCAGGGCCTTCGGCGATGCCGTAGCCGATGTGAGTGAAGAATTGTTCGATGCGTTCCAGAGTGCGGGTAACCGGATGCAGACCACCGGAGGTCTGACCGCGGCCCGGCAGAGTCACGTCAATGGACTCGGCGGACAGTTTGGCGGCCAGGTCGGCCTCTTCAAACAACGCCTTGCGCGCATTGAGAACGTCTGTGACACGCTCCTTGGCAACGTTGATCAGCGCCCCGACTTGCGGACGCTCTTCTGCAGGCAAATTCCCCAGGGTCTTCATCACCTGAGTCAACTCACCCTTTTTGCCAAGGTAGTGAACCCGGATTTGCTCCAGGGCATTGATATCTTCAGCGCTTTGCACAGCCTCTAGTGCTTGAGAGACGAGCGCATCCAGGTTTTCCATGTACAGACTCCAGATACAAAATAGGGGAAGAGCTTGAAGGCTCTTCCCCTATTTATGACGTTTAACACCTGACCCCACGGAAGTGAGGCCGGGTGACTGTCGGGGGTACTTAAGCCAAGGTGGCTTTAGCTTTCTCGACAATCGCAGCAAACGCCGCTTTTTCGTTCACTGCCAGATCAGCCAGAACCTTACGGTCGATCTCGATGGACGCTTTTTTCAGGCCGGCGATGAAACGGCTGTAGGACAGACCGTTGATACGAGCACCAGCGTTGATACGAGCGATCCACAGAGCGCGGAACTGACGTTTTTTCTGACGACGGTCACGGTAGGCGTATTGGCCTGCCTTGATTACCGCTTGCTTGGCAACACGGAATACGCGGGAGCGTGCGCCGTAGTAGCCTTTAGCAAGTTTCAGAATTTTTTTGTGACGCTTACGGGCAATGACGCCACGCTTTACACGAGCCATGAGTTACTTCCTCTATTCTTGACTAAAATTAACGAAGGCGCAGCATGCGCTCGACTTTTGCCACGTCAGACGGATGCAGCAAGCTGCTACCGCGCAGTTGACGCTTACGCTTGGTCGACATTTTGGTCAGGATGTGGCTCTTGAAAGCGTGCTTGTGCTTGATACCGTTAGCAGTTTTCAGAAACCGCTTAGCAGCACCACTTTTGGTCTTCATTTTTGGCATGTTCGGATACTCCGCATTCAGTTGATAAACATAATCAGAAGGCCTGCCGTGCCCTGTTGATTACTTCTTCTTTTTCGGGGCGATGACCATAATCAGCTGGCGTCCTTCCATCTTAGGATGCTGTTCGACCGAACCGTACTCGAGCAAGTCACCTTCAACTCGCTTGAGGAGTTCCATCCCCAGCTCCTGGTGGGCCATCTCACGGCCGCGGAATCGCAAGGATACCTTGGCCCTGTCCCCGTCACTCAGGAAACGTACCAGGTTGCGCAGTTTTACCTGGTAATCCCCTTCCTCCGTCCCTGGACGAAACTTGATTTCTTTTACCTGAATCTGCTTCTGGTTTTTCTTCGCTGCCGCAATCTGCTTCTTCTTTTCGAAGATCGATTTGCCGTAGTCCATCACCCGGCAAACTGGCGGGACTGCGTCGGCGGAGATTTCTACCAGATCAAGCTTGGCTTCTTCAGCAATACGAAGCGCTTCATCAATCGAGACGATGCCAATCTGCTCGCCGTCAGCGCCAATTAACCGAACCTCGCGTGCCGAGATATTCTCGTTGATCGGGGCTTTCGGTGCAGCTCGTTTATCTTGTCTCATTTCACGCTTAATAATAATTACTCCGAATCTTGGCGACCACGCCGGGAAACCGCTTGCGCGAGGAACTCGGCGAACTGGGCGACGGGCATCGAGCCCAGGTCAGCACCTTCACGAGTACGCACAGCGACAGTCTGCATCTCGACTTCCTTATCCCCAATAACCAAGAGATAGGGAACCTTGAGCAAGGTATGCTCGCGGATTTTAAAGCCGATCTTTTCATTTCTCAAGTCAGACTTGGCACGAAACCCGCTTTCATTGAGAGTTTTTTCAACTTCGGCAACAAAATCTGCCTGTTTATCAGTGATATTCATGATCACTGCCTGGGTCGGCGCCAGCCACGCAGGGAATGCACCCTCGTAGTGCTCGATCAGAATTCCGACGAAACGCTCGAACGAACCCAAAATCGCCCGATGCAACATCACCGGATGCTTGCGGCTGTTGTCTTCGGAGACGTATTCGGCGCCCAGACGGACAGGCAGGTTAAAATCGAGCTGCAGGGTACCACACTGCCAGACGCGACCAAGGCAATCTTTCAGCGAGAACTCGATCTTCGGTCCGTAGAACGCACCCTCACCCGGCTGCAGATCGTACGGCAGGCCAGCACTATCAAGGGCTGCAGCCAATGCAGCTTCGGCGCGATCCCACAACTCGTCGGAACCGACGCGTTTTTCCGGACGAGTGGACAGTTTCATTTCGACATCTTTAAAGCCGAAGTCGGCGTAGACGTCCATGGTCAGCTTGATGAACGCAGCGGACTCGGCCTGCATCTGCTCTTCGGTGCAGAAGATGTGGGCGTCATCCTGAGTGAACGCACGCACGCGCATGATGCCGTGCAACGCGCCCGATGGCTCGTTACGGTGGCAAGCACCGAATTCGGCCAGACGCATCGGCAGTTCGCGGTAGCTCTTCAGACCCTGATTGAACACTTGCACGTGGCAAGGGCAGTTCATTGGCTTGATGGCGTAGTCGCGATTTTCCGACTGAGTGGTGAACATGTTGTCGGCGTAGTTGGCCCAGTGGCCGGATTTCTCCCACAGGCTGCGATCAACGACCTGAGGCGTCTTGATTTCCAGGTAACCGTTGTCGCGCTGAACCTTGCGCATGTACTGCTCGAGCACCTGGTACAGCGTCCAGCCGTTCGGGTGCCAGAACACCATGCCCGGCGACTCTTCCTGAGTATGGAACAGGCCCAGTCGCTTGCCGATCTTGCGGTGATCGCGCTTCTCGGCTTCTTCGATGCGCTGGATGTAGGCAGCCAGTTGCTTCTTGTCAGCCCAAGCGGTGCCGTAAACGCGCTGCAATTGCTCGTTCTTGGCGTCGCCGCGCCAGTAGGCGCCAGACAGCTTGGTCAGTTTGAAGGATTTCAGGAAACGCGTGTTCGGCACGTGCGGACCGCGGCACATGTCGACGTATTCTTCGTGATAGTACAGGCCCATCGCCTGTTCGTTCGGCATGTCCTCGACCAGGCGCAACTTGTAGTCTTCGCCACGGGCCTTGAACACTTCGATCACTTCGGCGCGCGGAGTGACTTTCTTGATCACGTCATAATCTTTCTCGATCAGCTGCTGCATGCGCTGTTCGATGGCGGCAAGGTCGTCCGGAGTGAAAGGACGCTCGAAGGCGATGTCGTAATAGAAGCCTTCGTCGATGACCGGGCCGATGACCATTTTGGCGGTCGGATACAGCTGCTTGACCGCATGGCCAACCAGGTGAGCGCAAGAGTGGCGAATGATCTCCAGCCCCTCTTCATCCTTTGGCGTGATGATTTGCAGCGTAGCGTCGCTGTCGATGATGTCGCTGGCGTCGGCCAGCTTGCCATTGACCTTACCCGCCACAGTGGCCTTGGCCAGACCGGCACCAATGGATGCGGCGACCTCGGCGATGGATACGGGGTGATCGAATGAACGTTGACTGCCGTCGGGAAGAGTAATAGTTGGCATGGCGCCTCCTCTCCTAGTGGTGACCCCTACCAAAGGTCACGTGGGTTGGGATGAGCCAGTACAAGATCCGATCCAGGCCATTCAATGACGAACGCCTGCCTTACAGCGGCAAGAGCCTTTCGGCCAACCGGAAATCGAACCAGAGTGACTGGGATTCAAATCAGGATTATTCGGGCATTCGCCGCAGCCGGGACTGAACGTCGACCGACGCCTGCAAGCGCCCGAGCGAGGCATGCTAGCACAGATGAACGGTCGTGGCGGTGCGCAGGTTTTCAGCCAGGGCAAATCCGGCGTTTTTATGCCAGAGTGATGAACTTGATCCGCGGTTTACCCCTCAGATAACAAGACACTGACCCCAAAGGAGCATCCCGGCATGCGTCTGAATCGTTTACTCGCTGTAGTCGCCCCCATTGTCCTGCTGTTGCCGCTGGCCGCCCACGCCGAATGGCCGAAGGGTGAGCGCGAGAAGTACATGGCGCAATGCGTTGAAGCTGCCACGCCGCAGATCGGCAAGCCGGCAGCAAACTCTCACTGCGCTTGCGGTGCCGACGCGATCAAATCGTACCCGGCCAAGGACCTTCAGTCCTTAATGGACAACACGGCCAGCGATTCCCTGAAGCAACAGGCCCTGACCCAGATTTCCAAGTGCAAGGCCAACAATCCGGCGAAAAAATAAGCCCGACAAACCGTAGACAAGACGTTTTCGACGGGTGAAAAACCCCTGAAAAGCGCTTTTTTCTACAAATTATGCAGGTTTTACAGCTTTTTTTATCGTCTTTACTTTCGGCTGAAAGCCTTTTAAAACGGGGCTTTCAGCCATATCAGACATCGAAGAATTTGCGACTGTAGGGCAAACAGCACCTGTGGGGGGCTCCCAAAGCGAACATTTCGACTATGATACCCCGGTGTGCCCAGTTGGCCTGAGCAGCACAGTACTACTGAAAATATATGTTTCTTGGAGATACACCATGTCTAATCGCCAAACCGGCACCGTTAAATGGTTCAACGATGAAAAAGGCTTCGGCTTCATCACTCCTCAAGGTGGCGGTGACGACCTGTTCGTACACTTCAAAGCTATCGAAAGCGACGGTTTCAAAAGCCTGAAAGAAGGCCAAACCGTTTCCTTCGTGGCTGAGAAAGGCCAAAAGGGTATGCAAGCTGCTCAAGTTCGCCCAGAGTAATTTCCAGGCGCACTAAAAAAACCCCGTCCATGTGACGGGGTTTTTTGTGGGCGGCGTAAAAGCCCGAGCGATCAGCCGCAGTTGACGCGGGTGACGACCCGATTGGCATCAGTGTTGAGGTTCAGACGGTCGGAGCGGTACTCCAGCGTCACCATGTCGGTCGGCAGGAGGAACCGCGCATTCTGAGCGCCTGCACGTGTACGCGCCTGCTCCAGCAGTTCGGGTGAAGCCTGTTTGCCGATGGTGAATTCGGCCGCTTGGGCCTCGCAACGGCTGTGACCTGTGTCAGTCGTCGTTACAGGGTCCGTTGCAGACCCGGTGGTTGCAGTGCTGCAACCCGCCAGCATGGCAACGGCCAACAAAGTACCCAATGACGCGAGCTTCCAAGACATGAAGCCTCCTATTTTCGAGAGTTAAGCTGAGATCGTGCGACCGCCAATCCGGTGTTTGGTTTCACAGGGAGCCTAGGCACCCTGCCCTTCGCCTCGGACAAACGGCAAGTTTGCCTGAGCATCGCCCTGCCCTTCACCCTTCAATCGTGACTGAATATGAACGGCGCTCAATACACGTCGATGTAATCGAAAGCCGGTCTTGGCCAGTTCTGCTTCAGCGCATTGAAGATCTGCATGACCCAGACCTCATCGCTGGCCGCGACCCGCCCGACATAACCGGAGCCCTTGGCCCAGGTTTCCAGACGGAACAGCAAGCCGTCGATATCGGTGCCGCCCACGACACCCGATGAAATATAGGCGATGCCGCCCTTCGTCACACGCAACTGCGTGTGCACGTCGTCGCTGGCGGACGCCAACAGCTGACGAACGGCTTCCAGGGTCAAGCCGTCAGGTGTGTTCAAATCGATCTGCACAGCACAATCCTTGAAAATCCGTCAAAGACCAAGTGTCGCATAGCCCTTAGCTCCTGCCTAAGTCGGAGTGCCAAACGCGCCGCAAAATGGTTAACTCGATGTTCAGACCTCCCCGACCGCACGAGCGCCATCATGACCACTGTAAGCATCGACGCCGACATCAAAGCAAAGTGGCAGGACGGCCATAGTTCTTACAGCCCGGGCACGACGGAAGAGCTCGCAATCATCGGCATCGATCTGCTGGTGAGAGAGCTGGGAACCGAGGCTGCCCAGTCCTTCATCGAACAGGTGTTCGAGAAGCACCTGGCAGACCACAAAAGTGCAACTGATTCAGGGCTGGTGTAAAAGCCTGCGCCTGTGAGACTTACTTCAGACGAGCCAGTCGTTCGGTCAACAGATCGAAAAAGCCCTGCGCGTCACCGCCGTTAACCCAGAAGGCATTCCTGGGTGCTTTGAGGCGGTCATGCCAGTCGACGATGGTCTGGCCGAAGGTCGGACCTTCGCGACTGTCGATCACCACGTTGACTTCGCGCCCGCTGAACAGCTGAGGTTTGAGCAGCCAGGCGATGACGGCGGCGTCGTGTACCGGGCCACCCGGGATGTCGTAGTGCTCCATATCGGCCTTGATGTAGTCATTCAGAATATCGACCACCAACTTGCTGGCACGGTTGTTCAACGCGGCAATCTGCTTCAGGCGCTCGTCACTGGTGAGGATCTTGTGGGTCGCGTCCAGAGACAGGTAGATCAGCTTCAATCCGCTCTTAAGCACCAGCTCGGCGGCGTGCGGATCGGCGAACAGGTTGAATTCCGCCACCGGTGTGATGTTACCGCCGTTGAAGTGCGCCCCGCCCATGATCACCACTTCCTTGATGCCCCGAACGATTGCCGGCTGCCGGATCAGCGCCAAGGCCAGGTTGGTCTGTGGCCCCAGAATGGCAAGCGTGATGCTGTGGGGCGCAGCGGCCATCAACGTATCAATCAGGTAGTCGATCGCATTGCCTTCGGCCAAACCTGCTTTCGGTTCGTACACGGCGACACCGGACAGGCCCTCCTTGCCATGGATGTCCTCGGCATAGATCGGTATGCGCATCATGGGCTTCGGCGCCCCGGCATACACCGGAACCTCCTCACGCCCCGCCCATTCGCGGGCCAGTCGCGCGTTTCGCGAGGTCTTATCCAGGCGCACGTTGCCGGCGACAGTGGTCAACGCACGGACGCTCAACTCATCGGGTGATGCCAGCGCAAACAGCAACGCCACCACATCGTCTGCACCGGGGTCGGTGTCGATGATCAGGTCGATCTTTTCCGAACGAGTCAAAACGTTACCCCGGCAACCAGCACGATGTTGCAGTACGGCTGACACTCGCCAGTGCGCACGATCGCCCGGGCCTGTCGGCTGAGAACCTTGAATTGTTCGTGGCTGAGCAACTCACGCTGCCCCAGCGCCCCCTCGGCATTCAGTTCGTCGAGAGTCGACAGTGAGGATGGTTTTTTCTCCAGGATTTCCTTGGCCAGCACATGGCTTTCGACCTGCATTTCGCTGAGCACAACCTTCAGGGTGCTAACGAAATCCGGAATGCCGTGGGTCAGCGCCAGGTCGATCAGTTCGACCCCCGGCGGTACCGGCAGGCCCGCATCGCCGATGACCACTTTGTCGCCATGGCCAAGGGAAGCGATCAGTCGCGACAGTGCAACGTTGAGCAACGGAGTTTTTTTCATACTGTCTTGAACGCCTGCACTTCGCAAAGAGAGGGAATCGACGGTTGCGCGCCGGCTCGAGTAACCGACATCGCCGCAGCGACCTGACCGAAGCGAATCGCCTCGGCTTCGCTCTTGCCGGCCGCCAGCGCGGCAGCAAAACCGCCAACGAAGGTATCGCCGGCCGCTGTGGTGTCGACCGCTTTCACGGTCGGCGCACGGAAATGTTCAAAGCCCTTGCCATCGGCGAACAGCGAACCCTGGGCGCCGAGGGTGATGATCACCTTGCCCGCGCCCATCTCGATCAACCGGGTCGCAGCGATTTCCGCGGTTTGCCGAGAGTCCACCGGCAAGCCACTCAGTGCCGACGCTTCGCTCTCGTTGGGAATCAGGTAATCGATATTCGCGTACCAGTCCGCCGGCAATGGACGGCTGGCTGGCGCCGGATTGAGGATCACGGTCTTGCCCAGTTCGCGACTGCGCTTGAGCGCGTGGCCCACCGTGGCGTCCGGCACTTCCAGCTGACAAATGATCACGTCGGCCGCCTGCAGGACCGAATCGAAGCAGCCGATCAACGCAGGCGTCAACGCGCCGTTGGCACCGGCAACGATCACGATCGCGTTCTGGCTGTTGTCGTCGACCACAATCAACGCCACGCCGCTGGAGCCATCCACGGCGCTGACCGCCTGGCAATCGATCTGCTCGGCCAACAACGCCTCACGCAGTTCTTTACCGTAGGCATCGCTGCCCACGCAGCCGACCATCGATACTTGCGCACCCAGTCGCGCGGCCGCCACTGCCTGATTGGCGCCCTTGCCACCGGAAACCGTGGCAAACGACTCACCGATCAGCGTCTCTCCGCCGCGTGGCAGCCTCGGCGCCCGAGTGACCAGGTCCATGTTGAGGCTGCCGATTACCACTACTTTTGCTGACATACATTGCTACTCATTCATTCGGTTTCAGCGACGCTTTTGATTTAACGGAACTGCGCAAATACACCGGCCAATGGCGCGGTCGACTCACGCATGACGATGCTGGGGGTCACGATCCGTTGCTCGGTAGCCAGGTTCGGCGTGGCGATCCGGCGCAACAGCACTTCAGCCGCCATCTCGCCCAGCTGCAGGATCGACTGTCCGACGGTGGTCAATGCCGGATAGACATAACGGCTCATCTGGATATCGTCGAAGCCGATCACCGACAACTCGCTGGGTACGCGGACATTGCGCTCGGCAGCGGCTCGCAGCACACCAATGCCGATCATGTCGTTGGCGGCGAAGATCGCGCTGGGCGGATTGCGCTCCAGCAGGATCGCCGCGGCGTTATAGCCGCCGGTGCTGGTGAAATCGCTTTCCAGCATGCGCTCGCGGGGCACTTCGATGCCCGCTTGTTTCAGGGCCCGGCAGAAACCGGCCAGACGCATTTGCGCCACGCTCGTCGTCGCCGGGCCGCTGATGGTGGCGATGTCCCGATGCCCCATCTCCAACAAATGCCGGGTGGCCAGGTAGGCGCCGTATTCGTGATCGATGCGCACCAGATCTGCATCGACGCCGTCCAGTCCGCGGTCGACAATCACCATCGGCGTGCGTACGTTCGACAAGCCCTGCGCCAACCCGCTGTCGCCGCCAGCCGAAGCGACGATCAGCCCGTCGATACGCTTTTCCAGCAACACGCGCAGGTAGCTGCGCTGCTTGTCCGGGTTATCGTCGGAGTTGCAGAGGATCACGCAATAGCCATTGCGTTCGCAGTAATCCTCGATGCCCCGGGCCAGTTCGGCGAAGTACGGGTTGAGGCTGTTGGGTACCAGCAAACCGATGGTGGCCGTGGTTTTCGCCTTGAGCGACCGGGCCACCGCGCTGGGCACGTAGTCGAGGGTCTTGATCGCCGCTTCAACCTTGATCCGCACTTCCTCGCTGACCGGCCGGGTCTTGTTCACCACATGGGAAACCGTGGTGTAGGAAATCCCTGCGAGTGCCGCCACATCTTTGATCGTTGCCATGACTCAGGTCCGCCGGCTTGCGCGCTGACTGCGATAGGTATCAAGCACCACCGCGACGACGATCACCGCGCCGGTGATGATGCGCTTGGTCGGCTCGGATGCGCCGATCTGCGCCAGACCGGCCGCCAATACGGAAATGATCAACACCCCGAAGAACGTACTGATGACCGAACCGCGACCGCCCATGAGGCTGGTGCCACCGATCACCACCGCGGCGATCACTTGCAGTTCGAGACCGGAGCCGGCGTTGGGGTCGGCCGCTTCCAGGCGCGAAATCTGAAACAGCGCAGCGATACCCGCCAGCAACCCCATCAGGCTGAACACCATGATCTTGTAGGGCTTGGGATTGATCCCCGCCAACCGTACCGCTTCTTCGTTGGTGCCGATGCCGATCAGGTAACGGCCGAACACGGTACGGGTCAACACAGCCTGGGCGATGAAGATGATCAGCAAGGCAATGATAAACGATGGTGAAATCCCGAAGGCGATCGGATTGGACAACCAGGCGAAGGCATCACCAATGTACGCGGTCCGCGAACCGGTCATCTGATACGCCACGCCACGCGCCATTTCCAGCACGCCAAGGGACACGATGAACGATGGAATGCGCCATGCCACGGTGATCGAACCGGTGATGGTTCCGGCCAGTGCGGCCGCCGCCATGCCGAGCAATGCCGCGGGCAGGACGCTCCAGCCCCAGCCGAGAATCGCCACACTGACTGTCGAGGCGGCCAGCGCCAGCACCGAGCCCACCGACAGGTCGATGCCGCCTATGATCAACACAAAGGTCATGCCGACCGCCAGGACCATCAGGTCCGGAATCTGGTTGGCCAAGGTGCTGAAGGTGTCGTAGGACAGGAAGTGGCTGCTCAGGGCCGAGAACAGTACGACCATCGCCAGCAAGGCACCGGCCAGGCCCAGGTAAGTGCCGAGGCCATAAAAGTTGCCACTGCGTTTGCCGGACGAAGATGCGGTTTTCATGGAAGATCCCTAGGCGCGGCTTCATTGAGCAGCGCATCACGTTTTTGGTAGCCGGAGAAAGCGGCGGCAAGCAAGTCATCCTGGGTCCAGCTGTCGCGCTCGAAGGTGTCGATCAGACGTCCGGCCGAGAGCACGCCGATGCGGTCGCAGATCAGCATCAATTCGCGCAGATCACTGGAGACCACCACCAGCGCTTTGCCCTGGCGGGTCAGTTCACCGAGCAACGCATAAATGTCGAACTTGGCGCCGACGTCGATACCGCGGGTCGGCTCGTCGAACAACAGCACCGAGCAGTCGCGCTCCAGCCAACGGCCGATCACCACTTTCTGCTGATTGCCACCGGACAGCTCGGACACCCATTGCGCCGGGCCGGAACTGCGGATGCGCATGGCGTCGATCTGACGCTGGGCCAGGGAAGCTTCGTCGCCTGGGTTGACGAACCCGCTGCTCGAAATGCTCGGCATGTTGCCCAGCGCGATGTTTGCGCCGATCGATTGTGTCAACAGCAAGCCTTCGCCCTTGCGGTCTTCGGTGATCAGGGCAATGCCGTGAGCGACTGCGTCGACCGGGGATCGGATGCTGACGACCTGCGCCGGCGAACCCAGCGCCACTGTGCCGCTGTCTGCGGTATCGGCGCCGAAGATCAGCCGCAGCAACTCGGTGCGCCCTGCTCCGATCAAGCCGGAAATGCCGAAGATCTCGCCGGCGCGCACTTCGAAGGACACGTCACGGACCTTGTCGGCGCGGGTCAGGCCCGTGACCGTCAACGCCGCAGCGCCGATCTTGCGTGGCCCCATGTCGATGTGTTCGCCCAGTTCACGACCGACCATCAACGCGACCAGTTGCTCGCTGTTGTAATTGGCCATCGGCTCGACGCACACCAGATTACCGTCACGCAAAACCGCAATGCGCTGGGCAACCCGCGCCAATTCTTCGAGGCGATGGGAGATATAGATGATCGACACGCCGCGCGCTTGCAGGCGAGTGATCTGTTCAAACAGCATCTCGACTTCACGGGCCGTCAACATCGCGGTCGGTTCGTCAAGGATCAGCACGTGGCAATCGCCGATCAGGTTGCGGGCGATCTCGACCATTTGCTGGTGACCGATGCCCAGTTCGCCGACCAGGGTGTCCGGATCGATCGCGTCGAGGCCGACCTGAGTCATGGCTTCGATCGCCGCTTTGCGCAGTTGCTTGCGACTGATCCAGCCGCCGTTGCTGGGCAAGTTGTCGAGAAACAGGTTTTCCGCCACCGACAAGGTCGGCAACAGATTGAGTTCCTGCATGACCATGCGGATACCGAGGTCTTCCGCCTGGGTGCGGCTGCCCGGCCGGTAATCCTGCCCCTGGAACTGCATCTGGCCAGTGGTCGGGGTGACGAGTCCGCCAATGATCTTCGACAGCGTGCTTTTGCCCGCGCCGTTCTCACCGGTCAGCGCCAGCACTTCACCGCGCATGAGCGTCAGGTCGATGCCGGTCAGGACCGGCTGGGCGTAGGTCTTGCCGATACCGCTGACCGAGAGGACAGCGTTCGGGTCGCGAAAGGACATAAAAACTCTCCATGCGCTCGCCCGGACGGGCGAGCACCGTTGTGTCGCCAGAGGACTACTGGGTAACCAGTTCTACCGGCGTCTCGATCACACCGTTGGCGCTGCTGTCGACTTTTTCGCCCTTGATGATTTTCAGCGCCGTCTCGATACCGAACACCGCTTGTTTAGCGGCAAACTGGTCGGCAGTGGCCAGCACTCGACCGTCCGCGAGCATCGGCTTGATGGCGTTGATATTGTCGTAGCCGACGACTTCAACCTTGCCGGCCTTACCCGCAGCACGTACCGCCGACACTACACCGAGCGCCATGCTGTCGTTACCGGCCAGCAGGGCTTTGGTTTGCGGGTATTCGCTGAGAATCGACGCGGCAACCTTGTTGCCCTTGTCGATTTCCCAGTCGCCGGACTGGACCGACACAACCTTGATCTGCGCGGCTTCCATCGCATCCTTGAAGCCTGCGGTGCGAGCCTGGGCGTTGGTGGTCGTGGACACACCTTCTATGATGCCGACTTCGTCACCGGCCTTGAGTTTCCTGGCCAGGTACTCACCCACCAGACGCGCGCCTTTACGGTTGTCCGGGCCTACGAACGGAACACTGATGTTTTTGCTTTTGACCACGGCCGGGTCAAGCTGATTGTCGATGTTGATCACGGTGATACCGGCATCGATGGCTTTTTTGATCACCGGCACCATGGCCTTGGAGTCAGCCGGCGCAATGACCAGCGCATCGACCTTGGCCAGAATCATTTGCTCGACGATGCGCGTCTGGCCCGCAGTATCCGTTTCGTCCTTGATGCCGTTGGAAATAAGCTCGAACTCGCCGGAGTGATCTTTCTGGTAAGCCTTGGCGCCGTCTTCCATGGTCAGGAAAAATTCGTTGGCCAGGGACTTCATCACCAAAGCGACTTTAGGTTTGGCAGGCGTTTCAGCGAAAGCCGAAGAGACAGGCAGCGCAGCAGAGGCGGCAGCCAGCATAGCGACAGCAAGAAGTCGTCCAGCGAATGGCAGCTTCATGGGTTCACTCCGATCTTATGATTATTGTGAGCAACGCTTGCGCTGGCGTAAGCTGCGTGGCGTTCGCTGATGGGTTTAGCCCAACAGGAATGGCGCAAACGTTTGCGTAGACCGGACTATGCGAATCTTGTCGACATTTGTCAATGACGAGAAAACGCCATTTGTGGGAACCCTTCACGCCGTGGTACTGACCACATTCCCGGAACCTGTCAGTTCCTTCACCAGGGCCGCCGCCACTTGCATCAGTGCCGCGGACGTATCGGCAATCTGCGACTGAATCGACATGACCGCGGCCGCCTTGGCTTCCGCCGACTGGAAATTCGCAGCCTGGGTTGCCGCCAATTGCTGCTGTTGCTCGCGCAGTTGCTCCTGCAATTCCTGCATGCGCTTGAGCAACATTTGCGCGGCAATGCTTTGCTGACTGCCCGCGCTTTCGGCTTTCTCACTACCCTGCGCGCCGCCACCGAGACTGACAGACTTTTTCTCGTCCGCTTCCAGCCCCAGGCGCTGTGTCGACGTATCAGCTGCCGCCTCGCTCAAGGCCTCAACGGTCGACGAAGACTTCCCGCCGATGTTGATCACGGATGCATTTGGAAAACCGACGGTCAACGACATGTGAACTCCCTGAAAAATACTCCTCCAGGAGAGATCGGCCTGCGTACCGGTTTCTTTAACAACAACCCGACGACCTTGGGTTTGCACAGACCGTCGGAGAGCCGAACGGGAAACCCGCAATCAGTCGGAAACCCGGACAACCCGCGATGCAAGCGCGTTGAACAAGCGTTTATTTATTTAAACAAATCAGCAACTTAAGAGACTCTCTCAATACAAAGTGTAATTGGTACAGATTCTGCTCTTCTCCAGCACCTCAAGCGTTCAGATCCGCTCGGGGCGCATCTAGATGAACTTGCATCAGCACCGTCACTACTAGAGAGAAAAATAATGACATCTGCTATCAAACATTTTGTTCCGGGCGCCTTGGCCCTCTTGCTGCTCCTGCCTACTGCCCTTCAGGCAAAAGAAGTCGAAACCCAACAGAAACTGGCGAACGTGGTGATTCTTGCCACCGGTGGCACCATTGCCGGCGCCGGCGCCAGCGCGGCCAACAGTGCGACTTACCAGGCGGCGAAAGTCGGCATTGATAAACTGATCGCCGGCGTTCCGGAATTGAGCCAGGTCGCCAATGTTCGCGGCGAACAAGTGATGCAGATCGCATCCGAAAGCATTACCAACGAAAACCTGCTGCAACTGGGTCGCCGCGTCGCCGAACTGGCCGATAGCGCTGACGTCGACGGCATCGTCATCACCCACGGCACCGACACCCTGGAAGAAACCGCTTACTTCCTGAACCTGGTAGAGAAAACCGACAAGCCGATCATCGTGGTCGGCTCCATGCGCCCGGGCACGGCGATGTCCGCAGACGGCATGCTGAACCTGTACAACGCCGTGGCTGTGGCCAGCAGCAAAGAGGCTCGCGGCAAAGGCGTGCTGGTGACCATGAACGATGAAATCCAGTCGGGTCGCGATGTCAGCAAGATGATCAACATCAAGACCGAGGCGTTTAAAAGCCCTTGGGGTCCCCTCGGGATGGTGGTGGAAGGCAAATCCTACTGGTTCCGCCTGCCAGCCAAGCGCCACACCATGGACTCGGAATTCGACATCAAGAACATCAAGAGCCTGCCTGACGTAGAAATCGCCTACTCCTACGGCAACGTCAGCGACACCGCATACAAAGCGCTGGCTCAGTCCGGCGCCAAAGCCATCATCCACGCGGGCACCGGCAACGGCTCGGTGTCTTCGCGGGTCGTTCCAAGCCTGCAAGCCCTGCGCAAGGACGGCGTGCAAATCATCCGCTCTTCCCACGTCAACGCCGGCGGCTTCGTTCTGCGTAATGCCGAACAGCCTGACGACAAGTACGACTGGGTCGTGGCTCACGACCTGAACCCGCAAAAAGCCCGCATCCTGGCCATGGTCGCCCTGACCAAGACCAACGACAGCAAAGAGCTGCAACGGATGTTCTGGGAATACTGATTCGCCCTCGCCCGACCGATTCCGGTCGGGCACCGCCTCGCCTTTCGAAAAAATGTTCCTTCGTCCTACACCAAATGGAACAAACCGCTGTCAGAGGATTTTCTTGAATTTTAAGCAGTTGCGAAAATTCCTACAGTTAAATACTGTATGCACGTACAGCTTAATAAGGATAATCCCGTGGACACCACCTCTGCCTCACCTGACTCCTATGTCCGCATGGGCTTGCGCGTTCAGAAAATCATCAACTCCCCCACCGCTCAAAAAGCCAAGGCAGCGCTGATTTTTCGTCTTCCCGACGAGCCTGCGGATGAGTGGGAACGCCTGCTCGAAGAAATCGATGAAAACGACAACGTCACCCTCGCCTATCGCGATGACGGCGGTGTGCAGATTTTCTGGGTTGTGCCGAAGGAAGATTGAGTCAATGAGTGTCCGTTGTTTTGCTTTGCTGTTTCTGTTGTTCGCCATGGGCGCCCAGGCCGACGCGCCACGTACCTTCAACGAAGCCAAGAAAGTCGCCTGGAAGTTGTACGCCCCGCAATCCACCGAGTTTTATTGCGGCTGCAAATACACCGGCAACAAGGTGAACCTCGCAGCGTGTGGCTACGTGCCGCGTAAAAATGCCAAGCGTGCCTCGCGCATCGAATGGGAACACATCGTTCCGGCCTGGCAGATCGGCCACCAGCGCCAATGCTGGCAGGAAGGCGGACGCAAGAACTGCACGCGCTACGACCCGACCTACCAGAAGGCCGAGGCCGATCTGC
This sequence comes from Pseudomonas sp. NFX224, assembly GCF_048565165.1. Classification (NCBI taxonomy): domain Bacteria; kingdom Pseudomonadati; phylum Pseudomonadota; class Gammaproteobacteria; order Pseudomonadales; family Pseudomonadaceae; genus Pseudomonas; species Pseudomonas sp. NFX224. Next base: position 5,359,477 of record NZ_CP183416.1, on the reverse strand, counting down.
ATAACCTGGTGCCAAGCATCGGTGAGGTGAACGGTGACCGCAGTAACTTCAGTTTCGGTTGGTTGCCCGAGCAATCGGGTCAATACGGCTCGTGCCTGACCCAGGTCGACTTCAAGGCGAAGAAGGTCATGCCTCGCCCATCCATTCGCGGGATGATCGCCCGGACGTATTTCTACATGAGCAAGCAATACGGTTTACGCCTGTCGAAACAGGATCGCCAACTGTATGAAGCCTGGAACAAAACCTATCCGGTTCAGTCCTGGGAACGTCAGCGCAACCAAAGCGTGGCTTGCGTCATGGGGCGCGGCAACGAGTTTGTCGGTCCGGTGGACATGAAGTCCTGCGGTTAAACACGCGCTGAAAATACAAAGGCCTCGGGTTCAATACCCGAGGCCTCTTCGTTTCTAACCGCCGGCTTTGTCGTAGCGCCAATAGCCCATCAGGTTCAGTGATTCCCGGGCAATGCCGCGCTCTTTGATCAAATGCTTGCGCAAGTTCATCACGGCCATTGTCTCGCCGGCAATCCAGCCATAGAAACCATCACTGGCCGACTCCGACGTTTCCCAAAGGGTATCTTCGTCTACATCGACTGGCGCCAACTCGGTGATTTGCGATGCCGAGCAAGCTGCTGAAGGCAGACTGGCCCGATGAACCGCATCGACCATCAATGACCCTGCTCGCAGAGCACCGGCGTCATCGCGAATCAGCCACTGCACCGATAGGCCCGGCCAGTCCGGAACCGGTAACGCATCGTCGAGGCTGTCCACCTCAAAAAAGGCCTGGGTCACTGGAGGCTCATCGAGAACGGCCAGTTCATCGAGAATACCGAGGGCCGCCGGCAGGGCCGTGGCATCGGCGACCAGTAACAGATGTTTGAGCTGCCGGGGCGGTTTCCACTCGAAACCACCCGCCTCCTGCGCGGAGAACCGGCGATTCGGCGCGACGATCTGAATCGACTCGCCCGTTGTCGCGTGAATGGCCCAACGAGAGGCCGGACCGGTTTCACCATGCAGCACAAAATCGATATCGACTTCACCTTGGTCGGCGCGCAGATGGCGAATGGTGTAGGTACGCATCGCCGGGCGTCGGGCAATCGGTATGGAGCGGTAACGCGCGTGCCAACCGGCATCATGAGGCAGTTGAGCGGGCGAGCCATCCTCGGCGGGGAAGAACAGTTTCACGCGCTGGTCCGGCGCCCAGGTCGCCATTTCCGTGACCATCGGGCCGGCCAGAGTGACCCGCATCAAATGCGGACTCAGGGTCTTTTTGTGGCGCAGGACTGCGTCGAATATTTTGTAAGGGGTGGCGGAGGCCATGGGAAGCTCCTTCGGAAAATCGACAGTGACTACGCATGAAGACGAGTCACCGTGTTTATCCTTTAAGAAGCTCCGCCGAACAGCGTGTTGAAAATGGATCCTTATTGAGCGGCCGGACGCTCGAGGACCAGCACTTCAATGTTCTGTTTCTTCGCCTTGACCAGCGCCGCGTTCACCTGCGCCTGTTTGGCGTCGGCTTCAGCCTTCGAACTGTATGGCCCCATCAGAATCCGGGTCTTGCCATTTTCCCTGATGACATTGGACATGAAGCTGTGCTCGATCAGCCAGCCGCTGAGGTCGCTGACTGCCTGAGGTGTTTCGCCTCGGACCTCGAGATCCCATTGCGGTCCCGACACTTGCGCCGGCGCTACCGCCGCCACTGCAGGCTGCGGCTTTTGCGCATCCCCACGCTTGTCCTCACCACATCCCGCCAGCGCCAGTACCGCCAATACCAAAACCATTTTGCGCACAGCGTTTCCCTCTGAATGCTTAAAGCGAGGATTTTAACACTCATGAATACTTCTCGAGTGCCGTAAAATGGGCACAAAACAACAAGAATGATGGTTGCGGCCTCTGTATAGTTACACCTTGGGAATTAATGCTGCATCTGCGCGTCAGAAAGAGGCACCCAAATTGTGAGACTTCGCACTAATCTATACATACCACCGACCTCTGCACTGTCCGAATCAGGTGCCCCACAAAGCAATCAAGGAGAAGACCATGCTGATACTCACCCGCAAAGTCGGTGAAAGCATAAATATTGGTGATGACATTACGATCACCATCCTGGGCGTAAGCGGCCAGCAAGTCAGAATTGGCATCAACGCCCCGAAAGACGTTGCGGTGCATCGCGAAGAGATTTATCAGCGCATTCAAGCTGGCCTGACCGCCCCGGACAAGCCGCAGACTCCCTGAATCCTGATGCAGTCAGTAGCCAGCCCGTTCGCCCCGGAACGACGGCTGGCTAAAGATTCATGTGTCGCAACGCCCTCCGCTTTCCTCGCTTTCCCCTGGCTATCCAAACGTCACACCTCGCGCCATGCCAGTGGCCGCGACAACCATCAACAACACCAGCAACGCTTCGACATGACTGATCCGTGCGAACAACTTCGCGCGCCCAGTATCGATTGCCGCGCCACGTGCCAGCGCCACTCGCCATTTGATCAGGGTCACCATCGGCACGACTTCAAGCAGCAGGATAAGAACGAAAAGCGTCATCTTGAGGTGAAACAACGGCTGATGCAGGTAGTAACCCGTGCCTTTTTCGTACCCGCCAAAGGCTCGCATCCCACCGGTAACTAGCAGAATGAGTGCGCAAATCCCCCAAAGGTTATCCGCGATCAGCACGCTGCGAGCCTCCCCCGCGCCGCTCGCCAAACGCCGAAAATTCGTACCGCGAACCAGAACCGCCCAAAAACCCAGTGCCAATGCCAGAAGATGTGCCGCTGCAAGAAACCAGTGAGCCAGCATCGTGAAACTCCTGTGAGGACGAAGTTGAATCAACCTGTCAGTAGTAGTCCATCAACCAACGGATTGCACTCGTTGCACGATTCGCCGGTTACTGTGCCGCGTTAACCCGACATGCTCCGCAGGCCGCAACATAATGTTCCAGACCCCGGCTAGACTCCAACATTCCAGTGCCTATAGGCTCCTGCAAGCATTACCCCAAAGCATTCCCACCGAATTGACCTGAGTACACAAAATCATGTGTGAATCATGTGATTCAAACTCTGATTCAAATACCCATGAACGTCGCCGCTTTCTTCGCCTTGCCGGATTAGGAGCCGGCGCCCTGTTACTCGCCGGCACCCTGCCCGATCGAATCCTTCAGGCCGCCGAAAAAACCTCAACGCCCCCCAAACCCAAAAACGTCATCAGCCCCGACGAGGCCCTTAAAAGACTGATGGCGGGAAATGAACGGTATGTCAGCGGGAATTCAGAAACCCATGACTTCAAAGACGAACGCGAAGCGTTGGTTTCCGGTCAGAACCCGTTCGTCGCGGTCTTGAGTTGCTCCGACTCGCGCATTGCCCCTGAGTACGCATTCGATACTGCACGAGGTGATCTTTTCGCCGTACGCGTGGCTGGTAACTTTGTAACGAACGAAGGTCTGGCGAGTATTGAATACGGTGTCGCCGTGCTTGGCGCGCCGCTCATTCTGGTATTGGGGCATGAGAGCTGCGGCGCTATCGAGGCCGGCATCAAAGCCGTCAAGGATAAAACGGTATTCCCCGGGCAGATCCCCAAACTGACCGACGCACTCAAACCCGCTATCGAAACAGTGATCAAACAACCTGGAGACCTGATGGAAAACGCGACCGTGCAAAATGTCAAAGACTCGGTTGCACGCCTCAAGCAGGCCACGCCACTGCTGACCGACGCGCTCGGCAACGGCAAGTTGAAAATAGTGGGGGGCATCTATCGTCTGGCGACCGGAAAGGTCGAACTGATTGCCTGAATCTTCGGGGCTTCGGTAAAAAGTGCCGGATGCGAAGAGCCCAGCGCGATGGCTGGGCTCTGGTTATTTTCTGTTTTCCATCATTTTGTCGGCGAGGGCTTTGGCCCTCTCGATCAACAGATTCTGCCTGTCTTCATGAGTGGCCCCGCCTACTATGGGTGCCGTCAGATTGCTCTCTGCAATCAACGCAGCGCAGAAGTATTGATCCCAAACAGTTTGGCTGTCGAATGACTGCTTGTTGATTGGGTCGGAGATCATATACGTGACTCCTTTAGATGAGGGAGCACTGCCCATTTTACGCCTGAATCACTGCGTTACAGGATCCACCTCAAAAGCACATGAGTGGCAATCCAGGGGGATGCCTCAACCACAGTCCATTGAAGTAAAAGGCAAATGGACAAGTAAGCCGCAAAGAATCGGATCATCGCTCGCCTCCCCATCACCTCCCCTCCCGCTTCACTGAGCCAATCAAACGCCTCGCCGCCTGTTCTGGTTGGATGCAGTTCGTTGCTCACAGTTCAATTCGGGTAGAAATGATTGTCATATGGCAATACGAATCCCTAATCCAACTCCGCAAATGATAACATTTCTCATGTAAAATGCTGGCGGAGACAGCCTGGTAATGAGGGAACGTTACGAGATTCATTTTATGGTTGGCGGATTCAAGAAGGTCATCATCATCGAACGCTCAAGCATGAGCGAACTTGAAGCCTGGAAAGCCGCCTTGCTTCACCATGGAGAATGTGCGGGCAGCACTTTCAACATTCGTTTCATCGCTGACGCCATTGAAAAAGCGTCAGGGCGCGACATCATGAAGGTGCGATGGAACAAGGCCAGCCACACCATCGCCTGGAGTGAGCGCGCGAAGCTGGCTCGGAATACGGTGGGGTTGAAGCATATTGAGTAGCCCGCAGAACTTACTGGGGCTTGCTTGTCTCCCAGAGACGAATTGCAAGCCCTGCCCGCAGAGATGAAAAAGCTCCGTCATTGACGAGGCTTGTGTAAATCGTTGGCATAAAAAAACTTGGCGGGTGCCAGGTCTTGATTCGATGCATGTGGAACCACGTGGATGGGCGGGTCTCTTTGGATGTTGAATACTGTGTCAGTCGTCCTGGTCTATCTGATCAAGAAAATCGACGTCCTCATCTTCCTCATCCACGATTGCCTGTGCGTCTTCTTCGGCCCATGAGTCGTCATCGTGGAATTCATGGTCGAGCAGATGGTCGTGCTCAGGCTCAGGGATATCTCGTTCTTCGCTCATGACTTACCGAAACAAAATTGAAAGAACGGAGTGTATAGGCATATCCGTTACGCCCGTCAACGATCATAAGCCTGGCGTTGCTTCCTTCTTAGAGGCGAGATGCAGGCCCTGTCTGCGGGGGGGAAACTCGTCGAGACGGGATTGAAAATGGATCCATCGCTGCGGGATCCCTTCGGAGTCAGGAACAACCTTGTTGATGCTCTTCAACATGTTCATCAATCCGCCATGCAGCCCTGTTCGCGTGGGCTTTCGGTTCGCCAGTTGCTCAAAAATTAGCTGGCCGGGCTCGTTGTATATCTCCTTGAAGGATCCGTCCTCAGCCTGAGATCAGCGCCGGCCAGATCACACCCCGATGCGGACGACTCTGCACCGCGCAATGCGGCTCCACTCTTTACTCATTCAATAGGTAGCCTTCCTACATGTAAAGAGATCAGAGCGAACTAATCGCCTCTGTCGCCATGATCACGATCGTGATTGCGCTCATATCCATGATCATCGTCGCGACGATCATATCTGCGGTATTGCTTTCGATCATCGTCATGCCCTCGGTCATATCCGCGGCCATGATCGTAGCCCCGATCACGTTCGTACCTATCTCCGTCGTGCCAGTGAGGCCCGCAGCCTCCCAGCAGGAGAGAGCCTGAAATGGCCATGAACATTATTACTGCACGCTTCATTTGAACGTCCTAAAAGCCAAAGTCGGCGATATGACCGTCAGACGGATCAATGATTCACTGGCGAGACATATCAAACCCACCAGCCAAAACTACTGCTGAATTAGCAACACCCCCTCCACCGACTAAACCCGTATGCACTCTCTTCCGCGCCCAACGGCAACCAGCGGAATGGATGAGTGCAGCCGAGTTTTGTTGGATCAATACGCTGCTGATCGCCCGCGAGCGGGAGTGCAGAACCTCAGTGCTGTAGTGGGCTGACACCGGACATGGGCAAGAACACGGTGACGGTATCGCCCGAGAAGACGCAGAGCTACGACAATCCGACCCACCTGAAGATCACCATGGGCGCGGCGCTTAGGGAGGTGGTCGGTGAATGCTTGCGGTCGCCGCTGGTGGAGGTAGGTGCCGAATTGGCGTTCTGAGGTGGGAGTTTTGCAAAAGTTTTGCAAATCGCAGAAAGCAAAAAGGGGTCACCGTTTCCGGTGACCCCTCTAGACCGCCCAGCAGAGCGGATTTTGTTTGGTAGGCGCGATTGGACTCGAACCAACGACCCCCACCATGTCAAGGTGGTGCTCTAACCAACTGAGCTACGTGCCTGCTGTGAGGCGGCATTCTACGGAATTCCGGAGGGGTGTCAACACCTTTTTTCGCGCTAACCCTATGAATATGCAAAATATTTAATTTCGCCGCCGCGAAGAAGATTTTCCGGTGGCTGGCGGTGGTTTTTTAACTCGGGTAGGATCGACGCACTCGTAAAATATATTAAACAGAGGCTGCCGGATGGCGAACACCCCCTACCCAGAGTCCTACTACGCCGCATCGGCCAACGCGGTGCCGCCGCGCCCGGCGTTGCAGAATGACGTGGAGACTGATGTCTGTGTAATCGGCGCCGGTTACACCGGCCTGTCCTCTGCCCTGTTTTTGCTGGAGAACGGTTTCAACGTGACGGTGCTGGAAGCTGCCAAGGTTGGTTTTGGTGCTTCCGGGCGTAACGGTGGCCAGATCGTCAACAGCTACAGCCGTGATATCGACGTGATCGAACGCAGCGTCGGCCCCAAACAGGCTCAGTTGCTGGGGCAGATGGCGTTCGAGGGCGGGCGGATCATTCGTGAGCGGGTCGCCAAATATAATATCCAGTGTGATTTGAAGGACGGTGGCGTGTTCGCCGCCATCACTGCCAAGCAGATGGGCCACCTGGAATCCCAGAAGCGCCTGTGGGAACGCTTCGGTCATACGCAGCTCGAGTTGCTGGATGAGCGGCGCATCCGTGAAGTGGTGGCCTGTGACCAATACGTCGGCGGCATGCTCGACATGAGCGGCGGGCACATTCACCCACTCAATCTGGCGTTGGGCGAAGCGGCCGCGGTTGAGTCGTTGGGCGGCACGATCTATGAACAGTCACCGGCCGTGCGCATCGAGCGCGGCGCGAATCCAGTGGTGCACACGCCACAGGGCAAGGTCCGGGCAAAATTCATCATCGTGGCGGGCAACGCGTACCTGGGCAATCTGGTGCCGGAGCTGGCGGCCAAGTCGATGCCTTGCGGCACCCAGGTCATCACCACCGAGCCCTTGGGCGACGAGTTGGCGAAAAGCCTGCTGCCTCAGGATTACTGCGTCGAAGACTGCAACTACCTGCTCGACTACTACCGCCTGACGGGCGACAAGCGCCTGGTTTTCGGCGGTGGTGTGGTGTATGGCGCCCGGGATCCGGCGAACATCGAGGCGATCATCCGCCCGAAAATGCTCAAGGCTTTCCCGCAACTCAAAGACGTGAAGATCGACTATGCCTGGACCGGCAACTTCCTGCTGACCCTGTCGCGTCTGCCACAAGTCGGGCGACTGGGCGACAACGTCTACTACTCCCAGGGTTGCAGCGGCCACGGCGTGACCTACACGCATCTGGCGGGTAAGGTCCTGGCTGAAGCGTTGCGTGGCCAGGCCGAGCGTTTCGACGCGTTTGCCGACTTGCCGCACTACCCGTTTCCCGGTGGGCAATTGTTGCGCACACCGTTTGCGGCTTTAGGTGCGTGGTATTACGGGTTGCGGGACAAGTTCGGGTACTAAGCGGCACACAAAAACTGTGGGAGCAAGCTCGCACAGTTTTTGTGGTTAGAGCCGATCCCGTGAGATACCACTTCGAATCCGCAAGATATCGGCCAGCACCGCCAAGGCAATCTCCGCCGGTGTCTTGCTGCCCAGGTTCAAACCGATCGGCGCATGAATCCGCGCCAGTTCGGCATCGCCCAGCCCACCAATACGCCGCAACCGCTCGAAGCGCTTTTGCGAAGTTTGCATCGAGCCCATCACACCGATGTAAAACGCTTCGGTGCGCACGGCTTCCATCATCGCCAGGTCATCGATGCGCGGATCGTGGGTCAGCGCCACCACCGCCGTGTCGCTGTGACAGCCGCCATCGGCGATGAACACCGATGGCAGTTGACGACGGATCTCCACGTTGTCCAGCACGACACCTTCGAGCACTTCGTCCCGTGGATCGCAGAGGATCACCTCGAAGCCAAGGCCCACGGCAAACTCCGCACATGCCTGCGCCACACTGGAATACCCGGCCAGCAACAAGCGCTGTGCCGCACCGATGCGCAGGCGAACCCGGTCGACTTCGCACTCGACGCGCACACCCTGCTCGCGATCATCGAACAGGCCGCGCGCACCGCTGACCAGATCGACTTCGCGGATCAACCGCCGTCGGCCCAACAACGCCGACTCCAGTTCGCGCAGATGCGCCTGAACGTCGCAATCCGAATCCAGCCTCTCCACCAGCACGTCGAGCACACCGCCACAGGGCAAACTGACCCGCGAGCGCGGATCATCACCTTCGCCGTAACGCACAACGCTGACGGCTTGCTCAAACGCACCTTCGGCGACGCGTTCAAGGAAATCTTCTTCGACGCAACCGCCCGACAACGAACCGATCCACTGGCCGTCGGCGTTCACCGCCAGCAACGAACCCGGTGCGCGAGGCGCCGAGCCGTAAGTGGCGAGAACCGTGCACAGCCAGACACGCTGACCAGCCAACGACCACTCCAACGCCCGCCGCACCACTTGCAGATCCAGATGCTGCATGTCAGTGCGCCTTGTGCTCAAGCGGCGGCGCGTCTGCGCGCAACTTCTGCACCGCATTCACCGCAAGGTCACCCGGCTGACCGCCCCACCCCTGACGCAGGTAGTTCAGCAGATCGGTCAGTTGCTCGTCGCTGAGCTTCTCGACAAAACCTGGCATCGGCTGCATGTGCTCGAACCCGGAGAATTTCTGTTCGCCGATACCGTCGTCGATCACCCGAACCAGGTTGCGCGGATCTTCCAGGCGCAACGTGGTGTTGCCGCGCATGGCCACAGCGATGTGCGGCTTGCCTTCGCCACCTGGCGCATGGCAACCGGCGCAGACGTTCAGGTAATCCTGACGACCGCGCTGGGCGCTGGCGCTGAGTTTGTCCAACGGTACGTCAGTCAGCACTTTTGCCGCTGGCGGCTGATCGCCGAGCAGGAACGTGGCCATGGCGGCCAGATCCGGATCAGTGAGGCCCTGAGTGCTGTTGTGGAACACCGGGAACATCTCGTTGAACATCGTGCCCTGGGCACTCATGCCGTGCTTGAGGAACGAGCTCAGGTCCTGATGGTTCCAGCCGCGTGCCGCCAGGTCAGTGGCCAGCAGGCTCGGTGCCAGGTAGCCGTTGAGGATGCCGCCGGTCATGCGCTTGTCCATTTGCATCGCACCGGGAAGGCCACGTGGCGTGTGACATTCGCCGCAGTGGCCGAGCACGTCGACCATGTACTGGCCGCGCTTCCAGGCTTCGCTTTTGCCTTCGGTGGATTCCAGCTTCACGTCCTTGCCGTAGATCATGTTCCAACCCATGAGGCCCGGACGCACGTTGAACGGAAAGGTCAGGCTGGTGACCGGCGCGGCGCGCTCGATGGGCTCGACGGTTTTCAGGTAAGCGTGAATCGCGTCGGAGTCGGCACGCGGGATCAGGTGATACGAGGTGTACGGCATCGCCGGGTACAGGTTCGCGCCATCGCGACGCTTGCCTTCGGTCAACGCAGCGAAGAATTCGTCATCGTTGTACAAACCGATGCCGTGCTCTTTGCTCGGTGTAATGTTGGTGCCGTAGATCGTGCCGAACGGCGAGACGATCGGCAGGCCGCCCGCATACGGCGCGCCACCCGGTGCGGTGTGGCACGCCATGCAGTCGGCGGCGCGGGCGAGGTATTCGCCTTGCTTGACCTGCGCATCGTCAGCGTGAGCCGCCAACACAGGCGCAGCGAGGCCGACCGTCAACACGAGACGGCTAAGTAGTTGCTTCATGCTTAACCCTCCTTGACCAGGCCGAGATCGGTCAGCACGTTGCGGGTGGCGCTGTAGTAGCGCACGTACCCGGTGCAACGGCAGATGTGATGACCCAGGCTGTCCTCGATGACTTTTTCCAGCTGGCTTTTGACGATCGGCTGGCGTTGCAGTTTTTCCACCAGCACCGTCGCGGCGTTGACGAAGCCCGGCGCGCAGTAGCTGCACTGGAAGGCGAATTCGTCGACGAAGCGCTGCTGGATCGGGTTCAGTTCGGTGACCTTGCCCTGCTCGTCGCGGGTCGCATGGCCTTCGATAGTCCGTACTTTCTTGCCTTCGAAATAGTGCGCGCCAGTGATGCAGGTGCGCACTTCTTCGCTGGTGCCGTCCGGGTTGTCGACGATCACCACGCAGGCGTGGCAAATGCCCTGACCGCAGCCGAGGCGTGAGCCGGTGAGGTTCTTGTATTCGTGCAGGTAGTCGATCATCGGCAGGTCAGCAGGGATGTCCACCGGGCCGACGGATTGACCGTTGAGGGTCAGTTGAAGCGGACGGTTAGCCATTGAGGGCCTCCTTGATGCGTGCAGAAGTGATAGGCAGGTCGCGGACACGTTTACCGATGGCATGGGCCACGGCGTTGCCGATGGCGCCGACCACCGGGATCATCACCACTTCGGCGATGCCTTTGGACGGGTCGCTTGGTGACAATGGCGGCAGGATTTCCGCGGTCTGTTTCCACACCGCGACGTGGCGCGCCATCGGCAAGCGATAGCGGTTAAAGTTCCAGTCACCCTCCCCCGGCCCACCTTCGTACAGCGGCATTTCTTCCATCAGCGCATGGCCGATGCCCATGGCGATGCCGCCTTCGAGCTGGCCCTTGACCAGTTCCGGCACCAGCACCCGACCGCACTCGACCCACGAGTGGTGGTTGAGCACCGACACTTCGTTCGAACCCTTGTTGACCTTCACTTCCACCAGCGTCGCGACCGGGCTGTAGTACGTGACTGCCGCGTTGTTCAACTGGGTCGCCGGGTAGGCGATGTTCTGCCGATCCAGCAAATGGAAACCGGCGCTGTTCATCTGCGCCTTCTTCGCGTTCGGTGCACCGTCGCCGTACTTCACGGCCAGGCCATCGAGCGGCAAGCGTTCACGCACGCCATCGATGCTGAACTCGGCCTCGGCCCAGCTCCAACGGTTGAAGCCGTGAACCGTGGCGCCAGTGACCAGACCGCGCTCGTGGGCGCGCTTGGCCAGCACCGCAAACGGCAAAGGCTCCATACCGTTGGCGGTGAGTTTGCCATCGACCCAATGGGCGTCTTCACGGCGCACCACGTAAGGGTTGGCCTGGCCGCCGAATGGGCCTTGGCGCCAGATCTCCATCGCTGCCGGCCACAAGCCGTGGTTGAACAGCACGCGTGCCGCTTCACGGGTGGCGTGGCTGAAGTAGTACGCCGAGTTGGTCGCGGATGAGGCCGAAGCGACCTTGCCGACCCAACGCGGATTACGCAGGAAGTTGTCCTGCTCGGCCTGGCTCATGATGTACGGGTTGCCGCCGCTGATCAGCTGCAACTCTTTCCATTCGGTTTCGCCGGTCTTCACTTCATGCGCCGGGTTGCCGAGGAAATCGGCCACCACCATCGCTTGGGACGTGGACATGCCGGTGCCGATTTCGATGCCGATGTGGCGCAGGGTGATGCGACCGTCAGCGGTGTATTCGATACTCGCCATCGGCGCTTCGGAACCGGTGCCGAAGTCTTTCTGGCAGATGGCGAAACCGATGCCGTACCAGTTATCCGGGTCGGCGGCTTCGCGTTGTTTCTTGATCGCGGCGCGGTTTTTCCAGGTGTCGTGAACGGCCGCTTTATCGAGAATCTCGTGCAGACGCAAGGCACCGGCAGGCACCGCGCCCTGGGTGTTTTTCATGCCCGAACGCAGCGCGTTCTTGCGGCGTAATTCAATGGCATCGACACCGAGGCGATCAGCGATTTCGTCGACCATCATCTCGGTGGACGCCATGCTTTGCAGGGTGCCGTAGCCACGCATTGACCCGGCCTCAACGGCGCGGGAGTGATAAGCCGTCACCTGCAAATCGTTCTGCGGCATGTAGTAGATCGACTGCGCCGCCGTGGCGCCCACCGCTGCCACAGACGGGCTGTAGTTGACCCGGCCGCCACCGTCGACGCTCATCTCGGCGCGGAAAATCTTGAAGCTGTGATCGGTCTTGTCCACCGCCAGTTGGTAGCGGATATCGAACGGGTGACGCTTGATGCCGCTCTGGAACTGTTCATAGCGGTCATTCGCCAGACGCACCGGCACACCGGCGCCGTACAACGCTGCAAGGGCGGCGTAGTAGACAAAAATGTTGTGGTCTTTCGAGCCGTAACCGACGGTGTAACCCGGGTGCATGTTCAGGTTGGCCAGGCCGAAACGCGACGGCGCGATCATCTTCGCGGTCTCGGTCGCGGTTTCCAGCGGGCACTGCGTGGCGACGACAAAATGCAGAGTCTTCGTGGCCGGGTCGTACCAGCCGTTGCCGTTGTCCGGTTCCATCGCGGCCGGCTCGATCGACGGTGTTTTGTAGCGCTCGTCGAACACCAGCCAGTTGTCCGGCGGCGTGTCGATTTGCTGCTTCATGCGCTCGGCATAGAACAAGCCGCGCTCGGTCAGGTTGCCGTGCAGGTTGGGCTGGGAGTTCCACACCGGACGCCGGTTTTTCAGCATCGGAAACAGGATCGAATCCTTGAGGCTGGCAAATTCATCTTCGTCGGCCGAGGTCGGGCCGCCGACGCGCACGTAGCGGAAGCTGCCGTACGGGTCGCCTTCGTAGAACGGCGCTTTCTCGCCGTAGCGGATTGCCTTGTCATTGAATTTGAGTTGGGCCTTGGCCTGGCGGAAACGCTCGAAGTCGTTCCAGATCAGGATCGCCACTGGATGACCGATGAACATCGGCACCTTGCCGGCCGGCAGCAGCGGATCAGGCGCGTGCTCTTCCGGGAAGACGATCCCGTCCTTGATCAGGTCGTCGGCGGTGACGATGCGGTCCGGCTGCAATTCGGCACCGAGCCACGACAGGTCGTAGCCATCGTAGATTCGGTCAGCCTTGATGGTTTTCAGCAGCATGGCGTGGCCTTGCTGCTGCGGCCAGCCCGGCATGTCCTTGGCGCGGATGTCGCGAGCAAACACTTTGCTGCCGCAGACCTTGGACAAGGCATCGTTACGGGCGCGCGCCTTGCCGTTGTTGCCGAGCCATTGCTCGGACGGCACGGTCACGCTGTTTTCCATCAAGGCTGCCAGCGCCTGGCTGCTCAATGGTGTGAGCGTCACGCTCACACCCGCTACCAGCCCGCCCTGAAGGAACGAGCGCCGGGATATATCACGGTTGGACATGGATCATCCTCTGGGCGGTTATGGGGTCCGCCCTTCTGGTTATCTACTGGGAATCTCGAGTCTTGCAGAAGCCCCTTTTGACGATGCAAAGGGCTGTGATGACAGTGCAAAGCTGACCGAAAGGTTAACTTTAAAGGTTTATGCGCTCGCGGAAAACAAAAAACTGACCTGAAAATCAAAAAACCGCGGCTTTTCGACGCAGCAGATCGATGAACAATCCCAGCTCGCGACTTATGTGCTCACCTTTGCGCAACAGCAGCCCAAACGGCGCCAGTTGCACATCCAGCTCCACCGGAAGCGCCACCACCAGCCCCATTTTAAGGTAGTCGCGCAATGCGGTTTCCGACAGGACCATGATCGCGTCGGTCAGTTGAATCAGCTGCTGCATCGAATACACCGAGCCGCATTCGATGATGTCTGCCGGCAACGGCAAGGCCAGGCGCTGCAGGGCTTGATCCAGGCCGATGCGCGCCGGGCTGGTTTCCGGTTGCAGAATCCACGGCCAGCCGTTGACCAGTTCTGCCATTTCCAGCTTCTTGCGCCTGGCCAGCGGGTGGCCAGCGTGTACCACCACCAGCAAGCGTTCGTTGCCCAATTGTTCGAAGACGTAATGCTCGCTGTCGGTGGCGGCATTGCGCCGCGCGATGGCGAGGTCGATGCGGCCCTGCTCCAGCAACTGGATCACCTGATCGCTGGTGTCGCCCATGATGCGAATTCGCAATTGCGGATTGAGTGATTTGATCTCGGCAATCGAATCCATCACCAGATCCGGCGCCGCGCCCATGATGGTGCCGATCGACAGGTAGCCGTAGCCACCCTGCTGCCGCGCCATCAGGTCTTCGGCGCAACGGTCGAGACCGCTGAGCGCCGACTCGGCAAAACGAATCAACTCCTGACCCAGCGCCGTCGGTCGCATCCCGCGCGGCAAACGTTCGAACAGGTCGCAGCCAAACATGTCTTCAATTTCATGGAGCATGCGGGTGGCAGCCGGTTGCGACATGTTCAAGCTTTGCGAAGCACGGTGCAGGTTCTGGCTGGTGCTGAGCGTCACCAGCATGTGCAGATGTTTGTAGCGCAGGCGATTGAGCAGGCTGCGGGAGATGGTTGGCGTGGACATGGCGGGCCTTTGTTATCGATACCCTGAAGGTATCAGTTGTGAGCTAGATTCGATTTGTAACGCATCGATCAGCGGCCGTACAGTCTTCCCCATAAGAACAAATGCCCTACCAAAGGAAAACTGCGATGAAGACTCTACCCGCGCCTCTGCTCGCCAAAATTTCCTGGCGGCTGCTCCCGTTTCTCCTGCTGATGTACATCATGGCCTTCCTCGACCGCGCCAACGTCGGGTTCGCCAAGCAAGCCTTCCAGGCCGACACCCATATCAGTGACGCCGCCTTCGCCTTCGGTGCCGGGGTGTTCTTCGTCGGTTACGCGCTGCTCGAAGTGCCGAGCAACCTGATTCTGCACCGCGTCGGCGCCCGTCTGTGGATGTGCCGGATCATGGTCACCTGGGGCCTGGTCTCCGCGGCCATGGTCTTCGCCCACACCGAAACCAGCTTCTACATCCTGCGTTTTTTGCTGGGGGTGGCCGAAGCCGGATTCTTCCCCGGCGTGATCCTTTACCTCACCTACTGGTTCCCCAGCGCCGTGCGCGGCAAAGCCATGGGCTTCTTCTATTTCGGTGCGCCGCTGGCGTTCATCTTCGGCAGCCCGCTGTCCGGCCTGCTGCTGGAGCTGGACGGTTTTGCAGGCTTCCATGGCTGGCAATGGCTGTTCGCCGTTGAAGGCTTGATGGCCACGGCGGTCGGCATCTGGGCCTATTGGTACCTGGACAATCGCCCGGCCGATGCCAAGTGGCTGACCGTCGAGGAACGCCAGCAAGTGCAGAGCCTGCTCGATCAGGAAGACAGCCATAAACAGAACCACGGCCGCAGCCTGCTCAACGTGATTTGCCAGCCTTCGGTGTTGTACCTGTGCCTCATTTATCTGCTCATCCAGGCGAGCGTCTACGGCGTGGTGTTTTACCTGCCAAGCCAGGTTGGCGGACTGCTCGGCACCAAAGTCGGCTTGATGGTCGGACTGGTCACCGCAATTCCATGGATTTGCGCATTGATCGCCGCCTACCTGATTCCCGGCTACAGCGATCGCACCGGTGAACGTCGGCGCACCGCAAGCCTGACCTTGCTCATGGCCGCCGCCGGGATCGCCTGCTCGGTGACCTTCAGCAATCCGCTGCTGGGCATCATTGCCCTGTGCTTCGCCGCCTCCGGGTTCATCGCCGTGCAACCGGTGTTCTGGACCTTCCCCTCCAGCTACCTCGCCGGCAGCGCCGCCGCAGCCGGAATTGCCCTGATCAACTCGTTCGGCGCCCTCGGTGGCTTCATCGCCCCGGTGCTGAAGAACTGGGCCGAAGGCGCCTTCCATTCCCCGGCAGCCGGTTTGTACGTGCTGTCCGCTACGACCGTCATCGCCGCGTTGCTGGTGCTGGGCGTCCGTGCGCCCGGCCATAAAGCCTCGAACAAACCGGCCACCGTTTAAACCTGACCGCCGTTTAACAAAAGGAATCACACCATGGGCATTCCAACCATCAAACACGTTCGCGCTTTCACCCTGCGTGGCGGCGGCGCGGATTATCACGATCAGGCGGACGGCCACTGGATCGACGATCACATCGCTACCCCGATGAGCAAATACCCGGAGTACCGCCAGAGCCGCCGCACCTTCGGCATCAACGTGCTCGGTACGCTGGTGGTAGAGATTGAAGCCAGTGACGGCACCGTTGGTTTTGCCGTGACCACCGGCGGCGAGCCTGCCGCCTACATTGTCGAGAAACACCTGGCGCGGTTCCTTGAAGGCGCCCGCGTCACCGACATCGAAAAGATCTGGGACCAGATGTACCAGTCGACCCTGTATTACGGGCGCAAGGGCATCGTCATCAACACCCTCTCCGGCGTTGACCTGGCGCTGTGGGACTTGCTCGGCAAGATCCGCCAGGAACCGGTGCATCAATTACTCGGCGGCGCAGTGCGCGACGAACTGCAGTTCTACGCCACCGGCGCCCGTCCGGACTTGGCGCAGAAAATGGGCTTCATCGGCGGCAAGATGCCGCTGCACCACGGCCCCGCCGAAGGCGAAGAAGGCCTGCGCAAGAACCTCGAAGAACTGGCGACCATGCGTGAACGGGTCGGCCCGGACTTCTGGCTGATGCTTGATTGCTGGATGAGCCTGGACCTCAACTACGCCACCAAACTGGCGGTCGGTGCCCACGAACATGGCTTGAAGTGGATCGAAGAAGCCCTGCCGCCAGACGATTACTGGGGCTACGCGGCCCTGCGCAACAACGTACCGAAAGGCATGCTGGTGACCACCGGCGAACACGAAGCCACGCGCTGGGGCTTCCGCATGCTGCTGGAAATGGGCTGCTGCGACATCATACAGCCAGACGTCGGCTGGTGCGGTGGCCTCACCGAACTGGTGAAAATCTCGGCCCTGGCCGATGCCCATAACGCTTTGGTCATCCCCCACGGTTCGTCGGTGTACAGCTACCACTTCGTCGCCACCCGGCATAACAGCCCGTTCGCCGAATTCTTGATGATGGCGCCGAAGGCTGACGAAGTGGTGCCGATGTTCCATCCCCAACTGCTCGGCGAACCGGTGCCGGTCAATGGCCGCATGCGCCTGTCGGCGCTCGACCAGCCCGGTTTCGGCGTAACACTCAACCCCGAATGCCAACTGCATCGGCCGTACAGCCGCTGAGAAAGGAGCTCGTGATGATCATGCCGAACAACGCTTTCAAAGCCGCGCTGAAAAAACCGGCGACCCAATATGGCATCTGGGCCGGATTCGCCACCGGCTACGCCGCCGAAATCGTCGCCACCACCGGTTACGACTGGATGCTGATCGATGGCGAGCACGCACCGAACACCGTGCCCGGCGTACTCGCGCAATTGCAGGCCGTGGCGCCCTACTCCACTGCGCCGATCGTGCGCGCGGTGAATGGCGACGCCAATCTGATCAAGCAACTGTTGGATATCGGCGCGCAGACGCTGATGATCCCGATGGTCGAAACCGCCGAACAGGCCAAGGCATTGGTCCGCGCGATGCGCTACCCGCCCCACGGGATTCGCGGTGTCGGCGGCGGCCTGACCCGCGCCACGCGTTGGGATGGCGTGCCCGATTACCTCAATACCGCCCATGAACAGTTGTGCCTGATCGTACAGGTGGAATCGCGCATCGGCGTGGAAAACGTCGAAGCGATTGCCGCCGTCGAGGGTGTGGATGCGGTGTTTATCGGCCCGGCGGATTTGTCGATTGGCCTGGGTCATGCCGGCAATCCTGGTCATCCGGAAGTTCAGGAACGCATTCAACACGCCGTGAACGCCACGCTCGCGGCGGGCAAGGCCTGCGGGATTCTCGCTCCCAACGAAGAAGATGCCCGTCGCTACCAAGGCTGGGGTTGCCAGTTCATTGCAGTCGCCATCGACATCAGCCTGCTACGCCAGAGCGCCATGGCCACCCTCGCCCGCTACCGCGAACCCGCCAGCACACAAGCGCCGTCACGCACTTACTGATCTGCCAAGGAGTCGTCCCATGCCGTCCGTGCCTGTTTACGAAAACTTCATCAACGGCCAGTTCGTGGCCAGCGCTGCCCACCTCGATGTGATCAACCCGGCCACCGGAGGCATGTTGTCGAAAGTCCCCGCTTCGACCGCCGAAGACGTCGAACGCGCGCTCTCTGCTGCCCGAGCGGCGCAGAAGGATTGGGCACGCAAAGCGGCAAATGACCGCGCCGGTTACTTGCGCCGTATCGCCGCCAAACTGCGTGAAAACGTACCGCACCTGGCGCGCACCATTACGCTGGAGCAAGGCAAGATCAGCGGTCTGGCCGAAGTCGAAGTCAACTTCACCGCTGACTACCTCGACTACATGGCCGAGTGGGCGCGGCGCATCGAAGGCGAAATCATCACCAGCGACCGCCAGAACGAAAACATCTTCCTGTTCCGCAAACCGTTGGGCGTAGTGGCCGGGATTCTGCCGTGGAATTTCCCGTTCTTCCTGATCGCTCGCAAGATGGCCCCGGCGCTGCTGACCGGCAACACCATCGTCATCAAGCCCAGCGAAGAGACGCCAAACAACTGCTTCGAATTCGCCCGTTTGGTGGCCGAAACCGATTTGCCGCCCGGCGTGTTCAACGTGGTCTGCGGTGACGGCCAGGTTGGCGCGGCACTCAGCGGGCACAAGGGCGTGGACATGATCAGCTTCACCGGCAGCGTCGACACCGGTTCGCGAATCATGGCTGCCGCCGCACCGAACATCACCAAGCTCAATCTGGAACTGGGCGGCAAGGCCCCGGCCATTGTGCTGGCGGACGCTGATCTGGATCTCGCCGTCAAAGCCATTCGCGATTCGCGGATCATCAACAGCGGTCAGGTGTGCAATTGCGCCGAGCGGGTGTACGTCGAGCGCAAAGTGGCGGATCAATTCATCGAGCGCATCGCAGCGACGATGAGCGCGACCCGCTATGGCGACCCGATTGCGCAGTCCGATGTGGAAATGGGTCCGCTGATCAACCGCCAGGGACTGGACAGCGTCAACCGTAAAGTCCGCACGGCATTGAGCCAGGGCGCGAGCCTGATCAGCGGTGGGCAAATTGCCGACCTGCCGAATGGCTTCCACTTCCAACCTACGGTGCTTGCCGGTTGCCGCGCCGACATGGAGATCATGCGCGAAGAGATTTTCGGCCCGGTGCTGCCGATCCAGATCATCGATGACCTCGACGAAGCCATCGCCCTGGCCAACGACTGCGACTATGGCCTGACTTCATCGATCTACACCCGCGACCTGAACAAAACCCTGCACGCCATGCGCGAGCTGGATTTTGGCGAAACCTACGTCAACCGCGAGAACTTCGAAGCCATGCAAGGCTTCCATGCCGGCGTGCGTAAATCGGGGATTGGCGGTGCGGATGGCAAGCATGGGTTGTACGAGTACACCCATACGCATGCGGTTTATTTGCAAGGCTGAATATTTGGCGGTGCTGTTTAGACCGCTATCGCGAGCAGGCTCACTCTTACAGGGACTTGTGTTGTCCACGCAAATCCCCTGTAGGAGTGAGCCTGCTCGCGATGGCGCCAGACCAGTCAACACGATGACATCAGAAATCCACAGTCGCCGAAAGCAAATAGGTCCGCGGCGTCGAGAGCGTCAACCCCGGCTCGCTGTCATCCGAAGCCCCCGCCGAACTCCAGTAGCGCTTGTCCGCCACGTTCTCGACATTCGCCCGCACGGTGATGGTCTTTTCATCAACCCTGAACGCATACCGCGCGCCCACGTCGAACCGCTCCCACGAATCGATTTCCTTGTTGTTGGACTGATCCAGATACTGCGAACTGGAATAGATACCGCGACTGGTCAGGGTCAAGCCTTGCACGTTAGGCACGTCCCACTCGGCGCCCAGATTGACGTTGTACTTCGGCGTGGCCGGTGCGCGGTTGCCGTCGAAAGTGCCGTTGGTGGTGTCGGTCAATTCGCTGTCGATGTACATCACACCGCCAAGCAGGCGGAAACCCTTGAGCGGTTCGCCAAACACGCTCAACTCCACACCATCATTCTGACGTTTGCCATTCGGGCCGAAGACCCGCGTCGTGGCATTGGTCTCGTAGGCCGGCTGCTTGATCCGGAACACGGCGGCGGTGAGCGCGAACACACCGGCGTCGTACTTGGCACCGACCTCGACCTGGCGACTGATGAATGGAGGAAAAATCTCGTCCTCGTTCACCGACGTCGACGGCGCGATCTTGCCCTGGCTCAGACCTTCCATGTAGTTGGCGTACAGCGACAATTGGTCGGTCGCCTTGAACAGGATGCCACCCGATGGCGAGAATTTTTCCTCGTCGTAGGCAGTCTCGCCTTTGACGTCATCCGACCAGTCGTCGACCTTGACCCGCTGCCAGCGGCCGCCGAGGGTCAGCAGCAAGCGATCCTCGAAGAAACCCAGCGTGTCGGACAACGCCACGCTGCTGAAGCGGTTTTCGGTGTAGACCTCTGGATCGAAACGCGTCGGGCGGACAGGTGTAGGTGTTTCCCGAGGGTTGTAGAGGTTGCTGGGGGCGGCCGCATAACGGGCGCCGCCATTTTCGAAGTCCATGTAGAAGTAGCTGGCCGCCAGGTTGACCTGATGGCTCACCGGACCGGTATGAAACCAGTTGCGCACGCCTGCCGTGGCCGTGCGGACATTTTCGTCGCGGGTGAAATCACGCGGCAGAACGCTGAAATCGCCAGCATCATTGGTGATCGAAACGGCATGCCGAAGAAAATCATGATTACTTTTACGCGCGCCCACACCGCCGTACAGCATGACTGAATCGCTAACATCGAACTCGCCGTTCAGCGTGCCGAAGGTGTCCGTGGTCCGTGCCTGACTCCAGGGCTGAGCATAGTTGTCACGGACATCGTTGGCATTCGGCACCTTCGCGTTGGCGCCAATCTGCACGCGCTCCTGCGGGGCATCGGTATCGCGCTCGGTGTGGCCGATGTCGGTCGACAGGCGCAGGCGCTCACCGCGAAAATCCAGGCCCAGCACGGCCATTTCACGGTCGACGCTCTGGTGATCCCATTCGGTGTCGCCGGACTGTTTCACGCCGTTGAAGCGAATGCCGAACATGTCGCCTTCGCCAAAGCGCCGACCAACATCCACGGCACCGCCGACCTGGTTGTTGGACGCGTAACTACCGGTGAACGAGGTGACGGGCTGGTCGGTCGCGCGCTTTGGCACCACGTTGATCCCACCACCCACGCTGCCTCGCGGCGAGATGCCGTTGATGAGCTGGCTCGGGCCTTTGAGGATATCGACGCGATCGGCCATCTCCATGTCGATCGTATAGGTCGGCAGGATCCCGTACAGACCGTTGTAGGAAACATCGCTATTGAACAGGCTGAGCCCGCGAATGGTGAATTGCTCGTAACGCCCGCCCGCCGGGTTGGTGGCACGAACCGAAGGATCGCTGGCAACCAAGTCGCCCAAGGTGCGGGCCTGCTGGTTTTTCACCGTCTCGCTGGTGTAGGTGGTCATGCTGAACGGCGTTTCCATGAAGTCTTGCGAGCCCAGCAAGCCTTGCGACCCGCGACGCGCAACCTGGCCACCGGCATACGGATCGCCATGTTCGGAATCAACGGCACCGAGAATCGAAGTCGCGCCCAATTGCAGGCTGGCACCGCTTGGCGCCGGAATCAGGATGTACGCCTGCTCACCCACCGGCTGCAGTTGCAGTCCGGAATTTTGCAACAGGCGCGCAAAGCCCTCCTCTACCCCGAAGTCGCCGGACAGACCGGCACTGCTGCGACCACTGACCAGCGCGGGATCGACCGACAGGTTGACTCCGGCCAAACCCGCAAACCGCGTCAACGCATCGCTCAGGCTGCCGGCGGGCACCTGATAACTGCGGCGGGCGGCATCTTCGGCCCAGCTGTTGGTCATGAAAAACGGGCTGGCACTCAGGCTCAGCAACAGGCTCAGGCGCAACAATGGGCGCAGACCGGAAGACGTCGGGCGCGAACAGCAAGGCTTTACTGCGGGCATTGAAAAAACTCTCTTGTGCGTTCAGTTGCCTTGAATGACAAGCGAGTGGAAAAAAGGGGACACGCTTCAGACAACTTTTTTGCGCGGCAGCAACGTCACCCAGTAACGGGTACGCGTTTGCACCTCCAACGGCAGGCTGACTGCAAGCAACGCGAGAATGCGATCGGTGTCATCGAGGCGAAAACTGCCGGTGACGCGCAGCGCTTCGAGTTCCGGTTCCCAACGCAGGACACCCGGTCGATAGGTATCAAGTTCACGCAGGAAATCCCCCAGCGGCTGGTTGTTCGCCATCAACACGCCTTCACGCCAGCCAGGTTGCAGCACATCAAAGGCTTGCACCGCACCAGCGCCTGCCGCTTGCAGGTTGACCTGCTGACCCGCACGCAGCGTCAGTGCCGGGGCCTGCAACGGCTGCAACTGCACGGCGCCGTCGAACACCGAAACCCGGCATCCGCGATTGTCCTGACGCACGCAAACTTCGCTTTGGCTGACGATCACCTGGCCGAAGCGGGTCTGGACCGTCAATGGCGAGAGACCCGACACCTTCAGCGACATTTCGCCCTCCACCAGCTTCACCCGGCGATTCGACAACTCCACGTCGACGGCGCTGGCGGTATTCAGTTGCAGGGAGCTGCCATCCGCAAGTTGCACTTGTTTGCGCTCGCCAGTGGCGGTGTGCAGATCGGCACGCCAGACGTCCATGGGCAATTGCCGGCTGATCAGCCAGGCTGCGGGCACCAACGCCACGGCGCCCAAGGCACGCTTGAGCACCACGCGCCGCCCGGGATCGGGACGGTCGAGACTGCTCAGGGCCAACGCTGAAGGCAGGTCGGCAAAACGCTGACGCAAGGCTTGCGCCTTTTGCCAGGCCTGCTCATGGCTGGCCGCCGTATCGCGCCAGCGCTGCAAGTTCGCGCGATCCTGCTCGGTGGCACCACCGGATTCGAGCAACGCCAGCCATTGCGCAGCCGCTCGTACCACTTGACGGGCATCGGGCGCGGCGCTGTTCACAGTGCCACCAGCAGGCAATGTTCGTAGGCTTGTGCCATGTAGCGCTTGATCGTGCGTTCGGAGACTGACAGGCGCTCGGCGATTTGCTGGTAGCTCAGGCCTTCAAGCTGACTCCAGAGAAATGCCCGTCGTACTGCTCGCGGCAATCCATCGAGCAATTCGTCCAGGGCTTGCAGGGTTTCCAGTAATAACCAGCGCTGTTCCGGGGACGGCACGCAGTCTTCGGGTAACGATGCTAGGGCATTCAGATAAGCCTGCTCGAGACTGCGTCGTTTGTAGAAATTGCTCAGCAGGCGCTTGCCCACTGTCATTAAATAGGCACGGGGCTCTTGCAAATCCGCAATTCGTTGAGAACTGGCAAGCAAACGCAAAAACGTGTCCTGACTGAGATCCGCCGCATCGCAGGCGTTGCCCATGCGTCGCCTTAGCCAGCTCTCAAGCCAGCCACGGTGATCGCGGTACAGGTCGTGAAGGGTTTGCTCCTTCGGCATCGCTGCATCACTCATCTCAAGAAGCCCTGTGCCAAGGAGTCGTAAATGAGAGTGATTCTAATTAATATCGCCGCGACGAACCAAGTGCTTTATGCACCGCGAGTGCAGAAAGATTGGACGTTAAGAGCAAAAGAGAAGAAAAAGACAAATTTCAGACACAAAAAACCCCGGTCTTTCGACCAGGGTCTTTGCTATCGACTCGAAGTAAACCAGTGGCTTTCTTCGTAGCTCCGAGGCGTTCAGTAGGCCTCAGTGCAGATATGGCGCAGCGGACGGGACTCGAACCCGCGACCCCCGGCGTGACAGGCCGGTATTCTAACCGACTGAACTACCGCTGCGTATCGCTTTGGACTTTCGCCCAAGTAACTCGTGTGATTGAAAGCTTCGGTGCTTTTCAATCGCGAACCAGATCAAATTCTGCTTCGTAAATAATGGCGCAGCGGACGGGACTCGAACCCGCGACCCCCGGCGTGACAGGCCGGTATTCTAACCGACTGAACTACCGCTGCGCGTCGGTGGAGGCATTTCAGCTTCCTTCTTGCTTTCGCAAGTTTCTCGGGAGTGGTGGGTGATGACGGGATCGAACCGCCGACATTCTGCTTGTAAGGCAGACGCTCTCCCAGCTGAGCTAATCACCCGTTTGCATCTCCGAGGCCGCGAAATTTACGCAGGTAGCGAACCTAAGTCAATAGCAGGATTGAAGTTTTTCTGAAAAAGACAAAATCGTTTCAATCCGGACAATGTCGCCAACAGTCAGACCGCTGGAGTTACTCGCTGTAAATCATCTTCTTGGTCATGCCACCGTCCACCACGAACTCCTGCCCCGTGACAAAACCGGCATTCTTCGACAGCAACCAGGCCACCATCGCCGCCACATCCTCCACCGTCCCTACCCTGCCCGCCGGATGCTGGGCATGATCAGCATCGGTCAGCGGCTCGGCACGACGCGCTGAAGGGTCGCGTGCATCGATCCAGCCCGGGCTGACCGCATTGACGCGAATTTCCGGGCCAAGACTGATGGCCAATGCGTGAGTCAGGGCCAACAGACCGCCTTTGCTCGCCGCATACGCCTCGGTATCAGGTTCCGATTGCCCGGCACGGGTCGAGGCCAGATTGACGATCGACCCGTTGTGAGCGCGAAGGTAAGGCGCACAGTGCTTGGCCAATAACATCGGCCCACTGAGATTCACCGCCAACACCCGATTCCAGTAAGCCAGATCGAGGCTTTCCAGAGTGATGTTGTGCGGATCGGCTACCGCCGCATTGCACACCAACGCATCCAGGCGCCCGAATTGCCCCAGCACCTCGGCAACACCCAGAGCCACCTGCCCTTCATTCGAAACGTCCATGGCGATGAACCAGGCGTTGTCGCCAAGCACCTTCGCCACTTTCGAACCGCGCTCACGATCCAGGTCTGTCAGCACGACTTGCCAGCCCTCGCTGATAAGCCAGGCCGCAATCCCCAATCCAATGCCCCGCGCAGCACCAGTTACCAGTGCAACGCGACCATTGGAAGGGGTTGGCCTAGACAGCTCGATCACAAGGCAGCCAACCCGCGCGCCAGGTCGGCTTGCAGGTCTGCCACATCTTCCAGGCCGACTGCAATGCGGATCAGGCTGTCACGAATGCCCGCCGCTTCACGCTCTTGCGGCGCCAGACGGCCGTGAGAGGTGGTGCTCGGGTGAGTGATGGTGGTTTTGCTATCGCCCAGGTTGGCGGTGATCGAAATCAGGCGCGTTGCATCGATAAAGCGCCAGGCGCCCTCTTTGCCACCCTTCACTTCGAAGCTCACCACTGCCCCGAAACCCTTCTGCTGACGCAGGGCCAGTTCGTGTTGCGGGTGGCTCTTGAGGCCGGCGTAATGAACCTTCTCGATGCCATCCTGTTGCTCCAGCCACTCAGCCAGTTGCTGGGCGTTGGCGCAGTGCGCCTTCATCCGCAGGTTCAGGGTTTCCAGGCCCTTGAGGAAGATCCAGGCGTTGAACGGGCTCAGGGTCGGTCCGGCGGTGCGCAGGAAACCGACCACTTCTTTCATCTGCTCGCTGCGACCGGCGACGACACCGCCCATGCAACGGCCCTGGCCGTCGATGAACTTGGTCGCCGAATGCACGACGATGTCCGCGCCCATTTTCAGCGGCTGCTGCAACGCAGGGGTGCAGAAGCAGTTGTCGACCACCAGCATCGCACCTTTGGCATGAGCGATTTTCGCCAGTTCGGCGATGTCGACCAACTCGGCCAGCGGGTTGGATGGCGACTCGACGAACAGCAATTTGGTGTTGGCCTTGATCGCCGCATCCCAGCCGGACAAGTCCGCCAGGGCCACGTAATCGACTTCGATGCCGAAACGCTTGAAGTACTTCTCGAACAGGCTGATGGTCGAGCCGAACACGCTGCGCGACACCAATACGTGATCACCGGCGCTGCACAGGCTCATCACCACTGCCATGATCGCAGCCATGCCGGTTGCGGTGGCCACGGCTTGCTCGGCGCTTTCCAGGGCGGCAATGCGCTCTTCGAAGGCGCGCACGGTCGGGTTGGTGTAGCGCGAGTAGACGTTGCCCGGCACTTCTCCGGCAAAACGCGCGGCGGCGTCGGCAGCGGTGCGGAATACGTAGCTGGACGTGAAGAACATCGGATCACCGTGTTCGCCTTCCGGCGTACGGTGCTGACCGGCACGTACGGCCAGGGTATCGAACGCTACGCCTTCGAGGTCGCTGTCCAACCGACCGGCATCCCAATCCTGACTCATGCTGTCACTCCTTTCCCTAATTCTCGTAAATAAAAAGCCGGATACAAAACCGGCCCCTCAGGGCCGGTAGAAACTCAGTTGTTGTACAGGTCGATGATCGCGCTGACTGCCTGCGTCTTGACCTTGGAGGCATCGTTGCGTGCCTGCTCGATCTTGTTCAGGTAAGCCTCGTCGACGTCGCCGGTGACGTACTGGCCGTCGAACACCGCGCAATCGAACTTATCGATCTTGATCTTGCCGCCACCGACCGCTTCGATCAAGTCGGGCAAGTCCTGATAGATCAGCCAGTCTGCGCCGATCAGGTCGGCAACGTCCTGGGTCGAACGGTTGTGGGCGATCAGTTCGTGGGCGCTCGGCATGTCGATGCCGTAGACGTTCGGGAAACGCACGGCTGGCGCTGCGGAACAGAAATAGACGTTCTTGGCGCCCGCCTCACGTGCCATCTGGATGATTTGCTTGCAGGTGGTGCCGCGAACGATGGAGTCGTCCACCAGCATCACGTTCTTGCCGCGGAATTCCAGCTCGATGGCGTTGAGCTTCTGGCGTACGGATTTTTTCCGTGCGGCCTGGCCCGGCATGATGAAGGTCCGGCCGATGTAGCGGTTCTTCACGAAGCCTTCGCGGAACTTCACGCCCAGGTGGTTCGCCAACTCCAGGGCCGCGGTGCGGCTGGTGTCCGGGATCGGGATGACCACATCGATGTCGTGCTCAGGACGCTCGCGCAGGATCTTCTCGGCGAGCTTCTCGCCCATGCGCAGACGGGCCTTGTACACCGAAACGCCGTCGATGATCGAGTCCGGACGTGCCAGGTAGACGTGTTCGAAGATGCACGGGGTCAGGGACGGGTTGGTCGCGCACTGACGGGTGTGCAGCTTGCCGTCTTCAGTGATGTAGACCGCTTCGCCCGGTGCCAGGTCGCGAATCAGGGTGAAGCCGAGCACGTCCAGGGACACACTTTCGGACGCGATCATGTATTCGACGCCTTCGTCGGTGTGACGCTGGCCGAACACGATCGGGCGGATGCCGTGCGGATCGCGGAAACCGACGATGCCGTAACCGGTCACCATCGCCACAACGGCGTAACCACCGACACAACGGTTATGCACGTCGGTGACGGCGGCAAACACATCTTCTTCGGTTGGCTGCAATTTGCCGCGCTGGGCCAGCTCGTGCGCGAACACGTTGAGCAGAACTTCCGAGTCGGAGCTGGTGTTGACGTGGCGCAGGTCAGATTCGTAAATCTCCTTGGCCAGCTGTTCAACGTTGGTCAGGTTACCGTTGTGCGCCAGGGTGATGCCGTAAGGCGAGTTGACGTAAAACGGTTGAGCTTCGGCCGAGGTCGAGCTGCCCGCGGTCGGATAGCGCACATGGCCAATGCCCATGTGGCCGACCAGGCGCTGCATGTGACGCTGCTGGAACACGTCACGCACCAGGCCATTGTCCTTGCGCAGGAATAACCGGCCATCATGGCTGGTCACGATACCGGCAGCGTCCTGGCCGCGGTGCTGGAGGACGGTTAGCGCGTCATACAGCGCCTGATTGACGTTCGACTTACCGACGATACCGACGATGCCACACATGCGACGCAACCCCTACTTAATGGATCTGAACTGAACACAACTCACTGAGGCGTTTTGGCCATCGGCAAGAGGTGCTCCTTGAACGGTATTTCAGCGGGTACGCTGATACCGCTGGCAAGCCACTGACTGCTCCACCCGAGAATCAGGTTTTTGGACCAATCGGCGACCAATAGAAATTTTGGCACGAGTTGCGACTGCTGCCACCACTCGTCCTGCTGTACCGGCCCCAGGCTCAACAGCCCGACCGCCACGACCACCAGCAACACGCCACGCGCGGCGCCGAAGGCCATGCCGAGGAATCGATCGGTCCCGGACAACCCGGTGACGCGTACCAATTCGCCGATAAGATAATTGACCATTGCGCCTACGATTAACGTGGCGACAAACATTATTGCGCAGCCCGCGATCACGCGCGCCGATGGCGTTTCGATATATCCGCCGAGGTACTCGGACAATGAGCCACCGAACATCCAGGCAACGGCTCCTGCGATGATCCAGGTCACCAGCGACAGTGCTTCTTTGACGAAGCCGCGGCTCAGACTGATCAATGCGGAGATAGCGACGATTGCAACGATCGCCCAGTCAACCCAGGTAAATGGCACAGTGCAACCTACAGACGGATAAGGCGGCGCATTTTAGCAGAGCCCATGCTTATCGGTAAGCTGCGATTGTCAGTGCATTTCAAATCGGTGCGATAGATTTAGCCGCGCTCTGGCTGAAAACGCACCACAAACCCCTTGAGGTTCTGCTGGCGGTTCAACAAGTCACGCAGGCGATCGGCTTCGGCTCGCTCGATCAGTGGCCCCACAAACACCCGATTCTTGCCGTCGGCGGTACGGATATAGGCGTTGTAACCCTGGCTGCGCAGGGTTTTCTGCAACTTTTCCGCACTTTCCCGGTTGGCCAGGCTGGCCAGTTGCACCGACCAACTCACCGAGAGGCCATTGGCATCGACGCGGCTTTGCGTGGTGTCCGGTTTGCCCGGAGCCGCGGTAATCGGCTGGGACGGCGCGGTCGCAGGTTTTGCCGCGAGCGCCGGCACCGGTGCCGGAGCAGGAGGCGGTGTGACCGGTTTTGCGGTTGGCGCAGGTACGACGGGCGCAACGGGCACTGCTTGCTGGGCGATTTCGTCATCGCTCGGTACGGGTTCCTGAGGCAAGGCTTGCGGCTCAGGCACCACCACCGGCTCAACCTGCACTTGCGGCATCGCCGGTGCTTGCGGTGCAGCCGGGGCTTCGACCGTTATCTGGCGCTGCTCATCCTGGCGGGAGAACAGCATCGGCAGGAAAATCACGGCCAGCGCCACCAGAACCAGGGCGCCGACCATGCGCTGTTTGTAGGCTTTATCCAGCAATGCCATTTGCCGCTTCCTCCGTGGAGCGCCGGGCCAGCCATTCCAGGGCCTCGGCGACACAATAAAATGATCCGAACAACAGAATTTCGTCGTCGCTCGTCGCCAGCGCGCTCTGCCCTTCCAGAGCGGCGGCCACGCTGTCATAAGACGTTACTGAAGCACCGCGTTTGTGCAGCGCTTCCTGCAAATCGTTAACCGGCCGAGCACGCGGCGAATCCAGCGGTGCGACGGCCCAGTGCTCGACACTAGCACTCAATTCGTCAACAACACCATCCAGATCCTTGTCCGCCAGCAACCCGAACACCGCCAAGCGCTTGCCGACCGATGGACGACTGGCCAGACGCCGCGCCAGATACTCTGCCGCATGGGGGTTGTGCCCCACATCCAGCAACAGATTCAGGCGCTTACCCTGCCAGTTGAACTGCCGACGATCGAGGCGACCGACCACGCGCGTCGCTTGCAACGCCTGGATAATCTGCGCATCCACCCAAGGCAGACCGAGCAGCAGATAGGCTTGCAAGGCCAGTGCGGCGTTTTCCATCGGCAGATCGAGCAATGGCAGATCGCGCAGTTCGACCACACGACCCTGAGCGTCAAGACCGCGCCATTGCCAGTTGTGATCGGTGACTCCAAGATCGAAATCGCGCCCACGCAGGAAAAACGGGCAATTGAGCTCGCGCGCTTTGTCCAGCAAGGGTTGCGGTGGATTCAGGTCGCCACAGAGCGCAGGGGCGCCCTGGCGGAAGATGCCGGCCTTCTCGAAGGCCACGGACTCGCGGGTATCACCCAGGTAGTCCGCGTGATCGACACCGATGCTGGTGACCAGCGCCATGTCGGCGTCGACCACGTTGACCGTGTCCAGACGCCCGCCCAGACCGACTTCCAGCACCACGGCATCAAGTGCAGACTGTTGAAACAGCCAGAACGCCGCCAGGGTGCCCATTTCGAAGTAAGTCAGGGAAGTGTCGCCACGACCGGCCTCGACCGCGGCGAAGGCCTGGCACAGCTCGGCGTCAGTGGCTTCGATGCCATTGACTTGCACCCGCTCGTTGTAGCGCAGCAGGTGCGGGGAATTGTAGACACCCACTTTCAGGCCCTGGGCCCGCAGCAATGAAGCCACGAAGGCACAGGTAGAACCCTTGCCGTTGGTGCCGGTGACCGTGATCACCCGAGGCGCCGGCTTGCCCAGTCCCATGCGGGACGCTACCTGTTGCGAGCGCTCAAGGCCCATGTCGATGGCCGAAGGGTGCAACTGCTCAAGGTAGGCGAGCCACTCGCCAAGGGTACGTTGGGTCATATGTTGGCAGGCACCGGCGGAACGACGATCGGTTCGATTGGCGCAGCGACGAATTTCGGCGTCGGCAGGCCCATCATTTGTGCCAGCAGGTTGCCCAGGCGCGGACGCAGTTCCTGACGATGAACGATCATGTCGATCGCGCCGTGCTCCAGCAGGAACTCGCTGCGCTGGAAGCCTTCCGGCAGTTTTTCACGCACGGTCTGCTCGATCACGCGCGGACCGGCAAAACCGATCAGGGCTTTCGGCTCGCCGACGATCACGTCGCCGAGCATCGCCAGACTGGCGGAAACGCCACCGTAGACCGGGTCGGTCAGCACGGAGATGAACGGAATGCCTTCTTCACGCAGACGTGCCAGCACCGCGGAGGTCTTGGCCATTTGCATCAGGGAGATCAGCGCTTCCTGCATCCGCGCACCACCAGAGGCGGAAAAGCAGATCATCGGGCAACGTTTTTCCAGCGCGTAGTTGGCGGCGCGCACGAAGCGCTCACCAACGATAGCGCCCATCGACCCACCCATGAAGGAGAATTCGAACGCCGAAACCACCACCGGCATGCCCAGCAGTGTACCGCTCATGGACACCAGTGCGTCTTTTTCGCCGGTCTGCTTTTGTGCAGCGGTCAGGCGATCCTTGTACTTCTTGCCGTCCCGGAATTTCAGACGGTCAACCGGCTCCAGGTCCGCGCCCAGCTCGGTACGGCCTTCGACGTCGAGGAAAATGTCGATACGGGCGCGTGCGCCGATACGCATGTGATGGTTGCACTTGGGGCAAACATCCAGGGTTTTTTCAAGCTCTGGACGATACAGCACAGCCTCGCAAGACGGGCATTTGTGCCAAAGACCTTCAGGCACCGAGCTCTTCTTGACCTCGGAACGCATGATCGAAGGGATCAGTTTGTCTACTAACCAGTTGCTCATGCTTTCTTTCTCCAGTACCGGCGGCCCGAACGCTCTGGTTCGCAGCCCCGCGTATGCCCTAGCGCTAAATTCATGTGTGCGGCGATGATCGCTGGATTGCCGGGTCAGGGAAACGTGACCGGCGTACAACCCAAAAAACCCTCAGCCGTTTTGTACAGTGCAGTGGACGGCGGCAGTCTGCCAGCCGTCACATCCTACAGGCTCCTGCGTACAGCTTTGATAAATGCCTGAATCCTTGCGTGATCCTTGATGCCCTTGCTCGCCTCTACCCCGCCGCTGACATCCACGGCATAAGGCCGGACCCGGGCCACTGCATCGGCGACGTTATCCGGGGTCAATCCGCCCGCGAGAATGATCGGCTTGCTCAAGCCTTGAGGTATCAGTGACCAGTCGAACGCCTCGCCGGTTCCACCGGGAATGCCTTCGACATAGGCGTCGAGCAGGATGCCGCTGGCACTCGGATAAGCCTCGCACGCCACGGCAATGTCGTCGCCGGCCTTGACCCGCAACGCCTTGATGTACGGACGATCCCAGCTTTCGCACTCCGCGGCGCTTTCATCGCCATGGAACTGCAAAAGATCCAGCGGCACGGCATCGAGGATCTCGCTCAACTCGGCACGGCTGGCATTGACGAACAAACCGACGGTCGTGACAAACGGCGGCAGCGCCTTGACGATCGCGCGCGCCTGCTGGAACGTCACCGCCCGCGGACTCTTGGCATAAAACACAAATCCGATGGCATCAGCCCCGGCTTCGACCGCTGCCAACGCATCCTCTATGCGGGTAATCCCGCAAATTTTGCTGCGAACGGCTGACATGTCGATAAAACCCCACGGCAAATCCGAGAAAGTCCCGGATGGTAACAAAAGCGTTCGAGGGCGTCAGCCGTCAAGTTCGGAGAAACCGGTGAGGAAGTGTGGGCCAATGTAACGCTCGGGCAATTCGAACTCGTCGCGGTACTCGACCTGCACCAGATACAGGCCAAACGGATGCGCCGTCACCCCGCCGGAACGGCGAATACGGCTTTCCAGCACTTCCTTCATCCACTCCACCGGGCGCTCGCCGGCACCGATGGTCATCAGCACACCGGCAATGTTGCGCACCATGTGATGCAGGAAGGCGCTGGCACGGATATCCAGCACGATCATCTTGCCGTGACGCGTGACCCGCAGGTGATGCAGCTCCTTGATTGGCGACTTCGCCTGGCACTGACCGGCACGGAAAGCGCTGAAGTCATGGGTGCCCACCAGGTATTGGGCCGCTTCGGCCATACGCTCGACGTCCAGCGGACGGTGGTTCCAGGTGATTTCTTCGTTCAGGTGCGCCGGACGGATCTGATCGTTGTAGATCACGTAGCGATAACGCCGGGCGATGGCCTTGAACCGCGCATGAAAATGCGCGGGCATGACTTTGGCCCAACTGACACTGACATCATGCGGCAAGTTGATGTTGGCACCCATGACCCAGGCTTTCATCGACCGCTCGACCTGGGTATCGAAATGCACCACTTGCCCGCAAGCATGCACGCCAGCGTCGGTGCGCCCGGCGCACAGCAGTGAAACCGGCGAATCGGCGACTTTGGACAAGGCGTTTTCGAGAGTTTCCTGCACAGTGAGCACGCCGGAGGCCTGGCGCTGCCAGCCGCGATACCGCGAGCCTTTGTATTCGACGCCCAACGCGATCCGGTAAAAGCCCTCGGCTGCCAGTTCGGCGGCCGGGTTATCTATATTTGCCAAGGAAGGACAGCCTGCTGATGTACGCAAAGGCGGGCATTATAAGGTGCTCGGACGGGGATGCCAGTGACATCTCCATTGACGGTTCCGGCTTGCCCGCGATGAGGCCCCACACCGATTCCATTAAAACCCCGCCAGAAACAAAAACGGCAGCCTCAATAGGCTGCCGCTTTGTCTAGCGATTGACTCAAGCCAAACGCGAAAGCATCTCCTTGGCTTCGCTCTTCTGCCCGGCATCGCCTTCGGTCACCACCTCATTGAGGATGTCGCGGGCGCCGTCATTGTCGCCCATGTCGATGTAGGCCTGGGCCAGATCGAGCTTGGTAGCGACTTCGTCGGTGCCGGACAGGAAATCGAAGTCCGGTTCGTCATCCACGGTAGCCAAGGCATCGTCCACGGTGAACGTTGGCTCGCTGATGCTCTGGGACAGGCGATCCAGTTCGGCGTTGACGTCATCCAGCTCAGCGGCAAAGGCGTCTGGCGCGTCCATCTCGTCGGCCAGCGACAAGTCGAAATCAGCCGGCAGCTCCAGGTCGTCCAGCGGTGCTTCGGCCACTGTTGGCGCTTCCACCGGTGGCAGATCCTTCACGCCCTCATCCAGATCCAGCAGGAAATCGTCTTCCGCCAGAATGGCCGGGGACGGTTCGGCACCGAGGTCCATGTCCAGATCGAAATCCGACAGGTCGTCGAGGCTTTCCTTGATTTCAGTCTGCTGCTGCAACACCGCCCCGAAGCTCAGGTCGTCGTCCAGGGGGAAATCTTCCAGCTCGTCCAGCGTCGCAATCGGCTCTGGTTCCGCCTGCGGCGCTGGCGCAGCAGCTGCCGGAGTGATGTTGTCCAGGTCATCAAGACTCAAATCGAACGCGCTGTCGAGGTCGTCGACGACCGGCGCTGGTACGGGTTCAGCAGCGACCGGTGTGACGTTTTCCAGGTCGTCGAGACTCAGATCGAACGCACTGTCGAAGTCGTCGTCAAGCGGCGCGGGCTCTGGTACTGGTGCTTGCGGCTCGTCCAGCAGCAAGTCCTTGACGTATTGTGCGTCCAGCTCGGCCGCGACGGCAGCTGCAGCGATACCGCCAGCAGCGACCAGCGCCATGGCCGGGAAACGGCTTTTCAGTTTTTCGACCTGGGCGAAGTTGTCGCCATTGGCCACCAGTTGACGCTCTTGAACCACGAACGCATCGCGGTCGCCCTGCAGACCGTAGACTTCCATCAGCTTGAGACGCAGATCACTGCGCTGTGGCTCTTGCTTGATGCCCTCTTCCAGCAGCGCGGCAGCCTGATTCAGACGACCGGCAGCGATATGCGACTGGGCCTGACCCAACACATCGTCCGAGCGCTCGGCGGCTGGAGAAACCAACGGCGCTGCAATCGGTGGTGTTACCACGACCGGTGCAATCACTGGAGCTGGCGCGGGTGCCGGAATGGTCGCACGCTTCACGCTTGGCGGTGGAACTTCCAGGCCTTCGAAGCTGCTTTCCGGCAGGTCGAGTTCGGCGGAGAACTCTTGCTCTTCGGCCAGGGCACGGGCCATGCGCAGGTGTTTCTCGGCTTCCTGCTGGGCCTTGCGGCGACGAGCCAGCAACAGCAACAACAGCAATACGACGACTGCCCCGCCACCGGCCAACCCCAATAGCCACGGGTTGGTCAGCAACTCGTTGAAATTCTGCTCGTCGGAGGCAGCCGGTTTAGGCTCGACGGGCTGCTCGACTGGCGCCGGAGTGGCTTCAGGAGTCGCCGCTGCCGGTGCCGGGGTGGCTGGCGCTGGTTCGGCAGGTGTTCCCGCCGGGCCGGATGCCAGCTCAGCGGTGATCGCCGGAGCGGTCGCAGCAGTAGCGGCAGCCGGCGCGCCCGCGGCGCCTTCGGCTTGCAACTTGGCCAGTTGATTGCTCTTCAGTTCGATCAGGCGTTGCAGCTTGTCCATCTGACTTTGCAGATCGGCCACGCGGCTTTTCAGTTCGGCATTGTCACGACGGGTCGTGTCTAGGCTTTCCTGGGTGACGGCCAATTTGTTACCCAAGGCCTTGGCATCACCTGCCGCACCTTTGCCACCGGCCTTGCCGGACTCCGCGGACACCAGGCTCAGCTTGTCCTGACCGGTTTGCGTGGCAGGCGCGTCACCACGACCGCGATTGGTCGCATCGAGCTGCTGCTGCCCGGTCCCAGGCTTCGCCACATAGCGACGACCCTGGCGCCACGCCGTGTTCTGCGCCGCCACTTCGGCAATGGCCTTGGGTTGCGGCAGGCTGGTGCTTTGCGCCTGATCCGGCAGGCGCAGCACTTGCCCGGTTTTCAAGCGGTTGATGTTGCCGTCGATAAAGGCATCCGGGTTCAGCGCCTGGATGGCCAGCATGGTTTGTTGAATCGAACCGCCGTTACGCGCCTTCGCCGCGATTTCCCACAGGGTATCGCGCGGCGTGGTGGTGTATTGGGACGGTTTGGTCGCGCCGGTGACAGGGGTGGTGCCGGTCGGCGCCGGTTGCGCAGCCGCTTCAGCGGTTTGCGGCGAGAATTTGGACGGATCAAGCAGCACGCTGTAGTCGCGCAACAGACGACCGTTGGGCCACATCACCTGAACCAGGAATTTCACCATGGGTTCGGAGAGCGGCTTGTTGGAGGTCACACGCAGGATGCTTTTGCCGCTGGCGTTGAGTACCGGGGTAAAGGTCAAGTCGTTGAGAAACGCCTGGCGGTCGACACCGGCCTTGGCGAAATCTTCAGGAGAAGCCAGGCTCGGCACCACTTCGGCAGCAGTGAGATCCTTGACATCGAGCAGCTCGATTTCCGCCACCAGCGGCTGGTTGAGCGTCGATTTCAGGGTCAGCTCCCCGAGCCCGAGGGCATGCGCCATACCGGAGGACAGCGCCGAGGCGGCCGCTATTGCTAACACCAGTTTGCGAACTTGAACCATAGCTCATCCTTAGTTTGAACATTCCTCGGCCAGCGAGAAGGTGTTGATTGCCGCTGCCGTAAGGCGTTGCGCGCGATCAAGTATCTTTTACAGCAGGTCTTTAATCAACAACTCAGCCAGCTGCACGGCATTGAGCGCGGCGCCCTTGCGTACGTTATCTGACGTCAGCCACATATTTAGTTCCGACAGGTCGTCGATACCGTGACGAACCCGACCAACGTAGACCACATCCTGCCCGACCGCATCGCCGACCGGGGTTGGAAAATCACCAGCCTCGACCAGTTCGATGCCGGGGGCGTCTTCCAGTGCAGCGTTGACTTTCGACAGGTCGATATCGCTTGCGGACTGCAGGGTCACGCTATAGCTATCGCCAAAAAACACCGGGGCTTGAATGCAAGTAACGGATATTTTCAAAGAAGGCAGCGCCATCACCTGCCGCAACTCTCGCACCAGTCGTTTTTCCAGCAGCGTATGGCCCTGCTCGTCCGGCTTGCCGACTTGTGCCAGCAGGTTGAATGCCATCTGCCGATCAAAGAACTTCGGCTCCAGTGGACGCACGTTTAATAGCTCGGCGGTCTGCCGCGCCAGTTCACTGACGGCCTCGCGGCCTTGAGCCGACACTGCCAGGCTGGCGGTCAGGCTGACGCGCTGCAAGTCAAGCAAGCCCAGCAATGGCGCGAGCACCACCGCCAACGCGGTGGCCGATGGGCTCGGGCTGCTGACCTGGAACGGCTTTTTCAGACCGACCAGTACTTGGGCGTTGGCTTCCGGCACCACTTGCGGCGCTTGTTCGGCGGACAAGGCGCCGGACAGGTCGATGATCGAGCAACCGGCAGCCGTGGCGCGGGAAGCGAAACTCAGGGTCACGGCGGGACCTGCGGCAAAGAACACCAGTTGCACCTTGCCGAAGTCGAACTCATCGACTTCGCGCACGCGCATGTTCTTGCCGCGAAACGGCACCGAACTGCCGGCGGATTCGCTACTGGCCAGCAGGTGCAGATTGCCGATCGGGAAGTCGCGCTCTTCGAGAATCTGCACCAGCGTTTCGCCGACAGTACCGGTGGCGCCGATCACGGCAATATCAATGGACTGGCTCATGGTTCTACCTCTGGCGAAACGGGGGGAGCGGCACTTTACCGGGTGGGTGGGACGCAGGCAATTGATGCACGACACCTTGTAGCAGCTGCCGAAGGCTGCGTTCGGGGACGAAGTCCTCGCCCGAGGGGGGGCCTGATCACTCAGGAGGACCGCGTCTTTAGTATTTACGACTGCTGCGCAGCCGAACGCAGTCTTCGGCAGCGGCTACAGGGATCAATCAACCTGCGAAAAAAAAACCCGCACCTCTTTCAAGGCGCGGGTTCGTTCATTGCATCAATCGATCAACGCTCAAGCAGGATCCGCAGCATGCGGCGCAGCGGTTCGGCCGCGCCCCACAGCAGTTGGTCGCCGACGGTGAACGCGCCGAGGAACTGCGAACCCATGTTCAGCTTGCGCAGACGGCCGACCGGAATGTTCAGGGTGCCGGTGACCTTGTTCGGGCTCAGCTCCTGAATGCTGGCATCGCGGTTGTTCGGCACCAGCTTGACCCAAGGGTTGTGCTGGCTGATCAGCCCTTCGATATCGGCCATCGGCACATCTTTGTTCAGCTTGATGGTCAGTGCCTGGCTGTGGCAACGCATGGCGCCGATGCGCACGCAGATGCCATCCACCGGGATCGGGCTCTTAAAGCGACCGAGAATCTTGTTGGTCTCGGCCTGGGCCTTCCACTCTTCGCGGCTTTGACCGTTCGGCAGTTCCTTGTCGATCCACGGGATCAGGCTGCCGGCCAGCGGTACACCGAAGTTCTCGGTCGGGTACGCGTCACTGCGCATGGCTTCGGCCACACGACGGTCGATGTCGAGGATCGCACTGGCCGGGTCAGCCAGTTGATCGGCGACAGCGGCGTGGGTCGTGCCCATCTGCTTGATCAGTTCACGCATGTTCTGCGCGCCGGCACCGGAGGCCGCCTGATAAGTCATGGCGCTCATCCATTCCACCAGGCCGGCTTCGAACAGACCGCCCAGCCCCATCAGCATCAGGCTGACGGTGCAGTTGCCGCCGATGTAGTTCTTGGTGCCCGCGTCCAGTTGCTGGTCGATAACCTTGCGGTTGACCGGATCCAGAACGATGACCGCGTCATCCTGCATGCGCAGGCTTGAAGCGGCGTCGATCCAGTAACCCTGCCAGCCGGCCTCGCGCAGCTTGGGGAACACTTCGCTGGTGTAGTCGCCACCCTGGCAGGTCAGAATCACGTCAAGGGTTTTCAGCTCTTCAATGCTGTAAGCGTCCTTGAGCGGAGCAATGTCCTTGCCCACGGACGGGCCTTGGCCACCGACATTGGAAGTGGTGAAAAACACCGGCTCGATAAGATCGAAATCCTGCTCTTCCAGCATCCGCTGCATGAGCACGGAACCGACCATACCGCGCCAACCGATCAGACCTACACGTTTCATCGCAACTACACCTTCTTGAAATGTGGGCCGCTGCTTTGT
Source organism: Pseudomonas sp. NFX224 (assembly GCF_048565165.1). Taxonomy (NCBI): domain Bacteria; kingdom Pseudomonadati; phylum Pseudomonadota; class Gammaproteobacteria; order Pseudomonadales; family Pseudomonadaceae; genus Pseudomonas; species Pseudomonas sp. NFX224. The sequence goes on along the minus strand of NZ_CP183416.1, from coordinate 5,320,926 downwards.
CTTGAATTTGGCAGCGGGCCCGAGAGATTACAGATTCCGCAGCGCGGCGACTACTGCGTCGCCCATTTCCTGCGTACCGACTTTAGTGCAACCGGCCGACCAGATATCACCGGTACGCAAGCCCTGATCCAGCACCAGGCTGACGGCTTTCTCGATGGCATCGGCCGCGGCCTGCTGGTTGAAGCTGTAACGCAACATCATCGACACCGACAAAATGGTCGCCAGCGGGTTGGCAATGCCTTGGCCCGCGATGTCCGGCGCCGAACCGTGGCACGGCTCGTACATGCCCTTGTTGTGGGTGTCCAGGGACGCCGAAGGCAGCATACCGATGGAACCGGTGAGCATCGAAGCCTGATCGGACAGGATGTCGCCGAACATGTTGTCGGTGACGATGACGTCGAACTGCTTCGGTGCACGCACCAGCTGCATCGCGGCGTTGTCGACGTACATGTGGCTCAGTTCGACTTGCGGGTAATCCTTGGCCACTTCTTCGACGATTTCACGCCACAGTTGGCTGGAAGCCAGCACGTTGGCCTTGTCCACCGAGCACAGCTTCTTGCCACGGACCATCGCCATGTCGAAACCGACACGGGCGATGCGACGGATTTCGCTTTCGCTGTACGGCAGGGTGTCGTAGGACTGGCGCTCGCCGTTTTCCAGGGTACGGGTGCCGCGTGGCGCGCCGAAGTAGATGCCGCCGGTCAGTTCGCGAACGATCAGGATGTCCAGGCCAGCAACGATTTCCGGCTTCAAGCTGGAAGCCTCGGCCAGTTGCGGGTACAGGATGGCCGGACGCAGATTGCCGAACAGGCCCAGTTGCGCACGGATTTTCAGCAGGCCGCGCTCAGGACGGATGTCACGCTCGATAGCGTCCCATTTCGGTCCGCCGACCGCACCCAACAGCACGGCATCGGCTGCGCGGGCACGCTCCAGGGTTTCGTCAGCCAGTGGCACGCCGTGCTTGTCGATGGCAGCGCCGCCGATCACGTCGTGGCTCAGCTCGAAGCCCAAGGCGAACTTGTCGCTGGCCAATTCCAGCACCTTGACCGCTTCGGCCATGATTTCCGGGCCAATACCGTCACCTGGGAGAATCAGAATCTGCTTGCTCATGCTTTCCTCATGTCTTCAGTCGGTGCGCCATCAACCGGCGCGCCCGGAAAAATGCTTATCGTTCGGCGCTTATCGTTCAGCCATCAGCACGAGTACATCCGTACTAAACGAACCATCGGCCTCAATCTCAAAATATTCGCGTACTTCGTTGCCCATCGATTGCTGCAGTTCGCGGATCGCTGCACGCATCACTTGCGGTGTGCGCATGCGTTCGACCCAGCTGTTGAATTCCAGGCGCAGACGCTGACGCGTGGTACTGCGGGTATGCAACCCCGCTTCGCTGACCTGACGCAACCACTCGCCGGCGGAATAATCGCGCACATGGCTGGTGTCGCGCAGCACTTCGACGCTTTGCAGGTAAGTGTCGAACAACGGACTGCCCGGTGACAACACATCGATGAACGCTGCCACGCCACCTGGCTTCAACACTCGACGCACTTCGCGCAGGGCCAGGCCGAGATCGCTCCAGTGGTGCGCCGAATAACGGCTGAATACGAAATCGAACTCACCGTCGGCGAATGGCAGGCGCTCGGCGGCACCGTTGACCGTGGACACGTTGCTCAACCCACGGTCGACAGCAGCGGCCGTCACCACGTCGAGCATTTGCTGCGACAAGTCATACGCCACCACTTCTTTCACCAACGAGGCGACGTGAAAACTCACGTGGCCGGCGCCGCAGCCCAAATCCAGAACCCTGGCATCGCCCTGCCCCGCCAGCTCCGCCTGTAGCAGCGCGAATTCAGTGCCTTGAGCGTGGACGGCGCTGCTCAGGTAGGCCGAAGCCTGTTCACCGAATTGCTTCTGGACTACCTGGGTGTGCTGGGCAGTGCTGGTCATGGGGACTTCCTTTTTGGGGTGAGTCTTGTGGTGTCTCTACTGCCGCCATCGCTAGCAGGCCAGCTCCCACATTGGATCTCCTGTGGGAGCTGGCTTGCCAGCGATGGGGCCGGCCCTGACTACATCAATCTCGGATCAATCACGCGTCGCGAAACAACCACGGCTGGCTCGCACGATGTTTGGCTTCAAACGTCGCAATCGCATCGCCGTCCTGCAAGGTCAGGCCGATGTCGTCCAGGCCGTTGAGCAGGCAGTGTTTGCGGAAGGCGTCGATTTCGAAGTTCAACACCTTGCCGTCCGGGCGGCTCACGGTCTGGGCTTGCAGATCGATCTGCAACTGGTAACCCGGATCGGCTTCCACCTGCTGGAACAGCTCATCGACTTCAGCGTCACTCAAGATGATCGGCAGCAAGCCGTTCTTGAAGCTGTTGTTGAAGAAGATGTCGGCGTAGCTCGGCGCAATGATGCTGCGGAAACCGTATTCTTCCAGCGCCCACGGCGCGTGCTCGCGGCTGGAGCCGCAACCGAAGTTTTCGCGGGCCAGCAACACACTGGCGCCCTGGTAGCGTTCGGCGTTGAGGACGAAGTCCTTGTTCAGCGGACGCTTGGAGTTGTCCTGGTACGGCTGCCCCACATCGAGGTAGCGCCACTCGTCGAACAGGTTCGGGCCGAAACCGGTGCGCTTGATCGACTTCAAAAATTGCTTCGGAATGATCTGGTCGGTGTCGACGTTGGCACGATCCAAAGGCGCGACAAGTCCAGTGTGCTGGGTAAAAGCTTTCATGCTGCGCTCCTTAGATCAATTCACGGACGTCGACGAAACGACCGTTCACAGCGGCGGCGGCGGCCATGGCCGGGCTGACGAGGTGAGTGCGACCACCCGCGCCCTGACGGCCTTCGAAGTTACGGTTGGACGTCGAGGCGCAATGCTCGCCGGACTCCAAACGGTCCGGGTTCATCGCCAGGCACATCGAGCAACCTGGCTCGCGCCACTCGAAACCGGCTTCGAGGAAAATCTTGTCCAGGCCTTCCGACTCAGCCTGCGCCTTCACCAGACCCGAGCCCGGCACCACGATGGCCTGCTTGATGGTCGAGGCCACTTTGCGGCCTTTGGCGATAACGGCGGCTGCGCGCAAATCTTCGATCCGCGAGTTGGTGCACGAACCGATGAACACACGATCCAGCTGAATGTCGGTGATCGCCTGATTGGCGGTCAAACCCATGTATTTCAAGGCGCGCTCAATGGAACCGCGCTTGACCAGGTCCATTTCCTTCGCAGGATCCGGCACGCTCTGATCCACGGCCAACACCATTTCAGGCGAAGTGCCCCAGCTGACTTGCGGCTTGATCTGAGTCGCGTCGAGCTCGACGATGGTGTCGAACTTCGCATCGGCGTCGGACACCAGGTCCTTCCAGGCTTCGACGGCCAAATCCCATTCCGCGCCTTTCGGGGCAAATGGACGACCTTTAACGTAGGCCACGGTTTTTTCGTCAGCCGCCACCAGACCTACGCGAGCGCCAGCCTCGATCGACATGTTGCAAATGGTCATGCGGCCTTCAACGGACAGGTCGCGAATCGCGCTGCCAGCGAATTCGATGGCGTGGCCGTTACCGCCGGCGGTGCCGATCTTGCCGATCACGGCGAGGACGATGTCCTTGGCGGTCACGCCGAACGGCAATTCGCCCTCGACCGACACCAGCATGTTCTTCATTTTCTTGGCGACCAGGCACTGAGTGGCGAGCACGTGCTCGACCTCGGAAGTGCCGATACCGTGAGCCAGAGCGCCGAATGCACCGTGGGTCGAAGTATGGGAGTCGCCGCAGACCACGGTCATGCCCGGCAAGGTGGCGCCCTGCTCCGGGCCGATGACGTGGACGATGCCTTGGCGGACGTCGTTCATCTTGAACTCGACGATGCCGTACTCATCGCAGTTGTCGTCGAGGGTCTGGACCTGCAAACGCGAGACCTGGTCGGCAATGGCTTCGATGCCGCCCTTGCGCTCCGGAGTGGTCGGAACGTTGTGGTCCGGGGTCGCGATGTTGGCATCGATGCGCCAAGGCTTGCGCCCGGCCAGACGCAGACCTTCGAAGGCTTGCGGCGAGGTCACTTCGTGGATGATGTGACGATCGATGTAGATCAGCGCAGAGCCATCGTCGCGCTGCTTGACCAAATGCGAATCCCAGAGCTTGTCGTAGAGCGTTTTGCCGGCCATCAGACGGTTCCTCATCAGCTTGTTTCTATGCCCTGGGTCTTGAGTGATTCAATAACCCTTTGGCTTGTGAGGCTGATCCTATGGGGTTACATTAAATAACTCAAATTCATATTTTTTATGCTTTGGATAACCAACTGGAATACGACCATGGACCTGGCCAACCTCAATGCCTTTATAGCCATCGCCGAGACCGGAAGTTTCTCCGGCGCGGGCGAACGGCTGCACCTGACACAGCCGGCGATCAGCAAGCGCATCGCCGGGCTGGAGCAGCAATTGAAGGTGCGACTGTTCGATCGACTGGGCCGCGAGGTCGGGCTGACCGAGGCGGGCCGCGCCCTGCTGCCGCGGGCCTACCAGATTCTGAATGTCCTTGATGATACGCGCCGCGCCCTGACCAACCTCACCGGCGAGGTGACCGGTCGTCTGACCCTCGCCACCAGTCACCACATCGGCCTGCACCGTTTGCCACCCTTATTAAGGGAGTTCACTCGACGTTATCCCGAGGTTGCACTGGATATTCAGTTTCTCGATTCGGAAGTGGCCTACGAAGAAATTCTTCATGGCCGCGCGGAACTGGCGGTCATTACCCTGGCGCCGGAGCCCCACGCATTGGTCAAGGCCACGCCGGTGTGGGACGACCCGCTGGACTTCGTGGTCGCACCGGAGCACTCGCTGCTCAATAACGGCAAGGTCAGCCTCGCGGATATCGCCCGCCACCCGGCAGTGTTCCCCGGCGGCAACACCTTTACACACCACATCGTCCAGCGCCTGTTCGAGGCCCAGGGCCTGACGCCGAACATCGCCATGAGCACCAATTACCTGGAAACCATCAAGATGATGGTGTCAATTGGCCTGGCCTGGAGTGTGCTGCCGCGCACCATGCTCGATGATCAAGTTGCACGAATACCTTTGCCGGGCATACAACTGTCCCGCCAGCTAGGCTATATCCTGCACACAGAACGGACGCTGTCGAATGCCGCACGCGCCTTCATGGCCTTGCTGGACGCTCAAATCGATCTGCCAGGGACTCAAGGCTAACTTGTGCTACTCCTATAGAGCCGCGAAAACCTGTCACAAATAGCCCATTCAGCTTAAGGCTTGCCAATGCCGAAATCTGTTGACCGTATTCCGCCGATGCCGCGCATCCAGGCACTTGACCCGAAAAGCTCCGAACAGAGCTGGGAAAGTGCCCCACAATTGCTGGCAGCCCTGAACGGCGCACGTTTGGGCGCTTGGTATTGGGATATCGAGCGCGGGCAGATCAGTTGGTCGCGGGGTACGCAGGCACTGTTCGGCTTCGATCCCCGGCAACCGTTGCCGGCGGATCTGCAATACCTCGATTTGCTGCCACCCGAAGACCGGGCGAAAACCGTCCGCGCCTTCCATGCGGTGATCGCCGGCGCACCGCTGGAGCATGCGATGCACCACCGCATTCGCTGGCCCGACGGCAGCCTGCACTGGCTGGAGATCAACGGCAGCCTGCTGCCGGACAAACACGGACGCCCCCGAATGATCGGCGTGATCCGCGAGATCACCCACCAGCGCCAACGCGAGCAGGCGTTGAGCAGTTCGGAAAAACGCTTCGCCACGCTGTTTCACCTGTGCCCGAACATGGTCCTGCTGACTCGCCAGGAAGACGGCCTGATCACCGAAGCCAACCAGTATTTCGAAAGCCTGTTCGGTTGGCCGGTGCAGGACGCGATTGGCCGCACCACTCTGGAATTGGGCTTATGGGTGCACCCCGAGCAGCGGGCGGAGCTGGTCAAAGCCACCAAGGCCCAAGGTGAGTTGACCAGCATGGAGGTGCAGTTTCGCGCCAGCAATGGTCAGATCCACGACGGCATCCTCAGCGCGCAGAAGGTCGAACTCGAAGGTCAACCCTATCTGCTCAGCACGTTCCTCGACACCACCGAACGCAAAGCCGCCGAGCACGCACTCAAAGACAGTCAGGAACGCCTCGACCTGGCCCTGGACTCGGCGCAACTCGGTACCTGGGACTGGCACATTCCCAGCGGCATGCTCTACGGTTCGGCCCGCGCCGCACAGTTGCACGGCCTCGAAGCCAAGCCTTTTCATGAGTCCTTCGACGAGTTCTTCGAAGGCGTGCCCGGCGAAGAGCGCGACACCATGCGTGACGCCTACCGCAGCCTGCGCGAAGGCCCGGCCGGCAACTACCAACTGACCTATCGCGTGCAATTGGCGGACGGCAGCTCACGCTATCTGGAAAGCCGAGCCCGGCTCTATCGCGATGAAAACGGCGTGCCGCTGCGCATGGCCGGCACCTTGCTCGACATCACCGACCAGGTCGAACGCGAACAACTGCTGGTGGCCTCCGAAGAGAAATTCGCCACGCTGTTCCAGGTCAGCCCGGACCCGATCTGCGTGACCCGCCAGGACACCGGCCAGTTCATCGAGATCAACTCCAGTTTCACCCAGACCTTCGGCTGGAGCGCCGCCGACGTGATCGGTCGCAGCGCCGACGAAATCGGCCTGTGGGATGCCTCGGCGAAAAGCTTGCAACGGATCGAACAGGTGATTCGCGAACAAGGCCTCAATAACGTAGCGATTCTCGTCCAGCACAAGGACGGGCAATCCCTGACCTGCGTGATTTCCAGCCGGCAGATCAGCGTCGGCGACCAGCCATGCATCGTCACCACCCTGCGCGACATCACCCAACAGCAACGCTCGGAAGCAGCGCTGAAGGCCAGCGAAGAGAAATTCGCCAAGGCGTTTCATTCCAGCCCCGACGCCATCACCATCACCGAACGCGACACCGGACGCTATCTGGAGGTCAACGACGGCTTCTGTCGCTTGACCGGTTATCGCGCCGATGAAGTGATTGGCCGCACGGTTTATCAGGTCGGGATCTGGGCTGAAGAAAAGCAACGCTCGGCGCTGTTGGCCGAACTGCAGATCAAGGGCCGGGTTCATCATCAGGAAATGCTCGGGCGCAACAAACGCGGCGAGTTACTGACCGTCGAAGTCTCGGTGGAACCGATCACCCTCAACGAAACCGCGTGCCTGTTGCTGACTGCGCGGGACGTCAGCCTGCTGAAAAACGCCGAGGCGCAGATCCGCCACCTCGCCTACCACGACCCGCTGACCAACCTGCCCAACCGCGCCCTGCTGATGGATCGCCTGAGCCAGCAAATCGCCCTGCTCAAGCGGCACAACCTGCGCGGTGCGCTGATGTTCCTCGACCTCGACCACTTCAAGCACATCAACGACTCCCTCGGCCATCCGGTGGGCGATACGGTGCTGAAAATCATCACTGCGCGCCTGGAAGCCAGCGTGCGCATGGAAGACACCGTCGCGCGCCTGGGCGGTGACGAGTTCGTGGTGTTGCTCAGCGGCCTTGAAGGCTCGCGCAACGATGTCAGCGTCCAGGTGCGACAACTGGCCGATACCTTGCGCGAATTGCTGTCCGAGCCGATGTTCCTTGACGGCCAACGCCTGCAAGTGACGCCGAGTATCGGCATCGCGCTGATTCCCGATCACGGCTCCACGCCGACCGACCTGCTCAAGCGTGCCGACATTGCTCTTTATCGCGCCAAGGATTCGGGGCGCAATACCGCGCAGATGTATCACAACACCATGCAGAAGGCCGCGAGCGAACGCCTGCGCATGGAAACCGACCTGCGCCTGGCCCTGTCACGCGGCGAGTTCCGCGTGCATTACCAACCGCAGCTTGATGCGCGGGATAACCGCATCGTCGGCGCCGAAGCGCTAGTGCGCTGGAACCATCCGGAACTTGGCGCACAATCGCCGACCGAATTCATCAAGGTGCTGGAGGACAGTGGCCTGATCCTGGAGGTAGGCACCTGGATTCTCGACGAAGCGTGCCAGGCCTGCCGCCTGATGATCGCCAACGGCCTGGTGGATCCACTCGATTTCAGCCTGTGCGTGAACATCAGCCCACGGCAGTTCCGCCAGAACGACTTCGTCGAACGCGTCGAGGAAAGCCTCGCCAGCTATGGCCTGCCCTGCTCGCTACTTAAACTGGAAATCACCGAAGGCATCGTCATCCAGAACCTGGAAGACACCATCAGCAAAATGCGTCAGCTGAAAAAGCTCGGTGTCAGTTTCGCCATGGATGACTTCGGCACCGGCTACTCGTCGCTGACCTACCTCAAGCGCCTGCCGGTCGACACGCTGAAAATCGACCAGTCATTCATCCGCGACGCCACCACCGACCCCAACGACGCCGAGATCATCCGCGCCATCGTCGCCATGGCCCGCAGCCTGGAATTGAAAGTGATTGCCGAAGGTGTCGAAACGCCGGAACAATTGGAGTTCCTGCAAGGGCTGGGCTGTCACTTCTATCAAGGGTATCTGCACAGCAAGCCGCTGCCGGTGGAAGAGTTTCAAAAATTGCTCAGGTGATACGGGTCATTGCAGGAGCAAGCTCGCTCCTGCAGAAATCGCCCCCATACCTTCGTATAAATCATTAAAACCCAGACATGACGCCACTGACCCTGAGTAGGAGTGACGCAGTATCGAGTGCACCGTACATTCATCCCATGGCAGACAAACGTCCCGCCCCCGCTAGCCAATGATCGCGACAACCGATCATTTTCCCTGAGCAACACCCCGGCGTCTCTTCCCGATCACACGGCCGGGTTTTCTGCGCCCGCATACTCGTTATGCGGGCGCTTTTTTTTGGTTCTTCACGGATTACCGGGAAAGACGCTCTTGATCTTCATGAAAAAGAATTCGCTATCCCGGTAACCGTACGCCATCCGTTTGATGACCTTTATTCGATTGTTTATACCTTCCAACTGCCCTGTGTGCATCGGCCAGCGAACCCGACTGACGATGCCTCGCCAGTAAGCCTTCAGCCGATTGGCGAACTGGATCAGTGCCGGTAGTTCGCTTTCATGAGCATGGCGCAGCCATTGCTTCCAGGCCGATCGCCAAGCCCAGGCAGCACTCGGTGTCCAGAGTGTTTTGAGCTCAGCCTTCATCAAATACACCGTCATCAGCGATTGGTTGGCCGCCAACAAATCTTGCAAGCGAACCTGCTGTTCCGGCGTTTTCAGATTCTGTGGATTGCGCAGCAACAGCCATCGCGCCTGCTTGATGACCTTGCGAGCCGGCTTGTCATGACGCAATCGGTTAGCTTCGTCGACGCGGACCCGGTCAATGACCTCTCGGCCATATTTGGCCACCACATGAAAGAGGTCGTAGACCACACGCGCTTTCGGGCAGTGCTGACGAACCTCCAGGTCAAACGCAGTGTTCATGTCCATTGCCACCGCTTCGATTCGAGCACATCCCTCTGGCCCAAGCTCTTCGAAAAAGGGCCGAACTGCCGCCCGGCTGCGGCCTTCGCCGATCCATAGCACTCGTCGCGTATCGGCATCCAACACAACACTGGCGTAGCGATGCCCTTTAAACAGCGCGAATTCATCCATCACCAGGCGTCGTGGTTGAGCCGTCGGCAACTCGCTCAATGCCGCTTGCAAGGCCCGACGCTCCAGCAACCGCACGGTGTCCCAATGCAGCCCAAACATCTGGGCCACGTGCAGGGTGGGAAGGCGTTCGCTGGCCTGAATAACCGCATCAGCCAAGCGGCGTGTCATGCGCGCATAGCGATCCAGCCAACTCACGGCCTCCATGCGTTTGCCACAGTCGCGGCAGCCAACGCGCCTGAGCAGCACGCTGAGGCGTACCGCGCGGCCGAGAATGGGCAAATCGCGAACGGTTCGCTCGCAATACTCATGAGTGGTTGAACAAGGCTTTTGGCAGCCGCCACAGGAAGGAAATCGGGTGGCGTGGGGAGTCAGTTCGATCCGTAGGGCATCACCCTCAGGCTTGATCGTGACGACAGAAAAGCCCTCCCAAAACGGAAGGAAAGTATTAATATCGCGCATAAGAACGCCGGTTTGTTAGATGTGTTTGCTCGCACGAACATCATCAATCAAATCGGCGTTCTTGTTTCTGTGTTTCCCGGGATTCCGTGAAGAACCTTTTTTTTGACATTAAGGTGATCCATGGGTGAATACCGCAAATTATGGTGGTCGTTGATTGGCGTCCTCGGCGTGACCTTCTGCCTGCTCGGCTGGTTCGGCCACGAGATCTATCGACAGGCACCGCCAATTCCCGATGAAGTGCAAAGCGTCGAAGGCAAAACCCTTTTCCGCGCAGGCGATATTCTTGATGGCCAAACCGCGTGGCAAAGCGTCGGTGGCATGCAGCTGGGCTCGATCTGGGGCCACGGCGCCTATCAGGCACCGGACTGGACCGCCGACTGGCTGCATCGCGAATTGCTCGCCTGGCTGGACCTGGCGGCGCAGCAGAATTACGCCAAGGCCTATCAGGATATCGATGACGACCAGCAGGCCCTGCTGCGCCATCAACTCAAACGCGAGTACCGTGGCAATCGACTGGTCGATGGCACGCTGGTCCTCAGTGATCGCCGCGTCCAGGCCATTGCGCAAACTGCCGCGTATTACCAAGACCTATTCGGCAACGCCGCTTCGCTGCATCAAAGCCGCGAAAGCTTTGCCATGAAAGAAAACACCCTGCCCGACGCCGCCCGACGCGAGCAGTTGACGCAGTTTTTCTTCTGGACTGCATGGGCAGCCGCCACCGAACGCGATGGCCAGAGCGCGACATTCACCAACAACTGGCCCCATGAGCCGTTGATCGACAACCAGCCGACCGCCGAAAACATGGTCTGGTCGATCGTCAGCATCGTCGTGCTGTTGGCAGGTATTGGCTTCCTGGTCTGGGGCTGGGCGTTCCTGCGTAATCACGACGAAGGCGAACCCAAGATTCCGGCACAGGACCCGCTGAGTCTGATCAAACTTACGCCTTCGCAAAAGGCCCTGGGCAAATACCTGTTGCTGGTCGGCGCACTGTTCGGCTTCCAGGTGCTGATGGGCGGCGTGACGGCGCACTACACGGTCGAGGGCCAGGATTTCTATGGGCTGCCGCTGTCGAAGTGGTTCCCCTACTCGCTGACCCGAACCTGGCATTTGCAGAGTGCAATGTTCTGGATCGCCACCGGATTTCTTGCAGCCGGACTGTTCCTGGCGCCGTTCATCAACGGCGGCAAAGACCCGAAGTGGCAAAAACTCGGCGTAGATGTGCTGTTCTGGGCGCTGGTGTTGGTCGTTGTCGGCTCGTATGCCGGCAACTTCCTCGCCATTGCTCAACTGATGCCGGCGCAATGGAGCTTCTGGCTCGGCCACCAGGGTTACGAGTACGTTGACCTCGGACGTCTGTGGCAAATCGCCAAGTTTGCCGGGATCGTGTTCTGGCTGGTGCTGATGTTGCGCGCGATGGTCCCGGCCCTGCGCCAGCCCGGCGACAAAAACCTGCTGGCCTTGCTGGCCGCGTCGGTAATCGCCATCGGCCTGTTCTACGGTGCAGGCCTGTTTTATGGCGAGCGCACCAACCTGTCGGTCATGGAGTACTGGCGCTGGTGGGTCGTGCATCTGTGGGTCGAAGGCTTCTTCGAGGTGTTCGCCACCACTGCCCTGGCTTTCATTTTCACCAGCATGGGGCTGGTCTCCAAACGCCTGGCCACCACCGCGACCCTCGGTTCGGCCTCGTTGTTCATGCTCGGCGGCGTACCCGGCACCTTCCACCACATCTACTTCGCCGGGACCACTACGCCAGTGATGGCGGTCGGCGCAACCTTCAGCGCCCTGGAAGTGGTGCCGCTGATTTTGCTTGGCTATGAAGCCTGGGAAAACTGGCGCCTGAAAGAGCGCGCGCCGTGGATGGCACCGCTGCGTTGGCCGTTGCAGTTCTTCATCGCTACTGCGTTCTGGAACATGCTCGGCGCCGGTGTATTCGGCTTCCTCATCAATCCACCGATCGCGCTGTATTACATACAGGGCCTGAACACCACGCCATTGCATGCACATGCGGCGTTATTCGGGGTTTATGGCTCCCTGGCGCTGGGCTTCAGCTTGCTGATCCTGCGTTACCTGCGACCTGACTTGCAGCTCAACAACCGGCTGATGAACACCGGTTTCTGGTGGCTCAACGGCGGCCTGATGCTGATGATCGTCACCAGTCTGTTGCCGATTGGCATCCTGCAGTTTTACGCCAGCGCCAGCCAAGGCCTGTGGTACGCCCGCAGCGAAGCGTTCATGCAGCAAGATTTGCTGCAAACCCTGCGCTGGGTGCGCACGTTCGGTGACATCGTGTTCCTGGTCGGCGCGTTTGCGGTGATCTGGCAGATCGTCGGCGGCTTGCTGTTTTCGTCCCGGCATCCCCGCGCGATAGAATCTGCAACGATTGCGGAAAAACGTTAATTCGCAGGCACAAAAAAGGGCGCCGTTGGCGCCCTTCTTGTTGCTCTGGAAGAGATAACTCAGAGATTCTTTCAGGCCGCGTCCGCCACCGGCAACCCCAGCAAACGCGAAACGTTATCCAGTTCGGTCTCGCGACGCAGAACGGTGAACAGCTCTACGGCTTCAGGATAATTGCGGGTCAGCATCGCCAGCCATTGCTTCAAGCGGCCCGGCGATTGACGCGCGGTCATCTGCGCCTTGGCCTGCAGCCAGAAGTCCTGGATCAACGGCAACAGCTCGGCCCAGGTCATCTCCACGACCTCTTCACCGGCCCGTGCCGCGGCGATTTGCATTGCCAGGTCGGGACGCGAAACCAGGCCGCGACCGAGCATGATGTCTTCAACGCCGCTGATCTCGCGGCAACGACGCCAGTCTTCGACGCTCCAGATATCACCGTTGGCGAACACCGGCACTTTGACCACGTCTTGCACGCGTGGAATCCATTCCCAATGCGCTGGCGGCTTGTAGCCGTCGACCTTGGTTCGCGCGTGGACCACGATGTGTTCAGCGCCGCCTTCGGCCAACGCCGTGGCACACACCAGCGAGCCGTCGGGACTGTCGAAGCCCAGGCGCATCTTGGCGGTGACGGGAATGTGCGCCGGAACGGCGCGACGGACGTGTTCGACGATCTGGTTGAGCAGTTCAGGTTCTTTCAGCAGAACTGCGCCGCCACGGGATTTATTCACGGTCTTGGCCGGGCAACCGAAGTTCAGGTCGATCACTTCCGAGCCCAACTCGCAGGCCAGTGCGGCGTTTTCCGCCAGGCACACCGGATCGGAACCCAGCAACTGCACGCGCAGCGGCACACCGGACGCGGTGCGGGCACCGTTGAGCAACTCCGGGCCGAACTTGTGGAAATAGGCCGGTGTGAGCAACTGGTCGTTGACCCGAATGAACTCGGTCACACACCAATCGATGCCGCCCACTCGGGTCAGCACGTCGCGCAGGATGTCGTCGACCAACCCCTCCATGGGCGCCAAAGCAATTTGCATGGGAAAAACACTACTCAAGGAAAAAACGTGCAGCAGTTTACTGGATTACTGGGTAAATCTGCAGAACATCGCAGATCCATTGTGGGAGATTCTATGTTGCACAAGGAAAGCATCATGAATGCCAAAGTAGAAGTCGGCATCAAACTGCGCGGTGCAGAGAAGCTCGCGCGGATTCCGGTGAAGATCATTCCCACCGATGAGTCCCCGCGCAAACCCGACTGGATTCGCGTGCGCATGCCAACCTCCCCCGAGGTCGACCGCATCAAGCAACTGCTGCGCAAACACGAGCTGCACAGCGTCTGCGAAGAAGCCTCCTGCCCGAACCTCGGCGAGTGTTTTTCCGGGGGCACGGCGACGTTCATGATCATGGGCGACATCTGCACCCGCCGCTGTCCGTTCTGCGACGTCGGCCACGGACGTCCGAAACCGCTGGATGTCGACGAGCCGACCAACCTCGCCGTGGCCATCGCCGAATTACGCTTTAAGTACGTGGTGATCACCTAGGTGGATCGCGACGATTTGCGCGATGGCGGCGCTCAACACTTTGTCGATCGCCTGCGCGAGATCCGCAAGCTGTCGCCGGGCATTCAACTGGAAACCCTGGTGCCGGATTATCGCGGGCGCATGGACGTCGCCTTGGCGATCACCGCATCGGAACCGCCGGATGTGTTCAACCACAACCTGGAAACCGTGCCGCGTTTGTATAAGGCCGCGCGGCCGGGTTCGGATTTCGAGTGGTCGCTGGACCTGTTGCAGAACTTCAAGCAACGGGTGCCGCAGGTGCCGACCAAATCCGGACTGATGCTGGGCCTGGGTGAAACCGATGAGGAAGTGATCGAAGTCATGCAGCGCATGCGCGACCACGACATCGACATGCTCACCCTCGGCCAGTACTTGCAACCGTCGCGCAGTCACTTGCCGGTCCAGCGTTTCGTGCACCCGGACGTGTTTGCCTGGTTCGCCGAGGAAGGCGCACGCATGGGTTTCAAAAACGTCGCGTCCGGCACCATTGGTGCGCTCGTCCTATCATGCCGATCAACAACTTCATGGAGGTGGAGCGGGTTTCAAGCCATGATGAGGTGACTGGTCATGCATGGAGCCGTTTGCGATGTCGCGTTCACCCTGTCTGTTGCTGCTGTGCCTGTGCCTTGCCACGCCGTGTATGGCCGAGGAATCGAAACCCGAACACATGGTCTATCTGCGCACGATCGATCCGGGTATCGAGCAGGACATCCGCTACGCCAGCGCCCACAACTTCACCGGGCATCCGCTCGACGGTTACCAGGCCGCCGAGTGCCTGTTGTCAGTGGACGCCGCCAAGGCTCTGGCCCGGGCACAAACGGCCCTTGAGGCCGACGGCTACGGTTTGAAGGTGTTCGACTGCTATCGCCCCGCTCGGGCAGTCGCCGACATGGGCCGTTTCGCCACGGAGCCGGGCGACCCACGCAAGGCTGAATTCTATCCACGGGTAGACAAACAGGACTTCTGGCGCCTGGGTTACGTGGCGCGGGTGTCCAATCACTCCCGTGGCAGTACGGTCGACCTCACCCTGACCGGCCCGGGCGCCCTGGCCGCCGACACCTGGACGCCTGCCGCCACGCCGGTCGATTGCACCGCGCCTTATGGTCAGCGCTGGCACGATGGCGCCGTCGACATGGGCACTGGGTTCGACTGTTTCGATGAGCGCGCACATACCGATTCATCACTGATCAGCGCGGCAGCCAAGGACAATCGCCAGCGACTCAGCCGTGCGATGGAGAAGGAAGGATTTATCGGTTACGCCAACGAGTGGTGGCACTTCACGTACAGCCGGGACGCGTCATTGAAGACCGTCATGGACTTCCCCATTACGCCGTTGGCGCCATGAGCCACCTGATCGGGGTCTGGTCATTGCTGATGCTGCTGTTGCCCGGTGCAGCCATGGCTCAGGGACTCGACGGCAGCGGTCAGTTGATTGTTGTCACCAGCAAAAACTGGGATGACATCCAGGGCATCGCCCAGCGCTATGAACGGCACGGCGACCGATTTGAAAAGTTCGAAGCCGCATTTCCCGTGGTGCTCGGGAAAAATGGCATGGGCTGGGGCAAGGGCCTGAAAATCGTCGAGCAACCTCAGGGCCCGATCAAACAGGAAGGCGATGGCAAGGCCCCGGCCGGGATGTTCAAACTGGGAACAGTGTTCGGCTACGACGCTTCAGCCAGCACTCGCCTGCCTTATCTCGCGCTGACCCCGACCATCGAATGCGTGGATGACAGCCAGTCGGCGCGCTACAACCAGCTCGTCGATGGCTTCAGCATGGAAAAAGACTGGAACAGCGCCGAACGCATGCGACGCAAGGACGATCTGTATCGCCAAGGGATTTTCATCGAGCACAACACGCCTGCGTCTCCCGGCGCAGGCTCCTGCATATTCTTCCACATCTGGCGCAGCTCGACAGCGCCGACCCGAGGCTGCACCGCCATGGCCCCGGAAGATATTGCTCGCCTGCTCACCTGGCTCGACTCGCGCCAGTCCCCGCTGCTGGTGCAGCTGCCCCAGGCGCAATACGAGCTGTTGCGTGAACGCTGGAAGCTTCCGCAGCGCTGATTTCAGGTACACGCTTTGTCTGACGGAACGTGCACGCCGTCTCAACAAACGGCGTCACGATCAGGCTATAGAGCGTCAGGTAACGCTCCTGATCCGCTTCACCGGTGCCGAAGCGAATGGCCTCGGGTTTCGCCTGCGTGACGTAAAGCGTGCCGAACATCCAGTCCCAGAGTGACAGGTTCACACCGAAGTTCTTGTTCATGTGCCGAGGCGCATCGCTGTGATGGATCTGGTGCTGCGCTGGACTGTTCAGCACATGCTCGACCGCCGGACCGAACGACAGCCAGACATGGCTGTGGCGCAGGTTCGCCGCCAATGCATTGAGGATGAACACTATGTAGGTCACGCCGAACAGCGTGTAGCGGCTGATCTCCCCGCCGCAGGCGTACCAGAACACGCCAGCAAACGCGCTGATGAACACGATGTCGATCAGCCGCTCGACCATTTTTTCGACGAAGTGCACGCGGCTGGCCGTCACCGGAACCAGCACCGGCGCCGAATGATGGACTTTGTGGAAGGCCCACAAGTAGCGCGAGTGATAAGCACGGTGCGCCCAGTAGTGGATGAAGTCCTGCAGCAAGAACACGCCCAGCCCGTAGAGCAAGGACAGCGCCAAGTGTTCCTCCACCTGCACCCGCGCGCCCCACAGGTGGGTGAAAAAGCGGATGTAGTCACCGGAGCGCAGCACGTACGGATCGACCAGCCCGACAATCGGCACCACCAGCATGACTTTGAGGATCGCGCGCACGAAGTAGTAGCGGTAATCGAGCAATGCCGAAGGATGAAAATGCACGCGGTTGCCGCCGATGAACTGCCAGAACGTGTGTGCGTCGGCCAGCCCGCGAGCCTTCCTGAAGCGGAACAGAGCGTAAGCAACGGCATAGGAGGTAAAGAGAAAAGCCACACAGAGGCGGCCATTGAGGTCGAACAGGCCAAGAAACTGCTCGCTGACAGGTGCGATGACCCACCTGAACAGGTATTGGTAGAACGGTGCGAGAACATCCATGAACGGCTGCCCCTGTCGAAGTGCAAAATCGCTTCCTGCAGGAGCACGGCTTGCCGGCAAGCCGTGCTCCTGCAAGTGCTGCTTCATCCTTGGCAGACCAGCAAGTGTAGACGCTATTGAGGATGTATCTTATTCAGGCCTGTGAGCTTCGGCAACGGATATCCCCAATGCCGATGTCCGGGAGAACAGGGTTCTGCTCGGGTTTGTCGAGCCGTTGCTGGAAGCGTCTGCTGTGCTGCGCGAGAGCGACGGTCCGCTGGTGGGCTTGCCTGCCTACATCGAGGCGCGGATTTGCGATTTGCGACCTGAGACACCTTGTAGGAGTGAGCAGTCTCGCTCCTACAGGGAATGTGGTGATTTCAAAAGTGAATGCCCTTGGTTGGGACCACGTCGATCCGGGCCACCGAACCGGTGAGGCGCGCCCAATCCTTATTGTGCTCGGCAATGATGTCGTCAGCGGTGAGGTTGCCGATGTCGACGGTGGAATGCGCGTCGTTCGCCAGCACCACGTCATAGCCCAGTTTCAGCGCCTGACGCACAGTGGCGTTGACGCAGTAATCGGTTTGCAGACCGCAAATGACCAGGCGTTCAAAGTCTTCTTTGGGCAAATGCTTTTGCAGGTTGGTCTGGTAGAACGAATCCCCGGCGGTCTTGCGTACGCGCAGGTCCTTTGGCGCCGTTTGCAGCCCTTCAGCCAGTTGCCAGCCAGCCGCATCGTACGTTAAGAGACCCTCCGCCTCTTCGTGCTGAATCAAAACCACCGGAACACCGGCATTGCGCGCCCGCGTCGAAAGGTCGTTGATGGTTTTGATTACACGTTCGATCTCGAAGCACTTGTATTCACCCGAGCATAGCGCCTGCTGGACGTCGATGATTAACAGTGCAGTGGTCATGGTTCCTTCCTTGAAATGTCAGAGGAGCGAGGGACGAACATAAGTCCGTCCCTCGTCAAACACAACCCTCAATAGCCCAGCGACAAACCGGTGTTACGCCGTGGATCGTTGGCTCCGTAGAAACGATTCTTGCCCACCGGTTTTCCATCCAGCGACGGCGCCCCTACGAGGATCGCCGCCAGGTGGTTGGCATCCTGCGGGCCGGCGAACTTGTGGCCCCAGCTTTCGAGGATCTTCACCGTGTCCGGGCTGGTGGTGAAGGTTTCCAGATTGGTTTCCTCCGGCAACCATTGCTGGTGGAAACGCGGCGCATCCACCGCTTCCTGAATGTTCATGCCGTAGTCGATGACGTTGAGCATGGTCAACAAGGTCGCGGTGATGATGCGGCTGCCGCCCGGCGTGCCGACCACCATCACCACTTTGCCGTCCTTGGTGACGATGGTCGGGCTCATGGACGACAACGGCGCCTTGCCGGGGGCGATGGCGTTGGCCTCGCCCTGCACCAGGCCGTACATGTTCGGCACACCGATTTTCGAGGTGAAGTCATCCATTTCGTCGTTGAGGATGACCCCGGTCTTGCTGGCCATGACCCCGGCGCCGAACCAGTCGTTGAGGGTGTAGGTCACCGACACCGCGTTGCCCCATTTGTCGACGATCGAGTAGTGGGTGGTGTTGCTGCCCTCATGGGGCGCTACGCCGGGTTTGAGGTCCTTGGACACGCCGGCCTTTTGCGGGTTGATGGCTTCGCGGAGTTTGGTCGCGTAGTTCTTGTCCAGCAAATGGGCGATCGGGTTTTTCACGAAATCCGGGTCGCCGAGGTAGCTGTTGCGATCGACATAAGCGTGACGCATCGCTTCGATCTGGTAGTGCATGCCCTGGGCCGAGTGGTAGCCCAGATCCTTCATCGGATAGCCTTCGAGGATGTTCATGATCTGGCAGATCACCACGCCGCCGGAGCTCGGCGGCGGTGCCGAAACCACGTGGTAGCCACGGTAGTCGCACTCGATCGGCGCCAGTTCGCGGGTCTTGTATTTGTCGAGGTCGGCTTGGGTAATGATGCCTTTGTTGGCTTGACTGGAGGTGACGAGGGCGTCGGCCACCCAACCTTTATAGAAACCGTCCGCACCCTTTTCGGAGATCTCGCGCAGGGTTTTTCCGAGGTCTTTTTGCACCAGTTTTTGCCCGACCTGCATCGGTTCACCGTTGCTGAGGAAGATCGAACCGGAATCCTTCATGTCCTTCTTGAACACGTCGGTGGCGTATTCCAGCAACTCGACATCGCCCTGCTCCAGCACGAAACCGTCTTCAGCGAGTTTGATTGCCGGGGCGATCACCTCTTTGCGCGGCTTGGTGCCGTACTTGCTCAGGGCCAGTTCCATGCCGGAAACAGTGCCCGGCACGCCGACGGCCAGGTGGCCACGGGTACTCAGGTCCGGAATAACGTTGCCGGCCTCGTCCAGGTACATGTCGGCGGTGGCAGCCAGCGGGGCTTTTTCACGGAAGTCGAGGAAGGTCTTGCGCCCGTCAGCCAGTTGAATGGTCATGAAACCACCACCGCCCAGGTTACCCGCCGCTGGATACACCACCGCCAACGCGTAACCCACCGCGACAGCTGCATCGACCGCGTTGCCACCGTCCTTCAACACATCCACGCCCACGTGACTGGCCAGATGCTGGGCGGTGACCACCATGCCGTTTTCGGCGGCAACCGGGGCGACGGAGGCCGCATGGGCAGTCAGGCAACTGAGCGCCAACGAGGTCGCAATTAGCGATTTGGCAAAAGGTTCGTACTTCATGAGTCGGTCTCTTCTTGTTTTTAAGTATGAAAATTCGTCAAAAGCAGGAGCCAAGTATGGTCGGGATTGCGTATTGCGCCTCCCCGGCGAAGCAGTATCCTTAACACCTGTTCAACAATCAGGCAGGGCCTGCGGCATGACTTACACCTGCACCACCCTTGCCTCCCCGGTCGGCGAGTTGAAGCTGGTGGCGAACGGATCAAGACTGGTCGCCATCCTCTGGGAAAACGACAACCCCGGCCGCGTGCGCCTCGGCCCGATGAACGAAGCGCCGGACAACCCGATCCTGATGCGTGCCGCCGAGCAACTGCGCGAATATTTCACTGGTATACGTCAGCGATTTGAACTGGACCTGGATTTTGTCGGCACGGAATTTCAGAAAAAGGTCTGGGCAGCGCTGCTGACCATCCCTTTCGGCGAAACCCGCAGCTACAGCCAGATCGCCGAACAGATCGGCAACCCGAACGCGGTGCGGGCGGTGGGCGCGGCGAATGGCAAGAACCCGATATCGATTATTGCACCGTGCCACCGGGTGATAGGCGCGTCGGGGAAATTGACCGGGTTTGCCGGGGGGCTGGAGGCGAAGGAATTGTTGCTGACGCTGGAAGGCGGGCATTGGCCAGGCACATCCCGTCTGCCTGGCTTCTAACCCTGTAGGAGCGAGCCTGCTTGCGATGGACGTCAACGATAACGCGCCCTGTCTGAATGACCGCATTATCCAGTCGTTTTTTCGCGAGCAGGCTCGCTCCTACAGGGGAAGGCGTTACTGAATCAGGAAAGCTGCGCCTTGTACTCCTTCTCGTACTGCCCGGCCAGCGCCTCTTTCTGCTTGTCATCGAGCATTTTGCCCGCCATCTGGAAGAACTTCTGCTCCTCCTCCTTGAGGTGGTGATGAACCTTTTCCGACAGCTTCTTAGCGGTCGCCAGCCAGGCCGGGCTGGACATCTCGGTCTCGTCCAGTTCCTCCATCATTTCGTCCATTTCGTGATGCTCGGCGATGGCGTGGCGACTGAGGTCGACGCCGTTGTCGAACTCCATCAGCGGGATGTAGAAATGCCGCTCTTCAGCCGTCTCGTGGGCCTGCAATTCGGACTTGAGCTGCTTGTAGGCCTCGACCCGTTCAGGGGTATCGCCGCTGGTGTGGATCAGCGCCTTGGCATAAGTCCGCTGGCGTTCATGGCTTTCGCGCAAGGCTTCGAAAATATTCACGGCGTGTCCTCATCGGTCGCGCTCGGCAATGGCGCGTCACAACAAATGACATCGGCGCGAAGGCGACGGTTCCATCCTCATTGTGGTGATGGAACATTGGCGTCGACCACGATAGGCTGCGCTTTCACAGCCATAAGGATATAGCCATGACCCTGCGTATCGAACGCAAGCACAACCCCAGCAACGAAGAACGTGAGGCGATCCTCGTGCCGTTGCGCGCCTATAACACCTCGAAGTCCGCGAGCCCGCCACCGGAACATATCGCGCTGCTGATACGCGACGACAACGATGAGATTGTCGGCGGCGTTTATGCCCGGCTGTTTTATCAGTGGTTGTTCATCGACCTGCTGGCGGTGCCGGAACAGGCCCGTGGACAGGGCATGGGCACGAAGCTGATGCAGATGGCGGAAGACCTGGCGCGGGAAAAGGAATGCGTCGGTCTGTGGCTGGAAACCTTTGAATTCCAGGCGCCGGAGTTCTACAAGAAATGCGGTTATAGCGAGATCGGGCACATCGCCGACTACCCGCCGGGGCACAAGCATTTCTTCTTTCAGAAGCGCTTAAATTACTGATCAATACACAAAACCCAGTAGGAGCGAGCCTGCTCGCTCCTACTGGGAAATTGCATCGACTTACAGGCAGGTGGCCAACGCCGCCAACCGGCGCTTGGCAACGAAGTCGTCCTGCTGCGCGTAGTAGCTCAACACAGTGCCCGAGGCATTGGTAGTCACGTCCACGAAAGACTCCGCCGAGCGGGTGTAAACCGTGGTGCCGCCCTTCTGCGCTGGCTCCAGGTAAGCAGCGGCATCAACACCGAACACCGATTCGTCCTGCCAGGAAAACTGCACGCACTGGGCGACGTCTTTGGCCGGTTTGTCCGAGTTCAGGGTTTTGTACGGGGCCTTGGTGCGAGCATCGTTCATTGCCGAGCCCGCGCATCCCACCAGCAAGGCAGCGGCCAGCGCTACCATCAGAATTCGCATTGCATTGCCTCTTCAGGAAATAGCGGACTGTATCACCGTGGCACCGCGAATCGTTCTGCTTTACTTCATTTATACCGCGACACCGTGCGACGATTCGCGACCCTAATCGGTTCTCAAGGAGTGACCATGGCGGCATCCGAGCTGCAACACGAACAGGCACTGAAAAAATTTCTCGATGAACGTCCCGAGTTGCTCCATCAACTGGACAATCTAAACCCGCTGCTGGCTCAGGCCAAGGGCGAGACCCAAGCTCGGTTTCGCGAGGAGCGCTTGCATGAAGCCTTTGAAGAAGAAGCCGAGCGCCTGGGATTGTTCGCTTGGGAGCTGACCCTGCAACTGACTGCCGACACACCGCAGGAATACGAGGCCCAGCGCGTTGCCGTGCACCGGGAGGTGGCGGAGATGGCCGGCATGGACTGGCTGGAGTATTGCGATTTGTACGGAATAAAACCCTGACCACCGCTCAAGGACATCACAGCCCATGGTGCCTTCCGCCACCCGACCGCACAGCGCATTGCCGAGGGTGAACGTCGCGACGAGGATCACCAGACGCAGGCTGGTGCGTCCAGGCTATTTGTGTGTGAGCCGGTGGCCGGGGCTGGCTCAGCCGGCTGAGGCTAAGTGGGCGCCGAGCCCCACCCCTGCTGCTGTCCATGCAAGCTCACCACAAAACCTGTCGGAGCTGGCCTGCCAGCGATCAGGCCCTCACAGGCAACATCGATTTAGCCGCCCCCGCCGATAAAGCTTTATCATGGCCGCAGTTTCGCTGATCGAGTCCGTCATGAAGTTCGCCATCGCCGTGTTTTCCGCCGCTCATGCGCCCTCCTCGCGCCGCGCCTTGCTGTTTGCCCAGGCCGCGCTGGCCGGCGGGCATGAAATTGTCCGGCTGTTTTTTTATCAGGATGGCGTCTACAACGCATCCGGCAGCATGGTCACGCCCCAGGACGAGCTCGACGTGCCCAAGCAATGGCGCACCTTCGTCAGCGAGCAAAAACTGGATGGCGTGGTCTGCATCGCCGCCGCCTTGCGCCGAGGCGTGTTGAACGAGGAAGAAGCCAAGCGCTATCAACGCGAAGCCATCGCCGTCGGTGCACCGTGGGAATTGTCCGGGCTCGGCCAGTTGCATGACGCGGTGCAGGATGCCGACCGCCTGATCTGTTTCGGAGGCGCATAACATGGCCAAATCCTTGTTGATCATCAGCCGCCAGGCACCGTGGGCCGGGCCGGGCGCACGGGAAGCGCTGGACATCGTGCTGGCCGGCGGCGCTTTCGATCTGCCGATCGGTTTGCTGTTTCTCGATGACGGTGTGTTCCAGCTCGCGCCGAAACAGGACGCCAAGGCCCTGCAACAGAAAGACCTGAGCGCTAACCTTCAGGCCTTGCCGATGTTCGGTGTCGAAGCGCTGTTCGTCTGTGCCGACAGCGCGGCGCAGCGTGGGCTAGACCCGAGCACGCTGTCGCTGGAGGAAGCCCAGGCGCTGGCCGCCGCTGAAATCACTGCACTTATTGACCGTTACGACCAGGTGATCACCCTCTGATGTCGACTTTGCATGTGTTGTCTCACTCTCCCTTCGGCGACGAACGCTTGAGCAGTTGCCTGCGCGTGATCGGCGCCGATGACGCGCTGCTGCTGTCCGGCGACGCCGCCTATGCCTTGCAGCCGGGCACCGCACCGTTCAATGCACTGAACGCTCGCAGCCTCAAGCTCTACGTTCTGGCCGAAGACGCCCAGGCCCGGGCCATCGACGTTCCGGACTGGGCCGAAGCCATCGATTACCCGGCCTTCGTCGAACTGTCGATCCGCCACGACAAGGTCAACAGTTGGCTATGAATGCATTGACGGTCGGCGCCCGCGCCATCGAGTTGGACAAAGACGGTTTCCTGGTCGAACTGAGTGACTGGTCGGCAGAAGTCGCCTGCGCCCTGGCGGCCGCCGAAGACATCGAGTTGAGCCCCGAACACTGGGAAATCCTCGAACTGCTGCGCAGTTTCTACGCCGAGTTCCAGTTGTCGCCGGCCACCCGACCGCTGATCAAATACACCGCATTGAAGCTTGGTCCGGAAAAGGGCAACAGCCTGCACCTGAACCAATTGTTCAAAGGCACCCCCGCCAAACTCGCCGCGAAACTGGCGGGCCTGCCCAAACCGACGAATTGCTTATGACCGACTATCCAGCGCTGACCCTCGAAACGCCCGCCGAACACCCGTTCGCCCAGTTCGTACGAATCCTCGGCAAAGGCAAACGCGGCGCCCGCGACCTGACCCGCGAAGAAGCCCGTGCCGCCATGGGCATGGTGCTCGATGAAAAGGTCGAGGAAACCCAGCTCGGCGCATTCCTGATGCTGTTGCGGCACAAGGAAGAAAGCGCCGAGGAAATGGCCGGCTTCACCGAGGCCTTGCGCGAGCGCTTGAATCCACCGGCAATGGCGGTCGATCTGGACTGGCCGACCTACGCCGGCAAGAAGCGTCATCTGCCGTGGTATCTGTTGGCAGCCAAGTGCCTGGCGCAGAACGGCGTGCGTATTTTCATGCACGGCGGCGGAGCGCACACGGCGGGTCGGCTGTACAGCGAGCAATTGCTGGAGGAACTAAACATCCCGCTGTGCCGCAACTGGCAGCAGGTCGGCACGGCCCTGGACAATGGCGGCTTGGCGTTCATGCCACTGGTGGACTGGGCGCCACAGCTCCAACGGATGATCGACCTGCGCAACACCCTGGGCCTGCGTTCTCCAATCCACTCGCTGGCGCGGATTCTCAATCCGCTGGGCGCGCGTTGTGGTTTGCAAAGCATTTTCCACCCCGGCTACCAGGCAGTGCATCGCGATGCCAGCGGCTTGCTCGGCGACACCGCGATTGTGGTCAAAGGCGATGGCGGCGAAATCGAAATCAACCCGGACGCCGACAGCCATTTGTACGGCACCACAGGCGGTGAAAGCTGGGATGAGGAATGGCCGCAACTGTCGAGCCAGCGCCACGTCAAACCGGCATCACTTGAGCCAGAACATCTGAAAGCCGTCTGGCGTGGCGATGTGGTCGACAGCTACCCGCAAATGGCCCTGATCTCCACCATGGCGCTGGCCTTGCGTGGCCTCGGCCAGACTCGCGAGCGGGCGTTCGAAACCGCCCAGCAATACTGGGACGCTCGGAATAAATCGATTTAATCGATCACAACCTATCAACCTTTGCGCTTTTTTATCGAACCTATCGGAATAGACTCCTCTCCAACGCTTATCGGTTGAGGAGTCTCGAACATGGGTCTGTTAGTTGAAGGTCGCTGGCAAGACAAGTGGTACGAAAGCAGCAAGGACGGCGCGTTCCAGCGTGAGCAGGCGCAGCGTCGCAACTGGGTCACCGCTGACGGCCAACCCGGCCCGAGCGGTGTCGGTGGTTTTGCTGCCGAACCTGGTCGCTATCACCTCTACGTGTCCCTCGCCTGTCCGTGGGCCCATCGCACGTTGATCCTGCGCAAACTCAAGGGCCTGGAAAGCCTGGTCGATGTGTCGGTGGTCAGTTGGCTGATGCTGGAAAACGGCTGGACTTTCGACAAGACGCTGGGCTCTACCGGCGACAAACTCGACGGTTTCGAATTCATGCACCAGCGCTACACCGCCGATACCGCCGACTACACTGGCCGCGTCACCGTGCCAGTGCTGTGGGACAAACAGCAGCAGCGCATCGTCAGCAATGAATCGGCGGAAATCATCCGCATGTTCAACAGCGCCTTCGATGAGTTGACCGGCAATGACCTGGACTTCTACCCGGCCCCGCTGCGCAGTGAGATCGATGCGCTGAACGAGCGGATCTACCCGGCAGTGAACAACGGCGTGTACCGCGCCGGTTTCGCCACGTCACAGCAGGCCTATGAAGAGGCGTTCGACGATGTGTTTGCCGAACTGGATCATCTGGAGCAGGTGCTGGACGCCAACCGTTACCTGACCGGCGAATACCTGACCGAAGCGGACATTCGCCTGTTCACCACGCTGATTCGTTTTGACGCGGTGTACTACGGCCACTTCAAGTGCAACCTGCGGCGCATTGCCGATTATCCGAACCTGTCGAACTGGTTGCGGGAAATTTACCAGTGGCCGGGGATTGCCGGGACGGTGGATTTCACCCACATCAAGCATCACTACTACGGCAGCCACAAGACCATCAACCCGACCGGTATCGTGCCCAAGGGTCCGACGCAAGACTTCACCGCGCCCCATGATCGGGAGCGGTTGAGTGGCAAAGGGACTTGGCAAAGTGCCTGAGGTTTTTGCAGGTATCAAGGCCCCAATCGCTAGCAGCTAGCTCCCACAGGGGATGTGTGAAACGACACAAATCCAGTGTGGCAGCTAGCCTGCTAGCGATGGAGCCGACTCGGTTTTCAGACCTGCCCCTGAGCCCCTTCAAACCACGCCAGTTTCTCGCGCAGTTGCACCACTTCACCCACGATCACCAAGGTCGGCGCATGCACTTCATGCTCCGCCACCAATCGAGGTAAATCGGCCAACGTGCCGGTGAACACCCGCTGATTGACCGTTGTGCCCTGCTGGATCAGTGCCGCCGGGGTATCGGCGCCGCGACCGTGCTTGATCAACTGTTCACAGATGATCGGCAAACCCACCAGCCCCATGTAGAACACCAGGGTCTGCGCCGGTGCGACCAGGTCGGGCCACGGCAGATCACTGGAGCCATCCTTGAGGTGACCGGTAATGAAGCGCACCGACTGCGCGTAATCGCGATGAGTCAGCGGAATCCCGGCATAGGCCGCGCAACCACTGGCCGCTGTGATACCCGGCACCACCTGGAACGGGATGCCATGGGCCGCCAGTTCCTCGATCTCTTCACCGCCACGGCCGAAGATGAACGGATCACCGCCCTTCAACCGCACCACGCGCTTGCCTTGCTTGGCCAAATCCACCAGTTGCTGGTTGATCTGATCCTGCGGCACGGCGTGATCAGCGCGACGCTTGCCGACATAAACCCGCTCGGCGTCGCGACGGCACAACTCCAGAATCGTCGGTGCCACCAAGCGATCGTACAGCACCACATCGGCTTGCTGCATCAGGCGCAAGGCGCGGAAGGTCAGCAGATCCGGATCACCCGGCCCTGCGCCCACCAGATACACCTCGCCAGTCGCTACCGGCGCTTCGCCATTGATTTTCGCTTGCAGCAGACGCTCGGCTTCACCGCCCTGCCCCGCCAGTTGACGATCAGCAATTGGCCCCTGGAAAACCTCTTCCCAGAACGCGCGGCGCTGCTGCACATCCGGGAACAGTTTTTTCACCTGATGGCGAAAACGCGCCGCCAGCCCAGCCAGTTGGCCGTAGGTCGAAGGAATCCAGGTTTCGATCTTGGCGCGGATCAAGCGCGCCAGCACCGGCGCATCGCCGCCGCTAGACACCGCAATGATCAACGGCGAACGGTCGACGATCGCCGGGAAAATCACGCTGCACAGCGCAGGCGCGTCGACCACGTTGACCGGCACGCAACGCCGATGGGCATCGGCGGAGACTTGTGCGTTCAGCGCTTCGTCGTCAGTGGCGGCAATGATCAGCCCGCAACCATTGAGATCCGCTTCGGCATATCCACGCACCAGGCACTCGCCACCGCTGCCGGCTACCAGTTCGCGCAATTGCGTTTCGATTTCAGGTGCAACCACCCGCAGCAGCGCACCGGCATCGGCCAGCAGACGGGATTTGCGCAAGGCAATTTCCCCCCCGCCGACGACCAACACACGACTGCCGCGAAGGTTATGGAACAGCGGCAGATAGTTCATTTAGCCGATAACCTCGAGGCCACCCATGTACGGCTTGAGCACTTCAGGTACGCGGATCGAACCGTCGGCTTGCTGATAGTTCTCCAGCACCGCTACCAGGGTACGACCGACCGCCAGGCCGGAACCGTTCAGGGTGTGCACCAGTTCAGGCTTGCCGGTTTCCGGGTTGCGGAAACGCGCCTGCATGCGACGGGCCTGGAAGTCGCCACAGTTGGAGCACGACGAGATTTCGCGGTACTTGTCCTGGCTCGGGATCCACACTTCCAGGTCGTAGGTCTTGACCGCGCCGAAGCCCATATCGCCGGTGCACAGCGCGATGGTGCGGTACGGCAGCTCCAGCAGTTGCAGGACTTTCTCGGCGTTGGCGGTCAGGCCTTCCAGCGCTTCCATGGAGGTCGACGGCTCGACGATCTGTACCATTTCGACTTTGTCGAATTGATGCTGGCGGATCATGCCGCGGGTATCGCGGCCCGATGCACCGGCTTCGCTGCGGAAGCACGGGGTGTGGGCGACGAACTTGATCGGCAGCAGTTTCGAATCGACGATTTCGCCGGCCACGATGTTGGTCAGCGACACTTCGGCGGTCGGGATCAGGTACAGGTCGGCTTCGCCTTCGCGGGTGATCTTGAACAGGTCTTCTTCGAACTTAGGCAACTGGCCGGTGCCTTGCAGCGCCGGAGCCTGAACCAGATAAGGCGTGTAAGCCTCTTCGTAGCCGTGTTCGGTGACGTGCAGGTTGATCATGAACTGCGCCAGGGCGCGGTGCATACGGGCGATCGGACCGCGCAGCAAGGCGAAACGGGCGCCGGACAGCTTGGCGGCGGTTTCGAAATCCAGCCAACCGAACTTCTCGCCCAGGGCCACGTGGTCCTGAACCGGGAAATCGAAAGCGGTCGGGGTGCCCCAGCGACGCACTTCGACGTTGTCGTCTTCATCTTTGCCGACGGGTACGGATTCGTGCGGCAGGTTGGGGATGCCAAGTACAATCGAATCCAGCTCGGTCTGGATCGCGTCCAGTTCGACTTTACCGGCACTCAATTCGCCCGCCATGCGCTCGACGTCGGCCATCAAAGGCGCGATGTCTTCGCCACGTTGCTTGGCCTGACCGATGGATTTGGAGCGTGCGTTGCGTTCTGCCTGCAGGGCTTCGGTGCGGGTCTGAACGGTTTTGCGCTGTTCTTCCAGCGCTTCAATGCGCGCGACATCCAGGGCAAAGCCACGGGATGCGAGGCGATCCGCTACGTCCTGAAGGTTGCTACGTAACAGTTTGGAATCGAGCATGTCGGTCTCTCGTTATCAAAGTTTGGTCAGGGACAGGCCGGCCCAAGTGGCGAGCAGCCCGCCGAATACGCTGATGGCAGCATAGCCCAGGGCCAGCGGCACCTGCCCGCTTTCCAGCAGGCGCACGGTATCCAGTGAAAAAGATGAAAAAGTCGTCAGTCCCCCAAGGAAGCCAACGATCAACCCGGCGCGTACCTCAATGGGCACTTCCGGGCGCAGTAAAAACAGACCGTAAAGAACGCCGATCAGCAAACAGCCGACGATATTAACGGCCAGCGTCGCGGTATAGAAGTGCCGCGGCCAATTAGCGTTGATCCAGTTGCCGGTGGCGAAGCGCAACAAGGTGCCGGCCATCCCGCCGACAGAAACCGCAACAATCAATGGAAGCACTATTTTCTCCGCTGCCTCGGGCTTAAACGGTCGAGTTTTGCCAGGTGGTTGAGCTTTTCGCCGATCTTTAACTCCAGGCCACGGGGCACCGGTTGATAGAACGGGATCGGGTCGAGTTCTTCCGGGAAATAGTCTTCCCCGGCGGCGTAGGCATCAGGTTCGTCGTGGGCATAACGGTATTCGTCGCCGTAGCCCAGCTGCTTCATCAGCTTGGTCGGCGCGTTGCGCAGGTGCAGCGGCACTTCCAGCGAACCATGTTCGGCGGCGGCGCGCAGTGCGGTCTTGAAGCCCATGTACACCGCGTTGCTTTTCGGCGCGCAGGCCAGATAGGTGATGGCCTGGGCCACCGCCAACTCGCCTTCGGGGCTGCCGAGGCGCTCCTGCACTTCCCACGCTGCCAGACATAGGCTCAACGCACGCGGGTCGGCGTTGCCGATGTCTTCGCTGGCCATGCGCACCACGCGCCGGGCCAGGTACAACGGATCGCAACCGCCGTCGATCATTCGCGCAAACCAGTACAACGCGCCGTCGGGGTTGGAGCCGCGCACCGATTTGTGCAGTGCGGAGATCTGATCGTAGAACGCCTCGCCACCCTTGTCGAAACGCCGACGGGTATCGCCGAGCAGGCTTTGCAGCAGGTCGGTGCCGATTTCGCTGTTGTCTTCCGCCAGGTCCGAGGCGTTTTCCAGCAGATTGAGCAAGCGCCGGCCATCGCCATCGGCGGCCGACAGCAGCATCTGGAAGCCTTCATCACTGAGGGTCAGGTTGCGCTTGCCCAGGCCGCGTTCTTCGGTCAGCGCACGGTGCACCAGTTTGCGCAGTGCGGCTTCGTCGAGGCTTTTCAGCACATAGACCCGCGCACGGGAGAGCAAGGCGTTATTGAGTTCGAACGAGGGGTTTTCGGTGGTCGCACCAATGAAAATCAGCGTACCGTCTTCAACGTAAGGCAGGAATGCATCCTGCTGCGACTTGTTGAAGCGGTGCACTTCGTCGACGAACAGAATCGTGCGCCGACCGTACTGCGCGGCCTGCTGCTTGGCGATTTCCACCGACTGACGGATCTCCTTGACCCCGGCCAGGACCGCCGACACCGTTTCGAAATGCGCTTCCGAGACTTCCGCCAGCAATCGCGCCAGGGTGGTTTTGCCCACGCCCGGCGGTCCCCAGAAAATCATCGAATGCAGGGCACCCTGCTCCAGTGCCTCGCGCAAAGGCTTGCCGCGAGCGAGCACGTGCTCCTGACCGACGTACTCGTCCAGATTGGTCGCACGCAGGCGGGCGGCCAAGGGTTGGGCGATTGGGGTGCTGCGGAACAGATCCATGGTATCGGGTGAAACCTCACTGCAAGATTTGAACACCGCAGATCCCTGTGGGAGCTAGCCTGCTAGCGATAGCGGTACTGCATTCGATATCAATGCGCACTGACCGGACTCCATCGCGAGCAGGCTCGCTCCTACAGGGTTGTGCGTGTTACTCCTGGATCACGTCCGCACCCTTGGGGATGTCGAACTTGAACTTGGAAGCCGGGATCGGCTCATTGGCCTTCACCCCGGTGAACAGGATATTGGTGCGCTGGCCGACGCTGTCGATCAGCTGCATGTCATTGACCAGACCGTTGCGGAACGACAGGCGCAGGCTGTCGAACAAGGTGTCCTTGGTCTTGGGCTTCAAGGTGAAGTCGATCACGCCACCGGCTTCCTTGGCGCTGATGTCGAAACTTTCGCTGATCTTGGACACGTCACCGGACAACAGCAACGCCGGCGTCTGGGTCAGACGCTGGTCGAGGTTCTTGATGGTGGCCTGCTCCAGGTCCGGGTCCCACAAGGTGACTTTCTTGCCGTCGGAAACCATGGTCTGCTCGGCAGGAGCATTGGTGTGCCAGTAGAACAGGCCCGGACGCTGCAACGACATCTCGCCAGCTGTTTCCTGCAACTGAGTGCCAGTGCCATCGAGGGTCAGTTGCGAGAAACGTGCGCTCAGGGTCTGGGATTTTTCCAGCAGTTGGGTCAG
Source organism: Pseudomonas sp. NFX224 (assembly GCF_048565165.1). Lineage (NCBI taxonomy): Bacteria > Pseudomonadati > Pseudomonadota > Gammaproteobacteria > Pseudomonadales > Pseudomonadaceae > Pseudomonas > Pseudomonas sp. NFX224. The sequence continues at coordinate 5,289,547 of NZ_CP183416.1, read as the reverse complement.
ACGCGCCACGTCCTTGTCATCGGCGTGGGCCGAGAGCGTGGTCAAAGCCAGTACCGGCAGCAACAGCATGCGGATCAGACGCATGGGAGTCCTCATTACATTCGTGGGAGTGCGGGTGGCGCCTCAGGACGCCCCCCCTTTCATATCAGCTCAGTCGCGCGCCGGCGTTGGGGCCAGGACTTCACGCGAACCGTTGGTATTCATGGACGTCACGACCCCGGCCATTTCCATGGCTTCGATCATGCGCGCGGCGCGGTTGTAGCCGATTTTCAGCTTGCGCTGAACCGCGGAAATGGAAGCGCGGCGGCTTTCCAGAACGAACTGCACCGCCTCATCGTACAGCGCGTCAGCCTCGGGATCATCGCCGTCGCCGCCGCCACTGCTGCCTTCAAAGCCACTGCCCGCCTCTTCGACACCGTTAAGGATGTCGTCGTTGTACTCAGGCGCACCGCGCAGTTTCCAGGCTTCGACCACCCGGTGTACCTCATCATCGGAAACGAACGCACCGTGGACACGGATCGGCAGGCTGGTGCCCGGCGGCATGTACAGCATGTCACCGTGACCAAGCAGTTGCTCGGCGCCGCCCTGGTCGATGATGGTCCGCGAGTCGATCTTGCTCGATACCTGGAACGCCATGCGCGTCGGGATGTTGGCCTTGATCAGACCGGTGATCACGTCAACCGACGGACGCTGGGTCGCGAGGATCAAGTGGATACCGGCAGCACGGGCCTTCTGGGCGATACGGGCGATCAGTTCTTCAACCTTCTTGCCCACGATCATCATCATGTCGGCGAATTCGTCGACGACCACCACAATGGTCGGCAGCTTTTGCAGCAGTGGCGCTTCGTCGTGGATGCTTTCGCGCTTGTACAGCGGATCGCTCAACGGCTCGCCGGCGTCCTGGGCTTCCTTGACCTTGGCGTTGAAACCCGACAGATTTCGCACGCCCATCTTCGCCATCAGCTTGTAGCGGCGCTCCATCTCGGCAACGCTCCAGCGCAGGGCGTTGGCGGCGTCCTTCATGTCGGTAACCACCGGACACAGCAGGTGCGGAATGCCTTCGTAGATCGACAGTTCAAGCATTTTCGGGTCGATCATGATCAGCTTGGCGTCTTCCGGGCCGGACTTGAACAGGATCGACAGGATCATCGCGTTCACACCCACCGACTTACCGGAACCGGTTGTACCGGCTACCAGCAGGTGCGGCATCTTCGCCAGGTCGGTGATGACCGGCTTGCCACCGATGTCGTGACCCAGGGCCAGGGTGACCGGCGATTTGAAGTTGTCGTACTCGGGAGTCGACAGCACCTCGGAGAAACGCACGATCTGCCGGTCTTCGTTCGGAATTTCGATACCGACCGTGGTCTTGCCCGGAATCACTTCCACCACCCGCACACTGGTCACGGCCAGGGAACGCGCCAGGTCTTTGGCCAGGTTGGCGATTCGGCTGACTTTCACGCCCGCGGCAGGCTGAATTTCGTAACGGGTAATCACCGGGCCCGGATGGATCGAATCCACGGCGACTTCTACGCCGAATTCCTTGAGCTTGATTTCCAGCAGGTGGCCAACCGCAGCCAGGGATTCAGGCGAATAATTGAGTTGTTTCTTTTCCGCCGGGTCGAGAATCGAGATCGGTGGCAAGGTGCCTTCCACGGCGCTGTCGACGAACAGCGGTGCCTGTTTCTCTTTTTCGACACGCTTGCTCGGTGCGGCGGGCTTGACCGGCGCCGGTGCAATAACAGGCGGCACCTGCTTCTCACGCTCGGACATGTGCTTGCTCAGGGCCTGCTCGCGCTCGATCAGGCGCTCCTTGACCTTGGCCTGCTCGCGTTTGTCGGTGACGGTCGGCGCGACCACGTCGTGGACACGGTCGTCGACTTCACGCAATTGCGCGACCAGTTGCTTGCGCTCGTTACGGGCCGCCCACCAGCGATTGGCGGCGCCCTGGAACAGTTCGAACAGGTCGAGGGTGATCTTGCCGGTGATGTCCATCACCTTGAACCACGACAGGTCGGTGAATACGGTCAAGCCGAACAGGAACAGAGCGATGAACAGCAACGTGCTGCCCTGAATGTTCAGCGCGTTTTTGGCCAGGTCGCCAAGGCTTTCGCCCAGCGCACCACCAGCGCCCGCCGGAAGGCCGGTGGCGGCATGGAAATGGATATGCGCCAGCGCAGCGCCGGACAGCACCAGGAACACCAGGCCAATCAAACGCCAGGAAAACAGCCAGCCGCTCCACTGCCACGGCTCGTGGCGCTGACGGAAGATCTGGTAAGCCTTGATCGCCAGCAACAACGGGAAGATATAGGCGAAGTAACCCAACACCATGAACAGAATATCGGCGCTGTAGGAGCCTGCCGGGCCGCCGAAGTTCTGCACGTCGTCGATCTTGCTGTTGTGACTCCAGCCCGGATCGTCCTTGCCATAGGTCAGCAAGGCCATCATCAGGAACAGGCACAAGGCACCGATGGCGATCAATGCACCTTCCTTGAGGCGGTAGTGCAAATGCTGACGCCAGAGCGGAACGACTGTTTTGGGTGCTTCGGTGGATTTCTTCAAAACGCTACTTTTCCTGCGCCCAAGGCGCGTCCATCTGATGAATGTCTTTAAAAAACGGTAAAAAACTGCCCAATCCAGGCAGGTAAAAAAGTTAACCGGCGTAACTGGTACTACTTTTAACACTGCGCCCCGGTTTTTATAAACACGAAGCGCATTGCTTATTTTGTTACAAACACGGTTACAGCCAGGCATTGTACGGGTTTGCTCGTCCGATGCCATGCTTGCAACACTTGTATGCAGCATAGTCAAAAGCACACTACATGCGACTCAATTTGAGCATGCATTCTCTTTTGTGACAAAGGCTTATGAGGTGTTTTTATGAGCGCAGCGCAACATCACCGCCTGATCATTCTGGGTTCCGGCCCCGCCGGTTACAGCGCAGCCGTGTATGCCGCCCGCGCCAACCTCAAACCCGTTGTCATTACCGGCATACAGGCAGGTGGCCAGCTCACCACCACCGTCGAAGTCGATAACTGGCCAGGTGATGTCGAAGGTCTCACCGGCCCGGTCCTCATGGAACGCATGCAAAAACACGCCGAACGCTTTGACACACAGATCGTCTACGACCACATCCATACGGCCAAGTTGCAACAGCGCCCGTTCGAGTTGACCGGCGACAGCGGCACTTACACGTGCGACGCACTGATTATCGCCACCGGCGCTTCCGCGCAATACCTGGGCCTGCCATCGGAAGAAACATTTGCCGGCAAAGGGGTTTCGGCCTGCGCGACCTGCGATGGATTCTTCTATCGCAAGCAAGTGGTTGCCGTGGTCGGCGGCGGCAACACGGCCGTTGAGGAAGCCTTGTACCTGTCGAACATCGCCAGCGAAGTGCACCTGATTCATCGTCGCGACAAGCTGCGCTCAGAGAAAATCCTTCAGGACAAACTGTTCGAGAAAGCCGCCAATGGCAACATCCGCCTGCACTGGAACCAGAATCTGGATGAAGTGCTGGGTGATGCGAGCGGCGTGACCGGCGCCCGCCTGCGCGACAGCCATACCGGCGAACTCAAGGAACTGGCGGTTTCTGGCGTGTTCATCGCTATCGGCCACAAACCCAATACCGACCTGTTCGTCGGCCAACTGGAAATGCGCGACGGCTACCTGCTGGTCAAGGGCGGCAGCGAAGGTGATGCCACCGCAACTGCCATCGAAGGCGTGTTTGCGGCCGGCGACGTGGCCGATCACGTCTATCGCCAGGCAGTCACCTCCGCCGGGGCTGGCTGCATGGCGGCCCTCGATGCGGAAAAATACCTCGACGACATTCCCGCCGTTTAACGGCACACTGAGTGGCGAGCCTCAAGCTCGCCACCGCCCTCCCCTTCTGTAAGCCCGGACGCCATGCTGACTTGGTTACAACGCAACTCCCTGACTTTCCCGCCGCTGGAAAAAGCCATGCGCGACCCCAACGGCTTGTTGGCCGCCGGCGGCGACCTGTCTGCCGATCGGTTGATTCAGGCCTACCGCCACGGTTGCTTTCCATGGTTCTCCGAAGGCCAGCCGATCCTCTGGTGGTCGCCAGACCCGCGCACCGTGCTGTTTCCCGACGAACTGCACGTATCCCGCAGCCTGCGCAAATTGCTGCGCCAGCAACGCTATCAAGTGACCTTCGATCAGGATTTTGCCGCGGTCATCGGCGCCTGCGCCGCGCCTCGGGAGTACGCCGACGGCACCTGGATTACCGGTGCCATGCAGGACGCCTACCTGCAACTGCACAAACGCGGTTACGCGCATTCGGTGGAGGTCTGGGATCAGGGCACGCTCGTCGGCGGGCTGTATGGCCTGGCGATGGGGCGGCTGTTTTTCGGCGAATCCATGTTCAGTCGCGCCGACAACGCATCCAAATATGGCTTTGCCACACTGGTGCGACATTTGAAAGACTCAGGCTTTGTCCTGATCGACTGCCAGATGCCCACCGACCATCTGCACAGCCTGGGCGCCCGGGCGATCCCGCGCAGCGCGTTTGCTGGCTATCTGTCGCAATATCTGGATCAACCCAGCCGCGCAACCTGGGTTTGCTGAGCGACTTTTGCGCGCGTGGCTTACACTTAATCGAAAGCATTATCCCGAGGGTTGATCATGACCGAGTTGGCGCGTTTGAAGTTCTATGCCACTCAGCCCCACTCTTGCAGCTATCTGCCTGAGGAGCAGGCCACGACCCTGTTCCTGGACCCTAGCCAGCCCATGGATGTGCATGTCTATGCAGACCTGTCGGAAATGGGCTTTCGTCGCAGTGGCGACCACTTGTATCGCCCCCATTGCCAGAACTGCAATGCGTGCGTACCGGCGCGCATTCCTGTAGCCCAATTCACGCCTAACCGTCAGCAGAAACGTATTTTCAAGCGCAACGCCGACTTGCAGGTGCGTCCGGCCAAGCCAGGTTTCAGCGAAGAGTATTTCGACCTTTATCAGCGCTACATCGAAGAGCGGCATGCCGACGGCGACATGTACCCACCCAGTCGCGATCAGTTTTCCACGTTTCTGGTGCGCGACCTGCCGTTTTCACGGTTCTATGAATTCCGTCTCGACGGACGGTTGCTGGCGATCGCCGTCACCGACCTTCTGCCCAACGGTCTGTCGGCGGTCTACACCTTCTATGAACCCGCCGAAGAGCGCCGCAGCCTGGGGCGTTACGCCATCCTCTGGCAAATCGCCGAAGCCCGACGCCTGGGGCTGGACGCGGTGTACCTGGGCTACTGGATCAAGAACTGCAAAAAAATGAGTTACAAGACCCAATATCGTCCCATAGAGCTGCTGGTTAACCAGCGCTGGGTCGTTCTGAACTAGAGCACACCCTTAAACCCCTTGGCTTGACCTCCACTTTTCGGGCACAATGCACGCCGCTTTTGCCTGGCGCAGTTGCACCGGGCCATTCACTGGACACCGAGGGCTTTACTGCATGTCGAAAGAAGACAGCTTCGAAATGGAAGGCACTGTCGTCGACACCCTGCCCAACACCATGTTTCGCGTGGAGTTGGAAAATGGGCACGTCGTAACCGCGCATATTTCCGGCAAGATGCGCAAGAACTACATTCGTATTCTTACCGGTGACAAAGTGCGCGTCGAACTGACGCCCTATGACTTGAGCAAAGGGCGCATCACTTACCGCGCTCGCTAATCAAGTCAATACAAAACGCCCGGCATAATTGCCGGGCGTTTTTGTTTGCCTGCGATTTAGCGACCGCGCACTGCCGGTGATTATGACAGACAGCAAAAAGGCGCCAACCGGCGCCTTTTTGCTGTACTGCGGTTTAACGTCAGGCCATTTCAGCCGTGGTCTCGAACTCGAAGGTCAGTTCGCCGTCCTTGATGTCGATGTGCACTACACCGCCATGTTCGGCCAACTCACCAAAGAGAATCTCCTCCGCCAGTGGACGCTTGATCTTGTCCTGGATCAGGCGCGCCATAGGTCGAGCACCCATTGCCGAGTCGTAACCGCCGGCTGCCAGCCAGCTGCGAGCCGCATCGGTGACTTCCAGCAACACACGCTTGTCTTCCAGCTGCGCCTGAAGCTCGGTGAGGAACTTGTCCACCACGCTCTTGATGACCTCATGACTGAGGCGACCAAACTGGATGATGGTGTCCAGACGGTTGCGGAACTCGGGCGTGAAGCTCTTCTTGATCACTTCCATCGCATCGGACGAGTGGTCCTGATGGGTGAAACCGATCGAAGCACGCGCTGCGGTTTCGGCCCCGGCGTTGGTCGTCATGATGACGATCACGTTACGGAAGTCCGCCTTGCGTCCGTTGTTGTCGGTCAGCGTACCGTGGTCCATGACCTGCAACAGCAGGTTGAAGACTTCCGGATGCGCCTTCTCGATTTCATCGAGCAGCAACACGCAGTGTGGTTGCTTGGTGATGGCTTCGGTCAGCAGACCGCCCTGATCGAACCCGACATAGCCTGGAGGCGCACCGATCAGACGCGATACGGTGTGGCGCTCCATATACTCGGACATGTCGAAACGAACCAGCTCAACGCCCAACGCCTTGGCCAACTGACGCGCCGCTTCGGTTTTACCGACACCGGTAGGCCCGGCGAACAGGAACGAACCGACAGGCTTGTCAGGCGACTTGAGGCCGGCGCGGGACAGCTTGATCGCAGTCGCCAACGAGTCGATCGCGGCATCCTGACCAAACACCGTCAGCTTCAAATCACGCTCAAGGTTACGCAGCAGTTCTTTGTCGGAACTGGTGACGTGCTTTGGCGGAATCCGCGCGATTTTCGCGACGATGTCCTCGACTTGCGGCACTTCAATGCGCTTTACACGCTTCTCGACCGGTTGCAGGCGCTGGTAGGCACCCGCTTCGTCGATGACGTCGATGGCCTTGTCCGGCATGTGACGGTCATTGATGTAACGCGAGGCCAGTTCGGCAGCTGCGCGCAGGGCTTCATCACTGTATTCGATATTGTGATGGGTCTCGAAACGACCCTTCAGGCCGCGCAGAATTCCAATGGTGTCTTCCACGGAAGGTTCCGACACATCGACTTTCTGGAAACGCCGGGCCAAAGCACGGTCCTTCTCGAAGATCCCGCGGAATTCCTGGAAGGTAGTCGAGCCGATGCAACGGATATCACCGGACGACAGCAGTGGCTTGAGCAGGTTCGAGGCATCCATGACGCCACCCGACGCAGCACCCGCACCGATGATGGTGTGGATTTCGTCGATGAACAGGATCGCCTGCGGACGTTTTTTCAGTTCATTGAGCAACGCCTTGAAGCGCTTCTCGAAATCGCCGCGATATTTGGTCCCGGCCAGCAAGGCACCCAGATCGAGGGAGTAAACCACGCTGTTGGCCAGCAGGTCCGGCACCTGGTTGTCGACAATACGCTTGGCCAGGCCTTCGGCAATTGCGGTTTTACCCACGCCCGCCTCGCCCACCAGCAATGGATTGTTTTTGCGACGACGCGCCAGGATCTGGGCGACGCGCTCGACTTCCAGCTCACGCCCTACCAACGGATCGATACGACCCTGGCGTGCAAGCTCATTAAGGTTGCTGGCATAAGCATCCAGTGGATTGCCTGAAGAAGAAGACTCACTGCCCTCGTCGTCCTGCATATCTTGCTCACCTTCAGAGTGATCGCCGTGCCCTGGCACCTTGGAGATGCCGTGGGCGATGTAGTTGACGACATCGATGCGCGCAACGCTCTGCTGTTTCAGCAGGAACACTGCCTGGCTCTCTTGCTCACTGAAGATCGCGACCAGCACGTTAGCGCCAGTCACTTCGCGCTTGCCCGAGCTCTGTACGTGAAACACAGCACGTTGCAGTACACGCTGGAAGCCCAGGGTTGGCTGGGTTTCGCGATCCTCGTCATGAACGGGGATCAATGGCGTGGTGGAGTCGATGAACTCCTGCAGGTCATGCTTGAGTTTGTCGAGGTTTGCGCCGCACGCACGTAAAACGGTGGCGGCAGCCTCATTGTCCAATAGGGCCAGCAGAAGGTGTTCGACGGTCATGAATTCATGACGCTTCGAACGAGCCTCCTTGAAGGCAAGATTGAGGGTGACTTCGAGCTCGCGGTTTAACATAGCTTCACCTCATACCCAAGTGTCCGGCGATTAACCGTCCTTCTCGATTTCACAGAGTAGCGGATGCTGGCTTTCCCTGGCGTACTGGTTGACCTGCATGGCCTTGGTCTCGGCGATGTCGCGGGTAAACACTCCACATACTGCCCGTCCTTCTGTATGGACGGCCAGCATGACCTTGGTCGCCAGCTCGCGATTCAGGTTAAAAAACACCTCGAGCACTTCGACGACGAAATCCATCGGTGTGTAGTCATCATTAAACAAAACCACCTTGTACATCGGCGGCGCCTGTAAAGCAGGCTTGGCCTCCTGGACAGCAATGCCTGCTGAATCGTCGTCGTGTTCCTCCGGGCGATCTTTCTGGAGAGTCGGGCGATCCTGATTGAATGTTAGTCGAATCTGGCTGATTGCATGCATGGAAAGAAAGGTTCGTCAGTTGTGCAAATACAGTGGTGGGGGCGATCCTGGACGATTTCAACTCCGACTGCCTGGTCACCTTGACTATCGGCAAAACGGTGTTACAACCAATAGAGCCCACAGTGGGTAAAAAAGGTCCGCGGAGTCAACTTTTTTCGAAGAAGTGACTGCGGATGAACTGGATGATACTCCAGTGATGGAGTCTGTTGCAGAGGGAGTTGGGTATGGCTGTCGGCAAGGTGAAATGGTTCAACAACGCCAAGGGTTACGGTTTCATCAACGAGGAAGGCAAGACAGAAGATCTGTTTGCCCACTACTCGGCCATTAAAATGGAAGGTTATAAAACCCTGAAAGCCGGGCAAGCGGTCGTCTTCGAAATCATCCAGGGGCCGAAGGGCCTGCATGCCGTCGAGATCGGCAACCCTGTAGATGCTTCGAAAACGGAGACACCTTCCACGCAACAGACCGTGACGGCCTGAGACCACACCGTCATCCAGTCATAAAAAACCGCCTGACTCAACGTCTTGAATCAGGCGGTTTTTGTGTGCCTGCGTTTTCTTACATGTGCGAGATCAGCGCATCACCGAAGCCGGAGGAAGACACCAGCTTGGCACCATCCATCAAGCGCTCGAAATCATAGGTCACGGTCTTCGCGGAGATCGCGCCGTTGGTGCCCTTGATGATCAGGTCAGCCGCTTCCGTCCAGCCCATGTGGCGCAACATCATTTCAGCGGACAGGATCAACGAACCCGGGTTCACCTGGTCCTTGCCTGCGTACTTCGGCGCCGTACCGTGGGTGGCTTCGAACATCGCAACGGTGTCGGACAGGTTGGCACCTGGCGCAATACCGATACCGCCCACTTCCGCCGCCAGGGCGTCGGAGAGGTAGTCGCCGTTGAGGTTCAGGGTTGCGATCACATCGTACTCGGCCGGACGCAGCAGGATCTGCTGGAGCATGGCGTCGGCGATGGCGTCCTTGACGACAACGTTCTTGCCGGTCTTCGGGTTCTTGAACTGCATCCACGGACCACCGTCAAGCAGGGTCGCGCCGAACTCTTCAGCCGCCACTTCGTAGGCCCATTCCTTGAAGGCACCTTCGGTGAACTTCATGATGTTGCCTTTGTGCACGATGGTCAGCGAATCGCGATCGTTGTCGACCACATATTGCAGGGCCTTGCGCGCCAGACGCTTGGTGCCTTGCAGGGAAACCGGTTTGACGCCGATACCGCAGTTTTCGTCGAAACGGATCTTGGTAACGCCCATTTCTTCTTTAAGGAATTTGATGACCTTGGTGGCTTCCGGCGTACCAGCCTTCCATTCGATACCGGCGTAGATGTCTTCGGAGTTCTCGCGGAAGATCGTCATGTCGACGTCGCCTGGCTTCTTGACCGGGCTCGGCACGCCTTCAAACCAGCGTACCGGACGCAGGCAGACGTACAGGTCGAGTTGCTGGCGCAGCGCTACGTTGAGGGAACGGATACCGCCGCCGACCGGCGTGGTCAACGGGCCCTTGATGGAAACCACGTAATCCTTGACCGCGTCCAGGGTTTCCTGAGGCAGCCAGGTGTCCTGATCGTAAACCTGAGTCGCTTTTTCCCCGGCGTACACTTCCATCCAGGAAATCTTGCGCTCGCCGCCGTAAGCCTTTTTCACAGCAGCATCGACAACCTTGATCATGACCGGACTGATGTCGACACCAATGCCGTCACCTTCGATGAAGGGGATGATCGGGTTATTAGGAACATTGAGAGAATGGTCTGCATTGACGGTGATTTTGTCGCCGACGGCTGGAACCTGAATCTTCTTGTAACCCATGCTGAACTCCATTGATTGGATTGAACATCTGGCTTGGTTCGAGCGTAACCCAGTTAAATCAACGCGCAAACCCTATGTTCTGTCCATATGCCGCAAAGCCCTGCAACTGGCGCGCTACAAGCCTGAAAGCTAAGGGAAAAGCGCCAAAATCAAGCACGACGAATGACATCTTGCCGCACTCGCCCCTGCGACCTTTAGACCAATGGACGAGAATCGTTGCGTATGAACCATCGGCAGATTGCCAGCTACCTATGTATAATGCCGGCGCTGACCAAAGGGTCACGACGACTGAAAGGCTCTATGACGAGACTTTCAGCCCGACAGGCCGGCCTGTTACCGCAGACCGGCTGCTTGACGCCCTACTGATGCACCCAACATCACAGCAACGAAATCTCGATATTCGGCTCATGGATGACTTTGAACGAACGCGCTTACCCGGCGCCCCTCGAGTTTCTGCGCACGCTTTAGCAAAGAAGAGAGAGTTAATCCGAATATGCCCACCCGCTCGAAGATCATCTATACCTTCACCGACGAAGCCCCAGCCCTCGCCACCTATTCACTGTTGCCTATCGTAGAGGCGTTCACCGCCTCGGCTGATATCGCCGTTGAAACCCGCGATATCTCTCTTGCAGGGCGCATCCTGGCCAGCTTCCCCGAGCAACTGGGCGACAAAGCCGTAGCCGACCACCTCGCCGAACTGGGCGCCCTGGCCGTTACGCCTGAAGCCAACATCATCAAGCTGCCAAACATCAGCGCCTCGGTTCCGCAACTGCAAGCCGCGATCAAAGAACTGCAAGCCCAGGGCTACGCCCTGCCGGACTACCCGGAAACCGTGACCAGCGACGCCGACAAAGAAGTCAAGTCGCGCTATGACAAGGTCAAGGGCAGCGCGGTAAACCCGGTTCTGCGTGAAGGCAACTCCGACCGTCGCGCTCCGCTATCGGTCAAGAACTACGCTCGCAAGCACCCGCACAAAATGGGCGCCTGGGCTGCGGACTCCAAGTCCCACGTCGCGCACATGAGCACCGGCGATTTCTACGGCAGCGAAAAAGCCGCCCTGATCGACGCCGCTGGCGCCGTGAAGATCGAGCTGATCGCTCAAGACGGCACCACCACCGTCCTGAAAGAAAAAACCAGCGTTCAGGCTGGCGAGATCCTCGATTGCGCCGTCATGAGCAAAAATGCTCTGCGCGCTTTCATCGCCGCTGAAATCGAAAGCGCCAAGGCCCAGGGCGTGCTGCTGTCGGTTCACCTGAAAGCGACCATGATGAAGGTCTCCGACCCGATCATGTTCGGCCAGATCGTTGCCGAGTTCTATAAAGACGCACTGACCAAGCACGCTGATGTGCTGGCTCAGATCGGCTTCAACCTGAACAACGGCATCGGCGACCTGTACGCTCGCATCAAGGCCCTGCCGGCCGAGCAACAAGCCGCCATCGAAGCTGACATTCAAGCGGTCTACGCCGTTCGCCCTTCCCTGGCGATGGTCAACTCCGACAAAGGCATCACCAACCTGCACGTGCCGAGCGACGTCATCGTCGACGCCTCGATGCCGGCCATGATCCGTGACTCCGGCAAGATGTGGGGCACCGACGGCCAGTTGCACGACACCAAGGCGGTGATCCCGGATCGCTGCTACGCGACCATCTACCAGGCAGTGATCGAAGACTGCAAGGTAAACGGAGCCTTCGACCCAACCACCATGGGCAGCGTGCCGAACGTTGGCCTGATGGCGAAAAAAGCCGAAGAGTACGGTTCCCACGACAAGACTTTCCAGATCAAGACCAACGGTGTTGTCCGCGTGACCGACACCAACGGCACCTTGCTGCTGGAGCAGTCGGTTGAAGCCGGCGACATCTTCCGCATGTGCCAGACCAAAGACGCGCCGATTCAGGATTGGGTCAAACTGGCCGTCAACCGTGCTCGCGCCAGCAGCACGCCAGCGATTTTCTGGCTGGACCCAATGCGCGCCCACGACGGCGTGGTGATCGAGAAAGTTCAGGCTTACCTGAAGGATCACGACACTGCCGGTCTGGACATCCAGATCATGGCGCCAGTCGAGGCCATGAAGTACACCCTGCAGCGCACCCGCGAAGGCAAGGACACCATCTCGGTGACCGGCAACGTACTGCGCGACTACCTGACCGACCTGTTCCCGATCATGGAACTGGGCACCAGCGCCAAGATGCTATCGATCGTGCCGCTGATGAATGGCGGTGGCCTGTTCGAAACTGGCGCCGGCGGTTCGGCTCCGAAGCATGTTCAGCAGCTGTTGGAAGAGAACTTCCTGCGCTGGGATTCGCTGGGTGAATTCCTGGCCCTGGCCGCGTCCCTGGAACACCTGGGCGTGACCTACAACAATCCGAAGGCGCTGGTTCTGGCCAAGACCCTGGATCAGGCCACCGGCCAGTTCCTGGACAACAACAAGTCGCCATCGCGCAAAGTCGGCAACATCGACAACCGCGGCAGCCACTTCTACCTGGCGCTGTACTGGGCTCAAGCCCTGGCCGCCCAGACCGAAGACGCTGCACTGCAAGCGCAGTTCGCGACCCTGGCCAAGACCCTGACCGAGAACGAGGCAACCATCGTTGCCGAACTCAACGCCGTTCAGGGCAAGCCAGTGGACATCGGCGGTTACTACCACGCCGACGCCGAGCTGATCAGCAAGGCCATGCGTCCTAGCGCAACTTTCAACGCAGCGGTTGCAGCGTTGGTTTAAGGTTGTAAGGAAGCAAAGAAGCCCCGGCCCAGTGCCGGGGTTTCTGTTTCCAATAACCCCTGTGGGAGCCGGCCTGCCGGCGATGGCGGCTTATCAGTCGACATTGATGATAACTGACCCACCGCAATCGCCGGCAGGCCAGTTCCCACAGAGATCGGACTTCAACTTACAGACCAAGGAACTTTCATGGACTGGCAACCCCACATCACCGTCGCTACCATCGTCGAAGACAACGGCCGTTTCCTGATGGTCGAAGAACTCAAGCACGGGCGCGTGGTGCTCAATCAGCCCGCCGGTCATCTCGACCCGAACGAAACCCTGACCGAAGCCGCAGCCCGTGAAACCCTCGAAGAAACCGGCTGGGACGTCGAACCCACCGGCGTACTGGGCATTTATCTGTACACGGCCCCGAGCAATGGCGTGACCTACCAACGGGTCTGCTTCATCGCCAAACCGCTGCAACACCACCCGGATTATCAACTGGACGATGGCATCGTCGGCGCCAAGTGGTTGACCCGTGACGAATTAATCGAGCAGCGCGACAACTGGCGCAGCGAGTTGATCATCCGTTGCATCGACGACTACCTGGCCGGCAATCACTTCGACCTCGAATTGATCCGTCCTTCTCTTTAGCCTTGTGCGCTTCAGCCTGCTAGAATCGCGTCCTTTTTCAAGACACTCATTGAATCCCTATGCGTGATCCAGCCCCTTCTGACACACAAAAGAAGCGCGTCATTGTCGGCATGTCCGGCGGCGTGGACTCTTCCGTTTCCGCCCTCCTGCTGATCGAGCAGGGTTATGAGGTGGAAGGCCTGTTCATGAAGAACTGGGAAGAAGACGATGGAACGGAATACTGCACCGCCATGGACGACCTGGCGGACGCCCAGGCCGTGTGCGACAAGATTGGCATCAAGCTGCACACCGCCAACTTCGCCGCCGAGTACTGGGATAACGTGTTCGAGCACTTCCTGGCCGAATACAAGGCCGGGCGCACGCCGAACCCGGACATCCTGTGCAACCGCGAGATCAAGTTCAAGGCGTTCCTCGACTACGCCATGATGCTCGGCGCCGACCTGATCGCCACCGGTCACTACGTGCGTCGCCGCGACATCGATGGCCGCACCGAACTGCTCAAGGGCCTCGACCCGAACAAAGACCAGAGCTACTTCCTGCACGCCGTCGGCGGTGAACAGATCGCCAAGACCCTGTTCCCGGTGGGCGAGCTGGAAAAACCGCAAGTGCGCGCTATCGCCGAAAAATACGAACTGGCGACCGCGAAGAAAAAGGATTCCACCGGGATCTGCTTCATTGGCGAACGCCGCTTCAGCGACTTCCTCAAGCAGTACCTGCCGGCGCAACCGGGCGAGATCAAGACGACCGAAGGCGAGATCATCGGCCGTCACCACGGCTTGATGTACCACACCATCGGCCAGCGCCAGGGCCTCGGCATCGGCGGCCTGAAAGACGCCAGCGACGAGCCGTGGTACGTGCTGATCAAGGATCTGGAGCACAACGAGCTGATCGTCGGTCAGGGCAATGATCACCCGTGGCTGTTCTCCCGCGCCCTGCTCGCTTCGGACATCTACTGGGTCAACCCGATCGACCTGAGCCAGCCGCGCAAGCTGACCGCCAAAGTGCGTTATCGCCAGAGCGACCAGTCTTGCACGCTGGAAAAGACCGCCACCGGCTACCGCGCAACCTTCGATGACCCGCAACGCGCGGTCACGCCAGGCCAATCGGTAGTGTTTTACGACGGCGAAATCTGCCTCGGCGGCGGCGTAATTGAAGTCGCCGAGCCGTGGACGAGCAAGGGCCAGGCCCTATGAGCCCGATTCAGGAACAACTGACGGCACTGGGCGGCGTATTCCTCGCCGCCGTGCTGGTGGACAAAATTGCCAAAACCGGCCAGACCAGCGAAGCCGGCCTGACCTGCATGCTCGGCAGCCTGCTGATCCGCGACCCCAAGGACACTCTGGAAGTCTACGGCGGCGACGACATCAATCTGCGCGAAGGCTATCGCGCCTTGGTTGGCGCCCTCGAACGCGACCCGAGCGCTCTGCAGCGTGAACCGCTGCGTTATGCGCTGGCCATGCTCGGCCTTGAGCGTCAGCTGGCCAAGCGCAGCGACATGCTCGACGTAATCGGCAAGCGTCTGCCACAGATCCAGTCCCAGGTTGAACACTTCGGCCCGGCCCACGAAAACGTGGTCGCCGCCTGCGGCGCGCTGTATCAGGACACCCTGAGCACGCTGCGCCAACGCATTCAGGTGCACGGCGACATGCGCAACCTGCAACAGCCGAGCAACGCCTCGAAAATCCGCGCCCTGTTGCTGGCCGGCATTCGCTCGGCACGCTTGTGGCGGCAGTTGGGCGGTCATCGCTGGCAGCTGGTGGTCAGCCGCCGCAAATTGCTGAAAGAGCTTTACCCGTTGATGCGTAACGAATAACTCGCATCGACAGCACCGAACCTAGCAATACGCGTAATACGCCGGTCAGTTGGCGACGGACCGGCGGATTTTTTCATGTATGATACGCGCCCCATTTCGTTGCCCGACTGTCCGAGAACACCCCATGCAGCTTTCTTCGCTCACTGCGGTTTCCCCTGTTGACGGCCGCTACGCCGGCAAAACCCAGGCCCTGCGCCCAATTTTCAGCGAGTACGGCCTGATCCGTGCCCGCGTTCTGGTTGAAGTGCGCTGGCTCCAGCGCCTGGCCGCCCACCCTGCCATCAGCGAAGTACCGGCGTTCTCCGCCGAAGCCAACGCTGTGCTCAACACCCTGGCGGAAAACTTCTCTCTGGAGCACGCCGAGCGCGTCAAAGAGATCGAGCGCACCACCAACCACGACGTCAAAGCCATCGAATACCTGCTCAAAGAGCAAGCGGCCAAGCTGCCGGAACTGGCCCAGGTCAGCGAGTTCATCCACTTTGCCTGCACCAGCGAGGACATCAACAACCTGTCCCACGCCCTGATGCTGCGCGAAGGCCGTGATGACGTGATGCTGCCACTGATGCGCCAGACCGCCAACGCCATCCGCGAACTGGCCATCCGTTTTGCCGACGTGCCAATGCTGTCGCGCACCCACGGTCAACCGGCCTCGCCGACCACCCTGGGCAAAGAACTGGCGAACGTGGTTTACCGTCTGGAGCGCCAGATCGCTCAAGTCGCCGCCGTTCCACTGCTGGGCAAGATCAATGGCGCCGTCGGCAACTACAACGCTCACCTGTCGGCCTACCCTGAGATCGACTGGGAAGCCAACGCCCGCGCCTTCATCGAAGACGAATTGGGCTTGGGCTTCAACCCGTACACCACGCAGATCGAGCCGCACGACTACATTGCCGAGCTGTTCGACGCGATCGCACGCTTCAACACCATCCTGATCGACTTCGACCGCGACATCTGGGGCTACATCTCCCTGGGTTATTTCAAGCAGCGCACCATCGCTGGCGAAATCGGTTCGTCGACCATGCCGCACAAGGTCAACCCGATCGACTTCGAAAACTCCGAAGGCAACCTGGGTATCGCCAACGCATTGTTCCAGCACCTGGCGAGCAAACTGCCGATCTCCCGCTGGCAGCGCGACCTGACCGACTCCACCGTACTGCGCAACCTCGGTGTCGGCTTCGCCCACAGCGTGATCGCGTACGAAGCCAGCCTCAAAGGCATCAGCAAACTGGAGCTCAACGAGCAGAAGATTGCCGCTGACCTGGACGCCTGCTGGGAAGTATTGGCCGAGCCGATCCAGACCGTGATGCGTCGCTACAACATCGAAAACCCGTACGAAAAACTGAAAGAATTGACTCGCGGCAAAGGCATCAGCCCTGAAGCGCTGCAGACTTTCATTGACGGCCTGGACATGCCAGTCGCCGCCAAGGCCGAGCTGAAATTGCTCACCCCGGCCAACTACATCGGTAACGCTGTAGCGCAAGCCAAACGCATCTGATCGACCGCTTGACCCTTTTAAGACGCCCGGCAGCGCCGGGCGTTTTTATTCCCGTATGGAAAGTGCTTTTTTTCAATAGGTTACACATGAATCCTGACACTCCTCTTCAACTTCTGGGCGGCATCACGGCACGGGAATTCCTGCGCGACTACTGGCAGAAAAAACCACTGCTGATCCGTCAGGCGATTCCTGATTTCGAAAGCCCGATCGACGCCGACGAACTGGCCGGCCTGGCGCTGGAAGAAGAGGTCGAATCGCGCCTGATCATCGAGAACGGCGAGCGTCCCTGGGAATTGCGTCGCGGCCCGTTTGCCGAAGACGAATTCAGCAAACTGCCTGAGCGTGACTGGACCTTGCTGGTGCAAGCCGTCGACCAGTTCGTCCCGGAAGTCAGCGAACTGCTGGAGCACTTCCGTTTCCTGCCGAGCTGGCGCATCGACGACGTGATGATCAGCTTTGCCGCCCCGGGTGGCAGCGTCGGTCCGCACTTCGACAACTACGACGTGTTCCTGCTGCAAGGCCACGGCAAGCGCAACTGGAAAATCGGCCAGATGTGCGATTCCGAAAGCCCGCTGCTGCAACACGCCGACCTGCGCATCCTCGCCGACTTCGAAGCGACCGATGAATGGGTCCTGGAACCGGGCGACATGCTGTACCTCCCGCCGCGCCTGGCCCACTGCGGCGTGGCCGTCGATGACTGCCTGACTTACTCGGTCGGCTTCCGCGCACCGAGCGCCGCCGAAGTGCTGACCCACTTCACCGACTTCCTCAGTCAGTTCCTGCCGGACGAAGAGCGTTACACCGACGCCGACGCCCTGCCTGCGGCCGATCCGCACCAGATTCAGCACGACGCACTGGATCGTCTGAAAAGCCTACTCGCCGAACACATGAGCGACGAGCGTCTGCTGCTGACCTGGTTCGGCCAGTTCATGACCGAGCCGCGCTACCCGGAACTGGTAGTCGGTCAGGAAGACCTCGCCGAAGAAGACGTCCTCGGCGCACTGGAGCAAGGCGCGGTGCTGATCCGCAACCCAAGCGCACGCCTGGCCTGGTCCGAGGTCGACGACGATCTGCTGCTGTTCGCCAGCGGCCAGAGCCGTTATCTGCCGGGCAAACTGCGCGAGCTGCTGAAGATGATCTGCGCCGCCGACGCGCTGCACGTCGACAACCTAGGCGAATGGCTGAGCGACGAAGACGGCCGCGGCCTGCTGTGCGAACTGGTCAAGCAAGGTAGCCTGGGGTTCGCCGATGAATAAGATTCACGTACGTGTCGCAGACTGGCAAAAGGACAACGCCGAGATCCGGCGCATTCGTGAGACGGTGTTCGTTGCCGAGCAATGCGTTCCACCTGAACTGGAATGGGACGCCGATGACGCAACCGCGGTGCATTTCCTTGCGCTTGAAGGCGACTTTCCGATTGGCACCGCACGCCTACTGCCTGACGGTCACGTTGGCCGGGTTTCGGTGCTCAAGGACTGGCGCGGCCTGAAGGTCGGCGATGCCCTGATGCAAGCCGTGATTGGCGAAGCCGAAGAACGTGGGCTGAAACAGCAGATGCTCAGCGCTCAGGTGCAGGCCACGGCGTTCTATGAGCGCCTGGGTTTCAGCATGGTCAGTGAGGAGTTCCTGGAAGCCGGGATTCCGCATGTGGACATGGTTCGCCACTCGGCTTGATACCGAGTTGCGGCCTTCGCGAGCAGGCCCGCTCCCGCAGTTGATTTGCGAACCACGCAAAACCAATATGGGAGTCTGCTCGCGAAGAGGCCCGCAAGAACACTTAGAACGCCCCGACATCACACGATGCCGGGGCGTTTTGCTGCCTACGATTCAACTTGCCGCCTCCCAGGCCGACAAAGTGGCAATATCAACACTTTGAAGTTAGCGGAGATAACGGATATGTCCCTACGCACCCTGCTCACCACGCTGCTGGTGACCTGCAGTTTTTCGGTCATGGCAGCCACTGAAATCGTGCCTTTGAATTACCACACCAGTGCCGACATGCTGCCCGTGGCACAGGATTTCATCGGCAAGGACGGCACCGTCAGCGCCTATGGCAATCAGCTCATCGTCAATGCCGATCAACGCAAAATCGACGAACTCAAGGCCTTGATTGGCCAGCTCGACACCGCCCCCAAACGCCTGCTGATCACCGTCGACACCAACGAAAACAACTTCCAGGGCGATCAGGGATACTCGGTGAACGGCGCCAAGCCCAGCCAGACCCGCATCATCAATCGCAGTACCGATAGCCGCGACGGCGGCATTCAGCAGGTCCAGGCTACCGACGGCATGCCGGCACTGATCCAGGTTGGCCAGAGCGTGCCGCTGACCAGCACCCAGACCGACTCCTACGGCGACCTGCGCAGCCAGACCGAGTATCGCAACGTCACCCAGGGTTTCTACGTTACGGCCAACGTCACCGGCGAGATCGTTCACTTGTCGATCAGCACCAACCGTGACCGCATGAGCCAGGAACGTCCGGATGTAGTGAACGTGCAAAGCACCGACACAACCGTCACCGGTCGCCTCGGCGAATGGATCCTGCTGGCCGGCACGAACGGCCAGACACAAGCCGATAAACAAGGCGTAGCCCGCAGTTACTCTACTCAGAGCCGTAACGACATGACCTTGCGGGTGAAAGTCGACACTTTGGACTAAGTCACCGAAAACTGACTGATTAGTCGTATTAGACCAAAGATGTAGTGCTTGAAAAAAAGCACTACAAAACGTTTGACGAGCCAAAAAAGCAAAGGCATGATGGCCTCGCTCCCGCTAATCAGGGGCCCTGGCAAGGGCCTTCGAGGCGATGTTCGCACCTACCCCGCGAACCGCTTCGTGTCTGTACCGCCCACAAGGTGTGTTTGACGAGGTTGCCGACTGGAACGAAGTTGTCCCGAGGGACGGAAGCGTAATTAGGTAGCCCGGCACTCCACTGATGTTCGCACCAAGGCCCACGACGCCCGAATGCGCACGCAGTTCGCCTTTACCTGCTCACTTCCCCTCGAGCCCATCGTTCATCCCGTCGCCATCCCCGCCGAATCCGACTTGACCGCCTAAGCTTCTGGTCAGCGAGCGCAGGAATTTTCCACCGCAGAACAACTTTTCATAAAGACGCGACGAGGTTTATCTCCCATGGCACTGACACGCGAACAGCAAATTGCAGCCCTCGAAAAAGACTGGGCTGAAAACCCGCGCTGGAAAGGCGTGACACGCACTTACTCCGCTGCTGACGTCGTCCGTCTGCGTGGCTCGGTTCAACCTGAGCACACCTTTGCAAAAATGGGCGCCGAGAAGCTGTGGAACCTGGTTACCCAGGGTGCCAAGCCAGCCTTCCGTCCTGAGAAAGATTTCGTCAACTGCATGGGCGCCCTGACCGGCGGCCAGGCTGTGCAACAAGTCAAAGCCGGTATCCAGGCGATCTACCTGTCGGGCTGGCAAGTGGCTGCGGACAACAACTCCGCCGAATCGATGTACCCGGATCAGTCGCTGTACCCGGTGGACTCGGTTCCAACCGTGGTCAAGCGCATCAACAACTCGTTCCGTCGTGCCGACCAGATCCAGTGGAAAGCCGGCAAGAACCCGGGCGACGACGGCTACATCGACTACTTCGCGCCAATCGTGGCTGACGCTGAAGCCGGTTTCGGTGGCGTACTGAACGCTTACGAGCTGATGAAGAGCATGATCGAAGCAGGCGCCGCCGGCGTTCACTTCGAAGACCAACTGGCGTCCGTGAAGAAATGCGGCCACATGGGCGGCAAGGTACTGGTTCCAACCCAGGAAGCCGTACAGAAGCTGACCGCTGCCCGTCTGGCTGCTGACGTTGCCGGCACTCCGACCATCATCCTGGCCCGTACCGACGCAAACGCCGCCGACCTGCTGACTTCGGACTGCGACCCGTACGACCAGCCATTCGTGACTGGTGAACGTACCCAGGAAGGTTTCTACAAAGTACGCGCCGGCCTGGACCAGGCTATCGCTCGCGGCCTGGCTTACGCTCCGTACGCCGACCTGATCTGGTGCGAAACCGCCAAGCCGGACCTGGAAGAAGCGCGTCGCTTCGCTGAAGCGATCAAGAAGGAATACCCGGACCAACTGCTGTCGTACAACTGCTCGCCTTCCTTCAACTGGAAGAAAAACCTGGACGACGCGACCATCGCCAAATTCCAGCGCGAACTGTCCGCCATGGGCTACAAGCACCAGTTCATCACCCTGGCCGGCATTCACAACATGTGGCACAGCATGTTCAACCTGGCGCACGACTACGCCCGCAACGACATGACTGCCTACGTGAAGCTGCAAGAGCAGGAATTCGCTGACGCTTCGAAGGGCTACACCTTCGTGGCTCACCAGCAGGAAGTAGGCACCGGCTACTTCGACGACATGACCACCGTGATCCAGGGTGGCTCGTCTTCGGTCACCGCGCTGACCGGTTCGACTGAAGAAGAACAGTTCCACTGATCTGCTTCGCCTGAGTCAACGGCCGTTGCGGACCGATTAGAAACCGCAACGCCGCACATCTGACGCCCCGACTGGTTCGGGGCGTTTTTTTTGCGCGCCAAACACCGCCCCCCCTGCAGGAGCGAGCCTGCTCGCGAAAAACTCAAGAGCACCACAGGGAGTCAGGTTTCGCGCGTTATCGTTCACGACCATCGCGAGCAGGCTCACTCCTACAGGGATGATGGTGGCCCGGAAAAACAATGATTCAGAGCGCTATCGCCCCCAGAAAAATCCGCTAAAACCCACCCCGCCGCTACTTGTAGTAACGCGCATATAAGACAACTTCCCAACTTCCCACTGGGCAAACAGTTTAAATCCCACGCCAAACAATATTGATTATCATTTAGCTGAAACTATGTTCGTTACATTCCCTACAAAACATAATTGATGAAATCTCGGCTAATGCCCACGGGCCAAGGGTTACAGGGCTTTGAGGGCTCGTAATGTCCTTATTCCTATAAATAATTTCGCTATAGGAATTTTACTTGCCGGGTGTTTAGCCATAAAATCAGCGGGATTGATTGCTGCGACATATCGTCACTGCTTTGTTCTTTTTCAAGCTCAGAGACCTTTGCTCTCTGTTAAGGATTACCAGCATGCCCGAAGCGACAGGACTCATGGCCCATAACTGGGGCTTTGCCATTTTCCTTCTAGGCGTCATCGGCCTCTGTGCCTTTATGCTGGGCGTCTCCAGCCTCCTCGGGTCAAAAGCCTGGGGCCGCAGCAAAAACGAACCGTTCGAGTCCGGCATGCTACCTACAGGTGGCGCCCGCTTGCGGCTCTCAGCCAAATTCTATCTGGTCGCGATGCTCTTCGTGATCTTCGATATCGAAGCCCTCTTTCTCTTTGCATGGTCTGTGTCCGTCCGCGAAAGCGGCTGGACCGGATTCGTCGAAGCTCTCGTTTTCATAGCAATTCTGTTGGCAGGTCTTGTCTACCTATTCCGAGTGGGCGCCCTTGACTGGGCTCCGGAAGCTCGGCGCAAGCGGCAAGCGAAGCTGAAACAATGAGGCTTTGGCAATGCAATACAATCTCACCAGGATCGACCCCGATGCTCCTAACGAGCAGTATCCGATTGGCCAACGGGAAACCGTTTCCGATCCGTTAGAAGATCAAGTCCACAAAAACATTTTCATGGGCAAGCTCGAAGACGTGCTTAACGGCACGATCAACTGGGGGCGCAAGAACTCCCTGTGGCCGTATAACTTCGGTCTTTCGTGCTGCTACGTGGAAATGACCACCGCCTTCACGGCGCCCCACGACATCGCGCGCTTTGGCGCCGAGGTTATCCGGGCATCGCCGCGCCAGGCGGATTTCATGGTTATCGCCGGTACCTGCTTCATCAAGATGGCGCCGATCATTCAGCGTCTCTACGAGCAAATGCTCGAACCTAAATGGGTCATTTCCATGGGTTCGTGCGCCAACTCCGGTGGCATGTACGACATCTACTCTGTGGTTCAAGGGGTGGACAAGTTCCTGCCCGTGGACGTCTACGTGCCTGGCTGCCCGCCCCGCCCTGAAGCTTTTCTGCAAGGTTTGATGCTGTTGCAGGAGTCGATTGGCCAGGAGCGTCGCCCGCTTTCCTGGGTCGTTGGCGATCAAGGCGTCTATCGCGCCGAGATGCCTTCCGAAAAGGAAAAGCGCCGCGAACAGCGAATCGCAGTCACCAACCTGCGCAGCCCCGACGAAGTCTGATCCAGATCTGCTTCTTTAATAGAACGAGAAACTGGCTTCATTCTTTACGTTGACCGAAAGCGATAAAATAACCATGACTACAGGCAGTGCTCTGTACATCCCGCCTTACAAGGCAGACGACCAGGATGTGGTCGTCGAACTGAACAACCGTTTTGGCCCCGAGGCGTTCACCGCCCAGGCTACCCGCACCGGCATGCCGGTGCTTTGGGTTGCCCGCGCCAAACTCGTCGAAGTCCTGACCTTCCTGCGCAACCTGCCCAAGCCGTACGTCATGCTCTATGACCTGCACGGCGTGGACGAGCGTCTGCGCACCAAGCGTCAAGGGCTGCCGAACGGCGTCGACTTCTCCGTGTTCTATCACTTGATGTCGATCGAACGTAATAGTGACGTCATGATCAAAGTCGCCTTGTCCGAGAGCGACCTCAGCCTGCCGACCGTCACCAGCATCTGGCCGAACGCCAACTGGTACGAGCGTGAAGTCTGGGACATGTACGGCATCGACTTCAAAGGCCATCCTCACCTGTCGCGCATCATGATGCCGCCGACGTGGGAAGGTCACCCGCTGCGCAAGGATTTCCCGGCGCGCGCCACCGAGTTCGACCCGTTCACCCTGAACCTGGCCAAGCAGCAGCTCGAAGAAGAGTCCGCACGCTTCAAGCCGGAAGACTGGGGCATGAAGCGTTCCGGCCCGAACGAGGACTACATGTTCCTCAACCTCGGTCCTAACCACCCTTCGGCGCACGGTGCGTTCCGCATCATCCTGCAGCTGGACGGTGAAGAGATCGTCGATTGCGTTCCGGACGTCGGCTACCACCACCGTGGTGCCGAGAAGATGGCCGAACGTCAGTCCTGGCACAGCTTCATCCCGTACACCGACCGTATCGACTACCTCGGCGGCGTGATGAACAACCTGCCGTACGTGCTCTCCGTCGAGAAGCTGGCCGGCATCAAGGTGCCGGAGAAGGTCGACGTCATCCGCATCATGATGGCCGAGTTCTTCCGGATCACCAGCCACCTGCTGTTCCTGGGTACCTACATCCAGGACGTCGGCGCCATGACCCCGGTGTTCTTCACCTTCACCGACCGCCAGAAGGCGTACACGGTGATCGAAGCCATTACCGGTTTCCGTCTGCACCCGGCCTGGTACCGCATCGGTGGTGTCGCCCACGACCTGCCACGCGGCTGGGAAAAACTGGTTAAAGATTTCGTCGAGTGGATGCCAAAGCGTCTGGACGAGTATCAGAAAGCCGCACTGGACAACAGCATCCTGCGCGGCCGGACCATCGGCGTCGCTGCCTACAACACCAAAGAGGCCCTGGAGTGGGGCGTCACGGGTGCAGGCCTGCGTTCGACCGGTTGCGATTTCGACCTGCGTAAAGCGCGCCCGTACTCGGGCTACGAGAACTTCGAGTTCGAAGTGCCGCTGGCGGCCAACGGCGATGCCTACGATCGCTGCATCGTGCGCGTCGAGGAGATGCGCCAGAGCATCAAGATCATCGAGCAGTGCATGCGCAACATGCCGGAAGGCCCGTACAAGGCGGATCACCCGCTGACCACGCCGCCGCCGAAAGAGCGCACCCTGCAGCACATCGAAACCTTGATCACGCACTTCCTGCAAGTTTCGTGGGGTCCGGTCATGCCGGCCAACGAATCCTTCCAGATGATCGAAGCGACCAAGGGCATCAACAGTTATTACCTGACGAGCGATGGCGGCACCATGAGCTACCGCACCCGGATTCGTACTCCAAGCTTCCCGCACCTGCAGCAGATCCCTTCGGTGATCAAAGGCAGCATGGTCGCGGACTTGATCGCGTACCTGGGTAGTATCGATTTCGTTATGGCCGACGTGGACCGCTAAGCATGAACAGCACGCTTATCCAGACAGACCGTTTCACTTTGAGTGAAACCGAGCGCTCGGCCATCGAGCACGAGTTGCATCACTACGAAGACCCGCGCGCGGCGTCGATCGAAGCCCTGAAGATCGTCCAGAAGGAACGTGGCTGGGTGCCGGACGGCGCTCTGTACGCCATTGGCGAGATCCTCGGCATCCCGGCGAGCGACGTTGAAGGCGTGGCTACTTTCTATAGCCAGATCTTCCGTCAGCCGGTCGGCCGCCACATCATTCGCGTCTGCGACAGCATGGTCTGCTACATCGGCGGCCACGAGTCCGTGGTCAGCGAAATCCAGAGCAAACTCGGTATCGGCCTGGGTCAGACCACCACCGACGGTCGTTTCACCCTGCTGCCGGTCTGCTGCCTCGGCAACTGCGACAAGGCGCCGGCGTTGATGATCGACGACGACACTTTCGGTGATGTGCAGCCAGCAGGCGTTGCCAAATTGCTCGAGGGCTACGTATGACCCTGACTTCTTTCGGTCCAGCCAACCGCATCAAGCGTTCGGCCGAGACTCACCCGCTCACCTGGCGTCTGCGTGACGACGGCGAAGCCGTATGGCTCGACGAGTACCAGGCCAAGAACGGTTACGCCGCTGCGCGCAAAGCCTTCGCCGACATGGCTCAGGACGACATCGTCCAGACCGTGAAAGACGCCGGCCTTAAAGGTCGCGGCGGTGCAGGCTTTCCCACTGGCGTGAAGTGGGGCCTGATGCCAAAGGACGAATCCATCAACATCCGTTACCTGCTGTGCAACGCGGATGAAATGGAGCCGAACACCTGGAAAGACCGCATGCTGATGGAGCAACTGCCCCATCTGCTGATCGAAGGCATGCTGATCAGTGCCCGTGCACTGAAAACCTACCGTGGCTACATCTTCCTGCGTGGCGAATACACCACCGCCGCCAAGCACCTCAACCGTGCCGTGGAAGAAGCCAAGGCAGCGGGCCTGCTGGGCAAGAACATCCTGGGTTCGGGTTTCGATTTCGAGCTGTTCGTCCACACCGGCGCCGGGCGTTACATCTGCGGTGAAGAAACCGCACTGATCAACTCCCTCGAAGGCCGCCGCGCCAACCCGCGCTCCAAGCCGCCCTTCCCTGCCGCCGTTGGCGTGTGGGGCAAGCCGACTTGCGTGAACAACGTTGAAACCCTGTGCAACGTGCCGGCGATCATTGCCGACGGCGTGGACTGGTACAAATCGTTGGCCCGGGTCGGCAGTGAGGATATGGGCACCAAGCTCATGGGCTTCTCCGGCAAAGTGAAGAACCCGGGCCTGTGGGAACTGCCGTTCGGCGTCACCGGTCGCGAGCTGTTCGAAGACTACGCCGGCGGCATGCGCGACGGTTACAAGCTCAAGGCCTGGCAGCCTGGCGGCGCCGGTACCGGCTTCCTGTTGCCGGAACACCTGGACGCACAAATGTACGCCGGCGGCATCGCCAAAGTGGGCACCCGTATGGGTACCGGCCTGGCCATGGCGGTGGACGACAGCGTCAACATGGTGTCCCTGCTGCGCAACATGGAGCAGTTCTTCGCTCGCGAATCCTGTGGTTTCTGCACCCCGTGCCGCGATGGCTTGCCATGGAGTGTCAAGCTCCTGATGGCCATCGAAAACGGCGAAGGTCAGCCAGGCGACATCGAGACCCTGCTGGGTCTGGTCGGTTTCCTCGGCCCGGGCAAGACCTTCTGTGCTCACGCACCGGGAGCCGTGGAGCCGTTGGGCAGCGCAATCAAATACTTCCGCCATGAGTTCGAAGCCGGTATCGCGCCTGTCAGCGCCGCCGTCCCGCCTCTGGCAAGGCCGATCGTAATCGGCGCGTAAACGCTTAAAAAAAGCGAAGGGTCCGTGCCCTTCGCTTTTCGTGTGATGACGCCTTTAACGGCTGTGTTGATTCACGCGGATAACAAGATTCCATTAGCCACGCCCGCTGACACCGGGCCAACGAAGAACTTTGAACCATGGCCACTATCCACGTAGACGGCAAAGCGCTCGAAGTCGATGGGGCAGACAACCTGTTACAGGCATGTCTGTCTCTGGGCCTCGATATTCCGTATTTCTGCTGGCACCCTGCCCTAGGCAGCGTTGGCGCTTGCCGCCAGTGCGCGGTCAAGCAGTACACCGACGAGAACGACACCCGTGGTCGTATCGTCATGTCCTGCATGACCCCTGCCACCGACAACACCTGGATCTCCATCGAAGATGAAGAATCCAAGGCTTTCCGCGCCAGTGTTGTCGAATGGCTGATGACCAACCACCCTCACGACTGCCCGGTCTGTGAAGAAGGCGGTCACTGCCACCTGCAAGACATGACGGTAATGACCGGCCACAACGAGCGCCGTTACCGCTTCACCAAGCGTACCCACCAGAACCAGCAACTGGGCCCGTTCATTTCCCACGAAATGAACCGCTGCATCGCTTGCTACCGCTGCGTGCGCTTCTATAAAGACTACGCTGGCGGCACCGACCTCGGCGTGTACGGCGCTCACGACAACGTGTACTTCGGTCGCGTTGAAGACGGCGTGCTCGAAAGCGAGTTCTCCGGCAACCTCACCGAGGTTTGCCCGACCGGTGTGTTCACCGACAAGACTCACTCCGAGCGCTACAACCGCAAGTGGGACATGCAGTTCTCGCCGAGCATCTGCCATGGTTGCTCCAGCGGTTGCAACATCTCCCCGGGCGAACGTTACGGCGAACTGCGTCGCATCGAAAACCGTTTCAACGGTTCGGTAAACCAGTACTTCCTGTGCGACCGTGGCCGTTTCGGCTATGGCTACGTCAACCGCGAAGACCGCCCGCGTCAGCCACTGCTGGCCAACGGCACCAAGCTGAGCCTCGACGAAGCGCTGGATAAAGCCGCTGACCTGCTGCGCGGTCGCAACATCGTCGGTATCGGTTCGCCTCGCGCCAGCCTCGAAAGCAACTACGCGTTGCGCGAACTGGTCGGTGCCGAGCACTTCTACTGCGGTATCGAAGCTTCCGAACTGGAACGCATTCGTCTGGTCCTGCAGGTGCTGAAAGACAGCCCGCTGCCAGTGCCGAACATGCGCGACATCGAAGACCACGACGCCGTGTTCGTCCTCGGTGAAGACCTGACCCAGACCGCAGCACGCATGGCCCTGGCCCTGCGCCAATCGGTCAAGGGTAAAGCTGAAGACATGGCCGACGCCATGCGCGTCCAACCTTGGCTCGACGCTGCGGTGAAGAACATCGGTCAGCACGCGCTGAACCCGCTGTTCATCGCCAGCCTGGCTGAAACCAAGCTCGACGACATCGCCGAAGAGTGCGTTCACGCGGCTCCAGACGACCTGGCTCGCATCGGTTTCGCGGTGGCTCACGCCCTCGACGCCAGCGCTCCAGCCGTTGAAGGCCTGGACGCTGAAGCCCTCGAACTGGCCAAGCGCATTGCCGACGCCCTGCTCGCTGCCAAGCGCCCGCTGATCATTGCCGGTACTTCCCTGGGCTCCAAAGCCTTGATCGAAGCCGCCGCAAACATCGCCAAAGCCTTGAAGCTGCGCGAGAAGAACGGTTCCATCAGCCTGATCGTGCCTGAGGCCAACAGCCTCGGCCTGGCCATGCTCGGTGGTGAATCGGTCGACGCTGCGCTGCAAGCCGTGATCGACGGCAAGGCCGACGCCATCGTCGTGCTGGAAAACGATCTGTACACCCGTACCGACAAGGCCAAGGTCGATGCTGCCCTGACCGCCGCCAAGGTGCTGATCGTCGCCGACCATCAGAAGACCGCCACCAGCGAGCGTGCGCACCTGGTTCTGCCAGCCGCCAGCTTCGCCGAGGGCGACGGTACGCTGGTCAGCCAGGAAGGCCGCGCCCAGCGTTTCTTCCAGGTCTTCGATCCGAAGTACATGGACGCGAGCATCCTGGTTCACGAAGGCTGGCGCTGGCTGCATGCCCTGCGTGCCACCCTGCTGAACCAGCCGATTGACTGGACCCAACTGGACCACGTCACCGCTGCCGTCGCTTCCAGCACTTCGATCCTGAACCGCATCGTCGATGCCGCACCGTCCGCCGCGTTCCGCATCAAGGGCATGAAACTGGCCCGTGAACCGCTGCGTTACTCCGGTCGTACCGCCATGCGCGCCGACATCAGCGTGCACGAGCCGCGTACCCCGCAAGACAAAGACACCGCGTTTGCCTTCTCCATGGAAGGTTACTCGGGTTCGGCCGAACCCCGTCAGCAAGTGCCATTCGCCTGGTCTCCGGGCTGGAACTCGCCGCAAGCCTGGAACAAGTTCCAGGACGAAGTCGGTGGTCACATCCGCGCTGGCGACCCGGGCACCCGCCTGATCGAAAGCACCGGTGACTCGCTGAACTGGTTCGCCAGCGCTCCGCGTGCGTTCAACCCGGCTCCAGGTACTTGGCAGGCAGTGCCGTTCTTCCACCTGTTCGGCAGCGAAGAGAACTCTTCGAAAGCCGCTCCGGTTCAGGAACGCATTCCGGCTGCCTACGTTGCTCTGGCCAAATCCGAAGCCGATCGCCTGGGTGTCAATGACGGCGCCATGCTGAGCCTGAACGTGGCTGGCCAGACCCTGCGTCTGCCGCTGCGCATCAACGAAGAGCTGGGCGCTGGTCTGGTTGCATTGCCTGCGGGCATCGCCGGCATTCCGCCAGCGATCTTTGGCAAATCCGTTGACGGTCTGCAGGAGGCAGCTCAATGACCTTGTTCACTCCTGAAGTGATCGACGTGATCATTGCGGTCCTCAAGGCCGTGGTGATTCTGCTCGCCGTGGTGGTCTGCGGCGCCCTGCTCAGTTGGGTCGAGCGTCGCCTGCTCGCCCTCTGGCAGGACCGTTACGGTCCGAACCGCGTCGGTCCGTTCGGCGCGTTCCAGATCGCTGCCGACATGATCAAGATGTTCTTCAAGGAAGACTGGACGCCTCCATTCGCCGACAAGATGATCTTCACCCTGGCACCGGTAGTCGCCATGAGCGCCCTGCTGATTGCCTTCGCGATCATCCCGATCACCCCGACCTGGGGCGTGGCGGACCTGAACATCGGCATCCTGTTCTTCTTCGCCATGGCCGGTCTGTCGGTCTATGCGGTGTTGTTCGCCGGTTGGTCGAGTAACAACAAGTTCGCCCTGCTGGGCAGCTTGCGAGCCTCGGCGCAGACCGTGTCGTACGAAGTGTTCATGGGCCTGTCGCTGATGGGCATCGTGATCCAGGTCGGCTCGTTCAACATGCGCGACATCGTGGATTACCAGGCACAGAACCTGTGGTTCATCATTCCGCAGATCTTCGGTTTCCTGACCTTCTTCATCGCTGGCGTGGCCGTGACTCACCGTCACCCGTTCGACCAGCCGGAAGCGGAACAGGAACTGGCCGACGGTTACCACATTGAATACGCCGGCATGAAATGGGGCATGTTCTTCGTCGGCGAGTACATCGGCATCGTGCTGATCTCGGCGCTGCTGGTGACCCTGTTCTTCGGTGGCTGGCACGGTCCGTTCGGCATCCTGCCGCAGATCCCGTTCATCTGGTTCGCACTGAAAACCGCGTTCTTCATCATGATCTTCATTCTGTTGCGTGCGTCGATCCCGCGCCCACGTTATGACCAAGTGATGGATTTCAGCTGGAAGTTTTGCTTGCCGCTGACCCTCGTCAACATGCTGGTGACCGCTGCGATCGTGTTGCTCAACACGCCCGCCGTCGCGGCTCAGTGAGGATAGAGAATCATGAAGTACATATTTGACATCGTGCATGGCCTCTACACCCAGCTTCGCAGCCTGGTGATGATTTTCGGCCACGCCTTCCGCAAGCGCGACACGCTTCAGTACCCGGAAGAACCGGTCTACCTGCCGCCGCGCTACCGTGGGCGTATCGTCCTGACCCGCGACCCTGACGGTGAAGAGCGTTGTGTAGCGTGCAACCTGTGCGCCGTAGCGTGCCCGGTCGGTTGCATCTCGCTACAGAAAGCTGAAACCGAAGACGGTCGCTGGTACCCGGACTTCTTCCGCATCAACTTCTCGCGCTGCATTTTCTGCGGCCTCTGCGAGGAAGCCTGCCCGACCACCGCGATCCAGCTCACACCGGATTTCGAAATGGCCGAGTTCAAACGTCAGGACCTGGTTTACGAGAAAGAAGATCTGCTGATCTCCGGCCCCGGCAAAAACCCTGATTACAACTTCTATCGTGTTGCAGGTATGGCGATTGCCGGGAAGCCGAAAGGCTCCGCGCAGAATGAAGCCGAACCGATCAACGTGAAGAGCTTGCTGCCTTAAGGAAGAAAGATGGAATTCGCTTTCTATTTCGCATCGGGTATCGCTGTGGTGTCCACGCTTCGCGTGATCACCAACACCAACCCTGTGCACGCCCTGCTCTACCTGATCATTTCGCTGATCGCCGTGGCGATGACGTTCTTCGCCCTCGGCGCACCGTTTGCCGGTGTCCTGGAAGTGATCGCCTACGCTGGCGCCATCATGGTGCTGTTCGTATTCGTGGTGATGATGCTGAACCTGGGGCCTGCCTCGGTTCAGCAAGAGCGCGTCTGGCTCAAGCCCGGCATCTGGGGCGGCCCGGTCCTCCTCGCCGCGCTGCTGCTGGTGGAACTGCTGTACGTGCTGTTCTCCCACCAGACCGGTGAAGCCGTCGGCCACACCACTGTAGACGCCAAGGCCGTGGGCATCAGCCTGTTCGGTCCTTACCTGCTGGTGGTCGAACTCGCCTCGATGCTGCTGCTCGCCGCAGCCGTCACGGCGTTCCACTTGGGCCGCAACGAAGCCAAGGAGCAATGACGATGCCTGCTATCCCTATGGAGCATGGTCTGGCGGTCGCCGGCATCCTGTTCTGCCTCGGTCTGGTCGGCCTGATGGTCCGCCGCAACATTTTGTTCGTGTTGATGAGTCTTGAAGTGATGATGAACGCCTCTGCACTGGCCTTCATCGTTGCCGGTAGCCGTTGGGCGCAGCCGGATGGACAGATCATGTTCATCCTGGTGATCAGCCTGGCAGCCGCCGAGGCCAGTATTGGCCTGGCGATCCTGTTGCAACTGTATCGCCGCTTCCACACGCTCGATATCGACGCTGCCAGTGAGATGCGCGGATGAACCTACTCTTTCTGACTTTCGTATTCCCTCTCATTGGTTTCCTGCTGCTGTCGTTCTCCCGTGGACGCATCTCGGAAAACCTGGCCGCACTGATCGGCGTGGGTTCCATCGGTCTGTCGGCAATCGTCACCGCCTATGTGATCTGGCAATTCAACGTCGCCCCGCCGCAAGGCGGTCACTACACCCAGGTGTTGTGGCAGTGGATGGCGGTGGAAGGCTTCACCCCGAACTTCGCGCTGTATCTGGACGGCCTGTCCGTGACCATGCTCGGCGTGGTGGTTGGCGTCGGCTTCCTGATCCACCTGTTCGCGTCCTGGTACATGCGCGGTGAAGCCGGTTACTCGCGCTTCTTCGCCTACACCAACCTGTTTATCGCCAGCATGCTGTTCCTGGTGCTGGGCGACAACCTGTTGTTCCTGTACTTCGGTTGGGAAGGCGTGGGCCTGTGCTCGTACCTGTTGATCGGTTTCTACTACAGCAACCGCAACAACGGTAACGCCGCACTCAAAGCCTTCATCGTGACCCGTATCGGTGACGTGTTCATGGCCATCGGCCTGTTCATTCTGTTTGCCCAACTGGGCACCCTGAACGTTCAGGAACTGCTGGTGCTGGCACCGCAGAAATTCCAGGCCGGCGACTTCTGGATGGTCATGGCCACCCTGATGCTGCTGGGTGGCGCTGTCGGTAAATCCGCGCAACTGCCGCTGCAAACCTGGCTGGCGGACGCGATGGCCGGTCCTACCCCGGTTTCGGCACTGATCCACGCCGCCACCATGGTGACCGCGGGCGTCTACCTGATCGCCCGTACTCACGGTCTGTTCACCCTGGCACCGGAAATCCTGCACCTGGTCGGCATCGTCGGCGGTGTGACCCTGGTTCTGGCTGGCTTCGCAGCCCTGGTCCAGACCGACATCAAGCGTATCCTCGCCTACTCGACCATGAGCCAGATCGGCTACATGTTCCTGGCCCTGGGCGTTGGTGCCTGGGACGGCGCGATCTTCCACCTGATGACCCACGCCTTCTTCAAGGCGCTGTTGTTCCTTGCTTCCGGTGCGGTGATTGTTGCCTGCCACCACGAGCAGAACATCTTCAAGATGGGCGGTCTGTGGAAGAAGCTGCCACTGGCCTAC
Organism: Pseudomonas sp. NFX224; assembly: GCF_048565165.1. NCBI lineage: Bacteria > Pseudomonadati > Pseudomonadota > Gammaproteobacteria > Pseudomonadales > Pseudomonadaceae > Pseudomonas > Pseudomonas sp. NFX224. The sequence continues at coordinate 5,256,301 of NZ_CP183416.1, read as the reverse complement.
GCCAGCTTCATCGTCGGCGGTGCGGCCCTGGCGGCCCTGCCCCTGGTAACCGCAGGCTTCTACTCCAAGGACGAAATCCTTTGGGAAGCGTTCGCCAGCGGCAACAACGGTCTGCTTTACGCAGGTCTGGTTGGCGCGTTCATGACCTCGCTGTATACCTTCCGCCTGATCTTCATCGCGTTCCACGGTGAAGCGAAGACCGAAGCCCACGCCGGTCACGGCATCGCCCACTGGCTGCCACTGTCGGTGCTGATCGTATTGTCGACCTTCATCGGCGCGATGATCGTTCCACCGCTGCACGGCGTGCTGCCACAAAGCGTCGGCCATGCCGGCGGCGAAGCCAAGCACAGCCTGGAAATCGCGTCGGGCGCCATCGCCCTGGCCGGTATCCTGCTGGCCGCGCTGCTGTTCCTCGGCAAGCGTCGCTTCGTCACTGCGGTCGCCAACAGCGGCATCGGCCGTTTCCTCTCGGCCTGGTGGTTCGCTGCCTGGGGCTTCGATTGGATCTACGACAAACTGTTCGTCAAGCCGTACCTGGCGATCAGCCACATCCTGCGCAAAGACCCGCTCGACCAGACCATCGGTCTGATCCCGCGCATGGCCAAAGGCGGTCACACCGCCCTGAGCCGTACCGAGACCGGTCAACTGCGTTGGTATGCCGCCTCGATGGCTGCGGGTGCCGTGCTGGTAATTGGCGCCGTCGTGCTGGTAGCGGTCTGATATGAACCTTGCGAATTTGCGAAAGGAAACGAGCCCGTCATGATTCTGCCTTGGCTAATCCTGATTCCCTTCATCGGCGGCCTGCTGTGCTGGATGGGTGAGCGCTTCGGCTCTACCCTCCCACGCTGGATTGCGCTGTTGACCATGTCCCTGGAACTCGCACTCGGCCTCTGGCTGTGGGCCCATGGCGATTATTCATTTGCTCCGGCGCCTGGCGCCGATCCGACCTGGGTGATTGAGTTCAAGCACATCTGGATCCAGCGCTTCGGCATCAGCGTGCATCTGGCCCTCGACGGCCTGTCGCTGCTGATGATCCTGCTGACCGGCCTGCTGGGTGTCCTCTCGGTACTCTGCTCGTGGAAAGAGATTCAACGTCACGTTGGCTTCTTCCACCTGAACCTGATGTGGATCCTGGGTGGTGTCGTCGGCGTGTTCCTCGCCCTCGACCTGTTCATGTTCTTCTTCTTCTGGGAAATGATGCTGGTGCCGATGTACTTCCTCATCGCGCTCTGGGGTCACAGTTCTTCGGATGGCAAGAAAACCCGGATCTACGCGGCGACCAAGTTCTTCATCTTCACTCAGGCTTCCGGCCTGATCATGCTGGTGGCGATCCTGGGCCTGGTACTGGTCAACTTCAACGAAACCGGCGTGATTACCTTCAACTACGCCGACCTGTTGAAAACCAAGATGTCGATGACCACCGAGTACATCCTGATGCTCGGCTTCTTCATTGCCTTCGCGGTCAAGTTGCCGGTCGTACCGTTCCACTCCTGGCTGCCTGACGCTCACGCCCAGGCACCGACCGCTGGTTCCGTCGACCTCGCCGGTATCTTGCTGAAAACCGCTGCCTACGGCCTGCTGCGTTTCGCCCTGCCGCTGTTCCCGAATGCGTCGGCCGAGTTCGCGCCGATCGCCATGACCCTGGGTCTGATCGGGATCTTCTACGGTGCGTTCCTGGCGTTCGCGCAAACCGACATCAAGCGTCTGATTGCCTTCTCGTCCGTTTCCCACATGGGCTTCGTACTGATCGGCATCTACTCCGGCAGCCAACTGGCACTGCAAGGCGCTGTCATGCAGATGCTGGCGCACGGCCTGTCGGCGGCGGCACTCTTTATCCTGAGTGGCCAGCTGTACGAACGCACCCACACCCGCGACATGCGTGAAATGGGTGGCCTGTGGTCGAAGATCGCTTACCTGCCGGCCCTCAGCCTGTTCTTCGCAGCCGCGTCGTTGGGCTTGCCGGGTACCGGTAACTTCGTCGGCGAGTTCCTGATCCTGATCGGTACCTTCCCGATTGCCCCATGGGTCACCATCATCGCCACGACCGGCCTGGTGTTCGGTTCGGTCTACTCGCTGATCATGATCCACCGTGCGTACTTCGGCCCGGCCAAATCGGACGCGGTACTGCATGGCATGGACGGTCGCGAACTGATCATGGTGGTCGGTCTGGCTGCACTGCTGATCTACATCGGCGTGTACCCACAACCGTTCCTCGATACTTCTGCCGCGACGATGCATGGCGTGCAGCAATGGCTCGGCACCGCCTTCACTCAACTCGCTTCGGCCCGGTAAGAGCGCTATGGAATTCACGACTCAACACTTTATCGCGCTAGCGCCGCTGTTGATTACCAGCCTCACCATTATCGTGGTGATGCTGGCAATCGCCTGGCGCCGCAACCACTCGCAGACCTTCCTGATTTCCGTGGCAGGTCTGAACCTGGCTTTGCTGTCGATCCTGCCTGCCTTGAAAGTTGCGCCTCTGGCCGTAACGCCACTGCTGCAAATCGACACCTTTGCCTGCCTGTACATGGCGCTGATCCTGGTCGCCACCCTCGCCTGTGTCACCCTCGCCCACGCCTACCTCGGCGACGGCGGTTCGGGTTACCCGGGCAACCGTGAAGAACTGTACCTGCTGATCCTGATGGCCGCCGCCGGTGGCCTGGTTCTGGTCAGCGCGCAGCACCTGGCCGGGTTGTTCATCGGCCTGGAACTGCTGTCGGTGCCGGTCTACGGTCTGGTGGCTTACGCCTTCTTCAACAAGCGTTCGCTGGAAGCCGGTATCAAGTACATGGTGCTGTCGGCTGCCGGCTCGGCGTTCCTGTTGTTCGGTATGGCGCTGCTGTACGCAGACTCGGGTTCCCTGAGCTTCGTCGGCATCGGCCAGGCGCTGGCGGCTACCGGCCTGCCAAGCTCGCTGGCTCAACTGGGCCTCGGCATGATGCTGATCGGCCTGGCGTTCAAGCTGTCGCTGGTACCGTTCCACCTCTGGACACCGGACGTTTACGAAGGTGCTCCGGCGCCGGTTGCAGCGTTCCTCGCTACCGCTTCCAAGGTTGCCGTGTTTGCCGTGATGGTGCGTCTGTTCCAGATTTCGCCAGCGGCAAGCAGCGGCGTGCTGAGCGACGTGCTGACCATCATCGCCATCGCGTCGATCCTGTTCGGTAACCTGCTGGCGCTGACCCAGAGCAACCTCAAGCGTCTGCTGGGTTACTCGTCCATCGCCCACTTCGGTTACCTGCTGATCGCCCTGGTGGCGAGCAAAGGCTTGGCCGTGGAAGCCATCGGCGTGTACCTGGTCACCTACGTGATCACCAGCCTCGGCGCTTTCGGCGTGATCACCCTGATGTCCTCGCCGTACAACGGCCGTGACGCGGACGCCCTGTACGAATACCGCGGCCTGTTCTGGCGTCGTCCGTACCTGACCGCCGTCCTGACCGTGATGATGCTGTCCCTCGCCGGTATCCCGCTGACCGCGGGCTTCATCGGCAAGTTCTACATCATCGCCACCGGTGTCGAATCGCATCAATGGTGGCTGGTTGGTTCCTTGGTACTGGGCAGCGCCATCGGCGTGTTCTACTACCTGCGCGTCATGGTCACCCTGTACCTGATCGAACCGAACCTGCGTCGCCACGATGCGCAACTGCACTGGGAACAGAAGGCAGGCGGCGTGATGCTGCTGGCCATCGCCCTGGTCGCGTTCTTCCTCGGCGTCTACCCACAACCGCTGCTGAACCTGGTTCAGCAATCGGGCCTGGCGGGTTGATCGCTTAAGCGACATTCGGCAGTAAACTGAAACGGCACCTTCGGGTGCCGTTTTTGCGTTTGTGGGATTCAACATCTTGAGTGCCTGGAATGGCCTCTTCGCGGGCAAGCCGCGCGCCCACGGGGATTGTGGGTCATCAAAAAGCTGGCGAACGACACATAACCTTTGGGAGCTGGCCTGCCAGCGATGGCGTCGGGTCAGCCAATGCTTGCTTCACTGACATACCGCTATCGTGAGCAAGCTCACTCCCACATCGGTTCGTGTGTGCCGACATGACGAAATTGTAATTCCCTCATCACCTTCGCGTTATCCGCAGCTTGCAACGATGTCACCCGGCGACCCTACTGGCGGGCCCTTGCCCGCCGAACAATAAAACCCACGCCGAATCACGTTCTCGTTCTCGTTCTCGTTCTCGTTCTCGTTCTGCCGAACCTTAGGAGTGATTGATGGTTAACAATACAAAAATGTCGATGGCCGCCTTAGCGGTGGTGGTCGGCGCCGGACCGTCCGTGGTGTTGGCGGAAGATAAAGCCGAGGGTTTTATCGAGGGCAGCAGCCTGACGGTGCTCAACCGCAACTTCTATTTCAACCGTGATCACCGCAATGGTCAGTCCAGCCCTACCGGCAATGGATACTCCGAGGCATGGGCTCACGCCGTCATCAGCAAATTCGAATCCGGATTTACCCAGGGCACGGTTGGGGTCGGCGTTGATGCGTTTGCCATGATCGGCCTGAAGCTCGACAGCGGTGACGGGCGCAACGGCGGCCAAAGTTCGTTCGACGTGCTGCCGGTCAACAGCGATGGCCAGGCGCGCGACGAATACACCAAGATCGGTGGCGCCGCCAAATTGCGCGTCTTCGACACCGTGCTCAAGGTCGGTGACGTGTTCCCCACCAACCCCGTCGTCGCCGCGGGTGACTCTCGGCTGCTGCCGGAGAGTTTTCGGGGTGTGACGGCGACCAACACCAGCATCGAAGGCCTGTCGGTTCAAGGCGGTCGTTTGCACGCCATGAGCCAACCAACGTCCAGCGACATGCGCGAGAACTTCGCGACTTTCTATGCCGGCCCGGTCAATTCACCGTGGATCGCCTACGGCGGCGGCGACTATGCGCTGAACCAGAACCTCAGCTTCAGCCTGTACTCCAGTCGCCTCAAGGACGCCTGGAACCAGTACTACGCCGGCACTGCGTGGACGTATCCGTTGTCGGATGACCTGTCGCTGTTCGGTGGACTCAATTACTACAAGGCGGTCGACGAGGGTAAACAGTTGCTTGGCGAGTTCGACAACAACATCTGGAGCGGCCGCGTAGGCGTGAAGTTCGATGCGCACTCCTTGGCCTTGTCGCATCAGCGCAACAACGGCGACGACGACTTCGACTACCTGCGCCAGTCCGACTCGATCTTCCTCGACAACTCCATCCAGTACAGCGACTTCAACTCACCCAAGGAGCGCTCGTGGATGGTGCGTTATGACCTCGACATGACGACCTATGGCGTGCCCGGACTGTCGTTCATGACCCGTTATGCGCGAGGTACCGACGCCGACTATTCCAACGCCAACGCGGTGTACATGCGCCGTGATGCCGAGGGCAATCCGCTGACCGACCAGAAGCGCTGGGAACGGGACATCGAGGTCAAGTATGTGGTGCAGACCGGCTCGATGAAGGACTTGTCGTTGCGTCTGCGTCAGGCCACCACACGGGCCACAGCGTTTGAGTCGGATCTGGATGAAGTTCGGGTGATTGTCGAGTATCCGTTGGCGATTCTCTGACTGCACGACTGATACAAATTCACCTTTAGAAGCTCCTTGCTCCTTTGGTAAGAGGTGAATTCTTTGGCGTCCTTCGGGGCGCCTTTTTTTGGGGCGCCCGTTGATGACGCCCTGCGTCCACCGCCAGCAGTCTGGCTCCTGCACATTCCCTGGGGAGCTGGTTTGTCGGGTCACCGCATCACAGCGATGGCGCCGGCAGGGCCGACGCCTGTGGGGATGCGATGTCAGCCACCGCGCTGCCGACACTCCCCAGCCACCGTGTACTTGATGGTATTGAGCAGGCCCCGGGAGTCTTCATACGTCATCGCCGCGGGCACCACCGCACACGCCACCGCCGGACGCACAACGCTCACCACTTTCACCACGTCCAGCTTCATCCCGTATTCATAGTCCTTGACCACGGGCGCCGCTTTACCTTCATTGGCAGCGTACTGCTTCATGGCCCGGGTATTGGCACTCAACATCTTCTCGAACGCCCGGTCACCGCCACCTTCGGCCAGTGCACTCATGGACACAGCCATAACCCCGGCCAACGCAATCAACTTCAACGCATTCATACTCATTACCTTTCAAAAACCGGCCCATAAAAAAACCCATCATCGACATTCGATGATGGGTTGATTCAACGTCGACACGCTTACAAGTCTTTGGTCTTGTCGTCTTTCTTTTCATTCACGACGACAGGGTCACGCCCTTGTTGTCTGGCGACAAACAGCTCCATTGAACGGTCATTGGCAGCCATCGCTTTTTCAATCGTCCTGTCACCGCCACCTTCAGCCAGAGCAACTGAAGACATCAGCAACGCCGCTAAAAAAGCACCCATCTGTACAGATTTCATCTTTGATTCCTCGTTTAAGTAACTGACGGGATCAAGGTAACAATCCGAACCTTTCGTGGCGGTGGCGTGGACATTACATATCCGTTATGTCGTCGCCCAACTGCCAGGACAACCTCAAAACGACTGTGGGAGCTAGCAGACCAGCTCTCACTGGGGATCACCTATTCAGTTGGAACGGTGTCCTCGTCCCGGCGATGCGCGAGCTGATACAGGGCCGGCAAAATCAGCAGCGTGAGAATGGTCGAAGACAGGATTCCGCCGATCACCACGGTCGCCAGCGGTCGCTGCACTTCGGCACCGGTGCCGGTCGCCAGGGCCATTGGAATAAAGCCCAGGGACGCCACCAGCGCCGTCATCAACACCGGTCGCAACCGCGTCAGCGCGCCTTCGCTGATCGCATCAGACAGTGAACGCCCCTCCTCGCGCAAATTGCGGATAAACGCAATCATCACCAAGCCGTTCAGCACTGCCACACCCGAGAGCGCAATAAACCCGACGCCCGCCGAGATCGACAGCGGAATATCCCGCAACCAGAGCGCCATGACCCCACCGGTCAACGCAAACGGGATTCCGGTGAACACCAGCAGCCCGTCTTTCAGGTTGTTGAACATCATGAACAGCAACCCGAATACCAGCAGCAATGCCACCGGCACCACGATCTGCAAACGCTTGGCCGCCGACTGCAACTGCTCGAACTGGCCACCCCAATGGGTCCAGTAACCGGCCGGCACCTGAACATCACGTTCGATCACCTCGCCCGCCTCCTGGACGAACGAACCAATGTCACGTCCACGCACGTTGGCGCTGACGATCACCAGGCGCTTGCCGTTCTCGCGACTGACCTGGTTCGGCCCCAACACCAGATCAAGGCTCGCCACTTCCTTGAGCGCGATAAACCCGATCTGATCGGTAGCCCCGCTCAAGGGCGCCGGCACCGGGATCAGCAACGCCGACAAGCCGTCGATGTCCTGACGCATGGCATCGGACAGGCGCACCACCATGTCGAAACGTCGGTCCCCTTCATACAACGTCCCGGCCCGCTGCCCGCCGACCGCCACCGCGATGGTGTCCTGCACGTCACCCACGTTGAGCCCGTAACGCGCTGCCTTGTCGCGATCGATGTTGATGGTCAGCACCGGCAGGCCAGTGGTTTGCTCGACCTTGACCTCGGACGCGCCGTTGACCTTCTGCATGGCCGTCGCGATTTTCGCCGCCGTGGCGTTGAGCACGCCCATGTCATCACCGAACACCTTGACCGCCACATCACTGCGCACGCCGGAGATCAGTTCGTTGAAGCGCAACTGGATCGGCTGTGACAGCTCATAGTTGCTGCCCGGCAGGGTCGTGGCGGCCTGTTGCAGCTCGGCCATCAGGGTTTCACGGGACTTGCCCGGGTCCGGCCACTGATCTTTTGGCTTGAGCATCACGTAGCTGTCGGAGATGTTCGGCGGCATCGGGTCGGCCGCAATCTCGGCGGTGCCGGTACGGGCGAACACCCGCTCGACTTCAGGCACTTTTGCGAGGATCAAGGTTTCCAGGCGTTGCTGCATGTCCACCGATTGCGAGAGGCTGGTGCCCGGCACGCGCAACGCTTGCAGGGCAAAATCGCCTTCGCTGAGGCTGGGCACAAACTCGCTGCCCATGCGCCCGGCCAATGCACCACTGAGTACCACCACGCCCAATGCCGCACCCACGGCCACAGTGCGGTGGGACATCACCCAGGCCAGCGCCGGCGCATACAACCGGCGAGCACCGCGCATGACCGCGCCTTCCTCTTCCTTGACCTTGCCGGTGACGAACAGCGCGATGGCCGCCGGGACAAAGGTCACCGACAACAACATCGCGCCCAGCAGCGCGATGACCACGGTGAAGGCCATCGGGTGGAACATTTTCCCTTCGACACCGCTCAACGCGAAGATCGGCAGGTATACAACCATGATGATCAACTGGCCGTAGATCAGCGGTCGCCGAGCCTCTTTCGCCGCGGCAAATACTTCATGAAAACGCTCGGTTCGGGTCAGCAAACGCCCGTAACGCTGTTGCGCATGCGCCAGCCGTCGCAGGGTGTTTTCGACAATCACCACCGCACCGTCGACGATGATGCCGAAGTCGAGTGCACCCAGGCTCATGAGGTTGGCGCTGACTTTGTTGGTGAACATGCCGGTGAAGGTGAACAGCATCGACAGCGGAATCACCATCGCGGTGATCAGCGCCGCACGAATGTTGCCCAGGAACAGAAACAGTATCGCGATCACCAGAATCGCGCCTTCCACCAGGTTCTTCTTCACCGTAGCGATGGCTTTGTCGACCAGGTGTGTGCGGTCGTAGACCGGCACCGCGACCACACCTTCCGGCAGCGAACGATTGATCTGCTCAAGCTTGCTCGCCACCGCCTGGGACACTGTGCGGCTGTTTTCGCCAATCAGCATGAACACCGTGCCCAACACCACTTCACGGCCGTTTTCCGTCGCTGCGCCGCTGCGCTGCTCGCGGCCGATGTCCACGGTGGCGACGTTCTTGATGCGAATAGGCGTGCCGTCGACATTGGCCATCACAATGTTGGCGATGTCCTCGATGTTCGCCACTTGCCCCGGTGCGCGAATCAGCAACTGCTCGCCGCTGCGTTCGATGTAGCCGGCACCGACGTTGGCGTTGTTACGCTCCAGGGCCGTGACCAGATCGGTCAGCGTCAGCTTGTAAGCCGCCAGCCGTTTCGGGTCGGGGGCAATCTGGTACTCCTTGGCGAAGCCGCCGATGGTGTTGATCTCGGCCACGCCTGTGACGTTGCGCAATTGCGGTTTGATGATCCAGTCCTGAATCACCCGCAGGTCGGTCGGCGAGTAGGGCGTACCGTCATCCTTGAGCGCGCCCTCCTGCGCCTCGACCGTCCACAGGAAAATCTCGCCAAGCCCCGTGGAAATTGGTCCCATCACCGCATCAGAGCCTGCGGGCAATTGCTCCCTGGCGATCTGCAAGCGTTCGTTGACCAATTGCCGGGCGAAGAACAGGTCGGTGCCGTCCTTGAAAATCACCGTGACTTGCGACAAACCCGAGCGCGACAGCGAGCGGGTCTGCTCCAGCCCCGGCAAACCGGCCATGGCGGTTTCAATCGGGAAGGTGATGCGTTGTTCGGTCTCCAGCGGCGAAAACCCGGCGGCGCCGGTGTTGATCTGCACCTGGACGTTGGTGATGTCCGGCACGGCGTCGATCGGCAGTTTCTGATAACTGGCGATGCCGAGACCGGCCATGAGCAAAACGGCGAGCAGCACGATGATGCGCTGCTCGATGGCAAACTGGATCAGGCGTTCGAACATGAGAACCTTCTCGTTCAGGGGATCAGTGAGAATGCTCGGCCGAGGCTTTGCCCAGCTCCGACTTGAGTACGAAGCTGCCGGCCGCCGCGACTTGCACGCCCGACGCCAGCCCTTGGGTGACTTCCACCCACCCCGTCGCGCGGTTGCCCAGTTCCACGGCTTGTACCTTGAAGCCATCGTCGGTACGCACGAACACCGTGGGTTTGTCCTCCATGGTCTGGATGGCGGTTTCTGGCACGGCGACTTTTGCCTGACGGCTGTCCGTGGCGACCAGCGCGTTGACGAACAGCCCCGGACGCCACGAGCCTTGCGGGTTTTCCAGTGTTACGCGAACCGTCGCAGTACGCGTCTGCTCACCCAGCAAGCTGCCGACGTAGGCCACGGTACCTGCAACTTCGGCATTCAATTCCGGCGCGCTGACGGTGACCTGTTTGCCCACTTGCACCTTGTTCAAATCCTTGGGTGAAACGCCAAACGTGACCCACACCCGTGAAAGATCCGAGAGCGTGAAAGCGGCGGTGGTTTCATCGACCACCTCTCCCTGCGTCAGGTGTTTTTCCACTACTACGCCGTCAAACGGCGCACGCAGTTCATAACGATTACCGCCGGTGGCCACCACGCTGCCGCTGAGTACGCTGATTTTCTGACGGGCATTGCTCACGGCAATTTCTGCCTCTTCAAGCGCTTGGCGGGCCTGAAGGAAGTCCTGCTCGGCGGAAATCTTGTCCTGCCACAGCTTTCTCTCGCGCTCATAGGTGGTACGCGCCAAGGCCAAACGTCGTTGCGCCGCGGCCTGTTCGCTGCGCTGATCGGAAATCTGCTGACTGGCAATCACCGCCAGCAATTGCCCTTTCTTGACCGACTGCCCGAGGTTGACCGACACCGACTCGACCACGCCAGGCACGCGCGGCACCACGTGGGTGGTGCGGTCTTCGTCGAAACGCACTTCGCCGGGGAACGGCAGGCCGAGACTGATGGTCTGCGCACGGGCCTCGACCAGTTGAATGCCGGCCGCTGCGATCTGCTCGGTACTCAGTTCTAGGTGTCCTTCTTCGCCTTCGGCATGTTCGCCCTCGGTGGCTGCGCTTTCTTCGGCATGATCGGCGTGTTCCGCCGCTTCATCGGCATGGGCATCGGTAGAGCCATTACCGCCCCACATCGAGCCGATACCAATACCCAGCGCCAAGGTCGCTGCTGCGACCACGATCAGTTTTTTATCCATGGAAACTCCTCTGCGCCATGCCATCGCGCAGTGATCTGAAAAATGAAATTCAAGGACTGACGGCGAGGTCGCCGAAAATGCGTTCGATGCGTACGCGAGCATCCGTCGTCTCGCTGACGGCCTGGATGTATTGGCTGCGAGCGGCGATGAGTGTGCGTTGGGCGTCGAGCACGTCGAGGAAGCCGAACTTGCCCATTTCGAAACCGCGCGTCGCACTGTCGACCGCACTTTGCGCCGCGGGCAGAATCGTCTGTTTAAACGCGTCGACTTCGCCGCTGGCGGTTTGCCATTGATTGAGCGTGTTCTGGATTTCGGTGCGCAGCCGCAGCTCGGTCGCGTTACGCAGATCCCGGGCCTGATCGGTGCGCCGGGCGGCCGCCAGCACGTTGCCCTGATTGCGGTTGAACAGGGGGATCGGCATCGACAACCCGACCACGTTCACCCGCTCGCGATCCAGCTCACTGTACTGGCTGCCGACACTGACGGTCAGGTCGGGGATCCGTTGAGATTTTTCCAACCCCAACGCGGCTTCGCGCTGATCGATTTGCAACTTGGCCAACCGCAGTTCAGCGGTCTCGTTCAGGCGCTCAAGCAACCGCGCCGACGACGGCACGGTGGTGATGCGAGGCGCGGCTGTCTGCACCGTCACCGAGGTCGGAAACGGTGCACCCATGACCTGCGCCAGTTGTTGCCAGGCAGTGGCCTGATCCCGCTCGGCACGGCTCAGTTCCAGGCGCACCTCTGACAGTTGCACCTGCGCCCGCGTGCCTTCGACCGGTGATGATTTGCCTGCACCGATGCGCCCCTGCGCCACCCGCAAGCCGTGCTCGGCCAGCGCCAGCGATTCACGGGACAACTGCAATCGTTGCTGCGCGGTTTGCGCACTGGAGTAGGCCAGAATCACATCGGCCCGCAACGCATTGCGCTTGCGCTCAAGCTCAATGCCGGCGGCATCCTGTGCGCGACTGGCAAGGTCGATACGCGCGCCACGTTTGCCACCCAGTTCAATCGGCTGGCTGAGCATCACCGTGGTCGTGCGCGACTCGCGCCGAGTATCTTCGGCCTCCCACGATACTTCGGGATTGGGGATCAAACCCGCCTGCTGCCGCTCCCCTTCGGCAATGCCGATGTCCCATTGCGCGGCTGCCAGGTCCGGATTGCCGGCGAAGGCCGTTTGCAAGGCTTCGTTCAGGGTCAGTGTCGATGCATTGGCGAGGTTCGCGCCGGCGAGCCACAAAACGCCGACTGTTATCCCCCTCGCTGTTTTTTCAAGGCGTGAGCACGCCGTCAGTGCTTTTAAACCGGGCAATGGAAGACTTCCTTACATTCAGGATTTTTCGATACTGCCACGGTAGGGTTTTGAACTTATCGACAAGGTGACTGAAACATTACAAATCCGTTATTCAAGATGCCGGCAAGTTGTTTTGCACTAACATGCAAAGTTCAAACAGTCTTGTAGCAACACAAAGAAACAAATACCCATTGGTTATCCGCCAAACAGTACTTGCCCAATTAATTTTCTCGTGAGGCTTTTGAGGTTCAGCCCTGCAAACTGCGACACGCCGTCGCACCACACCCTTTATCAGGCTCAAACCCTCGGTTTTGCATTGACCCTGTAGCGACTACAGCCTTTATCTTGCACGCCCTCAGACGGAGAAACGTCTATAGGAAAACACGACAGCGCCTCAACTAATTGTTACTTGATACCGTTCGAAAGACCTTACAAAAACAATAACTTTCCCGGCCACCTTAATAACTTATCCATTGAATAAAAGTGGTGATCAATCATGCGAATCCTTGTCGTCGAGGACGAGCTTAAAACTGCCGAATACTTGCATCAGGGACTGACGGAAAGTGGTTACATCGTTGACCACGCTGCCACCGGTGCCGATGGACTGCATCTGGCGCAACAACAGCTGTATGACCTGGTGATTCTGGACGTTAATCTGCCGGAACTGGACGGTTGGGGCGTGTTGGAACAGCTGCGCCGTACCCGCACCACCCGGGTGATGATGCTGACTGCACGCGGGCGGCTGGCGGACAAGATTCGTGGCCTGGACCTGGGCGCCGATGACTACCTGGTCAAGCCGTTCGAGTTTCCAGAGCTGCTGGCACGGGTGCGCAGCCTGATGCGCCGCAGCGAGAACATCCCGGTGCCGCAGGTGCTCAAGGTCGCCGACCTGGAGCTAGATCCGGGGCGCCATCGGGCGTTCCGCGGCGAGCAACGCATCGACCTCACTACCAAGGAATTCGCCCTGCTGCACCTGCTGATGCGCCAGTCCGGCGAGGTGCTGACACGCACCCAGATCATTTCGCTTGTGTGGGACATGAATTTCGACTGTGACACCAACGTGGTCGAAGTCTCGATCCGCCGCTTGCGGGCGAAAATCGACGACCCGTTCGACAGCAAGTTGATCCATACCCTGCGCGGTGTCGGCTATGTGCTGGAGGCGCGGGAATGAAACCTGCCAGTCTGTCGATGCGATTGGGTCTGACGGTCAGTATTCTCGGTGCACTGCTGGTGGTGTTCCTGGCGATCATGGCGTATTTCGCCCTGACCCATGAGCTCAATGCCCTATCCAGGGGTAGCCTGGAAAAGAAAATGGAACAGGTCGAACACAGCTTGTCACTGTACCCCGACACCGGTGATATCCGCTCCAAGCCGCACATTTTGCTCGATCAAGTCATGGGGCATGACAACCTCACGCTGACCATTTACGAACGTAACAACCTGCGCACGCCGCTGCTCAAATCCGGCAGCGGCATGGCCGACCCGCGGGTTGAGCGTAAAGCGGTGCGGGGGGCGTCCGATCAATTGGCGTACTCCACCAGCACCGATGCCCGGGGTGCAAAATTTATCACCCTCTCCCGCCTGATTCGTCTCAAGGACGGGACCCGCGTGCCGGTGCTGTTATCGATGGACAATGCCCACGATGAGGCCCTGCTCAGCGCCTACCAGCGCTCGACGCTGATCGCCCTGCCGTTGCTGCTGATTTTCATCGGCCTTAGCGCCTGGGCCGCGGTGCAGCGAGGGCTGGCACCGATGCGCGAGTTTCGCAAAGTGGCGGCGATGGTCTCGACCCAGGACCTTGATCATCGTCTCTCAGTGGTCAACATGCCCCACGAGTTGAGCGAACTGGCTCAGGGCATCAACGTCATGCTGCATCGCCTGGACGCCGGTGTGCAGCAGCTGTCGCAATTCTCCGACGACCTCGCGCACGAACTGCGCACGCCGATCAACAACCTGATGGGCAAGGCGCAAGTCACCTTGTCTCGGGAGCGCACGACTGAGGAATACCAGAACGTGTTGGTGTCGTGCACTGAAGAGCTGGAGCGGGTCGCGCGGATTGTCTCGGACATGCTGTTCCTGGCGCAGGCCAGTCACCCGTCGGCGTTGGCGCCTTTCGAGTCGATTGCACTGGAGGAGGAAACGCTGAAAGTGGCCGATCTGTTTTCACTGTCGGCACAGGACAAGCAGATCCGCCTGAACGTGGTCGGCCGTGCGCGGGTGTCGGGTGATCGATTGATGATTCAGCGGGCGATTTCGAACCTGTTGTCCAACGCATTGCGGCACTGCCCGAACGGAAAAACGGTGACCTTGCTGATTGACCAAGGGGCGACGCAGGTTTCGTTGTTGGTCAGCAACCCCGGCGACGGTATTGAGGCACAACATCTGCCGCACCTGTTCGACCGTTTCTACCGGGTCGACAGCAGCCGCTCGCGCTCACAGGGCAGCACCGGCCTGGGCCTGGCTATCGTGCGTTCGATCATGAGCCTGCATCAAGGCGTGGCCGAGGTGAAGAGCTTGCCGGGGGCAATGACCGTGTTTCGACTGGGGTTTCCGGTTACCGATCGCCCCCTGTAGGAGCAGCTTGCTCGCGATGGCGGTGGAACAGACACCCACAAAAACGGCACCTTCCGGTGCCGTTCGCCTTTCACAATACAACCTGTTTACTTACGCGCCGCCTCCCACGATTTCAGCAGTTCGGCGTAGCTAACAGTCTCGCCTTTAGGTTTCTCGTTCGCCAGTTTCGGCTTCGGTGCGCCCGGCTGGTCGAACCAGTATTGCGCATCGCGCTCAGGGTTCATTTTCGGGGCGCAAGTGGCTTGGGCCTTCGAGCGTTCGAGGCGGGACATGATGGCGTCCTGATCCTTGGCCAGACCGTCGAGTGCCTCTTGCGGGGTTTTCTCGCCGCTGGCGGCTTCAGCAATGTGGCTCCACCACAGTTGCGCCAGGCGCGGATAGTCCGGCACGTTGGTCCCGGTCGGGGTCCATTGCACGCGGGCCGGGCTGCGGTAGAACTCCACCAGGCCACCGAGCTTTGGCGCCAGGTCGGTCATTGCTTGCGAGTTGATGTCCGACTCGCGAATCGGCGTCAGGCCAACGATGGTTTTCTTCAGCGACACGGTTTTCGAGGTCACGAACTGCGCGTACAGCCAGGCAGCCAGTTTTTGTTTCTCAGGCGTGGACTTCATGAACGTCCACGAACCCACGTCCTGATAGCCCAGCTTCATCCCCTCTTCCCAGTACGGACCACGCGGCGACGGCGCCATGCGCCATTTCGGCGTGCCGTCGGCGTTCATCACCGCCAGGCCCGGTTTGGTCATGTCGGCGGTGAACGCGGTGTACCAGAAGATCTGCTGGGCAATGTTGCCCTGCGACGGCACCGGACCCGATTCGGAGAAGGTCATGCCCGCCGCTTCCGGTGGCGCGTATTTCTTCATCCAGTCCACGTATTTGGTGGTGGCGAACACTGCCGCCGGGCCGTTGGTGTCGCCGCCACGGGTCACGCTGGAACCCACTGGATGGCAATCCTCGACACGGATACCCCACTCGTCCACCGGCAAGCCGTTCGGCAAGCCCTTGTCGCCGCCGCCGGCCATGGAGAACCAGGCGTCGGTGAAGCGCCAGCCCAGGGACGGGTCTTTCTTGCCGTAGTCCATGTGCCCGTAGACGCGTTTGCCGTCGATTTCCTTGACGTCTTCGGTGAAGAACTTGGCGATATCTTCATAGGCCGACCAGTTCACCGGCACGCCCAATTCGTAGCCGTACTTTTCCTTGAATTTGGCTTTCAGGTCCGCGCGCTCGAACCAGTCGGCGCGGAACCAATACAGGTTGGCGAACTGCTGGTCGGGCAGCTGATAGATCTTGCCGTCCGGTGCGGTGGTGAACGAGATACCGATGAAGTCCTTGATGTCGAGGGTCGGCGAGGTGAAGTTCTTGCCCTCGTTGGCCATCAGGTCGGTGATCGATTCGGTCTTGCCGTAGCGGAAGTGCGTACCGATCAGGTCCGAGTCGTTGACCCAGCCGTCGTAGATATTCTTGTCCGACTGCATCTGGGTCTGCAGTTTTTCAACCACGTCGCCTTCTTGCAGCAGGTCGTGGGTCAGCTTGATCCCGGTGATCTCGCTGAACGCCTTGGCCAGCACCTTGGATTCATACTCGTGGGTAGCGATGGTTTCCGACACAACCTTGATGTTCATCCCGCGAAACGGCTCAGCCGCCTTGATGAACCACTTCAGCTCTTCGAGTTGCTGATCGGCCGTCAGGGTGGACGGCTTGAACTCGCTGCCGATCCATTTTTTCGCAGCGTCTTCATAGGCATCGGCCCAGGCCGAAGCGCTCAAACCGCTGAGTGCCAGCATGGCTGCCAATGAAATGCTATGTCGCAGCTTATTGTTTTTGTCGAACATAGAGACCTCCTTATTGAATTTCGGAGCAACATTGCCGAGCGATTCGACTAGCCCCAACGCATCACAGCCAACAGCCACACCAGGGATAACGCGAACGCTACCCAGATGCTCCAGTCGGTGACGCCGATTACCAGCAAATGCAGGTAGGCGCTGCCGAGAAGACCGATAAACAACCGATCGCCACGGGTGGTGGCAATCGGCAAAAAACCTCGCCGCAGTACACTCGGCGAGCGCAACTCCCAGGTCGTCATACCGACCAGGATCAAGCCGATCACACCAAAAAATGCCGCCGTCGGGACGGTCCAGCTCATCCATTCCATCATCAGTTCCTCATACCCGGCCCAGGGCAAAACCCTTGGCCACGTGGTTGCGAACAAACCAGATCACTAGCATGCCCGGCAAAATGGTCAACACCCCCGCCGCCGCCAGCACGCCCCAGTCGATACCGGACGCCGACACCGTGCGCGTCATCACCGCTGCAATGGGTTTGGCATTCACCGAGGTCAGCGTTCGCGCCAGCAACAGTTCGACCCAGGAAAACATGAAGCAGAAAAACGCCGTGACACCGATGCCGGAGCCGATCAGCGGGATGAAAATCTTCACGAAGAACTTGGGAAAACTGTAGCCGTCGATGTAGGCGGTTTCGTCGATTTCCTTGGGCACGCCGGACATGAAGCCTTCCAGAATCCACACCGCCAACGGCACGTTGAACAGACAGTGAGCCAGGGCCACGGCGATGTGCGTGTCGAACAGCCCGATCGACGAATACAACTGGAAGAACGGCAGCAGGAACACCGCCGGCGGCGCCATGCGGTTGGTCAGCAGCCAGAAGAACAGGTGCTTGTCGCCAAGGAAACGATAGCGCGAGAACGCGTACGCCGCCGGCAACGCCACACTTAGGGAAATCACCGTGTTCAGGCTCACGTAGTACAGCGAGTTGAGGTAACCGGTGTACCAGGCCGGATCAGTGAAGATCACCTTGTAGTTGTGGAAGGTGAAATCCTGGGGAAACAGCGTCAGGCCGCCGAGGATTTCGGTGTTGCTCTTGAAGGACATGTTCAGCAGCCAGTAGATCGGCACCAGCAGGAACAGGATGTAGATCAGCAGTGGTATCAGCTTTCTCTTGCTCATGATGGCCTCAGCGGTTGGCGTCAGAGTGAGTCATGGCGGTGTAGAACAGCCAGGACACCAACAGGATGATCAGGAAGTACACCAGCGAGAACGCTGCCGCCGGCCCCAGATCGAACTGCCCGATCGCCATCTGCGTCAGGGTCTGGCTGAGGAACGTCGTGGCATTGCCTGGCCCGCCGCCAGTGAGCACGAATGGCTCGGTGTAGATCATGAAACTGTCCATGAAGCGCAGCATCACTGCGATCAGCAGCACGCTCTTGAGCTTGGGCAACTGGATGTGCCGGAACACCGCCCAGGCCGAGGCCCGGTCAATTCGCGCGGCCTGGTAGTACACGTCCGGAATCGCCCGCAGACCGGAGAAGCACAACAGTGCCACCAGCGAGGTCCAGTGCCAGACGTCCATCACCAGCACGGTGACCCAGGCGTCCATGGTGTTGGCCGCATAGTTGTAGCTGATGCCCATGGCGTTGAGGGTCGAGCCGAGCAAGCCGATGTCGGCCCGGCCAAAGATCTGCCAAATGGTGCCGACCACGTTCCACGGAATCAGCAGCGGAATCGCCAGGATGATCAGCACTACCGACGACCAGCGGCCCTTGGTCGGCATGGTCAGCGCAATTGCGATCCCCAGCGGGATTTCGATCAGCAGCACGCAGGCCGAATAAATGAACTGGCGCAACAGCGAGTCATGCAGACGCGGATCGAGCAGCACCTGCTTGTACCAGTCGGCGCCGACAAAGTAGCGGCTGGACTGGTCGAAGATGTCCTGCACCGAATAGTTGACCACAGTCATCATCGGGATCACCGCACTGAACGCCACCAGCAGGAACACCGGCAACACGAGCCACCAGGCCTTGTTGTTTTGCACCTTGTTCATGGCTGTACCTCATGGATGGCTTGTGCTTCCAACAGAAATTCGTCGGCGTAGACCATCAGCCACTGCGCCGGAAAACTGATGTAGGCCGTGCCTTCCGGCACCGGTTTGTCTTCGGCCAGGCGTACTTTCAGCGGTGCGCCATCGAGGTTCAGGGTCATGATCTTGTAGGTGCCAAGGTCTTCGACGTGTACGACCTGTGCCCGCATCGCGTCATCAAACGGCTCGTCCCAGACATGCACGAACTCCGGGCGAATGCCGACTTTCAAGGTTTTCCATTCGGACTCGGCGATACGTTTTTGCATGGCCTCGGATAACGGCAAATGAGTCGAAGCGAAACCGACGCCGCCCGGTTGCGGCTGCACCTCGATCAGGTTCATTCCCGGACTGCCGATGAAGTAGCCGACAAACGTGTGGCTCGGCCGCTCGAACAATTCCCGGGGCGTGCCGAACTGCACGATCTGGCCGCCGTACATCACCGCGATCTTGTCGGCGAACGTCGAAGCTTCCAGTTGATCGTGGGTGACGTAGACCATGGTGATGTTGAACTGTTCGTGGATCTGCTTGAGCTTGCGCCGCAGCTTCCACTTCAGGTGCGGGTCGATCACCGTCAGCGGTTCATCGAAAAGGATCGCCGACACGTCATCGCGCACCAGCCCCCGGCCCATGGAAACTTTCTGTTTTTCGTCGGCGGTAAGATTGCGGGCTTTTTTGCCGAGCAAGTTCTGCAGGTCGAGGACTTCGGCAATTTCCTGCACCTTGGTGTGAACTTTCGCCTCGGCCATGCCCTGATTGCGCAACGGGAAGGCCAGGTTGTCGAACACCGTCATGGTGTCGTAGACCACGGGAAACTGGAAAACCTGGGCGATGTTGCGCTTCTCCGGGGTCAGGTTGTTGACCGCTTTGCCGTCGAACAACACATGGCCCTGGGACGGGCTGAGCAACCCGGAAATGATGTTGAGCAACGTCGACTTGCCGCAACCCGACGGGCCGAGCAAGGCGTAGGCACCGCCCTGTTCCCAGATGTGGTCCATCTCGCGGATCGCGTAATCCTCCGGACCACTCGGTGTACTGGTGTAGCTATGGGCGAGGTTCTGCAAACGGATTTCGGCCATCAGGCAACCCTCGCGATACGCCGGCCCGGCGCCTGGACCAGCCGTCCCTGCGCATCGAACACAAACAGTTTATGAGTCGGGATGTAGATGCGGATCGGCGCATCGACGTCGTATTCATGAACGCCGGGCAAGTGCAGCACCAGCAGGAAATGCTCGTTGCGCACATGCAGGAAGGTTTCCGAGCCGCTGATTTCCGCGACTTCGACGGTCACCGCCAGTTCGAGATCATCGTCGTTGCTCGGCACCAGCGAGATGTGGCTGGGACGCACGCCGAAGCGGAACTCGCCCTCGCCCACCGGGCGCAAATCGACGTTCAACGGGAAGTGCACGAAATTGGCGAAACTCACTTCGTTGCCGGCAATGCGTCCGGGCATCAGGTTGATCGGCGGCTCGGAAAACAACTCGGCCGCCAGCACCGTCTGCGGCTGGTGATAGACCTCGGACGACTTGCCGCTCTGGATCACCCGACCTTCATGGAGAATGGTCGTAGTGCCGCCCAGGGCCAGGGCTTCGTTGGGTTCGGTGGTGGCGTAGATCGCGATGGTATGGCGCGCCTTGAACAGCTCGCGCATTTCCTGGCGCAGTTCTTCGCGCAATTTGTAGTCGAGGTTCACCAGCGGCTCATCGAACAGGATCAGTTCGGCGTCCTTGACCAGCGCCCGGGCCATGGCCGTGCGCTGTTGCTGTCCACCGGAGAGTTCGAGGGGATAGCGCTTGAGGAACTTCTCGATGCGCAGCATCTTCGCGGTTTCCAGCACTTTGCTCTGGATAAGCTCGTTGGACATACCGGCCTGGCGCAACGGCGAGGCGATGTTCTCGAAGACGGTCATGGTCGGGTAATTGATGAACTGCTGATACACCATCGACACGTTGCGCAGGCGCACCGGGCGTTGCGTGACATCGACGCCATTCATCAGGATGCGACCGCTGTCGGGCTTGTCCAGCCCGGCCATCAGGCGCATGAGACTGGTTTTGCCGGACAACGTGCGCCCGAGCAAAACGTTGAAGGATCCGGGTTCGAAACTGAGGCACGCATCGTCAATCCAGGTCTGGCCCTCGACGGTGCGGCTGACATGCTCCAGGGTTAATGACATGGCTCGGCCTTTTTTATTTTTGGAATCAAGCGACCGGAGCACTAACGCGACTTTCGTGCCAGAAAACTCAAGCTGTTGATTCAGCTAGAAAATCCTGAAAACCACGAAAAACTCGCGTTCGTTGCTGAACACAAATGAACAATCGGAAATGAACAACTGAACAGTTCACCCATTGACAGTGAACAATAGTGAACAACACTCTATGGATGATTTTTGCCCCACCCCGGAACCGGAATAGGTGCAAAGCCTGTGGGCGCGAGCCTGCTCGCGATAGCGGTGGTTCAGCCAACATTAATGTCGACTGGCACACCCTCATCGCGAACAAGCTCGCTCCCACAAGGGAAATACCCATAAAAACAATAAAAGCTTGTTCAGAGACTGACTGCCATGGCCGCACCCGCCTCGCCGCTGTCCCACGACACCATCATCCAGGACTCCTGGACCCGTTGCCGCGCGTTCGGCCTTGATCACCAAAGCGCTCCGGCATTCGATCAACTGCCGGCGGAAGGCATCAAGCAATTGCTGGAGAGCCAGCACTCACTGGTGCAAACCACCCACCAGGAAGTGCTGCCGTACTACGAGAACATCCTCAGCAACTCCAATTGCCTGATTATGCTTGCCGACAATCAGGGCCAGGTGCTGACGTCCTGGGGCACCCAGCGTTTCATCGAGCCGAGCCTGACCCGTGGTTTCAGCGCCGGCGCCAGCTGGATGGAGCGTTCCAGCGGCACCAACGCCATTGGCACCGCGCTGGCCTGCGAGCAGGCAGTGCACATTGAGCACGATGAACACTTCCTCAAGGCCAACCGTTTCATGACCGGTTCCGCCGCACCGATTTTCGATGCCGAGCGCAAGGTCATTGCGGTGCTCGATGTCTCCAGCGACAGCTACCTGCCGCCGTCCCACACCTTGGGCATGGTCAAGATGATGAGCCAGACCGTGGAAAACCGGCTGATCCTCAATCTGTTCCACGGCCAGCATTTCCAACTGACCTTCAACACCGGCCTGAACAACCTCGACAGCCAGTGGGCCGGGTTGCTGATTTTTGATGAGAGCGGCCAGGTGCTGTCCGCAAACCGCCGCGCCGATAATCTGTTGGGCATCCGACTGTCGCGGGTCAGTGTCGAAAGTCTGTTCAAGGTTTCGCTGCTGGAACTGCTCAATCAACCCGAAGGCCTGCCCTTCTCGCTTCAGGCTTCCGGGCGCAATCGCTTCCAGTGCCTGTTGAAACGGCCGAAACAGGTTCCGATTCAACCCAGAGTCTTCACCGAACCTGCTGTGGCAAACCCGGCACCCGCGGCGATCAGCCTCAACACCCTGCATTTCGGCGACAGCCGCGTGGAAAAAGCCGTGCGCCAGGCCGAGCGCTTGCTGGAAAAAGACATTCCGTTGTTGATCCACGGCGAGACTGGCGTCGGCAAGGAAGTCTTCGTCAAAGCCTTGCACCATGCCAGCTCTCGCAGCAAACAGGCGCTCATTGCCGTCAACTGTGCAGCGATCCCCGCCGAACTGGTGGAGTCCGAATTGTTCGGCTACGAGAAAGGCGCGTTCACCGGTGCCAACCAGAAAGGCAGCATTGGCCTGATCCGCAAGGCCGACCGGGGCACATTGTTCCTCGACGAAATCGGCGACATGCCGCTACCGACCCAGGCGCGTTTGCTGCGGGTGTTGCAGGAGCGTTGCGTGCAACCGGTAGGCAGCAGTGAGTTGTTCCCGGTGGACATCCGCATTATTTCCGCGACCAACCGTTCGCTGCGCGAGCAGGTGCAGTTGGGGCGATTCCGCGAGGATTTGTACTACCGCATTGGCGGCTTGACCCTGGAACTGCCGCCGTTAAGAGAACGCAGCGATAAAGAAGCGCTGTTCAAGCGTTTGTGGGAACAGCATCGCGAACCGAGCCAATGGGCTGGGCTGAGCCGCGAGGTGCTGGAGCTGTTCGACCGTCACCCGTGGCCGGGGAATTTGCGTCAGGTCAGCAGCGTGATGCAGGTAGCGCTGGCCATGGCCGAAGAGCAACCGGTGCGGCCGGAGCACTTGCCGGATGATTTTTTTGTCGATCTGGAGATGGAACCGCTGGACACGCCCGAGCCGTTGGCCGTGGATCTGAATGATGTTGAAGAATTGAATCGGCAGTTGCAGGCGGCGGGGGGGAATATTTCGCACTTGGCGCGGCGGCTTGGGGTTAGTCGCAACACCCTTTACAAGCGATTGCGTCACTCCGAGTGATGAGTTCGCCGCACTGGCTGTGTTCGGCTTGAGACCATCGCGGGCAAGCCCGCGATGGTCTCAAGCCCCGCCACCGCAGTACTTAAAAGCCCTGCGCATAAACAAAAATCCGCATAAAGTGCTTATAGTTTTCGCGGCCGCCGCGGCGACTGACTCTGTTGAATGAGTAGTTACACAGACTTACTCACTCCCCCGCAGGCATTCAACGTGACCAACCATGCATCGGAGTTGACCACTACCAATCAGCGACCATTACAAGCAGCGAGCACCATTTGCGGACGTGTATGCACTAATAACGCTATGTGACTCACTAAAATGATGCCGAAGTCAGAACGGGACTAGGTGCTTGCTGTAACCGAATTTAACACCTGATGCGAAGAAACCTCCGCATTCGCGCTGTTTTTTACAGCTCTGACACTCAGAAGCGTACTCGTTCTTCCAGTCGCTGATTGATTTACGGTAGTAGGGTTGAATGTCCGGATTCACCAAACACAGCTGATGGTTGTAGACCGAGATATTCATGCCGTACTTGGCCAAAATCCCAACTGATTTGCTGAGTGTGTCTTTGTACTCAATTGGGTCAATCCACAGCTCATCAAGATTGGCCCTAGCGAAGCCCATCATCTCTAGGCCCATCAACGCCACATGATCAACAAACAGCAGGTTGCGTGCGATGAACTCACACAGCTCAGGCAGGCGCTGCACTGATAGCTTGTGAATGACAACTCGGATCTCAACCTTCTGACCCAAGCGCTTCAGATTGAGAATACCCTGAATGGTTTCATCGAATGCGCCTTGGGCCTGGACGATGTAGTCATGTAGCGTCGGATCGTCCGAATAGACAGGTATTCCGATCATCGCGTCGGGCAATTCAATCTGCGCATACTTTTCGGCGAACGCAGGGTCTTTAAAACTGCGCCCGTTCGAGAGAATGTGGATTGCAGTTCTTGGTAGATAACTTTTTGTCAGGCTGATGATCTTAAGGAAACGCTCCCGATTGGTCGTTGGCTCGCCGCCAGTAAATACCAATTCTGGGGTGTCCTTTGGAATTAGCGGGATCAGATTTTCCGTTTCATCGAGCAACCATGAATCATCAGCAGCCTTAGGCGGTTGTGAGCACATCAGGCAGTAATGATTGCACTGTTCAGTAATCAGAATACTGTTGTTGGGCGCCGATGCCCGAAATAGTACACGAATTGTCCGACGATCTACTGAAAGCCTGACTATGTCACCATCACCAATGTAGCTGTAGTCATTTGGTAGGAGTGAGTAATCAGAGTCGGAAGGCAGCACGTCAACCAACTCACGATGTTTTTCAAGCAGTAGGTAGTGTACGAATCCTCGGGGAATCTGGTGATCAGAAACCAGATAGGCCATTTCTCGTCGCAAAACTTCAGGCAGACTCCGGCTGGTCGCCACTTTGAGTAAGGTGAGGTCCTTGTGAACATCAACCGCATGGATACGGATAATCTTTCCGCCGAGCTTCAGCATCGATTGGCCCATCCCATAAAAATCCGTTTCGTTTGCTCATCGCTTTCCATCAGCTCAATGAGATGCTTGAAAATCGCCATATTTCGCTTGCAGAAAGAGGACTCAGGTTTTCTTGCAACCACGTCCTTGTGGATGGCGTGATGGTAGACGGGCTCGGCGCCGCAGTATGGCTCAAATGCACAGTCAGAGCACATTGGAGCGCTTAAAGTGAACGAGTTCTCCAGTGCATCCAGAAGCTGATCAGAAAGGATTATGTCCTCATAGGAATGCTCAAGAATGTTGCCCAGCCGAAACGTATGATCGCCCATTTCGGCAAGCATTCGGCTTTCATCTGAGGCGTAGACCGATCCGTCGTAGTTGAACACGATGGCGGCGATGCCAGCTCCGGCAGGGTTCATCAAATCAACAAACCCAGGGTCCCCTGATGTCAACATCTTCGCCAGCACAATTGAGGAGTACTGCTCTACAAATCTTATGCCGGACTTGTTCAGCTCAATAATGTACTCAAGACCTTCCTTGTAAAACTCCAACCAACGCTCCGTGTCATACGACATGAATTTCTTGGTCTTGATCGCAAAGCCGTAAGGGGAGAGCGTACGTAAGAAGATCCCATCAAAGCCCAGGCGCAAGTATTCATCAATGATGTCACGTGCGCGTGGCAGGCTCTTATCTGTAGTTGTCATCAGGGCTGACACTTGGTCATAGCCGAGGGCTGCACGGGCTTTTTTCAAGCCCTCCTCGAAACGCTGGTGACTATCTCGGCCTGGCCGTGGGCGATTTGCATTATGCAGATCCATTGGCCCGTCCAGCGAAGATGAAAGCACGATGTTGTGCCGCTTACAAAATTCGAGCATGTCATCGGTCAGGAGCGACAGTGTGGTCGCGATGACGAACCGCAGGTCTCGCCTTTCCTTGATGTTGCGCTTTTTTGCCTCAAGAACGACGTACCTCACTATCTCGAAGTTCAGCAGTGGTTCGCCACCCTGAAATTCAATTTTGATCGCTGGATTCGGTGACCTAAAAACGAAATCCAACGATTTGTCTGCCATCTCCGTGGTCATGTCGAATTCGCCTTTGCTTTCCGACTGCCTTGATACCTGGCAATACGGACAGCTGTGGTCACAGCGAAGGGTCACCACGAAGATATGTAGATTGGTGAACTGGGCCAGCCTGGACAGCCGTGTGCGTATTTTGAGTGCCAAGAGCTGAAGTGGCGCTTGCTCATTGGTGAAGCGAATGAAGTGCTTGGACCGGAGCGTAGGGATCAGCTCTGATGAGAGTGGAAGCGTCTTACTAATGATCGGCTCAAGCATAGGCGATGGTATGACGTGGAACTCGCCTGCCATGTTGGTGATGACATACTCGTCGTCATTCAGGCGGTCAAACTTGAAGGGCAGCAACTCGTAAGGACGTTGCTGCGCGTAGAGCTCAAGCTTTTGGAATTTACTCACTAATAAGCCCGGTTTTTGAAAAGGCCAGTCCAAGGATCAAATTTTTGATCGGCTGCGTCTCGGTGATCAGCTGGTGGCGCAATTGATAGTCGAGCACATCCTTCTTGAATTCTTGAACCGCAGATAGGAAGGACGACTCATCAACGCCGATATTCGAGGACAAGGCGCAGATAAACACCCCCTCATCGGCTGCGATATCAACCGTCAGAAAATTCATCGAACGATAAGCGGCTTTCTGCAACACCTGCGCGTCGTAAATCCGCTCATCAAAAACGAGCTTATGTGAGTAAGCCATCAGGAGCCTGAAGTGTGAGAGGTGTGCGAGGAGTGAGAAGCATGGGAGCTGTGGGAGGTGTGGTAAGCCATTAACTGCCCTTGGCCCCCGCGTTTGAGAACAAAGGCGAATTGATCACTACCACCGCGCACCGAAAGGTTTTCGCTTTGAGCTTCAGCCGGGAATGTGTTTGGGGTGTCGGTTATTGGTTCTATAACCTCGTGGCTGGCTACTGCTGATGCTTGTTCGGCTGCCATCGCAGCTGCAAGAGTGGCCATCGGTACCAGAAAGGAGCGTTTTTTCATCGCGAATTTTCCCTATCGTTCTTGGGGTTTTCGGTGAGTCTCGCTGACACATATCAATGATGTCAATATGGAATCGACTAATGGCCTTTTACTCATCCATAACCCGACAGACGACACGCTTTTTAGTAAAGGCTATAGAGCGAAAAACGACAGCACAGAGATGGCGCCATATAATTCTCCTATTACCGTCCTTGACGGATGCGGCGCATAGCCTTTCACGAAAATTGAGACTCCCCACCAAACACGAGAAGGCGTTATCTAACCTCTTGAACTATCTTAAACTTCAAAGCCTGCAATTAAATGTAAGCCCCGGGACAGACAGCGCAGGCCGACAGACTATGATGGCTTTAAAATTGCCTGAGGGCATGCAGTAGTTATCTTGTTTTTCATTTTGCAGAGCGATTTTCGCAGGTTCCCTATGAGATTGAGAAATAGTCAAATCGACAGCCATTACAGCCGACATAAAAAACCGCTATCCGATGATCCTTCTAGTTTCCTTGAGGGGGTGCTTTCAGCTTTGAATTTACGTGAAGGGTCAACTGTTCTTGATGCGGGGTGCGGGTATGGTCGTAATTCAGCACTATTATCCAAACATCATTTAAATGTAGTGGCTGTAGATTTTTCTTATGAAAGCTTTAGTAACTCATGGTTCTTAAGCCATAAAAGTATAAACCCAATTGTTTTGGACTGCAGAAAACCACTACCATTCAAAAGTAATTCTTTTTCAGCCGTGATCATCATTCATTTTTACAATAAATATTTAATAGAAAATTTAATCGATATAATTAAACCATCTGGATTCTTAATTTATGAAAGTATCGGTGGCAACGGTGGAAACTGGCGTGAATTGGGTATTTCCGGAGAAGTAAAAAAAATCTTAGAGAAAACGTTTATTATCAAACACCACAAAGAGCGACTTGTTGGTCCCGATAAAAAATATGCCACCGTAAAATTGGTTGCTCAAAAAATGAGTTAATAGAGCACCTGCGACTATAGACTGAAAACAATCGCTCGAATGCGGATACTGCTGATCAGACTGAATGCCATGCTGCGCGACGGTACCGAGTGGCGCTGACGAATGGCATGGTGCAGACAGTTGCTCCCACAGGGTTTTGCGTTGTTCACAAAATCGAAATTCACTTCGATCACTGTGGGAGCGGGCTTGCCCGCGATGAGGCCAGCCGGGACACCGCTGCACTTACTCCTTGAAAAACAAAAACCCGCACAAGGCGGGTTTTGTCTTTAACAGAAGCAGCAATCAATCAGCCAGACGCCAGGTCGTCCCACCCTTGCCGTCTTCCAGCACCACGCCCATGGCGGTGAGCTGGTCGCGGATGCGGTCGGATTCGGCCCAGTCCTTGCCGGCACGTGCCGCCAGACGCGCAGCGATCAGCGCTTCGACTTCGGCTGCATCGACGCGCCCTTCGGCACCTGCCTGCAGGAAATCATCGGCTTCAAGCTGCAACACACCCAGCACGCTGGCCAGTTCTTTCAAGCGGGCAGCCAAACCAGCCGCGGCATTGAGATCGCTCTCACGCAGACGGTTGATCTCACGGACCATCTCGAACAGCACCGCACAGGCTTCCGGCGTACCGAAGTCGTCGTTCATCACCGTGGTGAAGCGTTCGACGAAGGCTTCGCCGCCAGCAGGCGCCACGTTCGGCAGGCCTTTCAACGCGTGGTAGAAACGCTCCAGGGCGCCCTTGGCATCCTTGAGGTTGTCTTCCGAATAGTTGATGGCGCTGCGGTAGTGGCTCGACACCAGCAAGTAACGCACGACTTCCGGCTGGTACTTGTCGAGCACGTCGCGAATGGTGAAGAAGTTGTTCAAGGACTTGGACATCTTCTCGCCATTGATGCGAATCATGCCGCAATGCATCCACGCATTGGCGTAGGTCTTGCCGGTGGCCGCTTCGCTCTGGGCGATTTCGTTTTCGTGGTGCGGGAACTCAAGGTCGCTGCCGCCGCCATGAATGTCGAAGGTCTCGCCCAGGCAGCAGGTGGACATCACCGAGCACTCGATGTGCCAGCCCGGACGCCCGGCGCCCCATGGCGATTCCCAACTAGGCTCGCCCGGCTTGGCGGCTTTCCACAGCACGAAGTCGAGTGGGTCCTGCTTGGACTCGTCGACTTCAATGCGTGCGCCGATGCGCAGGTCTTCGATTTTCTTGCGCGACAGCTTGCCGTAGCCCATGAACTTGCCGACGCGGTAGTACACGTCGCCATTGCCCGGGGCGTAGGCATAACCCTTGTCGATCAGGGTCTGGATCATCGCGTGCATGCCAGGGATGTGATCGGTGGCACGCGGCTCCATGTCCGGTTTCTTGATGTTCAGGCGCGCTTCGTCTTCGTGCATCGCCGCGATCATCCGCTCGGTCAGCGCTTCGAACGACTCGCCGTTCTCGTTGGCCCGGTTGATGATCTTGTCGTCAATGTCGGTGATGTTGCGCACGTAGGTCAGCTCGTAACCGCTGAACCGCAACCAGCGCGTCACCAGGTCGAACGCGACCATGCTGCGACCGTGGCCCAGGTGGCAGTAGTCGTACACGGTCATGCCGCACACGTACATGCGCACTTTGTTGCCATCGAGCGGCTTGAAGACTTCTTTGCTCTTGGTGAGCGTGTTGTAGATAGAAAGCACTTTAGGTTCCTTGAATCACTGGCCCCACGAATCACGCAAGGTCACGGTACGGTTGAATACCGGAGCGCCCGGTTTCGAGTCCTTGATATCCGCGCAGAAGTAACCTTCGCGCTCGAACTGGAAACGGTCTTCCGGCTGTGCGTTGCCCAACGAAGGCTCGGCACGACAACCAGTGAGAACTTGCAGCGAATCAGGGTTGATGTTGTCCAGGAAACTGGCGCTGTCTTCGGCTTTCTCCGGGTTCGGAGAACGGAACAGACGATCGTACAGACGCACTTCGCACTCGACGCTGGCGGCGGCCGGCACCCAGTGGATCACGCCTTTGACCTTGCGGCCTTCAGGGTTCTTGCCCAGGGTTTGCGGGTCATACGAGCAACGCAGTTCGACGATGTTGCCATCGGCGTCCTTGATCGTTTCGTCGGCACGGATCACATAGCTGCCACGCAGGCGCACTTCACCGGTGGGTTCCAGGCGCTTGTAGCCCTTCGGCGGCTCTTCCATGAAGTCGTCACGGTCGATGTAGATTTCACGGGCGAACGGCAGCGCACGCACACCCATGTCTTCTTTCGGATGACGCGGCAGTTCAAGGTTCTCGACCTGGTCTTCCGG
Organism: Pseudomonas sp. NFX224; assembly: GCF_048565165.1. Lineage (NCBI taxonomy): Bacteria > Pseudomonadati > Pseudomonadota > Gammaproteobacteria > Pseudomonadales > Pseudomonadaceae > Pseudomonas > Pseudomonas sp. NFX224. The sequence goes on along the minus strand of NZ_CP183416.1, from coordinate 5,226,490 downwards.
GTAGTTGGTGATCACGACTTTCAGCGGACGCAGCACGCACATGGCACGCGGGGCGCTCTGGTCGAGGTCGTCACGGATGCTGAACTCGAGCATGCCGAAGTCGACCACGCCGTCGGAACGGTTGGTGCCGATCATTTCGCAGAAGTTGCGGATCGATTTCGGCGTGTAGCCACGGCGGCGGAAGCCCGACAGCGTGGACATGCGCGGGTCGTCCCAGCCGTTGACGTGCTTTTCATCGACCAGTTGCTTGAGCTTGCGCTTGCTGGTGATGGTGTAGTTCAGGTTCAGGCGGCTGAACTCGTACTGGCGCGGGTTGGCCGGCACCGGCAAGTGTTCGAGGAACCACTCGTACAGCGGACGGTGGCTTTCGAATTCCAGGGTGCAGATCGAGTGAGTGATGCCTTCGATGGCGTCCGACTGACCGTGGGTGAAGTCGTAGTTCGGGTAGATGCACCACTTGTCACCGGTCTGGTGGTGGTGAGCGTGACGGATGCGATACATGATCGGATCGCGCAGGTTCATGTTCGGCGAAGCCATGTCGATCTTGGCCCGCAGCACACGTGCGCCGTCCGGGAACTCGCCGGCACGCATGCGGGTGAACCAGTCGAGGTTTTCTTCTACGGAGCGATCACGGAACGGGCTGTTCTTGCCCGGCTCGGTCAGGCTGCCACGGTATTCCTTGGCTTGCTCAGGGGTCAGGTCGTCGACGTAGGCCTTGCCGGATTTGATCAGCTCTACCGCCCAGTCGTGCAACTGGTCGAAATACTGCGAGGCGTAGCGCACTTCGCCGGACCATTCGAAGCCCAGCCATTTGACGTCGCTTTCGATCGCGTCGATGTATTCCTGGTCTTCCTTGGCCGGGTTGGTGTCGTCGAAACGCAGGTGCGTGACGCCGCCGAACTCCTGGGCCAGGCCGAAGTTCACGCAGATCGACTTGGCGTGGCCGATGTGCAGGTAGCCGTTGGGCTCAGGCGGGAAACGGGTGACGATCTGCGTGTGCTTGCCCGAGTCCAGGTCTGCCTGGATGATCGGCCGCAGGAAGTTGACCGGCACGGCTGGGCCGGTCTTGGCATTCGAGGTAGGGTCGACAGTGGGCTTGCTCATAGGATCCTTGAACGTACAAGTGCGTGGCCGTAATGAAGGCCGGACAAAACAAAGCCGCTATCATAGCCGATGCCGTCAAGCACCTGACAGCGCGCACCTGCAAACGGTCGCATTTAATAGGCGGTAAATGAAAAACAGCCTCGAAATTCACGCCTGTCACGCTAAACTGCGCACCTTGGCCGAGACAGGCTGAACCGGTTGCGGGATGGAATGTCCCAAAACCACGAATTCCTCCAAAGAGTAACGATCATGACCCAAGTCAAACTGACTACCAACTTCGGCGACATCGTCCTCGAACTGAACGCCGACAAAGCCCCGATCACCGTGGCCAACTTCGTCGAGTACGTTAAAGCCGGTCACTACGAAAACACCGTTTTCCACCGTGTCATCGGTAACTTCATGATCCAGGGCGGCGGTTTCGAGCCAGGCATGAAAGAAAAGAAAGACAAGCGCCCAAGCATCCAGAACGAAGCTGACAACGGTCTTTCCAACGAGAAGTACACCGTTGCCATGGCTCGCACCATGGAACCGCATTCGGCTTCCGCACAGTTCTTCATCAACGTGGCTGACAACAGTTTCCTGAACCACAGCGGCAAGAACGTTCAGGGCTGGGGCTACGCAGTGTTCGGCAAAGTGACCGCCGGTCAGGACGTTGTCGACAAGATCAAAGGCGTGGCCACCACGTCCAAGTCCGGCCACCAGGACGTACCAGCAGACGACGTGATCATCGAGAAAGCCGAGATCATTGAGTGATATTGCTGATTTCAGACTTGCATCTGGAAGAGGAGCGCCCGGACATTACCCGGGCGTTTCTGGATTTGCTCGCCGGACGCGCCCGCTCGGCGAGTGCGTTGTACATTCTGGGCGACTTTTTCGAGGCGTGGATTGGCGACGACGCCATGAGCCCTTTCCAGCGTTCCATCTGCCAGGCCCTGCGCGAATTGAGCGACAGCGGCACGGCCATTTTCCTGATGCACGGCAATCGTGACTTCATGCTCGGCAAGGCCTTTTGCAAACAGGCCGGCTGCACATTGTTGAAGGACCCGAGTGTCGTGCAGTTCAACGGCGAGCCGGTGCTATTGATGCACGGCGACAGCCTCTGCACCCGCGACGAAGCCTATATGAAGCTGCGCCGCTACCTGCGCAACCCGATCACCCTGTTCATCCTGCGGCATCTGCCGTTAAGCACCCGGCATAAACTGGCGCGCAAGCTGCGCAGTGAAAGCCGTGCGCAAACGCGGATGAAGGCCAATGACATTGTCGACGTCACGCCCTTGGAGATTCCGCGGATCATGCAGCAATACGGCGTGAAGACGCTGATCCATGGGCACACTCATCGCCCTGCAATTCACAAGCTGCAGCTGGGCGAACAAGCGGCCCGGCGCATTGTGCTGGGGGATTGGGATAAGCAAGGTTGGGCATTGCAGGTGGATGAAAACGGGTTTGCATTGGCTCCGTTTGACTTCACGCCACCGCCGCAATTGGCTGCTCCGGCGAACTGACTGCCGCCTCCCCTGTAGGAGCGAGCCTGCTCGCGATAGCGGTGGATCAGTCAACAAAGATGTTGAAGCTGAATCCGCTATCGCGAGCAGGCTCGCGCCTACAGTTGTTGCGCGGTGTTTATGTTTAGTGTCCCGAGGACGCCGCAGGCCCGGCCTTCGCGGTAAACGGCGGCTTGGCCAGCCATACGATCAATATCAGCCCGAAAAACATCCAGCCCAGTAGGGTGAAGTAATCCACCGTGGACATGATGTACGCCTGGCTGACCACCATCTGATCCAGCTGCGTATAGGCCTTGACCCCCGCCCCGCCCAGATGCGTCAACGTTTCACGTGTCGCCGGGTCGAACTGGGTGATGCTTTCGTTCAGATAAGCGTGGTGCTGGTCTGCCCGACGAATCCAGATCCAGGTCGTCAACGATGCCGCAAAGCTACCGCCCAAGGTCCGCAGGAACGTCGCCAACCCCGAACCATCGGCAATCTGATGCGGTGGCAAGTCCGAGAGCAGGATGGTCAAGGTCGGCATGAAGAACAGCGCCACGCCGATGCCCATGAACAGCTGCACCATGGCGATGTGCTGGAAATCCACTTCATTGGTGAAGCCGGCGCGCATGAAACAGCTCAGGCCGATGGCCAGGAATGCCCCGCCTGCCAGCACCCGCATGTCGAATTTCGGCGCGTACTTGCCGACAAACGGTGACAGCAGCACCGGCAGGATACCCAGCGGCGCCACGGCAAAACCGGCCCAGGTCGCGGTGTACCCCAGTCGCGTCTGCAGCCATTGCGGCAGGATCAGGTTGATCCCGAAGAACCCGGCATAACCCAGAATCAGCACGATGGTGCCGTAGCGGAAGTTGCGGTGGGCGAATAGCCGAAGGTTGACCACCGGATGTTCATCGGTCATTTCCCAGATCACAAAGAACACCAGGGCGACCACGGAAATCACCGAGCCGATGATGATGAAGCTCGATTCGAACCAATCGGCATCGTTGCCTTTGTCGAGGACGATCTGCAACGCGCCGACGCCGATGATTAAGGCGATCAGGCCGACGTAATCCATCGGCTGGCGGCTGGTGACCACCGGGCGCTTTTTCATCTGCTGCTTGACCACCCACGCCGCGAAGAGACCGATCGGCACGTTGATGAAGAAGATCCACGGCCAACTGTAACTGTCGGTGATCCAGCCGCCCAGGATCGGCCCGGCAATCGGCGCCACCACCGTGACCATGGCCAGTAGCGCCAACGCCATCCCCCGTTTCGCCGGGGGATAGACCGCAATCAACAGCGTCTGGGTCATGGGGTACAACGGCCCCGCCACCACGCCCTGCAGGACCCGAAAGCCCACCAGTTCCGGCATGGAAGTGGAAATCCCGCACAGGAACGACGCGAGCACGAACAGCAGCGTCGCCCAGATAAACAGTTTCACCTCGCCGAAACGGCGGCTGAGCCAACCGGTCAGCGGCAGTGCGATGGCGTTGCTCACCGCGAACGATGTGATCACCCACGTGCCCTGCTCCGCACTCACGCCCAGGTTGCCGGAAATCGTCGGCAACGCCACGTTGGCGATGGTGGTGTCGAGCACTTGCATGAAGGTCGCCAGCGACAGGCCGATGGTGCTGAGCACCAGGCTGGGAGGCGTGAAAGAGGCGTTATTGCTCATCGCGAATCCTTTGACACTCAGGTTGCGCTGCGCCCGTTACAGGCGCAGTCGACGGATTGGCGAATCAGCGATGCGCGGTCTTGCTGACCGCAGCGCTGTTGTCGTGAATCAACTGCGTGATCATGGCGTCGGCCTCGGCCAACTGGCGGTCGTAGATGCGGGTGCTGAACGACGCCTTCTGCGGAGGCTGTTGCGCCAGCACCGGGCCGCTCTGGTCGTGCAGGTCGACATCGACGATGGTCGACAGGCCAACCCGCAGCGGGTGTTTGGCCAATTCTTCGGCGTTGATGTGAATCCGCACCGGCACCCGTTGCACGATCTTGATCCAGTTACCGGTGGCGTTTTGCGCTGGCAGCAGGGCAAACGCACTGCCGGTACCGGCGCCGAGGCTGTCGATGGTTCCGCTGTATTTCACGCTGCTGCCGTAGAGATCGGTTTCGATTTCCACCGGTTGGCCAATGCGCATGTCGCGCAACTGAGTTTCCTTAAAGTTGGCGTCGATCCACAGTTGATCCAGCGGAATCACCGCCATCAACGCTTCACCCGGCTGCACCCGTTGACCAAGCTGTACCGAGCGTTTGGCCACGTAACCGGTAACCGGTGCGATCAAGACACTGCGGGAATTGTTCAGGTAGGCCTGACGCAATTGCGCGGCGGCGGCCATTACGTCCGGGTGCGAGGACACCACAGTGTCGTCGACCAGTGCGCTGGTGGTCTTGAGTTTCTGCTGGGCGTTGGCCAAGGCGTTTTGCGCCGAGGTCAGGTCGTCACGGGCGTGGGACAATTCCTCCTGGGAAATCGCCCCGCCGCTGGCAAGGTTTTTCCGGCGGCTGTAGTTGTCCTGGGCCTTCTGCACTTCGGCTTGCTGGGCGTTGACCTGGGCTTTCATGCCATCGACATCGCTGTACAAACCGCGAACCTGACGCACCGTGCGGGCCAGATTGGCCTGGGCGTTTTGCAGGCCGATTTCGGCATCGTTCGGGTCGAAGTTCACCAGCACCTGGCCTTCGTGGACCAGGTCACCATCGTCGGCGCCGATGCTCACCACCGTGCCGGTGACCAGCGGAGTGATTTCCACCACGTTGCCGTTCACATAGGCGTCGTCGGTGCTTTCGCTCCAGCGCCCGTAAAATTCGTGATAGGCCCAGACGCCCACACCGCTGAGTGCGACGACCACGGCAAGCACCAGCAACATGAACTTGCGCTTGCCCGCGTTGGGATTGGCCGGGGTGTTTTCCGGGGATTGAGTTGTATCGGCAGTGGCCATGACAAGTACCTTGAATTAGTGGGTCAGCGTGGCTGGCGCGGCGTCGGCCGAGGCCATGGCCTCAGGCTGGAAGCCGCCACCCAGCGCCTGTATCAGTTGGATCGACAGGTCGATCTGCTCGGCGTTCAGGTTGGCCAACTGACGCTGGGCCTGAAGCAATTGTTGCTCGATGCTGAGCACGTCCAGGTAGTTGCCGATGCCGGAACCGTACCGCTGGACCACGGTGTTGTATGAATCCTGGGCAATGTCGGTGGCGTGCTGCTGGGCAGCGATCTGCCGACCGATATCACGCAACTGGTTGATGCTGTCGCTGACATCGCCCAACGCCTTGACCAGGCTTTTGTTGTACTGCGCCACCGCCAGGTCGTAGTCGGCGTCGCGGGAATCGAGGTCGGCGCGAAGACGGCCACCGTCGAAGATCGGCACGGAAATGGTCGGCGCGACATTGAAGAATCGACTGGCCGAACCGAACATCGCATCGCCCAATAACGATTCGGCACCCGCCGCTGCGCTGAGGTTCAAGTTTGGATAGAACTGCGTTTTGCCGGCGTCGATGTTCTTGCTCGCCGCCTCGACCCGCCAACGCGCCGCCACCAGGTCCGGACGACGACCGAGCAGCTCGGCCGGCAACACCGACGGCAACGCCACGGCGCCAGGTTTGAGAATGTTCGGCCGGGCGATTTCATTGCCGCGATCCGGGCCTTTGCCAAGCAGCACGGCCAGTGCGATCCTGGCGCTTTGCAGGCGCTTTTCGGCGTCGATCAGGTTGGCTTCTGACGTGGCTTCCAGGCTTTCGGTTTGCTGGAACTGATACTGGCTGTCGATCCCGGCGCTCAGGCGACGCTGGCTCAGGTCGAGCATTTGTTTGGTGCGTTTGAGGTCTTCGGCGGACAGATCGTGGACGATGTAAGCCTGCCCAAGATCGCTGTAAGCGCGGGCCACATCGGCGGACAAGGTCAACTGCGCCGCCTTTTGATCGACTTCCGCAGCGCGGGCCTCGCCCAGTGCGGCTTCCCAGGCGTCACGCTGACCGCCCCAGAGATCGAAGTTGTAGTTGAAGCTGGCACCGATGTTACGCACGGTGGCGTAGTTGTCGCCCTGCCCCAGCGGGTCCTGGTCCCGGGCCAGACGTGAACGGGTGACACCGGCGCTGGCATCGAGGGTCGGCATCCGCGCGGCATCGGCGGCGTAGGCGGCGGCGCTGGCCTGATGGGCACGGGCGTCGGCGATCTGCATGTCGGGGCTGTCGTGCAGGGCTTCGCGGATCAGGCCGTCGAGCTGCGGATCGCCGAGGCTTTGCCACCAATCGCTTTTCGGCCATGCCGCCGGTGACAACGTCACGCCGCCGAGGGATTGTCCGGCCTTGAGATTTTTCGCATCGAGGCTGACGCCTTCGGTGCTCAAGCCGCTGTAACTGGCGCAACCGGCCAGACTCATGGCCAACAGCACCAGGCTCAAACCGGTGCGCAGGGTTTTACTGTTCATTGTTACCACCCAAGCGCAGCAAGGTGATCGAATCACCCGCTGCCAGTAAAATTTTCTTGAGGATCAGCTCCAGGTTCTTCAACTCATCTGGAGTGATGGCGCCGGCCAGTTCATTCATGGCTTCGGCACCGATGTGCGGCAGACGGTCAGCCAGTTGTTGCCCCTCTTGCGTGAGCACTAGCTGCACCTGTCGGCGATCAGCCTCGGAGCGTTGGCGAGCGAGGAAGCCTTTCTGCTCCAGACGATCGAGCATGCGGGTCATCGAACCGCTGTCCAGCGACAGATGCCGACACAGCTCACCCGGCGAATCGACGCCGAACTGAGCCATGATGATCAGCACCTTAAACTGCGCGGCGGTGATGCCGTGGGGTTCCATATGCGTGTCGATGATCCGGTCCTTGAGCAGCGCAGCGCGCCCTAACAGGAGACCGAGATGGCAATTGTGGAAATCGTCTGGCGTGAAATGTTTCATCTGAACACCAATTAGCTGCCTAGGCAGTGAATGTATGTCGAGATGTTACTGCCTAGGCAGCGAATGTCAACGTAATAGTTAGGAGGCTTAGTAATTAGTTGGCCGGTGGTGTCGGGCTGCTTTTGGCTGGCCCTCTAGAAATCCCGCTTATAAAAAATATCCAGCGAACTCGCCACGCCCCCAGCCGCTTCGAGATAAACCTTCTTGCTCAGCTTGTAACGCAAGGCAATGGTATTGGCCGGCTCAAACACCCCAACCCCATAGCGCAAACTGAGCTTCTCCGAAAGATTACCGCTGGCCACAACACTGGTGGCATTACCACTGCCCTGAGTATCGAGCTGGAAATCCTCAATCCCCAGATTCTTCGCCAGACCACCCGTCACCCCGGAACTGCCCATCAACCCCAAACCGAGCGCCGCCTGGGCGAGCATGTTGTTGTCCTCACCGTTGGTACTCAACGGACGGCCCAGCACCAGATAAGACAACGCCTGCTCCTGGCTCATCGCCGGTTCGGAGAAAATTTGCGTGGTCGGCTGCTCGGCGCTGCCGCTCAAGCGAATGCCGGCGATCACGTCATCCGTCTGACGGATGGCTTCGATGTCCAGGTACGGCTGGTCGATGGGACCTGCAAACAGCAACCGCGCCCGACGCACCGACAGGCGCTGGCCGTAGGCTCGGTAGCGACCGTCGTTGAGCCACAACTCGCCACGGGTGTCCATGTTGTCGCCGATGTGCACATGCCCCTTCACATTCGCGGTCAGGCCGAACCCGGCAAAGCTGAGTTTTTCCTCGCCGACCACCACATCGATGTCCATTTTCATGGCAAGCGGTGGTTTGCCTTCCTCGGTTTGCTGGCCAACGATCACCGTGTCATCGGACACCTTGACCGTCGATGGCGGCAACTCGCGGATGGTGATGTCGCCCTTGGGCACCAGCACTTTGCCGGCGATGGCCAGTTCATCGCCCTTCATCGAGATTTTCAGGTCCGGCGCCACTTCGACCTTGGCGTACGGTTCAACGCTGACCGGCAACTGCGAACCCTTGAGCGCCAGATCAACCACCAGCGCCTGGCCCCAGGCAATGTTGCCGTTCAGGCTGCCCTGCCCGGTCTTGCCGCTTTTCCAGCCGCCGTTGAGTTGCACGGTTTCGCCGGCGATCACGGCCTGCAACTGCAAGGCTTGAATCTCCATCGGCAACTCGGGGCCGGACACTTCGCCGTCGCTCAGTTGCAGACTGCCGTTGACCTGCGGCGCCAACAACCCGCCGGAAATCGTGCCGCTGCCATTCAAACGTCCGGTGAGTTTCTCGACCATCGGCACGAACGGCCGCGCCACCGACAAGTCCAGGCCATTCAAACGGAAGGAACCGGTCAACGGTTTGTTCTTCGGCAATGGATTGATCTGAGCCTGCACCATCAGTTCGCCGAGCTTGCCACCGACGAAATTAAGGTCGGTGTCGATGCGCTTGGGCGTGAGTTTGCTGGTGAGTTTCAGGGTCTGGTACGGGAAGTCCAGCCACTGGTCTTTCTCCTTCACACGCAACGTGCCACCGCTGGCATCGATGCTGATCACACCGTTCGGGCCACTGGCGGGCAAGTCCAGTTGCACGTCCGCGTTGAGTCGACCTTGCCAGGCGAAATCCTTCGGTAGCCACTGTGCGAGGCTGTCGATCGGGAATTGCTTGAGGTGATAACGCAGCTTCGGTTCCGGCATCAGGCGCTGATCTTCGCCGCACAGACTGGCCGGACCGGACGCCCAGCAATGGGCGCCAAAGTTGATTTTGCCGTCCGCCAGCCGCTCCAGTTTTGCCGGACCTTGCAGTGTCCAGTCCTGCCCCCCGGCCTGGATGTCGCCACTGGCCAGACGTCCGCGCCAGTTGCCTTTATCCAACGCACCGTCGAGGCCGAGCGCGAGTTTGAGCTTCGGCCCTTGCAGGTCGAGGTTGAGCTTCTGGTTCTTGATGTCGCCCTGTCCGCTGGCGGTCAGCGTGCCCAGCGAGGTATCGCCCGCCTGGATGCCGCTGCCCTTGAGGTCGATTTTCGCCCGTTGCGCGCTGTCGAGGGTCGCGTCGAGGTTGAGGCTTTGCAGACGATTGTCCTGGAAAGCCAACTGCGTGCCTTGCAGCCCGAGCTTGCCTTGCGGTGCCTTGAGCGTACCGGCGACATCGATCCGGCCATTGATCTGCCCGCGCAACTGCGGCCAGAGCTGAGCCAGGCGCAGCAGCTTGATATCGATCTGCCCGGTGAGTTTCTGTTGCAGGCTGCCCTTGCCGTTGATGCTGTTGTCACCAAGGCGAACCTGTAGGGCGTTGAGATTCCATTGCTCACCCGCCCCGTCGGCCTTGGCCTGCAAAATCGCCGGTTGACCCCGCAGTTTTCCCTTCAGATCAAGGTCGGCAGTGAGGCTGAGTTTTTCATTCTTCAGTTCACCCTTGCTGCGCAACGGTCCAGCGAGGGTGCCCGGCAATTCCGCAACCCAGTACGCCGGGTTGATCGCCGAAAGATCCAGCGCGGTGTCCCAGGCGATGCCATCGGCGAATTGCAGGTTCAAATGCCCTTCAGCCTTGCCCTGCCCCGCCACCAGTTGAATTTGTTGCAGATAGATTTTCGTCAGGTCGCCAGCGAACGGGCTCGTCAGGGTGAACGCACCGGCCGGACCGTCCAGCGCCGCATTGAAGTGGCCGAGGTACTTGCCGTCGGTGTACGAGACTTCACCGTTGAAGCTGCGCAGGGCCACTTCCGGTTCGTCAATCAACGGATAGAGGCTGTGCCACGGGAAATCCAGCCAGTCGATTTTCGCTTCGGCGCTCAGGCCTTTGCTCCAGTCCACCTGCCCGATGAGTTTGAGGCTTTGCTTGTCGTTGGCGGTCAGGTCCAACGCGGCGATCTGCGCGCCGTTGGCGTCGACCTTGCCTTGCAGTACCAGCGCGACCGGGCCTTTTTCCCCAGGGAGCGTGGCTTTGCCGAGTAACGCATAACCGTTTTTCAGGTCACCGTCGCCGGTGAGTTCCAGTTGATTGAATTGCAGCGTGTCCGGCAGATCGGCGCTGGGCTTGAAGCCGTCAGCAGTGATGCGCACCTCGGCCGGCAGGTTTTCCGCCAGCGGTTGCAGCTCGCCAGTCAGTTGCCCGGTGAGATAGCCGCTGCTGTCGGCTTTCAGGTTCAGGGTTTTCAGAAGGTCGCCGTCAATCTTCAAGGCCAATGTCCAAGGCGCCGGCGTCGCCAGGGTCAATTGGCCCTCAGCGGTGAGCGGCCAGTTTCCCCCGGGCTGCAGACGCCCCGACAGACTCAGGCTCAGATCGTCACGCTGCAGTTTTACCGAGTCGATCTGCATGCCCTGTTCTGTCCAGTGCGCCGCCAGCTGCAAGCCCTTGAGCTGTTCACTGCCATTGAACAGCAGGCTGCCGACCTTAATGTCTCCCAGTTCCAGCGCCACCGGCAGCTTCAAATCGGGAAGACTGATCGGCCCGCTGCTTGGCTCTTCCGCACCGGGCGGGAATTGCAGGCTGACCTGTTCCGCCTGCAATTGATCGATGCACAAGGTCATGCGTGTCAGGCACAGCGGCGACCAGGCGAAGATGACTTTGCTCAGTTCAACGCGACTGGTGTCTTGCTGCCACAGCACGCGGTCAGCACTCCATTGCCCGCCCAGGCGACCCTGAAAATTATCCAGGCTCAAGCCCGGTACAAAGCCCAGCGCCCAACGACTGCCTGTCGCCGTACCCAACACGGTGGCCAGCGTCAGAACCACCAGCATCAATAGCGTCAGGATCGCCAGCAGCGTTACTTTCAAGCCACGTTTCAAAGCTCAGGCCCCATGGAAAAGTGCAAGCGAATGCCACCGTCGTCATCCAGCGCATGGGCCAGGTCGAGACGAATCGGCCCTACCGGCGAAACCCAGCGCACGCCGATACCGACCCCGGTCTTGAGATTCGGCAGTTCGAGTGTATTGAAGGAATTGCCCTGATCGACGAAGGTCGCGACTCGCCACTTTTCAGCGACGGAGTATTGGTACTCGACGCTGCCGGCGACCATGTAGCGGCCACCGATGCGGTCACCCTCGTTGTTTTCCGGGGACAGGCTCTGATAGTCGTAGCCGCGCACGCTCTGGTCGCCACCGGCAAAAAAGCGCAGTGACGGCGGAATGGACTTGTAACCGTTGGTGGCACTGCCGCCGACCTGCACCCGACCGAGGAAACGGTGCTTGTCGAACACCGTGGTCAAGCCTTTGACCAGTGCCGTGCCGTACAACAGGTTGTTGTCCGAGCCCAACCCTTCTTTGGCCACTTTGCTTTCGAATTGCAGGCGATAACCATTGTGCGGGTCGATGCGGTTGTCGCTTTTCAAGTACGAATAACTCACGCCCGGCATCAACAGGGTACTGAGCCCGGAGTCGTCGCCGAGTCGGTATTCCTCACGTTGCCACTTCAGCGAGACCACCCGCTGCCAGCCGCTGGGCAACTTGCTGTGCCATTCCGGGCCGATGGTCAGCAGTTTGCTGAGGCTGTCCTTGTCGGCGATTTCCTCTTTCTGATAGCCCCCGGCGAAACGCAGTTTGTCGGTCAAAGGCGGGTCCAGCGGAATGTCGTAGAACAGCCCGACGTTTTGCCGAGGCGCTGAAATTTCCGTCTCCCAGCCATAGCTGTGGCCCTGCGGGTTGACCCAGTGCCGGGTCCAGTTGGCCTTGACCCGAGGGCCGACGTCGGTGGAGTAACCCAAACCCAAGCCCATGGTCCGCGGTTTGCGGGTTTCCAGTTTGACGTCCACCGGGATCACATCGTCCTTGGACGCGGTCGGCGCGGCATCCACCCGCACACCCTCGAAGTATCCGCTCGATTGCAGCGCCTGATTGAGTTCGGCGATCAGTTCGGAGTCGTATGGCGTGCCGGCCTTGAACGGCACCATGCGTTGCAGCAGGTCTTCGTCAAACGGCGTGTCGCCTTCAAACTTGACCTTGCCCAGTGAATAGCGAGGGCCACTGTCATAAATAAGCTCGATATCGGCCACGCCGGCTCGCGGGTCGACCGACAGTTTGGAACGGGTGAAATGGCCGCTGAAAAAACCGTAGCGCGAAGCCTGGTTCTGGATCAGCCGCTTGGCGTCGTCGTATTGACCATGATTGAGCACCGCACCGCTTTGCAGCGCATGGCTCTTGGGCACGCGAAAGGATTTTAGCGAGGCGGCCGGGCCGTCGATACGGAGGGTGACGTTGCGCAGATGCACCGGCTCGCCGGGCACGATATTGAGTATCAGGTGCGGCGTCTTGCCACCCGTCACGTCGCTGTCGATTTGTGGCTGGTAGTAACCCAAGGCCTGGGCAGCCTTGCGCGCCTGTTCCTCGGCGCCACGGCTGAAGCGCAACAAGGCCTCTTCGTCACGATCGCCGAGACTGCCGATATAGCCCTCTATATTGGCTTTGAGTTCATCGTTGGACGGTTTGACCCGCACATCCAATTCACTTTGCGCCAGTGCCGCACAGCTGCTAATCAGCATGAGCACGCCACTGGTAATTCTTCCTGAAAACTTCATAGGCGCGGATGCTATCACGGGCACGGGAGCGTGATAGAGCCTGCCACGCAAGGAAAGTTCGACCTTAAGCGATTGCGCTCTGCACGACCTGCGGGTTGGCGTGAAAAAATACGTGTTCGCGAATCGGTCCTACGGCCACTTCGCCGATTTCCTCGTAACCCTGGCGCTTATAGAACTCCAGATAACGCGGATTGCCGGTATCGAGCATCACTCCCTGGGAATTCTCATCCACCGCGCACCAGTTATGCACGGCTTGCAGCAATTGCTCGCCGAAGTGTTTGCCCTGGAATTGCGGGTGAATCCCCAGCAATGGCAGGACATGCACCGAGTCGGACGGCGAACACGCCGCCACCGCATCGTGATACTCAAGGTAGCGCCGCGTGCAGCGAAAGCCAGTGCTGAGCACCATGCGCAAACGCCAGGCCCAACTTTCGGTGATCCCCAGCCGACGTTGCGGCGGTGCGATCAGGGCGATACCGATCAAGCGATCGTTGACCAGCAGGCCGATGGCCGGTAAATCCTGCAAAAAGTGCTGTTTGACCAGTTCGCGCACGGTCGCGCGCACCCGCTGTTCGTAGCCGGGGCGCTCGGCTTCGAACAGGTAGCCGAACGTCGGCTCGTGGCGGTAAGCCTGATACAACAGCGAACGCGCTTCGCGGGAATAGCCGCTGTCGAGCATGTGAATATCGGCGATGGCGGTTTCGGGCATGACGGTTAATCTCCCCGGCACAGCTCGGGCGGCTGCGCTCTTATTGGTACGAACTCAGTGGCGCTGACACAGTTCCGTGCTGATTCGGAATCAGTGTAGGCAATGAAATGGTAAACGTCCCACCTCGCACTGGCCCGATTCCTACATGTCAGCTAGCATCGCCCTTTTGCCAGGACTGCCGACCATGAAGATTGTCTCCTTCAACATCAACGGGCTGCGCGCCCGTCCCCATCAGCTGGCGGCGCTGATCGAAAAGCATCAGCCTGATGTGATCGGGTTGCAGGAAACCAAAGTCCACGACGACCAGTTCCCGCTCGATGAAATCAAGGCCTTGGGCTACCACGTGTATTTCCACGGGCAAAAGGGCCATTACGGCGTCGCCCTGCTCTCTCGCCAGGAACCGCTGGCCCTGCACAAAGGTTTCGCCACCGATGAAGAAGACGCGCAGCGGCGCTTTATCTGGGGCACGTTCGCCGACGCCAATGGCGTGCCGGTGACCATCATGAACGGCTATTTCCCACAAGGTGAAAGCCGCGACCACCCGACCAAATTCCCGGCCAAGCAACGCTTCTACAGCGATCTGCAGCAACTGCTGGAAAGCCAGTTCAAGAAAGACCAGCCGCTGGTGGTCATGGGTGATGTGAACATTTCCCCGGAAGACTGCGACATCGGCATCGGCCCGGACAACATGAAGCGTTGGCTGAAAACCGGGAAATGCAGCTTCCTGCCGGAAGAGCGCGAGTGGATGGCACGCCTGAAAAACTGGGGCCTGACTGACAGCTTCCGTCACCTGAACCCGGAAGTGGCTGACGTCTTCAGCTGGTTCGACTACCGCAGCCGTGGTTTCGAGGACGAGCCCAAGCGTGGGCTGCGCATCGATGTGATCCTCGCTTCCCACGGCCTGTTGCCACGGGTCAAGGCGGCCGGCGTCGACTATGAACTGCGCGGCATGGAAAAACCGTCGGACCATGCGCCGATCTGGCTTGAATTGAGCTAAAACGCAAAGATCGCAGCTGCGGCAGATCCTACAGAATCAGCAGATACTTTCTGTAGGAGCCACCGCAGGCTGCGATCTTCTCGCTGTCATATTTCAGAAACCTCACTGACTTAATCTCCCGACACCTCCTTTGGCTATATAAGGTGCCGGCATGACGCTGCGCGTATTGTTCCTGTTGATGCTGTGCCTGCCGCAAATGGCAACGGCCGGCACCTTGCCGATCCCCGAACACGGGCCGGCCCTGCGCATCCAGGGTTCCAACACCATCGGCGCCGCCTTGGGCCCGGCGCTGGTCGAGGGACTTTTGCGCGAACAGGGTTTGCTCAAGGTCCACAGCGAGGCCCCGGACAAGGCCAATGAGTTGCGGATCGTCGGCGAAACCGCGCAAGGACGACGGGTCGAAGTGGAACTCGCGGCCCACGGCTCCAGCACCGGTTTCAGCGCGTTGAAAAACGGCAGCGCCGATCTCGCCGCTTCATCACGTCCTATCAAGGACAGCGAACTGCTGAGCCTCGAATCTCTTGGCGACCTGAAAAGCCCCGGCGCCGAGCAAGTCATTGCCATCGACGGCCTGGCAATCATCCTTCACCCGCAAAACCCGTTGAATCAACTGGACACCGTGCAACTGGCGCGGATTTTCAGTGGTGAGGTCAAGACCTGGGAAGAGCTCGGCGGCAGTGGCGGGACGATTCACCTTTATGCGCGGGATGATCAGTCCGGCACATACGACACGTTCAAGGAATTGGTCCTCAGCGGTCGTGGGAAATCCCTGAGCAGCGCCGCGAAACGCTTCGAATCCAGTGAACAACTGTCAGACGCGGTCAGCCTTGACCCGCAAGGCATCGGTTTTATCGGCCTGCCCTACGTGCGTTCAGCCACAGCCGTGGCGATTGTCGATGGTCAGTCACAAGCCATGCTGCCGCTCAACAGCCTGATTGCCACCGAAGACTATCCGCTGTCACGCCGCTTGTTCCTTTATCTGCCGCCTTCCGGAAATAATCCCTGGGCGCAAGCGCTGGTAGCGTTCGCCCAAAGCCGTCAAGGCCAGGCGATTGTCGCGGCCAATGGCTTTATCGCCCAAACCGTCCAGGCCATGGCCGTCACACCGAATGCGCTAATGCCCGAGGCTTATCAGGCGCTCAGCCGACACGCACAGCGGTTGTCGGTGAATTTTCGCTTCGAGGAAGGCAGCGCCAATCTGGACAACAAGGCGCGGCAGGACCTTTCGCGAGTGCTCGACTATATAGAACAGCACGACAAGTCAGACCGTCAGGTAACACTGGTGGGGTTTGGCGACGCCAAGGACGACCCGGCGCGCGCCGACCTGTTGTCGAAACTGCGGGCCATGGCGGTACGGCGGGAACTGGTGAAAAGCGGCGTGGTGTTGCGCGAGATTCGCGGCTTTGGCGCGGTAATGCCAGTGGCGGCCAACAGCGCAGATGAGGGGCGGATCAGGAATCGCCGGGTTGAGGTTTGGGTGTATTGAATCTGATGTTGATGTATTGAATGCCACGACGCCATCGCCAGCAGGCTGGCTCCCACAGGGATCACACTGAGCCTGTGGGAGCCAGCCTGCTGGCGATTGAAGCCGCTGCGGTCTTACTGCCCGCTGCGCATCATCTCTTTCGGCACGTACTTGCCGATCTCGAACTTGCCAATCGCCGCGCGGTGCACTTCGTCCGGGCCGTCGGCCAGGCGCAGGGTGCGCTGCATCGCATACATGTAGGCCAGCGGGAAATCATTGGAAACCCCTGCCCCGCCATGCATCTGGATCGCCCGGTCGATCACCCGTAGCGCAACGTTCGGCGCGACGACCTTGATCTGCGCGATTTCGCTTTTTGCCACTTTGTTACCGACGGTGTCCATCATGTACGCCGCTTTCAACGTCAGCAGGCGTGCCATGTCGATTTCCATCCGCGAGTCGGCAATCTTGTCGATGTTGCCACCCAGGCGTGCCAATGGCTTGCCGAATGCCGTGCGGTTTACCGAACGCTTGCACATCAGTTCCAGCGCGCGCTCGGCCATGCCGATCGAACGCATGCAGTGGTGAATCCGGCCAGGGCCGAGGCGACCTTGAGCGATTTCGAAGCCGCGTCCTTCACCCAACAGGACGTTTTCGTACGGCACCCGCACGTTTTCGAAATGCACTTCGGCGTGACCATGAGGCGCGTCGTCGTAACCGAACACCGGCAGTGGGCGTACGATCTTCACGCCAGGCGCATCTACCGGCACCAGAATCATCGAGTGCTGGGCATGGCGCGGTGCATCGGGATTGCTCAGACCCATGAAGATCAGGATCTTGCAGCGTGGATCGCAAGCGCCTGAAGTCCACCATTTCTTGCCATCGATGACCCACTCGTCACCATCACGCACGGCACGTGCGGCCATATTGGTGGCGTCGGAGGACGCAACGTCCGGTTCGGTCATGGCGAACGCCGAGCGGATCTCACCGCGCAGCAGCGGTTCGAGCCAGCGCTGTTTCTGTTCTTCGTTGGCGTAACGCACCAGCACTTCCATGTTGCCGGTATCCGGCGCCGAGCAGTTGAACGGCTCCGGCCCGAGCAGAGAGCGGCCCATGATTTCCGCCAGCGGTGCGTATTCGAGGTTGGTCAGGCCGGCACCGAGTTCCGACTCAGGCAGAAACAAATTCCACAACCCTTCAGCCTTGGCCTTGAGTTTGAGTTCTTCCATGATCGCGGTCGGCTGCCAGCGATCACCCTCGGCGACCTGACGTTCGAACACGGCTTCGGCGGGGTAAACGTAGGTGTCCATGAACGCGGTCACGCGCTCACGCAGTTCCTGAACCTTGGGCGAATAAGCGAAATCCATGGGCAGCTACCTTCTTGGGAGAGGTTGTTTAGGTCATGCAATCGATGCTAGAACAGCTACGAAAATTTACCTAGCCTATTCTCGGCGTGTATTAACATTCATCACCGATATATGATCGGCTGATCTTCAAGGCCAGCCGCCCACACAATAAGAGAGCCGCGTAATGAATCTGAGCAAGGTCGACCTCAACCTTTTCATCGTCTTCGACGCGATCTACACCGAAGCCAACCTGACCCGTGCCGGGCAGATCGTCGGCATCACCCAACCGGCGGTGTCGAACGCTCTGGCCCGCCTGCGCGAGACCTTCAACGACCCGCTCTTCGTCCGTACCGCCCAGGGCATGGTGCCCACTCCGATGGCGCAGAACATCATCGGCCCGGTACGCAACGCGCTTTCGCTGCTGCGCATCTCCGTTCAGGAAAGCCGCATCTTCAACCCACAGCAGGCGAACAAGACCTACCGCATCAGCATGACCGACCTCACCGAAGCGGTGATCCTGCCACCGCTGTTCCAGCGTTTGCGTCGCCTGGCACCGACCGTGATCATTGAAAGTTTCCTGTCCAAACGCCGCGAAACCACCAAGGAACTGGCGGCCGGTCGCCTCGACTTCGCGGTGGACGCACCGCTCAACACCGACCCGCAGGTGCGTCACGTCAAACTGATGGAAGACCGCTACGTGTGTGCCATGCGCAAGGGGCATCCGCTGGCGGGGAAGGAAAAGCTCAGCCTCGATGAGTATATGGGGCTGACCCACATCCATATTTCCAGCCGTCGCAGCGGTCTCGGTTATGTCGACCTGGCACTTGGCAAGATGGGCATCCAGCGCAAGATTGCCCTGCGCTCACAGCATTACTTGATGGCATCACAGGTGATGCAGCAGACCGACATGGTCATGACCGTACCGGAACGCTTCGCCCGTCGTAACGATTTGCACGCTTTCAACCTGCCGGTCAACGATGTTCCACCCGTGGAAACCCACCTCTACTGGCACGAAAGCACCGACCAGGACCCGGCCAACCGCTGGATGCGTGAGCAGATGATCGAGTTGTGTCAGCAGGTGACGGCGCACGAGAAGAAGCTCGAAAAGGTGTAGGACTTGATACCGGGGTGCCGCCACCGCGAGCAGGCTCGCTCCCACAGGGATTATTTGTCGAACGCAGATATTGAGTTCAATGAAGAACCACTGTGGGCGAGCCTGCTCGCGATGAGGCCAGCAAGAACGATGAAAATCGCTGCCCCTTGACGTAAACGTCAACCTGCCATTAGCTTAGCGCCATAACCTTATTCGAGCGCGCCCATGAGCAGCCAGACCTACAGCATCTCCGACCTCGCCCGCGAGCTCGACATCACCACCCGCGCTATTCGCTTCTATGAAGAGCAAGGCCTGCTCAGCCCTGAACGTCGTGGTCAGGAACGTATCTATTCGCCTCGTGACAAGGTCAGCCTGAAGCTGATCCTGCGGGGCAAGCGCATCGGTTTTTCCCTGGCCGAATGCCGCGAGTTGATCGAGCTTTACGATCCCTCCAGCGGTAACACCAAGCAGTTACACAGCATGCTGGTGAAAATCAGCGAGCGCCGGGAACAGCTGGAACAGCAGTTGCTGGACATCGAACAGATGAAACTGGAGCTCGATACCGCGGAAGAGCGTTGCGTGCAGGCGCTTGAGCAGACGCTCAAGAGCCAGGAATCGGTTCAGTAAACCCCGCCCCCTTGTAGGAGCGAGCCTGCTCGCGATGGTCGTTAACGATGACCCGTGTCTGCTGGCAAAACGCGGTGCCTGGGTGCACATCGCGAGCAGGCTCGCTCCTACAGGGCTCTCCGAACAATCAACACAGGTCGAATCCCCATGTCCCTTCCCACCCATGTACGCCTGGTCGAAGTCGGCCCTCGTGACGGTCTGCAAAACGAAGCCCAACCCATCAGCGTCGCCGACAAGGTGCAACTGGTCGACGCGCTCACGGCTGCAGGCCTGGGCTATATAGAAGTCGGCAGTTTCGTTTCGCCCAAGTGGGTGCCGCAGATGGCCGGTTCCGCTGATGTCTTCGCGCAGATCCAGCGCAAACCGGGCGTCACCTACGGCGCCCTCGCCCCCAACCTGCGCGGTTTTGAAGACGCCTTGGCCAGCGGAGTCAAGGAAGTCGCGGTGTTCGCGGCGGCGTCGGAAGCGTTTTCCCAGCGCAACATCAATTGCTCGATCAGTGAAAGCCTGGAGCGTTTTGTGCCGATCATGGACGCGGCCAAACAACACGGCGTGACGGTGCGCGGTTACGTGTCCTGCGTGCTGGGCTGTCCTTATGAAGGTCACGTCAAACCTGAGCAAGTCGCCCTTGTCGCCCGCGAGCTCTACGCCATGGGCTGCTATGAGGTTTCGCTGGGCGACACCATCGGCACCGGCACCGCCGGCGCAACGCGCAAGATGTTCGAAGTGGTGTCGGCTGAGGTGCCGCGAGAAAAACTGGCCGGGCACTTCCACGACACCTACGGTCAGGCCATGGCCAATATCTACGCCAGCCTGCTGGAAGGTATCGCGGTGTTCGACAGCTCCATCGCCGGCCTCGGCGGCTGCCCATACGCCAAGGGCGCCAGCGGTAACGTTGCCACCGAAGACGTGGTTTACTTGCTCAACGGCCTGGGTATCGAAACAGGAATCAACCTCGACGCATTGATCCTAGCCGGCCAGCAAATCTGCAGTGTATTGGGTCGCCCTACCGGTTCGCGTGTGGCCAAGGCTCGCAGCGCACAATGACTGGGGGGAATGTGTCCGAGTGTTACCGCAAACGCTGAAACGTGGGCGCAAGCGAGTAACACGGAAACAAAATGTAGGGTTTTCCCTGAGTCGCAAAACCCTAATAAAACCCAAGACATTGATTTTAAAGGGTTTTTAAAAGTTGGCACGGCTTCTGCTATATCTATCGCACAACAAGAATAAAAAAATTGCGGCAACCCTAATAAAAACAAGACGTAACGACTCTGACATAACAAAAACAACACGGCAGAGACGCAGCTAACAGATTTTTTTGGAGAAGATGTGCTTTTCAGGGTGCTTTTCGGAGTTACCCGCAACCGGACAGAGAAAAATAAAACTACCTTCAGGTAGCTCCCGAATCGGTTGGATCGCTCAGCGAGAAAGTAGATCAGCGCTCAAAAAAATACGTTTGCTCTTGATCCCGGATGGGGATCGCCAAAAACAGCGGTAAAGGGCAACGGTTGCCAAAAACAACAACAGACCGACCCTCAATAATAAAAAAAGAGCACGCGCAACGAAAATTAAAGGGGAGCTTCGGCTCCCCTTTGTGCTGTCTGGCGTTTGGATATTTCACCACTGCCCCTTATGGGAGCAAGCCGGCTCGCGATAGCGGTGGGTCAGTCGACATCAATACTGGATGTTCAACCGCCATCGCGAGCAGGCTCCCACAGGGGAAAGAGTCAGGCTTTATCGATGCGCAACTCCTCGATACTGATCTCGCGCATCCGGAATTTCTGGATCTTGCCAGTCACCGTCATCGGAAACTCCTCAACGAACTTGAAGTAACGCGGCGTCTTGAAGTGCGCGATGCGCTCCTTGCACCACGCTTGCAGCTCCTGCTCGGTGGCGCTGTGGCCGGGGTGGAACTTGATCCAGGCAACGATCTCTTCGCCGTAGCGTGAGCAAGGAATACCGATCACCTGCACGTCGGCCACAGCCGGGTGGGTGAAGAAGAACTCCTCCAGCTCCCGCGGGTAAACATTTTCACCACCGCGGATGATCATGTCCTTGTTACGCCCGGCAATGCACACGTAACCCTCGTCGTTCATGCTCGCCAGATCACCGGTGTGCATCCAGCCCGCCTGGTCGATGGCTTCTGCCGTGCCTTGCGGGTTGCTCCAATAGCCGAGCATCACGCTGTAACCGCGAGTACACAATTCACCGATGGTGCCGCGCGGTACCAGATTGCCTGCCTCGTCGATGATCTTGCTTTCCAGCTGCGGCTGGGTGCGACCGACGGTGGTGACGCGCAACTCCAGGTCGTCTGACGGACCGGTCTGTAACGACACCGGACTGGTTTCCGTCATGCCGTAGGCAATCTGCACTTCGCTCATGTGCATTTCGCTGATGACGCGACGCATCACTTCGATCGGGCACGTCGCCCCCGCCATGATCCCGGTGCGCAGGCTCGACAGATCGAATTCGGCACGCTGCGGCTGATCGAGCATGGCGATGAACATGGTCGGCACGCCGTAGAGTGCGGTGGCTTTTTCTTCGGCGACGGTGCTCAGGGTCAGCAACGGGTCGAAGGCATCGTTGGGGTAAATCATGGTGCTGCCATGGGTGATGCAACCCAGATTGCCCATGACCATGCCGAAGCAGTGATACAACGGCACCGGGATCACCAGACGATCCGCGGCGGTCAGCCCGAGGCTTTCGCCGACCATGTAACCGTTGTTGAGAATGTTGTAGTGACTGAGGGTCGCGCCCTTGGGGAAACCAGTGGTGCCGGAGGTGTACTGAATGTTCACCGCTTGATCGAAATGCAGGCTGTCCTGACGTTCGCGCAGTTGTTCGCCCGACACGCTGCCCGCCAGTCCGGCCAATTGCGACCACGACAGAAAACCGCTGGGCGGTTGCGCATCCAGGCTGATCACACCGCGAAGATCCGGCAGGCGTTCACTCTGCAATTTACCGATGGATTGCTCGGCCAACTCCGGCACCAGGCCTTGCAGCATGGCGTGGTAGTTGGAGGTTTTGAAAGCCCCGGCGCAAACCAGCCACTGGCAACCCGATTGCTTTAATACGTATTCAAGTTCAGAACTGCGGTAGGCCGGGTTGATATTGACCAGGATCACGCCGATTTTCGCGGTGGCGATCTGTGTGATGCACCATTGCGCGCAATTCGGCGCCCAGATGCCGAGACGGTCACCGGCCTGCAAGCCCAGCGCCAGCAGTGCTCGGGCATGCGCATCTGCCGCATCCGCCAGTTGCCGCCAGGTGTAGCGCAGCTGTTGATGGCGTACGACCAACGCTTCTCCGGTCGGATACTGCGCGACAGTTCTGTCGAACGCCTGGCCGATGGTCATCGCCAGCAAGGCTTTGTCCTGGGAACCACGGGTGTAACTGCGTTGCGGGCTTGCACTGGGTTGATCCATGACGACCCCTATTGTCTTTATTGTGTAGGAGCGAGCTCGCTCGCGCCTACAGAATCACCCAAGTTGACGTTAACGTAAAGGGTGATTGACAGCCTTTCGTCACACGCTTACGTTAACGTAAAGGTGAGAGCCGAATCACTGCCCTCCCCACCCTACAAAAAAGCCAAAAGGTGACCCATGAGCTACCCATCCCTGAACTTTGCCCTCGGTGAAACCATCGACATGCTGCGCGATCAGGTTCAGTCCTTCGTCGCCAAAGAGATCGCCCCGCGCGCCGCTCAGATCGACATTGACAACCTGTTCCCCGCCGACCTGTGGCGCAAGTTCGGCGACATGGGCCTGCTGGGTATCACCGTTCCTGAAGAGTACGGTGGTGCTGGCCTCGGCTACCTCGCCCACGTGGTGGTCATGGAGGAAATCAGCCGCGGTTCGGCCTCGGTGGCGTTGTCCTACGGCGCCCACTCCAACCTCTGCGTCAACCAGATCAACCGCAACGGCAACCACGAACAGAAAGCCAAATACCTGCCGAAGCTGATCAGCGGCGAGCACATCGGCGCACTGGCCATGAGCGAGCCGAACGCCGGTTCCGACGTGGTATCGATGAAACTGCGCGCCGAAAAACGTGGCGACAAGTATGTGCTCAACGGCAGCAAGACCTGGATCACCAATGGCCCTGATGCCAACACCTACGTGATCTACGCCAAGACCGACCTGGAAAAAGGTCCCCACGGCATCACCGCCTTCATCGTCGAGCGCGACTGGAAAGGCTTCAGCCGCAGCAACAAGTTCGACAAGCTCGGCATGCGCGGTTCGAACACCTGCGAGCTGTTTTTCGATGACGTCGAAGTGCCGGAAGAAAACATTCTCGGCGTGCTCAACGGCGGCGTGAAAGTGCTGATGAGCGGCCTCGACTACGAGCGCGTCGTGCTCTCGGGCGGCCCTACCGGGATCATGCAGGCCTGCATGGACCTCATCGTTCCGTACATCCACGATCGCAAGCAATTCGGCCAAAGTATCGGCGAGTTCCAGTTGATCCAGGGCAAGGTCGCCGACATGTACACCCAACTCAACGCCAGCCGCGCCTACCTGTATGCCGTGGCCCAGGCTTGCGAGCGCGGCGAAACCACGCGCAAGGACGCGGCCGGGGTGATCCTCTACAGCGCTGAGCGCGCCACGCAAATGGCCCTCGACGCGATCCAGATTCTCGGCGGTAACGGCTACATCAACGAATTCCCGGCCGGCCGTCTGTTGCGTGACGCCAAGCTGTACGAAATCGGTGCCGGCACCAGTGAGATCCGTCGCATGCTGATCGGTCGCGAACTGTTCAACGAAACCCGCTAAACGGAGCTGCCCATGGCTACCCTGCATACCCAGCTCAACCCCCGTTCAGCGGAGTTCGCCACCAATAGCGCGGCGATGCTCAAACAGGTCGACGCGTTGCACACCTTGCTCGCCCAAGTGGCGCAAGGTGGCGGCCCGAAGGCTCAGGAACGCCACACCTCGCGGGGCAAATTGCTGCCTCGCGAGCGCATCAACCGCCTGCTCGATCCAGGTTCGCCGTTTCTCGAGATCAGCCAACTGGCGGCCTACGAGGTCTACGGTGAGGACGTTCCCGCCGCTGGCGTGATTGCCGGGATCGGCCGGGTGGAAGGCGTCGAATGCATGATCGTCGCCAACGATGCCACGGTAAAAGGTGGCTCGTACTACCCGCTGACCGTGAAAAAGCACCTGCGTGCCCAGACCATCGCCCAACAGAACCGTCTGCCGTGCATCTACCTGGTGGATTCGGGCGGCGCCAACCTGCCGCGCCAGGATGAAGTGTTCCCGGACCGCGAACACTTCGGCCGGATTTTCTTCAACCAGGCCAACATGAGCGCCATGGGCATTCCACAGATTGCCGTGGTCATGGGCTCCTGCACCGCTGGCGGCGCGTATGTGCCGGCGATGGCTGATGAAGCGATCATGGTCCGCGAGCAAGCGACGATCTTCCTCGCCGGCCCGCCGCTGGTGAAAGCCGCGACCGGTGAAGTGGTCAGCGCCGAAGACCTCGGCGGGGCGGATGTGCACTGCAAGATTTCCGGTGTGGCCGACCATTACGCCGAAAGCGATGAACACGCCCTCGCCATCGCGCGACGCAGCGTGGCCAACCTCAATTGGCGCAAGCAAGGTGAGGTTCAGCAGCGCACGCCAATCGCACCGCTCTACAGCAGCGATGAGTTGTACGGTGTGGTTCCGGCCGATGCCAAGCAACCGTTCGACGTGCGCGAAGTCATCGCACGGTTGGTGGACGGTTCGGTGTTTGACGAATTCAAGGCTCTGTTCGGGACCACACTGGTGTGCGGTTTTTCCTACCTGCACGGTTACCCGATCGCAATTCTCGCCAACAACGGCATCCTGTTCGCTGAAGCGGCGCAGAAAGGCGCGCACTTCATCGAGTTGGCCTGTCAGCGTGGCATCCCGCTGCTGTTCCTGCAGAACATCACCGGTTTCATGGTCGGCCAGAAATACGAGGCCGGCGGCATCGCCAAACATGGCGCAAAACTGGTCACCGCCGTGGCCTGCGCCAAGGTGCCGAAGTTCACCGTGATCATCGGCGGCAGCTTCGGTGCCGGTAACTACGGCATGTGCGGGCGCGCCTACGATCCGCGCTTCTTGTGGATGTGGCCGAATGCGCGCATTGGCGTAATGGGTGCCGAACAGGCGGCCGGCGTGCTGGTGCAGGTCAAGCGCGAACAGGCTGAACGCGGTGGCCAGGGTTTCAGCGCTGAGCAGGAAGCCGAGATCAAGCAACCGATCCTCGACCAATACGAAGAACAGG
This sequence comes from Pseudomonas sp. NFX224, assembly GCF_048565165.1. Classification (NCBI taxonomy): domain Bacteria; kingdom Pseudomonadati; phylum Pseudomonadota; class Gammaproteobacteria; order Pseudomonadales; family Pseudomonadaceae; genus Pseudomonas; species Pseudomonas sp. NFX224. The sequence goes on along the minus strand of NZ_CP183416.1, from coordinate 5,200,999 downwards.
GTCACCCCTACTATTCCAGCGCGCGCCTGTGGGACGACGGTGTCATCGACCCGGCCCAGACCCGCGACGTAGTGGCCCTGGCCTTGTCCGCGTCGTTGAACGCGCCAATCGAACCGAGCCGCTTCGGCGTGTTCCGGATGTGATCGGGAGAAGAACATGAGCGACTTCAACACCCTCGAACTGCTGACCGACCCACGTGGTTTCGCCACGCTGTGGCTCAGCCGCGAAGAAAAGAACAACGCCTTCAACGCCGAGATGATCCGCGAACTGATCCTCGCACTGGACAAGGTCGCGAGCGATGCCAGCCTGCGATTCCTGATCGTCCGCGGCCGTGGCAAGCACTTCAGTGCCGGCGCCGACCTGGCGTGGATGCAGCAATCGGCCGAACTCGATTACCACACCAACCTCGACGACGCCCGGGAACTGGCGGAGTTGATGTACAACCTGGCCAAACTGAAAGTCCCGACCCTGGCCGTGGTGCAAGGCGCAGCCTTTGGTGGCGCGTTGGGCCTGATCAGTTGCTGCGACATGGCCATCGGTGCCGATGACGCGCAGTTCTGCCTTTCGGAAGTACGCATCGGCCTGGCACCGGCGGTGATCAGCCCGTTCGTGGTGCAAGCCATCGGCGAGCGCGCCACCCGGCGCTATGCCCTGACCGCTGAACGCTTCGGCGGGCAACGGGCACGGGAACTGGGCCTGTTGTCGGAGAGTTATCCGATCGCCGAGCTCGAGCAAAAAATCGATCAGTGGATCGACAACCTGCTGCTTAACAGTCCTGCCGCCATGCGTGCCAGCAAGGACTTGCTGCGTGAAGTCGGCGACGGTTCGCTGAACCCGGCGCTGCGTCGCTACACCGAAAACGCCATCGCCCGCATCCGCGTCAGCCCCGAAGGCCAGGAAGGCCTGCGCGCCTTTTTGCAAAAACGTCCGCCGAGCTGGCAAGCCGAAACCACCACCAAGGAGCCGCGTTGATGAGCGCACCTGTACTCACTACCCTGTTGGTGGCCAACCGCGGTGAAATCGCTTGCCGAGTGATGCGCACCGCCAAGGCGCTTGGCCTGACCACCGTGGCCGTTCACAGCGCCACCGACCGTGATGCCCGCCACAGCCGCGAGGCGGATATCCGCGTTGACCTGGGTGGCAGCAAAGCCGCCGACAGCTATCTGCAGATCGATAAACTGATCGCTGCGGCCAAGGCCAGCGGCGCCCAGGCAATCCATCCCGGTTACGGCTTTTTGTCGGAGAACGCCGGGTTCGCCCGCGCCATCGAAGCGGCAGGCCTGATCTTCCTCGGCCCGCCCGCTTCGGCCATCGACGCCATGGGCAGCAAGTCCGCCGCCAAGGCCCTGATGGAAACGGCTGGCGTGCCACTGGTGCCGGGTTATCACGGCGAGGCCCAAGACCTCGACACCTTCCGCGATGCCTGCGAACGCATCGGCTATCCGGTGCTGCTCAAGGCCACGGCCGGTGGCGGCGGCAAAGGCATGAAAGTGGTCGAGGACGTCAGCCAACTGGCCGAAGCCCTGGCCTCGGCCCAGCGCGAGGCACTTTCGTCGTTCGGCGATTCGCGGATGCTGGTGGAGAAGTACCTGCTCAAACCGCGTCACGTGGAAATCCAGGTGTTCGCCGACCAGCACGGCAACTGCCTGTACCTCAACGAACGTGACTGCTCGATTCAGCGTCGCCACCAGAAAGTCGTCGAAGAAGCACCGGCACCGGGCCTGAGTCCGCAATTGCGCCGCGCCATGGGCGAAGCCGCCGTGCGTTCGGCGCAGGCCATTGGCTACGTCGGTGCCGGCACCGTGGAGTTCCTGCTGGACGCCCGCGGTGAGTTCTTCTTCATGGAGATGAACACCCGCCTGCAAGTGGAACACCCGGTGACCGAAGCCATCACTGGTCTCGACCTTGTGGCGTGGCAGATTCGCGTGGCGCGTGGCGAAGCCTTGCCGATGACCCAGGATCAGGTGCCGCTGCTCGGCCATGCGATCGAAGTGCGGTTGTATGCCGAAGATCCGGGCAATGACTTCCTGCCCGCGACCGGGCGCTTGGAGCTTTATCGTGAATCCGCCCCGGGTACGGGCCGTCGAGTGGACAGCGGCGTTGAAGAAGGTGATGAAGTTTCGCCGTTCTACGACCCGATGCTCGGCAAGCTGATTGCCTGGGGTGAGGACCGTGAACAGGCTCGATTGCGCCTGCTGAGCATGCTGGATGAGTTCGCCATTGGCGGACTGAAGACCAACATCAACTTCCTGCGGCGGATCATCGACCACCCGGCGTTTGCCGCGGCGGAGCTGGATACCGGGTTTATCCCGCGTTATCAGGAACAGCTGCTACCCGCGCCTGCACAACTCAGTGATGAGTTCTGGCAAGCCGCCGCCCAGGCGTTTGCCCAGAGCCAGCACCGTTCAATACGTAGTGATGATCCGGGTTCGCCATGGGCCGTCGGCAACGGCTTCCGCGCCGGATTGCCAGCGGAGATCACCCTGCACCTGAGTTGTGAAGGCCAGGATCGCGCGCTGACTTTGGCCGACATCAACGCCCAGCTCCGGGGCGAGCATTTGCTGACCGAACACAACGGCGTGCGCCGTCAGCATCGGGCGATCCGTCGGGGTGAATATGTGTATTTGCAATGGGACGGTGAACTGCATCGCATCGAGTCCTATGACCCGATCAGTGCGGTCGAGGCCAGCCACAGCCATCAAGGCGGGCTGACGGCACCCATGAACGGCAGCATCGTGCGCGTGCTGGTGGAGGCCGGGCAAACGGTCGAAGCCGGGGCACAACTGGTGGTACTGGAAGCGATGAAGATGGAGCACAGCATTCGTGCGCCGCACGCCGGGGTGATCAAGGCACTGTATTGCCAGGAAGGCGAGATGGTCAGCGAAGGCAGTGCGCTGGTCGAGCTGGAGGAGGCGTGAAAAAAGACCGGTCCTACATATTGTGAGGACCGGTCTGATCAGAACTTGGCTGTTGCCTGAACCACCACACCGATGATTCGGCACTCATCGGAGTAAAGGGCTTTCGGATACGTCGGATTGAGCGGAACCAGGTAACGCTGCCCGCCCTCTTCGATCAGCTTGCGAAAGATCGCCTCGCTGCTGTCCCGCCACTGGGCAATGACCAGTTTGCCAGGCACGGCTTCCACGTCCGGATCCACCAGGATCAACATGCCTTCGGCGATGCTGAGACCGCTGGGTGCAGTCATCGCATCGCCCATGACCGTCAACCAGAATGCCGCGCCCTGAGCGTGGTAGTCCGACAGTTCAAAACGGTATTGCGCTTGTTCGCCATCGCGGACCTCTCCCGTTTCTCGCCAGTCACTGACCGGGTAACGGAAGTACGGGTTGTACTTTTGTGTCAGGGAAATCCCGTCGTCCCGCGGCTCTTGAGGCTCGCGAATCACCAACACCACCTCGAGAAAATCCATCCCGAGCGCCTTCAGCACGCGGTTCATGTTGTCGATGCCGGGCTCGCGACGCTTGTTCAGCCAATGACCAACGCCGCCCTGGGACATCCCGAGGCGGTCGGCGAGTATCTCTTGAGTGACTTTGAGCTCACTCATCTTGGCCTTGACCAATTCAATCCATTTATCCATGTGCGGCACGATACGGGGTGGACTCCGACCATCAAAACACAAATTGTAGTATTTAAACTATGGTCACAAATACAAATCGTACTAGGATGACTTCACGGATCTGAATCAATCACGGAGCGTTCCCCCACCATGACCCAACCCGCCGACGACCTGCCTGATATGCAAATCGATACCTCCCTCACCTCACCGCAAGGTTCGGCCGCCGCCCAACGCGCACTGGACTATTACCTGAAACCTGCTGTTTCAGAGGAAGGGGTCGCGGAACGTTTCTTTGACGTGAATCGAAACATCAGCAGCGAGGAGGCGATGGTCCATGCTTCAGACCTGTTGCGCTGTGCATCAGCCACAGCTTACGAGTCAGCCAGCCATTTGCAGGGTTCAAGTCGGGACTTGGCGTTTTCGGCGGTGCACATGATCGACATGGCCAGAGCCATGGTGGATCGGTCACTGGAGAGGCATCAGAACGGTTGAAGCCAAGGTGCAAAGAGAGAGGACTGGAAAGAATTTTCCAATCGCGCAGATAAAATCATTTGACTTGCAAACGAGAATGATTATTATTGCATCAGCTGGTCGCGAGATCAGTCGATGGACCAAGAGACCTTAGGTCGGTCTTTTGGACTATCTCCTCATCAGGCTAATCACGGTTTTTGACCCGGCTTTTTGCCGGGTCTTTTTTTGCCAGTTTTCTGGCTTATGGCTTCAGGCTAATGAAGTCTTTAGGTGCCGCAAATTCGATGGCGCGGATGATATCAAAAGAATATTTGTTGGCAAGAGAAGCCTGTGATCATTAGGGCAAACTAATACCAAATAGCACTTGAGAATCAATCGCATAATCTCTAAGCTGCGTCGGCGTCAAGGAGGACGCCCCCCGCTCCACCCCGCAATTTCCCTCGGTTTCACCCTTCCCTGCGTGTAAAGTAGCCGCCATAAAAATCATATTCAGGAACCGACTATGACCGTGGCTAAATCCTCTTTCGATATCACTGCCAACTTCGACAGCGGCAACATTCAGGTGATCGACGTCAGCGACCCGCTCAAGCCCTTGCTGGCGATCCGCCCCGATACCAAGAGCAACCACTTTCAATGGTTCCACTTCAAGGCCAGCGGCCTGCACGTCGGTCAGGAACACTGGTTTCGCCTGAACAATGCCAGCCAATCTTCGTACAACAAGGCCTGGGACGGTTATCAGGCGGTCGCGTCGTACGACCACGTCAACTGGTTCCGCGTACCCACCATCTTCGAAGGCGACTGCCTGCGCTTCTGCCTTGAAGCCACGCAAACCCACGCCTGGTTCGCCTACTTCGAACCCTACAGCCGTGGCCGTCATGATTGGCTGATCGAGCAGGCGCTGACCAAGGCCGGCACCGAACTGCTGGCCACCGGCAAAAGCGTCGAAGGTCGTGACATCCAGCTTTTACGCAAAGGCACCGGCGCTGAAGGCCAGCGCAAAGTGTGGATCATCGCCCAGCAACATCCAGGCGAACACATGGCCGAATGGTTCATGGAAGGCGTGATCGAGCGCCTGGAAAGCCACGACGACCCGGTACTGAACAAACTGCTGGCCAGCGCCGACTTGTACTTGGTGCCGAACATGAACCCGGACGGTGCCTTCCACGGTCACCTGCGCACCAACGCCATGGGCCAGGACCTGAACCGCGCCTGGCAGAACGCCAGCCCGGAAATCAGCCCGGAAGTGTTTTTCGTACAGCAGCAGATGGAAAAGTACGGCGTCGACATGTTCATCGACGCGCACGGTGACGAGGAAATCCCGCACGTGTTCACCGCCGCTTGCGAAGGCAATCCGGGTTACACACCGCGCATCGAAAAACTCGAGGATCACTTCCGTAGCCACCTGAAGCGCACCACCAAGGATTTCCAGACCAAGCACGGCTACACCCGCGACGAGCCTGGCCAGGCCAACATGACCCTGGCCTGCAACAGCGTTGGCCAGAAGTACGACTGCCTGTCACTGACCCTGGAGATGCCGTTCAAGGATCACGACGATCATCCGAACCCGTTGACCGGCTGGTCGGGCAAGCGGTCGAAGCAATTGGGGAAGGATGTTTTGACGACTGTGGCGGATATGGTCGACGTGTTGCGCTGATCGTTCTCAATGGCTGCATGCCCTGCATGCAGCCATTCCCCCACTCTATCTCACCCGCGCCCCTTCCCCCGTAACATGCTGTCCAGCACATCATCACGACGCACCCAGGCATGGAACAACGCCGCCGCCAAATGCAGCAGCACGGTCAAAAACAGCAAATACGCCAGATACCCGTGAGCCTTGCGCAGAAACGCAAACACCTGAGCATTGGCCGCAACGATCGACGGCAATTGCAACGCGCTGCTGAGCATCACCGGTTCGCCAGATGCCGAAATCATCGCCCACCCCAGCAACGGCAAGACCAGCATCAAGACGTACAGCAACACATGCGAGGCCTTGGCCGCCAGCACTTGCCAACCCGGCAGGTCCGCTGGCAGTGGTGGTTGCGTGGTGGAGAAGCGCACGCCCAGGCGCACAATCACCAACAGCAAAATGGCAATACCCAAAGGCTTGTGCAGATTGATCAGCCATTCATGCCGCTCAGACACCGAGGCAACCATGCCCGCACCGATAAACAGCATGGCGATGATCATCAGTGCCATCAGCCAGTGCAGCAAGCGCGCCAGAGGAGCGAAGTGGTTGGGTTGAGTGCTCATTGCTGGGCCTCCTGTTTGGCGGCGGGCAATTGGCTGACTTCGCTGGTGCGACGCAGGTAGGACGTGGCGTAACCGGCTGAACGGGCGGCGAGCAGCGGGTCGTCGGAACCTTCGATACCGGCGGGCAAGACCAAGGGGTCGTAGTTGATGTCACGGCACTCGCCGCTGAGTTGTGGCTGGGTGCTTTCAAGAACCAGCGTGCCGGCGTTCAACACTTTGCGGCCTTCGGGCCAGGCTTTGCTGGCGTCGTTCACGGGGTCGCCGGGGTTAGCCAACGTGATGTTCAATTGCCAACGCAATGGCCCAGCGGCGATCCGTTGCACCAAGTCCTTCTCCAAAAAATCACTGCCTTGCGGCACCGTGGCACCCGGTGCGTCCTGAGCCACCGGCACCATGTTCCAGCGCACCGCTTGCCGCTGCCCGGCAGCATTGACCAGATAGAACGCGTTAACGCTGTTGTAGGTTTCGGTCGCGTAACTGGCCGAAGGCTTGGCCGTTTTGACCCACGCCAGAAACGGCACGGCTTCCGGGTGCGCGGCGAAGAATGCCGGCACAGCCTTGGGGTCCGGCTTGCCGGTAGCCGGGTCCGGTGATTGCGCCTGCTGGAATTGATAGAACGCCTCAGGCGTGCCCACCGGGAACACCGGCATGCTGTTCATCCCGGTGCGCCATTGCTGGCCGTTGGCCTGGGTGAAACGCAACGCCATGCTGCGGATCGGCACCGCGTTGTCCGGCGCGTAGGGATTTCCCGCCGGCAGGGCCAAACGTCCGACCACCGGAGTGCGTGCCTCATTGAACACTTGCGCCGTGGAATAACTGCGCGCCTCGCCGCTGCTCTCGAAATGGCCGATCACGCACACGCCTTTGGAGTGATTGCGACGGAATCCGGGATGCACGCCGTTGTTGGTTTCCAGCACATTGATCAGCTTTTTCGGCGTCAAGCGCTGTGGGTCAAGGGTGCCGTTGACGTAGGCAAACGCCCCGGCCACGGCGGCGACGACCACGGCAATGCCGGCCAGACGCAATGTCAGGCTAGCGGCACTCAACGGTGGCCGGGTTGGCGGTGATGATCGATCTACCATGAAAGTCTCCAGGGCCATCGGCCGCGAGTGAGAAGAATCAGGCAGACGAACCGCGCACCGGTTTATTCCCTCGCGCGGTATTTATTTTTTCGGGCGTGGAATAACCTCGAATCCCGGGCGTCTTCCTAGTCCACAGCGTAGTGACTAGTCAGTACTTCATGAACGATATCGACGAACAACTGAGAGAAATCATTCCCAGATTGCGGCGATTTGCCGTGTCGTTGACGCGCAATCCCAGCAGCGCCGACGACCTGGTTCAAGCCAGCCTGGAACGTGCGCTGTCGAGTTGGGGCGCCAAACGTGCCGACGGTGATTTGCGCGCCTGGCTGTTTTCGATTCTCTATCGACAGTTTCTCGATGCTCATCGACGTTCCCGGCGCTATGCGCGCATGCTCGATTTTTTCACCGGGCGCGACGATGCGCAGCCATCGGTGGAACGCACCGTCATCGCGCAATCGACTCTCAACGCTTTCGATCAACTGCCCACCGAACAGCGCGCGCTGCTGCTTTGGGTAACAGTCGAAGGCCTGAGTTATAAAGAGGTCGCCGAGATTCTCGACGTACCCACCGGCACCGTGATGTCCCGCCTGTCCCGGGCCCGCCAGGCCCTGCGCCAACTCAGCGATGGCGAAATCACCCGCCCAGCTCTGCGGAGACTCAAATGATCAGCATGCCCCCAAGCGAGCGTGACCTGCACGCTTACGTCGACCATCAACTCAGCGAAGACGACCGACGTCTGGTGGAGACTTTTCTTGCAAGTAATCCGGAAACTGCCGCACAAGTACGCGCCTGGCAGCAGGACGCCCAGCAACTGCGCGCGGCCCTCAGCGGCGCGTTGCAGCAACCGGCCAACCCGGCGCTTGATCCGGCGATGATTCGTCAGCGCCTCAAACGCCAATCGCGGCGACACCTGGCCAGCGCCGCGGTGCTGCTGATTGCGGTCAGCGTCGGCGGCTTCGGCGGCTGGCAAGCTCGGCAAATGACTTTCATCAGCACTCAGCTACCGATGACCGATGCCCTGCAAGCCTATCGCCTGATTGCCCAGCAAGAAATATTGCCGGCCGACTACAAGGCCAGCGACGACGGCGACATGCAGGGTTGGCTAGACCGTTATTTCACCCAGGCCAATCGCCTGCCCGACCTTGCCGGCGCCGGGTTCAAACCGGTGAGCGGGCGCTTGCTCAGCACCGAACAAGGGCCGGCGGCGATGGTGGTCTACGAGAATCAGGGCGGGCAGAAGATCAGCTTCTACGTGCGTCCGCCGGGGCCGAAAAACTATCTGCTGCCGAGAGGAAGCCGCCGTGATGGCGGCTTGCAGGCCGAGTATTGGTCCGGGGGCGGTTATAACTATGCGATGGTCAGCCCGACGGATACGCCGGCGGCGCAGATGCTGAGGCAGACCACTCAATTCTGAACACACCAACAATCCCCCTGTGGGAGTCAGCCTGCTGGCTGCCACAAGGGGAACGACGTACACCCACGCTGCACATCGACCCGTACCGCCACGGAAATCTCCAGTCAGCTAACGATAATTGGATCCACTAAAAGGTGAATTTTGTAACGTCATGAACGCAGATCAGCCTTATAGCAACGCAAAATAAGCTCTACACACCGCAGAATCTTGTCCAATGACACCTGCAATCCATCGACACAACTGGAAGCAAAATACCCGCTCTGGTTACACTACGCCGCCGCAGCTCGGAGAGTCTGCCTGAAAATCACGGGGTGACATCCAGTGGCCGTTCGACCGCCCAACCGCTCACGTCTCACACCACGCTGGCCGTCACTGCGCCGCCTGTTCGGCAAAGCCTCGGCCGCGCCGGCGACCGGTCGGGTCATCCACGACTACTTTCACCACAAGGCCCATGCCCAGGGCTATACCCTCAGTCATAGCCAGCAACGCGTGATCGACTGCATGGCGCAACATGCCACGACGCTGACGGGTGCTGCGGCGAAAACCCTGCCGGGGCTTTATCTGCACGGCGCCGTGGGTCGGGGCAAGAGCTGGCTGCTGGATGGTTTCTTCCAGGCCATTCCCCTGGCGGAAAAACAACGCCTGCACTTCCACGAATTTTTTGCCTGCCTGCATCAAGGGATGTTCCGCCATCGCGATCAGCCGGATGCGCTGGCGACTACCCTCGATGAATTACTGCGCGATTGCCGGGTGCTGTGTTTCGACGAGTTCCACGTCCATGACATCGGCGATGCGATGTTGATCACGCGCCTGTTCAAAGCATTGTTCCGCCGAGGCATCCTGCTGCTGGTGACCTCCAATTATCCGCCGCAAGGCCTGCTGCCCAACCCGCTGTACCATGCGCGTTTCAAACCGGTGATCGATCTGATCAATGCGCGCATGCAAGTGATGGAAGTCGGCGGCCCGCACGACTACCGCAGCCAGGCCAGGACCCACGCGCAGCAACTGTTCACTCAGGGCCGATACATCTGGCCCGCCACGCAGGCGCAGCGTCAGGCCTCCAACCTGCCAGGCGCCGGTGCACCGGCCATTGCCCTGCCGGTTGGCACGCGCCACTTACCCGCACGCTTCAGTGAAGGACGCACCATCGCCTTCACGTTCAGCGACCTGTGCGACCAGCCCACGGCGGTGATGGATTATCTGGAATTGTGCCGACGCTTCGATCACTGGATCATCGATGAACTGCCCTTGCTGGGCGATTGCACGATTGCCGCCCAGCAGCGCTTTATCAATCTCATCGACGTGCTGTACGACCAGGACAAGCACCTGACGTTGCTCGGGCAGCACTCATTGTGCGAAAGCCTGGGTGGCGATGCCATTGATCTGGCGCGCACGCGTAGCCGATTGGGGCAACTGGTCGAAGTCAGCGACCCGGTCTGATCGATATATTTTTACAGTATTGAAAGGCCTGTTTGCGAACAGGCTCGCCCCCACCTCTTTCCCGGTATCATGTTGCCCATTTCCAGGGCCCAGCGCCCTCCCCTTGGTGACTGGCGAATCTGTTCATGCATACCCTTACCCAATTGCGCGCCGGCGAGTTGTCGGGCATCACGCGGCTGGACCTGGCCGAAGGTCTGACCGAGTTTCCCCGGGAGATCTTCGACCTGGTGGATTCGCTGGAAGTGCTCAACCTCAGCGGCAATGCTCTGAGCGCTCTGCCAGAGGATTTGCATCGCCTGACCCGTTTGCGTGTGCTGTTCTGCTCCGATAACCGCTTCACCGAGTTACCGGCCTGTGTTGGCCAATGCGCCGCACTGACGATGATCGGCTTCAAGGCCAACCGCATCACCCACGTGCCCCCTGCGGCACTGCCAGCGCTGCTGCGCTGGCTGATCCTGACCGACAATTGCATCGAGACGCTGCCGAGCGAGTTGGGAGAGCGGCCATACCTGCAAAAGCTCATGCTTGCCGGTAACCGCCTGCAGGCGTTGCCGGAGTCGCTGCGCAATTGTCATCGGCTGGAGCTGATCCGCATCGCCGCCAACCAGCTCACCGACTTGCCACAATGGCTGCTGACGCTGCCGAGCCTGACCTGGCTGGCCTATGCCGGTAATCCGCTGGAAACCGAAGCCGATGCCGCCGCCCTCGACGCCACACCGCGTATTGACTGGCCGGCATTGCATCTGGAGAAAAAACTCGGCGAAGGGGCATCCGGGGTGATTCATCAGGCCGTCTGGCAATCGGCTGACCAACCGGCCACGCACGTTGCGGTGAAGCTCTACAAAGGCGAAATGACCAGCGATGGCTCACCGCTGCACGAGATGAACGCCTGCATCACTGCCGGGTTGCACCCGAACCTGATTCGCGTCGAAGGGCGGATTGTCGATCACCCGCAACACACCGCCGGGCTGGTGATGCAACTGATCGCACCGAGTTATCGCAACTTGGCCGGCCTGCCGAGCCTTGCGTCGTGCAGCCGCGACATCTACCCCGACGACCAGCGCTTCAGTGCAGCGGTGGCGCTGCGCATTGCTTCGGGCATTGCCTCGGCGGCCGAACACCTGCACAACCACGGCATCACCCATGGCGACCTCTACGGCCACAATATTCTGTGGAATGAACAGGGTGACTGCTTGCTGGGGGACTTTGGCGCAGCGTCGTTTCACGGGATTTCCGACAGTCTGGAAAGCCGTGCCTTGCAGCGGATCGAGGTGCGGGCGTTCGGAGTGTTGCTGGGCGAACTGCTGGAGCGGGTTGATTCGGGGTTGAGCGATGAACTGCGTGGGGTGCTGGAAGATCTGCAGCGGCGTTGCTGTCAGCCGCAGGTGCTGGAGCGGCCGGGGTTTAGTGAAGTTATTCAGACGCTGGCCGCATTTAACTCAATAAACTAGCGGCCAGTACAAAACCCTGTGGCGAGGGAGCTTGCTCCCTCGCCACAAGTCAGATCAACGCCAGTTCGATCAACCCGCCAAGCCGACAAACATATCCTGCACGTCGTCATGGTTATCGAGGCCTTCGAGGAACGCTTCGACTTCCGCCATCTGCTCATCGCTCAGGCCGCTGACCGGGTTTTTCGGCTGGTAACCCAACTTGGCCGACAGCACGGTGAAGCCTTGCTCGGGCAAAGCTTTTTGTACCGCGTCGAGGTCGGTCGGTTCGGTCAGGAACAGGGTTGCACCCTCTTCACCCGGCTCGAAATCCTGTGCACCGGCTTCGATGGCGGCCATTTCCGGATCGGCGTCCGGGGTGTCCGGCGAGGCTTCGATCATGCCGACGTGGTTGAAGTCCCAGGCCACCGAACCGGAAGCGCCCAACTGGCCCTTGCGGAACGCGACGCGGATCTCAGCCACGGTGCGGTTGATGTTGTCAGTCACGCATTCAACGATCAGCGGCACCTGATGCGGGGCGAAGCCCTCATAGGTCACGCGATGGTATTGCACGGTTTCGCCCAACAGGCCTGCACCCTTCTTGATGGCGCGGTCCAGTGTTTCCTTGGGCATCGAAGCTTTCTTGGCCTGTTCAACCACCAGACGCAGGTGTGCGTTGGTGCTGGTATCGGCACCGTTGCGCGCAGCAATGGTGATTTCCTTCACCAGTTTGCCGAAGATCTTGCCCTTGGCGTTGGCTGCCGCTTCTTTGTGTTTAACCTTCCACTGTGCGCCCATTACTCACTCTCTTGTCGATGGCGCCGAGACATCTATTGGCCGACGCTTTGCGCAAGTTTACCCGGCCTAAAGTTGGCAATCGACCAAAAAATCTGACCACGAATCGACATCTTCTCCGACGGCTGTAGGGCAATTCTGAAACTTCGGTTTGCGATGTCCAGATACCGCCGAGGTTTCGTACCCTCTTCACCCGTCTCCATGGCAGAAGCGCGCTCGATGCACAACGACAAGGAAAGTCCCTACACCCTGACACTTCTCGACGACGACCTGAGCTTTCAAGTGGTACGGTTCAACGGTCGAGAGGCCCTCAACCAACCCTATCGGTTCGATATCGAAGTGCTCGGCCTGGCTCCGGCCATGCCCCCCGAACATTTGTTGCAACAACCGGCACACCTCGGTTTCGGGCGAGGTGCGGGTATTCATGGCGTGCTGCACAGCGTCAATCGCGAATATCACGGGCCGCACTGCGTCGGTTACAAACTGGTGCTGGTGCCCGCGTTGCAAGTGTTGGAGCAGTCCCGATCCCGGCGCATCTTTGCCCACCTCAGCGTGCCGATGATCCTGCGCCAGCTGCTGGAGGAACATCACCTGCCAGACAGCAGTTATCGCTTTGAACTGACGACCGGGCACTATCCGCTGCGGCCGTTTTGCATTCAATACGACGAAACCGACCTGGCCCTGCTACAAAGGCTGTGCGAAGAGGAAGGCATTCACTATCACTTCGAACACCATCACGACGCACATGTGCTGGTGTTCGCCGAAGACAGCCTGAGTTTCCCGCAGGAACCGCTGTTGATGACGTTCAACAGCGATGCGCCCGACGCCGGCAACGCACCGACAATCAGTGAATTGTTCCAGCGCCATGACGCGCCGCCCCTGTCCCCGCGACTCCATAGCAGAAATCGCGGCGCCGCAGGCCTAGACGACGGTGCGGCCAACCACCCCATGACCCAGGCAATGCCACCCCTGACACGCCCCGCCATTGAACAGCGCCATCGCGATCAACTTGCCCGTCGACATCTGGAACGCCTGCGTTGTCAGCAAGTGCTGATCCACGGCCAAAGCAATCACGGCGAATTGCGCAGTGCCCGCATCGTGCAAGTGGCGGAACATCCGCTGTCAGGCTTCAACGATCAATGGCTGGTGACCCAAGTGCGGCATCAGGGGCAACAGGGCTCGATTCTGGCGCCGGACACACCGGACCTGCCGCCGCGTTACCGTAACCAGTTCACTGCCGTTCCCTGGTCGAAGGTGTTCCGCCCGATGCTTGAACAGCCGAGACTGAACATCCCAGCTCATCAGCCGGCGCGCGTGTGTGGAATGGCCGGGCAACCGGCGACGGTGGATGATCGAGGCCGGATACAGGTCAGTTTATGGCCCGCGTCGGACGCTGATCCCCAGGCATCCGGCGATCTCTGGCTACCGGTTGCCCTTGCTGTTTGGGACAACCGTAGCGAACCGTGCGCACTGCCATTGGCCGGCAGCGACGGGCTGGTCAGTTTCCTCGACGGCGACCCCGACCGACCGGTGTTTTGCGCAAGCCTGGGGCATCGCCCCACGCCTCGGCCCGCTCGCTCCCCGGCGCCGCGCAGCGATACCCGACTGCTGCTGGACTGGCTGATCAATCCGACGAATCCAGGGCCCTGACCTTCAGCCCTTGTCAGCCTTGCCGGCCGCGGCAGCGAACTTCGCCAGACGCACGTCCAGATGCCGTGGCCGACGCCCGTGATCCTCGGCGCGCTCTTTGCGGCGGATGGCGTTGCGCACCATCAGCGAGCCGAGGTAGCGAATCGGCTCCGGCGGGAAGAAGCCCAGCGGCCCGTTCACCAACGGCGAACGGGTCCAGGCATTGTCGAGCCCCTGGACCATCGAAGCGAGAATCTGCCCGCCCATATGACACGGCCCGACGCCACTGCCGGAGTAGCCGAAACCATAGAACACGTTACCGCTGGCGCTCATCTGACCGAAGAACGGTAAACCGGTGACCGAACGATCGGACGGGCCGTTCCACGTTGCTTCGACCTTGACGTCGGCAAACGCCGGGAAGAAATCCGCCAGGCTGCTCTGCAACAGGCCGGCATAAGGCGACGGCTGATCGAACACCGGCAGCATGCGCCCACCGTAGGCGAAGGTGTTACCGCCCTTGCCGAGCATGATTCGGCCGTCCGGGGTGTTGTGGTAGTAATGCACGAAAATCCGCGAATCAAGCACCGTGACGCCGCTGGTCAAACCGATCTCATTGAGCAAATCGGGCCGTGGCTCGGTGATCGCCATGTCGCTGGAAACGATCGCTACGCTGCGCTCGAACTGCGGGAATGCGCGAGCCATCCAGGCATTCATCGCCAGCACCACGCGATCGGCGCGGACTGTGCCGTTGCGGGTCTGGATCCCGGCCGGCTTGCCCTCCTCCAGCCCGATCATGGCGGTGTTTTCGTGAATCCTTACACCCAACTGCAAGGCCACCCGACGCAAACCGCGCACCAGTTTGCCCGGCTGCACACTGGCCGCCGCCGGAGAAAACCAGCCTTCCAGGTGCCTGGCTGAACCCGCCATGCGCTGCACATCGGCCACTGGCCGCTGGGTGAACGAGTTGATGTCGTTGCGCTCCAGCGCCGCGACTACTGCGTCGGTCGAGCCGACCTGAGCGCGGTTGGTCGCGGTGTAGAGGGTGCCATCGAGGCGATAGTCCGCGTCCACCGCGTATTGCTCGCAGAAGGCGCCGATGGCGTGGATGCTGCGCTCGGATTCCTTGACCAGTCGCACGGCCTCTTCGACGCCGAACAACCGCTCAAGGGTGAAATACTTGGCCGACCACGACAACGCGCAACCACCGTTGCGACCACTGGCCCCGGCACCGCAGATGTCCGCCTCAATCAGCAACACATCCAGCTCGGGGTTCTGCTCCTTGAGCATGATTGCAGTCCACAACCCGGTGTAACCGCCGCCGACGATACACACGTCGGCGCGGGCGTCGCCTTCCAGTGGCGGACAGGTTTCGGATGCATCAGCCTTCAGGGCCTGGTCCAGCCAAAAGGGTCTCATGGGATCAATCTCCGGTCAGTGGTCCACACGCCAGCCTGCCGCAGGTGCAGCAGGCGACGAGGGACGGGATTCAGGTACGCAGGGGTTTGATGGTCATCGCTTGATTGGGCACATAGGCAAAGTGAGTACCCAGGCCACCGGGGCGGCTGTTCCAGTGCGGGATCAGCACCAGCGCGGAGAACATCGCGCAACCGGCAAAGACAATGAACACGGTGACGGTGTCGAAGTAACCCGGCAGCAGCCCGCCGAGAATCGCCCCGACCGAGCCGCAGCCGTTGACGAAACCGGCTGCCGTGGCGCCGGCCTTGGCGGTGCCGAAATCGATGGCGGCCGCGCCGCTGATCATCGAGTCCGGTCCGTAGAGCGTCAGACCCATGACGAACAACAGCGCGACCACCAGCACTACGCTGCCGGTATGCAGGGCGCCCATGAAAAACGCCAGGGACACGGTCAGCGCCAGCAGGCTGATCACGCAGGCCGGCATGCGTCGGGCGCCGAACAGTTTGTCCGAAGCCAGGCCGATCAGGATCGGCCCGAGCAACCCGGCCAGTTCAAACGCAGTGGGAATGATCGCCGCACCGACCTTGCCCACCGAGGGCATCTGTTCGAAAACGATCACCGGCCCCCACAGCAGAATCGCGTAGCGCGCCGGCTTGAGCATGAAGTACGCCAAACCCAGCACCAGCACGGTGCGGTTACGCAGGATTTCCTTCAACGGCTCCCACATGCTGATTTTGCTTTGCGCCTCGGCTTGTTCAGCGGTCAGCACAGGTTCCGGTTCCACCGCCGGCAAGCCGACGTCTTCCGGTTTGTTGCGTTGGAAAATAAAAAACAGCACGGCGACCAGCCCAACTACCGCCGCACTGGAAATGAACGCCGCATGCCAGCTGCCGACGAGCGTATACGCCCACCAGCCGGCAAACGGCGAGGCCACCAGACCACCAAAGGCGTAGCAGGAACTCCACAACCCCAGCACCCGTCCGCGTTGCTCGGAGGGAAAGAAACTGCCGAGGTTCTTGCACAGCCCCGACCAACCGGTGGACTGCGCCAGGCCTTGAATCAGCATGCAGGTAGCGAAAATCGGTAGCGTTGCAAAGTTGCCCATCACCAGCGCCGCGGCGGCGGAAATCACCAGGCCACCAAGCACCACCACCCGCGGGCCAAAGCGGTCGGCAAGGATGCCCCAAGTGAATTGGCCGATGGCGTAAGCGGTCAGGTAGATGGCATCGAGGTTGGCCATGGCCATTTTGTCGAGCATGAACGTCGGGTCTTCGCCGATGCCGAGTTTGGCAACGGAAAACGCTTTGCGGGTGAAATAGAAAGCGGCGTAGGCGAGCCAGGTGATCGCGAAGATCTGCACGCGCCAACGCTTGATGGTGCCGATGTGCTTGTTCATTGTGGTTCTGACCTCAGGGTGTGAGTGTGCCGGCAGAATTGGAAGAAAACGCCTTTGTTTTTTATTGTTGAGCACTGCGATATCGCCCTGTCCCTACGGCGGATACCGGTCAGATGAGTCCTGCAAATGCACGCACAGGCTCATGGCACCCGCTACTGTTCGACTGAGCAGTCACCGGGGCTGAGGTGGATAAAAACAATTACTGATTAATAAGTGAAATCGATTTATCGTATTTCAAAAATAAGCTCAGCTTGTTACTGGAGTTTCGCATGTCGGTTTCCCACGCCCAGCTCAAAGCCTTCCATGCCGTGGCCGTATACGGAAGCTTCACCAAAGCCGCTGAGCGACTATTTCTCACGCAACCGGCGATTTCCGACCAGGTGCGCAAACTGGAAGAGCGCTACGGCGTTTTGCTGTTTCACCGTAACAAACGCTCGGTGCGCCTGACCGATCTGGGCGAGCGATTGCTGGGCGTCACGCAGAAACTGTTCGTGATCGAAGCCGAAGCCCAGGAGCTGTTGCAGGACTCCCAGGCGTTGCAGACCGGCAGCCTGATTCTGGCGGTGGATGCACCGGTGCATGTGCTGCCGCAGATCGCCCGCTTCTGCGAGCGTTACCCCGGCATCAGCGTGAAGATCGAAACCGGCAACACGGATGAATCGCTGTTCCGGCTCTTCAACTACCAGGCTGACCTGGCGCTGCTGGGTCGCGACGTCAGCGACGAAAGACTCATCTCCCTGCCGCTGCGCAATGATCCGATGGTGGCGTTCGTGTCACGCAATCATCCATGGGCTGACCGCGAATCCATCACCCTCGCGGACCTCGACGACACGCCGCTGGTGCTGCGGGAAACCGGCTCGGTGACTCGCCAGACCCTGGAAGAAGAAATGACCGGCGCCGGGTTCCGCATCCGTCCGGCGATTCAGGTCGAAGGCCGCGAAGCGGCGCGTGAGGCGGTGGTGGTGGGGATTGGTGTGGGCGTTGTCTCGGCTGCCGAGTTTGGTGCGGATTCGCGGGTGTGCGCGTTGCCGATTACCGATTGCAAGCGGCGGTTGACCGAGACGCTGGTGTGCCTGCGCGAGCAGAGTTCGCGGCGGATCGTGGCGACTTTTCTGGAGATGGTTCGCGAGAGTCTTGTTTAAGCAGGGCCGGCCCTATCGCTAGCAGCTAGCGATGCAGGCAACTCGGTCTACCCGACCGGCGCCAATCCAAAAAAAGCCTGAATCAGCCGCAAATCCCGCCGCCGCTCCATGCACCCCATCATGTGTCGGTTCACCAATCCTTCGCCAATGATCGGCACCGCCGCGACTCGCGGATCATGGCTGACCTCCACCGACGACACCACGCCCACGCCCAACTCGGCGGCAACGGCTTCGGTCACCGCTTCGCGACTGTCCAGTTCCAGCAACACCCGTGGATTGACTTTGGCCTGGGCACACGCGTCATCGAACGTACGCCGGGTAATCGAACTCGGTTCGCGCAACACCATGATCACCTGGTCCAGCTCTTTGAGCGGAATGCCTTTGCTGCGCTGCGCCCACGGATGCCCATCAGGCACCAACGCACAAATGCGTGACTCGCTCAGGGCTTGCAGATGCAGGCCCTTGCGCGGCTCGACTTCGGTGAGCACCGCCACGTCGGCATGCTCGGACAACAACGCCGCCAACGTTTCCTGGGCATTGCCCAGACGCAGGTTCACAGTGATGCCCGGATAACGTGCGCGCAGGCTCGCGAGCATCGGCATGACCATGTGCGGTCCATCCGCCGCCACTTCCAGGCGCCCGGTCAGCAACTGTCGGTTGGCTTCGAGCATCACCTGCGCCTCTTCGGCCAGGCCGAACATCGCCCGGGTGATCGCCGCCAGTTTGGTGCCCTCTTCCGTCAACTCCACCCGTCGCGCGGTGCGGCGCAACAAGGTGATCTGGTAGTGCTCCTCCAGTGCCTTGATGTGCCCGGTGACCGCCGGTTGGCTGATGAACAACCGCGCAGCCGCCCGGGTAAAGCTGCCTTCCCGGGCCACGGCATCAAAGGCGCGGAGCTGAAACAGGTTCATGAATCACCCTCACTGATGGCTGGCATAACAACAAACAATTTGATTGATAACTCGGCAAATTGCAATTTAAGCCCCGTAGCTTCATCCCATCGATTGCGAGGACACGAGAATGAGTACTGCCGCACCCATCCTGCTCACCCCCGGCCCGTTGACCACTTCGGCCCGCACCCGCCAGGCGATGATGGTCGACTGGGGTTCATGGGATGACCGCTTCAACCAACTGACCGCCAGCCTCTGCGAACAACTGCTGGCGATCCTCAACGGCGCCGCCACTCACCACTGCGTGCCGTTGCAAGGCAGCGGCACCTTCGCTGTCGAGGCGGCAATCGGCACACTGGTGCCTCGCGATGGCAAGGTGCTGGTGCTGATCAACGGCGCCTACGGCAAACGCCTGGCGAAAATCTGCGAAGTGCTGGGGCGCTCGTTCAGCACCTTCGAAACCGCCGAAGACGAACCGACCACCGCCGAAGACGTCGATCGTCTGCTACGCGCTGATGCCGGCATCACTCACGTTGCTCTGATCCACTGCGAAACCAGTACCGGCATCCTCAACCCGCTGCCGGAAATTGCCCACGTCATTGCGCAACACGGCAAACGCCTGATCATCGACGCCATGAGTTCGTTCGGCGCCCTGCCGGTGGACGCGCAACAAATTCCGTTCGACGCACTGATAGCCGCGTCGGGCAAATGCCTGGAAGGCGTACCGGGCATGGGCTTCGTCTTTGCCCGCAAAGAGTCCCTAGCCAGCGCCGCCGGCAACTCGCATTCGCTGGCGATGGACCTTTATGACCAGCACACCTACATGGCCAAGACCGGTCAATGGCGCTTCACCCCGCCGACCCACGTGGTCGCGGCACTGCATGAAGCCCTGCTGCAATACAACGAAGAAGGCGGCCTGCCGGCCCGGCACGAACGCTACGCCGCCAACTGCCAGGCATTGATGGAAGAGATGGGCCAACTGGGCTTGCGCAGCTTCCTGCCTGCCGCGATTCAGGCACCGATCATCGCCACCTTCCACGCCCCGAAAGACCCGCGCTACCAGTTCAAGGAGTTCTACGAACGGGTCAAGGCCAAAGGTTACATCCTCTACCCCGGCAAACTGACTCAGGTCGAAACCTTCCGCGTGGGCTGCATCGGTCACGTCCAACCGGCGGAGATGCGCGAAGCCGTAGCGGCCATCGCTGAAGTGTTGCGCGAGATGGAAGTGCTCGAAATCTAATTCACCACGATCCCCTGTAGGAGCGAGCCTGCTCGCGATAGCGGACTGTCAGCCAACACATTCGCTGAAGGTCAGGCACTCATCGCCAGCAGGCTGGCTCTCACAGTAAAAGCAGCCCCCATTAGCCAGTTGTCAAAGGATTTCCAGACATGAACTACACCAACCCAACCAAACTCCAGGCCGCCATCCTCGACTGGGCCGGCACCGTCGTCGACTTCGGTTCCTTCGCCCCGACGCAGATTTTTGTCGAAGCCTTCGCCGAGTTCGACGTCCAGGTCTCCATTGAAGAAGCCCGCGGCCCGATGGGCATGGGCAAGTGGGACCACATCCGCACGCTGTGCGATCAACCGGAAGTTGCCGAGCGTTATCGCAAAGTGTTCGGCCGCACGCCGACCGACGATGACGTCACCGCCATCTACCAACGCTTCATGCCGTTGCAGATCGAAAAAATCGCCGAACACTCCGCGCTGATTCCGGGTGCCCTGGACACCATTGCCAACCTGCGCCAGCAAGGGATCAAGATCGGCTCCTGCTCGGGCTACCCGAAACAGGTCATGGACAAAGTCGTCGAACTGGCCGCCACCAACGGCTACATCGCCGACCACGTGGTCGCCACCGACGAAGTCCCCAACGGCCGCCCATGGCCAGCCCAGGCACTGGCCAACGTGATCGCGTTGGGCATCGACGATGTCGCGGCTTGCGTAAAGATCGACGACACCGTGCCGGGCATTCTCGAAGGTCGTCGTGCCGGCATGTGGACCGTGGCGCTGATCTGCTCGGGTAACGCGCTGGGGCTGGACTATGAAGGTTATCGCGCACTGGCCAGCGACACCCTGGACAGCGAACGCAAGCGCATTCATGCGATGTTCGAAGGCTCGCGCCCGCACTACATGATCGACACGATTACCGACTTGCCGGAAGTCATTGCTGATATCAACAAACGTTTGGCCAATGGCGAGATGCCGCAAAACCAATAAACAAAAAGCCGTAGTACCCAAGTGAGTACTACGGCTTTTTTATGCCCTCGATTTATAGAGACAGCGATTATCGCTCATCGCTTCCGAGAGGAATGTAATGCTCGGCATCATCCTCATCTTCAATAATCAATGCTTGAACTTCATCCGTTTGATTCGTGGTGCCCTCTACTTTCTCTTGCTCAACAGACTCGGCCTCTTCGTCAATCGCTGACTGTGCATCGTCTTGCACCTCGTCAGCCGGCGCAGTCAGGCCGACCTGCTGCCCCGTCGCATCGATGACAACCCCATCAGGGTAGAACGTCAAACCCTCAAACTCTAGCGAGCCATCGGCATATTGAATGGCGCCGTTGTTAAACTCTTTTGTTCCGTCAGACCACACGCGTCCCCAGGTGTACTCGCTCACTTTGCCACGGACTCCATTCACATTGTCATTCATGCTCATTCCTTTGATCGCAAATTAATAAATATCAGAAACATGGCAAACCCTTTAATCAGCCGCCACGCCAGAAGCATATTAATCAACCACCTTCGTCACTCAAGCCTAAAACTGAAAATACGGCACAAACAGAATCGCCCTACACCTGATCAACCACTTTCAAACAGCATGCGGTTACTTCATTTACGTGAAACTTTTTTCATGTTCGCATGCAACAGAAAAGCCTGTGTGCGCCAGGCAATTCCATAAAAACAGGATTACAGTTAAAGCACACCGTCGACCAAGAACGGTGGTTTGATCCGCCCCGTGAGGAACGCCGTATGCCGTGGAAAAATTCCGCTTCGCGCTACAGCACCGTATCGATCGCGTTGCATTGGTTGATGCTGGTCTTGCTGGCGCTGGTTTACGCCTGCATCGAGTTCCGCGGGATCTTTCCCAAGGGCAGCGGTGGGCGAACGCTGATCGTAGAATCGCACTTCATGCTCGGCCTGACCGTATTCGTATTGGTCTGGGTGCGGCTGTTCGCTCGCAGCCTCGGCCCGGCACCGCAGATCTTCCCTGCCTCGCCGCACTGGCAGATAGCCCTGGCCAGACTGATGCACTGGGCGCTGTACATTTTCATGATCGCCATGCCGTTGCTGGGTTGGCTGGTCACCAGCGCCAAAGGCAATCAAGTGATGTTCTACGGCCTCGACCTGCCGCTGCTGATGGCCGAGAACAAGGAACTGGCCAAACAGCTTCAGGGCTGGCACGTCCTGGGCGGCACCATCGGCTATTGGCTGATCGGCCTGCATGCCGTGGCCGGGCTGTATCACCATTATGTGGTAGGCGATAACACCTTGTTGCGGATGATGCCCAAGCGCACTTGAGTGCGCGACTTCATTGAAATCCCCGGCGGCCTTGCAAGCCACCGGTATGAACGAAGATCAGGCGTGTGCCCTCTTTGAACCGCCCTGCTACGACCTGCTGCCTGAGCGCCAGCAAGGCCTTGCCGGTGTACAGCGGCTCAAGAGGAACACCGCTGGCCTGCTCGGTCAGTTCGATGAACTCAATCAGCGGCGGATCAACTTTGGCGAAGCCGCCACGGCTGGCATCGATCAGTTCATAGGCCGCATCACCCGTTTGCTCGATAATCTTCTCGACCTGCTGCGCCACACCATGGTCATCGGGTACTGCCAGTGCACCATAAACCGGATGTTCCCCCGCTTCGGCAAGCACCAGGCCGGCCAGGGTTGTCCCGGTTCCACAGGCCAGCCACCAACCGTCGTAATCGCTCCATCCCAGACGTGGCAATTGCTGGCGGATCTGATCCTTGAGTTGCATACAGCCTCGCGCACCCGGCCCCCCGCCGCCACCTTCGGGCACAGGTTGCAGATCGGGATACTGCGCTCTCCATGGCAACCAGAAACCCGGTTCGTGCCGTGCTCGATAACCGCCATAACCCAGCCAGTGCAACTGCATGCCGAATGCCTGCAGATCTTTAACCGTTGGCGTTTCTTGCAGATGCCCGCGCAACAGACCGACCGTGGAAAACCCGAACCGCTTTCCGGCCGCGGCCAGTGCATGCAAATGATTGGAGTGAGCTCCGCCGAGGCTGATGATGCCTTGAGCGCCGGACTGTTCAGCGACTTTGAGGTGCTCGATCAGCTTGAACCATTTGTTGCCGCTGATCAGCGGGTCAATCTGATCCAGACGCAGGATCGCGACTTCGATGCCGGCCGTGGTGAGCCAGTCGAGAGGGAGGGGTTCGAGGGGGGCTTGGGGGAGCCAGTCGTTTGGAGAGAAAAGCATCGATGCCGGCTCTGGATGAAGAGCCAGCATTCTAGTCGCTCATAAGCAGCCATCGCGAGCAGGCTCGCCCCCACAGTGGATCTATGTGGGAGCGAGCCTGCTCGCGATGACCATTGGTACGCTAGACCGGTGGATTACAACTGCGCAGCCAACCGCGAACCCTGATTGATTGCCCGCTTGGCATCCAGCTCCGCCGCGACATCCGCGCCGCCGATCAGATGCACATTCTGCCCTGCCGCCACCAAACCATCCTGCAACTCGCGCAGTGGATCCTGACCGGCGCAAATCACGATATTGTCCACCGGCAGCACCTGCGGCTCACCGGTTTCGCCAATGCGGATGTGCAGGCCTTCGTCGTCGATCTTCAGGTATTCGACGCTGTTGAGCATTTGCACCTGCTTGTTCTTCAGCCCGGTACGGTGAATCCAGCCTGTGGTCTTGCCCAGCCCGTCGCCGACCTTGGATTTCTTGCGTTGCAGCAGGAACACTTCGCGAGCCGGCGCATGGGGGGCAGCCTTGATCCCGGCGACGCCGCCGCGCGCTTCGAGGTGCGTGTCGATGCCCCACTCTTTCCAGAACTCATCACGGTTCAGGCTGGTGGCCTCGCCCTGGTGAACCAGGAATTCGGAGACGTCAAAACCGATACCGCCGGCGCCAATCACCGCAACGCGTTTACCCACCGGTTTGCGCTGCAGCAGCACGTCCAGATAGCTCAACACCTTGGCATTTTCCACACCCGGAATCGCAGGGGTTCTTGGGGCGATGCCGGTAGCAAGGATGATCTCGTCGTAACCGCCCTCGACCAGTTTCGTCACATCGACGCGAGTGTTCAGGCACACCTCGACGTTGCTGGTCTGCAATTTACGGCCGAAATAACGCAGGGTCTCAAAGAACTCCTCCTTGCCCGGCACGCGTTTGGCGACATTGAACTGGCCGCCGATTTCACTGGCCGAATCAAACAGCGTCACCTCGTGACCACGCTCTGCCGCCACAGTTGCAGCGGACAAACCGGCAGGACCGGCACCGACCACGGCGATCTTCTTGATCTGCTGCACCGGCAAGTAGTTGAGTTCGGTTTCGTGGCAGGCGCGCGGGTTGACCAGGCAACTGGTCAATTTGCCGCCGAAGGTGTGGTCCAGGCACGCCTGGTTACAACCGATGCAGGTGTTGATTTCATCGGCGCGGCCTTCAGCCGCCTTGTTGACGAAATCCGGGTCAGCCAGGAACGGCCGTGCCATGGACACCATGTCGGCATCGCCCTCGGCCAAAATCTGCTCGGCCACTTCCGGGGTGTTGATGCGGTTGGTGGTGATCAGCGGAATGCTCACCGAGCCACGCAACTTGGCCGTGACTTTGCTGAACGCCGCACGCGGCACTTTGGTGGCGATGGTCGGAATCCGCGCTTCGTGCCAGCCGATACCGGTGTTGATGATCGTCGCACCGGCTTGCTCGATGGCCTTGGCCAACAGCACGATTTCTTCCCAGGTGCTGCCGCCTTCGACCAGATCGAGCATCGACAGGCGGAAAATGATGATGAAATTCAGACCGACCGCTTCACGTACGCGACGAACGATTTCCACCGGCAGGCGCATGCGGTTTTCGTAGCTGCCGCCCCAGCGGTCGGTGCGGTGGTTGGTGTGGGCGGCGAGGAACTGGTTAATGAAATAACCTTCGGAACCCATGATCTCGACACCGTCGTACTCGGCCTGCTGCGCCAGGGTCGAGCAGGTGACGAAGTCGCGGATCTGTTTCTCGATGCCTTCCTCGTCCAGTTCTTTCGGTTTGAACGGATTGATCGGTGCCTGGATGGCACTTGGCGCAACCTGCTTCGGGCTATAGGCATAACGACCGGCGTGGAGGATCTGCATGCAGATCTTGCCACCCGCCTCGTGCACTGCGCGAGTGACGATCTGATGCTTGAGCGCTTCTTCCTCGGTGGTCAGCTTGGCTGCGCCAGAGTAAACGCCACCCTCGTCGTTCGGCCCGATACCGCCGGTGACCATCAGGCCGACACCACCACGGGCACGCTCGGCGAAGTACGCCGCCATGCGCTCGAAGCCACCCGGCTTTTCCTCCAGACCGGTGTGCATCGAGCCCATCAAGGTGCGGTTGCGCAACGTGGTAAAACCCAGGTCCAGCGGGGCCAACAGGTGCGGGTAATGAGCGGCGGTCATCGGTAACTCCACAACGAGCGATCACGGAAAAAGTGAGGACGCTCTTTGGCGCCCCTCTGTCATGTGTTACAGACTATGAGCAGTCCACTGGCCGCTCAATGACCGTAACTGACAACTTATTGATCAAAATGCGCAGCGGCCCTTGGCAAGCGTGAACATGGGTCATACCCTAGTCGTCGAACCCTGCACACGGCCGTTGACTGTTTTCTCATGCGTAAACTTCTGTACCTGACTTTCTCCATGGCGTTGATCGCCGCTCTGACGACCTACGCCATGTGGGCCGCGGATCGCCCGGTGGGCCATTACCTCTCGGATTTGCGAATCGATCTCGCGGTCGACCAAGGCCAACCCTCTGATCGGGGCAACCTGCTGGGCATTCAACCCGAGTTGTTTCCCACCGACTATCAAAGCCCTGGACGCCTGCACCGCAAACTCGCGGCCTACCTGCAAAAAGCGCAGGAGCAAGGCCTGTTGAATGAAAAAACCATCGTCGTGTTGCCGGAGCATGTCGGCACGTGGCTGATGGTCAGCGGTGAAAAGGACGAACTGTACCAAGCCACCACCCTCAAGGAAGCCATGAACTGGCTGGCCGTGAGCAATCCGTTGAAGTTCGTTCGCGCGCTGATTGGCGCCGAGGGCGGCAGTCGCCTGGACGACGCGCACTTGCGCATGAAAGCCAAAGGCATGGCCAAGGATTACCAGGCGTTGTTCGGCGGGCTGGCAAAAGAATTCCACGTGACCCTGGTGGCGGGTTCCATCGTGTTGCCGGAGCCGAGCATCATCGACGGCACCCTGAAAATCGGTCGCGGCGCGCTGTATAACAGCAGCGTAGTGTTCGGCCGCGATGGATTGCCCATCGGCCAGCCGCAGCGTCAGATGCATCCGGTTTTCGAGCAGCAGGATGCGATCAAGGCCAACGGCGAGCACACCCTCAACGTCGTCGATACTCCGGCGGGACGCCTGGGCGTGCTGATCGGCAGCGACAGTTGGTACCCGGACAACTACCGCAAACTCGACGCTCAGCAGGCACGAATCGTCGCGGTACCGGCGTTTGTTTCCGGTCGTGGCACCTGGGATCAACCGTGGCGCGGCTATCAGGGTTCATCGACACCGGGCTCCGTCAGTCTCAAGGCCGGAGAACTCAGTGAGGGTCAGGCCTGGCATCGCCTGACCCTGACCACTCAACCCCCTTCAAGTCAGGCGCTCGCTGGCATGAGCGTATTTCTGCGCGGGCAATTCTGGGACCAGTCCAGCGCCGGCCAGAGTTTTCTGAGCAGCAACGGTCAGCATTTCGCCGACGGTAACGCCCGCGGTGCGCGTCTGCTGAACCTTTGGTTGTAAGCCATGAAACCGCAGCCGATGCGTCTCGGCGATTTGTCGGTCGGCTTCGTTCATAGTCTGGCCGACGCCGTGCGCAGCCACGGTGCAGATCCACAGCCCCTGCTGGAACAATACGGTCTGGATGCCGCCCGCCTCAGCGAAGCAGGCGCCCGCCTCTCCATTCCGCGTTACATGCGTCTGGGCCACGGCGCCATTCAGTTGACCGGCAACCCGGCGCTCGGCTTGCGCATGGGTCAGCTCAGCCGCTTGAGCCAGGCCGGTCTGGCCGGTGTCACGGCGGCCCAGGCACCGACGGTGCGCGAAGCGGCGCGCTGCCTGATTCGCTTCGAAGCCTTGTATGGCTCCAACTATCGCGGTCAATCGAGCTTTCACGAAGATCCTCAAGGGGCGTGGCTGCGCTTTTACTCCATCAGCCCTTACAACAGCTATAACCGCTTCGTGGTGGATTCGATCATCGCGGGCTGGTTGCAGCAAATATCCAGCGTGAGCCCTGCCCCGCTGCGCGCCGAACGCATCGAGATCGAATTCGAAGAACCCGACTACCGCGCCGCCTACGACGCGTTGGGCGACTGCCCGATACAGTTTGCTGCCGAACACAATCAACTGCGCCTGAGCCTGGCCAGCCTCGCCCAGCGCAACCCGGAACACTGCCCGAGCACCTGGCGCCAGCTGCTGAGTTTATGTGAACGGGAATTGGAGCAACTGACACGCACCCGCAGCCTGCGTGAACGCATCACTCAGTTACTGGGGCCGTTGCTCAATGGTGGCCGGGAACCCGACCTGGAAGAAGTGGCGGCACGCCTGAAGCTGCCCACCTGGACCTTGCGCCGCAAACTTGCCGAAGAAGGCACGCAATTTCGCGCAATCCTCAACGACACCCGTCGCGACTTGGCCATGACCTACATTCGCGATACCGAACTGGCATTCGGAGAAATCGCCTACCTGCTGGGCTTCGCCTCAGCCGAAGCGTTTCAACGCGCCTTCAAACGCTGGACCGGCCAGACACCCGGCGAGTTTCGCCGCAGTCATCGCCAATCCGCCTGACACTTACAGCTCGGTAGCGTCTTCAGCGGGTTCCAGCGGATCCAGTTCAAACGCCTGATACTCAAGCAGCTCTTCTTGATAGTCGTCCATTTTCGAATCCCCCAAAGCTCATTGAAAAAACGTCTGAATAAATGACCAGCGCCTTGAGCCTAAAGTGCCCGCATGAAAGAAAAATGACGCGGACACGACACTTCGTCGCCAATAGATAAAACGTAGCAGGCGGTCAGGGATTTATCACAGAATTTTTTCGTTACAGGAGAGAGCCTGCTCGCTCCTGCAGGGGGTATCGGAGGATCACTGACCAGTGATCGGCATGGCCTGAATCGGCTCCGAAGGTGGCGCCATGTCGCTTGGGTTGGCCGGTGGCGTGATCACTTCCGGGGAAGGTGTTGGCTCAGCACTTGGAGTCGCGGTGATGGGTGCGGCTTCAGGCGGCGGCGCTACCGGCTCGGAAGCGGCTGGAGTCGCCTCGACGGGTGCCTGTGCCGCTTCTGCCGCCGGGACAGGCTCAGCCGCGGTTTGCGGGGCCAATGGAGCCGGTGTGGCCTTGGGCTCGGGCACGCCCAGATCGGCTTTTGGCTTCTCGGTGATATGCGCCGCTTCTTTCACTTCCTTGGGCAGGAACAATTCGACCAGCGCGAAGAATCGCTCGTAGAACTTGGCGGAGGTCACGGTTTCGCTGGCGACCTTGACCATCGAGTCATCCGACGAACCGATCGGCATCGATACCGAGCCCAGCACTCCTACACCGAGACTGGCGGAGTTGTTGGTTTTCTTCAGCGCATACTTGTCTTGCAGGGCATTGGCGAACACCGTGGCATGATGCCCGGCACTGCCGTCTTCGGCGCAGACCACACTGAAACTGATTTCCATGTGGGTCTCGCCGGTCTGCTGGAAGCTTTTGTGCCCGCTGATCAGTTTTGGATCACTGCTGGTGATGATGTACCCCTGACTCAGCAAGGCCCGACGAGCGGCTTCGCATGAAGCGGTGTCAGCCACCGGGTAGTTACGGGAAAATGTCCCGGAGTCATCGAAGTTCTCATGCTCATAGATGGCGGCTTTCTTCGACGAGCACCCGGCCGCAACGGCCAGCACCAGCGCCAGCCCGGCAACACGCATGGGAAATGATTTAAACATTGAACATCCTGAGGAAAACGGTTCGGGGCGTATTGTGCAACAGATCGATGCTTAGCGGCGCAACGATTGTGTCTTAAAACAGTTACAGGAGTGTTGACTCCGAGATTCAGCAAATGTCCCGCACGCTTGTCTGTTCACCTGTAACAAAAAACCCCGGCCTTTTGGCCGGGGTTCTTGTGTAGCGCATCAATCAGTCCGAGATCAGAAACGCTTGATCTCAGCCTGGCTTTCCAACTGCTTGCGGTAAGCCGCGAAGTCTTGCTGGCCGACGCGCGAAGCAAGGAAGCGACGGTATTGAGCCTTCTCTTCTTCAGTCGGCGTTGCGGCTTCGTTGACACCGTTCAGGCGCACGATCACCAGGTTGCCGTCGGCCAGCGTCACGCTAATGAACGTCGGCTTGTCCTTGGCGGCAGGCTTGGGCATGCGGAACAGCGCTTGCAGCACAGTCGGGTCTACCCCTTCCTGAGCGCGAGTCGCGGCTTCGGTAACCTTCCAGCTCTGGCCGTCAATCGGCTTGTCCAGCGGCGACTTGCCATCGCGCAGGCTGGCAATCAGCTCATCCGCATGGGTCTTGGCGGCAGCGATGGCGTGTTCCTTGGCCAATTGCGCGCGGATCGGGCCCGCTACGCTTTCCAGCGGCAGTTGCGTAGGCTTGAGGTGTTCCTTGGCACGCAACACGATCACGGTTTCCGGATCGAGCTCGATGGCGGTGCTGTTGGCACCCTCATCCAACACTTCCGGGCTGAACGCTGCGGTGATCACGGCACGGTTGGCCGCAATGCCTTCGCCACCTTCACGGCCGAACGGCGCGGAGGTGTGAACGGTCAACTTCAAGTCCTGGGCTGGCTGGGCCAGATCGGACGCTTCGAACGAAGCGTCTTCCAGTTGCTTGGTCGCCTCGACGAAACGCTGCTCAACCTGCGCAGCCTTCAAGTCGCGGGTCAGCTTGTCTTTCAGGCTGGCGAATGTCGGTACTTCAGGCGCTTCCACGCCCAGCAGCTTGATCAGGTGGAAACCGAAGTCGGTGCGAACCGGTTCGGAAACCTGATCCTTGGCCAGCGAATACAGGGACTTCTCGAATACCGGGTCATAGACACCAGGACCTGCGTAGCCGAGATCGCCGCCATTGTTTGCCGAACCCGGATCCTGGGAGAACTCCTTGGCCAGGGCCTCGAACTTCTCGCCTTTGGCCAGACGCGCCTGGATCTCTTCGATCTTGGCCTTGGCCTGTGCTTCGGTGGTCTTGTCGTTCACTTCGATCAGAATGTGCGCAGCCCGGCGTTGCTCGGACAGGTTCGCGATTTCTTTCTGATACGCCGCTTGCAGGTCTTCGTCCTTGACGCTGACCTGGTCAAAGAAGGAAGCCTTCTTCAACTCCAGATAATCGATGACCACCTGATCCGGCGTCATGAATTCCTTGGCGTGTTCGTCGTAATAGGCTTTGACTTCGTCATCGGTCAGCTTCACCGCTGCCGGGTCTACCTTGATATTCAGGGAGGCGAAATCGCGAGTCTGTTTTTCCAGACGGGCGAACGCCAGAACCTGTGCGTCGGTGACGAAACCGCTACCCGCCAGACCGGCGCGCAACTGACCGATCAGCATTTCCTGGGCCAGCATCTGGCGGAACTGCATGCGGCTGTAGCCGAGTTGACGAATTACCTGGTCGAAGCGCTCAGGACTGAACTTGCCATCGACCTGAAATTCAGGGGTTTGCAGGATGACCTGATCCAGCGCCGCTTCGGAGAAGGCGAACTTGGAGCTTTCTGCGCCTTGCAGCAGCAGTTTGCGATCGATCAGGCCTTTGAGGGCCGATTCGCGCAGCATCTTTTCGTCGAGCAAGGACGCATCGAAATCCTTGCCCAGCTGTTGCATGAGTTGACGGCGTTGCATATCGACCGCCTGGCTCAGCTCGTTCTGGCTGATTTCTTCACCATTGACCTTCGCCGCCTCGTTTTTGTGCGTCGTGGCCTGAAAAATGGCGTCGAAACCGGTCAAAGCCATCAGTGCAACGATGACCCCGATAATGGTCTTGGCAATCCAGCCTTGTGAATTGTCCCTGATATTCTGCAGCATGCGTCCCCCATAAACGGTTGAACTTCAAAATTAGGCAACCGTGGAGCGTGGGTAGAATCCGGATAGAAGAAAGGCGCATCCGAGGATGCGCCTTCTCGTAACTGGCGGAGCGGACCGATAACTCGAACTTGCGAGCCTCGGCGTCACGGACCGACAACTGCCGACTGGACTACCGCTCCGCTGCCAGGTCAGGCTTGACCCCGACCCGGATAGGCAAAAACCTGAATCGAACTTAGTTGACAGCTTCTTTCAGTGCTTTACCGGCTTTGAAACCTGGTTTTTTGGCTGCTGCGATTTCCAGCGTCTTACCGGTCTGTGGGTTACGACCAATGCGAGCTGGACGATCAGTAACGGAGAAAGTACCGAAACCAACCAGAACAACGGAGTCGCCAGCCTTGAGAGCGCCAGTGACGGATTCGATTACAGCGTCCAGCGCACGGCCAGCAGCAGCTTTCGGGATATCAGCGGATGCAGCGATAGCATCAATCAGTTCCGACTTGTTCACTCTAAGTCCCCTTATATCTATTTGAGTATGATTCTAAGTTTTTTTTGGTGAAAGCAAAAACGAGTGCTGAATGGCCAACAGACACTTAAGAGCCGCTTTATAACAAGGGCTCTAAAAATCTGTCAAGGAAGCCCCCCAGGCAAATACGTACTAATGCGTGCTAATTCTTTCCTTAGAATCGGACTCGCGCTTTTCATCCTTCGCGACAATCTCCGGAGCCACATCCGGCAAGGGCTCCGGCGCGTATTGCAGCGCAATTTGCAGGACCTCGTCAATCCATTTAACCGGTTTAATCTGGAGATCTTGCTTGATATTGTCGGGAATTTCCTTCAGATCGCGAACATTCTCTTCAGGAATGATCACGGTCTTGATTCCACCGCGGTGAGCAGCGAGCAGTTTTTCTTTCAAGCCACCGATCGCCAGCACTTGACCACGCAAGGTGATCTCACCGGTCATGGCCACGTCCGCACGCACCGGAATGCCGGTCAATGCCGATACCAATGCCGTGCACATGCCCACACCGGCGCTAGGACCGTCTTTCGGCGTCGCCCCTTCCGGCATGTGGATGTGGGTGTCGCGCTTCTCGTGGAAGTCCAGGGGAATGCCCAGGCTCTTCGCGCGGCTGCGCACAACCGTCAAGGCTGCGGTGATCGACTCGACCATCACGTCGCCCAGGGAACCGGTCTTGATCAACTGGCCTTTGCCCGGCACGACAGCGGCTTCGATGGTCAGCAATTCGCCGCCCACCTGAGTCCACGCCAACCCGGTCACCTGACCGATCTGATCCTGCTGCTCAGCCAGCCCGTAGCGGAATTTACGCACGCCCAGGAAGTGTTCCAGATCGTCCGCAGTGACCTTCACCGAGAAGCGTTTTTCCAGCGCATGCTCTTTGACCGCCTTGCGGCAAACCTTGGCAATCTGGCGCTCCAGCCCACGCACACCGGCTTCGCGGGTGTAGTAGCGGATGATGTCGCGGATCGCTTCGGCGTCGAATTCCAGCTCGCCTTTCTTCAAGCCGTTGGCAGTGATCTGCTTCGGCGAAAGGTATTTGACGGCGATGTTGATCTTCTCGTCTTCGGTGTAGCCCGGAAGACGAATCACTTCCATCCGGTCCAGCAGCGCCGGAGGAATGTTCATGGAGTTAGAGGTGCACAGGAACATCACATCGGACAGGTCGTAGTCGACTTCCAGATAGTGATCGTTGAAGTTGTGGTTCTGCTCAGGATCGAGCACTTCCAGCAGCGCCGACGCCGGATCGCCACGCATGTCGCTGCCCATTTTGTCGATTTCATCGAGCAGGAACAGCGGGTTACGGACGCCCACTTTTGTCATCTTTTGAATCAATCTTCCTGGCATCGAACCGATGTATGTACGGCGATGTCCACGAATTTCCGCTTCATCACGCACACCGCCCAAGGCCATGCGCACGAATTTGCGGTTGGTGGCGTGCGCGATCGACTCCGCCAGAGAGGTTTTACCCACCCCCGGAGGACCTACCAGGCACAACACCGGACCACGAATCTTCTTCACGCGCTTTTGCACGGCGAGGTATTCGAGAATCCGCTCTTTGACTTCTTCCAGGCCATAGTGGTCGGCGTCGAGAATGTCTTCTGCGCGCGCCAGGTCCAGGCGCACCTTGCTCTGAGCCTTCCACGGCACCTGAACCAGCCAGTCGATGTACGAACGCACCACGGTCGCTTCCGCGGACATTGGCGACATTTGCTTGAGCTTGTTCAATTCGGCCGTAGCCTTGGCGAGCGCGTCTTTTGGCAGGCCAGCGGCATCAATGCGCTTTTTCAGCTCTTCGACTTCGTTATGTCCTTCGTCGCTGTCGCCGAGTTCTTTCTGAATGGCCTTCATCTGCTCGTTCAGGTAGTACTCGCGCTGACTGCGCTCCATTTGCTTTTTGACGCGACCGCGAATGCGTTTTTCGACTTGCAGCAGATCGATCTCGGCATCCAGCAACGCGAGGACGTGCTCGACCCGGGCCGACAAATCGATGATTTCGAGGATTTCCTGCTTCTGCTCGATCTTCAGGGCCATGTGCGCGGCCATGGTGTCGACCAGGCGCCCAGGCTCGTCGATGCTGTTGAGCGACGACAGGACTTCAGCCGGGACTTTCTTGCCCAACTGCACATATTGTTCGAACTGCGACAGCAGGCTGCGGACAAACACTTCCGACTCGCGCTCTGGCGCGTCGACTTCGTCGATCAACGAGACTTCGGCGCGGCAATGGCCGTCCACTTCGCTGAAGCGCTCCACGGCGCCCCGCTGCTCGCCTTCGACCAGAACCTTGACCGTGCCGTCAGGCAGCTTCAGCAGCTGCAGAACGGTCGCAATCGTACCTACGCGATAAAGTGCATCTTCACCGGGATCGTCGTCAGCGGGGTTTCTCTGAGCCAGCAGAAGGATCTGCTTGTCGCCCGTCATCGCTGCCTCGAGAGCTTCGATGGATTTCTCGCGCCCCACGAACAGCGGGATAACCATGTGCGGATAAACCACGACATCACGCAATGGCAGGAGAGGCAATTCGATGGTTGTCTTCATGATTTCGCCTCTACGGCGGCCATAAGGCCGGAAACAGATGGAAGTAAGCTTGAAACCAAGATGGGGGCAGCCTTCAAAAAAAACAAGCACAAAGACTGTGTAAAAAACCAGAAAAAGCAAAGGGGCCCGAAGGCCCCTTCTTTGTACCGACTGCGTGACGCTTAGGCGTCTGGCGCGGCCTTGGCAGCAGGCTCACTGTTTTCGTAGATATACAGTGGCTTGGACTTGCCTTCTATAACGCTTTCATCGATCACTACTTTACTCACCTCGGACTGCGAGGGGATTTCATACATAGTGTCGAGCAATACACCTTCGAGAATCGAACGCAGACCACGTGCACCGGTTTTACGTTCCAGTGCGCGCTTGGCGACCGATTTCAATGCGTCAGCCCGGAATTCCAGGTCCACGCCTTCCATCTCGAACAGCTTGGCATACTGCTTGGTCAGTGCATTTTTCGGCTCGGTGAGAATCTGCATCAAAGCAGCTTCATCAAGCTCGTCCAGCGTCGCAAGAACCGGCAGACGACCGACGAATTCCGGGATCAGACCGAACTTAACCAGATCGTCAGGCTCGACTTCACGCAGGGATTCACCGACTTTCTTGCCTTCTTCCTTGCTGCGAACTTCCGCGTTGAAACCGATGCCGCCCTTGGTGGAACGGTTTTGAATAACCTTTTCCAGGCCGGAGAACGCACCACCGCAGATGAACAGGATGTTACGGGTATCGACTTGCAGGAATTCCTGCTGCGGATGCTTGCGACCACCTTGAGGCGGAACGGAAGCGACCGTGCCTTCGATCAACTTGAGCAGGGCCTGCTGCACGCCTTCACCGGAAACGTCCCGGGTGATCGACGGGTTGTCAGACTTGCGCGAAATCTTGTCGATTTCATCGATGTAGACAATGCCCATCTGGGCCTTTTCCACGTCGTAATCGCACTTCTGCAACAGCTTCTGAATGATGTTCTCGACATCTTCACCCACGTAACCCGCCTCGGTGAGGGTGGTTGCGTCAGCGATGGTGAACGGAACGTTCAGCAAGCGGGCCAGGGTTTCCGCAAGCAGGGTCTTACCCGAGCCTGTCGGGCCGATCAGCAAGATGTTGCTTTTGCCGAGCTCGACGTCGTCACTCTTTTTGTCACGCTGGTTCAGGCGTTTGTAGTGGTTGTACACCGCTACGGCCAGAACCTTTTTCGCACGTTCCTGACCGATTACATACTGATCAAGGATGCCGCTGATTTCTTTAGGCGAAGGCAATTTATGCGCGCTGCTCTCAGCCTGTGCTTCCTGCACCTCCTCGCGGATGATGTCATTGCACAGGTCGACGCACTCGTCGCAGATAAAGACCGAGGGGCCGGCAATCAATTTGCGCACTTCATGCTGGCTTTTGCCACAGAAGGAGCAATAGAGCAGCTTGCCGTTGTCCTCGCCGTTGCGGGTGTCAGTCATTCGTTCGATCCAAATCCGATAGGCTTGCAACACAAGATGAAGGCTATTGCGGGCTTTTTCAAGCCCGCTGGTGATCGGACCTGCCGACCCACCTTATTTTGAGCTGCTTATTTTAAGCGGGGCGCTGGTTGATCACTTCGTCGATCAGCCCGTACTCACGCGCGGCTTCTGCACTCATGAAATTGTCGCGATTGGTGTCGCGCTCGATTTCTTCAAGGGTGCGCCCGCTGTGCTTGGCCATCAACGTGTTGAGACGCTCACGGATAAAGAGGATTTCCTTGGCATGGATTTCGATGTCCGATGCCTGACCCTGGAAACCACCCAATGGCTGGTGAATCATTACACGCGAGTTCGGCAGGCAGAAACGCTTGCCTGGAGCACCGGCCGTCAGCAGGAAAGCGCCCATGCTGCACGCCTGGCCGATACAGGTGGTCGACACGTTGGGTTTGATGAACTGCATGGTGTCGTAGATCGACATGCCAGCCGTTACCGAACCGCCCGGGGAGTTGATATAGAGATGGATGTCCTTGTCCGGGTTTTCCGCTTCAAGGAACAGCAGTTGCGCACAGATCAGGTTGGCCATGTAGTCCTCTACGGGGCCAACCAGAAAGATCACTCGCTCCTTGAGGAGACGCGAGTAGATGTCGTAGGCGCGCTCGCCACGAGCGGACTGCTCGACAACCATCGGGACCAGGCCGCCTGCGGCCTGGATATCAGAGTTCTGCTGAATATACGAATTACGGAACATGCTCTGCAGTCACTCCCAAATAGTTATGTCTTGAATACGCATAAGCCAGCTCGAGAGCTGGCTTATGGTGTTTGCTTCTTACCGCAAAAACGATCAGTCGGCTTGTGGAGCTTCTACCGGCTTGACTGCTTCTTCGTAAGAGACCGATTTGTCGGTCACGCTAGCTTTCTGCAGAACAGTATCCACAACTTGCTCTTCCAGCACAACCGAACGAACTTCGTTCAGTTGCTGGTCGTTCTTGTAGTACCAGGACACAACTTGCTCAGGCTCCTGGTAGGCCGAAGCCATTTCCTGAATCATCTCGCGAACGCGGGTTTCGTCAGGCTTGAGGTCGAATTGCTTGACCACTTCAGCCACGATCAGACCCAGCACTACGCGGCGCTTGGCTTGCTCTTCGAACAGCTCGGCCGGCAGTTGGTCAGGCTTGATGTTGCCACCGAACTGCTGAACAGCCTGCACGCGCAGACGGTCAACTTCGTTGGACAGCAGAGCCTTAGGCACTTCGATCGGGTTGGTGGCCAGCAGACCGTCCATTACCTGATTCTTGACCTTGGATTTGATCGCCTGACGCAGCTCGCGCTCCATGTTCTTGCGAACTTCGGTGCGGAAGCCTTCCAGACCGGTTTCCTTGATGCCGAATTGAGCGAAGAATTCTTCGGTCAGTTCTGGCAGTTTTGGCTCGGAAACAGTGTTCACGGTCACGGTGAACTCGGCGGTTTTGCCCGCCAGGTCGAGGTTCTGGTAGTCCTCTGGGAAAGTCAGGTTCAGAACGCGTTCTTCACCGGCTTTAGCGCCAACCAGACCGTCTTCGAAACCAGGGATCATGCGGCCGGAACCCAGAACCAACTGAGTACCTTTGGCGGAACCGCCAGCGAACACTTCACCGTCGACCTTACCAACGAAATCGATGTTCAACTGGTCTTCGTTCTGGGCAGCGCGATCGGTCACTTCGAAACGGGTGTTCTGCTTGCGCAGGATGTCCAGCATCTTGTCCAGATCGGCATCAGATACGTCAGCGCTCAGGCGCTCTACGGTGATACCTTCGAAACCGGCAACGGTGAACTCAGGGAACACTTCGAATACGGCTACGTATTCCAGGTCCTTGCCTGCTTCCAGCGACTTAGGCTCGATCGAAGGCGAACCAGCCGGGTTCAGCTTCTGCTCAACCACAGCTTCGTAGAAGGAAGACTGGATCACGTCACCCACAGCTTCCTGGCGAGCATCGGCACCGAAACGGCGCTTGATTTCGCTCATTGGCACTTTGCCTGGACGGAAGCCAGCAATTTTGGCCTTTTGGGCGGTCTGCTGCAGACGCTTGTTGACCTGGCTCTCGATGCGCTCAGCCGGCACGGTGACGCTCATGCGGCGCTCAAGAGCAGTAGTATTTTCAACAGAAACTTGCATGGATATTCCTCGTTGCACAGACGTTAGCCGGCCGTTTCCGACCCCAGAATCAAGGGCATGCATTCTAGTGGGTCAAACTCAAGAAGTCACCCTACTGAAAACGGGTAAAAACGCAGCAGGCAATTTATAGGTGCGAATGCACGAATGCACCTCGCCCCGATGGCAAATACAACCAATCACGCCAGGGCTCTGCGCCAACCCTTCTATATATAGAAGAGGTCGCCTGCGATCTCCCTGGCAGCCGACCTCGCGAGCAAGGCCGGCGGACAGAGCGGCATCATCGAGAAACATAAATACGACGAAACGCCCCGCCCCTGCGGCCCGGTACCTGCGGCCGCTGAAACAAAAAAGGCGCCAGACTTTTCAATCTGGCGCCTTTCGAAATATGGGGTGGACGATGGGGATCGAACCCACGACAACGGGAGTCACAATCCCGTGCTCTACCAACTGAGCTACGCCCACCATATTGCGTAACAAGGAAGCCAAACAGCTTCATTGCTGAACCCCATTCACACCGACCGGTGCGAGCGAAGCTTTATTTGGTGCGGATGAAGAGACTCGAACTCTTACGCCTCGCGGCGCTGGAACCTAAATCCAGTGTGTCTACCAATTCCACCACATCCGCGGAGTGAAGCTTTTTAAAGCAAAGGCGCCAGACTGTTAATCTGGCGCCTTTTCGAAATATGGGGTGGACGATGGGGATCGAACCCACGACAACGGGAGTCACAATCCCGTGCTCTACCAACTGAGCTACGCCCACCATATTGCGTTACTTGTGCCAAAGCTGCCTAATGGCGCACCCGGCAGGACTCGAACCTGCGACCATCCGCTTAGAAGGCGGATGCTCTATCCAGCTGAGCTACGGGCGCCTTATTAGCTGTACCCTTGAAGGACTACAAACTAAGTGCTTGTCAGTCTTGCAGAACTGTAATTCCGTTCGACCTTCTTAACCAGTGCTAGGCTGTGCCCGACAAGTGCGACGAATAGTATAGAGCCCCCCTGAGGTCGTCAAATCCTTTTTAAAAAAAATTCATTTAATTAAAGGAGTTAGGGGAATTTGCAGACCAAGCGCCTTTGCCCTCACCGCATGACATGCGAGAATGCGTTCTCTTTTTTTCCCCTCTCGATGGTTAATCACGCGCAATGACTGCACAACTAATCGACGGCAAATCGATCGCCGCCAGCCTGCGCCAGCAGATCGCCCAACGGGTTACCGAGCGTCGCCAGCAAGGCCTGCGCACGCCCGGCCTCGCGGTGATCCTGGTCGGCAGCGATCCTGCCTCTCAGGTTTATGTCTCGCACAAGCGTAAAGACTGTGAAGAGGTCGGCTTCCTTTCCCAAGCCTATGACCTGCCTTCCGAAACCACTCAAGAAGCGCTGGCCGATCTGATCGATCGCCTGAATGACGATCCGGCGATTGACGGCGTTCTGTTGCAGCTTCCCCTTCCGGAACACCTGGACGCGTCCAAATTACTGGAGCGCATTCGCCCGGACAAGGACGTCGACGGCTTCCATCCTTATAACGTCGGTCGTCTGGCCCAGCGCATTCCACTGCTGCGTCCGTGCACGCCCAAAGGCATCATGACCCTGCTGGAAAGCACCGGTGCCGACCTGTATGGAATGAATGCCGTGGTCGTCGGCGCGTCCAACATTGTTGGCCGCCCGATGGCGATGGAATTGTTGCTGGCCGGTTGCACCGTGACCGTCACTCACCGCTTCACCAAGGATCTGGCCGGCCACGTCGGTCGCGCTGACCTGGTGGTAGTGGCCGCCGGCAAACCGGGCCTGGTCAAGGGTGAATGGATCAAGGAAGGCGCGATCGTGATCGACGTCGGCATCAACCGCCAGGAAGACGGCAAACTGGTCGGTGATGTGATCTACGAAACCGCTCTGCCCCGCGCTGGCTGGATCACTCCGGTACCGGGCGGCGTCGGCCCGATGACTCGTGCCTGCCTGCTGGAAAACACGCTGTACGCCGCCGAAACCCTGCACAGTTAAGTCCGGTTGCAGAGGTAGTCCGCGACACAAGGAACCCCGCCCATGGCGGGGTTCTTTTTTGCCCGCGGGACAGCTTCGACCATCCGCCGGAAAATAACATTTTTTTCATGTTTTCCGGGAGTTTCACCTGTTACTTGAACAACCATCGACAGTTATTCAGCCATACTCCAGAATGTCGCGCTTTTTACGAAATAGCCCGTTACATAAACGGCGTATCAACACTTTATGAGTCTGCCAGCGTGAAAATCCGTCTTTCCATCCTGAGCCTAGTTTTTGCAGTTACAGGGACTTTCATCACGCCAATCGCCAGCGCTGGCGAAACCACCGCAGCGCCTCGAGATACCTCGCAACTCAAGCTCGCTTCCGGCAGCTCTTTGCTGCTGGATATGCAGACCAACAAAGTCATCTATGCCAGCAATCCCGACGTAGTTGTCCCCATCGCTTCCGTCAGCAAACTGATGACCGGCCTGGTCGTGGTTGAAGCCCGGCAAAACATGGACGAATACATCAACATCAACATCAGCGACACGCCGGAAATGAAAGGCGTGTACTCGCGGGTCAAGCTCAAGAGCGAACTGCCGCGCCGCGAGATGCTGCTGATCGCCCTGATGTCCTCCGAAAACCGCGCCGCTGCGAGCCTGGCCCATCACTATCCGGGTGGCTATGCCGCGTTCATTGCTGCAATGAACGCCAAGGCTCGCGCCCTGGGCATGACCAATACCCATTTTGTCGAACCAACGGGCCTCTCCCCGCGCAACGTTTCGACCGCTCGCGATTTGAGCAAACTGTTGATCGCCGCACACAAGTACCCGCTGCTGACCGAGTTAAGCACGACCAAGGAAAAAACCGTTACGTTCCGAAAACCCAACTACAGCCTGGGTTTTCGCAACACCGACCACTTGGTCCGCAAGCCGGACTGGGACATCCAGCTGACCAAAACCGGTTTCACCAACGAAGCAGGTCACTGCCTGGTACTGGTGACCCGAATGGGTAACCGCCCGGTTGCCTTGGTGATCCTTGACGCCTACGGCAAGTACACCCACTTTGCCGATGCCACGCGCATGCGCAATTGGGTAGAGAGCGGCAAAAGCGCAAACGTGCCTTCCGTAGCCCTGCAGTACAAGGCAGACAAGAACCTCAAGCAGCGCCAGAGCGGTGTGGTTGAGGCTTCAAAGTAATTTTTCTGAAAGCGCATGAAAAAGCCCCGAACAGTCGGCAATGCTGTTCACTTAAGGACGAACACTGAATCTGTGGCGAGGGAGCTTGCTCCCGTTGGGGCGCGAAGCGGCCCTGAAAAATGGGACTGCTGCGCAGTCCAGCGGGAGCAAGCTCCCTCGCCACAGGTTTTCGGTTGTTTGCTCCATCGGTTAAGTGAACAGCATTACCGACAGTCGGGGCTTTTTTTCGTCTCGAATTAATCGTTGGGCAGCGGCATCTGGTCGTCATCCGGAATGCCATCCCCTTTGCTCGGGTCTCGCCAGCCTTGCGGATGCTCAGTGGGTGCCACGGTGGGACGAGCCAGCGGATCTCGCATCGGACTGTCCGGATCCAGCACCGGATCGATACTCTCTTCAGGAGTGGTCGGGACCGTTTCCGGACGTTTGTCGTTGAAACTCGAATCGGTAGACATAAGCACCTCCATGAGACCTAAGGTTTCAGATCGCCAAGTGGATCATAGGGCTTTGCCGGAGCCTTGGGATTGTCACCCGGCTTAACATCCCTGGGCGCCTTGGCCGGTCCGATGGGATCGACCTGAGGATCGGCAAGGTCAGGAGAGTCGGGATCGAATCCGAGCTCATCGCCGGACGAATGCTCGGACGAATGCGGGCCGACAGGGGTAGTGGAATGTGCCATGGACGCCTCCTGATCACGGCCCGAAAAGATCCGGGCCTTACTGGTTCAGAGGGCGCCAACACGCCGGGGTGCCAGGCAAATGACGAACGGGCTTACTGCGCGTTCAGCGCCTTTTTGGCCTTCGCCGCCGCCTGCTCCTGGCCGGCCTGGGCCAGATCGTTCGCCGCCTTGAGCCAGCGCTGCTGATCGACTTCCGCCGGAATCTGCGTCGGCGACTGAATCAGCACCGCCCATCCACCGGCATCCTTGAAAGCTGATTCGAACGAACCGAAGCTCATCAGCAAGCGCTGGTCCATCCCGGCGCGCAGCAGCACGGTCTGTTTCTGGCGGTTATAACCCGACAGGATCGCATAACGCGGCTCAGCCCAGAGCGCCGAACCCTCGGTGAACCGCACCATCACTGGATATCCGGCGGCCACCTGAGTCAGCAAGGCTGGCAAATTGCTGTCCAGCGGATAAACCATCATCCCGTATTCACGGGCGAGGTTCTGCATGTTCTGTTGCAACTGGGCTTCGGCGCCCGGCAAACGCAGCGGTTTGTCGAGCAACCCCGGGGTGATCACAATGCCTTGCTGGGACAACATGCTCGCCAGCACCTGCGGCCCGCTTTGATTCGCTACGCCCTTATAGAACCGGCCAGTGAGTTCGACCCGCTCCGGCAGCCGCTTGATCTGCGGCGCAACGCTCCCCGCGCAACCAGAAAGACTGGCGACACAACCCACGATCACCGCCACCGAAAGAATTCGAGAAATTACCCGCACCATCATCACTCTCTTGTTCAAACGCCAGGCAATCCGCTTCTGGCTTGTGCATCGATCATAGGACGCCGCGCGGCAGCGGTATAGCCTTAACCGGTAGTTGATTGCTTTCGATAGAGCGAACTGGTTGGTGCCAGGCGACTTTCGGTCAATAGCCTGAAACACGGCAGCGACTAGACTGTCACTTGCATAGCGTGTGTGCCCGCTGCAGGGCAAAGAGGAGGCATCGATGAGCCTGACAATGACAATCGTAATGTTGATTTCCGGCTGGCTGGCCGTCGCCGCTGCCATGTTGTGGGGAGTTTTGCGTGTCACTCGTCGACACCATCACCACCCTGTTCAAACGACGCCCATGGCAAAAGCCGAAAAACCGCCTGCACGTCACGCAACCGCGCACTGACGTTTTCCGGCCCCACATAAAAAACGGCCGCCTGGACTCTGTCGAGTTCAGGCGGCCGTTTCGTTTAGCGGCGATTACGCTTCCGTGGCAACGCGCTTGTGCTTCGCCCGGCGGGACATCATGTTCAGCACTTCAATCGCAGCCGAGAATGCCATGGCGGCATACACATAGCCTTTCGGTACGTGGGCACCGAAGCCTTCGGCGATCAGCGTCATGCCGATCATGATCAGGAAGCCCAGGGCCAGCATCACCACCGTCGGGTTGTCGTTGATGAACTTGGCCAGCGGATCAGCCGCGAACAGCATTACCAGTACCGACACCACGACTGCGATGATCATGATCGGCAAGTGCTCGGTCATGCCGACAGCGGTAATGATACTGTCGATGGAAAACACCATGTCCAGCATCAGGATCTGACCGATCGCAGCGGCAAAGCCCAGGGTCACGGTCGAGGTCTTCGACGTAGGATCTTCCGGCGCCGGGTCCATGCTGTGATGGATTTCGGTCGTAGCTTTCCACAACAGGAACAGGCCACCGGCGATCAGGATCATGTCTTTCCACGAGAACGCATGACCGAAAATTTCGATTACCGGTGCTGTCAACTGGACGATGAAGGCGATGGTGCTCAGCAAGCCCAGTCGCAGGATCAACGCCATGCCGATACCGATGCGCCGCGCCTTCTGCCGATGCTGCTCGGGCAGTTTGTTGGTCAGGATCGAGATGAAGATCAGGTTATCGATGCCAAGCACGATTTCCATCACCACCAGGGTGGCCAAGGCGACCCAGGCTGTTGGGCTGGCGGCTAACTGTAAAAGGTATTCCATGGGTCAGTCCTGACTCGTTGTAAGACGGTTTAGATTTCCTGGGAGGAAGATTCGGTTTTTTCCGAGTCTTTTTCCGATGATTCTTTTTTGCTGATCAGCCCGCCGGTGGCATCACTGAGCGCTTGCTCGGCGGCTTTATGGGTATCGTCGATGGCCTGTTTCGCGCTTTCGGCGGCCTTGCCCATCAATTGCTGGGCACTTTTTTCGGCTTGGTCGCAACCGGCCAATACCAGTAAAGAGGTGACCAACAGCGCCGTGGCTTTAAGTTTCATGATGCTTCCCTCGATATAACGAACGAGACCGAAACGACGGCCCGTTGATAGCGAGGCATTCTAGGGAAGCAGATACTTCAGGAAAATTCGTATTTTTAGCGGTTATACTTCGGTTTTTACGAACTGTAGAAGAACATGCTCAACTATCGGCAATTGCATTACTTCTGGGTGGTGGCCAAAACCGGCAGCATCGTGCGCGCCTGTGAACAGCTGAACCTCACGCCGCAGACCATCAGCGGGCAGATTTCACTGCTTGAACAAACCTATGGCATCGAGTTGTTTCGACGCGTAGGAAGGCAACTTGAACTGACCGAGGCCGGCCGGCAGACCCTGCCCTACGCCGAGCAAATGTTTCAGTTGGGTGGTGAACTGGAGTTGATGTTGCGGGCGCAACCCAATGAACAGCAGATCCTGTTCAGGGTCGGCGTAGCTGACGTGGTGCCCAAGTCCATCGTCTATCGCCTGATCGCGCCGACCATGGAACTGAGTGAGCCGCTGCGCATCACCTGCCGCGAAGACAAACTGGAACGCCTGCTCGCCGACCTGGCGATCCAGCGCCTGGACCTGGTGATTTCCGACAGCCCGATGCCGTCGCACCTGGACATCAAGGGTTACAGCCAGAAGCTCGGTGAATGCGGGATCAGTTTCTTCGCGACCCCTGAGTTGGCGGTACGATTCGGCCAGGACTTCCCGCGTAACCTGCACGGCGCACCGTTGCTGATTCCGGGACCGGAAACCGTAGTGCGCAGCCGCTTGCAACGCTGGTTCGCCGAACAACAGATCCAGCCGCAGATTGTCGGCGAGTTCGACGACAGCGCCCTGATGCAGGCCTTCGGTCAATCCGGCAGCGGGATTTTTATCGGCCCGAGCGTGATCGCCGACGAAGTGAAACGCCAATGCGGCGTGGAGGTGATTGGCCAGACCGACGCGGTGAGTGAGTCGTTTTACGCCATCTCCGTGGAGCGCAAGGTCAAGCACCCCGGCATTGTCGCCATTACTGAAGGTGCCCGACGCGAGTTGTTTACAGCGCTGTGATTTCTTCGCGCGGTTTGAACGTCATCAACGCGATGGCCAACAGAATCGAAGCCAGAATAAACGCCG
Organism: Pseudomonas sp. NFX224; assembly: GCF_048565165.1. Lineage (NCBI taxonomy): Bacteria > Pseudomonadati > Pseudomonadota > Gammaproteobacteria > Pseudomonadales > Pseudomonadaceae > Pseudomonas > Pseudomonas sp. NFX224. The sequence goes on along the minus strand of NZ_CP183416.1, from coordinate 5,156,004 downwards.
CGGCGGCAAAGCCAAGGCCTTGCAGGCCGACGCTGTCGATCACCCGACCACCGATCATCGCACCCAGACCGATACCGAGGTTGGCCCCGGCAATGTTCAGCGACGCGGCAAACGCCGGTGCCTCAGGTGCGGCTTTCATCAGGCGCACATGACTGACCAAAAACAACGCCGCCTGGGTCACGCCCCAGATACCCATCGCCGCCGCCAGACCGAGGGGCGAATGAATGTTCGGCACCAGCGCCACCAGGCCAGCAATCATGAACGCGCAGAACATCATCGACGCCATCAGCGGGTGACGATCCACCGCACGACCGCCCAAAGAGTTGCCGATCAGCCCGACCGCACCGAAGCCCATCAGGCACCAGCCAACCACAGTGCCGTTGAAGCCGGCCAGTCGCTCAAGAATGTCCGCCAGGTAGGTATACGCGGTGAACATGCCGCTGAACACGATCACCGACAGCAGCACATGACCGAGCATCAGCGGGCTGCGCAGGATCTTGAACTGCGAACGAAAGCTGACTTGATGCTGGTGCAGGCTGGTTTTCGGCAGGTAGATAAACAGCAGCAACGCCTTGGCAAAGGCGATGACCGCCAGAATCGCGAAGGCACTGCGCCAGCCAAATGCATCGGAAATCAGCGTGCCCACCGGAATGCCGAACACCGTGGCGCAGACGATGCCAAAGCCGATCTTGGCGATGGCGCGACCTGCGTAATCCGGCCCGACGATGTCCACCGCCGTTTCGCTGGCCAAGGCCCAGAACACCGGCAACCCCAGCGCCGGGATCAAGCGGGCAAAGGCCATCACCCAGATATTCGGCGCCAGCGCCGCGAGCGTGTTGGCCAGGCCAAACATGATCAGTATCGAAATAAACAGCTTGCGACGCTCGAAGCGGGCGAAGTACGCGGTGAGGAACGGCCCGAACGCGGCCACGGTGAAGGCAAACAGCGTCACCAGCAAACCGGCCTGCGGGATGCTGACGTCGAGGTCACGGGCGATGGCCGGCAACAGGCCGACGATGACGAATTCCGTGGTCAGCACCGTGAACCCGGCGGCAGACAACAGAAGAATGGGAAACAGCATGCAAAACTCCAAAAAACGACAACACCAGCGATCGCCCGAAGGCTCACTGGCAGATGAAAATGAGGATGGCGAATCTTAACAGAGTGTTTCCGGATGCGGTTGCACGAACCTGCAATTCGCGTTGAATACCGGGGTGGCAGTTCGTCACAGGCCTGAAAGATCGCACCTGCGCTGTGATAAAGTCCGCGCCTCGTTGTGGCGAGGTCGCTTGCTCCCTCGCCACAAAAATCAGCGCTGGCATTAGCCCCGTGTTTCACTCTCGGTTTCCTGCCTGTGGTCTGCCCCGCAGAGCGGTGAAACCTCGCACTTATAAAAAATCTGAGATGCCGTTTTATGACTGCTTCATCCCCTTCTCTATTGCAGCGCCTTAAACGCCTGAGCCTGGTCACGCAAATCGTGATTGGCCTGATCGCCGGTATTGCCTTGGCCCTGGTTGCGCCTGAAGCGGCGAAGTCCACCGCGTTCATTGGCAAAGTGTTTGTTTCCGCCCTGAAGGCCGTCGCGCCGATTCTGGTGTTCGTGCTGGTCATGGCGTCGATTGCCAACCACAAACACGGTCAGGAAACTCACATCCGCCCGATTCTGTTCCTGTATCTGCTGGGCACTTTTTCCGCCGCTGTGGTTGCGGTGGTTGCCAGCATGATGTTCCCGTCGAGCCTGGTGCTGTCGACTCAGGATGTTGCTGTGTCTGCGCCTGGCGGTATCGGCGAAGTGTTGCAAAGCTTGTTGCTGAGCGTGGTCGACAATCCGGTCAGTGCCCTGATGAACGCCAATTTCATTGGCATTCTGGCGTGGGCCATCGGCATGGGCATCGCCATTCGCCATGCCGGCAACACCACCCGTGAAGTGCTGGGTGATCTGTCCAACGGCGTGACTGTGATCGTGCGGGTGGTGATTCGCTTCGCCCCGCTGGGCATCTTCGGCCTGGTGGCTTCAACCCTGGCCACTTCCGGTTTCGGCGCCCTGATCGGCTATGCGCACCTGCTGGCCGTGCTGCTGGGCTGCATGTTGTTCGTGGCACTGGTGATGAACCCGCTCATCGTGTTCTGGAAGCTGCGTCGCAACCCGTATCCGCTGGTGCTGATGTGCCTGCGCGAAAGTGGCATCACCGCCTTCTTCACCCGCAGCTCGGCGGCGAACATTCCGGTCAACCTGGAGTTGAGCAAGCGCCTGGGCCTGCACGAAGACACTTATTCGGTATCGATCCCGCTGGGCGCGACCATCAACATGGCCGGCGCAGCGATCACCATCACCGTGCTGGCCTTGGCGGCCGTGCACACATTGGGCATCGCCGTGGACATTCCGACGGCGATCCTGCTCAGCGTTGTTGCGGCAATCTGCGCTTGCGGAGCTTCAGGTGTCGCCGGTGGTTCGCTGTTGCTGATTCCACTGGCGTGCAGCCTGTTCGGCATCCCGAGCGAAATCGCCATGCAGGTGGTGGCGGTTGGTTTCATCATCGGCGTATTACAGGACTCGGCGGAAACCGCGCTGAATTCCTCCACCGATGTGCTGTTCACCGCGGCGGCTTGCCTGGGTGAAGAGGCCAAAGCAGAACGCCTGGCATGATACAAATCCCTGTGGGAGCTAGCCTGCTCGCTCCCACAGGAGACCGCGCACACATGAAAAAGCCCCCGCAGCCTAAGGCTCCGGGGGCTTTTTGTAGCTGGACGATTTAGAACGCGCCCATGTAATCGCGCTTGCCCACTTCCACGCCGTTGTGGCGCAGCAGTGCGTAAGTGGTGGTGACGTGGAAGAAGAACTGCGGCAGGCCGTAGGTCAGCAGGTAGGACTGGCCGCTGAAGCGCTTCTCTTTAGGCGTGCCCGGACGGGTCACGATCTCGATGTTTTCCTTGCCGTTGATCTGCTCCGGCGTGAACTCGCCGATGTAGGCCAGAACCTTGGCGATCAACGCTTGCAGCTCGGCGAAGGTGGTTTCAGTGTCGTCGTACTTCGGCAGTTCGACTTCGGCCAGACGCGAAGAAATGCCTTTGGCGAAATCAACGGCGATCTGAACCTGACGCACCAGTGGGAACATGTCCGGGAACAGGCGCGCTTGCAGGAACGCGTTCGGATCGATGTTTTTCTCGGTGGCGTGGGCTTCGGCCTTTTTCAGCACACCGCTAAGGGCGTTGAGCATTTGCTGGAGAACAGGGATGGAAGCGTCGTACAGGGAAATGGTCATGGCAGGTCTCGTGTAGTGACTGAGGAAAACGCCGGACACCTGTAGGCGCGAGACTGCTCGCGAAGGACGTTAACGATAACGCGTCCTGTCTGGTTGAACGCGTTGCGTTTGAGTTCTTCACGAGCAAGCTCGCGCCTACAGGTGATCGGCTTTGGAACGTGGGTCGATTATAGCCATGCACGCCCCTCCCGAGACGGGTCTTTTTCAGCTGCCGTACACTTTGGCTTACAGAGGGCCTCGTCGAAGCCTCGTTCACTGACCATCGCCGCGCGTACAGCGGCCAAGTCCGAAACATCGGCGAGGAAACCCTCGGCCGATGCGCGGATCATTTCCTGTTCGTCGCTGAATGCAAACTCCATCGCGGCGCCGTCCGGGTCCGGCAGAATCGTTAGCCTTGCTTAGTCCGAACGGGCGATGTCAAAGTGCGCCCACGCAAGTGAAAAACATGAATCGGCTAAGGATGCAGAACATGAGCACTGAGCAAGAAACGACGTTCGACGAACCACGGCTCAACAGCACGGAAATCCGCATTCTGGGTTCGTTGATCGAGAAACAGGCCACCAGCCCGGAAACCTATCCGCTGACGCTCAATGCCCTGGTGATTGCCTGCAACCAGAAAACCAGCCGCGAGCCGGTGATGAACCTCACCCCCGGTCAGGTCGGCCAGAGCCTGCGTGCGCTTGAGGGACGTGGTTTCACCAAACTGGTGATGGGCAGTCGTGCCGACCGCTGGGAGCACAAGGTCGACAAGGCGCTGGAACTGGTGCCAGCGCAAGTGATTCTGACCGGGCTGATGTTTTTGCGCGGCCCGCAGACGGTCAATGAACTGCTGACCCGCAGTGGCCGCATGCATGAGTTTGAAGATGCCGAACAGGTGGTGCATCAGCTGGAGCGGTTGATTGCGCGAGGACTGGCGGTGTTGATTCCGCGTCAGGCCGGGCAGCGTGAAGACCGATATACCCATGCAATGGGCGATCCGGCGGATATCGAGGCGATCCTTGCGGCGCGGCAGAATCCGAGCGAGCGCGGTGCCGGCAGTGGTGTTTCGGTTGAACGGATTGAAGAGCTGGAAGCGCGGATTGCGGCGCTGGAAGAGCGGTTGGCGCGGCTGGAATAAAACACGCGGTCTGTAGCAGCTGCCGAGCCTGCGAGGCAGCTGCTACAAGCTATTCACCGTCCCAGCAATCGATGCCATCCTCCTGCCGGGCCACCGCAACAAATCCCGAAGCATTGCCCTCGGCATCCACCTTGAAATCATCCATCACCGCATACTTGCCCGAATCCGGGTACTCGCAGATCTCCGGTGACTGCTGCGTTCTGACGGCGAGGTAGCGCAGCTCGGCTCCAAAGCGACCTGGTTCACGTTGAGGATAGGTGGATACATGAAGTCCTCCTAACTGCGGGCAAATGCCACCGCTTTCTGAAACTGCTCCTCAGTCGGCCGCACGCCGGTGTACAACACAAACTGCTCCAGCGCCTGGATTGCAATCACTTCCAGCCCGGTGATCACTTTCTTGCTTTCGGCACGACCCCGCACGATCAGCGGGGTTTCTGAAGGAATCGCCACCACATCGAAGACGATGTCTGCAGCCTGGATAACATCAGCCTCGAACGCCAGTTGACCCGCCTCGGCGCCACCCTCCATACCCACCGGAGTCACGTTGACCAGCATCTGCGGGCGCCGGGCACCCAGTTCTGCCTGCCATTCATAACCCAGGGAGTCGGCCAACGCCCGGCCGGCGCGCTCGTTACGTGCCACGATCAGGCCGCTTTTGTAACCGCCATCGCGCAAGGCACTGGCCACAGCCTTGGCCATGCCGCCGCTGCCGCGCAGGGCAAAGGTTGTCTGCTTGGGCACCTCATGGGTTTGCAACAATTGGGCAATGGCAATGTAATCGGTGTTGTAGGCCTTGAGATGGCCGTCGGTGTTGACGATGGTGTTGATCGACTGGATGGCGGCCGCAGACGGATCCATCTCGTCGACCAAGGCAATGCAGGCCTCCTTGAACGGCATCGACACGCCGCAGCCACGAATGCCCAGGGCACGAATGCCGCCCACTGCACCAGTCAAATCCTGGCTGCTGAACGCCTTGTAGTAGAAATTCAGCCCCAGTTGTTCATACAGATGATTGTGAAATCGCAGGCCAAAGTTCCCGGGGCGCCCCGACAGGGACATGCACAGTTGGGTGTCTTTATTCGGGTTCATCTGCATGCGGATCTCCTTGCAATGCACTTTCGGATGGACGGGATTAGCCAGCCCATCGTGTTCTGTTCGATCATGTTCGCGTGGCGGCATACAGTTGCAAACCACCGTAAGCAAGCCGATACAGACCTTACACAAAATTTACCCAGCGGCTGTGCTGATTTTCAAAAAAACGCTGTCTTAGAAGTATCCCCGCGACAATCCTTGGGTCTATTGCAGACACAAGCGCCGGGGCGAAGAACCGAGGAACTATCATGATCCGTAAAATCCCCACAGTTGCCTTGCTGATCGGCGCGCTCGCTATCGCAGGACAGGCGCAAGCCCATGGTGGTGGTAATGACGCGGCGGTATTTGGAGCGATCGTCGGTACTGCCATCGTTGGCTCGGCTCTGATCAACGCCAACCGGCCAGTCTATGTCGCACCGCAACCGGTCTACGCGCAGCCGGCACCGGTTTATTACGCGCCACCGCCACCACCGGTTTACTACCAGCCGGCACCGGTGTACGTGCAACAGCCGATCTATTACCGTCCGGCGCCGGTCTACTACGGACCACCCCGTGGCTATTACGGCCCGCCACGCGGTTACTACGGCCCTCCCCACGGTTATGGCCGCTGGTGACAGACTCAAGGCCCCGCCCAAGGGCGCGGGGCTTTTTTGTGGCCGTTCGTCGGCAACCGTCTGGATAAATCGCGTCAATGTCGTTATCGGGACAGTATCGGCTGTTCAAGCAGGCAAGATTGACTCGCCCCCTTCATTTGGGGGAAACCGCCATATATATGTCATGTCAGATCCGCAAGCTTGGACCTGTCCGCCAACAACAGGTTGATAACAACAAGGACGCCCTCATGCCAACGCAGAACCCGCACCGCATTGTCGGTCTGTGCACTTCCAGCAAGGTGTACAACGCCCTGACCGAACTCAAGCACCTGGAAGGTCACCGCAGCGCCAAGTTCCTCTCGCTGCTGACGCAAAACCTGGTGCGTAAGGGCCTGCTCAACGAGCAGGAAGTGGTGCATATGCTCGATCAGGTGGTCGACTGACCGACAGACGGTCGGTTAGCCACAACGGCGTCAATGACCACTATCGAAAACGGTGATTGTCGCAAATTTCGCTCGACCCGTAAGGTAGCTCCATAGATTGATGGAGGTACTTATGATGTCTCAGGTTCAGATTATGTCCGTTATTGGCAGCGCCGTTCCCGCACCGCTCAGAGCGCTCGGAATGCTTGCCTGCTGGTATCTGGTCCAGGACGGCGAACAAATCAGCGGCCCACTCACCTCACTGCCCGACGCCCAGGCGTTATCGCAGCAAATCAGCGCCGGCCTGCAAGGCAAACTCAGCGCTTAAGGCAGCTGAACCCGCGGTTTGGTTTCGATGAAAATGGCCCAGCTCGACATGAACAGGGCCGCAATCAACGGGCCGATGACAAAGCCGTTGAGGCCGAAAATCGCCAGGCCGCCGAGGGTAGAAATCAGGATCATGTAGTCCGGCATTTTCGTATCCTTGCCCACCAGGATCGGACGTAGCACGTTGTCTACCAGACCGATCACGAATACGCCGAACAAACCCAGCACTACGCCTTGCCAGATCGCCCCGGTAAACAGGAAAAACGCCGCCACCGGCGCCCACACAATCCCCGCACCCACCGCCGGCAACAGCGACAGAAACGCCATCAACACCGCCCAGAGCAATGCGCTGGGGATGTCCAGAAACCAGAAAATCAAACCGCCCAATGCGCCCTGCGTGATCGCCACCAGCAGGTTGCCCTTCACGGTGGCCCGCACTACGCGATTGAACTTGAGTTGCAAGCGGCGTTTCTGGTTTTCCTCCAGTGGCACGGCCATGCGCACTTTGCGCGCGAGCTCTGCACCGTCGCGCAGGAAGAAAAACAGCAGGTACAGCATGATGAAAAAACTGACGATGAATTCGAATGTGCCCTGACCGAAACTGAAGGCCTGGGTGGCAAAGAATTCGTTGCCGGTCATCGCGCTCTTGATGATTTTCTCGCGCAAGCCGTTCAGCTCACCCATGCCGAAGCGGTCAAGCAGATGCTGAAAGTATGGCGGCAGGCTGTGCTTGAACTGCGCCACATAACCGGCGATGTCCAGCTCGCCGCTTTCGATGCTTTTGTAAAGCGCTGTCCCTTCCTGGACCAGAAAGATACTCAAGACGATCACTGGCAGGATCGCGATCAACAGGCAGATGCCCAGTGTGAGCAGCGACGTAAGGTTGCGCTGCCAGCCAAACTTCAATTGCAGACGACGCTGCAAGGGGGCAAACAGGATTCCGAGGATCACGGCCCAGAATACCGCGCCGTAAAACGGCAACAGAATCCAGACGAAAGCGATGCTCACCAGCAACAGCAAAACGGCCAGCGATTTGTCTTTGAGCGTCTCTTCGTTCATGTCCGATCCATGCCAATCCACCGGGTCGCAAAAGTACGCCCTGATGCTTAGGCCACGACGGCCCGCGCGAGTGCCATCGGTTTATTCATCAAGCATAGATCCAGATTATTAAACCCTTTGAGACAGTCGTTCGACCGCGGCCTGATGACGCCCAAGGGCAACGTTCACTTTGATTTGCATCAGTTGCAGAATGTCAAAGGTGAGCCCATCGAAGTGGCGCCCGGTGATGGGCACACGGTGTCTTTGCCGACTCCGGATGCGGTGGATCTGAATTTTGGCTTGTTGATGCCCGATATCAGCGCAACGTAAGCCCCCAGCAGGTGGACCGCCTAAGCGAATTCCTCGCGCAACATCGCCACAAACGCTTCCCGCGCCGGGTGTACCCCGGCGTTTTCATGCCAGTAAAACAGGCTTTCGATTGCCGTCAGTTCAGGAAACTCGAATGCCACGCACCCGGCACCCTTGGCGTATTGATCGAAAACCCCTTTTGTGACCAGCGCCACGCCGGCCCCGGCGCTGACGCAACCGACAATCGCGCCGTAGCTGGCCAGGCTGACAATCGGCAACGACAACCCGTTGCGCAATAACCAATGCTCCATCGCCGCCCGGTAGGGGCAGCCCTGGGGCCAAAGGAACATGGTCTTGTCGTGCAGGTCCGCCACATCGTGCAGCGGTCCTAGGGAGGTTGAGGCAATCACCAGCAACTCTTCGCGGTACATCGGCGTGCGCTTGAGCTGCGAGCGCTCGACGTCAACCGCGACGATTGCACCGTCGAGTTTGTGATTGAACGTGTCGTCGAGCAACTGGGCCCAAGTGCCGGTGGTCAGCTCCAGCGCCACCTGCGGGAAACGCTTGTGGAATTTCGCCAGCAAACGCGGCAAGCGCCCGGTGGCCGAAGACTCGATGGCACCGATGCGCAATGGTCCGGACGGTTCGGCCGAAGGGTCCACTGCGCGTTTGGCCTCGGCGGTGAGGGCCAGAATTTTCGAGGCGTAGGCCAGAAAGGTCTGGCCCGACGGACTGATGCGCAACCCGCGCCCCTCGCGCAGAAACAGCGCGACACCCAACTCGGCTTCCAGCGACTTGATGCGCGCCGTGATATTCGACGGTACGCAATGCAGCACCTCGGCGGCACGGGCAATGCTACCCACCTCGGCCACGGTCTTGAACATGCGAATCTGTGCCAGCTCCATACATCACCAAAAGTGAACGATTCGCACAGTATAAGTCAGTTGTGGCGAACTATCAGGATTCCGATACTCGGTGCATACCCCACCGATGAACGACCATGAATCCACTCACGCCCTCCCCTCTGAAAATCATCCTGGCCATGGCTTTTGTCGTGGCCTGCTGGGGTTACTCCCCGACCGGCATTCACATCGGATTGCTGGCCTACGACCCCGTGCACCTGGCGTTGCTGCGTTTTCTGATCGCTTCGGTGTTCATGGCCGTGGTCGCGATTTGGCGAGGTATTCACCTGCCGAAACTGTGTGATCTGCCGCTGCTGTTCGGGTTGGGGTTCTTCGCGGTGAGCCTGCATCACGTGGCGATCAATTTCGGTCAACAAGGTGTCAGCGCCGGTGCGTCGAGTGTGCTGGCGCAGACGACGCCGCTGTTCAGTACCTTGCTCGCGCGTTTCGTGTTCAAGGATCGGGTGAGCCTCTGGCGGTGGGGCTGCGTGATACTGGGATTGGTCGGCGTGGTGATTGTGGTGGCGGGGGATCATGGCTTCGGCAGCATCGATGCCCATGGTTTGCTGATCCTGCTGGCGGCGCTGTCGTGGAGTCTCTATTTCGGCCTGCAAAAGCATCACACCGGGCGTTACGACGGGTTGACGCTGGTGTGCTACACGGTCTGGTCCGGCACCGCGCTGCTGTTGGTTTTCCTGCCGGGGCTGGTGGATCAGGTGGTGAATGCGCCGCAGCGTGTGCAGTTGGCGGTGTTTGCCCTGGGGATTTTCCCGAGCGCACTGGCGTATCTGGCCTGGGCCTATGTGCTGGCCCATGTGGACCTGAGCCGGGCGACGATGACGCTGTATCTGGTACCGCCGATGGCGATGCTCATTGCTTCTTTTGCGCTTGGCGAGAGACCGACGCTGATGGTTGGGGTGGGTGCGGTGGTGGTGTTGATCAGTGTGTTGGCGTTGAATCTGGAGCGGCGAGTGGTGGTTCAAGTGGCCAATGCCTGAACGATATAGATCCCTGTGGGTTTACCCGCAAATCAGCCAGGCGAAAACCGGTCCCGGCTGTTGGTCAAATGCAGCCACATCGCCGCCCGCGCCGCGTCAGGGTCCTGGCGTTTGATGGCGTTGAGAATCGCCTCGTGTTCAAGGTTGGCCAGTTGCCCTAATTTACTCAGGTCCACCGCGCCGCGTTCGGCCGCGTTGACCCGGGTTCGCGGGATCATGGCGCTGCCCAGGTGCTGCATGATTTCGGTGAAGCACACGTTGCCGGTGGCCTCGGCGATCAGCAGGTGAAAGCGCCGGTCGGCCTCGACACAGCTGTCGTTGTTGGCCAGCAGGTTTTGATAGTCGTCGAGGGATTCGCGCATCTGCGCCAGTTGTTGATCCGTTCGGCGAATCGCCGCCAGCGCCGCCGCCTGGGTTTCCAGGCCCATGCGCAACTCCAGAATGCTGCGCACGCCCAGCGCGGTATCGACATTCAGCCGTAACCCCTGCTCCGGTGCCCTCTCCAGCACAAACGTGCCGATGCCGTGACGGGTTTCCACCAGTCCCGACGCCTGCAATTTCGAGATCGCCTCGCGCACGACCGTGCGACTGACACCGTGCTCCTGAACTATCGAGTTCTCAGACGGCAGCTTGTCGCCGGGTGACATTTGCCCAAGCAGGATGCTCTGGGTCAGCTTGGCCACCAGATCGTGGGCCAGATTGTGGCTGCGCTTGCGGGCAGGTGCGTCGAGGTCTTCTTGCATGGCGGTCATCCAAAAGCAGAGCTAGCGGAATCGTAGCACCGCGCACGGCCAGATTCTCATGAAAACTCACCCAAACTTGTATGACAACACTCAACAAAATGGACTTTTCCAAGTACAAGCAAGAATTCTTCAGCGCCTAAAAAGATCAACAACCTTCGAAACACCGCCATTTTGTTAGACAAATCCTATTGCAGAACAAAAAAAACCAGTTGTATGATGTCTAGCAACAACGCAACACCCGTTACACCCCGCATAAAAATAACGAGTGGGAGAAAACGCAGTGAATACATCCATTTCCGGGATGAACGACGACGCCGATTCCGTGCTGAAGTCCGCCATCTCCAAAGTCAAACGTCATGTCCTGCCGCTGTTCGTCATCATGTTCATCGTCAATTACATTGACCGGGTGAACATCGGCTTCGTCCGCGCCCACATGGAACACGACCTGGGCATCGGCGCTGCCGCCTACGGTCTGGGTGCCGGTCTGTTCTTCATCGGTTACGCGCTGTTCGAAGTGCCCTCCAACATCCTTCTACAAAAAGTCGGCGCACGCATCTGGCTGACCCGCATCATGCTGACCTGGGGCCTTGTCGCTGCAGGCATGGCATTCATCCAGAACGAAACCCACTTCTACATCCTGCGATTCCTGCTGGGTGTAGCCGAGGCCGGATTCTTTCCCGGGGTGATCTACTACTTCACCCGCTGGTTGCCCGGCGTAGAGCGCGGCAAGGCGATCGCGATTTTCCTCAGCGGCTCGGCGATTGCTTCGCTGATCTCAGGCCCCCTGTCCGGTCTGCTCCTGCAAATCAGCGGATTCGGCATGCACGGCTGGCAATGGATGTACTTCATCGAGGGCATGTTCTCGGTGGGCTTGTGTGCCTTCGTCTGGTTCTGGCTGGACTCCAAACCCCACGACGCCAAATGGCTGACCCGCGACGAGCAAGATGCGCTGGTCAAGGCCATTGACGACGAACAACTGGCCCGCGAAGCCGCGACGCCGATCAAGCCGTCGCTGGGCAAGCTGCTCAAGGACCGGCAGATCATCCTGTTTTGCGTGATCTACTTCTTCATCCAGTTGACCATCTACGCCGCGACGTTCTGGCTGCCGAGCATCATCAAGAAGATGGGTGACCTCAGCGACTTCCAGGTCGGCATGTTCAACTCGATTCCATGGCTGCTGTCGATCATCGGCATGTACGCCTTCGCTTCGCTGTCGTCCAAGTGGAAGCACCAGCAAGCCTGGGTTGCCGTCGCATTGTTGATTGCTGCTGCCGGGATGTTCATGTCCACCACGGGCGGGCCGATCTTCGCATTCGTTGCGATCTGCTTTGCGGCGCTGGGTTTCAAATCGGCGTCGTCGCTGTTCTGGCCAATTCCCCAAGCGTATCTGGACGCACGAATCGCCGCAGGCGTCATCGCATTGATCAACTCGGTGGGCAACCTCGGCGGCTTCGTCGCGCCGACCACGTTCGGCCTGCTGGAAGAACGCACCGGCTCGATTCAGGGCGGACTCTACGGCCTGGCCGCGACCTCGATCATCGCCGCAATCATCGTCTTCGCCGCACGCAACAAACCCAAATCCGCGCCCGCCGTCCCGTCGGTTGACGCCGCGCCCCGTCACGCTTGAGAGGATAGAAAAATGATCGCACAAGACACCGCCAAAGCCCCGATCATCACCAGCATGCAGGTTGTTCCGGTGGCCGGTCATGACGGCATGCTGCTCAACCTGAGCGGCGCCCACGGCCCGTTTTTCACCCGCAACATCGTGATCCTCAAAGACAATGCCGGCCACACCGGTGTTGGCGAAGTACCGGGCGGCGAGCGCATCCGCCAGACACTCGAAGACGCGCGCAGCCTGGTGGTCGGCAGCCCGATCGGCACTTACCAGAAAATCCTCAATCAAGTGCGCCAGACCTTTGCCGACCGTGATGCCGGTGGTCGTGGTTTGCAGACCTTCGACCTGCGCATCACCATTCACGCGGTGACCGGACTTGAAGCCGCGCTGCTCGATTTGCTCGGCCAGCATCTGGACGTACCGGTCGCGGCCCTGCTCGGCGAAGGCCAGCAACGTGACGAAGTGAAGATGCTCGGTTACCTGTTTTATGTCGGCGACCGCAACGAAACCGACCTCGCCTACCGCAGTGAGCCTGAGGCCGACAACGACTGGTTCCGCGTACGTCACGAAAAAGCCATGACTGCCGATGCCGTGGTGCAACTGGCAGTCGCCGCCCACGCGAAATATGGCTTCAAGGACTTCAAGCTCAAGGGCGGCGTGCTCAGCGGCGATGCCGAAATCGAAGCGGTCACCGCCCTCGCCGAACGCTTCCCCGATGCACGCATCACCCTCGATCCGAATGGCGCCTGGTCCCTGAAGGAAGCCATCCGTTTGTGCCGCGATCAGCACAACGTTCTGGCTTACGCCGAAGACCCCTGCGGCGCGGAGAATGGTTACTCGGGCCGCGAAGTCATGGCCGAGTTCCGTCGCGCCACGGGCCTGAAAACCGCGACCAACATGATCGCCACCGACTGGCGGGAAATGGGCCACGCGATCCAGCTGCAATCGGTCGACATCCCGTTGGCCGACCCGCACTTCTGGACCATGCAAGGTTCGGTTCGCGTGGCGCAGATGTGCCACGAATGGGGCCTGACCTGGGGCTCGCATTCCAACAATCACTTCGACATTTCCCTGGCGATGTTCACCCACGTTGCAGCCGCCGCACCGGGTGAGATCACCGCCATCGATACCCACTGGATCTGGCAGGACGGCCAGCGCCTGACCAAGGCCCCGCTGCAAATTGTCGACGGTTGCGTGCAGGTGCCGCACAAACCTGGACTCGGCGTGGAACTGGACATGGACCAAGTGGCCAAGGCCCATGAGCTGTACAAAGGCATGGGCCTCGGTGCGCGGGATGACAGCGTGGCCATGCAGTTTTTGATTCCGGGCTGGAAGTTCGATAACAAGCGGCCGTGCCTGGTGCGTTGATACACCGTTAGTGTGCCCATCGCCATAAACCCGAGCCGCCCATCAACGGCCCGGGTTTAAAGATCGAGGTTTTACCGCCTAGAATGGCGCGCATCTGAATCAACAACGGACAACATCAACATGGATCGCCTGAAAACGCTCGCGGTTTGCCTGGGACTGCTGACCGCAGGCCAATGCGTCGCACAGGACCCCATCGAGTCGGTGGTGAATGCCGCTGTTAAACCGGTCATGCAGAAAGAAGGCATTGCCGGAATCGCCGTGGCTGTTACCGTCAACGGCCAGCAGCACTTCTTCAACTACGGCGTGGCATCGAAAGAAACCGCCAAACCGGTCACTGAAAACACCCTGTTCGAGATCGGCTCGGTCAGCAAGACCTACACCGCCACTCTCGCCGCCTATGCCATAGCCAATGGCAAATTATCCCTGAACGACAAGGCCGGCCAGATCCTGCCAGCCTTGCGCGGCAGCGCCTTCGACAACATCAGCGTATTGCAACTGGGCACCTACAGCGCCGGCGGCTTGCCGCTGCAATTCCCTGCTGAATTCGATTCACCCGACAACATGCTCGGCTACTACCAACAGTGGAAATCGGCTTACGCCCCCGGCAGCCACCGACTGTATTCGAACCCCAGCATCGGCTTGTTCGGCTACCTGGCCGCGCACAGCCTGGGTCAGCCGTTCGATGAGGTGATGGCAGACACCCTGCTACCGAAACTCGGCCTGAAACACACCTACCTGAAAGTGCCGCAGGACCAGATGGGGCTTTATGCCCAGGGATACAACAAGGACGACAAACCGGTGCGGGTCGGGCCGGGGGCGCTGGATTCCGAAGCGTACGGGGTAAAAACTAGCGCTGTGGATTTGCTGGCATACGTTGAAGCGAACCTGAAACCGTCGCACCTGGAAAAAACGTTGCAGCAGGCGATTGCGTTGACGCACACCGGCTATTACACCGTCGACAACATGACCCAAGGCCTGGGGTGGGAGCTGTATCGCTACCCCATTACCCTCGACCAACTGCTGGCGGGCAACTCGACGCCGATGGCAATGGAGCCGCACAAAGTCCAATGGTTGAATCCACCACAAGCGCCAGCGCACGACTTGCTGATCAACAAGACCGGTTCGACTGGCGGGTTTGGGGCTTACGTTGCGTTCGTGCCGTCGAAGGACATGGGGATTGTGATTCTGGCGAACAAGAATTATCCGAATGCGCAGCGGGTCAGGATTGCGCATCAAATACTGAGTGCCCTGCCCTCGCTGTAGCAGCTGCTACGGATTTTTGTGGCGATAGAAATGGGCGACCTCTTGAGGTCGCCCATTTTCCTTCGGATCAGTTCAGCACCCGATGCGCCTTATGGCGGATCGATATTGTCCAGCGCCTTGTTCACCAACAACTCCCCCACCACTGCCAATTGCTGAATCGACAGCGCCACATTGCGCTTGGAACTTTCCAGATCGCAGGCCAGATCGGTGATCAGAACGTTGAGGGAGGCAAGGGTTTCGCTGGCGTGGCATAACAGGGTTGGAGTGTCGACGCCGGGGATGATGGTGAAGATGTGGCTGACAGGGTCGGATTGTCTGGGGTTGCGCAGGCGGGCGCTGATGGCGGGTTCGGTGGTGTCACAGAGTGGTGCGGGTTCGAGTGGATCGGAAGGGGATTCGGGAGGACTGGGAGTTACTTTTTTCATTGTGAAGCTCCAGTAGCAAGTTATGGGAGCTAACCATCCCCATTTCCACATGAGGGTGGCAGCTATGCGCGGTGTGGAAGACCGGGGCTACTGGAACCCGGCGCACTCGCGAGTGCCCCGCGCACAGCCGCCATAACACGACAATGTTGACATAAAAAACGCCAACAAGTGTTTACGAGCGATTGCGCGCCAGCAGCAAAATAACAGACTTCCACGTCCGGCCGCTGATTTTGCAGCGGCTGAAAAAGGGTATCGATGCGACCCAAATCGCACCAGTTCACCAACGCCGCCGTGCCTTGCAGGAAACTTCCGAAGTAGATGAGAGCTCTTGCCTACACTCATGTCCATGAGCATCTCGTTACAAATACCTTTTTACTCATGCCGGTTGTGATGCGGGTGAAACCGTTGTATTTATTGCCCCCAAGCCTGCGAACGCCGTCGGATCAATCCGTGGTCGGGAATGACATAATGCACGATCAAGTATTCAAACCGACTGACCGTTAAAGGGCGTTGTAATGGAAATCAACAGTTTCAAGCTCACGGATGTCGGTCGATTCACCGAGGTGGACGTTCACTTGGCCCCCACCCCAGAACACTCCTCGAACGTGACGGTACTGGTGGGGAACAACGGTGCCGGGAAAACTACCCTTTTAAAATCACTAGCCACCGCTTTGAGCTGGTTGGTTGCCAGGATTCGCTCTGAAAAAGGCAATGGTAGCTACCTTACAAATGAAGACATTCGAAACGGGGGTTCAGTCGCCGTTGTTGCGATTGCTGTGATAGACCGCGCACCGTCACGTTCAAATTTTCCTGAATTTACCCTGAAGATGTTTTGTTCGTTTGGACCACTGCCCGCGGTAAAAGAGGGAGAAAGACCGCTGTACATAGCGGGTTAGTGGATGCCACGCGCCTGGCTGACCACTATCGCAACAAGCTGGCAGCAGACGATAAAGCCTCACTCCCCCTGATCGCCTACTACCCTGTAGAACGCTCAGTTCTGGAAATACCTCTAAAAATCCGCACCAAACACACCTTCGATCAACTCGACGGCTACGACAACGCATTAAACCGCGGCGTCGACTTCCGCCGTTTCTTCGAATGGTTTCGCGAACGCGAAGACAGCGAAAACGAAACCGGCGTTTCCGATACCGCATTGGCCGAAATTTCCGCGAGGTTCGGCAATGACAGTGATATCTGGAAAACCCTTTCCCAGCTGAAGGCATCTTCCCGTGATCGTCAGCTAACAGCCGTCCGTTCCGCCATCGCTGCTTTCATGCCCGGGTTCAGCAACCTGCGCGTGCAACGCAAACCCCGCCTGCACATGGCCATCGACAAGGACGGCGTTACGCTCAACGTCTCGCAACTCTCGCAGGGGGAAAAGTCGCTGATGGCGTTGGTCGGCGACATCGCGCGCCGATTGGCGATGATGAATCAGTCGCTGGACAACCCGTTGGAAGGAGACGGCATCGTCCTGATCGACGAGGTCGATCTGCACCTGCCCCCCAAATGGCAGCGCAGTCTGATTCGGCAATTGAGCGAGACTTTCCCCAATTGCCAGTTTGTCCTGACCACCCATTCACCATTGGTCATCAGCGACGCAAAAGGTGTGTTGTGTTACGTGCTCGATGATGGCGAGCTGCGCGAACACAATGGTTTGTATGGGCTGGATGCCAATCAGGTGCTGCTTGAAGTCATGGACACCGATGTGCGCAACAGCGAAGTGCAAAAACGCCTGAACCAGTTGATCAAGCATTTGCAGGATGGTGATCTGGAAAACGCCAAAGGGCTCTTCGCCGCGCTTTCAAATGAGCTTCCCGAAGGTCATCTGGAGCTAGCGAAGGCTGCATTGTTGATCCGTAAACTGGAGTTGCGTCGTGCGTAAAATCGACAAGGGCACGGAGCCGACTTCGTTGACTCGTTTCAGAAGCTCAAACAGGACGTCGCGTTACAGGGATTTGCCTCCTGCAGAGAGAAGCTCGATTCGCTCTTCGTGCATCTCTGAACAATTTGGCTTATGCGCGTATTGCTGTCAGTCGATCACGGTTGATAGCGCCCATAACGAACATCTTGAGGCCCAGGATCTCGCGCCGAATCGAACCCTGGATTTTTCCAACATCGTCGCCAGTTGCCAGCGTATCCATCAATGCGGTCATGGCCGAAATACACGACACCTGCCACTTACGCCGTTGATGGTCGAATGCGAAACCGAATTGAGGTTTTATTTGTCCGGGTTGGTAACGGGAAAAACCGAGCGGGCCAGGGTTTCCATCGAGACATTGAACCTGGGTCATTCCGAGGACAGCAATAGAGGCCTGATTGGTTCGCGCAAACAGTTGGTCGAGGCACTGATTTACAGCCTGAACACTGCTCCCGAAGACTTGCAGTTTGAAGACGAAGAGTTTCTGGACCTGTTGCTGGAGGACCTGAAAGCACCGGTTGCAGGCCAAAGCCTTCAGCCTTTTGCCCCGGTCCTCGCCAACGTCATTCATCACTTCCTGGCTCAACCCTAAAAATCACTTTCAGCATTGAGGGCAGTCGCTACAACTGGTAACCCAATCCTTTAGCAGCTGGCGCAGCCCGCGTTCGGCTGCACAGCAGTCGTTATCCGGCGAATGCAGTGCACCTGAAAGAACGCGGTTGCAGGTTTTACGACTGCTGCGCAGCCGGACGCAGCCTCGCAGGCTCGGCAGCTGCTACAAGATCAGTCGTCCGGCATTTCAGGGGGTTTGGTGGGTTTGGCCGGCTTGCTGTTTTTGGTGGTTTTGGCGCCTTTGGCGGCAGGTTCTGGCTCGGCGGCAGGCGTTGCTATAGTAGGCGGCGGGGTTTCTTTCTCAGCCGCTGGCAACTGGTCGACGGCAGCGAAAATCTCTTCCAGCTTGACGGTATCCGCTTGTTCGAATTTCTTTTCGCCGTCCTTGCCGACCAGAATCACTTTGGTCTTGGCGCCGGCGCCCATCTTCAGCGAGCGGATCAATGCCGCCGTGTCTTGCGGCCCCAAGTCCTTGCCGTCGCGTTGGCCCATCAGGTTGAGCACGGTGTACAGCACCATGTTGCGATCGGTGAAGCCCTTGCGATTGGCCGGCTCATCCAGCGACTTTTTCAGACCCAACCAGGTTGGGTCAACGGTGCTTGGAGCGATGACAATCAGTGGCCGGGACCTGCCCTTGTCCATGTCCAGCGGTGAGTCGCCATCGGCGGCGAACAGGGGGCCGGCAATCGCCAGCAGGGTAGCCAGGGTCAGTGACCTGATGAGCATGCGCATCTCCTTTTGATATCCACGCTCTAATGATTGCGCATTGCGGCGTTCGTTCCGGTGACGCTTCGCAAATGTGGTTCGCCTTGCCCCAAGCTTAGGTCAGCGCGGTCAATGCGCAACAGGCCGAATGGATCTGAAACCATTACAAAGCGCTACCTGAAAAGGGATAGCGGCCAATGGAATCAATGCTCATGCGAGGGGACGGCGGGTGTATTTCGATGACCTGGACGGGCATCTGCTGGAAATACTCACCCGCGAATGAGGCTGGCGCCAGGTTGAATCAGAACGCCAGTTTGTAGCCGATCAGTACCAGCATCGTCGCCAGGCAAGGACGCAGCACTTCATCGGAGATGCGTCCGGTCAGGTGACTGCCCAGGTAAATCCCCGGCAGCGAACCGACCAGCAAGTAACCCAGCACGTGCCAATCCATGTTGCCCATGCTCGCATGACCCAGACCGGCGACCAGCGTCAGCGGCACGGCGTGCGCGATTTCCGTGCCGACCAGGCGGCGGGTCGGCAATAGCGGATAAAGGATGAACAACGCGACAGTGCCCAGGGCACCAGCGCCGATGGACGTCAACGCAACCATGGCGCCCAGGACCAGACCGGTGACGACGGTCAGGGCATTGAGGCGTGGGCCGCTTGGGTTGTAATTGCCGCCTGCGCGTTTGTGGGCGAAATCGAGCAGACGCTTCTTGAACAGAATGGCCAGCGCCGTGGCAAACAACACGAAGCCCAGGGCTTGCTTGATGATCGCGTTCATCGCGTCGGGGCTGGAATGCAAAGTGCTGAGGAACCACAGTGTCAGCATCACCGCCGGCACACTGCCGAGGGTCAGCCACCCGGTGATCTTCCAGTCGATGTTGTTGTTCTTCCTGTGAACCAGCACGCCACTGGATTTGGTGATGGCCGCGTACAGCAAATCGGTGCCGACTGCCGTCGCCGGGTTGATGCCGAACCACAGCAGGATCGGCGTCATCAACGACCCGCCACCCACGCCCGTCATGCCGACGATGAAGCCGACGACCAGCCCGGCTACGACCAACCCGATGTTCACTAAATCCATTGATACGTCCACATAGACCGCAGGGAAAATCTGGCCCGCAGCATAGCGATTTTTCTTATAACCAGTTATATCGTTACGATCTATCTTTATGCCCTAGCGCATTTCCCACCTGTAATGGTGCTTTCACTGTACGGGGAGGAAATTCAGAAACAGCAGGCTCTGCGCATAATTCAAACCGATTCGCCGGTAGCGCTCATCGAGCATCTGGGTCAGCAGGTCCAGCCGCGCAACGATCTTGCCGAACTCCACGGCAAAACTCAGGTTGCTCCCCTCCTCCGAAATTTCGTTGGAGAACAGCATCGGCTGGCCGTCCTTGTTCTGACGCTGGCTCAAGATCCAGGTGGCGATTTCGATGTTGCGCGCGGCGTTGCTGACGAACGTCGGGTTGATCGCGTCCGTCATGTAGAACTCCAGGCGATTGCCGTGGGCGGTGACCAGCATGCTGCCGATGGCATAAATAAACGCCCCGACCCGGTCGCCGAGAAACTCCGGACTCATGGCGAAACGCAACGCTGCCAGGTCTTTTTTTCCGCCCAGGGTGGGCAATGGCTGTTGCTGTTCAATCGCCATACGTACTTGCTTGCCAGCGGTGCGGGCGTCGAGGAAGCCGGATTTTTTCAATTCATCGGGGTTGCGCAGGTAGAGCTTGCTCATCAGCAGATAAAGGCTGTCGAGGTTGTCACGCATGGTCAGCGTGGCCATGCGGTCGACGCTCGTTTGCAGGAATTCCTGGGGTTTTCCTTCGCGGATCTGGGTGAAAAGGTCATTGCCTGGCTGATGGCTGCAGCCGCTGGCGCAGAGCAGCAACAGACCGGCCAACAGGCGAACGCGGACAAGGTTAAAGGGCAACACTCGAACCATAAGGGATTGGACTGGCACATTCCTGTGCGGCGGGATTCGCCGCAACGGCAATGGATAGAGCCGGTCAAGTTGAAAAAGTGCAGTGGCGGGGGTGAACAATCGATCACCGGCATTCCGGCTGCTTGCGTACGCAAGCAATAACGGATACGTCCTCGACCAAAGGAACCCACCCGCTATCCTGATGCCAACCACAGTAAAGCAGCAAAAAAGGAAACAGGTATGCGTACGCTACAACTGGCCGGCACCCAAGTCCCGGTCATTGGCCAGGGCACCTGGCAGATGGGCGAAGACCACTCCCGCCAAAAAGAAGAAGTCGCCGCCCTGCGTCAGGGCATCGAACTGGGCATGACCCTGATCGACACCGCCGAAATGTACGCCGAAGGCGGCGCCGAGCAAATCGTGGCGCAAGCCATCGCCGGTCAGCGCGACAACGTCTTCCTCGTCAGCAAGGTCTACCCACACAACGCCAGCCGCCAAGGCATACCCCAAGCCTGCGAGCGCAGTCTGGAAAGGCTCAAGACCGACCACATTGACCTGTATCTACTGCACTGGCGCGGCCAGTATCCATTAGAAGAAACCGTCGAAGCCTTCGAACGCCTGCGCGAAACCGGCAAGATCGGCCGCTGGGGCGTGTCCAATTTCGATGTCGATGATCTGCAGGAACTGAACGCCCCTTCCTGCGCCACCAATCAGGTGCTCTACAACCTGGCAGAACGTGGCATAGAATTTGATCTATTACCCTGGTGCCAGCAGCACCAGATGCCGGTCATGGCCTACTGCCCGATCGGCCAGGGTGGCAAGATGCTCGGCAACGCTACGCTCAAACAAGTGGCGGCTCGCCACGGCGTGACGCCCGCCCAGGTATCGCTGGCATGGCTGCTGCGCCAGGACGGAGTGATCGCCATCCCCAAGGCGGTCCGCCCCGAACACGTACGACTCAATGCGCAAGCAGCGCAGTTGAAACTGGAGACTGGGGATCTGGAGGCGCTGGACCAAGCGTTTCACGCGCCCAAACGCAAGCAGCGACTGGCCATGGTCTGAGCCATTGCGCTGTCAGAGGGCTTCGACATGAGAAGCACCGATCAACCGGACGACTTCAACCTGCAACGCTTTATCCAGGCGCAAGACCCAGTGTTCGACCGGGTCCAGGCCGAATTGAATGCCGGCCACAAACGCAGCCACTGGATGTGGTTCGTCTTTCCGCAATTTTCCGGGCTGGGCGGCAGCGAAATGTCCCGACACTACGCAATCCGCTCCCGGGAAGAAGCGCAGGCCTACCTCGATCACCCCCTGCTGGGTGCCCGGTTGCGCACGTGCACCCAGGAAGTGCTGAACATCGAACAACGTTCGGTGGCGGCCATTTTCGGCCATCCCGATGACCTGAAATTTCATTCATCGATGACCCTGTTCGCCCAGGTCGCCGCCGCCGACAGTCCCTTCCACCAGGCCTTGAACCAGTACTTCCACGGCATCCTCGATGATTGGACGTTGTCGCTGATGGACTCAAAACAAGCCCAGTTGCCCACCAATCAGGGTTGAGAAATCGTCATCGACAAACGGCAGGATCGCGTCCGCCACCGGTTGCAGCTGTTTGCTGATGTAGTGATCGTAATCGATGGGCGCGCTGCGGATTTCCAGCGGCTCGGGGCCGGCGACGGTGATCACGTAACTGATCCAGCCACCGTTCTGGTACTGCCTTGGGCGGCCCTGCCGGTCGTTGTATTCGTCGGCGATGCGCGCTGCCCGTACATGCGGCGGCACGTTGCGCTGATAGTCGTCGAGGGTGCGACGCAGGCGCTTGCGGTAGATCAGGCGATCGTCGAACTCGCCGGCCAGGGTCTTGCGCACGTAATCGCGCACGTAGTCCTGATACGGCTTGCGGTGGAAGATCATTGAATACAGCTCTTGCTGGAACTGCCGGGCCAGCAGCGACCAGTCGGTGCGCACGGTTTCCAGGCCTTTGTAGACCATCTCGTCGGTGCCATCAGCACGGGTGACCAGTCCGGCATAACGCTTCTTGCTGCCCTCCTCCGCCCCACGAATGGTCGGCATCAGGAAGCGCTTGTAGTGTGTTTCGTACTGCAATTCCAGCGCACTCTCCAGGCCGTACTTCTCCCGCACATGCTCCCGCCACCACTGATTGACGTGATCCACCAGCGCTTGGCCGATCTGCGCGGCTTCCTGTTGGCCGTGGGCGCGGCGCAGCCAGACGAAGGTCGAGTCAGTGTCGCCGTAAATCACCGTGTGGCCCTGGGCTTCGATCAACTGGCGGGTGCGCAGCATGATCTCGTGACCGCGCAAGGTAATGGATGACGCCAGGCGCGTATCGAAAAAGCGGCAACCGCTGGAACCCAGCACGCCGTAGAAGGCGTTCATGATGATCTTCAGCGCCTGCGACAGCGGCGCATTGTGTTCGCGCTTGGCGGTTTCCCGGCCCTCGGCGACCCGCGAGACGATGGCCGGCAAACAATGCCGCGTGCGGGAAAACCGCGCTCCGCGAAAGCCCGGCACCGAGTCGGCATCGTCAGGGTGCTTGAGCCCTTCGATCAGCCCCACCGGGTCGATGAGGAACGTGCGGATGATCGACGGATAGAGACTTTTGTAGTCGAACACCAGCACCGATTCGTACAGGCCCGGTTGCGAGTCCATGACAAAACCACCGGGGCTGGCTTGCGCTGGCTTACTGCCCAGGTTCGGCGCGACAAAGCCCTGGCGATGCATCAACGGCATGTAGAGATGGGTGAACGCCGCCACCGAACCGCCCATGCGGTCCACCGGCAAACCGGTGACGCTGGCGCGTTCCAGCAGGAACGTCAGCAACTCGGTCTTGGCGAAAATCCGCGTGACCAGTTCGCAGTCCTTGAGGTTGTATTTGGCCAGCGCCGGTTTGTCCTCGGCGAACATGCGATTGATTTCGTCCATGCGCTGGTACGGATTGTCGATGGACTTGCCTTCGCCCAGCAGGGTTTGCGCGACGTTTTCCAGGCTGAATGACGGGAAACTCCACGTCGCCGAACGCAGGGCTTCGATACCGTCGATGATCAGCCGGCCGGCGGCGGAGGCAAAGTAATGGTTGCCGCTGCCGTGTTCGCGCCACTGCATTTCCTCGCCGGCGCGCCCCAGTTTCAGCGGCACCGCCAGGCGCCGGGCGTGTTCGTGCAGCACCCGCAGGTCGAACTGTACGACGTTCCAGCCAATGATGGCGTCGGGGTCATGCCGGGCGAACCAGTCGTTGAGTTTTTTCAGCAACAGGGTTCGCGATTCGCAGTATTCGAGCTGGAAATCCACCTCGCTGTCGTCGCCGTTGGCCGGGCCGAGCATGTACACCTGACGCTCGCCGCAGCCTTCAAGGGCGATGGAATACAAATCGCCCTGAGCGGTGGTTTCGATGTCCAGCGAGACCAGTTTCAGGCTCGGTCGATAATCGGGATCGGGTTTCATCTGTGCATCGAGCAGCAGGCCATCGGCCCCCGGCGTGCCGCCAAAACGTACCGGCGCAGTGATGAACCGTTCCATCATGTAGCGCTCCGGCGGGCGCACGTCCGCTTCGTACACCTCAACGCCGGCCCGGCGCAGCGCGGTTTCCAGACGCATCAACTGTCCGTGTTGCCGGCAATACAAACCGAGCACCGGGCGATGTTCGAAATCCAGCAGGGCCAGGGGTCTGAGCTCGACGTTTTTCTCGTCGTGCAACAGCGCCTCGGCCTGCTCACGCTGCGCGGCCGCAATGAACGCCACCGACGGCTGATGAGGCAGGCGGATACGCTGCGGACCATTGTCGGTCGCCAGCCAGAACTCGACTTCCGTACCCGCCGGGGTATCGCGCCAATGCCGGGTCAGGACGAAGCCCTGGGGTAAATCCACCACTGCAAACCTCAGATTTGATTCAGGGTGATGATTCTACGCGTGATCGCCGACGATAGCCCCCGAACATCACGTTGCCGCCCACCGCCCCGCAGACTCGGCAGCTGCTAAAGAATTTTGGGAAAAAACCGTCGAATGACGTTTTTTGAGTGTTATCTGCCGCTTTCGCCCTTGCCCTGAACGCTCGCGTCTACGATTCTTCAATAACAACGACAACACCCGGGAAACCGCCATGAAAACCGTCGCGCAACTGCTCAAGCTGAAAGATCAGAAAAACCAGGAAGTGCACCAGATCAAACCGGATCACATGGTGCTCGAAGCGCTGATGAAAATGGCCGAAAAGAACGTCGGTGCCTTGCTGGTGGTGGAAAACGACCAAGTGCTGGGCATCATCAGCGAACGGGACTACGCGCGCAAACTGGTGCTGCATGGCCGTTCTTCGGTCGGTACGCCGGTGCGCGACATCATGGTGTCGCCGGTGATCACCGTGGACACCCACCAGACCGTCGACACCTGCCTGGGCATCATGTCCGACAGACGCCTGCGTCACCTGCCGGTGGTGGAAAACGGCAAATTGATCGGCCTGCTGTCGATCGGCGACCTGGTCAAGGAAGCCATTGCCGAACAGGCTGAATTGATTCGGCAGCTGGAGCAATACATTCGCGGGGAATAGCTCCCACACACAATAAAACCCTGTGGGAGCGAGCAGGCTCGCTCCCACATTTGTTCGGCGGCGCGCTTCAGGCAGGCCAATGCCGGGCGAAGATCGGTGCCAGTGTCGGATGCCGATCAATGCGTTCCAACCACGCCGAGAACCCCGGTCGGGTCTTGCGCAAATGCTCCCGGCTCCCCGCCCATCGCGTAATCACCGCAGCCAGCACATCCAGCGCGCCTGGTTTTTCGTCCCCCAGATACAGCTCTGCGGAAAACTGGTCGGCAAACACTTCCCAACTCCAGTGAAGACGCTGCCGGGCGCCAGCCATGAGGTTTTCTCGCGACGCCTCATCCGCCCTGACCAGCCAGCGCTCGGGGTAATCGATGATGCCAATGGCCGCATAACAATTGCTGACGATGTACACCAGCCCGCGAATGACCTGGTCTCGTTCGGCGGCCTCATACGGCAACAGCTTCGAGCGGGGAAACGTCATCCCGAGATGAATCAGGATCGCGGCGCTCTCGGTGAGGATGCCGCCATCGGGCAGTTGCAGCGTGGGGATCTGCTTGAGCGGGTTGAGCTTTTCCAGGGCCTGGGCGGCCTCCGGGGACGACTTGACATCGATGAAACGGTAGGGAATCTCACACAGCTCCAGTGCGGCCTCGATCGCCGCCGCGCCCGAATTCTGATGACCATAGAGCTGGTACATACACACCTCCTTGGGTTGCTCTCTAGCAGCTGACTCTGACCCGGTTGAAAAAATTCTTCGGCGCACTGCATCCAAAACGCTTTGCCAAGGGTAGTACCTGTAGCAGCCCCTGTTGCTGTCGAGCGCAGTACCCACTTTCGGAGAGCTTTTGATGAACGCCAAACAGCTGATTTGCCTTGTCGGATTGTTCACCGCCATCCCTGCGGCCTACGCCCAGACCGACCTGCCCGACAGCATCAAGGTGCCGGACGGGCACAAGGTCGCCATGGAAACCACCGGGGTCGGCGAAATCACCTACGAATGCCGTGACAAGGCCAATGCAGCCGGCCAGACCGAATGGACCTTCGTCGGCCCCAAAGCCGTGCTCAATGATCGCAGCGGCAAGCAGGTCGGCACCTATTTCGGACCACCGGCCACCTGGCAGGCCAAGGACGGGTCGAAAGTCACTGGCACCCAATTGGCTGTCGCACCGTCGAGTCCGGGCAACCTGCCCTACCAATTGGTCAAGGTCAATCCGGCCGAAGGCAAAGGCGCCATGAGCGGCGTCAGTTACATCCAGCGTGTTGCCCTCAAGGGTGGCGTCGCGCCGGGCACCGAGTGCACGACGGCCAATAAAGGCAAGCAGGAAGTGGTGAAGTATCAGGCGGATTACATTTTCTGGGCGGCCAGTTGAGGCCCGGAATCCGACTGGACCTCCTGGGGGAGCCGAGTGGCTCCTACAGGAGTGCCGTTTGTTTGCTAGATTGCATTCGACATTTCACCCCATTGCCGGCCGAGAACAGTGTCCCTGCCCGAACCGTTTTTTGATTACGAACAGCACCTGGCTCGCTGCGCTCGCGGCGAGCGTCAGGCCCTGCACGATTTGTATGTGCAAGAGAGCCCGCGTCTGCTGGGGGTCGCCAAGCGTCTGGTGCGCGATACGGCACTGGCCGAGGACATCGTCCACGATGCGTTCCTGAAGATCTGGAGCGGCTCCGGGCGTTTTGACCCGACGCGGGGTACCGCTCGAGGCTGGATGTTCAGCGTGACCCGGCATCTGGCACTCAACCACCTGCGCGATCACAGCCGCGAGGTGCAAGGCGATGTCGATCTGCCGGACGATGTAGAGAGCTTCGAAATACAGGAACACTCGGCACGCATCCATCTGTGCCTGGAACAACTGGAACCGGCGCGGCGCAGCTGCATTGTGCACGCCTACGTCGACGGTTATTCCCACGCGCAGATCTCACACAAACTTGGCACGCCGCTGGGCACCGTCAAAGCCTGGATCAAGCGGAGCCTGACGGCATTGCGGGAGTGCATGGGATGATCACCAGACCCACCGACGAAACCCCGGAAGCGCTCGATGAACTGGCCAGTGAATATGTGCTGGGTACGCTGTCGGCCGAACGGCGAACGGAAGTTCATCGACGCCTGCACAGCGATATCGGGCTGCGCACCGCGATAGACACTTGGGAGCGCCGGTTGCTGGGCCTGACCGAACTGGCCGAGCCGTACACCCCATCGACACATTTGTGGCGGCGCATCGAACGCAGCCTGAATGCCTTCAATCGCCAGCCAACGGCGTCGTCCTGGTGGAACCGCTTGCCATTGTGGCGCGGGCTTACCGGTGCCGGGCTGGCCGCGACACTGTTGCTGGGTACGATGCTGATCACGCAAACCACGGTCAAACCGACGTACCTCGTGGTGCTGGTCGCTCCGCAGGACAAGGCGCCGGGCTGGGTGATCCAGGCCAGCAACCCGAGGGAAATCCAGTTGATCCCGTTGGGCATTGTGGAAGTACCCGCAGACAAGGCGCTGGAATTCTGGACCAAAGGCGAAGGCTGGCAAGGGCCGGTGTCACTCGGTTTGGTGAAACCGGGCCAGACACTGTCAGTGCCGCTGGATAAGTTGCCGCCGCTGGAACCGAACCAGTTATTCGAACTGACCCTGGAAAACCCCAATGGCTCGCCAATCGGCAAACCGACCGGGCCTATTCAGTTCATCGGTCGCGCGGTGAAAGTGCTCTGAGCGGCATCATCAGCCTCACGACAGGTATGTCGCTCGCTCTATCAATGCCGTCGATGTTCACAATCACGTCAATGAAGTTCTCTTAAAAATTCCGCGGCGTAACATCTGCTCCATACCAACCCATAACACCCCGGAGCACACGATCATGAAACGCCAAACCATCCTCAGCATCGTTTTCTCGGTTTTCGCAGTTAACGCTTTTGCCGCTACTTCTGCTCAACCTGTCATCGCTGAAGGCGGTGCGGATCGTCTGATCGAAAGCCGTGTTGCGGAAGGTGGTTCGGATCGCCTGATCCAGAATCGTGTCGCTGAAGGCGGTTCTGATCGCCTGATCGAAAACCGCGTCGCTGCCGATGGTTCGGATCGTCTGAAAGGTAACGAAGTGGCTGCCGATGGTTCGGATCGTCTGAAAGGTAACGAAGTCGCCGCTGATGGCTCGGACCGTCTGCAAGGCAACACCGTCGCCGCCGATGGCTCGGATCGCTTGAAAGGTAACGAAGTGGCTGCCGATGGCTCCGACCGCCTGCAAGGCAACGCCGTCGCCTAAGAAAATTACTTCACCGCAACACCCAACAAAAAGCCCGGCCTGATCAGCCGGGTTTTTCATGCTTGTTTTTCAGGTCCGTTCAGCGCGCCATGCAGCGCTGATAACGCTCATCGACCCGTTTGGCAAACCATGCCGTGGTGAGTTTGCGGGTTATTTTCGGGCTTTTCAGCACGATCCCCGGCAGCACCGCGCGGGGCAATGGCCGCCCTTCAGCCTTTTCCGCCAATGCAAAGACCCGCTGATAGAGCTTGCTGTTCTCGAACGCCAGCGAGTTGCCCTCCTCCAGTTGATCCCTGATCGTCGGATTACGCATGTCCAGTTGCTTGCCGAGGGTGCGGACCGCCAGTTCCGTGGCGCCGGGCATGATCGAACCGTAGCGGACCAGATCGCCATCCAGCGCCAGAGGGATGCCCGAAGCCCGACTCACGGCATTCTGGAACGCGGCATTGCGGCTGGCGTACCAGCCGGCGTTGAAATCGGCGAAGCGATACAGCGGCTGCGGATAACTCACCTGATACCCGAGCAAATGGGCGATGCCGAAGTACATGCCGCCGCGACGGGTAAAGACTTCACGGCGGATCGAACCGTCCACCGGGTAGGGATAATCCTTGGCCTGTTGCTCGGCAAACTCGATGCTGACTTGCATCGGCCCGCCGGTGTGCACCGGGTTGAAGCCTGCGAACAACGTCTTGCCCATGGGCACCATGCCGATGAAATCATCAAAAATCGCGCTCAGATCCTTTTCACTGCGCGCCGCATTCAAGCGGTCGCTATAGGTTTTGCCATTGGGCGAACTGACTCGCAGTGCACCGCTGACCAACAGGCCGGGAATGTGCGCCGAGGCTGCCCGGCGGTCGATTTCGTCACGGGCGATCTTGCCCAGGCCGGGCACTGTCGGATCAACCTGAAAAGTCGATTCCTGCTCGGTGACGGCCAGTACCGCGCAGAGGTTTTGCGTGGTTGGCGCGATGTTCTGCGCGGCAAACGCCGCATAGATATCCGTGGCCCAGCCCTGACGATCGACGGTTTTCGCCGGTAGCAGGCGCACGATTTCGGCCTTGACCTCGGCGGGTTTGCGCGCCAGTGGCTCCTGGGGCCGTTGACTGCTGCAACCGGCGAGCACCAGCAACGCGGCGAGACTCATGATCAATCGATGGGCGTGCATGTGGCTCCTGGTTATTGGATGCGCCGGGTCGACGATAAGGCCGATCGCATGGTGCTGGCTATGACCATGGCTTGCGAGGCTCCGTTCATTTGTAGCAGCTGCCGAGCTTGCGAGGCTGCGTTCGGCAGCTGCTACAGACCGTATCGGTAATGACAAACGGCTTGTGCAACACATTTGGTAACGACTACCATTTGTGTCTGGAGTCGCATTTGCGCAAGGAGTACCCGCGCCGTTCCAACTTACCTATCGGCGGCGCGCCGCCCAGGACCGGACCATGACTTCTCCAGCCCTCCCCTGCGTTCCTTTTCGCCCGACCCTACTCGCCCTGCTCTGCTCAATGTCCATGACGGCCTTTGCGGCAACGCCCGAACCCACCAACGGAAAACCGCTGGTGCTGGGCGATGTCAACGTCAATGCCGACGCCCCGGTGCCACCGGATCTGCCTCCCGTGTACGCCGGGGGTCAAGTCGCACGGGGCGGGCAACTGGGCGTGCTGGGCAACCAGGACATCATGGACGTGCCCTTCAGCGTGACCGCCTACACCGAAGAACTCATCCGCGACCAGCAAGCGGAAAACGTCGGTGATGTGCTGCTCAACGATTCGTCGGTGCGCCAGGCCTCCGGGTTTTCCAACCAGGCGCAGACCTTCATGATCCGCGGCCTGCCGCTCAACGGCGACGATATTTCCTTCAATGGCCTGTACGGCATTCTGCCGCGGCAGATCATTTCCACCGATGCCCTGGAGCGCGTGGAAGTGTTCAAAGGCCCGAACGCCTTCATCAACGGCGTGACCCCGTCCGGCTCCGGCATCGGCGGCGGCGTCAACGTGCAACCCAAGCGCGCCACGGACACGCCCTTGCGACGCTTCACCATGGACATCAGCGATGACGGCCGCATCGGCGAGCACATCGATGTCGGTCAGCGCTTTGGCGAAGACAACCGCTTTGGCGCACGAATCAACCTGTCCCAGCGCGAAGGCGACACCGCCATCGACGATGAAAACCAGCGCTCCAAGCTGTTCGCCATCGGCCTGGACTACCGCGGCGATGCCCTGCGCATTTCCGGCGACTTCATCTATTCCAAGGAACGCATCAACGCGGGCCGCAGCTCGGTGAACCTGGGCAACACCACGCACATCCCGGATGCGCCATCGGCCGACACCAACTACGCGCAGAAGTGGGGCTTCAGCCAGATCGAAGACACCTTCGGCATGCTGCGCGCCGAGTACGACCTGAACGAGAGCTGGACGGCCTATGTCGCTGCCGGCGCCAAGCACACCCGCGAGGTCGGCAACTACGACGGCACCACCCTGGTCGGTAACGATGGCAGCTCCACCACCTCCGGCTCGTTCATTCCCCACGATGAGGACAACTCCAGCGCCATGGGTGGCCTGCGTGGCAGGTTCGCCACCGGCCCGGTCACCCACCAACTCAACATTGGCCTGGCCGGTGTCTGGACCCAACAGCGCAACGCCTTCGATTTTGACCTGACTCAATACCCGAACAACATCTATCACCCGGTGGACGTGCCGGCGCCCCAGCCCGGCTTCTCCGGCGGCGACTTGCATGATCCCGGCATCACCGGCAAAACCTTCGCCCGCAGTGGCGCAGCTTCCGACACCCTGGGCTTCATGGATGACCGGTTATTGGTGACCGTCGGCGTGCGGCGCCAGCAACTGGTGGTGCAGAACTACGCCTATGGTTCCGGGCCGCGCACCTCCAACTATGACAAGTCGATCACCACCCCGGTCTACGGCATCGTGTTCAAGCCGTGGGAACACGTGTCGTTCTATGCCAACCGCATCGAAGGCCTGGCTGAGGGTCCGATTGCACCGACCACTGCCGGCTCGCGTGTGGTGGTCAACGGCAACGAAGCCTTTTCACCGGCGCGTTCCAAACAGATCGAAGCCGGCGTGAAAGTCGACATGGGCACCTATGGCGCCACGCTCGGCGTGTATCGCATCGAGCAACCGGCCGATGGCTACACCCAGGCCATCGACGACACCACGGCAGCGTTCATTCACGACGGTGAGCAGGTGAACAAAGGTGTGGAGCTCAACATCTTCGGTGAGCCGCTCGAAGGCCTGCGCTTGCTCAGTGGTGTGACGGTCATGGACACCGAACTGAAGAAAACCCAGGACGGCCTCAACGACGGCAACCACGCCATCGGCGTACCGACCTTCCAGTTCAACGCCAGCGTCGATTGGGATGTCCCCGGCCTGCAAGGCGTTGCCCTCAACGGGCGGATGTTGCGTACCGGCGGCCAGTACGCCGATGCGGCGAACAACCTCAGCCTGCCGACCTGGAACCGCTTCGACGCCGGCGCGCGTTACGCCTTCAAGGTCCAGGAAAAAGACGTGACCTTGCGCTTCAACGTCGAGAACGTGGCCAACAAGGCGTACTGGGAATCGGCCCAGGGCGGCTTCCTGACCCAAGGTGAACCACGGACAGCGAAGTTGTCGGGCACGATCGACTTCTGATCGCTGAATGCATTGCCTGTCGCTCATTTCCGTTTGGCGGCCAATCTGGCCGCCCCGCAAGGCTGGACCATACTTGCTGCACACGGAAAGGAGGACAGGCTCATGCAGCGTAGCGACGTGTTGATCATCGGCGCCGGGCCGACCGGGCTGGTACTGGCACTGTGGCTGAGCACACTGGGAATCCGCGTGCGGATTCTCGACAAAACCTCGACACCCGGAACCACGTCCCGAGCGTTGGCCGTGCAGGCGCGGACGCTGGAGTTGTATCGCCAGCTCGGCCTTGCCGACGCGATCGTCGAAAGAGGCCACCGCGTAGCGGCGGCCAATTTCTGGGTCAAGGGCAACGCTGTCGCGCGCCTGCCGCTGAGCCACATCGGCGAAGGCCTCACGCCCTACGCGTTCCTCGAAATATTCCCCCAGGATGAACACGAACGGCTGCTGATCGAACGCCTCGCTACCTTCGGCATCACCGTCGAGCGCGACACTGAGCTGCTCGGTTTCGAGGAAACCGGCGATGACATCACCGCCACGTTGCGCCTGCCCGACGGCCAGCATGAAACCTGTCAGGCCTGTTATCTGGCCGGTTGCGACGGCGCTCGTTCAATCGTGCGCAAAACCCTCGACACCGGGTTTCCCGGCGGCACTTATCAGCAGATTTTCTATGTTGCCGACGTGCAGACCCGCGGGCCGACGGCCAACGGCGAACTGCACCTGGATCTCGATGAAGCGGATTTCCTCGCCGTGTTCCCGTTAGACGGTCATGGCCGTGCGCGCTTGATTGGCACGGTGCGAGACGAACGCGCCGAGCACGCCGAAACCCTGCGATTCGAAGACGTCAGCCGCCAGGCCATCGAGCACATGAAGGTGAAGGTCGAGCAAGTGAACTGGTTCTCGACTTATCGCGTGCATCATCGGGTGGCGGATCACTTCCGCACCGGTCGCGCGTTTTTGCTGGGCGACGCCGCCCATGTGCACAGCCCCGCCGGGGGCCAGGGCATGAATACCGGGATTGGCGATGCAATTAACCTGGCCTGGAAACTCGCGGCCGTATTGAGCGGTGGTGCCGACGCCAAATTGCTCGCCACCTACGAAACCGAGCGCATCGCCTTTGCCCGCAAGCTGGTGGTCACCACCGACCGGGTCTTCACGTTCGCCACCGCCGAAGGCCGCATCGCCGACCTGCTGCGCACGCGCCTGGCGCCGTTCCTGATTCCGAAAATGGCTTTGTTTGAAACCTCCCGCGAATTCCTCTTTCGCACCGTGTCGCAAATCACCCTGAACTACCGGGGTATGCCATTGAGCACGGGCGTTGCCGGACACGTCCACGGTGGCGACCGCCTGCCCTGGGCGCACGATGGCGAGGGCGACAATTTCGAATCGCTGAAGTGTCCGGGCTGGCAGGTGCATGTGTATGGCGACACCAGCGACGAGATGATCGCCTGGTGCAACGAGCATCATTTGCCGCTCCACCTATTCGACTGGCGACCGGCATTTGAAACGGCAGGCCTGGGGCGCAACGGCTTTTATCTGTTGCGGCCCGATACCTATGTGGCGATTGCCGAGACGAGTTCCGATCCGAAGGTGATTGAGCGGTATTTCAGTCATCACGGGATTCGGCCGTTTTTTAACTGTCCCTGACTCACTGAAAATCCATTGTAGGAGCGAGCCTGCTCGCGATGATCGTTAACGATAACGCTGTCAGCCTGACAGCTCGCGGTGCTTTCAGGTTTTTCGCGAGGCACGCTCCTACAGGGATCAGTTGGTGACGGGTTTCGGGATTTCCAACCCGCGCTTCACCGCTGGCCGCGCCAGGAATTTCTCAAGTACGCGGGTGACGTTCGGGAAATTCTGGATGCCGACCAGATCACCGGCCTCATAAAAGCCGATCAGGTTGCGTATCCACGGGAACGTCGCGATATCGGCGATGGTGTAGCGTTCGCCCATGATCCAGTCACGCCCTTCCAGACGTTTATCGAGGACACTGAGCAGGCGCCGGCTTTCCTCGACATAACGGTCACGCGGACGCTTGTCTTCGTAGTCCTTGCCGGCGAATTTGTTGAAGAAACCGAGTTGACCGAACATCGGACCGATCCCGCCCATCTGGAACATCAGCCACTGGAGGGTTTCGTAGCGAGTCGCCCCTTCCTGGGCCAGCAGTTGCCCACTCTTGTCCGCCAGGTAAATCAGGATCGCCCCAGACTCGAACAGCGCCAACGGCTGGCCGTTTGGTCCGTGGGGATCAAGGATGGCCGGGATCTTGTTGTTGGGGTTCAACGACAGGAACTCCGGGGACATCTGATCATTGGTGTCGAAGCCAACGCGATGCGGCTCATAAGGCAGGCCGATTTCTTCGAGCATGATCGAGACCTTGACGCCGTTGGGGGTCGGCAAGGAGTACAGCTGAATCCACTCCGGATACTGGGCCGGCCATTTTTGAGTGATGGGGAACGCAGACAAATCGGTCATGGGTTGGATCCACGAGAAAATTGAGAATGCCGATCATAATGGAGATCACACGGATTGAGACCGTTAGCGCCATCAATAACGCTGATGGTAGAGATCGATGCAGATCACAGTGTGCTTTCGGGCCTTCCGTGTAGGGTGTCCATAAATCCGCAACATCCTGTCGATAACCTTCACTCCAACTCGCTGAAGGTTACCGGTAGATTGCTGCGCTCTCGGCCGGAATCGAACCAATGGGCTTCAGAGGACTCTGAGCACTGCCCCTTTGAAACGGACCGGCTTCACGACATGGAAAACACCCGACTCAGGAAACGTCGCGGTGTAAAGGTTTGTCAGCCTTAACCCAATACGCTGAAGAACCCTTTTTTCAATGAAGAATTTTCTGAAACTCGCCAATCGCGTCAAACATCGCGCCTATATATTCCTGCCCGCCCTGCTGGCAGCTGGCGCGTTGTTCATGTTGCTCGAGTCCCGCGAAAGCCGCGCCCAATCGGCGGACGGCACTCAGACGCTGGTGTTCCTGCGCCACGCCGAAAAACCCGCCGGTGGCCTGGGCCAGCTCAACTGCCAGGGCCTGAACCGGGCGATCGATCTGGCGACGTTGCTTCCGGATAAATTCGGCAAGGCCGACTATGTGTTTGCCGCCAACCCGACGCGCAATGTCGAGGAAGGTGAGCTGGACAACTCCTACAGCTACATCCGCCCGTTGATGACCATCAGCCCCAGCGCGATCAAGCTCGGGTTGCCGGTGAACATCAAATACTCGGCCAACGACACCAGCGACCTGGCCGATGAACTGCTCCACGACAAGTACCACAACTCGGTGATCTACACCGCCTGGTCCCACGGCTATCTGCCGGAGCTGATCAACAAGGTCGCCGGGGAAGCTGTCGGCAAGAAGCAGAAGATCACCGAAGATTGGGAATCCAGTGACTTTGATTCGCTGTACGTGCTGACGTTGACCTGGCACAACGGCAAGGCCAGCCTGCAAAGCCATGTCTACAAGCAGGGGCTGGATAACGGGCAGGAGACTTGCCCGACTTGAGTTTTGCAGTGTCTGCGCTGGCTTCATCGCTAGCAGGCAGCTAGCTCCCACACAGGTTCAGTGAAAGACACAAATCCCCTGTTGGAGCAGCTAGCTGCTAGCGATGAAGCCGGAATGAGCATCCTTACCCTCGCTGACTCACCCGCTCCTGCAAGTACTCGATAACTGCCCCCCGCTCCCCGACAAACTCGATCCGCGCGCCCTTCTTCTCCCGCTGAAAAACGTACATCGGATCGTAATACTCGACCAGCAACCCTTCGATCCAGCCCCGGTGCGAATCCACCGCGCCGCTGCGCCCCTGCTCGGCCAATGCATCTTCCATCAAGAGCAGCATCCGCCGGTGCCGCTCACCGCCAAGACGCTTCTGCACATTGTTCAGGCTCGCCAGCAAACGTTCGGAAAACAGCGCAAAACCTTCGTCGCCATGCACAGCGATGAACTCGGCACACAAGTCCACCACGTAATCGCGCAGGATCCGCTCGACTCGCCCTTGCAGGCTGTCTTCGAGCCAGACCATCGGAAATTGCTGCATGCCCTGATACAGCGGCAGCGGCAGCGCACAACTGCCTATAGCGCGACTCTCGTCCTCCAGGACGAATTGTTCGTGGCCATGGGCGCGTTTTTTCAGCAGATCCACGGCCAGGCGATTCTCGAAATCGATATTCGACGGTTGGCCGGTGGCGCGTTTGCCGAAGCTTGAGCCGCGATGGTTGGCGTAACCCTCAAGGTCCAGCCCGTTGTTCAATTGCGTCAGCACTTCGGTTTTGCCGGTGCCGGTCATGCCGCCCAGTAAAACGAAATCGCAATGGGTGACGGCCTGGTCGACGGTGTCCAGCAGGAACGTACGCATGGCCTTGTAGCCGCCCCCGACGCGCGGATAATCGATACCCGCCTCGTCCTTGAGCCAGCGCTGGACGATCTGCGAACGCAAACCGCCACGAAAACAATACAAATACCCATCGGGATGCGCCCGGGCGAAATCCGCCCAGGCCTGGATGCGTTCGGCCTTGATGGCGCCGGACACCCATTGATGACCCAGTTCGATGGCGGCTTGCTGGCCGTGTTGCTTGTAGCAGGTGCCAATCCGCTGCCGCTCGTGATCGTTCATCAGCGGCAGGTTGATCACACCGGGAAACGCGCCCTTGGCAAATTCGACGGGCGCACGGGCATCCATCATCGGCCGGTCGTTGAGGAAGATGTCGCGGTAATCGGTGTAGTCGACAGACATCAAGACACCTCGACCGCGTTGCTCTGTCGCTCAACCAGTTCGCCGATCGGCGCCAGGTTCAGGCCCAACTCGGCGGCGACCTTGAGGAATTCGCCATTGCCTTCGGGGGTGACTGCGATCAACAGGCCACCGCTGGTTTGCGGATCGCACAGCACGCGTTTGTGCAGTTCCTGCAGGCGCCCGAGTTTGCTGGCGTAGCTGTCGAAATTGCGCAAGGTGCCGCCGGGAACGCAGCCTTGTTCGAGGTAATACTCGACGCCCGGCAAACGTGGCACCCGGTCGTATACGATGCGCGCGGTCAGGTGGCTGCCGTCGGCCATTTCCACCAGATGCCCGAGCAGGCCGAAACCGGTGACGTCAGTCATCGCGGTCACGCCTTCGAGTTTGCCGAAGCGGCTGCCGGGTTTGTTCAGGGTGCACATCCAGTCGCGTGCCAGGCCGATATCGGCGGTGCGCAACTTGCCCTTCTTCTCGGCAGTGGTGAGGATGCCGATGCCCAAGGGTTTGGTCAGGTACAGCAGGCAACCGGCGGTGGCGGTGTCGTTGCGCTTCATGTGGCGCTTTTCCACGAGGCCGGTGACGGCCAGGCCGAAGATGGGTTCCGGCGCGTCGATGGAGTGGCCGCCGGCCAGTGCAATACCCGCCTCGTCACACACCGAACGACCACCACGAATCACTTCCCTGGCAACTTCCGGCGCCAGTACGTTGACCGGCCAGCCGAGGATCGCAATCGCCATCAACGGATCGCCGCCCATGGCGTAGATATCGCTGATGGCATTGGTGGCGGCAATGCGGCCGAAATCGAACGGATCGTCGACGATCGGCATGAAAAAATCCGTGGTCGACACCACGCCACGTTCTTCATCGATGGCGTACACCGCCGCATCATCGCGCGAGGCATTGCCGACCCACAGTTTCGGGTCCAGGTTCTGCGCGCCGCTGCCGGCCAGAATCACTTCCAGTACCTGGGGGGAAATCTTACAGCCACAGCCAGCGCCGTGGCTGTATTGGGTCAGGCGGATCGGCTCGCTCATCAGGGGGCACCTCGCAAAATAATGCGAGGAGTTTATACCAACCCCATTTTGAAGGATCGACTTACGGCAACAGAATCACCTTGTCGCCACTGCCCTGATTCACCTCCGCGTAACGCTCCAGTCCTTCTGCCAATGGCGATTCGAACAGCCCCTGAGGCAACGGCAACAAGTCCTGATCGAAGAACTTGCCGAACTGATCGAGCATCGCCGCACAGGCCTGCACGCCATACAACAACGAGTTGATCCCCACCACCGAACCGCCCTTGCGATACAGCGCCAGCGCCGGCAACTGCACCATGCCATCGACTGGCGCGGCGATGATTGCAATGTGCCCGAACGTGGCCAACGCCGAAACGGAGGCTGGCAGCCAGAAACCGGTGGTGTCGAAGATCACATCGGCGCCACCCGTGAACACAGCGTTCACTTGCGCACCCAGATCCTCGGGTTTATCCAGTTGCAGCGTTTGATAACCCTGGGCCTGCAAGTCCTTGACCTGCTCCGGCCGACGCGCCGCCGCCAGCAGCTTTGCACCCCGGACTTTCGCCAGTGCCAGCGCGGCACTGCCCACCGCCCCGCCACCGATCACCAGCAAACGGGTTTCGGCACTCACCAGGCTGCGCTCCAGTGCATCCCACGCCGTGGTGTAGGGCACGCCCAGGCTGGCGGCTTGAGCGAAGCTCAAATGCGTCGGTTTGAGGGCGACTCCATTGGCCGGCAGTTTGACGAACTGCGCATGGGAGCCATCGGCGAAGAAGCCCAATTCACGTCCCGTTCCCCAAACCTCCTGCCCAAGCAGCGCTTGCGGGCCTTGCACCACGACGCCGGCAAAATCACGGCCGGGAATCCTCGGCAGCGTGGTGTACGGAAAGCGTCCCAAAACGTTCTTCACGTCGCTGGGATTGAGGCCGGCGGCCTTGATCTCCACCAGGACGTCACCCGCACCGGCAACGGGCGTCGGCACGTCGACGTAGCGCAGGGCCGCGAGGTCGCCGGTTTTGTCGAACTGTAATGCTTTCATGAATGTATCCATCGAGTAGGCGAAGCGGTTTTCAGGAGATCCAGCCAGCGACCAACTGCCGGCCCATCGGCCAGAGTTTTTCACCGGCGAGCATGCCGAGCAGGCCTATCAGCGCAATGGCCGGTGGCGCGGGCGAACGAAAATCCAGGGCGCCGTAGAGCAGGCCGACACCCAGCCCGATAACCAATGAAATGAAGTAGCTCATGGCAGACTCCGTGGGCGATTGAGGTATGCCTGGAGTCTAAAGAGGGAGGACCGCGAACGCCGGCCAAGTGCTTCTGAATTTCGGCCAAACCCCGGCTCGACTCAACCTTGGCGTTGGCTGGCTGAATACTGCGAAGGCGCGACGCCCAGCGCCCGACGGAACATGTCGCTGAAACTGCTGGGCGAATAGCCCAGTTCCCGGGCAATCGCACTGACCGGCACACCCTGGATCAACTCCGCCGCCGCCATCGCCAGTTGCACCTGCCGCCGCCACTCGGCGAAACCCATGCCCAGGCCATCCTTGAACAACCGCGCCAGGGTACGCACGCTGGCACCGGCGTTTTCGGCGTGTTGTTCGAAAGGAATATCCAGTGATGGCTGGGCCATGACGACCTGACAGAGATTCATCAAACGCCGGTCGGAATCGTCCGGCAGCGGTATCTTCAGCAGCGAGCGCCTGGCCCGCTTGAGCTCCAGCAACGCCAGGCCCACCAACGCTTCATAATACTCGGGAGCACCGTCGTGGCCCTCCTCCACCAGGCCCACGATCAATTCGCGCAATAACCCGCCCACCTCGATCACCTGCACGCTGTCATCCAGCGTCGCGGCCAGGGATGGGCGCAGATAGATATTGCGCATTTGCAGGTCCGACACCACACGAATCCCGTGAGGTACGCCCGGCGGCAACCACACGGCGCGTTGCGGCGGCACCACAAGCGCTTCATGCGGCGTTTCGACCCACATCACCCCGCTCATCGCGTACAGCAATTGCCCCCAGACATGCTCATGCGGTTCGATGAACAACCCGCGCGGGTAAGTGCGCGCCA
Source organism: Pseudomonas sp. NFX224 (assembly GCF_048565165.1). NCBI lineage: Bacteria > Pseudomonadati > Pseudomonadota > Gammaproteobacteria > Pseudomonadales > Pseudomonadaceae > Pseudomonas > Pseudomonas sp. NFX224. The sequence goes on along the minus strand of NZ_CP183416.1, from coordinate 5,116,098 downwards.
ACGGTTGCACCGGCACATCGGTATCACTCAGATCGGGCGGGGCGGCAAGGGCCATGGTCAATGATCATTGGGGTTGGGGGGACATACCATGGTAACGATGCGACGCAGATGCCGCCAGTGACGGCAACCGCCTGACAATCCGACTGAATTTTCCCGGTGGCCCGCGATCCTTCTAAGTACAACAGGGAGGAAGTAGGGCTTTATGAACAACGCAAAACTTTTCGTCATTGAGTACACCCTTCATGGCGCCCCCAAGTCGTTCATCATCCGTCTGGAGAAAATGGACAACGCCGAGGCCTGGCATTGGGCGAGTTGTGACGCAGGGATCGGAAGAATCCCGCGTTTTGGCCGTGAAAAGGTACAGAAGACCAGCAAACCGATGGCTGAAAAATTCGGCGTGGAAAACGTCAAATGGCGGCCGGCGAATTAGCGGCTGGCGGCGATCAACTGGAAGTGGAGCCTGATCAAGCTCCACTTTTCCTGAGTGTCGCAGTGGTCAGTGGGCGCACTTGCAGCCTTGATGGCTGCACTCTTCGCCGTGCTCGTGATGCTTGGCGCAGGCTTCACAGCAATAGTGCTTGCCGTGCCGCACGATCGGATGCTCACCGAGCTTGCAGTTGCATTTTGGGCAGTCGCATTTACGTTCATCGGTCATGGAGCTGACTCCTTTTGTGGTGGTCGTCGTGGGTTGGGTTGATGGCCCGTTTTACCAGTGTAGGAGTTGGCAGGGGTAAAGCTGGAAGAGATTGGCTGGCCGGGAGGCCGCTATCGCCAGCAGGCAGGCTCCCTATAGGGAAACGGCGTACACCCAGGCTTTCAGCACTCAACAGGCCAGCCGCCGTCACCGCAGCAACGGATATGTAGACAATCAACCAAGAGCCTGGTCGGCCCAGAGGCCGCCAAGGTCAAACCGCACGCCGACTACTGCGATACATGAACACAAGCGCCAAGCCCAAAAACACCATGGCCAACACCCGCCCCCCCGACAACTCGATAGCTGGATTCCCCAACCAGCCAAAATTATCGATCAACATCCCCATCCCCAACTGCCCGACAATCACCGCCACTGTCGCCACCGCAGTCCCCACCCGCGGCACCGCGCCGACCATGACCATCATGTAGACCACCCCAAACAGCGCCCCGCCGAGCTGCCACTTCGGCACCTCGAGCAGGCTCACCGCATGAGCCGGTTCGAAAAACACAATCAGCAACCCGGTCAGCACCGCGCCCACCACGAAGGTCAGCAAACTGCTGCGCAACACACCGACCGTCTCTCCCAAACGCCCATTAATCGCCGCTTGCACACTCAAAACCGCGCCAGCCGCCACGACCACCGCCAACAAAATAATCAGATTCATCATCACCCCCGAGCAATCAGAACAAGCGCCACAACAATCAGCAGCAAGGCCAGCCAGCGTTCAGCGTTGACCTTTTTAGGGGTGGCGCCGAACCAGCCGAAATGGTCAATCAGCACACTTTTGCCAACCTGCCCGGAAAGAATCGCGATCATGGTCATCGCAATACCGATATGCGGCGTAGCCAGCGTCAGCACAACCACATAGATCGGCCCGAGAAAACCGCCAATCAATTGCCAGCGCGGCAGCTCGCTCAGGACCGGCCCCTTTTGAGGGCCGCTGAGCAGCAACAGGAAAAACAGGATCGCCGAGCCGACACCGAAAATGCTCAAGGTCGCCCACAAGTGACCGACCTGTACGCCCAACGGCCCCAGCACACCGGCCTCCACGGACAGGCCCATACCGGCCAGAATCACCAGCGGCAGCAGCAACAGCCGCAACCCGGGTTTGCTTGTGGGCGTGGTGACAACGCTGACGTCGTCGATTAAAGAAGATTGCATAGAGGAACACCTATCATCGGAGAAACACGGAACCCTTGTGGGAGCGGGCTTGCCCGCACCCACAATTATCGGTTGGCGTTGGTGTGCGATAAATGGCAGCATCCAGACAACACTTTTGCGTAAATCGCACAGCAGGACTCACCATGCACGGCCTGAACGAACTGGGATTCAAGGCACTTCGGCTGTTTGTCGCGGTACTCGACCATGGTAGTTTTTCCGAAGTCGCCCGCCGTGAGGGCCTGGCGCCCTCTTCAATTTCCCGACAGATCCAACTGATGGAGCAGGCCCTCAGCCAGCAATTGCTCTACCGTCACACCCGCGCCGTGACGCCCACCGAGGCCGGGCGAGTGCTGGGTGATCACGCGCGATTGGTGCTGGTGCAACTGGAGGAAGCCGAACAGGCGTTGCAGGAACAGCAAAGCGAACCAAGCGGGCTGGTGCGGATCAATGCGCCGGTGGTGTTCGGCCAGCGGCATCTGACGCCGTGGCTGGGGCAGTTGTGTGCGCGCTATCCGAAACTGCAACTGGATATCCAGCAGACCGACAGCTACGTCGCACCCTTGCAGGAAGGCGCAGACCTGCTGTTTCGCATCGGCCCGCTGCACGACTCCAGCATGCAGGCGCGGGTTCTGGCGCCCCAGCGCTTTCAGGTCGCGGCAAGTCGCGCTTACCTGGAACGCCACGGCACGCCGCAGCATCCTGACGACCTCGCCAAACATCAGTGCCTGGCCTACAAAGGCGTGTCCGGGCTGCAACGCTGGTTTTTCCGCAAGGGCCAGCAACAGTGGACGCCGTACTCGGTGAAAGGGCCGATCACCGGCAACCACGCCGACACCCTGACGCAAGCCGCCGAACAGGGCTTGGGGCTGGTGATGTTTCCGTCGTGGTTGATCGGTGAGGCGATGCGCAACGGCACGCTGGTGCCGGTGCTGAGGAACTATCAGGTATCCAACAGCTTTGAACCACAACAAATCGCTGTGCTTTGGCCGGGCAGCCGACGCTTGTCGGTGAAGGTCAGGACGGTGATTGATTACTTTGTTGAGTGCTTTGGCGAAGTGCCTTACTGGGATAGGCCCTGACCCTGTAGGAGCGAGCCTGCTCGCGATGGCGTCAGCACATTCAACATTGATGTGTCTGATGTACCGCTATCGCGAGCAGGCTCCCACAGGTTTGGTGTCTGTACCGTCAGATCCGGAACTGTCCGACCAGACTGCCCAACCGCTGGCCCAGGTCCGCCAGGCTGCGCGAGGTCTGCGCACCCAGCTGGGTTTCATCGGCAACGTTATCCACCGCCACCGCAATCTGATGCACGCTGCGGTTGATCTCTTCGGCCACGGCGGTCTGCTCTTCGGCGGCGCTGGCGATCTGGGCGTTCATCGAATTGATGGTGGCGATCAACTGCGCCATGGTGTCGAGCGAGGCGCCCGCCTCGTTGGCCTGCGCCGACGTACCGTCACCGGCCTCGCTGGAGCGGCGCATGGCTTCCACCGCCGACTGGGTGCCAGCCTGCAAACGGTCGATCATGCCCTGGATTTCCTGGGTGCTGATTTGCGTACGACTGGCCAGTGCCCGTACTTCATCGGCGACCACCGCAAACCCGCGCCCCGCCTCACCAGCGCGGGCCGCTTCGATGGCGGCATTGAGCGCCAGCAGGTTGGTCTGCTCGGCAATCGAGCGGATCACCCCGAGCACGCTGACGATCGACGATACGTCTTTTTGCAGGCTGTCGAGCGATACGCCGCTGCTGCGAATGTCATCCACCAGCGCATGAATCTTGACGATGCTGCCGGCCACCACACGCTTGGCGGCCTGGCCCTCTTCGTCGGTCTGCTGGGCGGCCACCGCCGCGTTTTGCGCACTCTTGGCCACTTCCTGGGCGGCGGCGGACATTTCATTGATCGCCGTGGCGACCTGATCGGTTTCGTGACGCTGGCGCTCCATGGCCTGGTCCGAACGGTTGGCCTGGTCGGACACCTGAGTCACCAGCCCGGTCAGTTGCGAGGTCATTTCGGTGATCTGGCGCACCAAGCCATGGATCTTGTCGACAAAACGGTTGAACGAGCCGGCCAGTTCGCCCAGTTCGTCCTGGCTGGTGATGGTCAGGCGACGGGTCAGGTCGCCCTCGCCCGCCGCGATGTCGTCGAGGTTGGCTTTCATCAGATTCAGCGGACGCAGAATGGTGTTGGCCAACAGCATCCCGGCCGCAGCGATCAGCAACAGCACCACCACCGCCACGCCGACAATGCTCAGCACCACGCCTTGCACGCGCTCCTGAACCTTGGCCTCGACCACCGCGACTTGCGCTTCGATGCCGTCGAGGTTGACCGACGTACCCACCGCCATGTCCCACTTGGGCAGGTATTCGGTGTAGCCGAGTTTGGGCACCAGCACCTGGTTGTTGCCCGGCAGCGGCGAGCTGTATTGCAGGTAATGCGTACCTTCCTTGGCGACTTTCACCAGATCGCGGTTGACGTAGACACCGTTCGGGTCGCGATTGTCCTTGAAGCTCTTGCCCACGCCTTCCGGATCCTTGGCCTTGAACAGGCGCACGGTGTTGGAGTCGTAGCCGAAGAAGTAACCGTCCTTGCCGTAGCTGATGTTCGACAGCAACTTGATCGCCTGGGCCCGTGCGGCGTCGTCGCCTTGAGCGGCAGCGTCGTACAGCGGCTTGATGGTGGTCATGGCCACGGCAACATAGCTTTGCAGGGTCGCCTTGGCATCGCTGAGCAGGCGCTCGCGGGTTTCCTCGACTTCATGGCGGGCCTGGCCCTGCAGGATGAACAACGTGGTCAGGCTGATGACCAGCGCGAAGAGCAACACCGGGAGGACGGCAAGGGACAGGACTTTAGCCTTCAGGCTCATGCGCATGACGTTCACTCTTTTGATTTTGTTGGCGTGGGTAAAGGCTTTAACGGCACGCCGGGTCAAAAGTTGAACGCGATCATTGGAAACACTGGAGATCCCCTGTAGGAGCGAGCCTGCTCGCGATGGCGTCAGCACATTCAACATTAATGTGTCTGATGTACCGCTATCGCGAGCAGGCTCGCTCCTACAGGGGTATCGGGGTTACAGCACCATCGCGGCCACCCAGCCAAACGCCAGCAGCGGCAGGTTGTAGTGCAGGAAGGTCGGGACCACGGTGTCCCAGATGTGGTGATGCTGGCCGTCGATGTTCAGGCCGGAGGTCGGGCCGAGGGTCGAGTCCGAGGCTGGCGACCCGGCGTCACCAAGGGCGCCGGCGGTGCCGACGATGCACACGATCGCCAAAGGGCTGAAGCCCAGTTGCACGCACAGCGGCACGAAGATCGCCGCCAGGATCGGCACGGTGGAGAACGACGAACCGATTCCCATGGTCACCAGCAAACCTACCAGCAACATCAACAAGGCGCCCACACCCTTGCTGTGATTGATGTACGCCGCCGACGATTCGACCAGCGTTTGCACTTCACCGGTGGCCTTCATCACTTCGGCAAACCCGGAGGCTGCAATCATGATGAAGCCGATCATTGCCATCATCTTCATGCCTTCGGTGAACAGATCGTCGGTGTCGCGCCATTTGACGATGCCCGAGACCGAGAAGATCAGGAAACCCGCCAGCGCCCCAATGATCATCGAGTCCAGCAGCAACTGGATAATGAAGGCTGCCGCAATCGCCACACCGGCCACCAGCAGGCTCAACGGGTTGTACTGCACCGCCACCTGCTCGACTTGCTCGATTTTCTTCAGGTCGTAGACACGCTTCTTGCGGTAGCTGAAAAACGCGATCAACAAGCCCGTGACCATGCCCAGCGCCGGAATACCCATGGCGTGGGTGACGTTGATGCCGCTGATGTCAACGCCGCTGCGCGCAACGTTGGCCAGCAGGATTTCATTGAGAAAGATGTTGCCGAAACCCACCGGCAGGAACATGTACGGAGTGATCAGGCCGAAGGTAATGACGCAGGCGATCAACCGGCGATCCAGTTGCAACTTGGTCAGGACATACAGAAGCGGCGGCACCAGCAAGGGAATGAAGGCGATATGTATCGGCAAGATGTTCTGCGAGGCAATGGCCACCACCCACAGCAGGCCGATCAACAACCACTTGACCTGACCACCGCCTGTGGCGTGCTGGCGATCGACCATGGCCAAGGCCTTGTCGGCCAGGGCATGGGCCATGCCGGACTTGGCAATGGCCACCGCGAAAGCACCGAGCAACGCATAGGACAACGCCACCGTCGCCCCGCCGCCGAGGCCACTGTTGAAGGCTTTCAGCGTCGCATCGATCCCCAGACCACCGGTCAAACCGCCCACCAAAGCACCGACGATCAGCGCGATCACCACATGCACGCGGGACAGGCTGAGTATCAGCATGATGCCGACAGCGGCAATTACTGCATTCATTTCGTTACTCCAGACAAGCGAAAAGAGTCCGGCCGGGCGTCTGCATGAGTCACCAGCGGGTTAAAGAATGGGTCTTATTAGAAGGGCGCGCACTTTGCCGGACCGCTGCCGCCTTGTCAAAGCCAGGACAAGCCTGTGTACGTTTTGGCGTAAAGAAAGCTGAGTTCTGGCCGTTACAGTGCAAAGTCTCAGATATTTATCGAATAAGGACGTCTCCATGTCGCTCAGACAACTTTCCATCCAATGGAAAATCACCCTGCTGGCCGGGCTGTGCCTGGCAGGCATCGTGACCCTGCTGGTGGGTCTTTCGCTGTATCGCATGGAGCACAGCTCCGAGTTGGTGAAAGCCTCGAGCATGGAGATGCTGACTGAAGCGGCTCAGGCGCGGATCGAATCCCAGGGTGAAAACCAGGCGCTGGTCATTCGCCAGCAGTTCATGGACGCCTATCAATATGGCCACGGCTTTTCGCGGCAGGTGCTGTTTCTGCGCGACCAGGCCGAGAAACGCTTTCTCGATGCCTTCGACCTGCGCGAAGACCTGACCCGTCAGGTCAAGTCGGCGCTGCAAGCCAATCCGCAATTGCTCGGTTTGTCGTTGGTGTTCGAACCCAACGGGCTGGACGGCAAGGATGAACTGTTCGCCGATCAGAGCGAGGTCGGCAGTAACGAAAAGGGTCGCTTCGCCTTGTACTGGTCGCAACCGACGCCGGGCAAGCTGTCTTCCATGCCCTTGCCGGAAAGCGACATCGCCGACACCCGCACCGGTCCCAGCGGCGAGGCGGCCAACGCCTGGTTCACCTGCCCGCGTACCAGCCTCAAGCCCTGCGTGATCGAACCCTACTTTTATGTGATCGACGGCCAGAACGTGCTGATGACCAGCATCGTGTTCCCGCTGATGGTCAACGGCAAGGTCATCGCTTCGCTGTCGGTGGATATCAACCTCAATAGCCTGCAAACCCTCAGCCAGAGCGCGAGCAAGAAACTCTATGACGGCCAGACCAGCGTCAGCATCGTCAGCCCGGCCGGTTTGCTGGCCGGTTACAGCACGGACGCGAGCAAGCTCAACCAGCGCCTGGAAACCGTGGACAAGACCAGCGGCGCCGAGCTGATGCGCCTGCTCGCCACCAGCAGCAAGACCAGCACCCTGCACAGCGACCAACAACTGAAAGTGCTGGCGCCGTTCCAGCCGATTCCGGACGGCAAAGCCTGGGGCGTGTTGCTCGACGTGCCGGAGAAAGTGCTGGTCGGCCCTGCCGAACGCCTGAAAAAACAACTCGATGACAGCAACACCGCCGGCACCCTGACCGAACTCGGCCTGGGCGTGCTGGCCGCATTGATCGGCCTGTTGCTGGTGTGGCTGATGGCGCGCAGCGTGACCAAACCGATCCTCGGCGTGGCGCACATGCTTGAAGACATTGCCAGCGGTGAAGGCGATCTGACCCGCCGCCTGGCCTACGACAAACAGGACGAACTGGGGCAGTTGGCCGGCGGGTTCAACCGTTTCCTCGACAAGCTGCAACCGATCATTGCCGAAGTGAAACGCTCGGTGCAGGACGCCCGCAGCACGGCGGACCAGTCGTCCGCCATCGCCACCCAAACCAGCGCCGGCATGGAGCAGCAATACCGTCAGGTGGATCAGGTCGCCACCGCGTCCCACGAAATGAGCGCCACCGCCCAGGACGTCGCCCGCAGCGCTGCCCAAGCGGCACAGGCTGCAAAGGATGCTGATCAGGCAACCCGTCAGGGTCTGTCCGTGATTGACCGCACGACCACCAGCATCGACACCCTCGCCGCCGACATGAGCGCGGCCATGGTTCAGGTCGAAGGCCTGGCGGCCAACAGCGAGAAAATCGGTTCGGTGCTGGAAGTCATCCGCGCCATCGCCGAACAGACCAACCTGTTGGCGCTCAACGCGGCGATCGAAGCGGCGCGTGCCGGTGAGGCCGGGCGTGGTTTTGCGGTGGTCGCCGATGAAGTGCGCAACCTGGCGCGGCGCACCCAGGAGTCGGTCGAAGAAACCCGCCTGGTGATCGAGCAACTGCAAAGCGGCACTCAGGATGTGGTCGGCTCGATGGGCAACAGTCATCGCCAGGCCCAGGGCAGCGTCGAACAGGTTGGGCAGGCCGTGACGGCGCTGCGGCAGATCGGCGACGCAGTGACCGTGATCAGCGACATGAACCTGCAAATCGCCAGCGCCGCCGAAGAGCAAAGCGCAGTGGCCGAGGAGATCAACAACAACGTAGCGACCATTCGCGACGTGACCGAGTCGCTGTCGGGGCAGGCCAATGAATCGGCGCGGGTGAGCCAGTCGCTTAACTGCCTGGCCAATCATCAGCAAGGTTTGATGGATCAGTTCCGGGTCTAAGTCCCACTGATCCCCTGTGGGCTCCCACCTGCTGGCGATGGCGCCGACACATTCAGTATCAATGTGTCAGAAACAGCGCCATCGTCGGAACGCTGCCCGGAGCAAGCTCGGCGCCTACAGATTTTGCGCACATGTCGATTTCTCATTCATGATGGCGAGTGGATATCTACCCAAAGCCGATTATGCTTCATGAAACCTTGCAGCGATGCGAGGCCGTCAGTCTGTGTCCAATGGCCCGGGTACGGCAAAAAATTGAGAGGTGCTCCGGCCTAAAACAAGAACAACGGAGAAAACTCATGGCGGCAATCGACAACACAACGACAGGCAGTGCGCCCAATCGCGGGATTACCAAGGAGGAACGCAAGGTCATCTTTGCCTCGTCCCTTGGCACCGTGTTCGAGTGGTACGACTTTTACCTTTATGGCTCCCTCGCCGCGATCATCGCCAAGCACTTCTTCGCCGGCGTCAACGAGACCACTTCCTTCATTTTTGCCTTGCTCGCCTTTGCCGCAGGCTTTGCCGTGCGGCCATTCGGGGCGATTGTGTTCGGTCGGCTGGGCGACATGATCGGGCGCAAACACACCTTCCTCATCACCATTGTGATCATGGGTATTTCCACAGCGGTGGTGGGTTTCCTGCCCGGTTACGCGACCATTGGCGTGGCAGCGCCGATCATCCTCATCACCTTGCGCCTGCTGCAAGGCCTGGCCCTTGGCGGTGAATACGGCGGTGCGGCGACCTACGTCGCCGAACATGCGCCGAAAGGCAGGCGCGGCTTCTTCACGTCGTGGATTCAGACCACCGCGACCCTCGGCCTGTTTCTTTCGCTGCTGGTGATCCTTGCTTGCCGCACCCTCCTGGGCACTGAAGCCTTCGAAGCCTGGGGCTGGCGGATTCCTTTCCTGCTGTCGATCCTGCTGCTGATCATCTCAGTGTATATCCGCCTGCAACTCAGCGAGTCGCCGGTGTTCATGAAAATGAAGGCTGAAGGCAAGTCGTCCAAGGCACCGCTGACCGAGTCATTCGCCCGCTGGGATAACCTGAAGATCGTGATCATGGCCCTGCTCGGTGGTACTGCCGGCCAGGCCGTGGTCTGGTACACCGGGCAGTTCTATGCGCTGTTCTTTCTGTTGCAGACGCTGAAGATCGATCCGCAGACCGCCAACCTGCTGATCGCCGGCTCGCTGCTGATCGGCACGCCATTCTTCGTGATCTTCGGCAGCCTGTCCGACCGCATCGGCCGCAAAGGCATCATCATGGCCGGCTGCATCCTCGCTGCGCTCACGTACTTCCCGATCTTCCACGCGCTGACCCAGTACGGTAACCCTGACGTGTTCATCGCGCAGGAGAAAAACCCGGTGACGGTGATCGCCAATCCCGACCAGTGTTCGTTCCAGTTCGACCCGGTGGGCAAGGCCAAATTCACCAGCTCCTGCGACCTGGCCAAGACTGTGTTGGCCAAACGGGCCATCCCCTATGAAAACGTGAAGGCAGAGCCCGGCACCGTTGCGCAGGTGCACATTGGTGAGAAAGTGATCCAGAGTTTCGAGGGCACCGGTGTGCCGGCCGCCGACTTCAAGACCCAGAACGACGCCTTCACTGCCACGCTCGTTACCGCCCTCAAAGAGGCTGGTTACCCCGAGAAGGCCGACCCGGCCAAGACCAACTACCCGATGGTGTTGTTGCTGCTGACGATCCTGGTGATCTACGTGACCATGGTGTACGGCCCGATTGCCGCCTGGCTGGTTGAACTGTTCCCGGCGCGCATCCGCTACACCTCGATGTCGCTGCCCTACCACATCGGTAACGGCTGGTTCGGCGGCTTTCTGCCGACGGTGGCGTTCGCCATGGTTGCGGCGACCGGTGATATCTACTACGGGCTGTGGTATCCGATCGTGATCGCGGTGATGACGGCGGTCCTGGGTATTTTCTTCATGCCGGAAACCAAGGATAGGGAGATTCATCACACCTGAGCCTGACACCACATAAACCAATGCAGGAGCGAGCCTGCCCGCGATAGCGCCGTGTCAGTTGATGAACATGTTGGCTGACACGCCGCCATCGCGAGCAGGCTCACGCCTACAGGGTTTGCGGTGTGGCTTCAGATGCGTTTTGGCAGTTCGATCAGCACTTTCAATCCGCCCCACTCGCTCTCCTGCAAACGCAGCACCCCGCCCCAGGTGTCGACGATATCGCGCACGATACCCAGCCCCAAACCATGCCCGTCAGTCTGCTCATCCAGCCGTGTGCCACGACTGAACACCTGATCGCGCCGGTCCTCGGGGATGCCCGGCCCGTCATCTTCGACGCTCAGCTCAAAGCCATCCGCGGTCTCGACCACACTCAAGCGAACCTCGGCGTCCGCCCATTTGCAGGCGTTGTCCAGCAGATTGCCCAGCAGTTCCAGCAGGTCCTCGCGATCCCACGGCAGTTGCAGCCCCGTCGGGGCGCGATAGCTCAGGTCCAGGTGCTCGCCGTGAATCATGTTCAGTGTCGCCAGTAATCCCGGCAGCTCGGCGTCGCAGTCAAACAGTGCGCCCGGCAGTGCATCGCCGGACAAGCGAGCGCGGTTGAGTTCGCGGTTGAGCCGCTGCTGCACCTGCTCTAACTGATCCTTGAGGATCTTGCGCAGTTGCGGATGCGCGTCGAGTTGTTCGCTCGACGCCAGGCTCAACAGCACCGCCAACGGGGTTTTCAAGGCGTGACCGAGATTGCCCAAGGCATTGCGTGAACGCTTGAGACTGTCTTCGGTGTGGGTCAGCAAATGGTTGATCTGCGCTACGAGCGGCTCCAGTTCCACTGGCACCTGATCGTCGAGTTGCGAGCGCTGGCCCTGTTGCAACTGGGCGATTTGCTCGCGGGCCTTTTCCAGTGGTCGCAAGGCACGGCGCACGGTGATTCGCTGCAACACCAGAATCAGCAGCAACCCCGCCAGCCCAAGTGCGAGGCCGACCTGTTGCATCCGCTGGAAGCTCTCGCGCACTGGCGTGTAATCCTGTGCCACGCTGATCGAGATCGACTGGCCGAGGCGACGATAGTCCGAACGCAGTACCAGCAGCTGCTGCCCTTCCGGGCCCAATTGCAGGTTGCTGTGCAGGCCGGGATGGTCGAGGCGCGGCAGTTCCTGGTCCCACAACGAACGGGAGCGCCAATGGCTGTCGGCAAAATCGATACGGAAGTAATGCCCGGAAAACGGTCGTTGATAGGCCGGTGACAGGCGTCGCTCATCCAGCTGCAATCCCTGCGGGCCACGCACCAGGGCCAATAACAGGCTCTCGCTGTCATTGCGCAATCCGGCTTCGAGGTAGCGTTGCAGGCCCATTTCGAACAACCACAAACTAGTTTGCGCCAGGATCAGGCCGACCACCACCATCACGCTGATCAGGCCCAGGCTCAAGCGCCGCTGGATTGACCTCACCGCGCTTGCCCGCCGAACAGGTAACCCTGGCCGCGACGGGTTTCGATCACGCTCTTGCCGAGCTTGCGCCGCAGGTGATTGACGTGGACTTCCAGTACGTTGGAATCGCGCTCGGTTTCACCGTCGTAGAGATGTTCGGCGAGGTGGCTTTTGGAGAGGATCTGCTCGGGGTGCAGCATGAAATAACGCAGTAACCGGAACTCGGCGGCGGTCAGCTGGACCTCCGCACCGTCGCGGGTCACGCATTGCCGCCCTTCATCCAGTTGCAGCCCGGCAGACTTGAGCGTCGGTTGATTGACCTGGCCATGGGAACGGCGCAACAGCGCCTGGATGCGCAGGTGCAGTTCTTCAGGATGAAAAGGTTTGGTCAGGTAATCGTCAGCGCCGGCCTTGAGCCCTTCTATTCGCTCGGCCCAGGAACCACGGGCGGTGAGGATCAGCACCGGCGTGGCCAGTCCACCGGACCGCCACTGCTCCAGCACTTCAAGCCCCGGAACGCCTGGTAGACCGAGGTCGAGGATGATCAGGTCATAAGGTTCGGTGCTGCCCTGATGCACTGCGTCACGACCGTCGGCCAGCCAATCCACGGCGTATCCCTGGCGATTGAGGCCGGCCATCAGTTCGTCGGCCAGGGGCACGTGGTCTTCCACCAGGAGCAAACGCATCGGTCAATCTTCCTTGTCTTTCAGTAAACGGCCGGTGGCGGCATCGAGGTCGAGCTCACGGACCACGCCTTCGGTGGTCAGCAACTCGACTTCATAAATGTAGACGTCGTGCTTCTCTTCAAGCTCGGCTTCCAGCAGTTTGGCGCCGGGATAGCGGTCCAGCGCCTGCTGCAATAACTGCTCGAGCGGCAGGATCACACCTTGCTGGCGCAGGCGCAGGGCTTCGTCCTGGTCCAGGTCACGGGCCATGACCACCGAGCAGAAAGCCAGCAGCGCCAGTGCCCATCGGCTGCCGGCGCGCCAGTGTGTAAATGAAAACAGCGTCATTACGAATCCTGATGATCCTTGAGTACCTGCCCACTGACCGCGTCTAATTCCAGATCCCACTCGACGCCCTGCGGGTCGCGCAGTTCAATCTGGTAGATGTACTTGCCGTACTCTTCTTCCAGCTCGGTTTCGGTGACGGTGGAGCCCGGGTGTTTGGCCAGTGCGGTGGCGTTGAGTTTTTCGAACGAGACAATGGTACCAGCGTCGCGCAGCCTCAAGGCTTCATCCGGCCCCAAATCACGGGCGTGGGCGATGCTGGCGGTGAGGCCGATGATGGACGCGGTGAACAGGGCAGTCAGGGTTTTCATGGGTGTCTCCGTAATCTTTTATGTGTTGCCTACGGGGTGCACCTTAGCGATATGAACTTAATTGAAACTGAATTGCCATCATTGGCCAAACCACACACCCTGTAGGCGCGAGCCTGCTCACGCCTACAGGGTGTGTGGTGTTTATAATTCCCCGCTTGCCAACATTCGAGACCGGTATGACCGCCATCCACATCAAGTTCCCTTCCCTGACGCTCAAGGCCGGGCCACGTGCCTTGGCGCGCATTCGTGAAAACGGTTTGAACGCCGCCGATGTCGGCACACTGCCGGGCGCTGCGGGTGGCCCGAAGGCACTGGGGATTCAGGGGCTGGATTTGGCGCTGTTCGGCGAATGGCTGCCGGCGGCGCCACGGGAGCGCTCGTTGATCGGTGCCTCGGTGGGCTCCTGGCGCTTCGCCAGTGCCTGCCTGCCGGACGCCGCCGAAGGCATACGCCGTCTCGGCCACCTCTACACCGAGCAGAATTTCGCCAAGGGCGTGACCATGGCGCAGATCAGCCAGAGTTCGCGGCGCATGCTCGATGACTTGCTCGACGGTCGCGATGCCACCCTCCTCGACAACGCCCATTACCGCTTGAACATCATGGTGGTCAAAAGCCACGGCCTGCTTGCCGACGATCATCGCGGTCGATTGGGCCTGGGCCTGTCATCGGTGATCGCCGACAACTTGCGCAGTCGCGCCCGGCTGTCGCGGCACTTCGAGCGACTGATCATCCACGACCCGCGCCTGGCGCCACCGGTCAACGCGTTGAACGACTTCCCGTCGCGCTTCGTCGCACTCGATGCCAACAATCTGCGCCAGGCCTTGCTCGCCTCGGGGTCGATCCCGATGGTGATGGAAGGCGTACGCGACCTGCCGGGCGCTGGTGCCGGCACGTTCCGCGACGGCGGTTTGCTGGACTATCACCTCGACCTGCCCTACAGCGGCGATGACATCGTGCTCTATCCGCATTTCACCGACCGAGTCATTCCCGGCTGGTTCGACAAGTCCCTGCCTTGGCGCCGTGCGTGTCCGCAACGCCTGCAAAATGTGCTGTTGCTGGCACCGTCGAAGGAATACCTGGCGCGCCTGCCTTACGGCAAACTGCCGGACCGAAACGACTTCAAGCGCTTCATGGGTGATGCGCCGAGCCGGCAGAAATACTGGCGCGCAGCGATGGATGAAAGCCGCCGCATGGGCGATGAGTTTCTCGAACTGGCCGCCAACGGTCGCCTTGGCGAACGCTTGCTGACCCTTTAGTCAGGACAAGCTGTTAAACTCGCCGCCTGCCCGAATCGCTGCGGCGAACGTCACCTGAACAGAGCTAAAAACACTGTGGAAATTTTCAAAGAGTTTACTTTCGAATCCGCCCACCGCCTGCCTCACGTCCCGGACGGCCACAAGTGCGGACGCCTGCACGGTCACTCGTTCAAAGTGGCGATTCACCTGAGCGGCGATCTTGATCCGCACACCGGCTGGATCCGCGATTTCTCGGAAATCAAGGCGATCTTCAAGCCGCTGTACGAGCGTCTGGATCACAACTACCTGAACGACATTCCTGGTCTGGAAAACCCGACCAGTGAAGTGCTGGCCAAATTCATCTGGGCGGAACTCAAGCCGCTGCTGCCGGAACTCAGCGCGATTCGCATCCATGAGACCTGCACCAGCGGTTGCATCTATCGCGGCGAGTAAACCTGCCAACAAATGCAAAACCCTGTAGGAGCGAGCCTGCTCGCGATGGACGTGAAGACACCGCGGTTTTCCAGATACATCGCGTTATCGTTAACGTCTTTCGCGAGCAGGCTCGCTCCTACAGTGGGTATGCGCTTCGTCAGTGATACAAAAAACAGCCTTCAAAGGCTGTTTTTTTATGCCTATGCTTTTTGGCTCGCACCCGCCAAGAGGACACGCGCATGACTGATTGGCCATTACCTCAGACCTATCGCTTCAACGGGCACTCCGTTCGCTATGCCGTACGCGGTGATGGCCCGCCGCTGGTGTTCGTGCACGGCACGCCCTTCTCTTCTTATGTATGGCACAGGATTGCGCCGCATTTCATCACCACGCACCGCATTCACTACTTCGACCTGCTCGGCTATGGGCAATCCGAGAAAGTCGAGGGTGACGTTTCATTGGGCGTGCAGAACGAGTTATTGGCGCAACTGCTGGAACACTGGGGCCTGGATAATCCCGACGTGGTGGCCCATGACTTTGGTGGTGCGACCGTCCTGCGCGCGCACCTGCTCAACGGCAAGGACTACCGCAGCCTGACGCTGATCGACCCGGTGGCGCTGACACCCTGGGGCTCGCCGTTCGTGCAGCATGTACGTCAGCATGAAGCGGCGTTCAGTGGGTTGCCCGACTACATTCAGCGAGCCATCGTGCCGACCTACATTCGCGGGGCGATCAAGCGCGAAATCCCCGACGATGAACTCGCACCCTATGTGCAACCGTGGCTGGGTGATCCGGGGCAAGCGGCGTTCTATCGGCAGATCGCCCAGATGGACGAGCGCTACACCCGCGAGGCCGAGGGCCTGTACCCGACGGTTCGTTGCCCGGTGCAGATTCTCTGGGGCGAAGACGATCAGTGGATTCCCATCGAACGTGGGCGTGCCTTGCAGCAAATGATTCCCGGCGCGCAATTCCATCCGGTCCCGAACGCCGGGCATCTGGTGCAGGAAGATGCGCCTGAAGCCATTGTCGCTGCGCTGCTGCGGTTTCTACCCCGGCAAAAATCTTCCTGACCACCTCGCTCCCACATTTGATCTGCTGTGAACAACCGAGCTAACGTAAGGACAATGACCGGACCTCTAAAAGGACTCTCCTGATGCACATCATCAACGCCCGGCTGCGCAACCAGGATGGCCTGCATGAGTTGCACCTGGAAAACGGCCTGATCAGCAACATCGCCCGCCAGACCGAGGCGCCCACCCTGGGGCCAGAGGATCTAGACGCCGGCGGCAATCTGGTGGTGCCGCCCTTCGTCGAGCCGCACATTCACCTCGACGCGACCCTGACCGCCGGCGAACCACGCTGGAACATGAGCGGCACGCTGTTCGAAGGCATCGAATGCTGGGGCGAGCGCAAGGCGACCATCACCCTGGAAGACACCAAGACCCGAGCCAAAAAGACCCTTGAAAGCCTCGCCGCCCATGGCATCCAGCATGTACGGACCCACGTTGACGTTACCGACCCGCAACTGACTGCGCTGAAGGCCATGCTCGAAGTGCGCGAGGAAAGCCGTCACCTGGTGGACATGCAAATCGTCGCGTTCCCTCAGGAAGGCATCGAGTCGTACCGCAACGGCCGGGACTTGATGGAAGAAGCGATTCACATGGGCGCCGACGTGGTCGGCGGCATTCCACATTTCGAATACACCCGCGATCAGGGCGTCAGTTCGGTGAAGTTCCTGATGGACCTGGCCGAGCGCACCGGTTGTCTGGTGGACGTGCATTGCGATGAAACCGACGACCCGCACTCGCGCTTTCTTGAAGTGCTGGCCGAAGAAGCGCGCAGTCGCGACATGGGCTCGCGGGTCACCGCCAGCCACACCACGGCCATGGGTTCTTACGACAACGCCTACTGCGCCAAACTGTTTCGCCTGCTCGGGCATTCCGGCATCAGTTTTGTCTCCTGTCCTACCGAAAGTATTCACCTGCAAGGTCGCTTCGACAACTTCCCGAAACGCCGGGGCGTGACCCGGGTCAACGAGTTGCTGGAAGCGGGCATGAACGTGTGTTTCGGCCAGGATTCAATCGTCGACCCGTGGTATCCGCTGGGCAATGGCAACATCTTGCGGGTACTCGAGGCGGGGCTGCATATCTGTCACATGCTCGGTTACCGCAACCTGCAAAACGCGCTGGACCTAGTCACCGACAACAGCGCCAAAGCCCTGGCCCTGGGTGATCGCTACGGACTGGAACCGGGGCGGCCGGCGAACTTGCTGATTCTTTCTGCCGAGAGTGACTACGAGGTGATCCGCAGCCAGGGGTTGCCGCTGTATTCGGTGCGCGGTGGCAAGGTGTTGATGAAGCGGACGATGCCGGTGGTGGAGTTCGGCGGTCTGAGCTGAGGGTTGCTTTGACTGACCTGACTCCATCGCGAGCAGGCTCGCTCCTACAGTGGTTTTATGTCGTTCACAAAACCTGTGGGAGCTCGCCTGCTAGCGATAGCGATTTGCGACTCAACCAATCAATCGAGCCGTCCCAAACAAGCTGACCCGACTCAACTCCCCCTGCTCTTCCTCCAGCAAAATCGGCGCAGTACCACCGGGCATGGTCACTTTCACCTCGCCGGCACAGACCCAACCCACGCGCCACGCCGCACACGCCACCGCACTGGCGCTGGTCCCCGACGACGCCGTCGGCCCTTCGCCTCGTTCAAATACTCGTGCAACCACCTGCTGCCCAGCCCCATGCATTGCCCATTGCAGGTTGATCCCTGCCGGACATGGCCGCCCTGCCCCGGTCGGCATGGCATAGGCGATACGCGTCAGCCCTTCGCCCAACACCGGCTCGCGCATCTGCTCGTTGCTCGGCAAGTGCTCGGCGCTGTCCACCAGCGTCACGCAATGGGGATTGCCGACCCGCGCGAACTGGCTGCACGACCAAGCGCCATTGAGGGCTGACAAGGGGTGAATGTGGCTGAGTTCGCGGCCGTTCAACAAAACCGTTTCGACGCCAACGGCACTAACCGCCGCCGGCCCGAACCCTGGCCGGCCCAGGTCAAGCCAGAAACCTTGCACGCCCTCGACTTGTGCGGCTTTCACCGATGTCTGCCCCGGTGAAGGGGTGTCGGATTTGTCGTGGTGAACCCTGAGTTCGCAGACTTCATCGGTTGGCAAAAGCCCCTGGTCGCTGAGCGCCTGGGAGAAAATCGTCAGTCCATTGCCACTGCGTTCGGCCAGGGTGCCGTCGGTGTTGACGATCAACAAATCGAAGGGCGGCGAGGACTGGAACGGGCCCACCAGAAGACCGTCACTGCAATGGTCCTTGCTCCCCGTTGGTTGCGTGCCCGGAGCCCAGGAACAACACGCCTCGATGGCCGCCAACGCCCACGCTTCACGGGTTTGCGCGGCGTGACCGGCCTGATCGGGTACGGCGATACCCAGTTGGCGCAGCGCCTCGGGCGCCACAACCCTATAGATGTTGCCTCGTGCATCGTAGAGCCGCGTCATGTACCGGTCCTGAGATCAGCCAGAAAAGAGCCTGTACTTTAGGGCCTCGCGCAAGACGCCAGCAAATATTGCCGCGTCAAGATTCCGGTTACTAAACGCCCGGTTTTTATCGCGAACTATTGCCGATGCCTGTCATTAATGACAGCAGACAACCTCGCTTCACCAGCTCAGAGTTGAATCCTGGCCACTACCGCCCGGTGACACCATGAAATGGATTTCCCTGCCCTCTCTCCTGATAGCACTGGCTTTAAGTGGTGTAACAGTCGCCAATGAGCCGCTGCGCAATGGCGGTGGCGAGGAAATCCTGTTGCAAGGGTTCCACTGGAATTCCAGCCGCAACCCAACAGAAAAATGGTACGCGGTGCTGACGCGCATGGCCGGTCAAATTGGCAACGATGGCTTCACCGCCCTGTGGATGCCTCCCCCCTGGAACGATGTTTCCCAGTGGCAAACCACTTCGGCAGAAGGCGGCGGAGAAGGTTACTTCTGGCACAGCTTCGACAAGAGCAGCCACTACGGCAGCGATGCTCAATTGCAGCAGGCGGCCAGTGCGCTGAGTCAGGCCAGCGTGAAAGTGGTGTACGACATCGTGCCCAATCACATGAACGATAAAGACGTCTATTCGCAATTTCCCAGAGGGCGAAACGAGTGGCGCCACGACTGTACGCAATGCGACGAAGGCGATGCCTTCATGGACGGCGCCGCGGATCTGAATACCGCCAACACAGCAGTATTCGCCGCCTTCGAAAAAGAACTTATCAACCTGCGTGACCACTACGGCGCCAAGGGCCTGCGTTTCGACTTCGTCCGGGGCTATGCCGCGGAAACGGTTGACCGCTGGATGCAGGCTTTTGGCAACAACCAGTTCTGCATCGGTGAAATGTGGAAAGGCCCCAATGAGTACCCTGAAGGTGACTGGCGCCATAAGGCCAGTTGGCAGGATGCACTCAAGGACTGGTCGGACCGCTCACACTGTACGGTCTTCGACTTTGCCCTCAAGGAACGCATGCAAAACGGCTCGCTCGCCGAATGGCGGCACGGGCTCAATGGCAACCCTGATCCGGCCTGGCGCGCAATCGCCGTAACCTTTGTCGATAACCATGACACCGGCTACTCACCGGGACCGAATCAAGGACAACATCACTGGCCGTTGCCGGAAGAGCGGCGTAATCAAGCCTACGCCTATATCCTCAGCAGCCCCGGCACACCCGCTGTGTACTGGCCGGACATGTACGACTGGCAACGGGGCGACTTGATTCGCCAGCTGATCAGGCTACGCAAGGAGGCTGGCATCAAGGCAGACTCGCAGATCCGTTTTCATCCGCAGTATTACGGAATGGTCGCCACGACCACAGGCACTCTGAAAAGCCTGGTAATCGCGCTGGATTCGGATTTGACCAAACTGCCGCAAAGCCTGGGTCAACCGGCGCTGGCAGCGGACGGCGATAAAATCCGCGTTTGGAGTACGCCTGCCGAACAATCGCTCATCGGCGTTCATTTCAATTGCGACTACGCCGACACCCGCTTCGGTCAAACCGTTTACGCGGTGGGCTCGTCCATTGAACTGGGCGCGTGGGACCCGCGCCATGCCGTCGCCCTGACGCACAATCCACAAGAGAACCGCTGGACCAGGGTTATCGACCTTCCAGCGAAACAAGTCATCGAATGGAAATGCATCCTGCGCAACAAGGAGCCGCCTGACGCCGTGCGCTGGCAACCAGGGCCGAACGTCAGCTTCACCAGCGGTGAAGCCAGCGTCACCCGGGGAACCTTTTAGTCCGCTGGATCAGCCGCTGTGAGCAGTCTTTGAGGTCGCGACAGGTGAACTGATGTGCAAGGATGGCGGTCTGCACACCGTCAGTCACCTGCGTTACCAAGGATTTTTCATGACCGCCATCCACACGCCACCGCTCTTCGTACCCGGGCGCTTGGAACAGAGGTCCACGCGCCTCGCCTTTTTCATCGCCGGCTTGGGCATCGCCGCATGGGCGCCGCTGGTGCCGTATGCCAAGGCACGGGCCGGGCTGGACGAAGGCACGTTGGGTTTGTTGCTGCTGTGCCTTGGCGTGGGCTCGATACTGGCGATGCCGTTGGCCGGCATCCTCGCCGCACGCTTCGGTTGCCGCAAGGTGGCGACCGGCGGGACCTTGCTGATCTGTGCGGCACTGCCGTTGCTGGCGACGGTGTCGTCGATTCCGGCCTTGATCGGCGCCTTGTTCATGTTCGGCGCGGGCCTGGGCACGGTGGATTCGACGGTGAACCTGCAAGCGGTGATCGTCGAGCGCGCCAGCGGCAAAAACATGATGTCGGGATTCCACGGGTTGTTCAGCCTGGGCGGGATTGTCGGCGCAGCAGGCGTCAGTGCGCTGCTTGGCCTTGGGCTTTCGCCGCTGGGCGCGATGCTGGTGGTGATTGCCTTGTTGCTGGTCACACTGCTGAAAGCTGTGCCGCACATGTTGCCGTATGGCAGCGAGAGTTCCGGACCGGCATTCGCGGTTCCCCACGGCATCGTGCTGTTTATCGGCGGCATGTGCTTCATCGTGTTCCTCGCCGAAGGTGCGGCGCTGGACTGGAGCGCGGTGTTCCTGGCGCAAGAACGCGGGATCGACACGGCCTATGCCGGACTGGGTTATGCAGCATTTGCGCTGACCATGACAGTGGGTCGCTTGACGGGTGACTCAATCGTGCGACAGCTGGGCGCGACGCGGGTGATTGTGTTCGGTGGGCTGACGGCGGCGGCTGGATTGTTTCTGGCCACATTTGCCCCGGCCTGGGAAGCGGCGCTGGCGGGTTATGCGCTGCTGGGTGCCGGTTGTTCGAACATTGTGCCGGTGCTGTACACCGCGGTGGGCAAGCAGACGGTCATGCCGGAAAGCATCGCCGTGCCGGCCATTACCACGTTGGGCTACGCGGGAATACTTGCGGGGCCGGCGCTGATCGGATTCGTCGCCCATGCCGCCAGTTTGAGTTTTGCCTTTGGGCTGATGGCGCTGTTGCTGGTTGCAGTGGCGATTGGCGGGAAGGTATTGAAGGTCTAAGAGCATCGCTAGCAGCTCCCACAGGGTTTGTGGACAACATAAACCACTGTGGGAGCTAGCTAGCCTGCTAGCGATGGGGTCAACTCGGTCGGTTTATCAGAAACCGACGCTGGCCTGCACGAAGAACGTGCGCGGTGCGCCGACGTACATGCCCGAGTTGTTGTCGCTGGAGCGGGTGAAGTACTGCTTGTCGAAGATGTTTTTCACCCCGGCGCCGACTTTCAGGTTCGACACCTGCGGACCGAAGTCATAGCCGCTTCGCACGTTCCAGGTGACATACCCCGGAATGTCACCGTATTGCCCATCGGCGGTGCCTTCGGTGATGTAGTTGTTGGTGAAGCTGCCGTCGGCGTTTACCGCGACGCCAGGCGAGCGCTGCTTGGACTGGGCAAACGCATCGATGTTGTAAGTCCAGCGGTTAATGTCGTAACGCAGGCCGGCCGTTGCCACCTGACGCGAGTAGAACGGCAAGTCACGGCCCTTGAAGTCCGGAATTTCCCCTTCATACACGGCACGCGTGTAAGTGAAACCGGCGTTGGCGGTCAGGCCATCCAGGCGAGGGTCCAGTGCGGCCATGTTGTAGTGCACCGACGCTTCGATCCCGCGGTGCGTGGTCGCGCCGAGGTTGGTCCAGCCTGCGTCATTGCTGATGTACTGCAACTCTTTGTCGAAGTCGATGTAGAACAGCGTCACTTCACCGCCCCACACATCATCGTTGTAGCGCGTGCCGACCTCGTAAGTCTTGGCTTTTTCCGGCTCCAGACCGTTGGCCGGTTCATCACCGGAGCCACCCTGGCCGAGCTGGAAGTATTGCAGGCTGCCGAACGACGTTTCGTAGTTGGCGAACAGTTTCCAGGCATCGGAGATGTGATACATCACGCTCAGGGCCGGCAGCGGCTCGTTGCTTTCGATGCTGCGGTTCTTCTCCGGCACAGGCTTGCCCGCGGTGTCGAGCACCGGGCGGTCGTGCCAGTCGGTGCTGATGTGTTCAAAACGGATGCCCGGCGTCACGGTCCAGTTGCCGACATCGATTTTGTTGTCGACATACACCGAGTTCGCTTCAGTGCCACCGGTACGGTCCTGATAGACGTGCCCGTCGGAACCCGGACGTACCACCGGTTCGTTGCTGCTGTTCAGCGCCAGTCGGCTGGCCTGTTCGTGCATGCCTTCTTTCAGGTAGCGATAACCGACGCTGACTTCCTGGGTGGTCGGGCCGACGTCGAACACACGGGACACCCGTGGCTCGATGCCGAAGGTGTAGTAGGTGCGCGGGAACGAGCCGAGGGTCTTCTGATCGCGGGCGGCGATGTTGCTGCCACGAAAGCTGTCGGAATAGTAGGTCAGCACTTCGGCCTGGGTACGGTCGTCGATCTGCCGTGCCCACTTGAACGACACATCCTTGCGGCGGCCGCTGAAGTTGTCGTTGTTACGGTCGGACTGGAACGGGTCGGCGTCGTACTGCTTCTGCGTCAGGCCACCGGGCATGTCGGCGCTGGCGTCGTAGTAGTGGAAGTTGAGGCTGAAATCGTCGTAATCGGTAGGCGCCCAATGCGTCTTGAGGATCACGTCGTCGATGTCGTTGCCGTTGTTGCGCTCGCGGTAACCGTTGCCGTTCACGCCGGAGTACAGCAGCGCCACACCGATGCCGTTGTCCGCGGTGCCGCCGACAAATGCCGTGTCGATGTGCTTCCAGCCGCCGTGCTGGGAGGTTTCCAGGGTGGTGCCGATTTCAGCAGACGCCTTTTCCGGAATCGCACGGGTCACGAAGTTGATCACGCCGCCCACGTTCTGTGGTCCGTAGCGCACGGAACCGGCGCCGCGCACCACGTCGATGCTGTCGAGGTTGCCGGAGGAAATCGGCGCCATCGACAACTGAGGCTGGCCGTAAGGGGCGAAGGCCGCCGGCACACCGTCGATCAACACGGTGGAGCGTGGCGACAGACGCGAAGTCAGGCCGCGCACGCCGACGTTGAGGGAGATGTCGCTGCCACCGGTGCCGTTGGCGTCCTGCACTTGCACGCCGGGTACGCGCTTGAGCACGTCGCCAACGTTCATCGCGCCCTGCTCGACCATGGCTTCACGGCGGATCACGGTACGCGCGCCGGGGTGGTTCTGCACCACGGCGGCGTCGGCGTCACCGAGCCAGTCACCAACCACTTTGATGTCGGTCGCGCTCAGTTCCAACGGGCCGGTCGACGCTGAAGTCGGCGCCGGCATCAAAGTCACCGAACCTTCATCGATCTGGTATCGCAAGCCGCTGCCTTGCAGCAACTGACGCAACGCTTCTTCCGGCGAGATATTGCCGTCCACCGCCGGGGCCTGCTTGCCCGCAACCAGTTCAGGGCTGAAAAAAACCTGCAACGAAGTCTGCTGGCCGAGCTGAGTCAAGGCCTGGCCCAAGGGTTGCGCCTGGATATGGATGGCGTCGGCGGCGAATGCCTGAGGCATCGCCACGTTGACCGCCAGCGCGAGCGCCAGCGGCAACCAAGGGAAGGTTTTGTTATTAGCGGTGGATTTATTCACGTCGAACGTATTCCTGTGGATCGCAAGAGTGTGCGCTTGTTAATGCAAACCAGTTGCAGTTGAACAGGAAGACGATGAACTCGAAAAAAACCTGAATTTTATTTTGAAATTATTTCCTGGCTGCCGTCATCGAGGGTGCGCACGGCCACCGGAAGGATGCTCGGCAAGGCCTTGAGCAACGCATCGGTGTTGTCGGATTTGAACACGCTGGTCAGGCGCAGATTACCCACCGCCGCGCTGCCGACCTTGAGTGGTTTGTCCCGATAACGCGAAACCTGCTCGGCGACATCGGTCAGGCTGGCGTTGTTGAACACCAGTTTGCCGCTGCGCCAGGCCGTCAGTTCGGCGGGATTAACCGCGTAGGCGGGCACGACCTTGCCCAGGGCATCGACATGGGTGCCCATGCCGGCGGTGAGGCTGACAAAATCGTTTTCGGCCGCCGAGCGTCCTTGAACCTTGACCGTGCCCTGCTCCACCACGACCCGGGTGTCGCTGCTGCCGTGGCGCACATCGAACCGGGTGCCGGTGACCGTGACCTTGCCGCTGCCGGACTCGACCACGAACGGCCGACTGGTGTCGTGCTGCACGCTGAACATCGCCTCGCCTTCGGTCAGTTCGACGCCGCGTCGATTCTTTTCAAAGCGCACCTGAATTCGGCTGCGGCTGTCGAGGTCGACCACCGAACCATCCGGCAATGCCACGTGACGACGTTCGCCCAGGGCTGTGGAAAACTCCGCCGTGTAAGGCGACGGTTGATTCAGGCCGCTGAACAGGCCCAAGCCGAGGGCGACTGCCACCACACTGGCGGCCACTGCATAACGCAGTATCGGGCGACGTTTGCTGCGGGCCGGCGCTTCTTCGCACAGCGCCCGAAGACGCGCCGACGGCACCAGGTCGGCGGCTTTCCACAGGCCCTGGAGCAATTCGAATTCGTTTCGGTGTTGAGGGTGTTCGTCCAGCCAGGTTTCGAACTGGCGATGCGCTTCGACATCGACCGCGGGTTCCTGCAAACGCACAAACCACCGCGCCGCTTCATCGCGAACTGTTGTTTGCCCGCACGCACAATCACGAGTATCCATCATGGAAGTTCCTGTTTGGCTGGGGATGAGAAATCGCGGCCGCTCATGGATTCATTCCTTCAAGGCGGTCGCGCAGATGCCGCAGCGTGCGGATCATATACTTTTCCACCATGTTCTTGGACAGTCCAAGGCGTTCGGCGATTTCCGCCTGGGTCAAACCTTCGATTTTCTGCCAGACAAACACCTTGCGGCAGTTGACCGGCAGCTCGGTGAGCGCCCGCTCAATGGAATCAGCCAACTGGATTGCGTGCATGTAATGCTCCGGGTCGCCGTTGGGCGACTCACTGACATCAATCGCCTCTGACTCCATGGCGCCCCGCCGATCCTCACGCCGATAACCGTCCACCGCAATATTGCGTGCAGTCTGGTGCAGGTACGCGCGCGGTTGCTGCACCGCCGCCGAATCGGACTCAAGCACCCGCACAAAGGTATCGTGGGCCAGATCCTCGGCCTGCGAGCGATTTCTCAGGCGACGGGTCCAGGTGCCAACCAACTCTTCGTAATGCTCGAAAAAGCCGTGTCTGCGGGGCAGCTTGGGGGTCATTTCGGTGTGCTGTGGAGACGGGGGCGTGAATAGTAATGCTTCCTATTAACTCAAGGCAATGATTTGCGGCTGAGCCGCCGAACGGTAGATCCCCGCTATCACTCGGCAGCGTTTGCACGGCGCGTGCCCGGCAGTTCCACACGCGCTACCAGTCCCGCGCCGCTGCGATTCCGCAACGACAATTCCCCACCTTGTTCACGCACAATCGCTCGCGCAGCGGACAGCCCCAGGCCCACGCCACCGGTATCGCGATTGCGTGAAGTCTCAAGACGGTAGAACGGATCGAACACCTGATCGAGGGCGGATTCGGGAATACCAGGCCCCTCGTCACTGACGTCAATGCAGACCAAGCGGCCGTCACCGGTCAGATCGATGCCCGGCGTGCGGGCATATTTCACGGCGTTATCCAGCAGATTGACGATCACACGCTTTATCCCCAGCGGACGGCCGTCGTATACCAGGTGCGCAGGACCGGTGAAGTCGACAGCGATCCCTTGGTCGCGGAAATCATCGACGATCGTTTGCAGCAGTTCCGAGAGGTCAAATGCGGTGGTTTGCTCCCTGTGGGTTTCTTCACGGAAAAAACCCAGCGCCGCGTTGATCATCGTTTGCATCTCTTCGATGTCGCGAACCATTTTGCGCTGTTGCTCCAGATCGTCCATGAACTCGCTGCGCAGGCGCATCCTCGTCAGCGGGGCGCGCAAGTCGTGGGAGATGGCCGCGAGCATTTGCGTGCGCTCGCTGAGAAAGTGCCGAATCTGTGCCTGCATCGCGTTGAAGGCGATGATCGCCTGGCGTATTTCATGCGGGCCTTCGACTTTGATCGGCGGCGCGCGCAAGTCACCGCCAAAGCGCCGGGCCGCGCTGGCAAAACGTTGCAGCGGGTTGGCCAGTTGCCGAGTGGCAATCCAGGCGACCAGCACGGCAGCCACCAGCCCCAGGGCGATGATGATCGCGATCCGCACGTTTGAGTTCAGCCCCCAGCTTCGTTCCGGGGGCGTGAACGATAACCAGCTGCCATCGCGTAACTGAACCAGTGCGACGTAGTGCGCGTAAGGGCTGTCGTCCGGCCAGTCGTTGGGGTTGAAGGCTTCAATGTCGCGGGGGCTGTCACCCAGCAATTGCTGCAACGGCGAATTTTCAGGCGTCACCCGCGTCCCGCCCGGGGGCAGATGGAAGTCAGCCCGCTGTTTGTTCCAGATCACCTCAAGCATCGGATTGCTCGCCGCAACGGCCAACTGCGAACGCAATTCGACAGGCGCGGCCTCGATCACCCGGACATTCGCAGCGATCTGCTCCAGCAGGCCGGTGCGCTCAATGGGCGGGCGCCCCCAGGTGCCCGCCACCTGAACGAATAGGCCATTGAGCGCCAGCGAAGCGAGCATCGCCGCGACGATGGTCAGCGCAATCCGGCTGCGCAGGGTATCGAGTGGAGCAAAACGACGGATCACGAACGGGCCACCTTGGCCGAGAACATGTACCCGCCGTTTCGCACCGTACGAATGAGGTCCGGGCGCTTGTTGTCCGGCTCGATCTTGCGTCGCAGGCGACTGACCTGCACATCGATACTGCGGTCGTAGGCGTCGTGGCCCTGACCGCGCGCCAGATCGATCAGTTGCTCGCGGGTGAGAATGCGTTGTGGATGTTCGAGAAACACCAGCAGCAAATCGAACTCGCCGGCGGACAACGGAATCATCACGCCCTGGGGCGAGCGCAATTCTCGACAAGTGATATCCAGGTGCCAATTGGCGAAGGTGATGACCGGCCGCACCGGTTCGTGAACCGGGCTTTGCTCGCCGGCGCGACGCTGCACGGCGCGCAATCGGGCGAGCAGCTCGCGAGGGTCGAACGGCTTGGTCAGGTAATCGTCGGCGCCCAGTTCCAGACCGACGATGCGATCGCTCAGCTCACCCATGGCGGTCAACATGACAATCGGAATAGACGTTTGAGCGCGTAATTTCTGGCACAGGCTCAGGCCACCTTCGCCGGGCAGCATCAGGTCAAGGATGATGATGTCCGGCCGGTTGTTTTCTATCACCACCCACATGGCAGCGCCATGGGTGGCCAGATCCACCTCGTAGGCATGCTGAACAAAGAACTGCTTCAGCAAGGCCAGGATTTCCACATCGTCGTCGACGATCAGCAGTCTGCTCACGGTCAAGGGGTCCAAGGGTCAAAAAGGAGCGTATCTAAAACCATTCCGTTGCCAGGGTCATATATTTCAATCGAGCAACATTCCTGCCTGCCAGACATCAATAGGACATACGGCCGCAATCCCCCTGCGGCACCCTGCGCGAATTCCAATTCATGAGGTCTTCCATGCAGGGATCGAACAGCATCTACCCGACCGAAGCGGCCGACAGCGCTCACACCGTGATCCTCAACCAACGCACCAGTGCGCCGGGACACAACGAGCCGATTCTATTCCAGCAGTCGTGCCTGGGACTGACCGATGATCGGACCCACATCGTGCTGCGCCGCTACTACGAGCGTTACAGCCCGACGTCCAGTACCTGGGTGGAATACATCCACCGCGTCCCCATCGCCGAATTCACCCGGTGGATCATGGCCAATGGCGATTTGCGAATCGAATGCCCGGACGAGTTGCCGGACAGCCGCCCCTGCGTTCTTTAATCAATCCACCCCGGAAATCCCTGATGAGAAAACACTTCTCGCTGCCGCTGCTGGCCGCCGCAACCATAGCCCTCTCGGCATGCAGCAACAAAAGAGTCGCACCTGAGGCCTACTCCGGTTTTTTGCCGGACTACAGCGTCTTGACGGAGCACCCGTCGCCCTCGGGTCAAACCGTGCTGAGCTGGGTGAGCCCGACGTTCAAGGTTGACCGCTACACACAGGTGTATTTCGAACCGAGCCAGTTCTTCCCAAAGGTGCTGCCGACGCAGCGCATACCGCAAACCACACTGTCCGACACGACCTGGTACTACGATGCCGCGCTCAAGCATGAGTTGGGCAAGGTCTTGACCGTGGTGACGACCCCAGGTCCCAAAACCCTGATCGTCCGGCCGGCAATTACTGGCGTGACGGCCAGCCCCCAGAGCCTGCGCTATTATGAATGGTTGCCGATCACCCTGGTTGCAGCGGGTGTCAGCACGGCCACCGGGATTCGGGATCAGGACAGCGAGATCGCCACCGAAGTCGTCTTTCTCGATGGCGAGACCCGAACGGTTGTCGCCGAAGTGGTTCGCAAGGGCACGGGAATACCGCTGGAAAACGATAAACAAGTCATCACCACGGCAAACGTCAAGAGCGTGCTTGATGGCTGGGCCAGTGATCTGCGCAATTCGTACGTAGCAATGCGCAAATAAGTGTCGTAGGCCATCGAGCCGCGCAGGAACGTTGATTCAGGCACGCAACCAAAGCAATCTGGCAGCCATTCAAATGCAACCATCGACTGGCTGTAGCAAAGTGCAAGAATGCCAGTCACCGGCTTTTCTTCAGGAATGCACCCATGTTCAGCGCCAAAGCGTCGCCAAAAAGATCACCGCTCGCCCGGCTCGCCCTGGCTATCTCCCTGAGTGCCCTCGGCCTGCCTTTCTGGGCGAGCACTGCCCAGGCCCACGGCGGCCACGCCGAAATGGTGCCGCTGCAAGCGGGCCTTGAGGCGTTTGGCGCCACGGTCAAGTGGGACGACTACGCCAACCTGTTCACCATCGCCAAGGATGGGGTCTACCTCAAGGTCAAGCCGAACAGCAAAGTGGCGATGCTCAACGGCAAACGCATGGAGTTGACGGTGCCGGTGGTGTTCAAGGACAAGACCGCCTACATGTCCAAGGACTTCATCAACCAGGTGTTCCAGTCCGGGCTGGACACGACGTTTGTCGTGGAAACCCGCCCCAACCCGCTCAACCCGTTGAGCGCTGACGAAATCACCGCGGCGGTGGACATCGTCAAGAAATCGGAAAATTACAAACCAGGCTTCCGCTTCACCGAAGTCTCGGTCAAGGAACCGCCGAAGGACCAGGTGTGGAACTTCGTCTACACCGGGCAAAACGTCACCCAGCCGCGCCAGGCGAACATCGTGGTGCTGGACGGCAAGCATGTGATCGAGGCGCTGGTGGATCTCGACAGCAAGCAACTC
Source organism: Pseudomonas sp. NFX224 (assembly GCF_048565165.1). Taxonomy (NCBI): domain Bacteria; kingdom Pseudomonadati; phylum Pseudomonadota; class Gammaproteobacteria; order Pseudomonadales; family Pseudomonadaceae; genus Pseudomonas; species Pseudomonas sp. NFX224. The sequence goes on along the minus strand of NZ_CP183416.1, from coordinate 5,086,322 downwards.
ACGTCCTGGAAACCGGTGCAAGGCGCCCATGGCATGGTGCTGCTGGATGACTTCGCGACCGTGCAAACTGCCGTCGAAACCAGCCCGGAATACGCGCAAGCCTTGGCCAAACGAGGCATCAACGATGTGAAAAAAGTCGTGGCCACACCGCTGACCGTCGGCTATTTCGACGGCAAGGACGGACTGGCTCAGGACAAACGCCTGCTGAAAATCGTCAGCTACCTGAATGTCGATGACGGCAACTACTGGGCGCATCCGATCGAAGGCCTGGTGGCGATCGTCGATCTGGAGCAGAAGAAGCTGATCAAGATCGAAGACGAAGCGCTGATTCCGGTGCCGATGAAGCCGACGCCGTATGACGGGCGCGGGCGCAAGGGCGTGACGGTCAAGCCGCTGGAAATCATCGAGCCGGAAGGTAAGAACTACACCATCACCGGCAACAGCATTCACTGGCAGAACTGGGACTTCCACGTTCGCCTCGATTCGCGGGTCGGGCCGATCCTGTCCACTGTCACCTACGACGACAAGGGCAAGAAACGCAAAATCATGTACGAAGGCTCGCTGGGCGGCATGATCGTGCCTTACGGCGATCCGGACGTCGGCTGGTACTTCAAGGCTTACCTCGACTCCGGCGACTACGGCATGGGCACGCTCACATCGCCGATCGCCCGTGGCAAAGACGCCCCGGAAAACGCCGTGCTGCTAGACGCGACCATCGCCGATTACACCGGCGCGCCGACCGCGATTCCGCGTGCCATGGCGGTGTTCGAGCGCTACGCCGGTCCGGAGTACAAACACCAGGAAATGGGCCAGCCCAACCTCAGCACCGAGCGCCGTGAACTGGTGGTGCGCTGGATCAGCACCGTCGGCAACTACGACTACATTTTCGACTGGGTCTTCCAGCAAAACGGCACCATCGGCATCGACGCCGGCGCCACCGGCATCGAAGCGGTCAAGGGCGTGAAGTCCAAGACCATGCACGAGGACACCGCCAAGGAAGACACGCGCTACGGCACCCTGCTCGACCACAACATCGTCGGCACCACGCACCAGCACATCTATAACTTCCGCCTCGACATGGACGTGGATGGCGAGCAGAACTCGCTGGTGGAAGTGAACCCGGTGGTACTGCCGAACGACCGTGGCGGCCCCCGCACCAGCACCATGCAGACTGAAACCAAAGTGGTCAGCACCGAACAACAAGCGGCGCAGAAATTCGACCCGTCGACCGTGCGCCTGCTGACCAACTTCAGCAAGGAAAACAAGGTCGGCAACCCGGTTTCCTATCAGCTGATTCCGTATGCCGGCGGCACACACCCGGTGGCCAAGGGCGCCAACTTCGGCAAAGACGAATGGCTGTATCACCGCCTGAATTTCATGGACAAACAGCTGTGGGTGACACAGTACAACCCGGAAGAAAAATACCCGGAAGGCAAGTACCCGAACCGCTCGGACAAAGACTCGGGGCTGGGGCAGTTCACTCAGGATAACCAGTCCATCGAGAATACCGATGACGTGGTCTGGCTGACGACCGGCACCACCCACATCGCCCGCGCGGAAGAGTGGCCGATCATGCCGACCGAGTGGGTGCATGTGCTGTTGAAACCGTGGAACTTCTTCGATGAAACGCCGACGTTGAATCTCAATTCACCGAAGTAACACACACAAAATACCTGTAGGAGCGAGCCTGCTCGCTCCTACAGGGTTACTCAGTCTTCAGGCGTGTTGCTTGCGATACTCCCCCGGCGCAATGCCGAAGCGTGACTTGAACGCCGTCGAGAAATAGCTCGAATCGGAAAACCCCCACGAATACCCCAGCACCGACAACTTCTGCTCCTTGCCCGATTGGCGCAGGGACTCGGCGCACAAATCCAGCCGCCGGTTCTTGATGTAGCGCGCCACCACCAGGCCCTTCTTGGCAAACATCCGGTACAGGCCACGGGTGGACATGCCGACTTCCCGCGCCAGCCATTCCGGGCACAGTTCCTCGGAGCGGATGTTCGCGTCGATAAAGCTCAGGGTCTTGCGGAAGATGCGCTCGTGCGGGTCCGCGCAATCGTCGGTTTGACTGATCGCCGGACGCAGCAGGCTGACTATCGCTTCCAGGGTTGCTTCGCTTTCCTGGCGACTGAGGTTCTGTTGGCGCGTGGCGTCGAGGATCAAGCGATGCGAAAGCATGGCGACGGGCGATGTCGCCGCGATCCGGTGGCCGCACTTGACCTGATTGAAGCGCAGGGTGTGCTCCACCAGTTGATACGGCAGGATCAACGACAATTGCCGGGAGTTTTCGCTGTAGGTGAAATCGCTGGGCCGCGAAGCATCGATCAGCGTGATGTCACCGGCGGACAACAGCACCTTGTCGTCGCCTTGCGCCATACCTGCCGTGCCATCGAGCTGGAACACCGCGAAGTATTTGCCGCCCTCGCCCGCCGCGACTTCATGCGGCGTGCGGTACAACCGCGCCTGGCAGGCATCGACGAAGCTGAGTTTGAGGGCATCGCTGCGGTACTCCCGGATCTGACCGGAGAAACCGGCGCCCAGGGGTTGTGCGTTGAAGGCGCCACAGATCTGGTTGATCTGATGAATCCATTGATCGAACCCATCCTGGCGCTGTGCGTTTGTAGAAATCATGGCTGGCCTCACGCAGGCTTATTTTTATTGTCTACGTCAAAACACAGGTTCTCCTGAACAGCGATTCTCCCTGAACGGCGACGGGTTACTTCAACCCGCCAAACCGTCGATAAAAACTCTCGCCTACATCCGGCAACGGTCCGTCGGCGGTTTCCAGGGCACTGTTCAGCCATTCCTCAGCCTTGGCGTAGATCAAACGATAAATATTGCGGCACAACTGCCGGGCCGCGCGGCCTTCCCAATCGCCGGGCAACAACTCGTCCGGCAGTTGCGGGTCGCGCAGCAGCAGTTTGCGGTATTCATGAATAAGCAGGATCCGTGCCAGGAAGCAGTCAGATGGCTGCAGGTTTTCCTGCTCGCGAAGCGCCTGCCAGAGCGGTCGGAACAACTGGATGAACTCGCTGTAATGGTTCGCCAGTTCCTCGATGTTCCAACTCTCGCGCACTTGCAGGCGCAGGGCCTTGGAGGCCAGTACGTCCTGGGCGGTGGTTTCGAAGACGATGGTGTCTTCCTGGGCGCCGAGGTCGAGCAAAGTTGCGTTGACGTCGGTGCGATCGCTGCGCGGGCAGGCCAGGACCACTGGCGAAATCGCACCAAAACCTTGCCACTCCAGTTCTTCGCGCACTTGTTTGCGTTTGTCCTGGGTCAGTTGCGAAAGCATCACCAGGCACCACGAACCATCCCAGGCCGGCATGCTGGTGCTGTAGACCCGCTTGAAGGCCTTGTCGAAACGCCGGCGACCAGTGCCGGTCAGGCTGTAGTAGCTACGACGGCCGACTTTCTCGGCGGTCAGCCAGCCTTCTTTGGTCAGGCGGAAAATCGAGGTGCGGATCAGGCGTTCGTTGATGCCGATCGGTTCGAGCAATTGAATCAGGCTGCCAAGCCATACCGTCCCGCCGTGGGGTTCGATGGCATCACCGTACAAAGTGATGATCAAGGAACTGGCGCGAATCGGCGTCTGCTCCTGGAAGCGGCTAATCAGGTGGTTCAGGGGTGTCAGGGACGACATGGGCGTACCGAGCAAAAAAAGAAAAGGAATATACCGAAAGCCATTGGGTTAATCCCACATAAGGACAGTGTTCACAGGTTACTGCCTTTGGGCCGCAACCCGCTGTCGCTGATCCGTGGGCGGTCTGGCTCCGGTTCGCTCAACGGTTCGCACACCTGCATCTGTTCCAGGCAACGCTGGGCCAGTTGCTGATACTCGCGGGTCCCCGCCTGTTTCCACGCCACTTCCTGATCGCTGAGGGTGCGCTTGACACTGGCCGGTGCGCCCATGATCAGCGACTGCTCGGCGCACTCGAAACCCGCCTTGACGAACGCCGCCGCCGAAACAAATGAACGCGGGCCGATCCGGGCGTTGTCCATCACCACCGCATTCATCCCCACCAACGCGTCGGCGCCGATGCGGCAACCGTGCAGCACCGCACCGTGGCCGATGTGGCCGTTGCGCTCGACCACGGTGTCGCTGTCCGGGAAGCCGTGCATCACGCAGGTGTCCTGCAGGTTGGCGCCCTCCTCCAACACGATCCGGCCGAAATCCCCGCGCAGGCTGGCCAGCGGCCCGACGTAGCAATGCGGCCCGATGATCACGTCACCGATCAGCACGGCGGACGGATGCACATAAGCAGTCGGGTCGACCACCGGGGTCAGGCCATCGAGGCTGTAGCAGGTCATGGAAGGTTCCTTCACAAAGCGATGCCGATAATGACTTATTTTGTATCACATCGCTTTTACATTAACAAAGACAAAAAAGCGTATCACTTGACAAGCGGCTTTTCGACGATCTGCCTGATCACGCAAAACCTTGTACAAAACCCAATGAAATAAGGGAACAACCCGCTATCAGCTGCCGTTTCAAATGACCACTCCACAACCACCAACCGACAATAAGGACACATTAAATCAATTTCAGTATTGCATTTGCGTATCACGTTGTAGCTATACTTGGGCAAAACCGGCCCCTGCGGCCGATCCAATAACGAGCCGGCACCACGCCGAGCGTGCACCGTGAGGGCATCCGCCATGCCTCTAACCCTTGCCGTCGAACTGATCGAGCCTGGCGTCCGCCTGATTACCCTGCAGCGCCCGCAAGCCCTGAACGCCCTGACCACTGAGTTGCTGGGTGAACTGGCCGACGAACTCAATGCCGCGCAAGCCGACCCCAACACCCGCGTCGTGGTGCTCATTGGCAGCCGCAAGGCCTTCGCGGCCGGCGCCGACATCAAGGAAATGGCCGAGCGCGATCTGGTCGGCATCCTCGACGACCCACGCCAGGCCTCGTGGCAAACCATCACCCGCTTCAGCAAACCGCTGATCGCCGCGGTCAACGGCTTCGCCTTGGGCGGTGGCTGCGAACTGGCGATGCACGCCGACATCATCATTGCCGGCGAAGATGCACGCTTCGGCCAGCCGGAAATCAACCTGGGGATCATGCCCGGCGCCGGTGGCACCCAACGCCTGCTGCGCGCCGTCGGCAAATCCATGGCCATGCAAATGGTGCTGACCGGCGAGCCAATCGACGCCCGTCAGGCTCAGCGCGCCGGCCTGGTCAGCGAAGTCACGCAACCGGAACTCACCGTTGAACGCGCCCTGCACATCGCTCGCAACATCGCCGCCAAAGCACCACTGGCGGTGCGCCTGGCAAAAGAAGCGTTGCTCAAGGCGATGGACACCGACCTCGCCAGCGGCCTGCGTTTCGAGCGTCACGCCTTCACCGTGCTGGCCGGCACCCGCGACCGCGACGAAGGCATTGCCGCCTTCCAGGAAAAGCGCCTGCCGAACTTCATCGGCCAGTAATCCAACGAATTCGAACGACCTCCAAGAGAGCGCCAAGACCATGAACTTCGAACACATCCTGTTTTCCATCGAGGCCGGCGTTGCCCTGCTCAGCCTCAATCGCCCGGACCAGCTCAACAGCTTCAACACCCAGATGCATGGCGAAGTGAAGGAAGCATTGAAGCAAGTGCGGCAGAACCCCGAAGTGCGCGTGTTGCTGCTGACCGGCGAAGGTCGCGGCTTCTGCGCCGGGCAGGATCTGAGCGACCGCAATGTCGCGCCGGGCAGCGCCGTGCCGGACCTTGGCGAGTCCATCGAGAAGTTCTACAACCCGCTGATCCGCCAATTGCGCGACCTGCCGATGCCGGTGATCTGCGCAGTCAACGGCGTGGCCGCCGGTGCCGGCGCGAACATTCCACTGGCCTGCGACCTGGTATTGGCCGCACATTCAGCCAGCTTCATTCAGGCGTTCTGCAAGATCGGCCTGATCCCTGATTCCGGTGGCACCTGGACGCTGCCGCGCCTTGTGGGAATGGCTCGGGCCAAGGCCTTGGCACTGCTGGGCAACCGCCTGAGCGCCGAACAAGCCGAGCAATGGGGCTTGATCTACCAGTGTGTGGACGACGCCGATTTGCGCGACGAAGCCCTGAAACTGGCGCGCCACCTTGCGACGCAGCCGACCTACGGCCTGGCACTGATCAAGCGCAGCCTCAACGCCAGCCTGAGCAACAGCTTCGACGAACAGCTTGAACTGGAGCGCGACCTGCAACGCCTGGCCGGGCGCAGCGAGGATTACCGCGAAGGCGTCGGTGCCTTCATGGAAAAACGCACCCCTGACTTCAAGGGACGCTGAGTCATGACCGCACTGAACACTAACGCACGCATCGCCGTGATCGGCGCCGGCGCCATGGGCGCGGGCATTGCCCAGGTCGCGGCGCAGGCCGGGCATCCGGTGCTGCTGCTGGACAACCGCCCCGGCGCTGCCGCTCAGGCCATTGAAGGCATTGATCGACAGCTGGGCAAACGGGTCGAGAACGGCAAGCTCTCCGCCGAGTCGCGCAACGCAACCATCGCTCGCCTGCAAGCGGCGGAAGCCATCGAGGCGCTGGCCGATTGCGAGCTGATCATCGAGGCCATCGTCGAAAACCTTGAGGTCAAACGCGCACTGTTCCGCCAGCTCGAAGGCATCTGCGGCGAACACTGCATTCTGGCCAGCAACACTTCGTCGCTGTCGATCACCCGCATCGCCGCGCAGCTTGATCACCCAGAACGCCTGCTCGGGCTGCACTTCTTCAACCCGGCACCGGTCATGGCGCTGGTGGAAATCGTCTCCGGCCTGGCCAGCGATCCGGCACTCGCCGAGTGCCTGTACGACACCGCCAAGGCCTGGGGAAAAAAACCGGTTCACACCCGCTCCACGCCGGGCTTCATCGTCAACCGCGTAGCCCGACCGTTTTATGCCGAGAGCTTGCGCCTGCTGCAAGAAGGTGCCGCCGACTGCCCGACACTCGATGCGTTGATGCGCGAGGCCGGCGGTTTTGCCATGGGCGCGTTCGAGCTGACCGACCTGATCGGCCATGACGTCAACTATGCCGTGACCTGCTCGGTGTTCGATGCTTATTACCAGGACACCCGCTTCCTGCCGTCGCTGATCCAGAAAGAACTGGTGGACGGCGGGCGTCTGGGACGCAAGAGCGGTCAGGGTTTCTATCGCTACGCCCAAGGTGCAGAGCGCCCGCACCCTACGGAAATTAGCAGCGATGCGCAGGTCGAGGTGTGTGCCGCGGAAGGCGACCTCGGTATCGCCCAGGGTTTGCTTGTGCGACTGCGTGAACAAGGCGTCGAGATCATCCCGCGCGATGGCCAGGGTCTGCTGCGAGTCGGTGACGCCGTGCTGGCCTTGAGCGACGGGCGCATGGCTTGCCAACGCGCCAAGGAAGACGGCCTGCGCAATCTGATCCTGCTGGATCTGGCGCACGATTACGGCACTGCCAAGCGTATCGCCATCAGCTATGCGGCAGGCATTGATCCACTGGCCCTCGACCAAGGCATCGCCCTGCTGCAACGGGCCGGCCTCAAGGTCAGCCTGCTCAGCGACAGCCCGGCCCTCGCCGTTCTGCGCACCGTGGCGATGCTCGCCAACGAAGCCGCCGACGCCCTGCTGCAAGGCGTGGCCTCAGCCGCCGACATCGATCTGGCGATGCGCGCCGGGGTCAATTACCCGCAAGGTCCACTGGCCTGGGCCGATGCCATCGGCCTGCCCCACATTCTGAACGTGCTGGAAAACCTGCAAGTCAGTTATGGCGAAGAACGCTACCGGCCATCGCTGCTGTTGCGCCGCCGCGTCGCCGAAGGGGGAAACTTCCATGACTAATCATGAAGCCATGACATTGGCCAGCGACTGCGCGCAAGCGTTGTTCCAGCGTGACACCGCCAGCCAGGCCATGGGCATGCGTCTGCTTTCTGCCGGTCCCGGCTGCGCCCGCGTCGGCATGACCGTGCGCGCCGACATGCTCCAGGGCCACGGCACGTGCCACGGCGGTTACCTGTTTGCCCTCGCCGATTCGGCGTTCGCCTTTGCCTGCAACAGCTACAACGAAGCCACCGTGGCCATCGGTTGCAGCATCGACTACATCGCCCCGGCGCGCCTGGGCGACACGCTGAACGCCGATTGCATTGAGCAGAGCCGTTCCGGGCGCACCGGCAACTACGACGTACGTATTGAAAACCAGCAGGGCCAGTTGATCGCCCTGTTCCATGGCAAATCTTACAAAGTGCGCGGCCCGGTGCTGACGCAGGAGAACCCGAATGAATGACGCCCTGATCATCGACGCCGTCCGCACCCCGATTGGCCGTTACGCCGGGGTACTGAGCAGCGTGCGCGCCGACGACCTCGGCGCGGTGCCGCTGCGCGAACTGCTGCGCCGGCATCCGCAAGTGGACTGGAGCAGCGTCGACGACGTGATCTACGGCTGCGCCAACCAGGCCGGCGAAGACAACCGCAACGTTGCGCGCATGTCGGCGCTGCTGGCCGGGTTACCGGTGAGCGTGCCCGGCACCACCCTCAATCGCCTGTGCGGTTCCGGGCTGGATGCAGTCGGCACCGCAGCTCGCGCCATTCGCAGTGGCGAGGCCGGGTTGATGCTGGTGGGTGGCGTCGAATCGATGTCCCGCGCACCGCTGGTGATGGGCAAGGCTGAGCAGGCGTTTTCCCGTTCGGCAGAGATCTTCGACACCACCATCGGCTGGCGCTTCGTCAATCCACTGATGAAAAAGGCCTACGGCATCGACTCCATGCCGGAAACCGCCGAGAACGTCGCCGAACAGTTCAACATCTCCCGCGCCGACCAGGACGCCTTCGCCCTGCGCAGCCAGCAGCGTGCAGCGGCCGCCCAGGCCAATGGGCGCCTGGCCAAGGAGATCGTCGCCGTGGAAATCCCGCAGCGCAAAGGCCCGGCCAAAGTGGTCGAACACGACGAACACCCGCGCGGCGACACCACCCTTGAGCAACTGGCCAAACTCGGCACGCCGTTCCGCGACGGCGGCAGCATCACCGCCGGCAACGCTTCCGGGGTCAACGACGGCGCTTGCGCATTGCTGCTGGCAAGCCCCGAAGTCGCCAAACGCCACGGCCTGACCGCCCGTGGTCGCGTTGTTGCTATGGCCACCGCTGGCGTCGAACCAAGGATCATGGGCATCGGCCCGGTGCCAGCGACCCGCAAGGTGCTGGAACTGGCCAACCTGAGCCTGGCCGACATGGACGTGATCGAACTCAACGAAGCCTTCGCCGCACAAGGCCTGGCGGTGCTGCGTGAACTGGGCCTGAGCGACACCGACCCACGGGTCAACCCGAATGGCGGCGCCATCGCCCTCGGCCACCCATTGGGCATGAGCGGCGCGCGACTGGTGACCACCGCCCTGCACGAACTGGAAGAACGTAATGGCCGCTACGCCCTGTGCACCATGTGCATCGGCGTTGGCCAAGGGATTGCGCTGATCATCGAGCGTCTATCCCGATAAAGAATCGCGATTCCCGGGGAGCCGAGAGGTATCCTTGGGGCATGCACTCAAAGCCCCTGCGTGCGGGGGCTGGAACACAAAAACAATTCGAGTGAACACATGAACATGCCAATTGCCCAAGCCGTGCTGAACCCTGTGCTGGACCCGCTGGAAACCGCCAGCGTCGACGAACTGCGCCAGCATCAGCTGGAGCGCCTGCGCTGGAGCCTGAACCACGCTTACAACAACGTGCCGCTGTACCGCCAGCGCTTCGACGCGTTGGGCGTGCACCCGGACGACATCAAGTCCCTGGACGATCTGGCGAAGTTCCCCTTCACCACCAAATCAGACCTGCGCGACAACTACCCCTACGGCATGTTTGCCGTGCCGATGAACGACATCGTTCGCCTGCACGCGTCCAGCGGCACCACCGGCAAACCGACCGTCGTTGGCTACACCCAGAACGATATCGACACCTGGGCCAACGTGGTTGCACGTTCGATCCGCGCCGCTGGCGGCCGACGAGGCGACAAGGTGCACATTTCCTATGGCTACGGCCTGTTCACCGGCGGCCTCGGCGCGCATTACGGTGCCGAACGCCTGGGCTGCACCGTGATCCCGATGTCCGGCGGCCAGACCGAAAAACAAGTGCAATTGATCAAGGATTTCCAGCCGGACATCATCATGGTCACGCCGTCCTACATGCTCAACATCGCCGATGAAATCGAGCGTCAGGGCATCGATCCGCACAAACTGGCCCTGCGCCTGGGCATCTTCGGCGCCGAGCCGTGGACCGCCGAACTGCGCAGCGCCATCGAAGCGCGCCTGGGCATCACCGCCCTGGACATCTACGGCTTGTCAGAAATCATGGGGCCGGGCGTCGCCATGGAATGCGCCGAAACCAAGGACGGCCCGACCATCTGGGAAGACCACTTCTACCCGGAAATCATCGACCCGGTCACTGGCGAAGTGCTGCCGGACGGGCAGATGGGTGAACTGGTGTTCACCTCATTGAGCAAAGAAGCCTTGCCGATGATCCGCTACCGCACCCGCGACCTGACCCGCCTGCTGCCGGGTACGGCGCGGCCGATGCGCCGTATCGACAAGATCACCGGACGCAGCGATGACATGCTGATCATTCGCGGGGTCAACGTGTTCCCGACGCAGATCGAGGAGCAGGTACTGAAAGTTAAACAACTGGCCGAGTGTTATGAGATCCATCTGTATCGCAATGGCAACCTGGACAGCGTTGACGTGCATGTCGAGCTAAAGGCTGAACATCAACACCTGACCGATGAACAACAGAAAGCTGTTTGCGGGGAGTTGAGCAAGCACATCAAGACGTACATCGGGATCAGTTCGCGGATCGTTTTACAGCCTTTCCATTCGATCAAGCGCTCCGAGGGCAAGGCTTGCCACGTATTGGACAAACGTCCTAAAGCATGACTGCTGCACCCTTTTTGGCCCCGCTAAATGCGGGGTTTTTTTTGCCCAGGCTTTAGCACAATCCCTGTGGGAGCGAGCCTGCTCGCGAAGAGGCCGGCACATCCAGCATTGATGCTGGCTGACAGGCCGCCTTCGCTGGCAAGCCAACTCCCACAGGGGTTGGGGGTATCCGCAGCTTGGTCGACTGCAAGGCCGCATTCGCGAGCAGGCTCGCTCCTACAGGTACCTATTACCGAGGAAACCGACAAAGCGATACCAAAAACAAATGCGACACGTATTTTTCTGCTTGATATTAAATCCTGTATCGCTTATAAAGTTATCCATGCCTTAGAACAGATTCACGGCGGGAGAACAAAAATGTACGCACAGCTCGTAGAAACCGGCGTCAAGCGCATCAAGGACCTGTCGGAGATGTCCGAACAGGAACGCGCCTTCCAGGAAAAAATCGATTCAGAAATCAAGATCGAAGCGAAGAACTGGATGCCAGATGCTTATCGCCAGACGCTGATCCGGCAGATTTCCCAGCACGCCCATTCCGAGATCGTCGGCATGCTGCCCGAGGGCAATTGGGTCACCCGTGCGCCGACGCTCAAACGCAAACTGCAACTGATGGCCAAGATCCAGGACGAAGCCGGCCACGGCCTGTACCTGTACAGCGCCATGGAAACCCTGGGCGCCGACCGCGATGAAGAAATCGCCAAGCTGCACAGCGGCAAAGCCAAGTATTCGAGCATCTTCAATTACCCGACGCTGAACTGGGCCGACATGGGCGCGGTGGGCTGGCTGGTGGACGGCGCGGCCATCGTCAATCAGGTGGTGCTGCAGCGCACGTCCTACGGCCCCTACTCCCGGGCCATGGTGCGCATCTGCAAGGAAGAGAGTTTCCACCAGCGCCAGGGCTACGAAATTCTCCTGACCATGATGCGTCACGGTACCCAGGCGCAAAAAGACATGGTCCAGGACGCGATCAACCGCCTGTGGTGGCCGTCGCTGATGATGTTTGGCCCAAGCGACGAACACTCGCCGAACAGCGCGCAATCCATGGCTTGGAAAATCAAGCGCCAGAGCAACGACGAACTGCGCCAGCGCTTCATTGACCAGACCATCCCGCAACTGGAACTGCTGGGCTGCACCTGCCCCGATCCGGACCTGAAGTGGAACGCCGAGCGCGGCCACTACGACTTCGGCGAAATCCAGTGGAGCGAATTCTACGAAGTGCTCAAGGGCAACGGCCCTTGCAACACCGAACGCGTCGCCACCCGCCGCAAGGCGATTGAAGACGGCGCCTGGGTCCGTGAAGCCGCCGTCGCCCACGCCCGCAAAAAACAAAACAAGAACGCCGCCTGATCCGGCCACCTGATGTGGAGTAACTGAAATGTCCGAGTGGACCCTCTTCGAAGTCTTCGTGCGCAGCAAGCACGGCCTCAACCACAAGCACGTCGGCAGCGTGCATGCCGCCGACACCACCATGGCCATCGAGAACGCGCGCGAGCTCTACACCCGTCGCAGCGAAGGCGTGAGCCTGTGGGTCGTGCCTTCGGCGCTGATTACCGCTTCGTCGCCGGATGAAAAAGACCCGCTGTTCGACCCGTCGGACGACAAGGTTTACCGCCACGCCAGCTTCTACGAGCTGCCGGCCGAAGTCGGGCACATGTGAGGGCGACCATGAATAACAAGACCGATCTGATCGAATACCTGCTGCGCCTCGGCGACAGCGCCCTGATCCAGGGCCAGCGCCTGTGCCAATGGTGCGGCAAGGCGCCGGCGCTGGAAGAAGAACTGGCGCTGATGAACGTCGGCCTCGACCTGGTAGGCCAGGCACGCAACTGGCTGGAATACGCCGCCGATCTGCTGGACGACGGCCGCAGCGCCGACGACCTGGCGTTCCGCCGCGACGAGCGCGCCTACCGCAACCTGCTGCTGGTGGAACAACCCAACGGCGATTACGCGGTGACCATCCTCAAACAGTTTTTGTATGACGCCTGGCACCTGCCGGTGCTGCACGGGCTGAGCCAGTCCAGCGATGAGCGCATCGCCGGGGTCGCCGCCAAGGCCGTGAAAGAAGTCACCTACCACCTGCGCCGCTCCGGCGAGTGGGTCGAGCGTTTGGGTGACGGCACCGAAGAAAGCCACAAGCGCATGCTCGCGGCGCTTGCGCAAGTCTGGCGCTTCACCGTGGAACTGATCGCTGCCGATGACAGCGAACAGCGCCTGTGCGAAGCCGGTATCACCCCGGACATCGCCAGCGTCGCCGCGCAATGGCAAGCCAAGGTCAACGATTTCTTCATCAGCGCCACCCTGCCCGTGCCTGCCGCGCCGAGCTATTTCTACCTGAATGCGCGCAAGGGCCTGCACACCGAACACCTGGGCATCCTGCTGGCCGAAATGCAGTTCCTGCCACGAGCGTACCCCGATGCAACCTGGTGAGCTGATCGCCAGCGACCTCGGCGCCCGGCCGGCTCAACCGACCGACCTGGCCGCCGCGTGGGCGATCCTGTCCGAAGTCATGGACCCGGAAGTGCCGGTGGTCAGCGTGGTCGACCTGGGCATCGTCCGCGACCTGGACTGGCAGGCCGGTCACCTGCACGTAGTGGTCACGCCGACCTACTCCGGTTGCCCCGCGACCGAAGTGATCGAGGGCGATATCCGCCAGGCGCTGGAGCTGGCCGGATTCAAGGCGCCGCAACTTGAGCGCAAGTTGACCCCGGCCTGGACCACCGACTGGATCAGCGACAGCGGCCGCGAACGCCTGCGCGCCTACGGCATTGCGCCGCCCGAGGGCAGCACCAGCAAACGCAGCCTGCTCGGCGAGAGCCCGGTGATCGTCTGCCCGCAATGCGGCAGCGCTCACACCGAAGTGCTCAGCGAGTTCGGCTCCACCGCGTGCAAGGCGCTGTACCGCTGCGTCGATTGCCGGGAACCGTTCGACTATTTCAAGTGCATCTGAGCGGCCAATCGGCCGTCCCAGCGGGAGAACAACAATGAGCAAATTTCACAGCCTGACCATCAAGGATGTGCGCACCGAGACCCGTGATGCGGTGTCCATCGCCTTCGAGATTCCGCAGGACCTGCAAGACAGCTTTCACTTCACCCAGGGCCAGCACCTGGTGATGCGCACGCAACTGGACGGCGAAGAAGTGCGCCGCTCGTACTCGATCTGCACCGGGGTCAACGACGGTGAGTTGCGCGTCGCCGTCAAGCGTGTGGCCGGCGGGCGTTTCTCGGCGTTTGCCAACGAACAGCTGAAAGCCGGGCACACCCTGGAAGTGATGCCTCCGGCCGGGCACTTCTGCGTCGAACTCGACCCGACTCGCCACGGCAACTACCTGGCCGTAGCGGCGGGCAGCGGCATCACGCCGATCCTGTCGATCATCAAGACCACCCTGGAAACCGAGCCCCACAGCCGCGTGACCCTGCTGTACGGCAACCGCTCCAGCTCCGGCGCACTGTTCCGCGAGCAGCTCGAAGACCTGAAGAACCGCTACCTGCAACGCCTGAACCTGATCTTCGTGTTCAGCCGCGAGCAGCAGGATGTCGACCTCTACAACGGTCGGATCAACGCCGAGAAATGCGAGCAACTGTTCAGCCGCTGGCTCGACGTGAAGACCCTCGACGCCGCGTTCATCTGCGGTCCTCAGGGAATGACCGAAACCGTGCGCGACAGCCTCAAGGCCAAGGGCATGGCGCCTGAGCGCATTCACTTCGAACTGTTCGCCGCCGCTGGCAGCCAGCAAAAACGCGAAGCCCGCGAGGCGGCGCGCCAGGTGGACGCCGCGGTCAGCCAGATCACCGTCATCAGCGACGGCCGCGCCCTGGCCTTCGACCTGCCGCGCAACAGCCAGAGCATCCTCGACGCGGGCAACGCCCAGGGCGCCGAATTGCCTTACTCGTGCAAGGCCGGCGTGTGCTCGACCTGCAAGTGCAAGGTCATCGAAGGCGAAGTGGAAATGGACAGCAACCACGCCCTGGAAGACTACGAAGTGGCTGCCGGTTATGTGCTGTCGTGCCAGGCCTTCCCGATCAGCGACAAGGTTGTGCTGGATTTCGATCAACTCTGAAATAACACAAAACCCTGTAGGAGCGAGCCTGCTCGCGATGGACGTCAACGATAACGCTGGGTACCTGAGACCCCGCGGCGATCTTAGGTTCATCGTCGGAACGCCGCCAGGAACATGCTCGCCCCTACAGGCAGTCCGACTATTTTGATTCCAGGAGCCACCATGTCCCACTCCCCTACCCTGCAGAGTTTCATCGCCGGTCGCTGGATCGGCCAGCACGGCGCACAGGTCCTGCGCAGCGCCATCGACGGCCATGAAATCGCCCGCACCCATGAAGAGCGCCCGGACTTCGCCGAAGCCATCGAGCACGGCCGTCGCCAGGGTATCAGCGGCTTGATGGCGCTGGATTTCCAGCAGCGCGCCCAGTGCCTCAAGGCTTTGGCCCTGTACCTGAGCGAGCGCAAGGAACAGCTCTACGCGATCTCCCATCACAGCGGCGCGACCCGCGCCGACAGCTGGATCGACATCGAAGGCGGCAACAGCACCCTATTCACCTACGCCAGCCTCGGCTCCCGTGAACTGCCGTCGGGCAACGTCGTCCATGAAGGCCCAGCCATGCAGCTGAGCAAAATGGGCACCTTCGCCGGCACTCACATCCTCGTGCCTCGCGGTGGCGTGGCGGTGCACATCAACGCCTTCAACTTCCCGATCTGGGGCATGCTGGAAAAATTCGCCCCGAGTTTCCTCGCGGGCATGCCATGCATCGTCAAACCGGCCAGCGCCACCAGCTACCTGACCGAAGCCGTGGTGCGCCTGATCGATGAATCCGGCCTGTTGCCGGCAGGCAGCCTGCAATTGATCATCGGCGGTACCGGTGACCTGCTCGACCGCCTGCAAGGCCAGGACGTTGTGACCTTCACCGGCTCCGCCGACACCGCGGCCAAGCTGCGGGTCAACCCGAACCTGATCCGCAACTCGGTGCCGTTCACCGCCGAAGCCGACTCGCTGAACTGCGCGATTCTCGCCCCGGACGTGACCCCGGATGACGAAGAATTCGAGCTGTTCATCAAGGAAGTCGCCCGGGAAATGACCACCAAGGCCGGGCAGAAATGCACCGCCATCCGCCGCGCCATCATCCCGGCCAAGCACATCGACGCCGTCGCCAGCCGTCTGCGCGATCGTCTGGCCAAAGTCGTGGTCGGCGACCCGTCGGTGGAAGGCGTGCGCATGGGCGCACTGGCATCCCACGATCAGCAGAAAGACGTGGCCGAGCGTCTGGAAGCCCTGTTGCAGAGCAGCGACCTGTTGTTCGGCGCCCGCGACGGTTTCGAACCGCGCGGTGAAAATGTCGACAAAGGCGCGTTCTTCGCCCCGACCCTGTTGCAGGCCCGCGACCCACACGCCGAAGGCGGCGCTCACGATATCGAAGCGTTTGGTCCGGTCAGCACGTTGATGGCTTATGACGATCTCGACGAAGCGCTGGCGTTAGCCGCGCGCGGTAAAGGCAGCCTCGTGGCCAGCCTGATCACCAAAGATCCGCAAATCGCCGCTAAGGCGATTCCGGTGGCGGCAGCCCTGCACGGGCGCCTGCTGGTGCTGGATCGCAACTGCGCCGGCGAGTCCACCGGACACGGCTCGCCGCTGCCACAACTCAAACACGGTGGCCCGGGTCGCGCCGGCGGCGGTGAAGAACTCGGTGGCCTGCGCGCAGTGAAGCACTACCTGCAACGCGCCGCAGTGCAAGGCTCGCCGACCATGCTCGCAGCGGTCACGGGTGAATACGTGCGCGGTGCCAAGGTCATCGAAACCGAAGTGCATCCGTTCCGTCGCTACTTCCAGGACCTGCAGGTCGGCGAGTCGCTGCTGACTCACCGCCGCACCGTCACCGAGGCCGATCTGGTGAACTTCGGTTGCCTGTCGGGCGACCACTTCTACATGCACTTCGATGACATCGCGGCCAAGGAATCGCAGTTCGGCAAGCGTATTGCCCACGGTTACTTCGTGCTGTCGGCAGCGGCGGGCCTGTTCGTCTCCCCTGGTGTCGGCCCGGTTCTGGCCAACTACGGCCTGGATACCCTGCGCTTCATCAACCCGGTGGGCATCGGCGACACCATCCAGGCGCGCCTGACTTGCAAACGCAAGATCGACCAGGGCAAGAAGAGCCCGCAGGGCGTCCCGCAAGGGGTGGTGGCGTGGGATGTGGAAGTGACCAACCAGTTGGGTGAACTGGTGGCGAGCTATGACATTCTCACCTTGGTGGTTAAGCGCGAAGAGTAACGCAACACCTGTAGGAGCGAGCCTGCTCGCGATGACGGAGTGTCAGTCAACATCAATGGCGTCTGACAGTCCGCTATCGCGAGCAGGCTCCCACATTTGAACGCCACTTGGTTCAATGCCTGCGCAACCACTCGATAAACAGCGCAAACAACTCTGATTGCGAACCCACTTCCAGTTTCAGGTACAGGTTCTTGCGGTGCATGCGCACGGTTTCCGGTGAGATGCTCATCTGGCTCGCCGTGGATTTCACCGAGTGCCCCCTGAGCACCATGTGCGCCACTTCCCGCTCGCGTTCGGTGAGCACGTCGCAACCGAATTGCTCGAAGGCCGATTGCACCCGTTGCTTGAGGTCATCGCGCATGCCTTGATCATTATTGCCCTGGATCTCGCTGCTACGTTGCAGGCCACGCTGACTGAATTCGCTGATGAACTCGCGCACCAGCGGTTCGACGGCGCGCAGCAGATTCAACTGTTCGACACCCAGGCATTCACCGCCGAAACCTTGAAAGAGGCTGACGGAAATTTTCGTGTCATTGCCCGTATCGACGATGTAGTAACTGTCTTCCGAACAGTTCGCCTTCAGGTAATAGGTCTTGTAATAGTCGCTGTCGAAGAAGTTGTCCGGCGCAATCTCCTCCAGGTGATAGAACCCCTGCGCCAACCCTTGCTCCACCGCCAGGCAGAACGGGTCAAGCAGATACCCCCCCGCAAAATAGCGCTCCAGAATCGAGACCTGATATTCCTGCGCAATCCCGCGCTGGTGCAGCAACTGCGGTGCGCGATCCTTGCGCTCCAGGCTGATCATCACCGACTCGATGGACACCAGCTGCCCCAACGCTGACGCCAGGTATTGCAGGGCATCAGGCTCATCGACATGGGCGAATGCCTCGCGCATTCCCCCATGCCATTTATGCAATGCCCCGAAAGGTATCGCGATCAGCGTATCGTCGTTTGGTTTGCTCATGCCCCGCAGTCTAGCGGCTGAACAAGCCCTTGGTAACAGCCGCACTGACGAAATCATTGGCCGGCGTACTGTCCGCTCGCCTCAAGCTCAGCCGCCACTTCCAGAATGCATACCCGCAGGATCTCGACGATTTCATCCACCTGCTCATAGGTGAGAATCAGCGGTGGCGACATGACGTTGAGGTGCATGATCGGCCGCACCAGCAACCCCCGGGCCTGCGCCCGTACGTGGATTTTCTCGCCGATGTTGATCTCGTCGGCGAACAGCGCCTTGGTGCGTTTGTCGGCGACGAATTCCACACAAGCCATCAGTTTCAGGCAGCGCACATCGCCCACCAGCGGCAAATCCCGCAACGTGGCCAGACGCTGTTCCAGATAGCCGCCGACATCGTCGACATGGGCCAGCAGGTTTTCCCGCTCGATGATTTCGATGTTCTTCAGCGCCGCCGTGCAGCACACCGGATGGCCGCTGTAGGTGAACCCGTGGGTAAAGCAGCGACCCTTGCCCGGCTCGGCAATGACTTTCCAGATGCGGTCGGAAAAAATGCACGCGCCCAGCGGCAGGTAAGCCGAAGTCAGACCCTTGGCGGTGGTGATGATGTCGGGTTGCACGTCGAACACGTCGAGGGAGGCGAAGAACTTGCCCAGACGCCCGAACGAAGTCACCACTTCGTCAGCAACAAAGAGGATGTCGTGGCGCTGGCAGACTTCCCACATGCGCTTGAGGTAACCCTTCGGCGCAATGATCACACCGCCCGAGCCCATGACCGGCTCGGCGAAAAACCCTGCGACCTTGTCCGCGCCAATCGACTGGATCTTGTCTTCGAACTCTTTGACCAGGAATTCGAGGAACTGCGCCTCGTCCATCCCGTCCGGTGCGCGGTACGGGTTGGGGTTGGAGACGTGGTGGATCAATGGATTGGCGTAATCGAACTCCGGCACCCGGTCGGCAGCCTTGTTGCCGATCGACATGGTCAGCGTGGTGGAGCCGTGATACGCGTTGAAGCGCGCGATGACGTGCTTCTTTTCCGGTTTGCCACGGCAGTTCTGGTAGTACTGGATGAGCCGGTACGCGGTATCCACGGCAGTGGAGCCGCCGGTGGTCAGGAACACATGGTCGAGGTCGCCGGGCGCCAGGCTGGCGAGCTTCTCGCAAAGCTGGATCGCCACGTTGTTCGACATGTCGGAAAACGGATTCGAATAGGCCAGTTGCCGCACTTGATCGGCGATGGCCTCGGCCATTTCCTCACGGCCCAGGCCGATGTTGGTACACCACATCCCGCCCACGGCATCGAGAAAGCGGTTGCCCTGGGTGTCGTAGATGTAGGCGCCGTCGCCGGCAACGATATTCAGCGAACCTTGTTCGGCGTGTTCGTCGAACACGTGATAGCCGTGCATATGGTGGGCCTTGTCGGCCTTGACCAGCCGGGACTCGTCCGCTGGGGAAAAAACGGTGCGTGTTGGCGTCGCCATAAATAAACCTCTAACCGGATTGACTAACGATCGAAACCAAATTAAATGCCGCTTTTCACCGTGCTCCAGACCCGGGTCATGGCCCGCATGTCCTTGGCGTTCTGGGTCTTTTGCGGAAACAGCCGCTCACGGGTTTGTGCATCGGGGTAAATCGCCGGGTTGTCGCGCACCGCAGCATTGAGCAACGGGGTGGCGGCGGCGTTGCTGTTGGCGTAGTTGATGTAATCACTCACATCGGCCATCACCTGCGGTTGCATCAGGTATTCGAGAAACTTGTGGGCGTTGGCCACGTGCGGGGCGTCGGCCGGGATGTACATGTTGTCGAACCAGATCAGCGAGCCTTCCTTGGGAATGAAGTAGGCCAGGTTGATCTCTTTCTTGGCTTCTGCGGCGCGGGCCATGGCGGTGGCGTAATCGCCTGACCAGGTCATGGCCATGCACACATCACCATTGGGCAGGCTGCTCAGGTAATTGACCGAGTCGAACTTGCGGATGTACGGCCGCACCGACAGCAGCAACGCCTGGGCTGCTTTAAGGTCTTCCGGCGCGGCGCTTCGCGGGTCACGCCCCAGGTACGTCAACGCCATGGGAATGACTTCGGTGGGTGCATCGAGCAGGGTCACACCGCAGTCGGCAAACTTCGAGACAATCTTCGGATCGAAAATCATCGCCAGCGAACCGATTGGCGCGTCCGGCATGCGTTCCTTGATCTTGTCGACGTTGTAAGTGACGCCGTTGCTGCCCCAGGTGTAGGGCGCCGAGTAAGTGGTGCCCGGATCGAAGCCTTGCAGATCCTGCAAGATTTTCGAGTCAAGGTTGGTCCAGCTCGGCAGCAGTTTCTTGTCCAGCGGCTGGAACACTTTGGCCTGGATCAGCGGTGGCGCGAGGGACGCGTTCAGCACGATCAGGTCATAACCGGAGTGGCCGGTGAGCAACTTGGCCTGCACCGTTTCGTAGGCATCGAAAGTGTCGTAGATGACCTTGATGCCGCTGGCTTTTTCGAAATCGGCCAGGGTCTTTTCGCCAATGTAATCCGCCCAGTTATAGAGCCGTAGCGTGTTGCTGTCGTTTACCTCGGCGGCGTAGGCATTCAGGGTCAGCGGTACAACAAACAGACTGGAAATCACCTTAAGCAGTGTCTTGCCCATAGCAAATGCACCTTATCAAGCGAGTTCGGCTCTGGATGAGCGGATGTCCCTACTATTGGGCGATTCAGCCGGTGGCACCATACCCCGAATGGGTGTGTCCACCGCGCACATGGCAAAAAGCATCAGCCCGGTTGACCCGTTTTGTCATAGATGCGGGGTTTGCCTGACGCTTAAAGTGGCCGCCAAACCGAACCCGCGGGCGCCTCCCATGACCGACCTGATCAAACAAGAACTACACGATGGCGTGCTGACACTGACCATCGACCGCCCGGACAAGCTCAACGCGCTGACCAACGCCATGTACACGCGATTGGCCGATCTGTTGTTTGCCGCTGACGAGAACGAAGACGTCCGGGTGATCATCGTGACCGGTGGACCGAACTGTTTCACCAGCGGCAACGACCTGGTGGACTTCCTGCAAGAGCCGCCGACGCACCTGGACAGCCCGGCGTTCCGCCTGATGCGCGCCGTGACTCACCTGCAAAAGCCGCTGATTGCAGCGGTGTGCGGGGCCGCCATCGGCATCGGCACCACGTTGCTGCTGCATTGCGATCAGGTGCTGGTGACCCGCAACGCCAAGCTGCGCACGCCGTTCGTCAACCTCGGTCTGTGCCCGGAGTTCGGCGCCAGCCTATTGTTGCCGCGCCTGCTGGGTCAGGCCCGGGCCGCACGCCTTTTGCTGTTGGGTGACAGCTTCGACGGAAACGAAGCGGTGGCCTGGGGGTTGGCCAACCAAGCCTTCGATGACGGCGAGCAATGCCTGGCGGCGGCAAAAAAAATCGCCCAACGCTTGTTGGCAATGCCTCAACAGGCCTTGCACCAATCCCGGCAACTGATGAAGCAGCCCGGGATGGAAGAACTGCAAGCCACCCTGCGCGAAGAAAACACGCTGTTCATCCAGCGCCTCAATAGCGATGAGGCGAAAACCGCGTTGAACGCCCTGCTCAATCGCAGTACAGATAAGAATCCACCGAAAGGAAACCAGCCATGAACACTCCAGAAATCTACGTCGTCAGCGCCGCCCGTACCGCCATCGGCACGTTCGGCGGCTCGCTCAAAGACGTGCCACTGGCCGACCTGGCGACCACAGCCGTGAAAGCCGCGCTGCAACGCGCTGCCGTGGACCCGGCGCTGGTCGGTCATCTGGTGATGGGCAACGTGATCCCGACCGAAACCCGCGACGCCTATATCTCCCGCGTCGCCGCGATGAACGCCGGTATCCCGAAAGAAACCCCGGCCTACAACGTCAACCGCCTGTGCGGTTCGGGCCTGCAAGCGATCATCAATGCCGCGCAGACCTTGCTGCTGGGCGATGCCGACATCGTCGTCGGTGCCGGCGCCGAATCCATGAGCCGTGGCCCGTATCTGCTGCCATCGGCCCGTTGGGGTTCGCGCATGGGTAACGTGCAAGCCGTCGACTACATGCTCGGCATCCTGCATGACCCGTTCCAGAGCATTCACATGGGCATCACCGCCGAGAACGTCGCCGCGCGCAACGGCATCACCCGCGAAATGCAAGACGCCCTGGCCTTTGAAGACCAGAAACGCGCCGCCCATGCGATCGCCAACGGCTACTTCAGCGAGCAGATCGCGACCGTGGAAATCCAGGATCGCAAGGGCACCAAGCTGTTCAGCGTCGACGAGCACCCGCGCGCTACCTCGCTGGAACAGCTGGCCGGTATGAAGCCGGCGTTCAAGAAGGACGGTTCGGTCACCGCAGGCAACGCTTCCGGCCTGAACGACGGCGCCGCCGCACTGGTCATGGCCACCGGCAGCGCGGTGCAGGTCAACAACCTGGAACCGCTCGCCCGCCTGGTCAGCTACGCCCACGCCGGCGTTGAGCCGGAACTGATGGGCCTGGGTCCGATCCCCGCCACGCGCCTGGCACTCAAGCGCGCCGGCCTGACCGTCGCCGACCTGGACGTGATCGAAGCCAACATCGCCTTCGCCGCGCAGGCCTGTGCCGTCAGCCAGGAACTGGACCTCGACCCGGCCAAGGTCAACCCAAACGGCTCGGGCATCGCCCTCGGTCACCCGGTCGGCGCCACCGGCGCGATCATCGCCACCAAAGCCATCCACGAACTGCATCGCACCGGCGGCCGTTACGCGCTGGTGACCATGTGCATTGGTGGTGGTCAGGGGATTGCGGCGATTTTCGAACGCGTCTAATCGCGCTATCTATCCGGTGAGGCTCGTACCCGACATCAGACCTTCGGTCAGCAACGCGACCAAAGGTTGCAGCATATGTTGGGTGCGGGGCTCGTCGCCGATCACCGCGACTTCCGTGGACGGTAGCGTCGGCAGCTTTTCCGACGGCTCGATAATCGCCCCGTCGATCGCCCGCTCCAGATTGCTTTTGTTGCCACACAGGTACAAAGGCGCGCCAAGGTCGAGTAGAGCCCACAGGTAGGCGCCGTGTTCGAGCATCGCGTCCTGCACGTAGAATCTCCCTCTGTGGTTCATCAGACAGTTCAGGAGCTGATTCCCCCTCTCACCACCCGACCATCGGCAGAGAAAACCAATTGCAACAATATATTACCTACGTCATATTACATGCATCATAAATAACACCGCTCCGACAGGTAATCCTTCATGACCAGCATGTCCTCCGTTGAACCTGACCTGGCTGCCCCGGTGACCACCGCCAAACCGCCCCTGCTCAAACGCCTGCTCTTGTCGACATTAGGCATCGCGGCGCTGGTGCTGGTTGGCGTGTACGCCACGCACTGGTGGACAGCCGGCCGTTTCATCGAGGAAACCGACGACGCTTACATCGGTGGCGACGTAACGGTGATCGGGTCGAAGGTCGCCGGTTACATCGACGAAGTGCTGGTGACCGACAACCAGAAGGTCAAGGCTGGCGACGTGTTGATTCGTCTGGATTCGCGCGATTACCGCGCCAACCTGGCCAAAGCCGAAGGCGCGGTGGCGGCTGAAGAAGCCCTGCTCGCCAATCTCGATGCCACCGAACAACTGCAACAGGCGGTGATCGGCCAGGCCCGCGCCGGCATCGATGCCGCCGGGGCGGAAACCGCCCGTTCGCGGGATGACGATGCTCGCTACAAACGCCTGGTCACCACCAGCGCCGTCTCGGTGGAAAGTGCGCAACGGGCGAACGCCACGTTCAAGACCGCCCAGGCCCAAAGCAACCGCGCCCAGGCCGAATTGCTGGCGGCGCAACGGCAATTGAACGTGATCGCCACACAGAAGCAGCAAGCCCGCGCCGCGTTAATACAAGCCAAGGCCGAGCGTGACCTGGCGCAGTTGAATGTCGGCTATACCGAATTGAAAGCCCCGGTGGACGGCGTAATCGGCAACCGCCGGGCACGGGTCGGTGCCTATGCTCAGGCCGGTTCGCAACTGCTGTCGGTGGTGCCGTCCAGCGGTCTATGGGTCGATGCCAACTTCAAGGAAGACCAACTGGCGCGCATGGTGCCGGGGCAACGGGTGGTGATTCACGCCGACGTGCTCTCGGGCCAGGAGTTCCACGGTCACCTCGACAGCCTCGCACCGGCCAGCGGTTCGCAATTCAGCGTGCTGCCACCGGAAAATGCCACCGGCAACTTCACCAAAATCGTACAGCGGGTGCCGGTGCGAATTCACCTTGATCCTGCCGACAGCGTGCTCGGTCATCTGCGTCCCGGTCTGTCAGTGACCGCTGAAGTGGACACGCGCAAGGAGCCTGAAACGACAGCCGTGGCCAGCGCGCCATGAGCCGTACCCTCGCCGCCCCGGCGCAACCGTTCAATGCTGCGAGCATGGCCACGGCGACCAAAGTCTTCGCTTTCGCCAGCATGTGCATCGGCATGTTCATTGCGCTGCTGGACATTCAGATCGTCTCGGCATCGTTGCGTGATATTGGCGGCGGACTGTCCGCGGGCACTGACGAAACCGCATGGGTACAAACCAGCTACCTGATCGCCGAGATCATCGTGATTCCGCTGTCCGGCTGGCTCTCGCGAGTGTTTTCCACGCGCTGGCTGTTTTGCGCGTCAGCCGTGGGTTTTACCCTGACCAGCCTGCTCTGCGGCGCGGCCTGGAACATCCAGAGCATGATCGCTTTCCGCGCACTGCAAGGCTTTCTTGGCGGCTCAATGATCCCGATGGTGTTCACCACCGCGTTCGTCTTCTTCACCGGAAAACAACGGGTGATCGCCGCGGCGACCATTGGCGCAGTGGCCTCGCTGGCACCGACCCTCGGGCCGGTAATTGGTGGCTGGATCACCGACATTTCGTCCTGGCACTGGCTGTTTTACATCAACCTCGTCCCCGGCATTTTCGTCGCGGTGGCCGTGCCGATGCTGGTGAAGATCGATCAACCGGAACTGTCGCTGCTCAAAGGCGCCGACTATATAAGCATGGTGTTCCTGGCGCTATTCCTCGGCTGCCTGGAATACACCCTCGAAGAAGGCCCGCGCTGGAACTGGTTCAGCGACAGCACGATTCTGACCACCGCGTGGATCAGTGGCCTGTCGGGTCTGGCGTTTATTGGCCGGACGCTGCACGTGGCCAACCCGATCGTCGATTTGCGCGCCTTGAAGGACCGCAACTTCGCCCTCGGCTGTTTCTTCTCGTTCGTCACCGGGATCGGCCTGTTCGCCACCATTTACCTTACGCCGCTATTTCTCGGCCGGGTTCGCGGTTACGGCGCACTGGACATTGGTCTGGCGGTTTTCTCCACCGGCGTGTTCCAGATCATGGCGATTCCGCTGTACGCCTTTTTGGCTAACCGCGTCGACCTGCGCTGGATCATGATGACCGGCCTTGGCTTGTTCGCGTTATCGATGTGGGATTTCAGCCCGATCACCCATGACTGGGGGGCCAAGGAATTGATGCTGCCGCAAGCCTTGCGCGGGATTGCCCAGCAACTGGCGGTGCCGCCGGCCGTGACATTGACCCTCGGCGGTCTCGCACCGTCGCGGCTCAAGCATGCTTCCGGGTTATTCAATCTGATGCGAAATCTCGGCGGCGCCATCGGCATCGCCGCGTGCGCAACCATCCTGAATGACCGCACCAATCTGCATTTCACCCGATTGGCCGAGAACCTCAACAGCACCAACGAGGCGCTCAACCAATGGCTGTCCCAGGTCGGCAACAACTTCGCCGCCCTGGGCCAGACCGGCGATATCAGCGTGACGGCCAGCCTGCATCAACTCTGGCTGTTGACCTACCGCGAAGCGCAGACGCAAACCTACGGCGACGCGTTCCTGATGATCGGGGTGTGCTTCGTCATCGCCACGGCCATGGTGCCCTTGATGCGCAAGGTGCAACCACCGGCGGCGCCGAGTGCCGATGCGCATTGAGGTTCGGCACGCTTGCTGGCTCATTAGGCCTGAGGCGTTTTGCGGAAACCGACTGCCAAGCGGTTCCAGCTGTTGATGGTGCTGATGGCCACGGTCAGGTCGACCATTTCCTTGGGCGAGAACTGGGCGGCGACCACTTCGTAATCTTCGTCCGGAGCATGGGTCAAGCTCAGTTGGGTCAGGGATTCGGTCCACAGCAGCGCGGCGCGTTCACGGTCAGTGAAGAACGGCGCCTCGCGCCAGGCCGTTACGGCGAACAGACGACGCGGGGTTTCGCCACCCTTGATCGCGTCGGCGGTGTGCATGTCGATGCAGAACGCGCAGCCGTTGATTTGCGAAGCACGCAGCTTGACCAGTTCGATCAGGTTCTTTTCCAGCGGCAACTTGGAAACGGCCGTTTCCAGGGCAATCATGGCTTTCAGGGCGTCAGGGCTAGCGGTGTAGAAATCGATGCGCGGTTGCATTACGTGCTCCAGGGCAAGTGGGTGTGTCACTACGTTAGTCCCACGGGCGAATTGCACAAATAGCCAATTCCTCAGAAGTCGAGGAGGCCACTGGCATCAACACTGAAAGAAAGTTCCAAATGAGAATTGCCTTCACTCGGTCCGGGCCACTAGAATGCGATCAATTCTTAATTGCACTCACGCAGGATGCCCGAGTTGAGTATCTGCCCGCCATGTCGTCCGCCGATCAGCCTCTGAACCAGCAAATCCACGCCCTTTACAGCGAACATCACGGTTGGCTGCAAGGTTGGCTGCACCGCAAACTGGGTAACCGTTGTGATGCGGCCGACCTGGCTCACGATACGTTCCTGCGCCTGCTGACGCGCCAGGTGGTCAAACCACTGGGCAGCGAACCGCGGGCGTTGCTGACGCACATCGCCAAGGGCCTCGTGATCGACCGCTGGCGGCGCCAGGACATCGAGCGCGCGTACCTGGAAACCATCGCACTTTTGACGATGGCTGAGGTGCCATCGCCGGAAACCCGTCTGCTGATCCTCGAAACCCTGTGGCGCATCGAAGCACTGCTGCGGGAACTGCCGGCCGTTACCCGCGATACCTTTCTACTGTCGCAGATCGAAGGCCTGACTTATGCCCAGATCGCCACTCGGCTGAATGTCTCGCTGATTACGGTCAAGCGCCACATGCGCGCGGCGTTCATTGCCTGCCTGAGTGTCGCCTGATGAACTCGTCGATGATCAACCCGCAAATTCTCGGCGAAGCCGCCGATTGGCTGGTGCAGTTGCATTCCGGCACGGCCACCCCTGCCGACCACCAGGCCATCGCCCAATGGCGCAACCGCAGCGCCGAGCATGCCCAGGCCTGGCAGCGGGCCGAAGTGTTGCTCGGAGATTTCCGTGGCGTACCGGCCAACCTCGCCATGCAAACCCTGCAACGGGCTTCGCGCAAAGAAGGTCTGAGTCGCCGGCAAACCCTCACCCGCCTGGGCTTGCTGTTGATGGCCGGGCCGGTGGGCATCGCTTCGCAACACCTGCCTTGGGAGCAATGGACCGCCGACCAGCGCACCGCCGTGGGCGAGCAGAAAAACCTGCAATTGCCCGATGGCAGCCAGTTGCTGCTCAACACCGACAGTGCGGTGAATATTGCTTTCAACCCACGTGAACGACGCGTCATGTTGCTCAACGGCGAGGTACTGATCAGCACCGCGAAAGACCTCGGAGCCTTGCCATTTATCGTCGAAACGCCCCAAGGGACTGCACGTGCGCTGGGCACGCGGTTTTGCGTACGGACCGAGGGCTCACGCAGCCACGTTTCAGTCCTCGAAGGACAGGTGGTGGTCACGCCGCAACTGCTGCACCAAAGCACGACCCTCAACGCCGGCGAGCGCCAGAGCTTCAAGTTGAACAGGCTCGATGCCCCCGAAAGCTTCGACATCGAGGCCGTGTCCTGGGACAAGGGCATGTTGCTGGCAAACAACATGCGCCTGGATGAACTGCTGGGCGAACTGAGCCGCTACCGACCGGGCGTCTTGCGCTGCCACCCGGACGTCGCGGCGCTGCGGGTGTCCGGCGCGTTTTCCCTGCGTGACACCGACGCCAGTCTGCGCCTGCTCAGCGATACCCTGCCGCTGAACATCAGCCGCCTGACCCGCTACTGGTTGTCGGTCGAACCGAGGGTCTGACGCGGTCAGTCATTGATGTTCAAGCATTCGTTTTTGCGCATTGCCCTGGGCTGCGCGGCGCTACTGCCGATGCACGGCCAAACGGCCGACATAGCCAGTGCCCGGGCCTTGGTCATTCTCGCCTGCAAGCTGTGCCGGGTAGCATTTGTGAACAACGTGGTGGGTTTACACAGCTAGCCTGCCAGCGATCCGCGCAGCGGCCATTCACCGCTAAGCCCGCTTGAGCAACCACTGCAAAAACCCTTTCTTGCGCACCACCACCGGCTCTTCCTGAATCAGCGATTGCACTTTGTGCAGGCGGAAATCCAGTAAGGTTTTCATCGCATCGTTGATGTCGTGACGGGCATCCAGGCACGGTTTCAGGTAATCCTTTTCGATGCTGTAAAGCGTACAAAAGGTCTTCGCGGCAAATTCGGCGGCCGATGAGGTGTCGGTCAGGATACCGGCCTCGCCGATCACTTCCCCCGGCCCCATGCGCCCGGTTTCGATGGGCGCACCGTGGATGTTCAGCGTCACCGAAACCACCCCTGATTCGATGATGAACAAGTGATGGCTGACCTCCCCCGCCGCCAGGATCGTCTCCCCGGCGCGGAAGGTTTGCAGGTTCATGTTCTGGCTGAAAGTTTCTTTCTCTTCCTGGCGTAGGGTCGAGAAAATCGGCGAACTGTCGAGCAACGCCCGTGGCTTTGAAGAATCGCTCTCCGGATTGGGCTCCACACTCGACAGCAAATTGATCCCCGATGCGTGCAAGTGCCGATACGCCAGATCGAACAATTGATTGCGCACCGTGCGCTTCTCGCTCATCGAGGCGACAAACCCGCTGATTTCATACTCCGCGCCAGCGGCGGTGGAGCTTTTCAGTGCCACTTTCGGGCCGGGCGCGCTCAACAGAATGCGGCAGCCCTGCATCGCCCGCTCAAGGGCATCGATCACGGTTTGCGGACGAACATGGGGGCTGACCTGCAAACTGATGGAAACGCCGAACATGTCGCTGGGTCGGCTGAAGTTGGTGATCTTGGCCTTGGCCGCCAGCGAGTTGGGAATCACGATCATGCTGCCCTGGGAAGTCTGCAGCCGCGTGGCACGCCAATCGATGTCGATTACCCGGCCTTCGGTGCCGTCGATGGCGATCCAGTCATCCAGTTGATAGGGCTTGGTGGTGTTGAGGACGATCCCGGAAAACACGTCGCTGAGGGTACTTTGCAATGCGAGGCCGACGATGATCGCCAAGGCGCCGGACGTGGCCAGGACGCCTTTGACCGGCAGGTCGAGCACATAGGCCAGGGCCGCAATAACGGCAATCAGGAATATCACCGCCCCGAGCAAGTCTTGCAGCAATCGCCCGGTGTGCCCGACCCGCTGCATCATCACGGCACCGATCATCACCGTCAGGGTGCGCGCGGCGAACAGCCACCAGGTGATCTGCAAACCGGTGGCCGCCAGGTGCAGCGGCACGTTGTCCACCCACGGTGCCGGCACCATCGGGTTCATGCCTTCGTTGAACAACACAACGCTGTACAACGAAAAAATCACCAGCCGCGCAAGCAGTTTCCAGTTGTGATGGCTGGCATCGATCAAGCGCCACAACACCAGATCGATCAGGATCAAGACCAAGGCGCAGATCAGCGGGTGTTCAGCGAGCAACGACAGCATCAAGCAACTCCAGCACGGGACGATGAACAAAAGATCTTACAGATTGAGCACAGTGTAGGAGCAATTGATGTCGTCAGAACAACACAAAACACTGTGGGAGCGAGCTTGCTCGCGATAGCGGTCTGACAGTCACAGCAAAGGTGTCTGTTCTACCGCCATCGCGAGCAGGCTCGCTCCTACAGGGGTGAGGTGTATTGCCTGAGTTACTTGCTGTTGGTCAGCGTGCTGTAGCTGGTCATCAGGTTGCGGTAATCCGGGATGTGGTTGGAGAACAGCGTGCCCAAGCCTTCCACGTCGTTGCGCCAGTCGCGGTGCAGCTCGCAGGCCAGGCCGAACCAGGTCATCAATTGCGCACCTTGCGCGGTCATGCGGCTCCAGGCCGATTCACGGGTCAGTTCGTTAAAGGTGCCGGAAGCGTCGGTCACCACGAACACATCAAAGCCTTCGGCCAGGGCCGAGAGTGCCGGGAACGCCACGCACACTTCAGTCACCACGCCGGCAATGATCAATTGCTTCTTGCCGGTGGCCTTGATCGCCTTGACGAAATCTTCGTTGTCCCAGGCGTTGATCTGGCCTGGACGGGCGATGTACGGCGCGTCCGGGAACTGCGCCTTGAGCTCCGGCACCAGCGGGCCATTGGGGCCGGTTTCGAAACTGGTGGTGAGGATGGTCGGCAGCTTGAAGTACTTGGCCAGGTCAGCCAGAGCCAGCACGTTGTTCTTGAAACGGTCCGGGTCGATGTCGCGCACCAGCGACAGCAGGCCGGTCTGATGATCCACCAACAGAACGGCGGCGTTATCCTTGTCGAGTCGCTTGTAAGAAGTAGTCATTGCAGTGGTCCTGATTGAGTTATCGGTGCCGATTGAAAATCGGCGTGAAGTAACCGGTTAACGTTCGGAATCCAGCTTTTCGTGCTCGTTGGCCACTTGCTGGGCCTTGGGTCGATCAACAGCATTGCGGCGTCGTTGGGGTCGATGGTCGGTTTTTGACCATTGAAGTTGGCAGCATTGACGGTGTTCATGAGCGTTTCCTCTTTTTGACAGGCAACAGCCATCCCTGGCCCGACAACCGGCCTATGCGTCCTGTGTAGGGCGGAGTGTTGAAGCGAAACGGTTTAACCGTGCATCTGGCCGAAGCGGCCGGACTGGAAGTCGGCGAACGCCTGGTGGATTTCTTGCTCGGTGTTCATCACGAACGGGCCGTGGCCGACGATCGGTTCGTCGATCGGTTCGCCGCTGAGCAACAACACCACCGTGTCTTTACTAGCTTCAAGGGTCAACTGATCGCCCTTGCGATCGAGCAGGGCCAACTGCCCTTCACGCACCGATTCCAGACCATTGACCTGAACCGCACCGCGCAAGACCACCAGTGCGGTATTGCGTCCTTCATGCAGATCCAGGGTGAGCAACTTGCCGGCTTTCAGGCGCAGGTCCCAGACGTCAATCGGCGTGAAGGTCCGCGCCGGTCCTTTACGGCCGTCGAACTCGCCGGCGATCAGGCGCAGGCTGCCGGCGTTGTCTTGCAGGGCGATGTTCGGAATGTCGTCATCGAGAATCGTCTGATATCCGGCATCGGCCATTTTGTCTTTGGCCGGCAGATTGACCCACAACTGGACCATTTCCAGGGTGCCACCGCTCTTGGCGAAACCTTCGGAGTGGAACTCTTCGTGGAGAATTCCCGAGGCGGCGGTCATCCATTGCACGTCGCCTGGGCCGATCTTGCCGCCACTGCCGGTGGAGTCGCGGTGTTCCAGTTCGCCCTTGTAAACGATAGTCACGGTTTCGAAGCCGCGGTGTGGATGCTGACCAACGCCACGCCGTTCGGTGGTCGGGGTGAATTCAGCGGGGCCGGCGTGATCGAGCAGCAGGAACGGGCTGATGTGTTTACCCAGGTTGTCGTAGGAAAACAGCGTGCGAACCGGAAAACCGTCGCCAACCCAATGGCCGCGAGGACTGGTGTAGATACCGATGATGTTTTTCATGGTGTCTCCTGATGAAGTGAGTGAAGCCATGGACAAAGCTTAAAACCGTGTCCTTTGCTGCGCTAGACTGCAAAAATCAGCCTTAGCGTTCTATCTGGAGAACGATGGTGGAAGACCTGAACACCCTCTACTACTTCACCCAAGTGGTGGAACATCACGGTTTCGCAGCCGCCGATTGGGCAACAGTACCCAGAGCGTCGTCGGCAGCCCGGCGTTCGCCGAACGCCTGTCGACACCGCCGTCGCCGTCGCCGGCGGACCTGAGCGGCATGCCCAGTCTGCATTGGGGCGCGGCGCAACGTGAATATCAGTGGGAACTGTTCGGCGCCGAGGGCAGCACCGCATTGATCCGGCACGCACCGAGGATGGTCACCGATGACCTGTTGGCCTTGCGCCATGCGGCGGCCGCCGGGGTCGGCATCGTGCACCTGCCCAGCGTGGTGGTACGCGATGAAATCGCTACCGGGAAATTGGTTGAACTGGTGTCGGGTTGGGCACCGAAAAGCGGCATCATCCACGCAATCTTTCCTTCGCGCCGAGGGTTGCTGCCGTCGGTGCGCAGCTTGATCGACTTTCTTGGGGAGGAATTCAGTCACAGCGATATCGCTTGAGGCCGGCGACACATGGGACTGGTGGAGTTTTTATTTCGGACATAATATCTTTAAGGATTACAACCATAATATCCGTTCCCGTCCGAGGACTTGATCTCATGCAAAGCCCAACCCGCGACGTCACGCTCGCCCAATGGATCGCTCAGGAGCAGGCCATGCGCGCCCGCCTCGCCGGGCCCGGCAGTTTGTCCATGGCCGAAGTCAGTGCCCTGACGCCCGCAGAGTTTTTCGAAGGTATCGGCGACGGCACGCTGCCCTCCCCGCCGATTGGCACACTGATGGATTTCATACCGATCGAATGGTCGGCCGGCGTGTTCATTTTCCAGGGCACACCGGACTCACGACACTACAACCCGCTGGGCACGGTGCACGGTGGCTACGCCGCGACGTTGCTGGATTCATGCATGGGTTGCGCGATTCATACGCAGCTGAAAAAAGGCCAGGGCTACACCACGCTGGATCTGCGCATCAGTTATGTCCGCGCCTTGAACAGCGCCAGCGGACCGGTGCGGGCCGAGGGCAAGATTGTTCATCTGGGGCGCTCGACGGCGTTGGCCGAGGGGCGGATTTATGACGTGGATGGGCGGCTGTATGCGACCGGGTCGACGACTTGCATGATTCTTGAGACGCGGGGGTAGGCTTTAGACCGAGTCGCGACCATCGCGAGCAGGCTCGCTCCTACAGGTGGATTGTGGTCTACGCAAATCCAATGTGGGAGTGAGCCTACTCGCGATGAGGCCGGCACACACCACTCACTTTCTGGCCTGGGGACGTTTCGCTTGCAGGCCAGGTAGTCATCGATTTGGTCTGCACCGGCCTGGGACTGATCTTCAGCCCTGCTCAAGACTTTGGTCCAGGCGCGTCATGGCCTGATACAACTGATCGACGGCGGCGTCGATCAGTGCTGCATCGCCCTCGCCGCAGGCACGCTCAAGTCGTTCGCAACAATCCACCAGCGCACGCGCCCGGATCATCTGCGCCCCACCCTTGATACGGTGCGCCAGATCCTGCAAACCGTGGCAATTGCCGCTGGCATGCTCGTGCAGCAGGCGTTCGCGATCATCGCGATTGGTCGCCGCCACATCACGCAACAGTTGCAGGATCAGCTCGCTGTCGGCACCCGCGAAATGCTGCAGCCCGCTTAAATCGATTTCGGTGCCGGGTGGCGCTTCGCTCACGTCTGGCGATTCGCTGGAAAATCTCACAGCCAACCATCCGCTCAGGTCGACCAGTCGAATCGGTTTGAACAGGCAATCGTCCATGCCTGCTTCAATACAGCGGTTTTTTTCTTCGGGTTGTGCGTTGGCGGTGAAGCCCAGAATCACCGTCGGTTGCTCCACGCCAAAGCGTTCCTCATCGCGTATCGCACCCGCCAGTTCATAGCCGCTGACCACCGGCATGTTGCAGTCGGTGATGACCAGGTCGAAGGCCTGCTCACGCCATTGCTCGACCCCTTGCCGACCGTCCTCGGCGAGCTGTACGCGGTGCCCCAGATAACTCAGTTGCCGCGAAAGCAACAACCGATTGGCCGGATAATCGTCCACCACCAGAATCGTCAGTGGTCGGGTCTTCACCCGGGATTGGTCCGGTAACGTTGCAGGGGCGGGCAATGGATGCAACGCCAGCAGTTCCAGGGTGATGTCCAACCGGGTGCCTCGCCCCAGATCGCTGTCGAGCTGCAACTGGCCGCCCATCATTTCGCACAGCGTGCGGCTGATTACCAGTCCCAGCCCGGAACCCTGGCGGCCCGATAGCGGGTTGTTCCCGGCCTGCTCGAACGGGCTGAACAGTCGCTGCTGGTCAAAGGCGCTGATGCCGATGCCGCTGTCCTCGATACGCACGCTGACCGCGAGGCGTTCCGGCGACACAGGCTCGACCAACAATTTCAGGCTGACCTCTCCCTTGTCGGTGAACTTGATGGCATTGCTCACCAGGTTGGACAACACCTGCTTAAAACGAGTGGGATCGATCAGCACGTCGCGGTCACTGTGTTCGTCCATTTCGACCCGCCACTGCAAGTTTTTCTGCCGGGCCAGGCCTTCAAAGACCCGGCACACCGACACCACCAGCGCCTGTAGATTGGCCCGCTCCGGTGATACCGACAGATGCCCCGACTCGATACGGGCGATGTCCAGAATATCGCCGATCAAGGCCAGCAACTGTTGCCCGGCATTTGACGCGACCTCGATGGCCGCGCGGTCGGTAACGCCCTCATCTGCCCGTTTCAGCGCCAGCTCAAGCATGCCGATCAGGGCATTCATCGGCGTGCGGATCTCATGGCTCATGGTCGCCAGGAACGTGGTTTTGGCCCGATTGGCATCGTCGGCGGCATCCTTGGCTTCCTGCAATTGGGCGAGCAATTGCTGGCGCTGGCGGATCTGCCGACGCTGCCAGGCGATCCACGCCATGGCGAGCAGGAGCAAGGCACCGGCGACCGCGAACGCCTGAAAAATGCTTTGTCGATGGCGCAGCCAATAGCTCTGCTCCACCATCAGGTCATTGCGCCAGGGCAGTATCAGCTCGTCGATTTCTTCAGGGGGGATACTCAGTAATGCCTTGTCCAGGATCGAATGCAGCTCGGTGGCATCGCGACTGGTCGCCAGGGTACTGCGCGCGGGGTCGATGCCAACCGTACTGCTGACCTGGAGACGATCACGGTATTGCCGGGAAATCAGGTAACGGGCGCTGATCAATGAATTGATGCTGCCTTGTGCCTTGCCTTGGGCGACCATTTCCATGGCATCCGCGGACAACGGCGCATCCATGCACCTGATCAATGGAAAGTGCTGGCGGATGAACTCGCTGGCAATGTTGCCCTGGGTCAGCGCCAGGGTTTTTCCGGCCAGATCATCCAGCGTCCGGGGGCTGTCCGGCGCCACGCGCGTCACCAGCACCGAAGGGCTGGTCAAAAAAGCCCGGGTAAACAGCAAGTCCTCTTCACGACGGGAACTGAGGCCTATGCCAGCCAGCACATCGACCTGGCCGCTCTTGATCGCCTTCAACATGTCAGCCACTGAATGCATGGGCCGGATGTCGAATTGCAGACCGGTGCGCAGACTGATTTTCGCCAGCACATCGACACCAATCCCACGGTAATTGCCCTCGCTGTCGATGAAGGTGATGGGCGGGATATTCTCGTTAATCGCCACACTGACACGTGGGTGCCGGTCGAGCCAACGCTGTTCGGCCACGCTCAATTGCAATGACTGCGTGCCCGGCATGGACACTCCGCTCGCCCCCCATCGCCGCAGAATGTTCATCTGCTCATTGGCCGTTATCGTCGACAAGGCCTCGTTGACGATGCGCAGCAACGCCGGGTTGTCGCGGGCCATGGCAAAGGCGAAGCGACCGGATTCCAGAGGCGAGAAGTCGGCCAGTTGCACGTTGTTCAGGTAGTTTTTGCTGATCAGATAATGAACGCTGATTGCATCGCCAAGGTAGACATCCGCCTGCCCGAAAGCCACGGCCCCCACGGCTCCCAGCGTCGACGAAAACAGCTCGACCTGCGCCCGGGGGTAGAATTGCCGCACGTTTTGTTCAGGCAAGTAGTGATACAACATCGCCAGGTGCTTGCCGGCCAGCGTCGGGTCGAGTATTCGCGGCGATCCCGTGCGGGTCACCAGTACCGGTTGATCGTCCGCATAGGCGCTGGACATTTGTAGCTGTGGATCTTGCGCCTCATAACTGTTGGCCGTTCCCAGCAGGTCCGCAGCCCCTTGCTTGAGCGCCCGGACTGCCTCGCCTCGCGATGCATAACGCTGGACGTCGACCTCCACCTGCAACAGTTGCTTGAGCAGCCCGGCGTAGTCCGCCGTCACCCCTTCGAGCGCATAACCTGTGGTGGTGATATCAAAGGGGGGATAGTCCGGGGCAGAGACGGCCAGCACCAACCGACCCTTTTGCTGCAGCCAGCGAGCGTCAGACTTCGATAGCTTGACCGTCACCCCTTCCACGTAGGAGCGTCCGAGCAATGTCAGGGTTTGCGGCTCGGCACTGGCACTCGCCCCCCACAGGCCAAGCCCCAGCACCAACAGGCATTTCAGGCGATGCAGACGGCGCACGGTATTCATTCAGATCAAATGGTTGCGTCGGGCAAGATCGCGCAGATGCACCGACGACTCCACGTTGAGCTTTTCGGTCAACCGGGTTTTGTAGGTGCTGACGGTCTTGTGGCTCAGATGCATGATTTCAGCAATGGCCTTGTTGCTGATGCCTCGGGCCAAGTGCTGGAAGATCGTCAATTCACGGTCCGACAAATTGTCGATCATCTGCTTTTCGCTACGTTGCAACGAACTCATCGACACCGAACTCGACGGGAGACGGGTGAAATACGTGTAGCCACCCATCACGGCATGTACCGCCTTGTGCAGATGCTGCAGATCGTTGGTCTTGGCGACGTAGGCCGAAGCACCGGCGCGCATGCAGCGATCCTGATAAAACATCGGTTCCTGGGAGGTGAAGACCACGACGCGACACGGCACCTCCCCCCCCTTTATCCGTGCCAGCACGTCCAGCCCGTCAAGGGACGGGATGTTCAAATCCAGCACCACCAGTTCCGGTTGATGCTCGCGGATCATCGGCAAGACTTCATTGCCGTTGGAGGCTTCGTAAATTCGTTTGTAGCCCTCAAGCTTGAGGACGATTTTGACCGCGCCGCGAATCACCGGATGATCGTCCACAATCAGCACTGACTTCATGGCAACTCCCTGGGCAAACACACGACGACCGGGCAGCGATTGCCCGAGGGCAAGGCCCGAACCAAACGCAGTCGCTGCGCATAGACTCTGGCACGGAAAACCGCGCCGCACTACCTGACAGAAATGACAGTGCCGACGAACGGTAGACGAGGATCAACCAGCGCCATCAAGCGCTGGATCGACGCGAAGTCAGGCAACAAGGCATGACTCACCTGAACCTTCTGCTGCCCGCAGGCCGGGATCGGCAGCAGATCGGTCTGCTGGCCGTCATAGATCAACACGCGATCCAGTTGCCGGTTGTCCAGGCAGAAATCCAGCAAGTCCAGCTTCGCGCCTGCCAGCGCAGCATTGACGACCAGCAGATCGAAAGGTTCGCAGGCGTACTCCACCAGAGTGAGCAGCTCTTCCAGGCTCGGCACCGGCGCGACCCGGAAGTAATCGAGCTGGTTGAACAGTCGCTCGATTTTCATCCGATTAAAGTGTTGTTCATCAGCAATCAGGATACGTAAGGACTTGTTGGACAACGTGGCCCCCGGGTCAGATTAACGAGGGGGCAAGGCTACGGAAGACCCGCAGTGCTTTCTGTAGGACTATTCCTAAATACCTCGCGCAACTTCCTACAATCATTGCCAGCCGAACCGTCGAATGTAGAACCCCTTCACCGCCTGAGTCAGCCCCATGTACGCCAGCAGAATCACCGGCAGGAACACGAAGTACAGCGATGGCAGCGCCTGCAATTTGAAGTAGTGCGCCAGCGGCCCCATCGGCAGGAAAATCCCCACCGCCATGATGATCCCGGTCATTACCATCAATGGCATGGCCGCGCGACTTTGCAGGAACGGCACCTTCGGTGTGCGAATCATGTGCACGATCAGCGTCTGGGTCAGCAGCCCGACCACGAACCAGCCAGACTGGAACAACGTCTGGTGATCCGGGGTATTGGCGTCGAACACGTACCACATCAAGGCAAACGTGGTGATGTCGAAGATCGAGCTGATCGGCCCGAAAAACAGCATGAACCGCCCGACATCCGCCGGTTGCCAGCGTTGTGGTTTTTGCAGCATGTCGGCATCGACGTTATCGAACGGGATGGCAATCTGCGAAATGTCGTAGAGCAGGTTTTGCACCAGCAGGTGC
Source organism: Pseudomonas sp. NFX224 (assembly GCF_048565165.1). Taxonomy (NCBI): domain Bacteria; kingdom Pseudomonadati; phylum Pseudomonadota; class Gammaproteobacteria; order Pseudomonadales; family Pseudomonadaceae; genus Pseudomonas; species Pseudomonas sp. NFX224. The sequence goes on along the minus strand of NZ_CP183416.1, from coordinate 5,048,086 downwards.
ATCGGCAGCATCGGCAGGAACGGAATGAACGCGCTGGCCACCAGCACCGAGAACACGTTGCCGAAGTTGGAGCTGGCGGTCATCTTGATGTACTTGAGCATGTTGGCGAAGGTCCGCCGACCTTCCAGCACGCCCTCCTCCAGCACCATCAGGCTCTTTTCCAGGAGGATGATGTCGGCCGCTTCCTTGGCGATGTCCACGGCACTGTCGACGGAAATCCCGATGTCGGCGGTGCGCAAGGCCGGGGCGTCGTTGATGCCATCGCCCATGAAGCCAACCACATGACCGTTGACCTTGAGCAGGCGCACGATGCGCTCTTTGTGCGACGGGGTGAGTCTGGCGAAGACGTTTGTGGTCTCCACCGCCATCGCCAGTTCGGCGTCGCTCATGCGCTCGATGTCGTTACCCATGAGCAGGCCTTGTTGCTCCAGCCCGACTTCGCGGCAGATCTTCGCGGTCACCAACTCGTTGTCGCCGGTCAGCACTTTCACCGCCACGCCGTGCGCTGCCAATGCCTTGAGCGCCGGTGCGGTGCTTTCTTTTGGCGGATCAAGGAATGCCACGTAACCGATCAGCGTCAGTGCCTGTTCATCCGCGAGGCTGTAGGTGTCGCGACCCTCGATCATCGGCCGTGCAGCCACGGCCACCACCCGCAGGCCTTCGGCATTGAACGCCGCAGTGACCTGACGAATCCGCGCCAGCAGTTCTTCGCTCAACACTTCATCCACCACGCCGTGACGCACGCGCGTGCACACGGCCAACACTTCTTCCACGGCACCTTTGCAGATCAACCGATGCGGTTGATCGCGTTCTGCAACCACCACCGACATGCGCCGGCGGGTGAAGTCGAACGGAATTTCGTCGACCTTGCGAAACGCCGTGCCGACTTTCAGTTCACGATGGATTTCCACGTGTTCGAGCACCGCCACATCCAGCAGGTTTTTCAGGCCGGTCTGGTAGTAGCTGTTGAGGTAGGCCATTTCCAGCACGTCATCGCAATCGTTGCCCCAGACATCGACGTTGCGTGCCAGGAAAATCTTGTCCTGGGTCAGCGTGCCGGTCTTGTCTGTGCACAGCACGTCCATGGCGCCGAAGTTCTGGATCGCGTCGAGGCGTTTGACGATGACTTTTTTACGCGACAGGAACACCGCGCCCTTGGCCAGGGTCGAGGTGACGATCATCGGCAGCATCTCCGGGGTCAGGCCCACGGCAATCGACAGCGCGAACAGCAGCGCTTCGGTCCAGTCGCCCTTGGTGAAACCGTTGATGAACAGCACCAGCGGCGCCATGACGAACATAAAGCGGATCAGCAGCCAGCTGACGTTGTTGACCCCGGTCTGGAACGAAGTCGGAGCGCGATCGGTGGCGCCGACGCGCTGAGCCAGTGCGCCGAAATAAGTGCTGTTGCCGGTGGTGAGGATCACTGCCATCGCCGTACCGGACACCACGTTGGTGCCCATGAACAGGATGTTGTCCAGGTCCAGAGGGTTGAGCGTGTAGCTGTCCTGCTGACGCGGGAATTTTTCCACCGGCATCGATTCGCCGGTCATGGCCGCCTGACTGACGAACAGGTCCTTGGCACTGAGCACCCGGCAATCGGCGGGAATCATGTCACCGGCCGACAACACGATCAGGTCGCCCGGCACCAGTTGCTTGATCGGCAACTCACGACGGGCTTCGTCGCGACGTAGCACCGTGGCGGTGTTGCTGACCATCGCCTTGAGCGCATCGGCAGCCTGGTTGGATTTACTTTCCTGCCAGAAGCGCAACAGGGTTGAGAGCACCACCATGGAAAAAATCACGGTGGCAGCTTTCATGTCCTCGGTCAGCCAGGAGATGACCGCCAGCAAGGTCAGCAGCAGGTTGAACGGGTTCTTGTAGCAGTGCCACAGATGGATCCGCCACGGCAGCGGTTGTTCGTGCTCGACTTCATTGAACCCGAATTGCCCACGCAGGGCTTGGGCTTGCAGTTCACTCAAGCCATCGGTGTGGCTGCCCAGCGCATCCAGCAACAGGACGGTGTCACTGCCGGCGGCGCTGACGAGGGTTTGCGCCAGGGTCGGCGGCACCTCACGGCTGACCGTGGTGTCGGTGAAGTTTTCCAGTAGCGCCAGGCGACGGAAGTGGCGGGCGATGTGGCGGGTGCGCAGGAATCCGGCGAAGAATTCTTTGAGCAGGGTCAGGTTCATGGCAGTTCCCCCAGGATCAGCCGGGAAACCGTCGAGCAGGCGTGTCGGTGCGCCGCGATGACGACACGGGGTCGAACATCACGCACGGTTCAGCGTCGATGAGAAGGACGTCGGGACACGGACCGGGACCGGCCGTGATCGGGATGCCGCTGCTCGCTTTTACGGCGAGACAACGGCACAAAAAGTCTGCGCGTTATCTGGCCGAGGATGTGCCGGTTATCGAAACCGGCCGACTACTGTCACTCGAACAAGTACCCACTGTGGGTCTCCGCTATTGATTGAAAACGCGCGAAGCTTACGCCCCGGTTTTTGCAGAGTAAACGCTGTGGCGGGGAATGGCTGGGGAAATGCGGGGTTCTTCAGGAAGGGTTCAGGATTGATTGCAAAATCAAAAGATCGCAGCCTTCGGCAGCGCCTGCAGGTGCATAGCATTTCAATGCAGGAGCTGCCGAAGGCTGCGATCTTTTGCGGTTCAACTGGATATCAGCTGGCAGTCACCAACAACAAATCCACCACCGAACGGCTGTGCCCCCGGTTCTTGCCATGGTCATACAGCGACCCGGCAATTTCATCGGCGCGGATCGGCAGGATCGACAGCAGCGTATCGCTCAAGCCGTGGCTGGCCTGGCAGAAACCCTGCATGTAGATGCCGGCCTTGCAACGCTCGTCGGTGATCAGTTTGTAGTTGCGATCAACCTCGAAATCGCCCAGGTACTGCTCCAGTGGCGCCAGCAGTTTGCGGTGCATCTGGCGCTCGTAACCGGTGGCCAACACCACGGCGTCGTAGTGACGAACCGTGACTTCGCCGGTGGCGTTATTGCGCACCGCCAGCTCAATGCCGCGCTCGGTAGCGGTGGCTTTTTCGACAGTGGTCAGGGTACGGAACGCGTGACGGGCAATGCCCGAGACTTTCTGACGGTAGAAAATCCCGTAGATGCGTTCGATCAAGTCGATGTCCACGACCGAGTAGTTGGTGTTGTGGTACTCGTTGACCAGTCGCTCACGCTCGCTGCTCTCCTGCTGGAACACCAGGTCGGTGAACTCCGGCGAGAACACTTCGTTGACGAACGGGCTATCGTCAGCAGGCTTCAGCGCCGAGCCGCGCAGGATCATGTCGACCTGTACCGACGGGAAGCTGTCGTTAAGGTCGATGAAGGCTTCCGCCGCGCTCTGCCCGCCGCCGATGATCGCAATGCTCATCGGTTGGTTGTTCACGCACGGCTGCTTGGCCATCTGCGCCAGGTACTGCGAATGGTGGAACACGCGGCCGTCATCCTTCAGCGCCTTGAACGCTTCGGGAATACGCGGCGTACCGCCGGCGCTGACCACTACGGAACGCGCGGTGCGCACATGTTGATGCCCCGTCGCATCACGGGAAATGACCCGCAGCGCTTCGACTTGCTGGTTGTGCAGCACCGGCTCGATGGTCAGCACTTCTTCGCCGTAGCGGCTCTGACGTTCGAACTGAGCGGCGACCCAGCGCAGGTAGTCGTTGTACTCCATGCGGCACGGATAGAAGGTGCCCAGGTTGATGAAGTCCACCAGACGGCCGTGGGCCTTGAGGTAATTGACGAACGAATACGGGCTGGTCGGGTTGCGCAGGGTCACCAGGTCCTTGAGGAAGGAAATCTGCAGCTCGCTCTGGGTCGACAGGGTGTTGCCGTGCCAGCTGTAGTTGGCCTGCTTGTCGAGAAACAGTACATCCAGTTCGCCCTGGATCGCCCCGCGCTCTTGCAGAGCGATGGCCAGCGCCAGGTTCGAAGGGCCGAAACCGACCCCGATCAGGTCGTGAACGATGGGCGATGCAATTGCCTGTGTCATTTCCAGTGTCCTCTGGATGAACCCCTCAACAGCGGGGCAAGGAGAGCCTAAGTGACCTGACCGGCCTTGAGCAGGACAGTAGGTCGTCTGTTGAGTAGGAACGAGGACAGTGAAATAAAATTTAACAAGAAGGGATCAAAGGAGGATCAATGCGCATCCCATTGCCGCACACGCACCCGGCAATGCTTCATCGCGTTGACGATGTGTTTCTCGACCAGCGCCTTGGAAATGCCCAGGCGTTCAGCAATTTCCGGGTGCGACAGGCCTTCGATCTTGCGCAGCAGGAAACTCTCGCGGCACAGCCGTGGCAATTCTGCCAACGCACGCTGGAGCATGTCCAGGCGCTGACCATGGTCGAGGGTGCTGAAAGGCGAAGGACTGAAATAGCGCTCTTCATTATCGAGCACGTCCAGGGACTCGACCTGACGCAAGGCATTGCGCCGGTGATCGTCGATCACCAGGTTCAGTGCCGTGCGATAAAGGAATGCCCGGGGCTGCTCGATCGGCGTCTCGCTGGAACGCTCCAGCACCCGCAGATAAGCGTCATGCACCACATCTTCGGCGACCTGACGGTTGCCGAGCTTGGCGTTCAGGAAACACACCAGCTCTCGATAGTAGTTTTCCAACATGACTCCCGTCCGCACGGGTGCGGTTTCTGTCCTTGGGCCAGCTGCTCGACCATAAAACCAGGCAATGGCACGATAGTGGCAGTTTGAGCTGCGTAATTTATAGTAATTCTCATATAGATTTAAAGTACTGCTTTGTGTTGCCCGACAAATAGTCATGGTCTACACGTGTAACCCCATATGTCCGGGGCTAAATTCCCCGGGTCTTCCAACGTATAAAGGACAGCTCCCCGTCTTCCCGCCGCTGAAGGACGGGCCGAAATCCTTTGGCCGGAACACTGCATGAAACGTCCCCGTCACACCCGACGCGCCCTGCTTGTCGCACTCTGCCTGATCCCCGTCATCGCCGTCGCCGCCTGGAAAATCATCCCGCCAGGCCGTGACCAGTTCGCCACCGTGCAAGTCACCCGCGCCGATATAGAAAGCAGTGTCACGGCACTGGGCACCCTGCAACCGCGTCGCTATGTCGATGTCGGCGCCCAGGCGTCCGGGCAAATCCACAAAATCCATGTGGAAGTCGGCGACGTGGTCAAGGAGGGCCAGTTGCTGGTGGAAATCGATCCCTCCACGCAACAGGCCAAACTCGACGCCGGGCGTTTCTCCATCGAGAACCTCCAGGCACAGCTGCAAGAGCAAAAGGCGCTGCATGAACTGGCCCGGCAGAAATTCCAGCGCCAACAGAACCTCAAGGCCGGCGGCGCCACCCGTGAAGAAGACGTGCAGACCGCCCAGGCCGAACGGCGTGCCACCCAGGCACGAATCGACATGTTCCAGGCGCAGATTCGCCAGGCTCAGGCCAGCCTGCGCAGCGATCAGGCCGAACTCGGCTACACACGGATTTACGCGCCGATGTCCGGCACCGTGGTCGCGCTCGATGCCCGTGAAGGCCAGACCCTCAATGCCCAGCAGCAGACACCACTGATTCTGCGCATCGCCAAACTGTCGCCGATGACCGTCTGGGCCGAAGTCTCGGAAGCCGACATCGGCCACGTCAAACCCGGTATGACGGCGTGGTTCACCACCCTCAGCGGCGGCACCCGGCGCTGGAAAAGCACCGTGCGGCAGATTCTGCCAGTGCCGCCAAAACCTCTGGATCAGACCAGCCAGGGCGGCGGCAGCCCCGCCAGTTCGAGTAAAAGCGGCAGCGCTCGCGTGGTGCTGTACACCGTGTTGCTCGACGTCGACAACGCCGACAACGCGCTGATGGCGGAAATGACCACCCAGGTATTTTTCGTCGCCGATCAGGCGCAAAACGTGCTGACCGCACCGATTGCTGCGCTGCAAGCCGGTGCGCAAGCCGATAGCCAGATCGCGCAAGTGGTCGCCAAGAACGGCAGCATCGAACAACGCAACGTGCGCACCGGCATCAGCGATCGCCTGCGGGTGCAGATCCTCGAAGGCTTGCAGGAAGGCGATCACCTGTTGATCGGCCCGGCTGACGGGAGCGGCGGTTGAATGCAAACGCCCCTGATCGACCTTTCGGACATCCGCAAAGCCTACGGCGGTGGCGACGCGCCTGAAGTTCACGTGTTGCGCGGCATCGACCTGTCGATCCATGCCGGGGAGTTCGTGGCGATCGTCGGCGCCTCTGGTTCCGGCAAGTCGACGCTGATGAACATCCTCGGCTGTCTCGACCGTCCGACCTCGGGCGAATACCGGTTCGCCGGGGAAAACGTCGCCGCCCTCGACAGCGACGAACTGGCTTGGTTGCGCCGCGAAGCGTTCGGGTTCGTGTTCCAGGGCTACCACTTGATTCCATCCGGCTCGGCCCAGGAAAACGTCGAGATGCCGGCAATCTATGCCGGCACTCCGGCCGCCGAGCGCCACGCCCGCGCCGCCGCCCTGCTCGACCGCCTCGGCCTGGCCACGCGCACCGGCAACCGTCCGCACCAACTGTCCGGCGGCCAGCAGCAACGGGTGTCCATCGCCCGCGCCTTGATGAACGGCGGCCACATCATCCTCGCCGACGAACCCACCGGCGCACTCGACAGCCACAGCGGCAAAGAAGTCATGGCGCTGCTCGACGAACTGGCGAGCCAGGGCCACGTGGTCATCCTGATCACCCACGACCGCGAAGTCGCGGCGCGAGCCAAGCGCATCATCGAAATCAGTGACGGCCTGATCATCAGCGACAGCGCCCAAGACAACCCGGCCGTACAACACTCGGCCACCCCCGGCGCCTTGCAAGCCGTCGATTTACGCAAACGCCTGAGCGAAGGCGCCGAAGCAACAGGTGCCTGGAAAGGCGAACTGGTGGATGCCGTACAAGCGGCCTGGCGGGTGATGTGGATCAACAAGTTCCGCACCGCACTGACCCTGCTGGGGATCATCATCGGCGTGGCGTCGGTGGTGGTGATGCTGGCCGTTGGTGAAGGCAGCAAACGCCAGGTCATGGCGCAGATGGGCGCGTTCGGTTCCAACATCATTTACCTCAGCGGCTCGGCACCCAACCCGCGCACGCCGCTGGGCATCATCACCCTCGACGAAGTCAAAGCCGTGGCGAGCCTGCCACAAGTGATGCGCATCATGCCGGTCAACGGCCAGGAAGCCGGGGTGCGCTTCGGCAACCTCGACCACTTGAGCTACGTCGGCGGCAACGACACCCATTTCCCGGCGATCTTCAACTGGCCCGTGGTCGAGGGCAGCTACTTCACCGAGGCCGATGAACAGAATGCAGCCGCGGTGGCCGTGATCGGGCACAAGGTCCGCACCAAACTGCTCAAGGACGTGGCCAATCCCATCGGCCAGTACATCCTGATCGAGAACGTGCCGTTCCAGGTGGTCGGCGTGCTGGCGGAAAAAGGCGCCAGCTCCGGCGACTCCGACAGCGACGACCGCATCGCCATCCCCTACTCTGCCGCCAGCGTGCGGCTGTTCGGCACGCACAATCCGGAGTACATCGCAATTGCCGCTGCCGATGCGCGCAAGGTCAAAGAGACGGAACACGCTATCGAGCAACTGATGCTGCGCCTGCACAACGGCAAGAAGGATTTCGAGCTGACCAACAACGCGGCGATGATCCAGGCCGAGGCGCGCACGCAAAATACCCTGTCGCTGATGCTCGGTTCGATCGCCGCGATTTCGTTGCTGGTGGGTGGCATCGGCGTGATGAACATCATGCTCATGACCGTGCGCGAGCGTACCCGCGAGATCGGTATCCGCATGGCGACCGGCGCCCGGCAGCGGGACATCCTGCGCCAGTTCCTCACCGAAGCAGTGATGCTCTCGGTGGTCGGCGGGCTCGCCGGGATTGCCCTGGCCTTGATCGTCGGCGGCGTGCTGATTCTCAGCGAAGTCGCGGTCGCGTTCTCCCTGATAGCGGTACTCGGCGCCTTCGGCTGCGCCCTGGTCACCGGTGTTGTCTTCGGCTTCATGCCGGCCCGCAAAGCTGCCCGACTCGACCCGGTCACGGCCCTTACCAGTGAATGATCGATTTATGAAGCCGCAACTCAGCCTGTTGACCTTGTGCCTGCTACTCAGCGCCTGCGGCAGCCCTGCCCCGCGCCCGGACAGCGGCATTGCGCCGCCCGCCGCCTGGCAATCGCCGCACACCATCGGCGCCACCCGCGACAACCAGCAATGGTGGAACCGTTTTGGCAGTCCGCAACTGGGACGCCTGATCGAACAGGCCCGTGTCGGCAGTTACGACCTGGCCGCCGCCATCGCCCGAGTGCGTCAGGCACAGGCTCAAACCGTGGTCGCTGGTGGCTCGCAGTTGCCCGAGATCAAGGCCGGTGCCAACGCCAATCGCCAGAAACTGCTGCGCGGCGATGGCTACAGCCAACTGGACGCCGACAGCGACAACAGCGCCGTGGATTACTTCAACGCCAATCTGACGGCCAGTTACGAGATCGATTTCTGGGGTGGCCAGCGTGCCTCCCGCGACAGCGCACAATTCGCCCTGCGCGCCAGCGAGTTCGATCAGGCAACGGTGGAGCTGACGTTGCTCAGCGGTGTTGCCAACGGCTATGCACAAACCCTGTCGTTGCAGGAGCAAAGCCGCATTGCCGAGTTGAATCTGGCGAATGCGCAGAACGTTTTGAAACTGGTGCAGACCCGCTTCGATTCAGGTTCGGCCACCGCGCTGGAACTGGCCCAGCAAAAAAGCCTGGTGGCGGCACAGCAACGGCAATTGCCGCTGGTGCAGCAACAGGCCGCGGACGCGCAGATCAGCCTCGCCGCCCTGCTCGGTCGTCCGGTGCAGGCGTTGTCCCTCGGCCAGGAGCGCTTTGACCAACTGTCATGGCCAGCCATCGATGCCGGCGTGCCCAGTCAATTGCTCAGCCGTCGCCCGGACATCGCCCGGGTCGAAGCGCAACTGGCCGCGGCCCAGGCCGACGTCACCGTGGCCCGCGCCGCGATGTTGCCGACCGTCACCCTCAGCGCGGAAATCGGCTCCGGCGCCGACCGCGCGGGCGACATTCTGCGCAGCCCGTTCTACAACCTCACCGCCGGATTGCTCGCGCCTGTGTTCAACAACGGCCGCCTCGGCGCCGAACGCGACAAAGCCACAGCCCGGCAGGAAGAACTGCTGGAAAGCTATCGCGGGGCGATCATCAATGGTTTCGCCGACGTGGAAAAAGCCCTGAACAGCATTCGCGGACTGGATGAGCAACGGCAGTGGCAAAGCGAAGAACTGAACCAGGCGCAAACCGCGTTCAACATTGCGCAAAGCCGCTATGAAGCCGGCGCCGAGGATTTGCTGACAGTGCTGGAGACCCAGCGCACGCTGTATGCGGCGCAGGATTTGAATGTACAACTGCGGCTGTCGCGGATGCAGGCGAGCATTGCGTTGTACAAGGCACTTGGGGGTGGGTGGCAAACGCTCTGAAGATCAAAAGATCGCAGCCTTCGGCAGCGATCTTTTGCTTTAGGCCTTGGCCTTCAAATGCCGCGCATACCACGGTCGCTGCGGCACCTTGCGGAACAGATCCGCGAGTGTCTTTTCATCCTCGCCAAAGGTAATCCGCAGCGCCAGCTTCATGGTTTCCGGGTCCATCTCCACCGACTTGCCAGCCTGCAACCCCGGCGTGGTGCTGCAACCATGAGTGCCCGGCCCGAGCCACGGATCGGCAATCTCGACCCAACGCCCCGGTGAAAACCACGGCACGCCATTGACCTGCAGGCGACTGACTTCCCCCGGATGGAAGCGCTCATGGGCGCGGAACCAGTCTTCCAGACGATCATCGATCCAGCCATGGAAATGCCAGAACACCGGGTTCACATGAGACGAAAACGGGTCACCCAGAAAGTCATTCTCCGGCGCATACCAACGTGCGGAAAAGTCGGCCGGATCGCGGGCGAACGGCACTGGCTGCCCATTGGACGGATCACGCGGCACCGAAGCCCAGCGCATGTGCAGCCAGTCATGCAGGCCCAGTTCCACCTCCGAACCGAACTGCCCCAACGTCAGCTTCGACAGATAACGCGGGTCGCGGTACTGCGATTCCCAAACCTGGAAATTGCTGTGATAGGTCTCTGCGGTCTTGATGTCGCTGACCCACTGCGAGTACTCGTCATCGTCCTCGGCCAGCCAGGTCGGCGGCAGCGCGGTGCCATCGTGGTTGTCGAAATAGTTGGCGAAGCCGATGCGGTCCCGGGCCAACTCAGGTTGGGGCAGCGGGAAATGCGTCCACGACGGCAAATCCTGCATCGAACGCGCCGTGCCCAGCATGTGCCGGTGCATGAAGAAAAAGTCCACGCCCGAACCATTGCGATCCTTGCGCTTGCCCCGGGCATCACGCTCCTGATCCCGTGGGCCGGGCTGCCAGCCGATACCGCGCAAGGCGTTGCGTTTGTCTTCGGGCAAGGTGTGCCACTTGTCCCGGGAGGCATGCCAGAGCTGGTGAAACAGGCGATGTTCCTGGGACGTCAGCCAACCCAACAGCGGTGGATTCAGGCCGGTGCGCTCGCGGGCTTCGGGGAAGACTTTCTTCACGGCGACGAACCGATTGTCCTGCGCCGTCAGCATCAAGGGCCGATCCAGATCCAGCACGCGACCGCTCAAAGAGCCGCTGCCAGCATTGCCGAAACCGGCCCAGACTTCATCCAGCGTCATGCTGAATTCGTAGTCACAGCTGCCATTGGCACTGACCAGTCGCCAGCTCAACTGCGCCGGTTTGACTCCGGCCAGATCGCCGAGCACCCGATATCGAGGCTGTTCGCTGGAACGCAAACGTTCGGCGGTGTCGAGAAAACCGATCAGGCCACGACCTTTGTGGCCGATGTCGAGAAACACTTCCAGACCATCCCGCGGCAAGCCTTCAAGCCCCGCGTCACGACCTTCGAAACGAATCTGCCAGACACCGCGCAGCGTATCCGCCAGGCGTTGACCGGCGACGTCCGCCACATCGAATGAAGCTTCGCCGGGGGTGATCGTCGGATCCGGTTTCGTCCATTCGCGATGCCCATAAAAAGCCGCCGGCACGGCAGCGCTGGTCAGCGCCAGGCCCGCCATGAACCATCGTCGAGAAATCGTCATTGCCCTACCTGTGTCAGCCATGAAGCAGGCTTTATCCAAGCTAGAACGTTTGTTGCCCTGCAAAATTTAGAAGCATCGCTGGCAAGCCAGCGCCCACAATGGACGGCGGTCACTGTGGGAGCTCGCTTGCCAGCGATGAGGTCGGCACAAACAGCTAAATTTCCGGATCAACCACTCGTTCCTCCCAGATAGCAAAGCCCCCTGCGGCGAACCTGACTGAGACGGCAATGACAAAACCACGTTCGAAAAAGGCTCTTTACATCGGCCTGCCGCTGGCCCTGGCGATCACCGCTGGCGCCGGCTTCGCGGCCTGGGATTACTGGTTCAAGGACAATCCCGGCTACCCGATCAAGGTAATGAAACAGGCCAATGAACTGCATGAGCGTCTTCTCTCGTTCGACAGTCACATCACCGTGCCGATGGATTTCGGCACCGCCGGCAACGAAGCCGACAAAGACGGCAGCGGCCAGTTCGACCTGGTGAAAACCGGGCGCGGACGCCTGTCCGGCGCGGCGCTGACCATCTTCGGCTGGCCGGAAATCTGGAACGGTCCCAACGCGCCGCATCGTCCCACTGCCGGTTTCATCGAAGAAGCACGCTTCGAGCAGGAAACCCGTTTCAAGATCATCACCACGCTGGTGCGCGACTACCCCAATCAGGTCGCCATCGCCTACACCCCCGACGATTTCCGTCGCCTGCACGGCGAAGGCAAGTTTGCGATTTTCATGAGCATGCTCAACGCCTACCCGCTGGGTAACGACCTCAATGCCTTGGACAAGTGGGCCGCACGGGGCATGCGCATGTTCGGTTTCAGCTATGTGGGCAACAATGCCTGGGCCGATTCGTCGCGGCCGCTGCCGTTTTTCAATGACTCGCGGGATGCTCTTGGGGGGCTCTCAGACATCGGCAAACAAGCGGTGCACCGCCTCAACGATCTGGGCGTGATCATCGACGTGTCACAGATGTCGACCAAAGCGCTTGAGCAAGTCGCCCGTTTGAGCCGCACGCCGATGGTCGCGTCGCACTCGGCACCGCGAGGGCTGGTGGACATTCCGCGCAACCTGAGCGACCACGAAATGCAACTGATCAAGGCCAGCGGCGGCGTGGTGCAGATTGTCGGTTTCCCGACCTACATCCGCCCACTGAGCCAGGCCACCCAGGACAAACTCAACGCCCTGCGTGCGCGCTTCGACCTGCAACCATTGCAAGGCCTGGAGATGGCGTTGATGCCGGGCGATCCGATCATCACCGTGTGGTCCGAGCAACGTTTCGGCGAATACGCTAGCCAGCTCTACGCCATCGTCGACGAAGAACCCAAGGCCACCCTCAAGGATTACGGCGACGCGATTGACTACGCAGTGAAAAAAATCGGCATCGACCACGTCGGCATCAGCTCCGACTTCAACGATGGCGGCGGCCTCGATGGCTGGAAGGATGTCAGCGAGGCGCGCAACGTGACCGCCGAACTGATCAGTCGCGGTTACAGCGAGGCCGACATCGCCAAGCTCTGGGGCGGCAATTTCCTCCGGGTCTGGGACCAGGTGGAAAAGTCCTCCAAACCCGTCGCCAAAAACTGATGCCACTATTGCCAAGCGAAGCCGAAGCCATGACCAACCGTCGTTCATTCCTCAAGCAGGCCGGAATTCTTGCCGCCGGCCTGCCCCTGACTGCCGGTGCGAGTCTGCCGGCGCTGGCCGCCACCAATCCGCAACCGTTGCCCAAGGGTAAATGGGCGCAACTGCGCCAGTTATTCAATCAGGACCCGGACTACCTGCACTTCGCCAACTTCCTGGTGACCTCGCACCCGACGCCCGTGCGCAACGCGATCGACCTGCACCGCGCCAACATCGACCGCAACCCCGGCCGCGCCATGGACTGGGACCTGCAGGAAACCGAGAAGCGCGAGCACAACGTGCGGGTCTGGGCCGGTCGCTACCTCAACGCCAAGCCTGAGCAGATCGCCCTCACCGGCAGCACCACCGAAGGCCTGGCAATGATTTACGGCGGCATTCATGTGCGCCCGGATCAGGAAATCCTGGTCAGCGAACACGAGCATTACTCCACCCACTACACCTTGGAATTCCGCCAGCAACGCCAGGGCACCCAGGTGCGCAAACTCAAGTTGTTCGAAAACAGCCACGACATTTCCGTAGATGAAGTGCTCGACTCGATTCGCAAAGGCATCCGCCCCGAAACCCGCGTACTGGGCATGACCTGGGTGCAATCGGGCAGCGGCGTGAAACTGCCGATTGGTGAAATCGGCAAATTGGTCGAAGAGCTGAACCGTCAGCGCGACGAGAAGGATCGCATCCTGTATGTGGTCGACGGCGTGCACGGTTTTGGCGTCGAGAACCTCGATTTTCCCGACATGCACTGCGATTTCTTCATCGCTGGCACCCACAAATGGATGTTCGGTCCTCGCGGCACCGGGATCATTTGCGCCCGCTCCGCCGAGGTCAAGGACGTCACGCCGATCATTCCGACCTTCAGCGAATCCACCGACTTCGCGACCATCATGACCCCTGGCGGTTATCACAGTTTCGAACACCGCTGGGCGGCGGACGAAGCGTTCAAATTGCACCTGGACCTGGGCAAGGCCGAGGTCCAGGCACGCATCCACGCGCTCAACACCTATGCCAAGAATCGCCTGCTGGAACAGCCAAGGATCGAACTGGTCACGCCGCAGAGTCCGCAATTGTCCGCCGGTTTTACCTTCTTCCGGATCAAGGATACGGACTGCGAAAAAGTCGCCAGCGGGTTGATGCAGAACCGCGTGGTCTGTGACTCGGTCGACCGCGACGTCGGCCCTGTGATCCGTATCGCCCCCGGCCTGCTCAACAGCGAAAACGAAGTCGACCGCTTCATGGCCTTGCTCAACAAAACGGCCTGACGCCCCCTACAGGGGCACCCTGCTTTTCTTCAAATCGAGATGACAAATGAACAGTGATCAGCTGTCTCCCCTCAAGGCCCTCGCCCTGACCGCGCTGTTGGCCGGCCTGCTGCCCGCCGCCGCGCAAGCCGCCACGCCCCCGCCACCGGGCAAGGTATTCAAGGACTGCAAGAACTGCCCGGAAATGGTCGTTCTACCGGCCGGCACCTTCACCATGGGCACCCCTGACGACGAAGTCGGTCGCGAGCCCGATGAAAGCCCGATGCATGATGTGACCTTCGCCAAGCCGTTCGCCATGAGCCGATTCCAGATCACCGCCGGTGAGTGGGACAGCTACGTGAAGGAGAGCGGCGTCACCATCGCCAACGGCGATACCCGCCCCGGCCGAGAATGCATCGCCAGCAAACCGCGTTATCCACAGAGCCCACGCCAGCCGGCGGTGTGCATGAACTTCGACGACGTTAAGAACTACGTTGCCTGGCTGTCGAAGAAAACCGGGCAGAAGTACAGCATGGTCAGCGAAGCCCAACGCGAATATGCCGCACGCGGCGGCACCCAGGGCCCGTTCCCCTTCCCGTTCGATGAAGGCAAGGAATACAGCATCGCCAAACACGCCAACACCTACGGCCCGGCGGACGGCTACAGCTACAGCTCGCCAGTGGGCAGCTACCCGCCCAACGCCTTTGGCATGTACGACATGCACGGCAACGTCTACGAATGGGTCGAAGACTGCGAACACCCGAACTACGTCGGCGCACCCACCGACGGCAGCGCCTGGCTGGAACCCAACTGCGAAGCCGTGCGCATCCGCGGCAACGACTGGGGTGAAGCGCCGGTGTTCTCCCGCTCCGGCAACCGCAACAGCCAGTACCCGCAGGAGCGCGGCGACTGGATGGGCTTTCGTGTCGTGCGCCAGCTCTAAGGCGTACCACTTTCCCCCTATGGGAGCCAGCCTGCTGGCGATGACTGACTTCCAGTCGATTAAAATATCGCCTGACAGTCCGCTATCGCCAGCAGGCTGGCTCCCACAGGGTTTAGTGGCAGGAGCAACCTCACCACCAGTCGGCACCTCTCTAAATTAACCCCTCGACCAGACGTTCTACTGGGTATCTGCCTTCCGACCCAAGGAACTGTCTTCCATGATCCAGCCCACCCGAGGCGCCATCGGCGAATTGTTCGCCCTGCTCAAACCCTTTCGACTGATCGTCGCCGCGTCCATTTTCCTGGGCATGGTCGGCGGCCTGAGCGTCACGGTGCTGCTGGCGACCATCAACAACGCTTTGCATTCGGACAGCGGCCTGACCCAGGGCGTGGTCGCGCTGTTCGCCGGCCTGTGCCTGCTGGCGCTGGCCAGCTCGATCTGCTCCGACATCGGCACCAACTACGTCGGCCAGCACATCATCGCCAAACTGCGTAAACAGCTGGGTGAAAAAGTCCTGTCGGCGCCGATCGAACAGATCGAGCGCTACCGCAGCCATCGCCTGATCCCGGTGCTGACCCACGACGTCGACACCATCAGCGACTTCGCCTTCGCCTTCGCGCCGCTGGCGATTTCCGTGACCGTGACCCTGGGTTGCATGGGCTACCTGGCGATCCTCTCGTGGCCGATGTTCCTGATCATGGTCGCCGCGATCCTGATCGGCAC
Organism: Pseudomonas sp. NFX224; assembly: GCF_048565165.1. NCBI lineage: Bacteria > Pseudomonadati > Pseudomonadota > Gammaproteobacteria > Pseudomonadales > Pseudomonadaceae > Pseudomonas > Pseudomonas sp. NFX224. The sequence continues at coordinate 5,032,434 of NZ_CP183416.1, read as the reverse complement.
CGCGATTCAGGCCTATGCCCAGAGCAAGGGCGTGCAAGGCTTCATGGCCGCCCGTGACGCCGAAGACGAACTGCAAAAGCACTACAACGCCATCGCCGAAGGCGCCAAGGAACTGCGCATTCACCGCCCACGCCGCCAGCGCATGTTCACCTCGGGCATCAAGGGCACTGCCGAATTCATCTGCAACACCCAGGTGCGTTCGATCAACACCTTCGTCATCGCCAAGACCTTCGGGTCGATGCTGTTCTTCGTGGTCATCGGCCTGGCGTTGGCGCTGCAAACCTTCTGGCCGAGCGCCGACAAGACCGTGATGAGCGGCTTCGTGCTGGTGCTGCTGTACATGAAAGGTCCGCTGGAACACTTAATCAGCACCCTGCCAATCGTCAGCCGCGCGCAGATCGCCTTCCGCCGCATCGCCGAATTGTCCGAGCAGTTTTCCACCCCGGAAGCGCACCTGCTGCTCAGCGATCAGGGCAACGTCAAACCGGCCGTGCACGAACTGCAACTGGCGGACGTGCGCTACGCCTTCCCGTCGGTTGACGGCGCCGCGCCGTTTCAATTGGGGCCGGTCAACCTGACGATCAAACAGGGCGACATCACCTTCATCGTCGGTGAGAACGGCTGCGGCAAGACCACGCTGATCAAGTTGCTGCTGGGCCTGTACACCCCGCAACAGGGGCAGATCCGCGTTAACGGCGAGGCCATCGACGCGCAGAACCGCGACGACTATCGCCAGTTGTTCACCACCATTTTCGCCGACTACTACCTGTTCGACGACGTGGTCCAGGGCGACACGCAGATCCCGGAAGACGCCAACAAATACCTGCAACGCCTGGAGATCGCACACAAGGTCAGCGTCAAGGACGGCAATTTCACCACCACCGACCTCTCCACCGGCCAGCGCAAACGCCTGGCACTGGTCAACGCCTGGCTGGAAGAACGACCGGTGCTGGTATTCGACGAATGGGCCGCCGACCAGGACCCGACCTTCCGCCGGATTTTCTACACCGAGCTGCTGCCGGACCTGAAACGCCTGGGCAAGACCATCATCGTGATCTCTCACGACGACCGTTATTTCGATGTCGCCGACCAACTCGTGCGCATGGAAAGCGGCCGGGTCGTCACCGAGCTGATGCCTGCCTGAACCTCAATGACATTTTTTTCACATTTCTTTTCCGGTTTCGCATTCGCATCTCGTCTTAATAATCATTCCTATTAACAAAAACTCTGCACAACACTTTTCAGGAGCACAGGTAAGTAATGCGATCTCTTCCACGCCGCACACCTCTCGCACTGGCCGTACAGCGCCCGTCTCTGCATAGAACCCTGTTGACCAGCGTTCTGCTGACCGCCACGTTGCTGGGGAGCAACATGGCCAACGCAGCGCCTGTAAAAGTGAGTATCTCCGTGCAGCCGCTGTCCAGCGCACTGACCGAGCTGGGCATGCAGACCAACCTGCAGATCCTCTACAGCCCGGACCAGGTAGCCGGCATCAAGTCCCGCGCCGTGTCCGGTTCGCTGGAGCCGTCTGCGGCCCTGACCGAGATGCTCAAGGGCACCGGCATTTCGTTCCAGATCAACGGCAACAGCGTGACGCTGATTTCCGGCGGCTCTTCGAGCCTGCAACTGGGCGCGACCACCATCTCCGGCCAGGCCCTGGGCCTGACCACTGAAGACACCGGTTCCTACACCACCGGCGCCACCACCACCGCCACCAAGCTGCCGCTGACCATTCGCGAAACGCCACAATCGGTGACCGTGGTGACGCGTCAGCAGATGGATGACCAGGGCTCAAAGAGCGTGGGTGATGTCCTGCGCAACACGCCTGGCGTCACCATGCAAAAATACGACAGTGACCGTACCGAGTTTTCCACCCGTGGTTTTGCCATCACCAACTTTCAGTACGATGGCGTCAACATTCCCTACGACGGTGTCTACGGTGAAAACCCGAACAACAGTGACGACTCCGCCAGCCTCGACCGCATCGAAGTCATCAAGGGCTCGACCGGCCTGATGACCGGTGCCGGTGACCCGGCCGCGACCGTCAACCTGGTGCGCAAGAAACCAACCAAGGACTTCAAGGCATCGGTCAGCGCCACCGCCGGTTCCTGGGACAACTACCGCGGCGAAGGCGACATCTCCGGTTCGCTGAACGATACCGGCAGCGTGCGTGGCCGTTTCGTCGGCGCCCTGCAAGACAAAGATTCGTACATCGACCACTACAGCCAGAAGAAAGACCTGTACTACGGCATCCTCGAAGCTGACCTGACCGACGACACCCTGCTGACCCTGGGCGTCGACAAGTCCAGCGCCACCCCGCGCGGCAGTTCCTGGACCGGTAACTCGCCGTTCTACAGCGACGGTGGCCGTACCGATTTCTCGCGCAGTTTCAACCCGGGCTCCGACTGGAGCCGTCGTGATTTCGAGAGCACCACCTATTTCGCGTCCCTGGAACAGGCGCTGGCCAACGACTGGAAACTCAAGGCCACCCTGGACCAGAAAACCACCGATCACGACACCCAACTGGCCTCCGCCAGCGGCGGCAACCCGGATCGCGCCACCGGCGAAGGCATGTTCTTCTACTGGGGTCGCTGGGAAGGCCACCGCGTACAGAACACTGCTGACATCAATGTCTCCGGTCCGTTTTCCCTCGGCGGCCGTGAGCATGAACTGGTCGCGGGCTTCATGACCTCCCACTCGCGTCAGACAGGTTCCACCTACGACACCAGCGCCTTCGAACTGGTGCCGGGCAACATCTTTGACTGGGAAGGCCACATCGCCAAACAGGAATTCCCGAAAAACGGCAAGTACGAACGTACCCAAAGCCAGAACGGCGCTTACCTCGCCACGCGCCTGCGTCCGACCGACGACCTGTCGTTCATCCTCGGCGGCCGTGTCAGCACCTTCAAATACAACGAAGACTACACCTACTATCCAGGCGCGAGCCTGACCGACACCCATGCCAGCTACAAGGAACACGGCGTGGTCACGCCTTACGCCGGTGTGGTCTATGACCTCGACGATACGTACTCGGTGTATGCCAGCTACACCAGCATCTACCAGCCGCAAATCTACAAGGACGCCAGCGGCAAGACCTTGGAGCCGGTGGAAGGCAACAGCTACGAAACCGGCCTGAAAGCGGCCTACTTCGAAGGCAAGTTGAACGCCAGCCTGGCCTTCTTCCGCATCGAGCAGGACAACGTCGCCCAGTACGTCACCACCGACACCGACACCGGTCAAGACGTCTACAAACCAACCTCCGGCGCCACCACCAAGGGCGTGGAACTGGAACTGGCCGGTGAACTGGCCGAAGGCTGGAACCTGTCGGCCGGTTACACCTACGCCCGCTCCCGTGACAAGGACGAACAGCGCATCTACGGTTTCCCGTTGGCCACCACCAAGCCGGAACACGTCGTGCGCACGTTCACCACTTACCGTCTGCCCGGCGCACTTGACCAGGTCACCGTCGGTGGTGGTGTGAGCTGGCAGAGCGCGTTTTACGGCCAGAGCTTCAACCCGAGCGTCGATGGCAGTGGTCAAGGTGCAACCGCCACCCTCAAGCAAGGCGGCTACACCCTTGTCGACCTGATGACCCGTTATCAGTACGACGAGCACCTGAGCTTCACCGCCAACGCCTACAACGTCTTCGACAAAAAGTACCTGACAGGCCTGGGCAACTTCGGCACGACCTTCTACGGCGAGCCGCGTAACTTCCAGGTAACGGCCAAGTACGACTTCTGAGTCGCCTGAGCTGAAATGAAAAATGCCCGTGTCGTGAGATGCGGGCATTTTTTATGGGTCAGGATTTGAATTGGACGCTATGCCGTCATCGCGGGCACAAAAAAACCCGCCATCCCCTTTCACCGAGATGGCGGGTTTTGTCACTTCAACTCACAGCCTTGTGCGCACCCACCCCGCCACTTCCGCATGAATCCCTTCCACCTCACTCAACAACCCCGCCATGCGCAGAAAGTCATGCGTCATGCCCGGTTGTTCCAGCAAGGTCACGTCGTTGCCGGCAGCGCGCAAACGCTCGGCATAGGCCAGGCCTTCGTCGTGCAGCGGATCGTGGCCGGCCAGGTACACCAGGGCGGGCGCCATGCCCGACAGGTCTTCGGCCAGCAGCGGTGAACAGCGCCAGTCCGCGAGATCGGCCGGGGTGCGGCCGTAGTGGGCGTAGAACCAGTCCAGGGTTGGGGTTTCCAGCAAGTAACCTTCGGCAAAGTCCCGGTGCGAGGCGCGGTGTGTGGTGGCGTCGGTCACCGGGTACACCAGCAATTGCGCCTTGGGTTTCAACACCAACTCTTCGGGTTCACGCACGGCAATCAGTGACAGCACCGTGGCCAAGGTTGCACCAACGCTGTCACCGGCCAGCGCCACCCGCGACGCGTCCAGGCCATGAGCCGCGCCCTCGCGCACCAGCCAGTTGCCGGTATCGCAGGCGTCCTGCACCGGGGTCGGGAAACGCCACTCCGGCGCCAGTCGATAATCCGCGGTCAACAAGGCAAAACCACCTTGCGCGGCCAAGCGCCGGCACAGCGCATCGTGGGAATCGAGGCTACCGACTACGTAGCCGCCGCCGTGGAAATACAGGATCACCGGTTGCAAACCGCCGACCGTATTCCCGTCGCGATACAGCCGCGCCGCCAGGCTGTGGCCGTCGCGTGCGGCGATGGTGAAGTGCTCGCAGACGATGTTGTCCAGCGGCACATCGAGAAACCCCGAGGACGCTTCGAAATCGATGCGCGCCTGTTGCGGGGTCTGTTCGTGCATCGCGCGGCTTTTGCCGGTCAGCCGGCCGAACTCGGCGAGTTCGAGGAAAGCTTCAAGTTCTGGCAACACGGCCATGAGGTGAATCCTTTTACACAAATAAGGAAATCTGTGGCGAGGGAGCTTGCTCCCTCGCCACAATTGTTTTTAGGCGATCGCCGGCCGGCGCTCCAGCAAGTCTTCGAGTTCGTCGAGCAACTCATCACCGCGCAGCAACTCGTAATGCCCGCCCGCCAACAAGCGATCAACCCCGTGATGGCCGACCTGCGCCTCAAACACCCGGCGCTCGTCGTCACGCTCGGCCACCCACCAGCGATGCGCCGCCGCCTGCACCTTCGGCAACTGCCGCTGGGCGAGGGCCAGTTGCTTGAGCGATGAACCGGTGGCGAAGATCTGCGTCAGTTCGCTCGCGCCCAGCGCCGCGTTTTCGTTGGAACCGTGCATTGCCGCTTCGATCACGGCTGCGGCACCTTCACGCTCGTTCAGGCCTGCGGCTTTCAAGGCAATCAGCGTCTCTGCTTCTTCAGACGGTTGACCGAGGACGAACTTAAGGAAGTCGGCTAAATCTTCGCGCCAGTCCCCCGCTTCCGCCGTACCTGCCACGTAGCTATCGACCAGTCCGGCAAACGCAACCGTCTGACCTTGGGCTTCCAGTTCATGGGCAACCAGTTGCGTCAACGCGCCCCCCAACGACCAACCCAACAGGTAATACGGACCATCCGGCTGCTGCGCACGAATCCGCTGGGTATAGGCCTGGGCCATCACCAGCAGCGATTCGTCCTGCCACTGCGGGTCAAGCAGCATGCGGCATTGCAGGCCGTACACCGTGCGTCGTCCTTCCAGACGCCGGGCCAGCGGCTCGTAGTCGAACACCGTGCCGAAACCGGCGTGCAGGCAGAACAGCGCCGGCACGTTGGCAACACGGCCATTCAATGCCAGCAACGGGTCCGGTGCCCTGGCCGGCTCGGCTGCTTGATAACCGCTGAGTTCAGCGATGCACGGTTTCTGCATCAGGTCGCGTAGTTTCAATTCAAAGCCCAGTTGCGGCTGGCTGCGAACTCGCGAGATGACCTTGAGTACCTGCAACGAGTCGCCACCGAGTTCAAAGAAGTTGTCGTCGATGCCCACTTGCGGCACGCCGAGCACCTCTTGCCAGATCACGGTTAACGCCTGTTCCAGTGCGTTGCGCGGTGCGCGATAACCACCCAGCGCCCATTCCGGTTCCGGCAGTGCGCGGCGGTCGAGCTTGCCGTTGGCCGACAGCGGGAAACGCTCCAGCACCAGGATTCGCGCCGGCACCATGTAGTCCGGCATTTGCGCTTGCAGTTCAGCCTTCAAGCGACGATCCAGCCCGACCGCACCGGCAGCCACCACGTAACCGACCAACTGTTTGCCGGTCGGCGTGTCGTGCACCACCACCGCGGCATCCTGCACGCCTGCGCATTCACGCAGACGTGCTTCGATCTCGCCCAATTCGATGCGGAAACCACGGATCTTCACTTGCTGATCGAGTCGGCCGAGGTAATCGATCAAGCCGCACTCGCGCTGGCGCACCAGGTCGCCGGTGCGGTACATGCGGCCACCGGCCTCGAACGGATCGGGAATGAAGCGCTCGGCGCTCATCCCCGGACGCTGGTGATAACCACGCGCCAGGCATTCGCCGCCCAGGTACAACTCACCGCTCACGCCCACCGGCAACGGATTGAGATCGGCATCCAGCACGTACAAACCACGCCCGGCCACGCCACGACCAATCGGCGCATAAGCCGCGTCGCAGGTTTCGCTGGCCTCGGCACGCCAAAGCAACGGCGTGACCACGGTTTCAGTCGGGCCGTAGCCGTTGACCAGACGCTGCGGACGCAAGGCACGCTTGACCTGTTCGAAACTGGCGTCCGGCACCGCGTCACCGCCAAAGCAGTACACCTCGACCGCCGGCGGATTGCCCAGGCGCTCGGCCACTTCAGCCATTTGTTGCAGGTACGCCGGCGGGAAGCAGGCCACCGTGACTTGATGACGATGCAGCACTTCCAGGGTTTGTTCCGGGGTCCACAAACAGTCTTCGCGGATCACCAGACTGCCACCGGCCAGCATCACACTCAGCCAACGTTCCTGGGCGCCGTCGAAGGCGAACGACATGAAGTGCAGTTCGCGGCTGCGTGGCGCCAGTTCATAGAGGTCGATGATGCCGCGGCAATGCCGGGCAATCGGTCCGCGCGCCACGGCCACGCCTTTCGGTTGACCGGTGGAGCCGGAGGTGTAGATCAGGTACGCCAAATGCCCCGGCAGTGGATTAACAACCGGGCATTCACTGCTGTCAGCCACGGTCAGTTGATCGAGCAGCAAACGCGGCGGGCTGTCCGCCAAGGTCAGGCGTTCACCCAGATCGCTGTCGCAGATCAACAGGCTCGCCACCGAGTCGCTGAGCATGTACGCCAATCGTTCGGCCGGGTACGCCAGGTCCAGCGGCAGATACGCCGCCCCCGCCTTCAGCACCGCGAGGAACGCAACGATGGTGCGCTCGGAACGCGGCAACGCCACCGCCACCCGGCTTTCCGCACCGATGCCGCGAGCGATCAGTTGCTGCGCCAGGCCGTTGGCTTGTGCATTCAGATCGGCATAGCTGACCTCACGATCCTCGCAGAACAACGCGACTTTCTGTGGCTGACTGCGCACATGCTGATTGAACGCATGCAACAGATCAGCGTTGTCGGTAGACGCTTGCGGCAGACTCAAGCGCGCTTCGGGCAAGCCGATGTTGCCGAGCAGGCAGTCGGCGTCTTCCGGCAAGGCGCGCAGCAACCCTTCCAGCTGGGCACGAATGCGCTCGACTTCCTGTTCGCTGAAGCGATCACGCAAGTACAGGTATTCGACTTCCAGGCCTTCGTCATTGGCGCTGACCATCAAGTCCATCGGGAAGTTCGTGACGCCACCGCTGCCGACTTCGGCGAAGCGCAACTCGCCTTCCTCGCCACCGCGCAAGGCACGGTCCACCGGATGGTTTTCAAACACGATGATGCTGTCGAACAAGCCCTGGCCACCCTGCCCGGCCCAACGCTGGACGTCGGACAACGGCGTGTGTTCGTAGTCGCGCACGGCCAGGTTGTAATCCTGCAACTCGCGCAGCCACTCGCCGAGCGGCTGTTGCGGGTCGAGGGTCTGGATCACCGGCAACGTGTTGATGAACAGGCCGAGCATTTCCTGGGCACCGGGTAAACCGGTCGGGCGCCCTGCCACCGTCGCACCGAAGGCCACGCTGCGCTGTCCGCTATGGCGCTGCAACAGCAACAGCCAGGCACCTTGCACCAAGGTGTTGAGGGTCACGCGCTGACGCTTGGCGAAGCTGTGCAACTTGCGTGTCGCCTCGGCATTGAGGTCGCTGTACATCACGCCGTGGCCAGAGCCCGCGGCACCCGAAGCCTTGGCCAGAATGGTCGGGGCCTCCAGCAACGCCAGACGCTCGCGCCAGAAACCTTCGGCCTGTGCATCGTCCTGACGCTGCAGCCAGGCGATATAGTCGGCATAGCGACCGGTCAGCGCCGGCAGGCTGTCGTGGTGGTACAGGCGCAGCATCTCGCCCAGCAGACGCGAAGCACTCCAGCCGTCCAGCAGCAGGTGATGGTAGATCCAGATCATCTGGTAACGCTCTTCACCCAGGCGAACCAGAATGAAGCGCATCAGCGGCGGGCAGCTCAGGTCGAAGCCTTTGGCCTGCTCGGCGGCCGCCAGTTCGCTCAGTGCTTGCTCGGTGTCACTGCGGTCGCGCCAGTCGAGTTCTTCGATCGGCAACTCAACCTCGGCAAACACCGCTTGCAGCGGATCAGCCAGACCATCGCGCCAGCGGAACGCCGCACGCAACACTTCATGACGTTCGACCAACACCTGCCATGCCGCGCGGAAACGTGGCATCTGCAAGCCATCCACCGCCACGCTCAACTGGTTGACGTAGGGGTTGAGCTCCGGTGAGTCGAGGCAATGGAACAACATGCCCTGCTGCATCGGCGACAGTGGATACAGGTCTTGCAGCCCCTCACGAGCCGTCGCATCAATGTGTGGCACGAGGGCGAAAGCCTCGACGGTCGGCGCTTCGACCAACGTCGCTTCACGACGGGTCGCCACGACGGCGAGTGCCCGGATGGTCTGCTGTTCGAACAGTTGCTTCGGAGTGAACAGCAACCCACGCTGCCCGGCACGGCTCACCGCTTGCAGCGAGATGATCGAGTCACCGCCCAGCTCGAAGAAGTTTTCGGTGACGCCCAGCGAATCCAGGCCCAGCAGTTCCTGCCAGATCTCCACCAACAGCGCCTCGGCAGGCGTCGCGGCGGCGACCTGATCGAGGCTCTGACGCGAAGCTTCCGGCGCCGGCAGGCCCTGACGATCCAGTTTGCCGTTCGGCGTCAACGGCAGTGCAGCCAGGCACATCAAATGCGCCGGCAACATGTGCGCCGGTAGACGGCTGCGCAGGTGCGCGGTCAATGCGTCACGCAGGTCCTGTTCGTCGGCCAACGGATCGCGTGGCACCACGTAGCCCACCAGTTGGCGACTCACCGGCCCCTCGCGGTCGATGACGAACGCTTCACGCACGCCTTCGTGCTCCATCAGGCACGCTTCGATTTCGCCGAGTTCGATACGGAAGCCACGAATCTTCACTTGCTGGTCGATACGGCCGAGGTATTCCACCACGCCGTCGGCACGGAATCGCGCCAGGTCACCACTGCGGTACAGCCGCCCGCCCGGCACGAAAGGGTCCGGCACGAACCGTTCAGCGGTCAGGTCCGGACGCTGGTGGTAACCCCGCGCCACGCCCTCGCCGCCGAGGTACAACTCGCCCGCCACGCCCACCGGCAACGGCTGCAAGCCGCCGTCCAGAATGTAGGCGCTGCGGTTGCCCACCGGTCGGCCAATCGGCATGAACGCCGAGTCGAATTCGGTATCCGGATACGCCAGCCAGATCAGCGGAGTGATCACCGTTTCAGTCGGGCCGTAGCCGTTGATCAGGCGCTTGGGTTGCAGCACTTGCTGAACTTCGTCGAACGCATGCTTGGCCATGCCTTCGCCGCATGGGGTGTAGGAACGGATCGGCAAATCGCGCCCCGCTTCGCCCATGTAATCGGCGATCTGCGCCAGATAGGTCGGGGTGAAACAGGCGATGGTGATGCGGTGTTTTTCGATTTCGGCGCAGGTGCGCTCGACGCTCCACAACTCGTCATCACGCGGCATCACCGCCGAACCGAACACCAGCGGCGTCAGCCAGCGTTCATGGGCGCCGTCGAAGCTGATCGAGGCAAATTGCAGCTCACGGTCGTCCGGGGTCATGCCGTACAACTCACCGATGGACACGCAGTGCATGGCCAGCGGACCGTGGGCCACGCTGACGCCTTTCGGCCGCCCGGTGGAGCCCGAGGTGTAGATCAGGTATGCGAGGTTTTCGCCACACGTCAGGTTGACCGGGTTGCTGTCCGCCATGAACTCCAGCGGTTCGCGGTCGATTTCCAGCACTGCCAGGCCTTCCGGCAACGGCAGTTTTTCCCGCAACCAGGATTGGCTGATCAACAGTGAAATCCCGCTGTCGTCCATCAGGTAACGCAGGCGCTCCGCCGGGTACGCCGGGTCGAGCGGCACGTAAGCGCCGCCCGCCTTGAGGATCGCCAGCAGGCCGACGATCATTTCCGGCGAACGCTGCATCGCCAGGCCGACCCGCACTTCAGGGCCGATACCGCGCCCACGCAAGTGATGGGCCAGGCGGTTGGCGCGGCGGTTGAGTACGTCGAAGCTCAGTTCCAGGTCATTGAAGATCAGCGCAGTGGCGTCCGGGCGGGCAACCGCCTGCGCCTCGATCAGTTGATGCACGCACAGCGGGTTTTCCGCCACCGTGAATGGCGGGTTCCACGCCAGCAATTGCTGGGTGCGTTCCGGCGCAGTCAGCAGGTCCAGTTCACTCAAAGCGGCCCGCGGCGCCGCAACCATCGCGGCCAACAGCGCGGCCAGATGCTCGCTCATGCGCGCAATGGCAGTACTGCTGAAATGGCTGCACTGGTAGCTCCAGTTCAGGCTCAGCTGGCTCTCGGCGGTGGCCGCCAGGGTCAGCGGGAAGTTGGTGCGTTCATGGTTCTGCGGGATCGAGAAGCTCAATCCGGCTGGCGCCCCCTGTTGCAGGGCTTCGGCCACCGGGAAGTTTTCGAACACCAGCAGGCTGTCGAACAGCGGCTCGCCGGCACGCCCGGCCCAGCGCTGAATGTCACCGAGGGCGGTGAATTCGTGTTCGCGCAGTTCGAGGTTCTGCGCCTGCAAACGGCTCAGCCATTGCTCGACGCTTTCTACGGCGTCCGGGCTGCTGATCACCGGCAAGGTGTTGATGAACAGGCCGAGCTGGCTTTCTGCTCCCGGCAAATCCACCGGACGCCCGGCCACGGTGGCGCCGAACGCCACGCTGCGCTGGCCGCTGTAGCGTTGCAACAGCAACGCCCATGCGCCTTGCACCAAAGTGTTGAGGGTGACTTTCTGCTGGCGAGCAAAGTCGCTGAAGCGTTTGCTGGTGGCGACATCGAACGTCTGGCGATGGTCGGCAAACGCCGCATCCGACAGGTTTTTGCCGTCGACATGCGCGAGGCTCTGGGCCAGCAGCGTCGGATTGTCGAGCGTCGCCAGTTGCCCGCGCCAGAAAGCCTCGTCGGCCTCGGCATCCTGACGCTGCAGCCAGCCGATGTAGTCGGCGAAACGCCCGGTGGGCGCTTGCACCTCTTGCCCGGCATAACGCTGCAAGACTTCGCTCAACAGCAGCGAGTTACTCCAGCCGTCGAGCAGCAGGTGATGGTGGGTGTAGATCAGTTGCTGACGCTCGTCGTCCAGGCGCACCAGCGTCAGACGCATCAGCGGCGCTTTGGTCGAATCCAGTTGCAGGCGTTCGCTGTCGATCAGTTGCGCCAGCGCTTCGGCCTGATTGTCGCGACCACGCCAGTCCAGGCAGGTCAGCGGCAATTGCAGATGGCGGTGCACCAGTTGCACCGGCGCTTCGAAACCTTGCGGGAAGTGGAAGCTGCTGCGCAGGATCGCATGGCCGTCGAGCACCGCTTGCCACGCCCGGCCCAGACGTTCGGCATCGAGACCGCGAGCCTCGACGCTGAGCTGGTTCACATAGGCACCGGACGCCGATTCGTAGAGGCTGTGGAAGAGCAAACCGGCCTGCATCGGCGACAGCGGATATACATCTTCGATCTGCGCTGGCGGCACCGGCAGACCATCGAGTTGCGCCTGGCTCAGGCGCGCCAGCGGGAAGTCCGCCGGAGTCACGCCGCCCGCGCCATCGCTCAGACAGTGGTCGATCAGCGCCAACAGTTCAGCGCGAAAATCGATCGCCAGGGCTTCAATCTCGCGCAGCTCAAAGCATTCGCGGCTGAAGGTCCAGTCGAGTTTCAGTTCGCCGCCATAAACCTGGCCGTCCACCGACAACCAGTTAGGCAGTGGCGCGTCCGCCGATTGCGCGGCACCGCTGGACTCCTTGGCCGGCGTGAACAGTGCGTCCTCGGCAAAGCTCTGGTCGAACTGCCCCAGGTAGTTGAAGGTCACCCGCGCCTGCGGCAACGCCGCCAATGCGGATTGCGCCGTGGCATCGCCCATGTAGCGCAGCAGGCCAAAACCCAGGCCTTTGCCCGGAATGTCGCGCAGTTGTTGCTTGATCGCCTTGATCGAAGCGCCGAGCTCGACGGTCGGCGTCAGGCGCACCGGGAACAGGCTGGAGAACCAGCCGACGGTGCGGGTCAGGTCAATGTCGTCGAACAGTTCTTCGCGGCCATGGCCTTCGAGCTGGATCAACGCCGATGCTTCACCGGTCCAGCGACTGAGGGTGCGGGCCAGTGCGGTCAGCAGCAGATCGTTGACCTGTGTGCGGTAGATCGCTGGCGCCTGTTGCAGCAACTGGCGGGTCTGATCGCGATCCAGACCGATGCTCACGCCCTGGCGCAGATGCCCGGCCTGACTTGCATACGGGTTGGCCGCTGGCAGCGTATCGCTGGCCCCGGCCAACTGCGTTTGCCACCCGTTCAGTTCATCGGCGGCAGTTTCAGAACGTGCGTAAACGTCGAGTTTGTCGGCCCAGGCCTGGAAAGCGCTGGTCTTCGGTGGCAGTTCTTCACCTTGGTAAGCGGCCTGCAAATCTTCCAACAGCACGCGCCACGAAACACCGTCCACCGCCAAGTGGTGGATCACCAGCAGCAAGCGTTGCGAGCCATCGGCCTGGGCAATCAGCGCTACGCGCAGCAGCGGTCCGTCTTGCAGGCTGAGGCTGCGCTGGGCCTCATCGCACACCGATTCCAGCGAGGCATCGCTGGCCACGCGAGCGGTCCAGAGCATGTCGATGACGTCGGCGCTGTCGGCACCGACATAACGCGCCGACCATTGGCCGTCGACCTGACTGAAGCGCAGACGCAGGGCATCGTGCTGCTTGAGCACCCGCTGCAAGGCGCTTTGCAGACGCGGCAGTTCAAGGGTTTCGCGCGGCGTCAGCAATACCGCCTGGTTCCAGTGGGCGCGTTGCGCAATCGGCTCTTCGAAGAACCAACGCTGGATCGGCGTGAGTTTTTGCACGCCATCCACCGGCCCTTGTTGCGCCAGCGGTGCGGCCTGTTCCTTGACCACGGCAGCCAGGGCTTGCAGGGTTTGCTGCTGGAACAGGTCGCGCGGTTGCAGGCTGAGGCCAGCGCGACGGGCGCGGCTGACCACTTGAATCGAGATGATCGAGTCGCCGCCCAGTTCAAAGAAATTGTCCTGACGCCCGACCTGTTCCACGCCCAACACATCCTGCCAGATCTGCGCCAGCACTTGCTCATGGCTGCTGCGCGGTGCTTCGAACGCACGCTGGCTGACCTGCGCGGTCGGCGCCGGCAGGCGTTTGCGATCCAGCTTGCCGTTGGGGCTCAAGGGCATTTGCTCGATCAGCATGGTCTGCGCCGGCACCATGTAATCCGGCAGGCTGCCGAGCAAATGGCTTTTCAGGGTTTCGCGCCACGCGCCCTGCTGTTCGGCATCGGCGCCGATCAAAGCGCGGTCCTGCGGCACGATGTACGCCACCAGTTGCTTGCCGCCCGGGCCGTCGAGGGCCAGGACAACCGCTTCTTGCACGTCGGCATGTTCTTGCAGACGCGCTTCGATTTCCCCGAGTTCAATGCGCAAGCCGCGAATTTTCACTTGATGGTCGATGCGTCCGCAGTAATCGATGGCACCGTCGGCGCGATAACGCGCCAGGTCGCCGGTGCGGTACAAGCGCTCGCCGCTGCCGAACGGGTCGACCACGAAACGCTCGGCAGTCAGCGCGCCACGACGGTGATAACCACGGGCCAGGCCGACACCGCCGAGGTACAGCTCACCCACCGCGCCCAGCGGCAATGGTTGCAGTTCGCTGTCGAGAATGCAGGTGCGCAGGTTGGCGATCGGTTGGCCGATCGGCACGCTGTCGCGGCCTTCTTCAACGCAGGTCCAGTGGGTCACGTCGATGGCCGCTTCGGTCGGGCCATACAGGTTGTACAGGTTGGCTTGCGGCAGGCTGCGCAGGGTCTGGCGTTGCAGTTCCATCGGCAGCGCTTCACCGCTGCAAATAATGCGGGTCAGCGAGGTGCAGGCCAGCGCTTCGTCAGCGCCGATGAACGCCGAGAGCATCGACGGCACGAAGTGCAGCGTGGTGATCGCTTGCTCGACGATCAATGCAGCGAGGCGTTGTGGATCGCGATGCTCACCCGGTGCGGCGATGACCAGCGTGGCGCCTTTCATCAGCGGCCAGAAAAACTCCCACACCGACACGTCGAAACTGAACGGCGTCTTTTGCAGCACGCGGTCCGACGGCAGCAGGTTGTAGGCTTCCTGCATCCACTCGATACGGTTGTGCAACGCCACATGACGGTTGCCCGCGCCTTTTGGTTTACCGGTCGAACCGGAGGTGTAGATCATGTAGGCGAGGTTTTCTGCCACGGCGATGTTTGGCAGATCGCTGCCCGGCAGGTCGCTCAGCCAATCGGCATCGGCATGCAGGCTCAAGGTGCGTACGTTGTCCGGCGTCGGCAGTTGCACCAGCAAATGCGCTTGGGTCAGCAACAGCGAAATCCCGCTGTCCTCGATCATGTAGCTCAGGCGATCGAGCGGATATTCCGGGTCCAGCGGCACATAGGCGCCACCGGCCTTGAGAATCGCCAGCAGGCCGACGACCATTTCCAACGAACGGTCGCAGGCAATCCCGACGATCACTTCCGGGCCAACACCTTGCGCACGCAGGTGATGGGCCAGACGGTTGGCGCGCAGGTTCAGCTGCGCGTAGCTCAAGGACTGGCCCTGGAACACCAGCGCCGTCGCTTCAGGGTTTTCCATCACCCGCGCTTCGAAATGCCGCTGCACGCAGACTTCACCCGGATACACCTGAGCCGTGTCGTTGAGGTCATCGAGAATACGCAGGCGCTCGTCGGCATCCAGCAGCGGCAATTCGGCCAGCGGGGTTTGCGGGTTCGCCAGCACCCCGGCGAGCAGGTTGCGCCAATGCCGGGCCAGCGTTTCGATGCGCTCGGCGTCGAACAGGTCGGTGGCGTAGGTCAGGCTGGCGAACAGTTTGTCGCCCTCCTCCTGGGTGTCGAGTTGCAGGTCGAACTGGGTGGTTTGCGCCGTGGCGTTCAGCGCCTCGACCCGCAAACCGGCCAGCAAACCACTGACCGCTGCCGGCCGGGCTTGCTGGTGGTTGAACATCACCTGGAACAACGGGCTGTGACTCAGGCTGCGCTCGCCTTGCAGCGCCTGCACCAGACGCTCGAACGGCAAGTCCTGAAAATCCTGGGCATCCAGCGAAGTGGCGCGGGTTTGCTCCAGCAACTGGTTGAACGGCAGGCGTCCGTCGAGTTCGGCGCGCATCACCTGGGTGTTGACGAAGAAGCCGATCAGGCCACGGGTTTCCGCGCGATTACGGTTGCCGATCGGCACGCCGATGCGCAGATCAGCCTGGCCGCTGTAGCGATAGAGCAAGGCCTGAAAACTCGCCAGCAACAGCATGAACGGCGTCACGCCGCGCTGTTTGGCCAGAGCCATCAAACCGCTTGCGAGTGTAGCGTCCAGTGCAAAGTCCAGACGCGCACCGCGCTGGCTCGGTTGCGCCGGACGCGGACGATCCGTCGGCAACTCCAGCAATGGCTGTTCGCTGCCGAGCTGCTCACGCCACCAGTTCAGTTGACGCTCCAGTTCTCCGGCGTCCATCCAGCGTCGTTGCCACGCGGCGTAGTCCGAATACTGGATCGGCAGCGCTTGCAGCGCTGCGCCCTGACCTTGGCAATGGGCGGCATACAGTTGGGAAAACTCTTCGACCAATACGCCCATCGACCAGCCATCGGTGACGATGTGGTGCAGGGTCAGCACCAGCACATGGTCCTCGGTGTCCAGTTGCAGCAGGCTGACGCGCAGCAGCGGGCCGTGCTGCAAATCGAATGGCCGGGCGATTTCCTGTTCGACCTTTTTCAATGCGCATTCGAAACGCTGCGTCTCAGGCTCATCGCGCAAATCGTGCTGCTCGATGGACAGCGAAGTGAACGCCGCCAAGGCTTGCATCACCTGGCCATCGTCCTCGACGAAGCGGCTGCGCAGGCTCTGGTGCCGCTCCAGCAACACATCAAAACTCTGTTGCAGGGCTGCGACGTTCAGCTGTCCATGCAGACGCAGGGCGGCAGGAATGTTGTACGCCGAGCTCTGCGGATCGAGCTGCCAGAGAAACCATTGGCGCTGCTGCGCATAGGACAGTTCAAACGTTGCTTGCGGTTCGGTAGCAGCTGGAATCGGCAGTTGGCCGAAACTCACACCCTGCTCTTGCATCTTGGTCAGAAACTCGCGGCGCTTGTCGGCGGGCAGGCCGGCAAAACGGGAGGCGATTCGCATGGCGGTGGTGTGTTCCATCAGTTGATCTCCATCTCGTCGAGAAGCGACTCAAGCGCATCCAGACGTGCATCGTTGTCAGTCGGGGCTTGTTGCCCGGCCATGGCGGCATAAGCCTGAAGGTCGTTGCTTTCGAACAGCGCGCGCAGCGGCAGCTCGATGCCCAGTTCCAGTTCCACACGGGCGCTGGCCTGGGCGGCGAGCAGCGAGTGCCCGCCCAATTCAAAGAAGTTGTCGCGCCGGCCGATCTGCGCCACGCCCAGCACGTCGGCCCAGATCGCCGCCAGTTGCTGTTCGAGTTCGCCTTCAGGGTCTTCGAACGGTCGTTGCCAGTCCTCGGCATCCGGCAGCGGCAAGGCCTTGCGGTCGAGCTTGCCGTTGCTGGTCAGCGGCAAGTCATCGAGCAGCAGCCAGTGGCTCGGCACCATGTAATCCGGCAGGTCGACCTTGAGCGCAGCGCGCAAGTTGTCGCGCCAGGCGATCGGATCATGCGGGGGCTGTTCAGCGACGACGTACGCGCAGAGTTGCGGCCCGGCGTCACCGGCATGCACGCTCAATACCGCCTGACGCACACCCGGTTGCGCCAGCAGCGCGGCTTCGATTTCACCCAGTTCGATGCGGAACCCGCGAATCTTCACTTGCTGGTCGATGCGCCCGAGGTAATCGATGCTGCCATCGGCGCGTTGACGTGCCAGGTCGCCACTGCGATAGAGGCGTTGCGACACGTCAAACGGGCTCGGCACAAAACGCTCGGCGGTCAGGCCGAAACGCCCGTGATAACCGCGCGCCAAACCCGCACCGGCGATGTACAACTCGCCCGCCACACCCACCGGCACCGGTTGCAACTGGCTGTCGAGCAAGTACCAGCGCAGGTCGCGGATCGGCAAACCAATCGGGCTCTGCGCCTTGCCGTCGAGATCGGCCAGGCGAATGGCGCGGTAGGTCACGTGCACCGTGGTTTCGGTGATGCCGTACATGTTCACCAGCGTTGGCTGTTGATCGCCGAAGCGTTCGAACCATGGACGCAGACTCGCGACTTCCAATGCTTCGCCACCGAAGATCACCTGACGCAACGCCAGGTTGCGTGGGCTGGCGCAGGCAATCGGCAGCAGTTGACGGAACGCGGTCGGGGTCTGGTTCAACACCGTCACGCCTTCATCGCAGAGCAAACGATGGAATTGCTGCGGCTCGCGGCTGATGTAATACGGCACGATCACCAGACGCCCACCGGTGCACAGTGAACCGAACAGCTCCCACACCGAGAAATCGAAGGCGTAGGAATGGAACAGCGTCCAGACATCGTCCGCACCGAAGTTGAACTCGGCAGCGGTGGCCGTCAGCAGGCGGCCGACGTTGCCGTGGCTGAGCAATGCACCTTTTGGCCGACCGGTGGAACCGGAGGTGTAGATCACGTACGCGAGGTTGTCCGGAGTTGCCAATACCGGCAAGTTGTCAGCGCTGTAGGCGTCCAGTTGCAGTGACGCCAGATCCAGCACCTGCACGTCATCGCGGGCCGGCAAACCGTCGATCAAGTGTGATTGGGTCAGCAGCAGCGCAATGCCGCTGTCGTCGATCATGTAGCTCAAGCGCTCAGCCGGGTATTGCGGGTCCAGCGGCACATAGGCGCCACCGGCCTTGAGAATCGCCAGCAAACCGACCACCAGCGGCATCGCCCGTTCGGTGGCGATACCTACGCGCACTTCCGGTCCGACGCCCTGCTCGCGCAGTTGACGCGCCAGTTGGTTGGCCCGGGCGTTGAGCGCGGCGTAGCTCAGTTGCTCGCCCTCAAACACCAGTGCAATCGCGTCTGGCCGTTGCGCGGCTTGCGCTTCGAACAACTGATGCAAGGTCGGCGATGGCAGTAGCACCTGGAACGTCGGGTTCCAGTGCTGGATCAAACCGGCCGATTGCGATGCTTGCAGCAGCGGCAGTTCTGCGACGCGTTGCTGCGGATCGGCAACCACCGCACGCAGAAGGTTGAGCCACTGTTCGGCCAAGCGCTGCATCGAAGCTTCGTCATACAGATCGGTGGCGTAGCTCAGGCTCGCATCCAGTGCATCGCCCCGCTCCTGGGTATCAAGCACCAGATCGAATTGTGCGGTGTGCTGCTGCCAGTGCAGGCGCTCGACCTGCAAACCGGCGACGACCCGCTCGACGCTCGCGCCCATTTGCTGCTGGTGGTTGTAGAGCACCTGGAACAATGGGCTGTGATTAAGGCTACGGTCCGGTTGCAAGGCATCGACCAGTTGCTCGAACGGCAAGTCCTGATGGGCCTGCGCCGTCAACGCCGTTTGCTTGACCTGTTGCAGCAAGGCGCTGAATGGCTGTTGCCCATCGATCTCGGCACGCAGCACCTGGGTGTTGATGAAGAAGCCGATCAGGCCTTCGGTTTCCAGGCGCGAACGCCCGGCGCTCGGCACACCGACGCTGATGCCTGACTGCCCGCTCTGGCGGTGCAGCAAGGTCTGGAAACTTGCCAGCAACAGCATGAACAAAGTTACTTGCTGTTCCTGCGCACGCTGACGCAAACCGGCCAGCAGTTCGCGATCGACGTTCAACGTCAGGTTGGCGCCGTGTTCGCTGCGGCGAGCCGGACGGGTCAGTTCACTCGGCAACTCCAGCGGTGCCTGGCTGCCCTGCAGTTGCTCGCGCCACCACGCCAGTTGCCGCGCGCCTTCGCCTGCCTCCAGCCAGTCACGCTGCCAGCGGGCGTAATCGCTGTAATCCACCGGCAAGCTGTTGAGGCTGGCCGCGCGTCCTTGCGCAGCCGCCTGATACAACGCGCTGAACTCATCGACCATCACCTGCATCGACCAGCCATCGGCGGCGATGTGGTGCACGGTCAAGACCAGCACATGCTCTTCGGCGCTGATTTGCAGGAGCAATGCGCGCCACAGCGGACCGTTGCGCAGGTCGAATGGCTGGGCGATTTCTTCGGCCACGGCATCGTTTATCGAAGACTCTGCGACTGGCCGCTCGCTCAACTGCAACGCCAGTTCGGCGTGCACCCGTGGACGCGCCTGCTGGCCGTCCTGTTCGAAGGTCGTGCGCAGGGTTTCGTGACGGGCCTGCAATTGCAGGAAGGCATGGCGCAGGGCCTTGCGGTTCAGCGGTCCTTTCAGGCGCAGCGCGGCAGGAATGTTGTAGGCGCTGCTCTGTGGGTCCAGTTGCCAGAGAATCCATTGGCGCTGTTGGGCGTAGGACAAAATTCGCGGTTGATCGTCTGTCGCGCGTTGCAGTTGCGGTTGAGCGCTGGTGTCGGCAAGCGCCGCACGCTCGGCGAATGCTGCCAGGTTCGCAGCGGAAAACAGGCTGCTCACCGACAGTTCGATGTTCAGTTGCTGACGTACCCGGGAGATCACTTGCAGCACCAGCAACGAATGGCCGCCCAACTCGAAGAAGTTGTCGTCGCGCCCTACTTGCTCAACCTGCAATACGCTCTGCCAGATCTGCGCCAGTTGCATTTGCAGCCCCTCAGCCGGAGCGACGAATGCACGTTGTGCAGCACCGGCGTCAGCGCGTGGCAAGGCCTTGCGGTCGAGTTTTCCGTTGTTGTTGAGCGGTAGTTTCGCCAACAGGATCAGATGGCTCGGCACCATGTATTCCGGCAGCGACTGGCGCATAACGGCCTTGAGCTCGTCCAGATAATCAGCCTCGGCATTCACCGCGCCACTGGCGACGATGTACGCCACCAGTTGCGTGCCGTCCTGGGCGATGACCGCTGCTTCGCGCACCTCGTCCCGGGCTTGCAGGCAAGCTTCGATCTCGCCCATTTCGATGCGGAAACCGCGAATTTTCACCTGATGGTCGATACGTCCGACGTACTCCAGATCGCCGTTGGCGTTGTAGCGAGCCAGGTCGCCGCTGCGGTACAGACGCGCGCCCGGTTCGCGGGCAAACGGGTCTGGCAGGAAACGTTCGGCGGTCAGTGCCGGGCGGTCGAAATAGCTTTGCGCCAGGCAGGCCGGTGCGCCGATGCACAATTCGCCGACGCCATCGGCCGGCAGCAAATGACCGGCCGCATCCAGCACATACAACGCTCGGCCGGGAATGGCACGACCGATCGGGATGCCAAACGCGTCGCTGGCATCGTCCACATGGCATTCATGCACGCTGGAGACCACGGTCGCTTCGGTCGGTCCGTAGGTGTTGAGCAGGCGTACGTGACTCAAACCAGCCTGATGCCACAGGCGCAGACCTTCCACCGACATGGCTTCGCCGCCGACGTGTACCTGGCGCAAATCGCCGAGGTTGCGCACCAGACCGCTGGCACATTCACGGGCCAGCAGGAACCAGTAGGCGGCGGGCAAGTCGGCCACGGTCACGCCCTGATCGACGATTTCCGCCGCCAGTCGACCGGCGTCCCACAGGTCATCGCCGCGCATGATCAACGCCGCGCCGACGCACAGCGCCGGGTAGCACTGCTCGACGAAACCGTCGAAGCTGAAGGTCGCAAATTGCAGCACGCGGTCGGCGGCCGACAGCACCGAATAGTCGGCAGCGGCTTGGCAGAACTCGCGCAGCGCGCCATGGTCGATGGCCACGCCTTTGGGCTGACCGGTCGAACCGGAGGTGTAGATGATGTAGGCCAGGTCTGCGGCCACGGCATGGTTTTGTGGATCGCTGTCCGGGTAGCCTGCGGCTTCGTCCAGGCTCAACAGGCGCAGATGCACGGGCAGCGGCAAATCTTCCAGCAGGCCCGATTCGCACAACAGCACGTCGAGACGGCTGTCTTCGATCATGTAGGCCAGTCGCTCGCTTGGATATTTCGGGTCCAGCGGCACATAGGCCGCGCCGCTTTTCAGCACCGCGAGCAAGCTGACGATCAACTGCGGACCACGACGCAGCGCCAGGCCGACACGCTTGCCGGGACCGGCGCCGTTGTCGATCAGGCGATGGGCCAGGCGGTTGGCCTGGGTATTCAGTTGGCCGTAGCTCAGCGAGTGACCTTCGACCTGCAATGCCAGTGCGTCCGGAGTGGCAGCGGCTTGCGCGGCGATTCTCTGGTGGACCAAAAGCCCTGTGCATAACTCAACCGGCGCTGGTTGGCTGATCGCGAGCACCGCGTTTTTGCCTTCGCCATCGAGTAGCTCCAGCGCACCCAATGCAGCATCCGGCGCGGCGACCAATTGCGTCAGCAGGTGCTGCAGATTGGCCGACAGCTGAGCGACCTGGGCGGCACTGAAACGCGCTGCGTCGTAGCTGAAATCAAAACTCAACGCTTCGCCCAACTCGACGCCAAGCGTCAGTGGGTAGTGGGTGCGCTCATGATTATGCAAGTTGCCGAAGGACAACCCGGCCGGCGCGCCCTGCTTCAGCGCCTCGGCGACGGGGAAGTTTTCGAACACCAGCAAACTGTCGAACAGCGCCGAACCCTGTTGCCCCGCCCACCCCTGAATGTCGTACAGCGGCACGTGTTCGAACTCGCGCATCGCCAGGTTCAGGCCTTGCAACTCACCCAGCCACTGGCTGACGGTCTGGTCCGGTTTCATCGAGCACACCAGCGGCAGCGTGTTGATGAACAGCCCCAGTTGCACTTCGATTCCCGGCAACGGCGCCGAACGTCCGGCCACGGTGGCGCCGAACACCACGCAATCCTGGCCGGTGTAGCGTTGCAGCAACAGGCTCCATGCCGCTTGCAGCACGGTATTGAGGGTGACTTTCTGCTGGCGTGCGAACTCGGCCAGACGCTGGGTCGCGGGACCATCGAGGGCCACGCGATGTTCCTCGCTACCCTCGGC
The DNA here is from genome assembly GCF_048565165.1 of Pseudomonas sp. NFX224. Classification (NCBI taxonomy): domain Bacteria; kingdom Pseudomonadati; phylum Pseudomonadota; class Gammaproteobacteria; order Pseudomonadales; family Pseudomonadaceae; genus Pseudomonas; species Pseudomonas sp. NFX224. The sequence goes on along the minus strand of NZ_CP183416.1, from coordinate 5,010,034 downwards.
GCCGACCGGTGGACGCAGGGCTTCAGCCAGCAGGGTCGGAGCTTCAAGCGGTGCCAGCGCGGCTTTCCAGAACTGCTCGCCAGCGACGGCCGATTGCTGCTGCAACCAGCCCAGATAATCGCGGTATTGCCCCGTTGGCGCCGGCAGCGACTGCCCGGCGGCGTAGTGCTGAATGACTTCGGCGAGCAACTGCGCGTTGCTCCAGCCGTCCATCAGGATGTGATGGCTGGTGTAGATCAGGTGCCAGTCACTGGCGCCAGTACGCACCAGCTTCAAGCGGAACAACGGTGCACTGCCCAGCTCGAAACCTTGGGCACGTTCGGCATCGGCCAATGCGTCAGTGTCGGTCGCTTCAAGCACTTGCAGCGGCAACCCGACCTGACGGGCAATCGCCTGATGCGCGACGTCGAGACCCTGCCAGTGAAAGCTGCTGCGCAGAATGTCGTGACGCTCGACCGCAGCCTGCCAGGAGCGAGTGAAGCGCTCGGTGTCCAGGCCGCCGATGTCCAGGCGCAACTGGCTGATGTAGGCGCCGACTTGCGGCTCGTACAAGGTGTGGAACAGCATGCCCTGCTGCATCGGCGACAGCGGATACAGGTCTTCCAGCGTCGAGACGGTGAGCGGCAATCCATCGATTTGCGCCTGATTGATCTGCGCCTGCGGGAAGTCCGACGGCGTGGCTTGCGCCAGTTCAAGCGTGCAGCAGTGATCAATCAGTGCGCTCAATTCTTGCGCATATTCGTCGGCCAGACGCTGGATAGTCGCGGTGTCGAACATCTCGCGGCTGAAGCCCCAGCTCAGGGACAGCTCGCCGCCGTAGACCTGGCCTTCGACCACCAGCCAGTTGCCGAGCAGCGCCGATGGGTCCTGCGCGATACCGTTGCCTTCGGTGGATGGGGTGAACAACGCGCCCTCATCGAACTGACGATCGAACTGCCCCAGATAGTTGAAGGTGATGCGCGGTTGCGGCAACGCCGCCAGTTCAGCGCGTACCTCAGGCGTGCCGAGGTAGCGCAGCGCACCATAACCCAAGCCTTTATCCGGGACGTTGCGCAGTTGCTCCTTGATCGACTTGATCGATGCACCGAGGTCGGCGGCGGGTTTCAGGTTGACCGGGAACAGGCTGGTGAACCAGCCAACGGTGCGGGTCAGGTCGATGTCATCGAACAGGTCTTCACGGCCATGCCCTTCGAGCTGGATCAGCGTACTGCCCTGCCCGCTCCAGCGGCAAACGGCGCGGGTCAGTGCGGTCAGCAGCAGGTCGTTGACCTGGGTACGATAGGCCGCCGGGGCCTGTTGCAGCAGCTTGCGGGTTTGTTCGGTGTCGAGCTTGAGTTCGAGTTTTTCTTCGAAGCGGTTCTCCAGCGCGCCGTTCGGGCGTTCGCATGGCAGGTCGGTTGGCGCGCCTTGCAGTTGCTTCTGCCAGTGGTCGAGGTTGTGTTCGAAGGCTGGCAGATGATCCTGCAAACGCGCGACCCAACGTTGATAAGTGCTGGTTTTCGCCAGCGCCGTGCCGCCGTTGTAGAAGTGCTGCAAATCTTCGAGCAGCACGCGCCAGGAGACACCGTCTACCGCCAGGTGATGGATCACCAGCAGTAATCGTTCTGAGCCGTCGGCCATCGCCACCCGTAGTGCGCGCAGCAACGGGCCGTTATGCAGATCGAGACTGCGCTGGGCTTCGTCGCACAAGGTGTTGAGTTGCTCGAGCGATTGCGCCTGACACTGCCACAACACCGACTCCGTGGTCGGCGCGGAGTACGCCTGTTGCCAGGTGTTTTCTGTCTGTAAATAACGCAGGCGCAAACTGTCGTGCCGGGTCAGCAATTGCTCCAGTGCACGTTCCAGCGCTTCGATGTTCAGCGCCTCGCGCGGCACCAGCAACAGCGACTGGTTCCAGTGCTGACGCTCGGGGATCGCTTGTTCGAAGAACCATTGCTGCACCGGCGCCAGCGCCACTGCGCCCACCGCCGGACCTTGATCGATCTGCGATTGCTCGCCTGTGCGTGCCGCTTGGGCGAGGCTGCGGATGGTCTGGTGCTGGAACAGGTCCTTGGGGCTGAGCACGATGCCGGCCTGCCGCGCACGGCTGACCACTTGCATCGAGACGATGGAGTCGCCGCCCAGTTCGAAGAAATTATCTTCCAAACCAACGCTGTCGATGGCCAGCACGTCCTGCCAGATGGCGGCGAGGGCTTTTTCCAGTTCGCTGCGCGGCGCGACGTGTTCGCGTTGCGGGGTAGATCCATCAATCGCCGGCAAGGCCTTGCGGTCGAGTTTGCCGTTAGGGGTCAGTGGCAGATGGTCGAGGAACAACAGGAACGCCGGGACCATGTAGTCCGGCAGATGCTGACGCAGCGCGGCTTTCAGCGTCTCGCGCAGGGTCGCTTGCGCGTCGGCATCGACTACCAGCGCCGAATCGTTCGGCACGATGTATGCCACCAGTTGCTGACCGCTGACGCCGTCCTGGGCCAGCACCGCCAGCTCGCGAACCGCGTCTTGCTGCAACAGTCGCGCTTCGATTTCACCGAGTTCGATACGGAAGCCACGGACCTTGACCTGATGGTCGATGCGACCGACATATTGTAGGGTGCCGTCGGCCTGATAACGGGTCAGGTCGCCGGTACGGTACAGGCGTTCGCCGGTGCTGGAAAACGGGTTCGGTACATACTTTTCAGCGGTCAGGCCTGGGCGAGCCAGGTAGCCACGGGTGATGCCTGCACCGCTGAGGTACAGCTCGGCGGACACGCCTTGCGGCACTGGTTGCAGATCGGCATCCAGCAGATAGCTGGCGGTGTGCTTGAGCGGGCGACCGATGTTGGCGTGGCCAGCGGCTTCGCGACGGGTCCAGGTCGAATAGGTGGTGTCTTCCGAAGGGCCGTACAGGTCGTAGACGTGCTCGACGGTCGCTTGCTGATACAGCGCGTCAACCAGGCTTTGCTTGAGCGGTTCACCGGCCAGGTTGATGATGCGCACGCTCGGCGGGATCTGCCCGTCGCGCTGCAACGCATTGATCGCCGACGGCACGGTGTTGATCAGGCGCACCTGATCCCGCGCCGGCAGCTGCGGCAATTCCAAGGCGTTGCGGGCGATGATCAGCGAACCACCGTTGGCCAGCGTGACGAACAGCTCCCACACCGACAGGTCGAAGCACACCGATGTCGAGGCCAGCACACCTTGAATGTCGTCGCGACTGTACACCGATTTGGACCAGTCGATCAGCGCCTGCACGTTGCGATGGGCGATGGCCACGCCTTTGGGTTTGCCGGTGGAACCGGAGGTGTAGATCACGTAGGCCAGGTTGTCCGGCGTGACGCGGGTGACCGGGGCGCTTTGCGGGTAGGCGGTTAGCGACTGGTTTTCGTCCATCAACAGCACTTGAGTGTCGGCGCTCACACTCAACGATTCGGCGACGGCCTGCTGCGTGATCAGCACCCGCGCGCGGCTGTCTTCGAGCATGTAGGCAACGCGCTCGGCCGGGTAATCCGGGTCCAGCGGCACGTAGGCGCCCCCGGCCTTGAGCACAGCCAATAAGGCCACCAGCAGTTGTTCGGAACGCTGCATGGCCACGCCGACCCGCACTTCCGGGCCGACGCCGAGCTCGATCAGTTTGTGTGCCAGACGGTTGGCTTGCTGATCGAGTTCGCCGTAAGTCAGTTGCGTGTTCGCGAAGGTCACGGCCAATGCATCAGGGCTCGCAGCCACTTGCTGGCTGATCAGCTGATGAATGCACAGATCTTCGGCGAAGCTTTCGTCGGCGCGGTTCCAGTCCTGCACGATGCGCTGATATTCGGCCTGTTCCAGCAACGGCAAATCACTGATGCGCTGCTGCGAATCGCTGACCATGCCTTGCAGCAAACGTGTCCAGTGCTGCGCCATGCGCGCGATGGTCGCGGCGTCGAACAGGTCGTTGGCGTAGGTCAGCGCGGCGTGCAACTTGCCACCCTTCTCGTAGGTGTCGAGGGTCAGGTCAAACTGCGTGGTGCGCCCTTGCCACTCGATCATACCCAGCGCCAGGCCGGACGCCGTGGTCACCGTGGAAATGTCCGCGACCTGCGGCTGGTGGTTGTACATCACCTGGAACAGCGGCGTGTGGCTGAGGCTGCGCTCCAGTTTCAAGGCTTCGACCAGACGCTCGAACGGCAGGTCCTGATGGGCCTGGGCGCCGAGCGCGGTTTCCTTGATGCGGCGCAGCAAGTCGTCGACACGGGTCTGGCCATCCAGTTGCGTGCGCAGCACCTGGGTGTTGACGAAGAAACCGATCAGGCCTTCGATCTCGGCGCGATTGCGGTTAGCAATCGGCACGCCGACACGGATGTCGTTCTGCCCGCTGTACCGGTGCAGCAGCACATTGAACGCACCGAGCAACAGCATGAACAAGGTGATGTTGTGTTTCTGTGCAGTGACGCGCAATTGCTCAGCCAGCTGTCCGTCGACGGCGAATTCGTAGCGTGTCCCGCGATAGCTCGGCATCGCCGGGCGCGGATGATCGAGAGGCAGTTCCAGCACCGGGTGTTCGTCGCCCAGTTGCGCTTGCCAGTATTCGAGTTGGCGCGCCTGCTCGCCCGCCTCCAGCCAGCGGCGCTGCCACAAGGCGTAGTCGCTGTATTGAATCGGCAACGCCGCCAGTTGCGGTTGTGTGCCGGCATCGAAGGCGTCGTAGCAGCGGATGAATTCGTCGATCAGCACGTTCATCGACCAACCGTCGGACACGATGTGGTGCAGGGTCAGCAGCAGCACGTGTTCCTGCTCGGCGAGCTTGAGCAAGGTCACGCGCAGCAGCGGACCGCTGCCCAGGTCGAACGGCAACACCGATTGCTGTTCGGCGGCGCGGGCCACAGCCTGCTCGCGTTCGGTGGCCGGCAAGGCACTGAAATCGACGTGATCGATCACCAACGGCGCCGTGGCCGGGACTTGCAGCAGGCTGTCGTCAGGCTGAGGCGCAAACACGGTGCGCAGGGTTTCATGACGCGCCACCAGGCTGGCGAAGGCCTGTTCCAGTGCCGGCAAATTCAGACGACCGGTCAGGCGTACCGCGCCTGGCAGGTTGTAGGCGCCGCTTTGCGGGTCCAGTTGCCAGAGAAACCACATGCGTTGCTGAGCGTACGACAGCGCCTGGCGATCCTCGGCCTCGACGCCGGCAGGAATGGGGAAACGGGCGAAATCAACGCCCTCCTTGTGCAAGGCCGCAAGGAACATCTGGCGCTTTTCCAGGGGCAACCCGATAAACCGGCGAGCAAGTTTCAAGGAGTCTTCAGCATTCATTTCTGGGTATCCGGATCAGTGGCGGGAAGCACAAAGGCACGTCGTCCCTATAAAACGAATGCAGGCCGGAAAAATTAGCGAATGAGAACAAGTATCAGAAGGGAGGTAAAACGCGTGTTCGCAAGCAATGCAAAACCCTGTAGGAGCAAGTCTGCTCGCTCCTACAGGGTTTGAGTGATATTTGAGAGGGGGTTATCCCACAGCCGCCATGGCATGCCGCCGATAATGAACCTCCAGCTGATCCTTGATCACCCGCAGCACCTTGGCCTCGTGCTCATGGATGAAGAAATGCCCGCCAGCGAGCATGTCCACGGAAAAACTGCCGTGGGTTTCCTTGCTCCAGCCAATCAACTGCTCGGTGGTGGCACGGTCAGCCTTGCCGCCGAGCACGTGCACCGGGCACTTGAGCAGCGGTCGCTGGATCGGCTCGAAGCGCCCGCACAACTGAAAGTCGGCGCGCAGGATCGGCAGCGTCAGGCTCATCAGTTCTTCGTTGGCCAGCACTTCCTCGCTGGTGCCGTTGAGGGTGCGCAGTTGCTCGATCAGTTCGGCATCGGTTTTCGGCTCGGCAAAACCGCGATCGTAGTCGGCGCGCAGGGTCGGCGCAGCGGTGCCCGAGGCGAACAAGGCGACCGGCTCCGGGCAGCCAAGCGAGCGAAACGCGTGCGCCATCTCACAGGCCAGCAATGCACCGAGGCTATGGCCGAACAACGCATAGGGCGCCGTGAGCATGGTTTTTTGTTCGTGAGCCAGTTGCAGCGCCAGGCGGCGCATGTCGGTGTGCAACGGCTCGCCGTAGCGCGCGCCGCGCCCCGGCAATTCCACCGGTTGCAGCTTGATCCACTCCGGCAGTTTGCGCCGCCAGCGGCTATAGACCATGGCGCTCGCGCCAGAATAGGGCAGGCACAGCAATGTCAGCGGGGTCACCGGGCGTACCTCGAAAGTTGTCTGTAAAGAGAACGGATGGGCGCATGCCAGAATTAGTCGGATGAACACCACTGTAGGAGCGAGCCTGCTGGCGATGGGGGCAGAGCAGTCACCGCAAAATGAACTCCAGCCCGCCAAGACCAGTCAGCTACTTAGGCCCTCAACTGCCGGAGCCCCGCGCCAATGACTGATCACCCCGAACGCCAAAGCCCCATCGACGCCCATGGCATCATCGGCGACATGCGCAGTGCCGCACTGGTCAATGACAAGGGCAGCGTGGACTTTTTCTGCTGGCCGGAATTCGACAGCCCGTCGATCTTCTGTTCGCTGCTGGACAGCCCCGAGGCCGGTATTTTCCAGTTATCCCCTGATCTGCCCGACGCCCGACGCGAGCAGATTTACCTGCCGGACACCAACGTCCTGCAGACCCGCTGGCTGAGCGATCGCGCGGTGGTCGAGGTGACCGATCTGCTGCCCATCGGTGACAGCGAGGACGATTTGCCGATGCTGATGCGTCGGGTCCAAGTGGTCAGCGGCAAGGCTACCTTTCACCTGCGTTGCGCTGTGCGCCACGATTACGCTCGCGCCGCTACCCTCGCCTGCATGAGCAAAAAAGACGTAATTTTCGAGGCTGTCGATCAGCTTTCCCTGCGTCTGGCCGCAGATCAACCGCTGCATATCGACAACCACGCGGCCGTCGCCGAATTCACCCTCGAACAGAACCAGACCGCCGAATTTCTGCTCGGCGCCGTCGACGATCCGCGCTTCAAGGAAGGCGCCGCCGCGTTGTGCCTGCAACGCACGCTGAAGTTCTGGCGCGACTGGATCGGCCAGTCGAACTATCGCGGTCGCTGGCGGGAAATGGTCAACCGCTCGGCACTGGCGATGAAGCTGCTGACCTCGCGCAAACACGGCGCCATCCTCGCCGCCGCGACTTTTGGCCTGCCGGAAACCACCGGCGGCGAACGCAACTGGGATTACCGCTACACCTGGATCCGCGACGCCTCGTTCACCGTCTACGCCTTCATGCGCCTGGGCTTTGTCGAAGAGGCCAACGCCTACATGCGCTGGCTGCGCGGACGGGTCAGCGACTGTCGCGGCCAACCAATGAAACTGAACATTCTGTATGGCATCGACGGTCGTCAGGAACTGCCGGAAATCGAACTCACGCACCTGTCCGGCCACGGCGGCGCGAAACCGGTGCGCATCGGCAATCTGGCGTACACGCAGATTCAGCTCGACATCTTCGGCGAGTTGATGGACGCGGTGTACCTGGTCAACAAGTACGGCGAGGCAATTTCCCACGAAGGCTGGAAGCACACCGTGGAAGTGGTCGATCAGGTCTGTGAAACCTGGCAGCAGGAAGACGTCGGCATCTGGGAAATGCGCGGCGAACAACATCACTTCCTGCACTCACGCCTGATGTGCTGGGTCGCACTGGATCGGGCGATTCGTCTCGCCTCAAAACGCTCCTTGCCCGCCCCGTTCGCCCGCTGGGACCAGACTCGGCAAGCGATCTACGCCGACATCTGGGACAACTTCTGGAATGAGGAACGCGGGCATTTCGTCCAGCACATCGGCGGTACCGGCCTCGACGGTTCAATGCTGCTGATGCCGTTGGTGCGTTTCGTCAGTGCCAAGGACCCGCGCTGGCTGGCGACCCTCGACGCCATCGAAAAGAATCTGGTGCGCGACGGCATGGTCTACCGCTACCACAACGACCTCAACCAGATTGATGGCCTGCCGGGCACCGAAGGCGCATTCGCCGCGTGTTCGTTCTGGTACGTCGAATGCCTGGCCCGCGCCGGTCGGGTGGAAAAGGCTCATCTGGAGTTCGAACAACTGCTGCGTTACGCCAACCCGCTGGGGCTGTACGCCGAAGAGTTCGACAGCCACGCGCGGCACATGGGCAACACGCCGCAAGCGTTGACGCACTTGGCATTGATCAGCGCCGCGTGTTTTCTCGATCGGAAGTTGAGTGGGGAGAAGAGTTTTTGGCAGCCTTGAAGGGACATTAAACACCCGGTCTGAGACGTCTCGCCCCGGGCATGTCGCCTGCACGCGTCCTACACGTCTTAAACAAAATAGCCGGAAACACCCTGTTGCCAGCCATTACATCCGCCCATAACATCGACCTTCAGCGGGTACAGCGGAGCTGTCCAACACCCCCGAATTCAAGGAATCGGAATGTCCCAACGCATCCATCGCAGCATTGACCTGCCCCTTCGAACCGGCCTCAACCGCGACGAACTGTGGTGATGTTTACACCGGATCGGGCGAAGTATTTTAATCAGGTGGCGGAAGTGGAAGTCGTTGAACAGACCGACTGAACACACCCTGCAGTACTGACGGAAAACCGCTCTCGATAGGCTTGCGGCGTCACCCCCATCGCCCGCAGAAAACTGCGACGCAGGGTTTCCTCGCTGCCAAACCCGCATTGCACCGCGACCCGTTTGATCGGTACGCCGGTATCGCTGAGCAGGCGCCGTGCGGTTTCGACCCGGATCAGTTCAATGGCCCGCGCCGGGGTCTGGCCCGTGTCGGCGCGGTAATGGCGGACGAAGCTGCGTTCGCTCATGCCGGCCTGTAGCGCCAGCGTTGGAATGCCGAGGTCTTTGGTGAGGTTTTCGCTGATCCAGGCGTGAAGGTCGTCGAAACGGCTGCCTTCTTTCTGCAAGGACAAGGTCACACTGAATTGCGACTGCCCGCCGGGACGTTTGAGAAACACCACCAGTTGCCGGGCGACTTCCAGGGCCATGGTGCGGCCCAGATCGGCTTCGACCATCGCCAGCGCCAGATCAATGCCGGCGGTAACGCCGGCCGAGGTCCATACCGGACCGTCGTTGATGAAAATCGGATTGGGTTCGACCTGCAATTGCGGATGTTGCCGGGCCAATTGCTCGCATCGGGTCCAGTGGGTGACCACGCGCCGGCCGTCGAGCCAGCCACTGGCCGCCAGTAAAAATGCCCCGGTACACACCGATGAAACCCGTCGGCAGCCCGCCGCGTGCTCACGTACCCAATTCACCAGTGGCTGATCTTCCGCCGCCGCGTAAACGCCCCAGCCACCGGCGATGATCAAGGTGTCGCTGCCCTGCCCGGGCAAGGGTTCAGCCAACAACGCCAACCCCGCCGACGACATCACCGCCCCGCCGCCACTGGCAATCACCGACGGCGCATACGGCGCAGACGAACCTTGCTGACGGGCGATGTCATTGGCCGAGGCGAACACCTGCAACGGCCCGGTGACGTCGAGCAATTGCACATTGGCGAAGGCAAGAACGTGAATGGTTTTCGGCATTTTGGCGGAAATCGTGGGGTTATTGGCGTATGCGCCAAATCCTAGGCGCCTACAGTGAAGTCGTCCACCCACTCCAGGAGAAAAACACCATGACCTTGCAGATCGGTTTTCTGTTGTTTCCACAGGTGCAGCAACTCGACCTCACCGGCCCGTACGACGTGCTGGCCTCGTTGCCGGATGTGAAGGTGCATCTGATCTGGAAGGACCTGATGCCCATCACCGCCAGCACCGGCCTGATGCTGAAGCCGACGGTCACCTTCGACGACTGCCCGGCACTGGATGTGATCTGTGTGCCCGGTGGCAGCGGCGTCGGGCCGCTCATGGAAGATGAGCAAACGCTGGCGTTCATCAAGGCTCAGGCGGCGAATGCGCGTTACGTGACGTCGGTCTGCACCGGGGCGCTGGTGCTCGGCGCGGCGGGTTTGTTGAAAGGTAAACGCGCCACCACTCATTGGGCCTATCACGAGTTGCTGGCACCGCTGGGGGCGATCGAGGTGAAGGATCGGGTGGTGCGTGACGGCAATCTGCTGACCGGTGGCGGGATCACCGCGGGCATCGATTTCGCCCTGACCCTGGCTGCAGAACTGTTCGATCAGGACACTGCCGAACTGGTGCAATTGCAACTGGAATACGCCCCTGCTCCGCCGTTCCAGGCCGGTAGCCCGGAAACAGCGCCGGCCAGCGTATTGGCAGAAGCCCGCAAACGCGCCGCAGACTCGTTGAAACTGCGTGCGGAAATCACCGAGCGTGCCGCCGCGAAACTCGACCGTCGGTAGAAAAAAACTGCGGGGCCAAGGCTCCCGCAGCCAGAACTTTTCCTGCGCCCATAAAAAAACCCGCCGAAGCGGGTTCTTCCAAGACCATTACGACTCCCTGTCGTCAGCATTCCATGCAAATGGCCGATCATCCATGATCCTGAGCACTCCCTGTGCGTCAGTGGATGAGGCCAGAATACGCATGGGATCCAATCGGCAATAGACGACATAGTTGTTACGGCGTGTAAGACATTCGCTATAGCGCCCCCTCCGAAAACCCTTAGGTGCCTCATGTACTAAGGCTGGAGGCCAGCGCCCAGCGTTTCAGCCAAGGCTCAAACATACTGCTGTCAGTCACTCTCGCGCTCGCGGGCCTTGGCGTTTTCAACAAGGAATTGCTCCAGTCTGCTCAACTGTTCTTCCCAGCCACGGCTGTCCATGTAATACGCCTCCTTCTGGCGTATGTCGGGAATGTGAGCGAAACCCGATTCGGTCACCTTGAGCAACGTGCCGTTCTCAAAATCTTCCATTTCGAATTTCACCAGCGTGGTGGGCTCCTGGGAGTAGTCGATCTTCGGATTCACCGCGTAAGGGTGCCAGCGAAAGGAGAACAACTGCTGCGGCTCGACCCGCTCCACCAGCACATTCCACAACACATGCTCGTAACCGGGATAGGTCACCTGCCCCTGCGTCCACTCACCGGCAATGAAACGCCTGCCTTCAAGCGCTACGCCGAACCACTGACCGAACGCCTCGGCATCGACCAAGGCACGCCACACATGGGAGCGCGGCGCTTTAAGCGTGATTTTGCGCTCAAAACTATTGGGTACTGGTTTCATACGTCACCTCCTGTACTGAACAACAGTAGGCCTCTAAGACCACATGTCCAGCCCGAAAGTTGTGTTGTGATCAGCTTCGCCCGAAATATTCGGGTGCATTTCTATCGATAAGTTCTGGGCTGCAGACCAAAGAAGCAGACTAAAACTGCTAACGTTCTTCACCGAAACCAATTCAGAACAAGGAAGATGCATGCAGCCCTCACTCCAGGAGCGTTATCGCGGGGCCCTGCTGGGCCTGGCCTGCGGCGATGCCGTTGGCACCAGTGTCGAGTTCCAGCCTCGCGGATCATTTCCCCCCCTGACCGATATGGTCGGCGGCGGTCCCTTTCAGCTGAAACCCGGACAATGGACCGATGACACATCAATGGCTCTCTGTCTGGCCAGAAGCCTGCTGATCAGAAATGGTTTCGACGCAATGGACCAGATGAACCGCTACGTCGATTGGTGGCAGAACGGCTATCTAAGCTCGACCGGCGAATGCTTCGACATCGGCATCACTGTAAGTGACGCTCTAGCCCGGTATCAGGCAACCGGAGAACCCTACTCCGGTTCCAGTCATCCCCGTACCGCCGGCAATGGTTCACTGATGCGCCTGATACCCGTGGTGTTGTATTACTTTCCGGACCGCGAGCAGGTAAGGATATTTACCTCGAACAGTTCACGAACCACGCACGCTGCACCGGAAGCGATCGAATGCTGCCAGTTGTTCGCCGAGCTGAGCTGTAATGCGTTGCAAGGCGCTTCAAAACGGGCGTTGCTTAATGCAGCAAAGACGAAATTCCTTGAACCAAAAGTCGCCGCCATCGCCCGAGGCAGTTACCTCGGTAAATCACCAAACGATATCCAGGGCAGTGGTTACTGTGTTGCCGCACTTGAAGCGGCCTTGTGGTGCTTTGATCAAACCAACAATTTTGCAGCCGCCATCCTGAAAGCGGCCAACTTGGGAGACGACGCTGACACCACCGCTGCAATCGTTGGTCAATTGGCCGGAGCTCATTACGGCGTGAGAGCCATACCCGAAGGTTGGCTGGAGAAACTTCATTTGCGCGACGATATTGAAGCAACAGCTGACGCGCTACTTCGAGCCGCCTCTGCACCCACACTTGCTTGAAAATATGTCGGCAAAATCCGACCCGGCGTGACAGATGTAGATGTCTGAATTACCTACAACGCTACACTGCACCGCAAATTCCCCCGTCACAGCGAGTTTCTGCCATGCACGCACGCTTCCTCCTGGCGTTGACGCCTTTGTTGTTCACTTCCCTGGCTCATGCCGTTGACTGCGACAACGCCACTGATCAAGCCACGATGAACCAGTGTGCGTCGCAGCAGCATGCAGCGGCGGATAAGGAGTTGAATGCGCTTTACCAGCAAATCACTTCGCGCTTGAAGGGTAACCCCGACAGCAAGAAACTGTTGGTGGGCGCGCAGCGTTCGTGGATTGCGTTTCGCGATGCCGAGTGCAAGTTTTCGGCATCCGGGGTGGAAGGCGGGAGCGTGTATCCGCTGATCTACAGCAATTGCGTGACTGAACTGACCAAGGCGCGGGTGGAGACGTTCAAGACTTACTTGAAGTGCCAGGAGGGGGATTTGGGGTGTCCGGTGCCGGGGGTTTGATTTTGGCTATTTTTGCATTGTTTTTGAGGGCCCCATCGCTGGCAGGCTAGCTCCCACAGGGTTCGGTGGTGTTCACACACCACAAATCCACTGTGGGAGCTGGCTTGCCAGCGATGACGTCAGCCCAGACGCCACAATTTACCGGACAAAAATCTGCGCCGTGGTAATCGCCATGTCTCCACCCGGCAACTTGATGCTGCCCGTCTGTTTCAGGCTGTCGGCATCGAAGATCGCCACGTCGTTGAACGTCCCCGCCAGGTAGATCTTGCTGCCCTCCTTGTTGAAGGAAATGCAGTAGTAGGAGTGATCCAGCGTCGCGGCCTGGAGCATTTTCTTCTCTTTGATGTCGTACTTGGCCAGCCGATTGAGCACGCCGAACATCAGGTTCGGGTCTTTCGGCGAGCGCATGCCGCTGAAGTAGATTTCGGTCAAAGGGCCGAAATCGGTGGTTTCGGTCTTGCCCGTCTTCAGGTCGACGCTGAACAGGCCATACAGGTATTCGGCGGTGGCCGGGTCCTGTTTCTTGTCCTTGAATTTCGCGGCGGTGTAGAGCAGCGAGAAGTCATGGCGATACGTCTGCTGGTTCCACACGTAGAGCACGTCCGGCGCGCTGTAGTTCGCGCGCTTCCAGTGGCGGCTGGGGATCAGCACGTCGAACTTGCCGGTCTGCACATTGACCTTGTAGACGTCCGCCCCGGCCACGTACAGCGTGCCGTCATCACCGCTCTGCATGATGGTCAACTGACGCGGTGCCGGGAAACTGCGCACCGGTTGGGCGTCCATGCCGGCGTCGGTCTTGTACACGTCGAGCCGCGGCTGCTGCACTTCGTAGCGATCGTTGAGCATCAAGGTCGGGTTGGCGACGGTGAACAATTCCTTGCCGTCATGGCTGAGGGTGAAGGCAAACATGGATTTGGCTTTCTCGCCCGGCTTCTGGGTGATGCTGGCGTGGAACACCTGTTTGCAACTGTCCAGCTCAACGCCGTAGACATCCGCGTAGTGGTTGTTCAGCACGTAGGCGGTCTTGCGATCCGGTGACAACTGCACGGTGCCAGGGCCGAACGCGTCGGGCATCTTGCAGGTCTTGTACAAGGTGTCGGTGGCCAGGTCGATCACATGCAGGTTGTTCGGGTAGTTGGTGGTCAACATGTACTCGTGACCGTCTTGCAGTGCAGTGTTTTCATCCGCCAGAACACTGAGCGAACAGGTGCTCAGGACGGCGAAAGCGGCCAGGCCGCAGGCTTTTATGCTGTGCATGCTGGAATCCTTCTTCTTGTCAGATCACTTGTCTTTCGGGAAGACAGTGCCGAGGTTGCGCCAGTTGTCGTTGGACGCCTGGGCATCCTTGTTCCAGTCCGGGTACGTGCTCATCATGTCGGGCACCTGGGCCGGCCACCAGCACGGGTCGGAGCAACCGTAGAGGTCAGCCTCCATGGGCTGGCACAGCGACGACACACCGCCAAACGCATCGATTTCCCAGCCCGGGTCGGTGGTCGACGCACAGCCCGCCACCGAACTCATCGCCACCACTTCTTCGATGCGGTTCTCGTCCGCGGCCTGATCCAGCTTCAACGCTTTGTTATTGATTGCCTTGAGATGTTTCATATCAGTGAGCCTTGCGCGGAGTGATGTAGCTGCTGATGAACGCAGGGTTGTGAGCCATGATCCGGGTGTAGACCTCGATGCCGAAGTCGACCCAGTCACGCATCAGTTCGCAGTAGTGATAGGTCGGGTGCGTCGGGTCGCCGTAGCGGGCGTAGCTCTCGTGGTAGCAGCCGCCGGAACACAGGTTGCGGATCTGGCAGTCTTCGCAACCGGTGTTGGTGCGGTCCAGGCGCTGGGACAGGAAGTCGTTCAACTCCATCTGTTTCACGCCGCTATGGACGTTGCCGAAGGTCGGCAGGCTCGAACCGGTAAAGCGGTGGCACAGGTTCAGTTCACCCTTGTGATCCACCGCCAGCATCTTCAGGCCCGCGCCGCATGGCAGGGCTTTCTTGTGGCCTTCGTGGATGTCGGTGATCAACTGGTGCAGGTTGGAAAAACCGATGTTGCGGTGTTCCAGAGCGGCTTCCAGATAACGACGACCCAGCGCCTTCATGTTGGCGAACACCTGCACCAGTTCATCGCTGGTGAGGTTGAAGCTGCTGATGTCGCCGGAGGTCACCGGGGCAAAGCCGACTTCGGCAAAACCCAGTTCGTTGAACAGGTGATCCCAAATGGTTTCGACGTCGGTGACGCCGGTGGTGAGCGTTACGCGAGCACCGACCGGACGGCTGTTGTAGCGCGACAGCAGCATCTCGGCCTTGCGCCGCACCACGTCATAGGTGCCCTGCCCGCCCACGGTGATGCGGTTGCGGTCGTGCACGGTTTTCGGTCCGTCGATACTGACCGACAGCCCGAAACGGTGGGCGTTGAGGTAGTCCACGGTTTCTTCGGTGAGCAACGTGGCGTTGGTGGTCATGACGAACTCGACGAACTTGCCCGCCTCGCGAAAACGCTTCTCACAGTAGTCGACCATGTACTCGATCAGCTTGCGATTGCTCAGCGGTTCGCCGCCGAAGAACACCACGGTGAATCGCTCTTCGTCCGGGGATTCGCGCAGCAGCATTTCCACCGAGGCGATGGCCGTTTCCACGTCCATCTTCTTGCCGGCCGAAGGCTTGTCGAGGTCTTCCTTGTAGCAGTAAGTGCAACTCAGGTTGCAACCGGTGTTGACGTTCAGGACCACGGTGTTGATCGCCGTGCGCTCGACCCGTTTGGTAGCGATGTCCGGGGTCAGCGGCGAGCCGTCGCTGACCAGTTCCAGCGCCATCAGCTCGCGCAGGGTTTCGGTGACTTCCTCGCCGTTGAAGCGCGCAGCCAGGCGCTGGATCAGGTCGTCCGAAGAACAACCGGGACCGCGCAAGGTATCGATGATGGTCCCCGTCAGTTCATCACTGGCGAACAGCGAACTGCTGGGAATGTGAAACAGCATGCGGTCGGCATCGACGTGCACTTCGTGCAGGTTGCGTTCGACCAGATTCAAGATAGCGCCCATTGCCAACCTCCTGTGCAAGCCCTGCTTTGAGGGCCTGCGGTCATTCCGAAAAAATGTCTGAAACGTACACGTCCAGGCACATCACGGAATGGGTGGATTGTTCCAGCGTTGCACGGTCACGATCATGTGGCCTTCGCCGGTCAGGGATTTCCCTGCGTCGTCGATGGCGGCGATCACCTTGAGGTTGCCGGCATTGTTGGTGGACATCTTGCGCGCCGGATTCGGCCCGGCATCGCCCGGGGTGAACACGCCAGTGTCGGCGTGCATGGTGCCGGCAAACTTGACGTCTTCGTCTTCCTTGGCACGGTCGTCGAAGGCCTCGACCTTCCACTGCGCCGGGAACACGCCGATGCGATACGGCTTGCCATCGGCGCCCTTGCCCCAGGCTTCGGCATCGAAACGGCCCTGGACTTTCGGCGTCGAACCGCCGCCCTCACCGATCCGCGCCACCGAGAATTCCGGCACGACCTTAACCGAGGCGATCTTGCTGTAGACCGACAGGCTCGGGCCTTTCAGCGTACCGACGCTGACCGCGCGCAGGCCCGGCTGAGCATTGGCGGCAGCCTTGATTTTGACTTTGATCTGCCCAGGGCTCTGCTCGACCACTTCGAGCACTTCCACGCCTTTGCCCAAATTCGGCTTGCCAGTGAGGCCGCTGCCGATCAGGGTCACTTCGGTTTCACTGCCGGCTTTCACATAACCCGGCTGCACCGCCAGCAAACGCTGGGAGCCCTGCTTGGCGGCGACGAAGTCCAGACCGCGCTCATCGTGCTCGGCCTCGAACATCCGGCCCTGCATCGCATTGCCTTGGGCAGAGAACACCTGGCGCATGGTCACGCCGTCGATGGTCACGTTGCCGCGCCATTCGTAGCCGGTATAGAGGATTGAACTGCCCTCACCATTGAACGGCGTGCCGTCGGCGTATTGGCCTTTGACGCTGACCTTGAAAGTGTCGCTGCCGTCGGCGGTCACACTCATTACACCGGCCAGTTCACCCTTGCCCGGCAAGTGACCGCTGAAGCTCCAGTCGCCGACCAGCGCCTCGCTTTTCGGCGCGGTGCTCAGCCATTTTTTCCAGGCCGGGTTGTCCAGCGCATAACGCTTGGCCAACAGCGGCACCATCTCTTTACGGGCGAGATCGAACCAGTCGCGGTCGCGGGACAGCGCCTGGTACTCCAGCGACGGCCATTGGCCGAGATGAAAGTTCACCAGTCGTTCCCACTCCTGGGCCGGACGCCGTTGCAACGCAACCCGTGCACCGGAGTGGCAGCGGCCGCACATCTGGCTGGTCTGGTCGTCGAATTGTTCGACTGTGTTGAGCCGGCGCTCCATGGCATAACGCACGCCATCGGTTTCGCTCGGCGCCAGACCCTGGGTGTCGGCCAGGTATTTGACCAACGTCCGCCGGTCTTCATCGCTGATCTGCAAACCGTGCATGGTCTGCATGCGGGCGATGCTCATCAGCCAGCCTTCCGGTGTCTTGCGCTGGTGGCTGATACGGCTGAGGGCGTTATCGGCTTCAGGGGTGTGACAGCCCTGACAGGTTTCCTTGAGGATGGTCTGGGCGTCACGGGCTGCCAGGCTGTAAGGCGAATGCAGGGCCACGCAAGCGGCCACGGCCAACAGGCCGGCGCTCATGCCTGATCGGAGTCTTCTCTTCATCAACGTCGAACCTCGCACGGTGCTTTCTTATTTTTGTGGCTTATCGTTTTTTTGGTTTCTGCCGTCGGTGGCGAGCCACTGACGGAGGCAAGAGAAACGTCTGCGATGAGCAATACACGGAGCGTGCCAGCTTATGAATATTTCTATGAATCAATAACTTGCCGATAAAGGTCGGTGTTTTGTCAAACGTGTCGTCTGCGTTCCACGTTTAATTTCGCGACAACTGTTTCAACCTGAGACAAGCATAGCTTTCTATAGGAACGAGCCTGCTCGCGATGTACTCCAGAGCACCGCGTTTAACCTGTAAGCACACGTACTCGTTGACGACCATCGCGAGCAGGCTCGCGCCTACAGGACACTGTGTTCGGGATGTCTCACGTCGTCGCAATTTGCGACGTTTATTGATCCCACGGTGCCCGGGGAAAAATCCATCACCCCACTGGACCGGGCCTTCGGGCTTGAAAAACAGATCTGGCACAACCGTTGCGAAAGACCTCGCCACACGAACAAGACGAGGTTTCAACATGTCGCTCCCCAACCTGCTTCCTGCCACTTCGGCGTTCATCCAGCGCGCACCGCGCATGCTCATTGGTGGCGACTGGGTCGAGGCCGCCGACGGCCAGACCATGCCCCTGCACAACCCGGCCACCGGTGAAGTGCTGTGCGTGGTGCCACGGGCCACGCCGGACGATGTCGACCGCGCCGTACTCGCCGCCCGTCAGGCTTTCGATGATTCAGCCTGGACCCGCACCCGCCCACGGGAGCGACAGAACCTGCTGTGGAAACTCGCTGACCTGATGCAGCGCGACGCCGAACTGCTGGCGCAACTGGAATGCCTGAACAACGGCAAAAGCGCCGCCGTCGCTCAACTGATGGACGTGCAGTTGTCCATCGACTTCCTGCGCTACATGGCCGGCTGGGCGACCAAGATCGAAGGTTCCACGGTCGACGTGTCGGCGCCGTTGATGCCCGACGATCAATTCCACAGTTTCATCCGCCGCGAAGCCGTGGGCGTGGTCGGGGCCATCGTTGCCTGGAACTTCCCGCTGTTGCTGGCCTGCTGGAAACTCGGCCCGGCGCTGGCCACCGGTTGCACCGTGGTGCTCAAGCCCGCCGACGAAACCCCACTGACCGCGCTGAAACTCGCCGAATTGGTGCTGGAGGCGGGTTACCCGGAAGGCGTGTTCAACGTGGTCACCGGCACCGGCATCACCGCAGGTTCAGCCTTGACCCACAACCCGCGGGTGGACAAGCTGACCTTCACCGGCTCCACCGCCGTGGGCAAGCAGATCGGCAAAATCGCCATGGACTCGATGACCCGGGTCACCCTGGAACTGGGCGGCAAATCACCGACCATCGTCATGGCCGACGCCGACCTGAAAACCGCCGCAGCCGGTGCCGCCAGCGCGATTTTCTTCAACCAGGGTCAGGTCTGCTGCGCGGGTTCGCGCCTGTATGTTCAGCGCAAGCATTTCGACAATGTGGTGGCGGACATCAGCGATATCGCCAATGCCATGAAACTCGGTAACGGCCTGGACCCGAGTGTCGAAATGGGTCCATTGATCTCTGCGCGCCAGCAGGAACGGGTTTACGGCTACATCGAAAAAGGTCGGGAAAGCGGCGCGACCATCGCCTGCGGTGGCGAGCAGTTCGGACCGGGCTTTTTCGTCAAGCCGACGGTGATTGTCGACGTCGATCAGAAGCATTCGCTGGTGCAGGAAGAAATCTTCGGCCCGGTGCTGGTGGCGATCCCGTTCGATGACGAAGCCGATGCGCTGCGCATGGCCAACGACAGCCCTTACGGGTTGGGCGCGAGCATCTGGTCGAATGATTTAGCGGCGGTGCACCGGATGATTCCGCGAATCAAGTCCGGTTCGGTATGGGTCAACTGCCACAGCGCCCTGGACCCGGCGCTGCCGTTTGGCGGCTACAAGATGTCGGGCGTCGGGCGTGAGATGGGGTATGCGGCGATCGAGCATTACACCGAGTTGAAGTCGGTGTTGATCAAGTTGTAATCGCGGCGTTTTTCGGTCCGTCATTGCTAGCAGGCTAGCTCCCACAGGGGAATGCATTCCTATGTGGGAGCTAGCCTGCTAGCAATGACGACAGCCCAACCAACCCGAGTTTCAGGGTTTGTACCCCTGCCCCAACAACCAACTCCTGACCATCCTTCCTTGTTCAGCCGTCAACCCGGCCAACGCCTGCTCAGCCGGTTCGATCCGTAACCGCCGCACCAACGGCGCCAGCTCAACCCCCTGCACATGCCAAATCCCCAGCGGCTGATCCGCGGTCATCACCACCTCGGCCTCATCGACAAATCCATCACGCAACACCGGCGCCCGCTCGATCCTCAACGCCTCGAAATCCGCCTCGGCATGGGCGACTTCGGCATCCGGCCATTGCCGCCGCGCCTGCCAAAAGGGTTGATCGAACCAACGCTGCTCATCGGCATAAAAGTCCCGGCCGATTCGGGCGAAGCGCAGAAACAACTGCTCCACCCGCTGCTGATGAAAACGCTGGGCCAACGCCGCGCGTTCGGGTTTACGCAGCAGGGTGTTGATTACCGTCGGCGCCTGCAATGCCGAGGACAGCGATTGAAAAATGCCGTTGCCCGACAGCGGGTCCACCGCCATCGCCGCATCGCCGATGCGAATCCAATGATCGCCACACACCTGCGGGCTCAGAATCGCCGTGCTGCTGCGGGCGTGCAGCTGTAAATCGAGCTCGGGTTCGTCACCGAAAAATGCCCGCGCCACCGCCGAGTCCTGACGCCGCTGTTGGCAGTATTCAAGCAATTGCGCCTTGCCCGGCAACCCGGCGCTGACCACGTCCACTGTCCATTGCCAGTAACACTGGCCGTCGGCCCGCCGCGCCATCCACGCCCAGCCATCCTTGAGGCTTTCCACGGCGCTGGCGGTACTGCCCGGCGCACCTTGCCAGCGATTGAGCAGGCTGACCGTCTCCGGCCCGCGCAGGCCTTTGCCAAGGGCTGGCGCCTGACGGCCACGGGCCTCGACCAGAAAGTCTGCGCTCAACACCTCACGTCCTTCGATCCGGACTTGATGCCCAGAGGTCGACGACTGCACGCCAAGCACCCGCCCCTCGATCAACGCCACCCCCGCCGCACGCAAATCCTCGCGCAGGCCGCGATCAAAGGTCGGGCGATCCAGCAAATATTCGATGTTTTGCGCGTGTTGTTGGCCGTTCCAGTTCACCTGCCGTTGAGAAGGGAGCGTCGCATCCGCCAACGCCTGATGCAGACCTGCGCCGCGCAAAGCCTCCAGCACCCGAATGGAAACGCCTTCCAGCGCCGCAAACCGGCGCCATTCACTGACCAGCGTAACGGCGTAACCCAGTCGCCGCAGCCCCAAGGCCACCGCTGCGCCTGCCGGCCCGGCGCCCAATATCACGATCATGGTCATGGCGCGACACGCCGCTCAGGGCCGCGATAACGCGCGTTGTGTCGCAGCCATTCGATGATTTGCTGGTTGCTTGCCCCAGGCTGCTCCACCAGGAAACCGGCGATGTGCCCGCTCAATGCCGCACAGCCGAGACTGGCACCCGACTGCCCCGGATACGTGCCATGCACGCACGCGGCGAAATCGGCCTGGGCACTGTTGAGCCATGACCATTCGAGTTCGGCACAGCGCGCATCGCCGGTGACGCGCAACACCTGTGGATAATTTGCCGGATACACGCCCTCGCCCTGCGCCGGGCTGGACGCGCAAAGCAATACGCCCTGCGCCACCGCTGCCGCACAAGCAGTACGCAACAGGCTGCGATCCTGACGCAAACCGAGGCTCAAATTGATCAGGCGCACGTCCTGCGTCACCAGCCAGTCGATGGCCGTGGCGATCTGCAAGGCGCTGGTGACCCCGCGCTGATCAAACACCTGGGCCACGCAAAACAGCGCCGACGGTGCACGCCGGCCGATGGCTTCGATCACCGCGCTGCCATGTCCCAGTGGATCATCGCGCAAGTCGCTTTCGGCGAGTCCGTCCTCCACGAGCGAAAATCTGCGCCCGGCCACAACCTGCACCCGTTGTGCGGCCGAGTGGCCACTGTCCACCACACCGATACGCAACTCAGTTTTCATAAGGCTCAGACTTCATGCAATACCGTTTTCGATACCAGTACACCGTCAATCAGTTCGAAGCGTAGATCGGCATCGGCCAGGGTTGAGGGGCGATGGCTGATCAGGATGCGGGTGCGCCCGGCAAACAGGCGGTCGATGGCCTCGATCACTTCGCGCTCGGTGGCTTCATCCACCGCCGAGGTGGCTTCGTCGAGTACCAGAATCAACGGGTCCTGCAGCAGCGCTCGGGCGATGGCGATACGCTGTTTCTGCCCGCCGGACAACTGCTGGCCGCGCTCGCCCAGCGGACTGTCCAGACCTTCAGGCAAGGACGCGATCAGGCTGTCGAGTTGCGCCAACCGCGCCACTTCGGCAATCGCTTCACGGCTGGCGTCGGGCATCGCATAGGCC
Organism: Pseudomonas sp. NFX224; assembly: GCF_048565165.1. Lineage (NCBI taxonomy): Bacteria > Pseudomonadati > Pseudomonadota > Gammaproteobacteria > Pseudomonadales > Pseudomonadaceae > Pseudomonas > Pseudomonas sp. NFX224. Next base: position 4,988,148 of record NZ_CP183416.1, on the reverse strand, counting down.
AGGTTGTCGGCGAGGCTGCCACGAAACAGCACGATGTCCTGACTAACCACGGCAATGCGCCGACGCAGCTGAAACAGATCCAGCTCACGCACATCCACTTCGCCCAACAGCACGCGGCCGGACTGCGGATCATGGTGGCGTTGCAACAGGTCGATCAGCGTCGATTTACCGACGCCCGAGCCGCCACTCAAGGCGACTTTCAAACCGTAGGGAATCCGCGCCTCGATACCGCGCAACGTCGTCTGGCGACCGGGATGTGTGAAGTGCACATCCTCGAAACGCAGCTCGCCAGAAGCCGGCATCGGCTTCGGTGTGACCGGTGTGAGCACGGTCGGTTCTTCGCCGCGCAGTTCCATCACCCGCCCGAGGCTGACGGTCATGCGTTGAATCGCCACGTACAGCCCGAGCAGGCTCTGCACCGGCCCCACCGCCATGCCCAGATAAGTGGAAAACGCGATCAAGGCACCCAGTTGCCAGGTGCCCTGCACCACCCAATACCCGCCAATCAAAAATGCACAGGCCCGGGACAGCGAGGTCAATGTGCCCGGCACGGCCTGAGTGAAGAATTCGGTGACTTGCAGGCGCAGCAACTGGCTCATGTAGCCCTGGCCCAGACTCTCAAGCCGTCGCGCTTCACGCTGCTGCTGGCCGGCGGACTGGATGAATTTCATCACCGGCAGTGTCTCGACCATGAACGACGACATGTCCGCCGAGCGTTCGCGCAACTGCCGCACATCGCGCTCGACCTTGCGCCGCATCCAGCGCAGCCAGAGCACGTCGAGAGGAATCAGCACCAGCGCCAACAACGACAGTTTCCATGACAGGGTCAACAGCATCGCCACCGCCACCACTAGGCCAATCACGCTGGACACCGCCGAGAACAGCGAGTCCACGGCAAAGCGCTGGATCTCCGCCACGTCGCCATCGAGGCGCGACATCAGGTCGCCGATACGCCGCTGGCCGTAGAAGCTCGGCGACAAGGTCTGCAAATGCCGATACAGGTCATCGCGCAAGGCAAACAGCATGCGCCCGGACAGCCGCGTGTGCAGGTAGCGGTTGATGCCAGAAAGCGCCGTGCCCAACAGGCCGGCGACGATCATCAGCCCGGCGATCAGCACCAGCATCGGGAAGTTGCGCGCCAGCAAACCATCGTCGATCAGCAGTTTGGTCAACCATGGCTGCACCAGCACCAGCGCCGAGGCGCACACCGACAATCCCAGCAACCCTGCAATTGCCAGCCGATGCGGTCGCACGAAGCTGTAGAGCCAACGCAACGCCGCTTGCAGGGCCTCGGGGTTCTGGCTGTCGATCAGTCGAACGATCAAACGCTGCATCACGAACGCAACTGTTTGAGCTTGCGATACAGAGTCGCGCGACTGATACCGAGGGCGTCGGCGGCGGCCGAGACGTTGCCCTGATGGCTGTCCAGGGACTGGCGAATCATCTCCAGTTCGTTTTCACGGATGCTGCCGGCCTGGGGCCGTTCGATCGCGGTCAATTCGTCGAGCATGCTGTCGGGCAAGTGATCGGGGGTCAGCACGGTTTCCCCCGGTTCACGCATGGCCAGCGCGGTGCGCAGGACCATTTCCAGTTGGCGGATGTTGCCCGGCCAGTGATACCCGCCAAGCAGGCGATTGAGGTCGTCATGCAGCACCACCGTCGGCGCATCGAGCCTGGCCAGCAAACGACTGACCAATCCAGCGAAATCCTCGCGCTCGCGCAAGGCCGGAAGCATCACGCTGATGCCATTGACCCGATAGAACAGGTCTTCACGAAAATGCTTTTCTTCGACCAGACGCTTGAGGTCGCGGTGGGTGGCGCAGATCAGTGCGACATCGATGTCCTGCTCTTCGCCTGCACCCAACGGCGCGACCTTGCGGTCCTGCAACACGCGCAACAAACGGGCTTGCAGGGCCAGCGGCATGTCGCCGATTTCATCGAGAAACAGCGTGCCGCCATGGGCCTGTTGCAAACGACCGACCATGCCGCCACGACGCGAGCCGGTGAACGCACCTTCGCGGTAGCCGAACAATTCGGACTCGATCAGGCCTTCGGGGATGGCTGCGCAGTTCACCGCGACGAAGGGTTTGTCGCAGCGCGTGCCAGCCATGTGCAGGGCGCGGGCGATGACTTCTTTACCGGTGCCGGTTTCGCCCAACAGCAAAACCGGTAGTTCGTTGGCCAGGCCTTGTCGGGCCATGCGCAGGGCTCGGGCGTAACGGGTATTGCTGCCGGCCAGGGATTCAAGATCCGGTTGCGGTTTGGTGGTTTTCGCCACGCTGCGCGGCGGGCTGCTGACATTGATCGTGCGTTGCGGCGCGCGCAGGGTCTTGTAGAAAAACTCGCCTTTGGCGGTTTGCAGGCTACCGACGCCACCCTGATGCAGGCGCGCCAGCAATTGCAGGCCATCGACACCGAGAAACTCTTCACAACGCCGCCCGACCAGCGCCGAACGCTCGGCATGCAGCAACTGGCAGGCCTGGGCGCTGACCGCGAGGATCTGCCCGCCGAGACTGACTGCCAGCAGGCCTTGCCATGGGGATTCGAGGTACTGGCGACGACTGTGAAATGCCAGCACGATCTCGTCGGGATAACTGGCGTTGAACACCCGGCTTTCAATCTGGCTGACGGCCATGGCCAGTAGCGCGGTGCTGTCGTGGGCGCGGCCGAGCGGGCCTTCGCGGGTCAGGTCGAGGACGCCGAGGATGTCGCCCTGCGGACAATGAATCGGCACGGAGGTGCAGGAAAAATCACTGAGGCGATCCAGATAATGTTCGCCGCAATCGATCAGCGTTGGCCGGGCTTCCACCAGTGCGGTGCCGAGGGCGTTGGTGCCGCGTGCGGCTTCGCTCCAGCAGGCACCGAGGGTGATGTCCTGCAGGCCGCTACCCTTGAGGCGATCGGCGCGACCTTCGACGGCGAGGATGGTGGCGTCGGAGTTGGCGAGGATGATCAACCCTTCCTTGCCCTGGCGTTCGGCCAGGTAATCGATGGCCGGCAGCGCAGCATCGATCAGCAAGCGATTGCTCGCCAGCAGCACATCGACGCTGGCACTCGACTCCAGGGCCAGCTCATGTTTGGCATTGAAATGCACGCCATGGCCGAGGCTACGTCGCCACGAAGCGTCGATTTCGGCGCGCAGGACGCCATCGGGCACTTCGCCTTCCAGATGCAGCTTTTCCCGGGCCAGCCGGGCTTCGCGGTGCAGTTTGGGGGAGTTTGTTTTTATTAGCGTCATCAAGCGCTCCGGGTCGTCCGCCCTGCGCCTTCATACGTCGGCGCCCTGCCGCAATCTTTACGTTAACGTCAGGGCGATGGCAAGTGCCGTAGGGCGCTTATGGACCGCGTTATCGTTCATCGCGAGCAGGCTCGCTCCTACAGGTTGCGCATTGACCACAAATCCATGGTTCGAACCGGTCTACTGCAGGAGCGAGCCTGCTCGCGATGGCGTCATCGCAGGCGCCGATAAATCAGAGCTGCCACACCTCGGCATTCACAAAAAACGCCCGCGCATTATCCTCCAGACTTTCCAGGTGATAGCCGCCCTCCTGCACGATCAGGCACGGCAACCCCAGGTTGCGAATCCGCTCGCCGAGCACCGCAAAACCTTCCCGAGTGACCGCCACTTTGCTCTGCGGGTCCAGTTCGAAAATATCGAAGCCCAAGGACAGCACCAGCACCTCGGCACCGAACTCCGTCACCGCCTTCAGCGCCACATCCAGCTGCCCGAGGAAATCCGCCTCGCTCGCGCCATGGGCCATCGGCAGGTTGAGATTGAAACCTTCCCCCGCGCCGACGCCGCGCTCATCGGCAAAACCGGCGACACCCGGATAGAAGTTGGTCGGATCGCCATGCACCGAGACATAAAGCACGTCATCGCGGTCGTAGAAAATCTCCTGAATCCCTTGGCCGTGGTGCATGTCGGTGTCCAGCACCGCCACCCGCTCAAACCCGGCGCGCAATACTTGAGCCGCCACCGCCGCATTGTTCACATAACAGAAACCACCCGCCGCTTCCGCACGGGCGTGGTGCCCCGGTGGACGGCACAAGGCGTATGCAGCCGACTCGCCATCGAGCACGGCCTGGGCGCCGGCTATCGCGCTTTGCGCCGACCAATAGGCCGAGCGCCAGGTCTGCTCGCCCACCGGGCAACTGCCATCGGCCAGATAACGCGCGGCTTGGGCGAGAATCCCGCGCAGGGCGTTGGGCTCACGCACGAAGATATTCGACATCACCTCGTCACCCCAATCCTCGGGGACTTCCTTCCAGCGTTGATGCGCTTCCTGAAGAAATGCCAGGTATGGCGCACCGTGCACCGCCAGCAGCGGATCGAGCCCGGCATCGGCCGGTTGCTCGACCTTGAAACCCAATGCATGAGACGCCTGCACCAGGCGCTGCGCCCGCTCCGGTACTTCCTGCGGCGTGCGCATCTGGCCACGGGAGTAGTAGCTGCGTGGGTGGTGGAGCAATTGTTCGGAGTGGAAAAAACTGCGCATGGAATCAATACCTGTCAGTTAACAAAAATCCTGAAACCGGACGCGGTTCCCTGTAGGAGCGAGCCTGCTCGCGATGAGGTCAGCACCTTCAATATCAATGGCGATTGATCCACCGCTATCGCGAGCAGGCTTGCTCCTAAAGGGATTGCGTTCAGACAACTTTCCCGGCCCGGGCCAACACCGCGTTAAGCAACACATCCGTGCCCCGCCGCACATCTTGAGGCAACACATCCTCGGCTTCGTTATGGCTCAAGCCGCCCACGCACGGGATGAACACCATGGCCGTCGGGCAGAACCGCGCCAGGTGAATAGCGTCATGTCCGGCGCCGCTGACGATCGATTGCTGAGCGTAGCCCAAGGCGTCCACAGCTTGCTGCACGGCCGCCACGCACTCGGCGTCGAACGGCGTGGCCGGGCTGATCCAGTGCGGAGTGATGGTCAGGTTCAAGCGACGTTCATCGGCAATCGCCTGCAATCGAGCGCGAACTTGCTGCTCCATCGCCTCAATGGCCTCATCGCGGTGATGACGCAGGTCGACGGTGAAGTTCACCAGCCCCGGAATGGTGTTGCGCGAAGACTTGTTGATGCTCAGCTCACCGACGGTAGTCAGGCCTTCAGGCGCGAAGTCAGCGGCCAAACCTTCGATCGCCTGAATCATCCGCGCCACGCCGTACAAGGCGTCCTTGCGCAGCGGCATCGGCGTGGTGCCGGCGTGGGCCGCCATGCCTTCGACCCGTACGTCGAGCCAGCGAATCGCCTGGCCACCGCTGACCACGCCGATGCTCTTGGCGTTGTCTTCGAGGATCGGCCCTTGTTCGATGTGCGCCTCAAAGTAGGCGTCCACCGCTCCGCCCAACGGGCGCTCGCCGGCATAACCGGTGCGCTGCAGTTCTTCGGCGACGCTGATGCCATCGACATCACGCACCGCCAGCGCCGCGTCGAGCGGCATGATGCCGGTGAACACCGCCGAGCCGAACATCGCCGGGGTGAAGCGTGCGCCTTCCTCGTTGGTCCACACCGCCACTTCCAGCGGCTTGCGGGTCTGGATGCCGAGGTCGTTCAGGCAACGCACCACTTCCAGGCCGGCAAGCACGCCGTACACGCCATCGAACCGCCCGCCTTCGGGCTGGGTGTCGAGATGGCTGCCCATCATCACCGGTGCAGCGTCAGGATCGGTGCCGGCGCGGCGGGCGAACAGGTTGCCGATGGCATCCACGCTCAGGGTCATGCCGGCTTCGCGGCACCAGTGGGCAAACAGTTCGCGACCGGCCTTGTCCTCATCGCTCAAGGCCAGGCGGCAACTGCCGCCACGGGCGGTGGCACCGATTTCGGCCATGGCCATCAGACTCGCCCAGAGGCGTTCGCCATTAATCTTCAACATGAGTTTCTCCAGGAAAATTCAGGGTCAGGCCTTGGCCAGTTCCAGGCGTTCAACGCTGGCATGGCGACGGGCAAGGGACAGGACACAAATCAAGGAAGTCGCGGCGATCAGGCTGTAGAACACCGCCATCGGCCACCACTGGCCAGCGAACTTGTGCGCCAGCATCGTGCCGATCAGCGGCGTCAGGCCACCGGCCACCGCGCCGCAAATCTGGTACGCCAGAGAGATCGCGGTGTAGCGCACGCGGGTCTCGAACATGCCGCTGACGTAACCGGCAATCACCGCGTAGAACGACGCCATGCACACCACCGCCAGGGCGATGCCGAGGATGATCAGCGGCGCCTGGCCCGAACTGACCAGCACGAACATCGGATACGGCGACGCCATCGCCAGCAATGACACCAGGCACAGGAAACGGGTCGCACCGATCTTCTCGGCCAGCCACGCCGCCAGCGGTTGAATGCAGAACTGGATGATCGCGACGAAGAACAGACATTCCAGGATCAGCGAGCGCGGCAATGACAGTTGTTGGGTGGTGTAGGCGATCATGAAGGTGTTGGTGAAATACACCCCGGCGATGCCCAGCGTGTTGGCCCCGATGCACAACAGCAGCGGTCGCCACGCAGTGCGCAAAACCTCCATGACCGGCGCCTGTTCCTTGCGCTTGTTTTTGGAGGCCTGTTCGCGGCTGGCGAGGAATTCCGGCGACTCATTCACGCCCAGGCGAATCGCCAGGCCCACCAGCAGCAACAGCGAACTGGCGAGGAACGGCAGGCGCCAGCCCCAGCTCATCAGGTCTTCTTCCGGCAACCGGGTGACGGCGCTAAAAGCCAGCAGCGAGAGAATCAAACCCGCCGGGCTGCCCAGTTGCGCAAAGGATGCAAAGAAATTGCGTCGACCTTTCGGCGCATGCTCGCCGGCCATCAACACCGCCCCGCCCCACTCGCCACCGACGGCGATGCCCTGGACGATGCGCAACAGAATCAGCAACACCGGCGCGGTTGCACCGATCTGCGCGTAAGTCGGCAGTAAGCCGATGCACACCGTGACCACCCCCATCATCAGCAACGTGATGATCAGCGACTTCTTGCGGCCGATGCGGTCGCCGATATGACCGAAGACAATCCCGCCCAATGGCCGCGCAAAGAAGCCCACGGCGAAAGTGCCGAACGCAGCCATGGTGCTGAACAGCTTGTCGTCGGAAGGAAAGAACAGCGCGCCGAACACCAGCGCGGCGGCGGTGGCGTAGATGTAAAAATCGTACCACTCGATCATGGTGCCGATGAAGGCAGCAGCTGCCGCACGGCGCGGCTGATTCGAAGCTTGAGGCTTCATGAGGTCGGGCTCCTTTGATTGTTTTTTTGGCAGGAGAGAAACGGCAAATCCGGGGCGCTCTGGCGGCGCCGGTCTGGGGATGATTTTTCTCCCCGAGGCTATGATTAGTCAATTTTCTATTTATTATGCGAAGTATTACGCCACCTTATAATTGAGAACCGCCATGGCCGAACGCGACGTGCAACGCCTGCTCAACGACCGGCTGGACTGGAATCTGTTGCGCACCTTTCGGGTGATTGGTCAGGAGCTGAGCATCAGCCGCGCCGCCGCGCGCCTGCACTTGACGCAACCGGCGGTGAGCCAGGCGCTCAAACGACTGGAAGAACAACTGGGCCGGCAACTGATCGCCCGTCGCGGGCCGCGCTTTGCCCTGACCGAGGTTGGCGAGCAGATCTTCGAACTCGCCGGGGAAATCTACGGGCAGATGTCCCAGGTCAGCAGCGTGCTGGAACAACCGGCGGACGAGGTGATCGGCAAGGTACGGTTGCTGATCATCAGTCGGATCTTTTCCGAGCGCTTCGATGATTTCCTCGCTGACTTTCACCGCCAGCATCCGCGAGTGGATCTGGAAGTCGAGGTGATGCGCAGCTCCGACATCGTCAGCGCGCTCCAGGAAAAAACCGCGACCCTGGGCCTGAGCCTCAACCGCCGCCCGCAACCGCGCCTGGAACAACGTTTATTCCTGCGTCAGCGCTATGCGTTTTTCTGCGGCAAGCATCATGCAATGTTCGGCCAACAGGACGTCAGCGAAGGGGATTTGCAGCGGGAGAATTTCGTCAGTTTTACCAGTGACCAGATCGGCGGCATGCTCTCGCCGCTGACGATTTTTCGCGATCAGCAGGGCTTCAGCGGACGCATCGTCGCCTCGTCACCGAGCCTGGAGGAAGTCCGGCGACTAGTGATCGCCGGGTTCGGTATCGGCTGCCTGCCCGAACACGTGGTGGCGGCGGACGTCGACGCCGGATTGCTCTGGCGCCTGCCGCCCCACGAAGGGATTGCCGATGTGGACATTCATTTGCTGTGGAACCGCGAGCAGCGCATGAGCCGTGCGGAGACAATCTTTCTCGAAAGTCTGCAACAACGGCTGACCGACTAAACGCGCAACACCTGCGCCACCGGCTCACCCGCGCGCAAGCGTTCGAGCAAACGCGGTTCGGCACGATCCGAGACCAGCAACGTACTTTTTCGGACGATCAATCGCTCTTCACTGTTCGCAGGGCACTTTTTCTTAGTTGAATAACGCCGGGTTCAATAACCCAGTAACCGGTCGGCACAGTTCAATAACGGCTCGCCGATATTCAACCGACGGAAGTTTTCCGCCACTTGTTCGGCAATGCAGTCATGGGATGCCGCCGAAGCCATGTGCGGGGTGATCGTTACACCGGGCATGTTCCAGAGCCGATGATCGACCGGCAGCGGTTCCTGCTCGAAGACATCCAGCAAGGCACCGCGCAGTTGTCCTTTCGCCAATGCCTGTTCGAGGTCGTCAATGTTCAAATGACCGCCGCGTCCACAGTTGACCAGTGCTGCGCCGTTGGCGAGCCGGTCGAAAGTAGCTTGGCCGAGAATGCCGCGAGTCTCGCTGGTCAGCGGCAACAGGTTGATCAGCAACTCAACACCGTCGAGAAACGTGTCCAACGCATCCGCGCCGGCGAATGTGCGCACGCCCGGCAAGTCCTTGCTGCGTCGCGCCCAGCCGCGCACCTCATAACCTGCGGCGACCAGATCCAGCGCGATGGCGCTGCCCAGCGAGCCGAGCCCCATCACACCGACCTTGAACTGCCCCGCCGCTCGTTGCAGCGGTCGTTCCCAATGCCGTTCCCGTTGCTGCAACAACACTTGGTCGAAGCCTCGGTGATAGTGAATCACCGCCCAGCGCACGTACTCGGTCATGCCCTGGCGGTGGCCGGGGTCGACCACCCGGCAGATCGGCAAGTCCGGGCACGACGGATCGTGGTCGAGGTGATCGATGCCGGCGGCCACCGAGTGGACGACTTGCAGGTTTGGCAAGGCGGCAAGACTGCCCGGCAAAGGAAACCAGCAGGCTGCCATCCGCGCGTTGGCTGCCCGCGGATCATCGGCCAGCACAGTGGTGAGTTGCGGCGCACTGCGAGCAAACGCGACTTGCAGTTGCTTGAGCAGCAGGGTGTCGCGGGACAGCAAAACCACGGTATTCATGACAAATAGGACTCGCGCTGGGATTCGATCAGGGTCAGAGCGGCCTCCCAGGCCAGGTCGATGATGTTGTCCTGCTCATCACGGTCAAACTGTTCGGCGGTGTGTGCGCAGACTTCCGGCGACGGGTAATGCAACGCTGAACCACCGGCCAACGCCTGAACCTGGGCCTGGCAGGCACGCTCGAGAAAATGGATCTCCTGGAACGCCTGGGCCACGCCCGAACCGCCGACCAGCAGGCCGTGGTTGCGCAGGATCATCGCCCGGTGCGGACCGAGGTCGGCGATCAGCCGCTCACGCTCATCCAGAGACAGCGCGATCCCTTCATAGGTGTGATAGGCCAACTTGCCGTAGAACTTCAGCGCGTGCTGACTGATCGGCAGCAAGCCCTGCTTCTGCGCCGCGACCGCCATGCCGGCCGCCGTGTGGGTGTGGATTACGCAGTTGAGATCCGGGCGCGCCATATGGATTGCCGAGTGAATCACGAAACCGGCGGCGTTAACCCGATGGCCTGCGTACTCTGGGTCGACCACCCGGCCCTCCTGATCAATGCGTACCAGGTCCGAGGCGCGCATGCGGTCGAAGATCACGCCGTAGCGGTTGATCAGAAAGTGGTGCTCGGGTCCCGGTATGCGCAGGGTGATGTGGGTGTCGATCAGGTCGGTCATGCGAAAGTGCGCAACCAGCCGATACAGCGCCGCCAGCTCGCAGCGGGCTTGCCATTCAACCGGGTCGATGTGTGCAGGTTTACTCACGAATACACCTCTTTTTTAGCAACGTGGGTGACGACCGGGTTGGCGCGCAGGCGGGCCAGGCCGCAAACACCGATCAGGGACACGGCCGAGAGCAGGGTGAAAAACACCGCCAGCGGCAACCATTGTCCGGAAAACTTGCTGGCCAACAGCGTGCCGATCAGTGGCGTGCTGCCACCGGCCACGGCGCAGGCCAATTGATAGGCGATGGAAATGCCCGAGTAGCGCAGGTGCACCGGGAACGCCTGGGTCATGTAGCCCGCGATCACCGCGTACAGCGCCGACAGGATCACCACGGCCAAGGCAATGCCGAGGATCATCAACAGAATGTTCTGCGTGCCAACCAACAGAAACATCGGGTACGGCGTGACCATGCACAGCAACGCGACCATTTTGAGGAAGCGGTCTTCGCCGATGCGTTCAGCCAGCAGCGCCGAGACCGGTTGCGAGAGCAACTGAATGAGGGTCACCAGAAACAGGCAGTCGAGAATCGTCGAACGGGCGATGCCCTGGTATTGAGTGACGTAGGTGATCATGAACGTGTTGGTGAAGAAGAAACCGGCCGAGCCGATGGTCACGGCAGCGGCGGCGAACAGGATCTGCCGCCAGCAGGTGCGAATCACTTCCATGACCGGATATTTGGCGGTCTCGTTGTTGTCCTGGACCTTGGCGAACTCCGGCGACTCGTGGACCCCGGAACGGATCAACAGACCAACCATCATCAACACGCCACTGGCGAGAAACGGCAGACGCCAGCCCCAGGCAAGAAACTCCTCAGGCTCAAGGGACGTCACCAGTCGAAAGGCAATCAGCGCCAGCAGCAAACCGGCCGGGCTGCCCAGTTGCGCGAATGAGGCATAGAAGGTCTTGCGCTTGGCCGGCGCATGTTCGCTGGCCATCAGCACCGCCCCGCCCCACTCGCCACCCACCGAAATGCCCTGGATCACGCGTAACACGATCAGGCCAATGGGTGCCCAGATGCCGGCGCTGGCATAACTCGGCAACATACCGATGCCAGCAGTGGCGATGCCCATCAGGGCCATGGTCACCAGCAGCATTTTCTTGCGCCCGAGACGATCGCCCAAATGACCGAACACCATGCCGGCCATGGGACGCGCAATGAAGCCGACAGCAAAGCTGCCGAACGCCGCGAGGGTACTCATCACCGGGTCGCTGCTGGGGAAAAACACTTGCCCGAGCACCAATGCCGCCGCGGTGGCGTAAATGTAAAAGTCGTAGAACTCGATGGTCGTGCCAATGAAGGCAGCGGCCGCGGCTCGGCGCGGTTGGGCGGTAGTGTGCATGCAAGGACCCTGTGTACTTATAGTTTTGGGCAGGTGTTAAGGCTGGTGACGGTTGCGCTCTGTGGCGCTTGTGGGCTTTATCGCTTCCGTGCCAGGATTAGTCAATTTTCAATTCCTTATCTTTACTATTAGCAGCGCTACTACATGAGGTTTTATGCCCTCCACTTCCAACCCGTGGGTCGGCCGCCGATTTCTTAATGACCGCCTCGACTGGAACCTGCTGCGTACCTATTTGGTCATCGGCCAGGAAGGCAGCATGAGCCGCGCCGCTGCGCGCCTGCACATCACCCAGTCGGCGGTCAGCCAGGCGCTGAAACGCCTCGAAGAACAATTGGAATGTGTGTTGATTGCCCGCAGTGGGCGACGCTTTGATCTGACGGAAACCGGGGAAGAAGTCCTGCGCATTGCGGCGGATATTTACGGTGACATTTCACGTTTGGGCACGGTTGTGGAAAGCCGTCACGACGACGTGGTGGGCAAGATCCGCATCCTCACCGTCAGCGGTGTGCAGGCGCGGCATTACGATGAATTCCTCGCTGACTTCCATGAAACCCACCCGAAAATCGAGCTGGAAGTCGAGGTCATGGGCAGCTCGAGCATCATCAGTTCGCTGCTGCAAAAGACCGCGACCATTGGCGTCGGCCTGTGTCGTTTACCCCAGCCGCGACTGGAACAACGGGTACTGTTTCGAGAGACCTACGCTTACTTTTGTGGCCAGCGTCATCGGTTGTTCGGGCAAGAGAATCTGACCCTGGAACAGCTTGCCGCCGAAAATTTTGTCAGCTTCACCAGCGATCAATTGGGCGGCAATCTTTCACCCCTGACGCGGTTCCGCGACCAGCAAGGTTTCACCGGCAAGATCGTCGCGTCATCCACCAGTTTCGAAGAAATTTATCGTCTGATCTGTGCAGGGTACGGCATTGGCGCATTACCCACGCACCTAGTGCATCGGGATGTCGAGCAAGGGGTACTCTGGCGTTTGCCGCCGGAGGGAGGCGTGGTGGATTTCGATATCCAGCTGCTGTGGAATCGCGAACAGAAGATGAGTCAGGCCGAAACGGTGTTCCTCGAAAGCTTCCAGCACATGCTCAGCATCCGTGAGCCTGTGCTGTGAAGCCTTGATGGTTCAGACGTGAGGATCGCCCGGCGCCTTGCTCGGCGCTGCGTATTGCGGCTTGAGATGGCCGTCCTGATCGAGTAGCCAGGCGTCCATGATTTGCCGCACCACAGGACCGGCGACGCGGCCACCGGCCTCGCCGTTTTCGATCATCACCGAAATCACGATCTTCGGGTGTTCGGCCGGAGCAAAGCCGACGAACAAGGCATTGTCGCGGTTACGCTCGCGGGTTTTCTCGCGGTTGTAGCGCTCACCCTGCTTGATTGCCACCACTTGCGCGGTGCCACTCTTGCCGGCGATCCGGTATTGCGCGCCTGCCGCTGCGGCCCGGGCAATCCCGCGAGCATCGTGCATCACCATCTGCATACCGTGGTTGACCTGCTCCCAGTCACGCGGATCCTTGAGCAGAATATTCGGCATCGGATGCTCATCCACCGGCGCAACGCCGTCGACGGTCACGGCCAGATGCGGGCGGTTCCACACCCCCTTGTTGGCGATCAGCGCAGTCGCCTGGGCCAATTGCAGCGGCGTGACCTGCATGTAGCCTTGGCCAATGCCGAGGATCACGGTTTCACCCGGAAACCACGGTTGGCGGCGTGTAGCGCGTTTCCAGGCCTGGGATGGCATCAGACCTGAGGATTCTTCGTACATGTCGAGAGAGACTTTCTCACCGAGTCCGAACATTGCCATGTAGTCGTGCAGGCGATCGATCCCCAGCTTGTGCGCCAAGTCGTAGAAGTAAGTGTCGTTGGAGCGCATGATCGCCGCGTCCATATCCACCCAACCGTCGCCGCTGTGGTTCCAGTTGCGGTACTTGTGATCGAAATCCGGGAGTTGGTAGTAACCCGGATCGAAGACTCGGGTCTGGGGCGTGACGACACCGGCGTCGAGCCCGGCAATTGCGACCTCTGGCTTGATGGTCGAGCCTGGTGCATAGAGCCCGCGCAGCACGCGATTGAACAGTGGTCGGTCGATGGAGTCGCGCAGCGTCGAGTATTCCTTCGAGCTGATACCGGTGACAAACAGGTTCGGATCGAAGCTCGGATTGCTGACCATGGCCAACACTTCACCGGTCGATGGATCGAGCGCGACCACTGAGCCACGACGATCGCCCAAGGCTTGCTCGGCGGCTTCCTGAAGTTTGACGTCGAGGCTCAGGACAATGTTTTCGCCGGGGACCGGGTCAGTGTGCTTGAGCACTCGCAGCACGCGGCCCTGAGCATTGGTTTCGACCTCTTCGTAACCGACATGGCCGTGTAGCTGCGACTCGTAGAATTTTTCGATCCCGGTTTTGCCGACGGATTGAGTACCGCGGTACTCGACCGTATCCAGCGCCTTGGATTCTTTCTCGTTGATCCGTCCGACATAGCCGACCGAATGAGCGAAGTGCGAGCCCAGTGGATAGTGCCGAACGAACTGCGGCTCGACATCGAGACCCGGCAAGCGGAACTCGTTGACCGCGAGAACCGCGATCTGCTCTTCACTCAGTTCGTAGAACAGCGTCACCGGCACAAACGGATGCCGTGCCTGCTTCAGGGCCTTGTCGAATAGCGTGCGTTCCTCAGCGGGCAGGTGCAGCAGGTTGACCACATCGTCCAGCTCTTGATTGACATCAGACGCGCGTTCGCGGGTGATGGTCAGGTTGTAGCTGGGTCGGTTATCCGCCAGGACCACGCCATTGCGGTCATAGATCAATCCGCGAGTAGGCGTGATCGGTAGGACATGGACGCGGTTGTTTTCGGAAATCGTGGAGTGATAGTCGAATTCGACGACCTGCAGGATGTACATGCGCACCACCAGCGCGCAGGTAATGGCGACGACGAACAAGCCGCAAGCCATCAACCTTTTGTTGACCAGGCGTGTCTCTGTTTCGTGGTCCTTGATCGGTATCGGTTGGGGCATTTCTGAAGCAACTCTTTGAAAAGAAGACACCGGTCCCTGGGCGTGAAAACTGTCCGTCAAAAAAATGAGCTGCACCATAACAAAACTGTCAGGCCACCTTTATGTCATTTTTTTAACTTGAATTCCCACGGGGCAGAAGACTCGTGCGTCTCAGTCAATATTGATGTTCCCACTCCTGCATTTTTCTTGCTGATTGGTGAGTCGATACTGGATGCATGTCATTTTTTGGAGTGTGTTCATGCATCCGCGATTTCAACGACTATTGGGTTCAAACGGGTTTTCCATCGGATTAGAGCTGCCGCTGGATAATGATTGGTCCAGCGATGGTCAGCGGCTGCGGATGGCCGAGGACCGCCCCTTTGGAGTACCCGACTTGAAGCAGCATGCCGCCATGGCACGCTTGGCCGACCAGTCCGGCTTTCGTGCGTTGTGGGTTCGCGACGTACCGGTTTATGACCCCCACTTCGGCGACGCTGCACAGGTGTTCGAAACCTTTTCCTACCTGGGTCATCTGGCCGGCATTACCGATAACATCATGCTGGGTACGGCTTCGGTTGTACTTCCGCTGCGTCAGCCTTGGCTAACCCTCAAGTCGGCCAACAGCATTGATGAGTTAAGTGATGGGCGCCTGCTGTTAGGCGTAGCCAGTGGTGACCGTCCGATGGAATATCCGTTATTTGGCGTGGACTACGATCAGCGCGGCGGAATCTTCCGCGAGACCGTTGAACTGCTGCGCAGCCAGGGCGAGGGCCGATTGCCGGAAGGGGCACGCTTGCTTCCGGAGCGCGATCAGTCAGCGCCGTTACTGGTTGCGGGGCTTGGTCAGCAATCTCCAGCGTGGATTGGCCAGCATATGGATGGTTGGCTCGCCTATCCTGGAACACCGGAAGAGCATCGTCGGCGAGTGGGATTGTGGCGAGAGGTGGGTGGGGATAAACCTTATGTAAGCTTCGTTCACCTGGACCTGGCTGCCAATCCTCATGCGCCAATGCGGCGTGTGCGCTTCGGTGGTAGCTGTGGACGGTTGGCCTTGATTGATGAGCTTCAGGCATTGCGTGAGGCCGGCGTGCAACACATCGGCGTGCATGTCCGTCGTAGCGAACGGCCGGTCGCGGAGATTATTGAAGAAATTGCAGAGTTCGTGCTGCCGAAGTTTCATTAAAGTTGCGAAATGAAAAAGGGATAGCCATCAGGCTATCCCTTTTTTATCGCGGCACTTTTCTTTCGCCCAAAACAAAACCCCAACTGCTTTCGCAATTGGGGTTTCGGAATTTAATCTTGACGATGACCTACTCTCACATGGGGAAACCCCACACTACCATCGGCGATGCATCGTTTCACTTCTGAGTTCGGGATGGGATCAGGTGGTTCCAACGCTCTATGGTCGTCAAGAAATTCGGGTACTGACTCGTGACCAGATGGTCTCGCTTCAGCAAATTGGCTATGTGATAGCTTGGTGTTTTGTGAGCATCGAACTTTCGGTTCATTGCGTCTTCACACACCGCAATCTGGTCTCTCTCGTTTCTTCAACGAGGAGCGTCAAATTGCTTGGGTGTTATATGGTCAAGCCTCACGGGCAATTAGTATTGGTTAGCTCAACGCCTCACAGCGCTTACACACCCAACCTATCAACGTCGTAGTCTTCGACGGCCCTTCAGGGAACTCAAGGTTCCAGTGAGATCTCATCTTGAGGCTAGTTTCCCGCTTAGATGCTTTCAGCGGTTATCTATTCCGAACATAGCTACCCGGCAATGCCACTGGCGTGACAACCGGAACACCAGAGGTTCGTCCACTCCGGTCCTCTCGTACTAGGAGCAGCCCCTCTCAAATCTCAAACGTCCACGGCAGATAGGGACCGAACTGTCTCACGACGTTCTAAACCCAGCTCGCGTACCACTTTAAATGGCGAACAGCCATACCCTTGGGACCGGCTTCAGCCCCAGGATGTGATGAGCCGACATCGAGGTGCCAAACACCGCCGTCGATATGAACTCTTGGGCGGTATCAGCCTGTTATCCCCGGAGTACCTTTTATCCGTTGAGCGATGGCCCTTCCATACAGAACCACCGGATCACTAAGACCTACTTTCGTACCTGCTCGACGTGTCTGTCTCGCAGTCAAGCGCGCTTTTGCCTTTATACTCTACGACCGATTTCCGACCGGTCTGAGCGCACCTTCGTACTCCTCCGTTACTCTTTAGGAGGAGACCGCCCCAGTCAAACTACCCACCATACACTGTCCTCGATCCGGATAACGGACCTGAGTTAGAACCTCAAAGTTGCCAGGGTGGTATTTCAAGGATGGCTCCACGCGAACTGGCGTCCACGCTTCAAAGCCTCCCACCTATCCTACACAAGCAAATTCAAAGTCCAGTGCAAAGCTATAGTAAAGGTTCACGGGGTCTTTCCGTCTAGCCGCGGATACACTGCATCTTCACAGCGATTTCAATTTCACTGAGTCTCGGGTGGAGACAGCGCCGCCATCGTTACGCCATTCGTGCAGGTCGGAACTTACCCGACAAGGAATTTCGCTACCTTAGGACCGTTATAGTTACGGCCGCCGTTTACCGGGGCTTCGATCAAGAGCTTCGCGTTAGCTAACCCCATCAATTAACCTTCCGGCACCGGGCAGGCGTCACACCCTATACGTCCACTTTCGTGTTTGCAGAGTGCTGTGTTTTTAATAAACAGTCGCAGCGGCCTGGTATCTTCGACCGGCGTGGGCTTACGGAGCAAGTCCTTCACCCTCACCGGCGCACCTTCTCCCGAAGTTACGGTGCCATTTTGCCTAGTTCCTTCACCCGAGTTCTCTCAAGCGCCTTGGTATTCTCTACCCAACCACCTGTGTCGGTTTGGGGTACGGTTCCTGGTTACCTGAAGCTTAGAAGCTTTTCTTGGAAGCATGGCATCAACCACTTCGTGTTCTAAAAGAACACTCGTCATCAGCTCTCGGCCTTAGAATCCCGGATTTACCTAAGATTCCAGCCTACCACCTTAAACTTGGACAACCAACGCCAAGCTGGCCTAGCCTTCTCCGTCCCTCCATCGCAATAACCAGAAGTACAGGAATATTAACCTGTTTTCCATCGACTACGCTTTTCAGCCTCGCCTTAGGGACCGACTAACCCTGCGTCGATTAACGTTGCGCAGGAAACCTTGGTCTTTCGGCGTGGGTGTTTTTCACACCCATTGTCGTTACTCATGTCAGCATTCGCACTTCTGATACCTCCAGCAAGCTTCTCAACTCACCTTCACAGGCTTACAGAACGCTCCTCTACCGCATCACCTAAGTGATACCCGTAGCTTCGGTGTATGGTTTGAGCCCCGTTACATCTTCCGCGCAGGCCGACTCGACTAGTGAGCTATTACGCTTTCTTTAAAGGGTGGCTGCTTCTAAGCCAACCTCCTAGCTGTCTAAGCCTTCCCACATCGTTTCCCACTTAACCATAACTTTGGGACCTTAGCTGACGGTCTGGGTTGTTTCCCTTTTCACGACGGACGTTAGCACCCGCCGTGTGTCTCCCATGCTCGGCACTTGTAGGTATTCGGAGTTTGCATCGGTTTGGTAAGTCGGGATGACCCCCTAGCCGAAACAGTGCTCTACCCCCTACAGTGATACATGAGGCGCTACCTAAATAGCTTTCGAGGAGAACCAGCTATCTCCGAGCTTGATTAGCCTTTCACTCCGATCCACAGGTCATCCGCTAACTTTTCAACGGTAGTCGGTTCGGTCCTCCAGTCAGTGTTACCTAACCTTCAACCTGCCCATGGATAGATCGCCCGGTTTCGGGTCTATTCCCAGCGACTAGACGCCCTATTAAGACTCGCTTTCGCTACGCCTCCCCTATTCGGTTAAGCTCGCCACTGAAAATAAGTCGCTGACCCATTATACAAAAGGTACGCAGTCACCCAACAAAGTGGGCTCCCACTGCTTGTACGCATACGGTTTCAGGATCTATTTCACTCCCCTCTCCGGGGTTCTTTTCGCCTTTCCCTCACGGTACTAGTTCACTATCGGTCAGTCAGTAGTATTTAGCCTTGGAGGATGGTCCCCCCATATTCAGACAAAGTTTCTCGTGCTCCGTCCTACTCGATTTCATGACCAAGAGATTTTCGCGTACAGGGCTATCACCCACTATGGCCGCACTTTCCAGAGCGTTCCGCTAATCTCAAAGCCACTTAAGGGCTAGTCCCCGTTCGCTCGCCACTACTAAGGGAATCTCGGTTGATTTCTTTTCCTCAGGGTACTTAGATGTTTCAGTTCCCCTGGTTCGCCTCTTGCACCTATGTATTCAGTACAAGATAACCATCTTATGATGGCTGGGTTCCCCCATTCAGACATCTCCGGATCAAAGTCTGTTTGCCGACTCCCCGAAGCTTTTCGCAGGCTACCACGTCTTTCATCGCCTCTGACTGCCAAGGCATCCACCGTATGCGCTTCTTCACTTGACCATATAACCCCAAGCAATCTGGTTATACTGTGAAGACGACATTCGCCGAAAATTCGAATTTCTCAACTAAGAGAACTCACAAATTTTACCTTAGCCTGATCCGTTACCAGTGAAAGTAACGTTCAGTCTATCTTTCTATCACATACCCAAATTTTTAAAGAACGAACTAGTCAAAGACTAGAAATCAACATTCACCATCTTACCGATGGAATGCTCATTTCTAAGCTTTATACAAGAGAAGCAGTAGTGGTGGAGCCAAGCGGGATCGAACCGCTGACCTCCTGCGTGCAAGGCAGGCGCTCTCCCAGCTGAGCTATGGCCCCGTATTTCTACAGGCGTTTCCCACACAAAATTGGTGGGTCTGGGCAGATTCGAACTGCCGACCTCACCCTTATCAGGGGTGCGCTCTAACCAACTGAGCTACAGACCCAATTTCGGGCTGCTTCTTTCGTCTTCTTCAATGAATCAAGCAATTCGTGTGGGAGCTTATGGAGCAGCTGAGTCGTCGATTAAGGAGGTGATCCAGCCGCAGGTTCCCCTACGGCTACCTTGTTACGACTTCACCCCAGTCATGAATCACACCGTGGTAACCGTCCTCCCGAAGGTTAGACTAGCTACTTCTGGTGCAACCCACTCCCATGGTGTGACGGGCGGTGTGTACAAGGCCCGGGAACGTATTCACCGCGACATTCTGATTCGCGATTACTAGCGATTCCGACTTCACGCAGTCGAGTTGCAGACTGCGATCCGGACTACGATCGGTTTTATGGGATTAGCTCCACCTCGCGGCTTGGCAACCCTCTGTACCGACCATTGTAGCACGTGTGTAGCCCAGGCCGTAAGGGCCATGATGACTTGACGTCATCCCCACCTTCCTCCGGTTTGTCACCGGCAGTCTCCTTAGAGTGCCCACCATAACGTGCTGGTAACTAAGGACAAGGGTTGCGCTCGTTACGGGACTTAACCCAACATCTCACGACACGAGCTGACGACAGCCATGCAGCACCTGTCTCAATGTTCCCGAAGGCACCAATCCATCTCTGGAAAGTTCATTGGATGTCAAGGCCTGGTAAGGTTCTTCGCGTTGCTTCGAATTAAACCACATGCTCCACCGCTTGTGCGGGCCCCCGTCAATTCATTTGAGTTTTAACCTTGCGGCCGTACTCCCCAGGCGGTCAACTTAATGCGTTAGCTGCGCCACTAAGAGCTCAAGGCTCCCAACGGCTAGTTGACATCGTTTACGGCGTGGACTACCAGGGTATCTAATCCTGTTTGCTCCCCACGCTTTCGCACCTCAGTGTCAGTATCAGTCCAGGTGGTCGCCTTCGCCACTGGTGTTCCTTCCTATATCTACGCATTTCACCGCTACACAGGAAATTCCACCACCCTCTACCATACTCTAGCTCGTCAGTTTTGAATGCAGTTCCCAGGTTGAGCCCGGGGCTTTCACATCCAACTTAACGAACCACCTACGCGCGCTTTACGCCCAGTAATTCCGATTAACGCTTGCACCCTCTGTATTACCGCGGCTGCTGGCACAGAGTTAGCCGGTGCTTATTCTGTCGGTAACGTCAAAATTGCAGAGTATTAATCTACAACCCTTCCTCCCAACTTAAAGTGCTTTACAATCCGAAGACCTTCTTCACACACGCGGCATGGCTGGATCAGGCTTTCGCCCATTGTCCAATATTCCCCACTGCTGCCTCCCGTAGGAGTCTGGACCGTGTCTCAGTTCCAGTGTGACTGATCATCCTCTCAGACCAGTTACGGATCGTCGCCTTGGTGAGCCATTACCTCACCAACTAGCTAATCCGACCTAGGCTCATCTGATAGCGCAAGGCCCGAAGGTCCCCTGCTTTCTCCCGTAGGACGTATGCGGTATTAGCGTTCCTTTCGAAACGTTGTCCCCCACTACCAGGCAGATTCCTAGGCATTACTCACCCGTCCGCCGCTGAATCAGAGAGCAAGCTCTCTTCATCCGCTCGACTTGCATGTGTTAGGCCTGCCGCCAGCGTTCAATCTGAGCCATGATCAAACTCTTCAGTTCAAACATCTTTGGGTTTTGAGAAAACCCTAAACTTGGCTCAGCAATCGTTGGTTACATCTTTGATTTCTCGCGGAGTAACTTGTGATGCTGATAATCTGTTGACTAGCAGTCTGACTCCACAAGCACCCACACGAATTGCTTGATTCAGTTGTTAAAGAGCGGTTGGTTAAGATCTTTCGTCTCAACCGAGGCGCGCATTCTACAGCAGCCTCATTTGCTGTCAAGTGATTATTTTCAGAAGCTTTCGAGGAATTCCTCAACAACTTCAACCACTTGCGCCTCAGATCTCTCATCAGCGGGAGGCGAATTCTACAGCGTTACACGCTGCTGTCAACACCTCTTTTTCAACTTCCTTTTGGCTTCGATGAACTGAAGCAACTTGCTGCCGAAAACTTCGTAACTCGTTGTTTACCAAGGAGTTTTCCGTTTCGACTGCGCCGGAAGTGGGGCGAATTATAGACACCTGAGATCTGCCGTCAAGCACTGATTTGGTTTTTCTATCAGCAAGAACAATTTCATTGCTTATATATAGACGCGCCCGCATCGAATGCGCAGTATATTGCTCATCACCAAGAACAACACCCAAGATCCCAGCCCTGGACGATGTCACTCAATGAATGATCAGCCTCGCAGCCTTGCCTCGACCCTGTTTTCGGTCGGCCTGCTAATAATAGCCATGGCATCGATCCAGTCCGGAGCCTCCCTGGCCAAAAGCATGTTCCCTGTCATCGGTGCCCAAGGGACCACAACCCTGCGCCTGATCTTTGCCAGCGTGATTATGTTGCTGCTACTGCGCCCATGGCGAGCAAAGCTCACCGCGAAGTCGCTACGTACCGTCATTGTCTACGGGATGGCACTCGGCGGCATGAACTTCCTCTTCTATATGTCCTTACGCACTGTGCCTCTGGGCATTGCGGTAGCGCTGGAGTTCACCGGGCCATTGGCCGTTGCGATATATGCCTCGCGCCGGGCCATCGACTTTCTGTGGATCGCTTTGGCGGCCGTCGGCCTGCTGCTACTGATACCTACAGGCGCAACAACCACGGGAATCGATTTGTTGGGTGCTGGTTACGCATTGGGTGCTGGCGTCTGCTGGGCGCTCTATATTCTTTTCGGTCAAAAAGCCGGGGCTGATAATGGTGTGCAGACCGCAGCGCTGGGAGTAATGATTGCTGCCCTGTTCGTTGCTCCCATCGGCATTGTTCATGCTGGTGCCGCACTGCTGACCCCATCACTGATACCAATAGCCATCGGTGTCGCCATCCTGTCGACCGCCCTCCCCTATACCCTGGAGATGGTTGCGCTTACGCGAATGCCCGCCAGGACCTTCGGCACATTGATGAGCATTGAGCCTGCCATTGGCGCGTTGTCCGGCTTGCTGTTCCTCCATGAATACCTCTCACTGTCACAGTGGATGGCTATTCTGTGCATTATTCTGGCTTCCGTCGGTGCGACCATGACCATGGGCAGCGCCGCCAAACCCGCAATTGCTGCGGATTGATGCAAGATTTGACGAGGTACTGGTATTTACCGTTCATTTAGGCCATGTTTAGGTCCGCAACCCAATGTCAGACATGGACTTTTCAGGATAGGGATATCAGAACGCTTCACGCGAAAGCGAAAACTGCAAGACCGGGCGTCAGATCCGGGAATGCACCAAGGAAAGCAATGAAACGAATTTTGATACTGATCGCCGTTCTTGCAGTTGCGGGCTGCGCGGCGACCACGAAAACCCAGACCAAACATGGCAAGAAAGGGCTGCACATCAACTGTTCTGGGCTGTCATCTTCTTGGGACCAGTGCTACGCCAGTGCCGCCAACTCTTGTAACCCCAAGGGATACAAAGTTATCGCCAAATCGGGGGATGCCGTGGAAGAGCCAGGTGATTACCCGTTCGGTCTCAACCCTGCCGGCTATACCAGCCGCAGCATGATCGTCATCTGCAAGTAACCTGATTCCACGCACTCAGCTTGTCGGCCCTGCGATCTGACGAGCGATCTCATCATGACTGGACTCCAGCACCTTGCGCTGAAGCTCCGGCGTGGCAAGCATCCTCGCCACCACCAACGCCCCGATGCATTGCGACAGGATGGCCCAGGCCAGGCTGTCGCTCGCCAGTACCTGCGCCCAACTCTCCTGCAACTGGCAGATCCAATGCTCCGCCTGCTGTCGAATCAATACGTCGGAACGGGCAATCTCGGCCCCCAATGCCGGTAAAGCGCACCCGGTTTCCGGGTGTTCGACATGGGACATGCTCAGATAGTACTTCAAACAGCGTTCCAGTTTGTCGCGATCCTGTTCAGCGCCCAATCGCTCCAGGCTTTGGCGCAACTCACGCTCCACGATTGAAGCGAACAACTTGTCCTTCGACGAAAAATGACTGTAAAAAGCGCCACCGCTCAGGCCGATTGCTTTCATCAAGCCGTCGACGCCTACCGTGGAAAAACCGGACTTCTTGGCCGACACCGCACTGCTTTGCAGCAATTTTTCCTTGGTTTCCAGCTTGTGATTGGCGGAGTAACGCATTGCCCTTCCCTCAGAGTTGATCGCCTTGACGCTGATCGAATCGTAGCATAACGTTCGTTTAGTTAACGATCGTTTAACAAAGGGATCTACCCATGAATAACAAGAAGGTCGTACTGGTTGTTGGTGCCGGAGACGCCACCGGCGGCGCCATTGCCAAGCGCTTTGCCCAAGAAGGATTCGTCGCCTGTGTCACACGCCGCAGCGCGGACAAACTCCAGCCGCTGGTCGATGCCATTCTGGCCGACGGTGGCGAAGCCCACGGCTTCGCTTGCGATGCGCGCAAAGAAGAGGATGTGGTGGCATTGGTCGAGCAGATTGAAAGCGAGATCGGCCCCATCGAAGCGTTCGTCTTCAACATCGGCGCCAATGTGCCTTGCAGCATTCTCGAAGAGACCGCACGCAAGTATTTCAAGATCTGGGAAATGGCCTGTTTCTCCGGTTTTCTCAATGCCCGAGAAGTGGCCAAGCGCATGGCCAAACGAAAACAGGGAACGATCCTGTTCACCGGCGCCACCGCGGGTATGCGTGGTGCCGCGGGATTCGCCGCGTTCGCCGGCGCCAAGCACGGCATTCGCGCACTGGCGCAAAGCATGGCCCGCGAACTGGGACCGATGAACATTCATGTCGCCCACATTGTGGTCGACGGTGCTATCGATACCGATTTCATCCGTGAGAGCTTTCCCGAGAAATACGCGACCAAGGATCAGGACGGCATTCTCAATCCCGAGCACATTGCCGAGAACTACTGGTACCTGCACAGCCAGCCACGCGACGCCTGGACCTTTGAACTGGACCTGCGCCCCTGGAGCGAACGTTGGTAAGCCTTCCCCTACAACAATAATCAGAGCGCATCGACCATGAGCAAAACCGTGGAGTTCTATTTCGATCTGGGCAGTCCCGCCACCTATCTGGCCTACACCCAGCTGCCGAAAATCTGTGAGCAAACCGACAGCCAACTCATCTACATCCCGTTCCTGCTTGGCGGCGTATTCAAAGCCACCGGCAATGCTTCCCCGGCGACCATTCCAGCCAAAGGTCGTTATATGTTTCAGGACCTCGACCGCTACGCCAAACGTTACGGCGTGCCGCTGAAGTACAATCCGCACTTCCCGATCAACACCCTGATGCTCATGCGCGCCGTCACTGGCATGCAGTTGCGCCATCCCCAGCGTTTTTCCGCTTTTATAGATTGCCTGTTCAAAGCCCTTTGGGTTGCAGGCCGCAGCCTCGATGAACCGGCAACCGTCGCGGCGGTACTGACGCAGAACGGCTTTGATCCCAATGAGGTGCTGGCACTGACCGCCGACGAGGAAATCAAAACCGCGCTGAAGGACAACACCGAGAAAGCGGTACAGCGCGGTGTTTTCGGCGCACCAAGCATGTTTGTCGATGATCAACTGTTCTTTGGCCAGGATCGACTGGACTTCGTCCTCGAAGCCCTGCGTTAAATCTCGACCACCAACCGCCCCTGAGCTTCTCCTGACACGAGCAACCCATGGGCGGCCTCGGCAGTTTGCAGCGTGAACTGGCGCGGATCGAGCATCGGCTTGAGCTTGCCCACCTCGATTAAAAGCGCCGCCTCGCGCAGTATGTCCCCGTGATGCGCTCTTCCTTGGCCGGTAAGCAGCGGCAACAAAGTGAACACCCCGGAATAGGTAGCACCACGAAACGAAAGCGGTGCGAGACTGTGCAGGCCCCAACCGAGGCAACTCAGGACATGGCCGTTGTAAACCCGTGCGGCCTTGAACGACGTATCCAGGGTTTCGCCGCCCACCGTGTCATAGACAATATCGAAGCCCTCCCCAGCCGTGTGCTGCCCGACATAATCCTCGACTGAGGATGTGTGGTAATCAATAAACGTCGCGCCCAACGCCTCAATGATCCCTTGCTGCCGCGCAGATCCCGTGGCGAATACTTCGGCACCGAATGCGCGGGCGATTTGCACCGCGACATGTCCGACACCACCCGCCCCGCCATGAATCAACACTTTCTGCCCCGAGTGCACCCGAGCCCGGTCGACCAATCCCTCCCACGCTGTAATCAGCACCAACGGCAATCCTGCTGCTTCACGCATGTTCAGATTGGCCGGTTTACGCGCCAGTAACCGTGCATCGACTACCGCATATTCAGCCAGCGAGCCCTGGACTCCGCCAATTCCCGTGGCCATCGCGTAGACCTCATCTCCCGGCACCCACCCACTAACGCCCTCCCCCAACGCTTCCACGGTTCCCGCCAGATCCATGCCCAACACCGCCGGCAAAGGCTGACGCGCGTGAGTGGCCTGGCCCGAACGGATCTTCCCGTCCAACGGGTTCACTCCGCTGGCCGCGATCCGTACCAGGACCTGTCCTGCGCCCGGCACTGGCCGGGGAATGGAGGCCAAGCGTAATGGGGCATTAGCCGAGTCAACAATCAGCGCACGCATTTGCAGTGAGTCAGTCATTTCGCCTATTCCTGTCAGAGGTGTTTGTAGGACCGATCTTCCTTCAACCTACTCATACCGATAAGACGCCATATCGCTATAGTGACTATGCCCTGAAAGCATCAATGAGAGAGCGCATGGACAAACTCAATGCAATGGCCATTTTCGTGCGGGTTGTCGAGCGCGGCAGTTTTTCCGCTGTCGCCCGGGAGTTGCAGACCAGCCAGCCGACCATCAGCAAAGTGCTGCAGGCGCTGGAAGCCGAGCTCGGTGGAAAGCTGATTGCGCGCAGCACGCGCAAGTTATCGCTGACCGATGAAGGCCAGCGCTACTACGCCGAATGCCGGCAAATTCTGGCTGCGGTGGACGCCGCCGAGCACAGCTTCCAGTCCGGCCGCGAATCCATCGCCGGGCCGCTGAAAATCGGTTCCTCCGTCAGTTTCGGGCGCTTGCAGATTGCCCCGCGCCTGCCGGAATTCCTCATCCGCCACCCCGAGGTTCAGGTCGACCTGCAACTGAGCGATCAAAATCAGGATTTGGTCAGCGAGGGCCTGGATCTCACGTTCAGGATCGGCGCCTTGAACGACAGCGGCCTGATCGCTCGCCACGTCGGCACCACTTACCGGATGACTGTCGCAACACCGGATTACCTGGCGCGACACGGCCAGCCGCAAACACCTCAAGAACTCAGCGGCCACAACTGCCTGCTGTTCAACCTGCTGAGCAGTCAGAATCTGTGGATCTACAACAAAGGCGCCCGACAGCATGAAGTGCGGATCAAGGGCAATGCGCAGAGCAACAACTCCGAAGCCATCCGCGAAATGGTGCTGGGGGGATTGGGGATTGCGTTGTCGCCGGTGTGGCTGTTCAGCGAGGACCTGAAAGCCGGGAGAGTGTTGCCGATCTTGCAGGACTACACCGCGCAGTCGCTGCCGATACACGCAGTGTCCCCGGCGAATCGTCGCCAATCCGCCAGGGTCAAAGCCTTTGTCGACTACATGAGCCGGGCGCTGGAGGCAGCGCCCGAGCTGCAAGCAATCAAATAGCCGCGGTGCGGGTGTTCAACCACTCAAGGGCCGCACCGTCGAGCAATGGGCTCAGACGCTCGCGCACTTCGGCGTGGTAGCCGTTGAACCACTGCTTCTCTTCTTCGCTCAGCAACGAGGTTTCCAGGCAACGGGTGTCGATCGGGCACAGGGTCAGGGTTTCGAATTTGAGGAATTCGCCAAACTCGCTGCTGCCTGCTTCGCGGTTCATCGCCAGGTTCTCGATGCGCACACCCCAGCGGCCCGGACGGTAGGTGCCCGGTTCGATCGAGGTGATCATGCCCGGTTGCATCGCGGTTTGCGGTGCAGGTGCAGCTTGGTAGGCGATGACCTGCGGACCTTCGTGAACGTTGAGGAAGTAGCCCACGCCGTGACCGGTACCGTGACCGTAATCGACGTTTTCTGCCCAGATCGGCGCCCGCGCGATGGCGTCGAGCAATGGCGACAGGATGCCTTTCGGGAACTGCGCGCGGGACAAGGCAATCACGCCCTTGAGTACGCGAGTGCAATCGCGCTTCTGCTCGGCGGTCGGCGTTCCGACCGGCACCATCCGCGTGATGTCGGTGGTGCCGCCCAGGTATTGGCCGCCGGAATCGATCAGCAGCAGACCGTCGCCTTCGATCACCGCGTGCTCTTCTTCGGTGGCGTGGTAATGCGGCATCGCGCCGTTGGCGTTGAATGCGGCGATGGTGTTGAAGCTCAGCGACACGTAGTCCGGACGACGCTCACGGGCAGCGGTGAGTTTTTCGTCGATGGTCAGTTCGGTGATGCGTTCGCGGCCCAACGCCGAGTCCAGCCAGGTGAAGAACTCGCACAGCGCCGCGCCGTCCTGCTCCATGGCCTGACGGATATGCTCGGCATCAGCCAGGCTTTTCTGCGACTTGGCGAGAGTCGTCGGATTGAGGCCCTCGATCAGTTTGACGCCATCGCTCAGGTTATCCAGCAAACCTGCCGTCACACGCGCCGGATCGACCAGCAGGCTCGCGCCGTTCGGCACCGCGCGCAGGGCGTCGGCCACTTCGCTGTAATCGCGCAGGGTCACGCCGCCCTGTTCAAGGACCGCACGCAACTCGGCATCGACCTTGCTCAGCGCCACGAACAGGGTCGCGTGTTGCTGGTTGATCAAAGCAAAGGAAACGAACACGGGGTTGAACGACACATCGCCGCCGCGCAGGTTGAACAGCCAGGCGATGTCATCGAGGGTGGCGATGAAATGCCAGTCAGCGCCACGTGTCTGCAAGGTTTCACGCAGCTTGGCAAGTTTTTCGCCACGGCTGACGGTCGCCTGCGGAGGCAAGTGTTGATAGATCGGCTCGTTCGGCAGCGTCGGGCGATCGCTCCAGACTTCGTTCAGCAAGTCGATGTCGGTGCGCAGGCGTGCACCGCGCTCTTCGAGTTTGCCACCCAGGGTCCGCGCCGACGCCACGGCCATTACTGCACCATCGACCGCGACCACGCCGCCTTCAGGGGTTTGCTCGGCGAGCCAGTCCAGAGGACTTGGTTGGCCCGGTTGCAGCTTGACCAGTTCGATGCCGCTGCCCTTGAGCTCCTTGGTCGCCTGCTCCCAATAACGGCTGTCGGCCCAGACACCGGCAAAATCCGCGGTCACGATCAGCGTACCGACCGAACCATGGAAACCCGACAACCATTGACGCCCTTGCCAGTAACCCGGCAGGTATTCGGACAAGTGCGGGTCGGCCGACGGCACCAGAAGCGCATGAATGCCCTCCCGGCTCATCAGCTCGCGGGTTTGCGCCAGGCGCTGGGGCACCGATCCGGTGATCGAAAACTGCGTATTCATCATGACTCCTGCTAACCACTCATCATTGTTGTTTAGTGCCGATCAACGCCGGCGCTTTATCGCCCTACTGCCAGAATGCCGGAGCACTGGCACAGGCCGTTTTAATCAGTTGTACCGCTTGATCGATATCCTGGTCGGTGGTGAAGCGCCCCAGACTCAAACGGATGGTGCGGCTTGCCGCGCGAGCGTCATGCCCCAGCGCCAGCAGCACGTGGGACGGCGCATTGCTCGCCGAGTTACAGGCCGAGGTCGCGGAAAATGCGATCGAGGCGCTCAGCGCCGCGGAACTGAACTCGCCTTCATTAAAGGTCAGGCTCAGGGTATGCGGAATGCGTTGGGTCGGGCTGCCATTGAGACGCACGCCCGGAATGCTCAGCAGCGGTTCGAGCAGGCGTTCACGCAGTCGTACGATCTTGTCCGCCTCTTCCTCGAACGAGGCCGCCGCCAAGGCGAAGGCCTCGCCCATGGCGACGATCTGATGTGTCGCCAGGGTGCCGGAACGCAAGCCACCCTCGTGCCCGCCGCCGTGGATTTGTGCCAGCAAGCGCTGTTGCGCATGCGGGCCGACGTACAACGCGCCGATCCCCTTGGGACCGTAGAGTTTGTGCGCCGAAAACGACATCAAGTCCACCGGCCACTCGACCAGGTCGATTGCTACTTTGCCCGCACCCTGGGCCGCGTCGACATGGAACAACGCGCCGTGCTCACGCACCACCCGGCCAATGGCCGGAATGTCGTTGACCGTGCCCAGTTCGTTGTTGACCAGCATCAGCGACACCAGGAAGGTGTCCTCGCGCATCGCATCGCTGACCGCTTGCGGGGTGATCAAACCTTCGGCGTTTGGCACCAGATACGTCACCGCAATGCCGGCGTCCTGCAATTGTCTGGCAGTGTCGAGAATCGCCTTGTGTTCGATCTGGCTGGTAATGATGTGGCCGCCGGCAACGCCGCGCGCCTGGGCGACGCCCTTGAGGGCGAGGTTGTTGGATTCGGTGGCGCCGGAGGTCCAGACGATCTGCTCAGCCTCCGCGCCGACCAGTTCGGCGACCTGGCGTCGCGCCTGCTCGACCGATTGCCGGGCCTGTTGGCCAAAGAAGTGGGAGCTGGAGGCCGGGTTACCGAAATTGCCGCTGAAACCCAGACACTCGACCATGACCTTGATGACTCGCTCATCCACCGGCGTGGTGGCGGCGTAGTCGAAATACAACGGACGTTTATTCATAAAAGACTCGCAGAGCGTGTTCCGGGATCAGGAGGCTCGTGACTGCAAACGGCGAGACGCAGCCTTGTGAGCTGCGTGCGGTTTTCAGAACGTTACCAATACCTGATCGGATGCCGTTAAAGAAGTACAACTTCATTTAAAAGTGCGTAGGAACGCTCCTGAAAAGTGAGCTTAACAGGCATCGGGCGACCGGTTGAAGCAATGCGTCAGCTAAAGCTTTCGAGCAGGATCGGATACAGCGACGCCACCAGCAGCGCGGCCATGCCCCAGTTGAACAGGCGCAGCCAGCGGCGATCCTTCAAAACATTGCGCAACAGCGTGCCGCATGCGGCCCAGACACCGACGCTCGGCAGGTTGATCAAGGCGAACACCGCAGCAATCACGATGACATTGGTGAAGTAGCCTTGCATCGGCGTGTAAGTGCTGATGGCACCGATGGCCATGATCCAGGCCTTGGGATTGACCCACTGGAACGCGGCAGCGCCCAGATAGCTGATCGGTTTGCCCTCGCCCTTCTCACTGTCCGAGACCGGCCCGGAGTGGGCGATTTTCCACGCCAGATACAGCAAATACGCCGCGCCGACGTAACGCAACACGGTGTAGAGCACAGGGTAAGTCTGGAACACCGCACCCAGTCCGAAGCCGACTGCCACCACCAGCACGAAAAAGCCGCAGGTGATGCCGAGCATATGGGGAATCGTGCGGTTAAAGCCGAAGTTCACGCCGGATGCCAGCAACATCGTGTTGTTCGGGCCGGGCGTGATCGAGGTGACAAGGGCGAACAAGGCGAAGCCCAGCAGCAGATCGAGTGAGAGCGTCATGGGTAGCGGTCCATCAAGGTCAGTCAGTTATTGACCCTATCGCACACCCTCGGCGAAACCCATGGACAGTTACGCGAAAGTTGAACCCGTACAGTTTCGGCTCAGCTTTGGCGACCGTGCAGCTGTACAGCTCGCTCGGCGTTCATTTCGCCCTGCTTGTCGAAGCCATAAGTCTTTTGCGGTTCGCCGAGCAGTTCAGCCTTTTTCGCGTGGTATTCGTCGAAGGACAAGCCACGACGATTCAACGCTTCCAGCGCCAGTTCCCGGGTTTCTTCGGCGGTGTAAGGCCGCAATTCCGGGGAGACATGAGTGGCACATCCGGTAAGCACGGAGACCGCGAGCAGCAAGAGAGTGGCGATTAGAGGTTTCATGTTCGGCGTCCTGGCATCTGGGTTCGGGGCAATGAACACAGGCTACTCGCGCCATTAGATGAGCAGAAATCAACGCTTTCGATAGTCGCTATCGAGTTTTCCTAATGCGGCTTTGGTCACCCCTCGTATTCATTATTGATCAATTAATATTATTGAGATGTGCTCTAAGGAATAAGAAGCCTATCACTTCGCCGAACCGCTGTTCCCGTTGCTGCCCAAGCCGTACGCCAGCCTTGCCGGGCGAGGTGTTACCCACCTCACGGGGCCGCTTGGCGAAATGACTGCCAATGATGTGCTTCCTGCTCACGCCAAACCCTGATCCAGCCTGGTCCTGTAGACGCTGCCGAAGGCTGCGATTTTTTTTGAACTTGAAGAACGCGGAAGATCAAAATTAAAAGATCGCAGCCTTCGACAGCTCACTTTTTGGTGCTGCTTGAAAGCCGTGAATTCACAACAAGAACAGGGAGAACCATCATGAGCGTTAAACCCATTCCAGAGGGTTATCACAGCATCACCCCGTACCTGGGCATTGCAAAAGCGGCCGAAGCCATCGACTTCTACAAAAAAGCCTTCGGCGCCATTGAAGTCATGCGCCTGTCCATGCCCGACGGCGGTATCGGTCACGCCGAACTGCGTATTGGCGACTGCCCGATCATGCTCGGCACACCTTGCGATCAAGGGCCGTTGAGCAATCCCGACAACTCGTCTTCGGTTGGTCTGCATTTGTATGTGACCGATGTGGACACGTCTTATAAACAGGCGATTGCGGCAGGCGGCACCGTGGTGTCGGAGGTCAAGGATCAGTTTTATGGCGACCGTTCCGGGACTTTGAAGGATCCCTATGGGCATCTTTGGTTTTTGGCCACGCGTAAAGAGGATCTGACTCAAGAGCAGATTGAAGAACGGGCCCGGGAGATGTTTCAGCAGGGTTGAGATTTTCAGCGTTTGATAGACCACCATCGCGGGTAAGCCCGCGATGGCGTCAGATCAAACGCCGCTGAACACACTTCATGAACAATCACACCACGCCTCGCCCCTTGCCCTCACGGCGCAACACTTTCAGGATGCAGCTAATCAGAACAAGGAGGCACCCATGTTTGCCGGATTCCTGAAAGACCAGCGCCGCGTCAACGGTGTGGACATTGCCTACCGCATCGGCGGCAGCGGGCCGGGCCTGTTGCTGCTGCACGGGCACCCGCAGACCCACGTCATCTGGCACAAGGTCGCCGAACAACTGACCGAGCATTTCACTGTGGTCGCCGCCGACCTGCGCGGTTACGGCGACAGCAGCAAGCCGCCCGCCGATGATCTCCACGCGCACTACTCAAAACGGGAAATGGCCAAGGACAACGTCGAGTTGATGAAGGCCTTGGGGTTTGACCGTTTCTCGGTGTTGGCCCACGACCGTGGCGCCCGCGTCGCCCATCGCCTGGCGCTGGATCATGCCGATGCCGTGCAACGCATGGTGTTGCTCGATATTGCGCCCACCTTGGCGATGTATTCGCAAACGAACGAAGCCTTTGCCCGTGCGTACTGGCACTGGTTCTTCCTGATCCGCCCGGCGCCATTGCCGGAAACCCTGATCGAAGCCGATCCCGAGGCTTATCTGCGCAGTGTGATGGGCAGCCGTAGCGCCGGGCTTAAACCCTTCACCGAGCAAGCCTTTGGCGAATACCTGCGCTGCCTGCAACTGCCAGGTGCCGCCCGTGGCATCTGTGAGGATTACCGGGCCAGCGCCAGCATCGATCTGGAACATGACCGCGCCGACATTGACGCCGGCAATCAACTGAACCTGCCTTTGCTGGTGTTATGGGGCGCCGAAGGCACGGTCGGGCGCTGTTTCGAGCCGCTCAAGGAATGGCAGCAAGTCGCCACCGACGTCCGTGGCAGAGCGTTGCCCGCCGGTCATTACATCGCAGAAGAAGCCCCGGAACTGCTGCTTGCCGAAGCGCTGGGTTTCCTGCGTTGATCACGGCGCCGCGCAGGCCATCATCGGCCTGCGCGGAACACGAAACATTTTCTTTCATATCGCCCTTCGGGATTTCGGATTCTCATTCGTCCTATATAGATGCAGTCCTTTCGCGTAGGCAAAAGCCACGACTGGACGTTTATCGACCTCATCGCTGCGAAGCCCGTAGTAGAGGCCTTTTCATCGATATAAGACACCCTGACCATGTCGAAGAAATCCCGTTCAAAACTCTGGTTCCTGGTTCATAGCTGGCTGGCGCTGCCCATCTGGTTTTTTGTCTTGATCGTCTGCGTGACCGGCACGCTGGCGGTGGTCAGCCAGGAAATCGTCTGGCTGGCCAACCCGCAAATGCGTGCCAGCCAGCCGTCGGACGATGCACCGCGGCTCAATTACGACCAGATCGTCAGCGCCATCAAGAAGGCCGAGCCCGACATCATCGTCGACAGCATCAGCCGCCCCGACGAATCGCACTTTGCCCTGGATGTCAGCGTCACCTACCCCGACGGGCGTGCGCTGACGGTCTACGTCAACCCTTATACCGGCGCCATCCAAGGCCCCGCTCCGCAATTCAACTTCCAGGCATTCACCCGCGCGCTGCATGGCTGGTGGTTGGTGCCATTCACCAATGGCTACAGTTGGGGCTGGTATCTGGTGTCGTTCCTCAGCCTGCCGATGCTGGCCTCGCTGGTGACCGGACTGGTGGTGTACAAGCGTTTCTGGAAAGGTTTCCTGCGCCCGACCCTGCGCATTCGCCATGGCGCGCGGATTTTCTGGGGTGATTTCCACCGTCTCAGCGGCATCTGGTCGATCTGGTTCATCGCGGTGATTTCCATCACCAGCACCTGGTTCCTGATCCAGGCATTCATGTTCGACAATCAGATCACCATCTCCACCGCACCGGTGGCTGCCGTGGTCCCGCGTGAAAGCGTGCCGCTCACCACCGATGGTTCAGCGGCGCCGATGATCAGCCTGGAAGCCGCGATCCGCGAAGCCAAGCAACGCATTCCCGGCCTCGACGAGAGTTTTGTCAGCATGCCGGCCAACGCCTACAGCTACCTGTCGGTGGGTGGGCGCAGTTGGTATCCGCTGATGTTCCAGACCGCGGACATCAACCCGTACACCGGCGAAGTCGCCGCCACGCGCCTGCTGTCGGACCGCTCGGGCCTGGAGTTCGTGACCGAGTCCATGCGTCCGCTGCACACCGGTGATTTCGGTGGTATCTGGATCAAGCTGATCTGGTTCTTCTTCGGCCTGCTGCTGAGCATGATGGTGCTCAGCGGCCTGTTGATCTGGACCAAGCGCACTGCCCTGGCTACGGCCAATGCGCTCAAGCGCAGCAACAAACGCCCGCGCCACGAAACTGTTCCGGCAACCCCCCATGAAACCACGGAGGTCAGCCAATGAGCCTGTTCGCTGCGGAGAAACCGGGGTCGAAGCTGAGCCGCTTCTGGCACAAATGGCGTTTCCACATCAACGTTCTGCTGTTGCTGGTGCCGCTGGGCTTCATGCCCAAGTATTTCGCCGATGCCGCGCTGTTCCGTGGCGATACCGGGTTGGGCGAACGGGAAATCGGCGAAGTGCAGGTCGGCCCGTGGAGCGTGCGCCTGGCCGAGTTTCGCAATGAAGCACCGCGTCTCGACGGTCCCGCCGGCTACATGAAAAGTTTCAACGCCGCCCTGTGCAACAGCTGCCGCGAGCAGGTCAAGGCGACTTACCTGCGCATCGGCAAGCCGCGCAGCCTGCGCGCCGCCGGGGTGATTTTCTTCGGCACGCCGTACCGCATGGGCGCCATGTTGCCGATCCCGGAAAAAACCAAAGCCGACGCCGAACTGTGGATCACCATGGAAGGTTGGGACGGCTCCATGCATCAGGCATCCGTTCCTCTGAGCCAAGCCTCCCCCGCCACCCTCGCCTGGTTGACCACTCAAGGAGGCAAACCATGATCCGCGTTATCCGCCCTCTCAGCGCCACGGTATTGGTGCTCTGCACCGCGCTCAGCACCAGCGCCCTGGCCCACAACCCGATGTGCGAATGCAAGGCCATCGACGCCGAGCAGATCAAGTGCACTGGCGGTTTCTCCGACGGCAGCGGGGCGCCGGGTGTGACCCTGGATGTGATCGGCTACGACGAAACCATCCTGGTGCCGGGCAAGCTCGGCGCCGACTCGACCCTGACCTTCAAAAAACCCGGCGCCGAGTTTTATGTGCTGTTCGACGCAGGCCCCGGCCACGTGGTCGAAATCGACCAAGCGGACATCGAAGCCCCATGAGTACGCCAACCACGCAAGTCGTCCGCCCGGCCGGTGCCGGCCATGAAACCCTCTACGTTTTGCTGTTGTGCCTGATGATCCTGGCGGTGGCCGGCTCGGTGGTCGCGTGGCGCGGCGAGTCTCAGGAGGTGAGCAGCGTCAACAGCCATCAACTGGATGCCCGTCGCGACCTCAGCGCTTCCGAGCAAGGCATCTACGCCGATTTGCGCGTGACGCTGGACGAGATTCATCTGCTGCGTCAGGAACAACAGACCCTGCCGACACCGGAAACCCTCGCCGACGAAGGCTTTGCGCCGTTTGCCCAGGATGCCAGCTCCGTCAGCCGTGGCGGCCATGCCTGGCAGTTGCTCGACACCAAGGCTTACTTCGGCCAGAGCCAGACCGCCAGCGTCGCCGGTTCTTTCCTGATGCGTTTGACCGCTGAAGATGACGCCCCGGATATCTGGCTCAACCGCGCCACCGACCTCAAGGCCCCGGCCGACCTCAGCGACGCCGCGCTCGAAAACGCCGGCTGGCAGCAGATCGTCGCGCAATTCGATGCCGGCGTGACCCGCCAGCACCGGCACTGAACCCTCGCCTTCACCCGAGAGAAGACCGCTTTCCCATGCCTATTTCATCTCTACGCTCTGTTCTGCGCCTGACACTGGTCGGCCTGCTGGCCTGCCTGCTGACACCCTTGGCCAGCGCCGACGACGCCAAGCGCCTGCGCATCGGCATCACCCTGCACCCTTATTACAGCTACGTGGCCAACATCGTTGGAGACAAGGCCGAGGTGGTGCCGCTGATTCCGGCCGGTTTCAACCCACATGCCTACGAGCCTCGGGCCGAGGACATCAAGCGTATCAGCGGCCTGGACGTGATCGTGCTCAACGGCGTCGGGCATGACGACTTCGCCGACCGCATGATCGCCGCCAGCGAAACCCCTAACGTGCCGGTCATCGAAGCCAACGAAAACGTGCCTCTGCTGGCCGCCACCGGCGTTGCTGCACGCGGCGCCGGCAAGGTTGTGAACCCGCACACCTTCCTGTCGATCAGCGCCTCGATTGCCCAGGTCAACAACATCGCCCGTGAGCTGGGCAAACTCGACCCGGCCAACGCCAAGACCTACACCGAGAACGCCCGCGCCTACGGCAAGCGCCTGCGCAAAATGCGCGCCGATGCCCTGGCCAAACTGACCCAGGCACCGAACGCCGAACTGCGAGTGGCCACGGTGCACGCGGCCTACGACTACCTGCTGCGAGAATTCGGCCTGGAAGTGACGGCCGTGGTCGAACCGGCCCACGGCATCGAGCCGAGCCCGAGCCAGTTGAAAAAAACCATCGACCAACTGCGTGAACTGGACGTGAAAGTGATTTTCTCGGAGATGGATTTCCCCTCCACCTACGTCGACACCATCCAGCGTGAATCCGGGGTGAAGCTGTATCCGCTGTCGCACATTTCCTACGGCGAATACACCGCCGACAAATACGAAAAGGAAATGACCGGCAATCTCAACACGGTGGTCCGGGCGATTCAGGAGTCGGGTAAATGACATCGAAAGAAACCATCCTCGCCGATGCAGAATCCCCTGTGGGAGCGAGCCTGCTCGCGAAGGCGCCCGGCCAGTCAGCGTCATCGTCAACTGCCACACCGCAATCGCGAGCAGGCTCGCTCCTACAGGGGGTGGGACCGACGCTGGATTTCACGGAGGTCAGCCTGACCCTTGGTCGCACGACAATCCTCGACAAGGTCACCTTTCAGGTTCAACCCGGCAGCGTGCATGCACTGGTCGGTCCCAACGGTGGCGGCAAGAGTTCGCTGATCAAGACCTTGCTCGGACAGATGCCGCATCAGGGCCGCCTGAGCCTGCAATGGCCGGGTGAACCGGGGACGATCGGCTACGTGCCGCAAGCACTGGAGTTCGATCGCGGCTTGCCGATGACTGTCGACGATTTCATGGCCGCCATGTGCCAGCGACGTCCGGCATTCCTTGGTTTGAGCAAACACTACGCGGCAGCAATCGGCGAAGCCCTGGAGCGGGTCGGCATGCAGGACAAACGCAAGCGGCGCATGGGCGCGCTGTCCGGTGGCGAGCGTCAACGGGTATTGCTGGCCCAAGGGTTGATTCCGGCACCGCAATTACTGGTACTCGACGAGCCGATGTCGGCGCTCGATGAAGCCGGGATTCAGGTGTTCGAACGCTTGCTCGGCGACTGGCGCGCGGCGGGCATCACCGTGCTGTGGATCGAGCACGATCTGGAAGCCGTCGGGCGTCTGGCCGATCACGTTACCGGCCTCAATCGCCGGGTACTGTTCGACGCCACGCCGAAACTGGCATTGACGCCGGATCGACTGCTGACGCTGTTTTCGACCCATCCACGGAGCGCTGCCTGATGAGTTACGAAGCCTTTCGTTTGATGGTCCAAGGCTGGGCCTCTTCGGGTTACCTGCCTGAGGCGCTGGCTTATGGATTCGTGGTCAACGCACTGCTCGCCGGGTTGTTGATCGGCCCGGTGCTGGGTGGTTTGGGCACGCTGGTGGTGGTCAAGCGCTTCGCGTTTTTCTCCGAAGCGGTGGGGCACGCGGCGCTGACCGGCGTGGCCATCGGCATCCTGCTCGGCGAACCGTACACCGGTCCTTACGGCAGCCTGTTCGGTTACTGCTTGCTCTTCGGCATCCTGCTCAACTTCCTGCGTAACCGCACCGGCCTGGCGCCGGACACCTTGATCGGCGTGTTCCTCTCGGTGTCCCTGGCGCTGGGCGCGAGTCTGCTGCTGATTCTCGCTGGCAAGATCAACGTGCACATTCTGGAAAACGTGCTGTTCGGTTCGGTGCTGACGGTCAACGGCAATGACCTGCTGGTGCTGGCCATCGTCGGCTCGTTGGTGATGGCCCTGGCCTTGCCGCTGTACAACCGCATCATGCTCGCCAGTTTCAACCCGCAACTGGCGGCAGTGCGCGGCGTGGCGGTGAAGTCGCTGGATTACCTGTTCGTGATTCTGGTCACGCTGATCACCGTTGCCGCGGTGAAAGTCATCGGCGCGATCCTGGTCGGTGCGTTGCTGGTGATTCCAGCCGCAGCGGCGCGCTTGCTCAGCCAATCGTTGAAAGGCTTTTTCTGGTGCTCGGTGCTGATCGCCACGATCAGCACGCTGTGCGGGATTCTCGCGCCGATCGTCTTCGACCTGCCGATTCCGTCCGGTGCCGCGATCATTCTGGTGGCCGGTATCGCCTTCGCTCTGTCCGCCATCGCGCGCGGCGTCGTCCCCAGCCTGAAAGGGAACCTTGGATAAATGTCATTTTCTCTGCGACAACTGACCCTGGCGGTCGCCCTGTGCGGGCTGGCCACAACGTCCTTCGCCGCTGACAGCAGCAAACCACTGCGTGTGTTGGCCTCATTGCCGATTACCTACGGTTTGGGCGAAGTCCTGCTCAAAGGCACCGACGTCAAACTTGAACGCGCCGCGCCGGACAACCTGCCCGGCAGTCGTCAGACCGCTTATTTCACCGGCCGTGGCGCCCCGGCGCTGGCCAAACTGGCAACCGACGCCGACGCGGTGATCGGCCTGCGTTCACTGTGGCCGGATGATCCGCTGTACCCGATCTCGCGGCGCAGCAACATCCGCATCGTCGAAGTCGACGCCGCCCGCCCGGTGGATGGTGCCCTGCCCGGCATCGCCGTGCAGCCTGACAACAAAGTCGACGGCTTGAACAGTCAGCCGTGGCTCGCCGGCAACAACATGGGGCGCATGGCGGACGTGATGGCGGCGGACCTGGTGCGCCTGGCGCCCACGGCCAAGCCTGCGATCGAGGCCAATCTGGCGACGTTGAAACAGCGCTTGCTCAAGCTCAGCGCGGACAGCGAAGCGCGTCTGGCCGCTGCCGACAACCTTAGTGTGATGAGCCTGAGCGATCATTTCGGCTATCTGATTGGCGGTCTCAATCTTGAGCTGGTTGGCCTGGATGCAAGACCGGATGCCGAATGGACGCCAGAGGCGCTGAAGACATTGGCTGCGACGCTCAAGGACAATGACGTCGCGGTGGTGTTGCACCATCGCCAGCCTTCCGATGCGGTAAAAGCGGTGATCGCTGAAGCCGGGAGTCGGTTGGTGGTGTTGAGTGTCGACGCGGCTGATCCGGTGGCCGAGCTGGAGGGGGATGTGGATTTGCTGATCAAGGGGTTGAGTGGCTGACCACCGCAGGCCCCTGTGGGAGCCAGCCTGCTGGCGATAACGGTCTAACTCCACGGATGTATCACGCTTCAATGCAGGAGCTGCCGAAGGCTGCGGGGGGCTTTACATCGCTGGCCAGCCACAAAAAAGCCCGCTGACCGTCACCAGTCCAGCGGGCTTTTTTTGCGTGAATGCTTAGTGAGCAACAGCCTGTTCATCCATCTTCTGGCGCAAGCTCAGCGGACGCATGTCCGTCCAGGTTTCCTCGATGTAAGCCAGGCATTCCTTCTTCAGCCCGCTCTTGCCCACGG
The DNA here is from genome assembly GCF_048565165.1 of Pseudomonas sp. NFX224. Taxonomy (NCBI): domain Bacteria; kingdom Pseudomonadati; phylum Pseudomonadota; class Gammaproteobacteria; order Pseudomonadales; family Pseudomonadaceae; genus Pseudomonas; species Pseudomonas sp. NFX224. The sequence continues at coordinate 4,948,280 of NZ_CP183416.1, read as the reverse complement.
TGCGCCAGCCTTCTGGCACGGCCTTGTAGTCGGGCCAGATCGAGTATTGCTCTTCGTGGTTGACCACGACCTGAAAGAGGATGTCCTCGCGGTCGAATACTGACGTCATGCTGTCTCTCCATCACTGTAGGGTGGGCTGCACGCTGCGTGCAGCCGCTATGTAGAAGGAACGTCCCAGGGCCTGGAAAATTTACAGGCCGGTGGTCGCTGCGGCCAACGCCCGGCCGAAAATCTCGGCGACGCGGTCGATTTCTGCGGTGGTAATCACCAGCGGCGGCAGGAAACGCACCACCGCGCCGTGACGGCCACCGAGCTCCAGGATCAAGCCACGCTTGAGGCATTCGCGCTGCACCAGCGGCGCCAGGCGCGCAAACGCCGGCGGATGCCCCTGAGCGTCCAGTGCGCCAGCCGCATCGACCAGCTCGACACCGAGCATCAGACCGCGACCGCGAATGTCGCCCAGTTGCGGGAAGTCCCGCTGCAGGATGCGCAGGTGTTCGCTCAAGCGCTCGCCCATGGCGGCGGCGTGTTCGCACACCTTGTGTTCGACCAGATAACGTATCACCGCCGAACCGGCAGCCATGGCCATCTGGTTGCCACGGAAGGTCCCGGCATGGGCGCCCGGCAGCCAGGTGTCGAGCCAATCGCGATAGACCACCACCGCCAGCGGCAGGCTGCCGCCGATCGCCTTGGACATCACCACTACGTCCGGAATGATCCCCGCGTGCTCGAAGGCAAACATCTTGCCGGTGCGGGCAAAACCGCTCTGGATCTCGTCGACGATCAGCGCCACGCCGGCCTTTTCGGTGATCCGGCGCAAACCGCGTAGCCAGTCCAGGTCCGCCGGGATCACCCCGCCCTCGCCCTGCACCGCCTCAACGATTACCGCTGCCGGCAGTTGCACGCCGGCCTCGGGATCGTTGAGCAGGTTTTCCAGATAGTTCAGGTTGGCCTTGACCCCTTGCGCGCCGCCCAATCCGAACGGGCAGCGGTAATCGTAAGGGTATGGCATGAATTGCACGCCACTGCTGAGCAAGGCGCCCAGTGGTTTTTTCGGCCCCAGGCTGCCCATCAAACTCAAAGCGCCTTGGCTCATGCCGTGATAACCGCCCTGGAACGACAACACGGTGCTGCGACCGGTGGCGGTGCGCACCAGTTTCAGCGCGGCTTCCACGGCGTCGGTGCCGGTCGGGCCGCAGAACTGGATCTTGGCTTCTGCTGCAAGAGCTGTCGGCAACAGACCGAAGAGATCCTGGACGAACTGGTCCTTGACCGGCGTCGTCAGATCAAGCGTGTGCAGCGGCAATTCATCAGCCAGCACCTGTTGAATGGCTTCGATCACCACCGGATGGTTGTGCCCCAGGGCCAGGGTGCCGGCACCGGCCAGGCAGTCGATGAACGTGCGACCTTCGACGTCTTCAACATGGATGCCCTTAGCACGCTTGAGCGCCAGGGGAATGCGTCGCGGGTAGCTGCGAGCATTGGATTCCTGCTGGCTCTGACGGGCCAGCAACGGCGATTCGTTGAACTGATAAAGCGTCTCGGTCGGGGCGACCCGAGCCGGCTGATCTTCGATAAGGCTGGTAGCGACTGACATCTCTCGACCCCTCAATAAGGTTTTCCTGTTCTGGAAACGCATCAGGGGCTCGGCGATTTAGACCTCAGGCAAGGCTTTGTGCATGGGGATGGCATGAAGTCCCGCCACCGTGAATGTTTCTGCGCACACCTGATAACCCAGTCGCCGATAAAAGGCTTCGCCGGTGCGGGTGCTGTTGAGGCGGGACTGGCGCAAACCCTGGTCGATCAACCAGCCTTCAAGATCATGCACCAGCGCTTGCCCGGCACCGCGGCGAAACCATTCCGGCTGCACGTAACAGAACGCCACCTTGCCGCTGACCGAAGCCATGGCGACGCCCACCGGTTTGTCCTGCAACAGGGCGATGTTGAGGTACAACCGCTGGTCGTTAAGCCAGGGCAGGATGTGGTCGATGGTGTTGTTGTGGGCCCACGCAGCAACGGTTTGCGGATCGTTGCGGTGGTCGAGCGCACAGCCAACGCGAATGGAGCGCTCGATGATGCGGCTGATGATGCCGGCGTCGGCCGGGGTTGCCTTGCAGGTGTGTACGGATGCTTGCATGACGCGGTCACCTCAATCCATTGAGTGTGAGGAACGATAGTCGTGGGAGCTCCGGGCGGCCAATGGAGAGACGTTACTTTTGATGTACACCACGGAACCAATGTGGGAACGAGCCTGCTCGCGATGGCGGCGGTACATTCGACACTGATCTTGGCTGACAGACCGCTATCTCAAGCAGGCTCGCTCCTACAGGTTTTGCTAGACCGGTTGCAATGGCATGGTCAGTTCAACCCGCAACCCGTCCGGTCGGCTGTCGAAATGCAGCGTGCAACCACAGCGCTGGACGATGGCCTGGACAATCGCCAACCCGAGGCCGCAACCGGTGCTCTGGCCGTTGCGCCAGAAGCGTTGGGTCAAATGTTGCAGGTCATCGTCGGCAATGCCCGGCCCGTGGTCGCGCACTACGAACTGCACGCGGTTGCCGGTGGTTTGCAGGCTCAGTTCCACCGGACCCTCGCCGGGTGTATGGCGCAAGGCGTTATCCAGCAAGTTGCGCAGCGCGGCAATCGACAGCACCGCAGGCATTTTGACCGGTGCCTGGGACACCTTGGCCGGCGGTTGGAACTTGATGCGCTGGCGATCACCGCCGGCCGTGTCCTGAATCGCCAGTTTCGCCACTTGCTCGGCGCTGCATTGCACGCCGTCGTCGAACGACAGACTGCCCTCAACCCGCGCCAGCAACAGCAATTGCTCAAGGGTCCGGTGCAAGCGATCGGCGCCCTCCTCGGCCCGCGCCAGGGATTGATCCCGCGCCGCGCCATCGGTCATGCGCGCCACCTGCAGGTGGGTCTTGATCGCGGTCAGCGGACTGCGCAATTCGTGGGCGGCGTCGCCGGTCAGCCGACGCTCGCGCTCGATGGTCTTGCCGATTCGCTGGAACAACTGGTTTTGCGTCTCAAGCAACGGTTGCAATTCGCTGGGCAACGGCTGGACCTGCAAGGGTTCCAGCGAGTCAGGACTGCGACGCATCAAGGCATCGCGCATGCGATTGAGCGGCGCCAGCCCCTGGCCAATCCCCAGCCAGAGCAGGCACAGGCAACCGAGCAACGCCACACCCACCGGCACCGACGCGGCCAACAGGATCGACATGTTCAACGCTTCACGCTCGATTTGCCGATCCGCCGTGGTGATGCGCAGATCGCCCCGGGCCAAGGTGAAACTGCGCCACGGCGCGCCGTCGATCATCTGATCGTGAAAACCCATTTTCTCGGCTTCCAGGGTTTGCCCCGGATCGCTGTGGCTACGGGCGAGAATTTCCCCGCGCAACGAACTGACCTGACACGCCATGCCCCCGGGGATGTTCAACTGTTCGGCACTGAAATGCGTGCCCTCGCCCTTGTTCGGCAACGGCGGCAGTTGCTCCATCAACCCGGCGACCATCCGCGCCGAAGCCACCAGGCGCTGGTCGAGGGAAAACATCATCTGGTTGCGCAGGTCGCTGAGCATCCAGGCCGCAGCCAGCGCCCAGATCAGCGCAAACGCGGCGCCGAGCGTCAGGCTCAGGCGCAAACGCAAACTCATCACTTCGATTGTTCTCCACCATCAGCCGGTCCCAGGCGATAGCCCAGGCCGCGTACGGTCTCGACAATGCCGTTGCCAAGTTTGCGCCGCAGGTGATGGATATGGACGTTGAGGGCGTTGCTCTCAAGTTCGTCGTTGAAACCGTAGACGCTGTCCTTGAGCTGCTCGGTGGACAACACTCGACCACGGTTATGCAGCAGGGCCTGCAACAGCGATTGTTCGCGGCGCGAGAGGTCGACCGGCTGACCGGCGAGCGTGGTTTCGCGACTGCTCGGGTCGTAAGTCAAAGCACCATGTTCGATCAGGTTGACGCTGCGCCCCGCCACCCGTCGCAGCAGGGTGTGCAGGCGCGCAGCCAGTTCACGCAGGTCGAAAGGCTTGAGCAGGTAGTCGTCGGCACCGGCCTGCAAACCGTCGACGCGGTCGGTCACCGAGTCCCGGGCGGTGAGGATCAGCACCGGAAGTTCCAGACCGTTATGACGTAACTGCTGCAACAACTTGAGACCGTCTTCGTCAGGCAAGCCGAGGTCGAGCACCATGACGTCGAACTCCGCCACCTTGAGCATCGCCCGTGCGGCGGACGCCGTGGCCACATGCTCCACGGTCAGACCTTGGGCGGTCAGGCCGGCGACGATGCCGCTGGCGATCAACTCATCGTCTTCACAAACCAGTACGTGCATGGAGAGCCTCGTGTAAATAATGCAGATTAGGCCGCTGACCGATTAAGCGGACATTATGCCGCAAGTGCCACTGCGGCAAGGCGGCCACGGTTAATCATCGGTTAATCGCCGCCGCCCAATGTGCAGCTCACTTGCAAAGGATAAGGCTTTTCCATGCGTCAGCTGTTTCTACTCGTCGCCCTGCTGTTCTCCAGCCTGACCCAGGCCGGAAGCAATCCGTTCGACACCAAACCCAATTTTCTGCCCGTCGACAAAGCGTTCGTATTCACCTCCGAACGCCTGGAGTCCGGTGAAACCCAGCTCTTTTGGCAGATTGCCGACGGCTATTACCTGTATCAGAAACGGCTGAAATTCGACGGTTTGCCTGCCGATCAGCATCCGGCATTGCCGGAAGGCGAATCCCACAGCGACGAGTTTTTCGGTGAGCAGCAGGTTTATCGTCAAGGCCTGGAACTGAAGATTCCCGCCGGTGCCAGCGGTAAGGTCAACGTGAGTTATCAGGGCTGTGCCGACGCCGGCTTGTGTTATCCGCCGCAAACCAAAGTCGTGGATCTGGGCAACGCCGCTGCTGCCGGTGCGACGAATCAAGCGCCCGACCAAGCCCTGGCCAGCAACCTGCAACAACGTGCGCTGGGTTGGAGCTTGTTAGTGTTCTTCGGTCTTGGCCTGTTGCTGGCCTTCACACCTTGCTCGTTGCCGATGTTGCCGATTCTGGCTGGATTGATTGTCGGCAGCGGTGCTTCGCCCAAACGCGGTTTGGCGCTGGCCGGCAGTTATGTGGTGAGCATGGCGCTGGTGTACGCGGCGATGGGTGTGTTGGCCGCGTCCCTGGGGGCGAACCTGCAAGCCTGGTTGCAAAACCCTTGGCTGCTGGGCAGTTTCGCGACGATTTTCGTACTGTTGGCGTTGCCGATGTTCGGCTTCTTCGAGCTGCAATTGCCGGTGGCCGTGCGTGATCGGCTGGAAAACGTCTCACGCAATCAGCGCGGTGGCAGCCTGATCGGTGCCGGCGTGCTGGGCGCCTTGTCCGGCTTGCTGGTCGGTCCGTGCATGACCGCGCCGCTGGCCGGCGCCCTGCTCTACATCGCGCAGAGCGGCAATGCGTTGCATGGCGGGCTGATCCTGTTTGCCATGGGCATCGGCATCGGTGTGCCGCTGCTGTTGCTGGTGACGGTCGGCAATCGCTTCATGCCCAAACCCGGCGCCTGGATGAACCTGATCAAAGGCATTTTCGGTTTTCTGTTCCTCGCCACCGCGTTGCTGATGCTGCGCCCGGTGCTGGATGAATCGTTGTGGATCGGATTGTGTGGTGCATTGCTGCTGGTCGCGGCCTACAGCGCCTGGAAGCAATCGGACGGTTTTGGTCGCGTGGCGCATCTGTTCGGCGCCACGTCGTTGCTGCTCGGTTTGTGGGGCAGCCTGTTGATGATCGGCGCGGCGGGCGGCAGTGATGATCTGTTCAAGCCATTGCAGGTTTACCGCGCGTCAAACACGGCGGTTGCGGCTGTCCCGGTCGGTCACGATGCCTTCACCACCCTCAAGGACCCGCAAGCCCTGCAACGGGAACTCGATGCGGCGCAAGCGCAAGGCCGGTGGGTGTTGCTGGACTACTACGCCGACTGGTGCGTGTCATGCAAAGTCATGGAAAAACAGGTATTCGGCAAAACCAAAGTGCTCGAAGCCTTGAGCGATGTGCGCTTGCTCCGACTGGACGTCACCGCCGACAATGCCGCCAGCCGTGAATTGCTCGGCCGTTATAAAGTGCCGGGGCCTCCGAGTCTGTTGTGGATCGGTGCCGACGGCGTCGAGCGTCGCAGCCAGCGCATCACCGGTGAGGTCGATGCCGAGACTTTCCTGCAACGCTGGACCACCACCCGAGACGCCCGTTAATGCTGACTTTTACCCTCGGCACCTTTGCCATCGCGCTTAATCACTTGCTGCTGATCAGTGCATTGGCACTGGCGACGTTCGTCGGTTGGCGGGTGGCCAAGCGCGGGGGTGATAATCCCGAGTCGGTCCTGTTCAGCCTGTTCCTGATCGGCATGCTCGCGGCGCGGATCGCTTTCGTTGCGATGTACTGGACCCACTATCGCAGCGATCCCTGGCAGGTCATCGACCTGCGCGACGGTGGTTTCCTCGCCTGGCCGGGGGTGATCGCACTGGTGCTCGCCACCGTGTACCGAGGCTGGCGTCGCCCGGGGCTGCGTCGTCCGTTGGGCTTTGGTGTGGCCAGCGGCCTGGCGTTCTGGCTACTGGCAACGTTCTCCCTGAGTATTTATGAGCAAGGCACACGCCTGCCGGACATCACCCTGCGCAATGCCGCCGGTGAAACCGTGCAACTGGCCGACTACAAGGGCGGCCCGTTGGTGATCAACTTGTGGGCCACCTGGTGCCCGCCGTGCCGTCGGGAAATGCCGGTGCTGGAAAACGCCCAGATGCAACGCCCGGACCTGACCTTCCTGTTCGTCAATCAGGCCGAAAGCATGCAAAGCGTCGCGACGTTTCTGGAAACCCAGGGCCTGAGCCTGTCCAACGTGCTGTTCGACGGCAGTGGTCGCTTGGGCCAGGCCGTCGGTTCCATGGCATTGCCGACTACGCTGTTCTATAGCCCCGACGGTCGCCTGCTGGGCAGCCATCTGGGCGAACTGTCACAAGCCAGCCTGGCTCGCGCCCTGGAAAATTTCGACAACGTACCTGCCACCTCTTCAAGGAAACTGCCATGCCCCGCCTCCGCCACCTGCTGACCCTGAGCCTGGGTGCCGCCCTGCTGCACCTGCCGTCGGTGCAGGCCGAAGAGCTGCCCGAGGCGATCAAGAAGATCGAAGCCAAAGGCGCGAAGATCGTCGGCCAGTTCGATGCCCCGGATGGCTTGCGCGGCTACGCGGCGCAATACCAGAACCGCGGCATGGCGCTGTACCTGACGCCGGATGGCAAGCATGTGCTGCTGGGTAATCTGTATGACGCCGAAGGCAACGACCTGAGCAGCGCGCCGTTGCAAAAGCTGGTGTACGCGCCGATGTCCAAGGAAGTCTGGGCCAAGATGGAAGCGAGCAACTGGATCGCCGACGGCAACAAGGATGCCCCGCGCATCGTCTACCTGTTCAGCGATCCGAACTGCCCTTACTGCAACATGTTCTGGGAACAGGCGCGGCCATGGGTCAAGGCCGGCAAGGTGCAACTGCGCCACATCATGGTCGGCATCATCCGCGAAGACAGCCCCGGCAAATCCGCCGCCTTGCTCGCCGCCAAGGACCCGCAAAAAGCCCTGCAAGACCACGAAGCCGCCGGTAAGGGCAGCTCGCTCAAAGCCTTGAAGGACGTGCCGCCGGCGATCCAGGCGAAACTCGCGGCCAACATGCAGTTGATGGAAGACCTTGAGTTGCAGGCTACCCCGGCGATTTTCTACATGGACAGCAAGGGTGAACTGCAACAGCAGCAAGGCGCGCCGTCGCCGGACAAGCTGGCGAAGATTCTCGGGCCGAAATAAACAGGATCTAAAGATGGTCCGAACGCGGCACGAACCTTCGGGCCGCGTTCGGACCATCTGTTTCCCCAACCTACGCCGGATTGCGCTCAGCCAAAAATGCCATCAGCGCCTGCGTGACAAACCCCGGATTCTCCAGATTGGAAATATGCCCCGCCTCCGGCACCAGCACGCACGGGCAACCAATCAACTCGGCCATTTCATGGGCCTCCGACGGTGGCCGCGGCTTGTCCTGATCGCCGCACAACACCAGCGTGTTCGCCGCATCCAGTTCGCCCAGTCGCGGCAACAGATCATCCCGGCCAAAGGTAATCCGCCCCATCGGCACGATGCTTTCGCGCAAGCGCTCCGGTGGTAGTGCAGCCAGTCTGGCGCGGAAGTCCTGATACAGCGCCGACTGCGGATCGATACCCGGACGGAAGAAAATCGGCACCACGATGTCGAGCAATTGCGGCGCGATCACACCGGTTTCCTCGATCATCTTGAACAGCGAAAAGTAGTACTGGCGGGTCGGTTCCGGCTCGACGCCGACGTAGGTGTCCATCAGCACCAGTCCGTTGAGCCGCTGCGCTGCCGACAACGCCAGACGCACACCCCACATGCCGCCGACCGACAGTCCGACCAAAGTGACGCGGTCGATATCCAGATGATCGAGCAACACCAAGGCCTGACTAGCCACATCGTCCAGCGAAGTCGTGCCTGCGGGCAACGGCCCGGATTCACCGTGGCCCCACAGTTCCAGCGCAATCACTCGATACTGCTGCGTTAACGCAGCAATTTGCGGTGCCCACATGGCCTGGTCCCACAGGTAACTGCCCGCCAGAAGGACGGCCGGGCCGCTGCCTTGGTCAATGAAATGGAGGGGTTGTCCATCTATCGTTACGAATGGCATTGACTGTCTACTCGCCAAAAGGAAATGCCAAGACTGAGCCGTGCGCCAGCGGCAGTCAATCATCCAAACGTTTCACTCTTTGGCCTTGATGCGACGCACTGGGAAGCGGGTTTTCGTTGGTGATTTGTAACAGCATTTGGGAAGCGTCTGACATCAATTCACCGGCAGCCTTGATAGCTTTGCACTGAACCGGACTTCAGGGCGTTTAAGTGTATTCAGGTCAAGGAAGACCTTTTTGCACGCGTTGGAACTACGCCCTGGAGTCCGTGCCACGTTGCCCGACAAGGAGTCATGAATGTTCAATACGCGCCCCGATAGCCGTTTCACCCTCACCATCAATGACTATGGACACGACCTTCAGGTCCTGGCATTCACAGGCAACGAATACATCAGTGAACCCTACGCCTTCGAGATAGAACTGGTTAGCGAACGGCCCGACCTGGACCTGGAAAACCTGCTGCACAAACAGGCTTTCCTGGCCTTCAATGACCATGGCAGTGGAAATGGCATTCACGGCCAAATCAATCGAATCGCCCGTGGCGATGCCGGAAGACGCCTGACCCATTACACCCTGACGCTGGTGCCTCAGCTGACCAATCTGGCGCACCGAATCAACCAGCGCATTTTTCAACAACTGACGGTGCCGCAGATCATTGCGCAAGTACTGGAGGATCACGGCCTGCACCTTGAATTCCATGTGTTTCATCTGGTCTCGGCCTATCCTCCTCGCGAATACTGCGTGCAATACCGGGAGTCGGATTTGCACTTCATCCAGCGCCTCTGCGAAGAGGAAGGCCTGCATTATCACTTCTGGCATAGCCGCGAAAAGCATCTGCTGGTATTTAGCGATAATCAGGCAGTATTCCCCCGAATTGAAGGCACGACGCCGTATCGACAAGACACCGGTAACGTTGCCGAAGAGCCGGTCATCAAACAATTCAAGCTGCAAATGGTCGCCCGAACCAGTCGCACCACATTCCGCGACCACGACTTTAAAAAAGCCAGCAGATTACTGGAATCCGAGTACCGAGCCGAGCCAGATTATGCTGAGCCGAATCTGGAAGAGTATGTTTACCCGGGCCGGTTCACCCAGGGCGAGCGCGGCAAACTGCTGAGTCAACGAGCCTTGGAACGCCACCGCGCCGATCACCGTCTGGCCGAGGGAGAAAGCGATCAACCGGCCCTGGTTGCCGGTCACTTGCTGCAGCTATCCGACCATCCGATCAGCGAATTGAATGATCTGTGGCTACTGACAAAAATCAGCCATGAGGGCCGACAACCCGGCGTACTTGAAGAAAACGCTGACCACGATACAACTGGCTGGGCAAACGACTTTGTTCAGGGTTACCGCAATCGTTTTCTTGCCATGCCCTGGGACGTTTTTTACCGCCCGCCCCTGCGCCACGAAAAACCGCGAATGCTCGGTAGTCAGACCGCCACGGTCACCGGTCCAAAAGGCGAGGAGATCTATTGCGACCAATACGGTCGGGTCAAGGTGCAGTTTCACTGGGATCGCCAAGGCCGGCACGACGATAAAAGCAGTTGCTGGCTGCGGGTGGCCTCCAGTTCGGCCGGCAATGCCCATGGCAGCGTCACCCTGCCAAGAGTGGGCATGGAAGTGCTCGTCAGCTTTCTGGAGGGTGACCCCGACCATCCAGTGATCAGCGGCTGCCTGATCAACAGTATCAACCCGCCGGCCTACGAACTGCCGGAACACAAGACCCGCAGTGTATTTCGATCCCGCAGTTCGCCGAACAGCACAGGCTTCAACGAACTGCATCTGGAGGATCGCGTTGGCCGGGAGTTGATCTACCTGCGCGCCCAGCGCGACATGGAACAGAAGATCGAAAACGACAGCCGCCTCGAAGTGGGCAATGAGCGTCGGGAAACGGTCAAGGGCAACAGCGTCACGGTGCTGGAGGCTCAAGAGCACCGCACCGTCAGAGGAGATCGCAAGGTACACATCGCCAGCAGCAGCCACACCCGCGTCGATCAATCCCTGGTCATCGATACGGGCGAGCAGATCTGCATCAAGGCGGGTCAGCATCTGGTTCTTGAGGCGGGCACCAGCATCAGCTTGCGGGTCGGGGGCCAGCACATCGTGATGGACCTTGGCGGCATTTTCAGCAGCAGCGATATACAGATCGGTGGTGCTCCGGTACCGGGCTCGGCCATATCGGCACCCGGACTGGGTGACGCGCTGTCAGCACCACCGCGATTGCCTCCCCTGCTAGCACCCAGCCAACGCGCATTGATGGCGACCAGCAAGATAATGGCTTCGGACTTTTGCCCGATATGTGAAGCCTGTCGCGAAGGTATCTGCCTGCCCAAAGGAGCCGTCGCATGACCGACTCGTTTCCTCGCCGCTGGATGGCTGACCAGCAACGTTCCGGTCATTCGTTGTGTTTGATACTGGACTCGGAAAATGAACACGACATTCGCCAGTTGCTGTTGAGCTCCAGCCAATTCGAACAATACCCGAGTCTCTACGAAGGCACTGACATCACTGATCTGGCGGATGTCGGACCGTTCATCTTCACCCTCGACCAGCCCGGCGACAGTCGCATCGATGAACTGCTCAAGCACCCGCAACGCAACTGGGGATGGCTAACCAGCCTGCAAAAAGGTGACGTGCCCAAACTGATCAAACACTGGCATGAACGGTTGCTCATCGGTATGCGTCCGCACCAGGCGCTGTATCGCTTTCACGACAATCGTGTGTTGGCCCGCGCCCTCGGACAACTACCCGACGAGGCTTGTCCGGCCTACCTCGGGCCGGCGATCAGTGTCTGCTACTGGGATGGCGCAGACTGGAAAACTGCCAACAACCCGGCCCCCGGCATTTATCCCGTGCCCGACGAACCCCTGTGGTTGCACACACCGCTTCACCCTTCACAGGCGAACGAAATCCTGCGGATCAATGCCCATCGTTACCTGCTGGCTGAGCATGCAAAAGCCTACGCCGACCTCGCCGAACTGCACGACCCGGATGTCTGGCTGCGTGATCGACTGTCGCAAGCGGACGCATGGGGCTGGCGTGAGCCGCAGCATTTGGAGTTTCTGCTGGCCCAGAGCCTCCAAGCACCGGCCTATACCCTGGCAGCGCATTGGCAGGTACGTGCCGGGGAAACGTCGACGGAACATTTTGAGCGGGTGTATGAATCGAGGTTTTCCTGCGGGGAGGCTGGATCGGAATGTGCAAATCGTCATGCTGAGTGAACTGTCGGTGAACCGCGCGCTCGATCAACTCGAGCCATCCGAGTAGCAAACTGCAACTTGGGAAGCGTCTGACATCAATTCATTGACTCTCTTGTTAGCGTTGCACTGAAACCGGCTCCGACACGTCGTGTTGTGATCTGGCCATGGAAGGTCTTTCACATCCGGGTCCCGGAGCCTGTGCCACGTCACCGGAAAAGGAACAAGGGATGTTCGACGCTAACCCACACTTGCGATTCAACTCTGTGCTGCGCACGACAATCCTCAGTGGTTGTTTCGCGCTGACCGCCGGCTGCGCCAGCCAGCCGAACACCTTCACTTTCACGGCGGACTTGCCGCCTGGTTTCGCGTATCAGGCCATTGCCGTGTATGTGCCAGCCAAAGGTGAAACCTGCACGGTGCCCGGCGGGAGGAACACTGAGGTTGGGTATAACTTGAAATGGCGTGAATCCTACGTATCTACAGCCGAAATTGCCTTATACAGAACTGTCAGCGGCTGCCCTTTGGTGATCAGGCGCATTGAGTTGGAGATCAATGCCTCCTACGGCAAAACCCGGGGAGATTTTGGCGGCGACAGCGCCAACGTCGCCGTTCGGTATGAGTTGGAGGAGCAATACCAGCGCACTTTCAGCGACTCGGGTGAAAGTACGTTTTTCGGCGAGTGCCAATGGTGGTTCCGCACCTCGGGCAAGCCCCGCATCCTCAGAAAAATCCTCGACTGCAAAAAAACCAATGCGCAAGGCGAGCCGGGAAAGGGTCGCCCGTTCTCGGCGTACACCCTCGGTCAACTGCCGGGGAAAGTCGTGAAGATGAAGATCTCGCTGGCCAAGGAAGAACGGCCTGGCTGGGGAGACACCTGGGTCAAGGTGCCTGGGGGCTGGAAGCGCTGCATGGGCAAAGGTCTTGAGGACCAACGCGCTTATTGCAATGGCAATTACACGGACTTCAGCCACTTCAAGATGCCGGATGGCCGCGTCTGCACCATTTACCCCGGCTGCACGGAATAAGGAGATTTGGACATGACGTCAATGGATAAAGAGTTGTCATCACGTTTGGGCAGCAGAGTGCTGTCATGCCCGGTACAAGGCAAGTGGAGCAGCTTTCAACTGGTCGATGAGTCTGGTTCTGGCGAACCCTATGCCGGACTGGTCTATACGGTGATCGATTCGGAGGGGCAGAAATACAGCGGCTATCTCGATATCACGGGCACTGGAACAGTCACCAACCATTTTGCCGGCCCGATTGCGCTGGTTTTCCCTGATACGTACGAAGGTACAGAACAGCTGTATAAAGACTTACAGACCAGACCCCACTACCCCCTAAAAATCACCGAACTCCAGGTACGCGCCGAGCAGACCCGCTATCTGAACCCAGACGCAACCCGCACCATGGAAAACCCCGCCCAAGCCTGCGCCGATGAGTTCCTCCAGGTGGAAGTGCGTCATCTGGTCGAGCATGTTTCGCATTTACCTCCAGAGCTCAGTCGCCCGGATGGCCTGGGACGGACAAAAATCATGGGCGAGCACGGCAAGCTCGGTCTTGCCCTGTTGCCGCAGCAGCACACCGTGCTGGAAGTGCGACCGCTGCGGGCCTTGCGCCCGATGCTGTCGACCGGCCCCGAATTCTGCGCGCTGAACCTCTACCAACTCGCCTTGATGGCCACCTTGAGTTACTGCCCCTTTGGTCAGAAGCCGGAAAAAACACCCGTAAGAGAAAGCACCGTGAGCTTCTCGCTGCAACCGAGCGTGGGAAATTGGTTTGGTGAAGCCTTGGCCACGTTCGATGAATTGTGGCGGATCGAGTCGAAGCAAGCCAAACCTTACTACCCGCTGTATGAAGATGTGCCGTATTCAAAACGACTGGAGATCGTGCCGTTCGACCCGGTTCTCTATGACGTCAACAATCCCGAGCTGGAAGATGATCAGGAACACCCGGCCAAGGTTCATTTTCTCGACGACAGAAAAACCGGGGCGAAATCTACCGATACCCAGGCGTTCATCACCCACAACGACGAACTGATCCTGATTGCCGTGAAGGGCACTTTAGAGCTCGCCGATGGCCTGCGCGATGCCGATGCATATCAAGTTCCTTTTGAGGGTAGCGACAGCAAGGTGCACCGTGGATTTTACGAGAGTGCACTGAAGGCATACGACTTTGCCCTGAAGTACCTCGAGAAATTCTATGCCGGCCAAAAACTCCTGATCTGTGGTCACAGCCTGGGTGGCGCCGTAGCCTTGCTGCTCGCGGAGATGTTGCGTCGTAGAACGGAAAATTACACCCTCCAGCTCTACACCTACGGCGCCCCCCGCGCCGGTGACGCAAACTTCGTAAAAAGCGCTGAGCCGCTGGTGCACTACCGCATGGTCAACCACAACGACCCGGTGCCCAGCGTGCCCGGCACCTGGATGAACACCAAGGCCGAGGTGTTCGGCGCAGGAGCCGCACTGACCTTTGCCAACGTTCCGCTCGGCCTGTCGGTTTTTGTCGCAGGCATCACCAATTGGACCGGCGAACCCTACGAACACCACGGCACCTTGCGCCACTTCATGCCGGTCCAGTTTAACGGTAGGGAAATGTCATCGATTCTCTGGGAGCCCGGTTGTGACGTCATTAACCAGCATGCCGCGTGTACCTTGGCACTACAACAAAACCACGGCCTGCCGCACCGCCCATCATTACTGGCGCAGATATTTAAGGTCGGGAATCACTTCATGATGGGCGCCTACATTCCGGCGTGCTGGGCCGCGCTACGCCGTTGGCAAGATGCATCGGAGTCTAACCGTTCGTTGGTCACCCCCCGAGAGTTTGAGTTCGTAGAAGGATCACTGGTCGTCGTCACAGAAAATCTGCGCGACAAACGACGTGATTTGCTGGCCAGGCCGGATGCTTACGTACGTCGCCAGGAAAACTTCATCACAGCCCTCGAGCAGGAAATCGACAAGATCAAAACCACTCGCACTCGACTGGCGAACCTGCGTTATCGGCACATCACGCAAGAGGATGTCTATGGCGTGCTGTGTACTCAACCCGAACAACTGGCCCAGACTCTGACGCGTTGGCAGGCACACCCGCAAAACCAGATCGCCGAGCAACTGGCCATGGCGCCCAGACCAAGACACATCAATAGCTTGATGGCGGCGCAAACTTTCGACATCGATTCGATTATTTAAACGAGTAGCTCATTACATGAGCGAGTCGGATTGCCCCGCACACGATTTTTTATGGGAGATCGGTTGTTGAGGACAGTCCCCAACTGACTTTCGGTGGGTATTCGCTTTCCCCCTCAGCAAGCCGACTGCCCACTTGGACGAAACCAAATAATGCCTCTTGATTTCCCTCTAAAAAAAATCACAGCCTTAACCACAATATTCTTGATTCTCAAGGGTTGTGTCGGAGTCAGGGTTGAAGTGCCCGAACCGGTACACCCCCGGCTAGTCAATAAAGATGTGACCACACGAGCTTGGTGCGGTGTTTCACTTTGGGCAGTGATCGCGCCAATTCCACTCAAACTGCCCGTCTGCAAGCTGTATGAGGGGCAAAAATTGGGTTCTTCACGGAATCCCGGGAAACACAGAAACAAGAACGCCGATTTGATTGATGATGTTCGTGCGAGCAAACACATCTAACAAACCGGCGTTCTTATGCGCGATATTAATACTTTCCTTCCGTTTTGGGAGGGCTTTTCTGTCGTCACGATCAAGCCTGAGGGTGATGCCCTACGGATCGAACTGACTCCCCACGCCACCCGATTTCCTTCCTGTGGCGGCTGCCAAAAGCCTTGTTCAACCACTCATGAGTATTGCGAGCGAACCGTTCGCGATTTGCCCATTCTCGGCCGCGCGGTACGCCTCAGCGTGCTGCTCAGGCGCGTTGGCTGCCGCGACTGTGGCAAACGCATGGAGGCCGTGAGTTGGCTGGATCGCTATGCGCGCATGACACGCCGCTTGGCTGATGCGGTTATTCAGGCCAGCGAACGCCTTCCCACCCTGCACGTGGCCCAGATGTTTGGGCTGCATTGGGACACCGTGCGGTTGCTGGAGCGTCGGGCCTTGCAAGCGGCATTGAGCGAGTTGCCGACGGCTCAACCACGACGCCTGGTGATGGATGAATTCGCGCTGTTTAAAGGGCATCGCTACGCCAGTGTTGTGTTGGATGCCGATACGCGACGAGTGCTATGGATCGGCGAAGGCCGCAGCCGGGCGGCAGTTCGGCCCTTTTTCGAAGAGCTTGGGCCAGAGGGATGTGCTCGAATCGAAGCGGTGGCAATGGACATGAACACTGCGTTTGACCTGGAGGTTCGTCAGCACTGCCCGAAAGCGCGTGTGGTCTACGACCTCTTTCATGTGGTGGCCAAATATGGCCGAGAGGTCATTGACCGGGTCCGCGTCGACGAAGCTAACCGATTGCGTCATGACAAGCCGGCTCGCAAGGTCATCAAGCAGGCGCGATGGCTGTTGCTGCGCAATCCACAGAATCTGAAAACGCCGGAACAGCAGGTTCGCTTGCAAGATTTGTTGGCGGCCAACCAATCGCTGATGACGGTGTATTTGATGAAGGCTGAGCTCAAAACACTCTGGACACCGAGTGCTGCCTGGGCTTGGCGATCGGCCTGGAAGCAATGGCTGCGCCATGCTCATGAAAGCGAACTACCGGCACTGATCCAGTTCGCCAATCGGCTGAAGGCTTACTGGCGAGGCATCGTCAGTCGGGTTCGCTGGCCGATGCACACAGGGCAGTTGGAAGGTATAAACAATCGAATAAAGGTCATCAAACGGATGGCGTACGGTTACCGGGATAGCGAATTCTTTTTCATGAAGATCAAGAGCGTCTTTCCCGGTAATCCGTGAAGAACCAAAAATTGACCACTCCATTTTATGCATGCGGTCCCTTTATGCTTTTGGGCCCGATCATGCATGGTTACGAAGGAAATATGCTCTGTGGCAAGTTCCAAAAGTAGTGTGTTGCTCCATTCTTGAGCAGTGGCATGTTCGCCGAGCAGGCCACCACATTCAGCATTGATGGCGGCCGACCTGACGCCATCGCCAGCAGGCTGGCTCCCACAGGGGGTGGTGGTGATCACAAATACAAATCATGTGTGCACCACAGACTACTGTGGGAGCCAGCCTGCTGGCGATGAGGCCCGCCCGGACGCTAGAGAATCAAAACCCCTCCAACTCCGCCATCAGATCATTCAACCGGTCCACCTTCTCCTCAGTGATGTCGCTGGCCGCCAAGCCGTCGATGTAACCGGCCAGTTCTTCCACCGTGCTGCACTCGAACATTGCCCGTAGCGGCACATCCCGTTGCAGGGTTTTCTGTACCCGCGAGGCGATCTGCGTGGCCAGCAGCGAATGCCCGCCCAGTTCGAAGAAGTTGTCGCGGACACCGACCTTCTCCACTTTCAGTACCTCGGCCCAGATCGCGGCCAGGGTTTGTTCCAGCTCATTGCGCGGCGCTTCATAGTCCTGGCTTTGCAACTGGCCGATCTCCAGCGCCGGCAGGGCCTTGCGGTCCAGTTTGCCGTTGGCGTTGAGCGGCATCTTGTCCAGCCACAGCCAATGCAGCGGCACCATGTATTCCGGCAGTTCGGCACGCAGGCGTTGTTTGATGCGCTCCAGGCGCTCGGCTGGGTTGAGCGCTGAATCCGCAGCCACCAGGTAGCCAACCAAGTGTTTACCGTTCGCACCTTCCTGCACACCAACCGCCGCGTCGCGGATGTCCGGTTGTTCATGCAGGCGCGCTTCGATTTCACCCAGTTCGATGCGGTAGCCGCGAATCTTCACCTGATGGTCGATGCGCCCGACGTACTCCAGCACACCGTCGCTGCGACGGCGGGCCAGGTCACCGGTGCGATACAGGCGATCGCCCGGTGCGCCATACGGGTTCGGCACAAACACCTGGGCGGTACGCAACGGATCGCTGACGTAACCGCGCCCAACCCCGGTGCCGGCGACGCACAACTCGCCCACCGCACCCAACGGCACCAGTTCCAGTGCGCCGTCGAGCAGGTACAAACGGTTGTTGTCGGTTGGCGTGCCGATCGGCAAGTAACTGCCGCGAGTCGAGGCCATGTCGACGCGGAAGAACGCCACGTCATCCGAGCATTCCGCCGGACCGTAGGCGTTCACCAAGCCGATGTCCGGATAACGCAGCAGCCATTGATGGGCCAGCTCCGGCGGCATCGCCTCACCGGTCGGCAGCATCCAGCGCAGGCCGTCGAGGCTCATGCGCTCCTGGGCGAGCATGCCCTGGATCAGTGACGGCACGCTTTCCAGCACGGTGATGCCCTGAACCGAAACATGTGCCAGCAAACCTTGTGGATCGTGGGCAATGCTGTTCGGGACGATGTCGACCCGCGCGCCGAACAGCGGTGCGGCGAGAAACTGCCAGACCGAAATGTCGAAGCTTTGCGAAGCGGTCTGCGCGATCACGTCGGACTCGCTCAGGTTCAGGTACGGCACCTTGCTCAATTGGTTATTGAGCATCCCGCGCTGTTCGACCATCACACCCTTCGGCAAACCGGTGGAGCCGGAGGTGTAGATCACGTAGGCGAGGTTGTCCGGGCCGCTGTAGATGCCCGGATTGACCACCGAAACATCGCTCGCCTGCACGTTTTCCCAGACCAACAGCTTAGGCCGATTGGCACAACCGAACTCTTCCAGCAACGCGACGGCTTGCTCACGACACGCCTCGGTGCAGACCAGCAACGGCGTACGGCTCAGGTCGATAATCCGGCTCAGGCGCTGAGTCGGCAGGCCCGGATCCAGCGGCAGATAACCTGCCCCGGCCTTGAAGCTGCCGATGATCATGCCGAGCAGATCGAGGTTGCGTTCCGCCAGCAAGGCCACCGGCTGATCGCGCCCGACCCCGGCAGCGACCAAGGCGTGACCGAGTCGGTTACTGCGCTGGTTCAGCTCGAAGTAACTGTGCTGCTGATCAAGGCAACTGGCAGCAACCCGATGCGGATGCGCGGCGACCTGCGCTTCGAACAAGGCCACGTAGCTTTGTTCCAGCGGGTAGTCGTGTGCGCTCTGGTTACAACCGTGGATCAGGAAGTCCTGTTCCTCGGCGCCGAGCAACGGCAGGTCAGCCATGTCACCGTGGAACCCCGCGACCAACGCCAGCAGCAAACGCTTGAACTCACCGAGCATGCGCTCAACGGTGGTTTCATCGAAGTAACGCTGGTCGTAGGACAGGTGCAAGCCCAGGTCATCACCCGGATAGCACACCGCCGTCAGCGGGAAGTTGGTGTGGGTGCGGCCCGAATCGGAGGTCGCGTTGAGGCTCTGCGCACGGTCCAGCACCGAGGTTTCCACCGGGGCGTTTTCGAACACGAACAGGCTGTCGAACAGCGGCTGGCCCTTCGGCAATTCGCTCTGCTCCTGGATGTTCACCAGCGGCAGGTATTCGTACTCGCGCAGTTGCATGTTGTTATCGAGCAAGCCGCTCAGCCACTGACGTACGCTGCAACGCTGATCGTCCTGCGGCACCTTCACCCGCAGCGCGATGCTGTTGATGAACAGGCCAACGGTGCGTTGCATCTGCGGCATGTCCACCGGACGCCCGGCCACCGTGACGCCGAACAACACGTCACGATCACCGCTCAAGCGGCGCAGCACCAGGGCCCACGCCGCTTGGGCGAAGGTGTTGATGGTCAACTGATGGGCCTGGGCCAGTTCACGCAGTTGTGCGCCGTCACGAGCATCAAGTCGAGTGTAGCGATCGCCGACAATCATGCCGCCGCTGTCGCCGGCATGTTCACGCAGGAACGGCCGGTCGCTCGGGATCGGCGTGGTCCGCTCGAAGCCTTGCAGGTTGCTTTTCCACCACTGCCGCGCTTCGGCCAAGCTCTGGCGTTGCAGCCAGCCGATGTAGTCGCGATAACGCGGCGGCACAGCCAGTTGCGCGTCACGGCCTTCGCCGAGGGCGCTGTAGATTTCGAAGAAGTCGTTCATCAGCAGCGAACGGCACCAGGCGTCGATGAGGATGTGGTGGTTGCTCATCATGAACCAGTAGCGCGCCGCGCCCACCCGAATCAGGCGCAGGTGGAACGGTGCCTGGTTCAGCAGATCGAACCCGGCCTCGCGCTCGGTCTTGAGCAGGGTTTGCAGCTTCGGTTCCTGCTCGGCTTCGGCGATGTCGCTCCAGTCGAGGTATTCGATCGGCGTGCTGCCCGGCTTGTGGATAACTTGCAGCATGTCTTCGCCGACGTTCCAGCAGAACGATGCGCGCAAGGCTTCGTGGCGGGCGATCACCGCTTGCCAGGCCTGGGCGAAACGCTGCGGGTCGAGTTCGCTGTTGATGCGGTAGCGATCCTGCATGAAATACAGGCCGGTGCCCGGTTCCAGCAGGGTGTGCAGGAGCATGCCTTCCTGCATCGGCGTCAGCGGGTAGACGTCTTCGATCACGCCGGCCGGAATTGGCAGCGCATCCAGTTGCATCTGGTTGAGACTGGCCAGCGGGAAGTCCGACGGCGTCAGGCCACCGGCATCGTCGCGCAGGCAATGTTCGATCAGGCTTTGCAGCTCGCCGAGGTAAGCCTGCGCAAGGTCCGTGATGGTCTGCGGATCATGGCGTTGGGCGCTGAAGGTCCAGCGCAGTACCAGCTCACCACCGTAGACCTGACTGTCGACGCTCAGCTCGTTGGGCAACGGCGCATTCAAATCGTGGGCCGCGCCGATGGCTTCATCCCGCGGATGGAACAAGGCATCGGCACCAAAGCTCTGGTCGAACTGCCCCAGGTAGTTGAAGGTGATCGGCGCCACCGGCAACGCGGCCATGCTCTGGCGACTCAAGTCATCGGCGAGATAACGCAGCACGCCATAACCCAAACCTTTATGCGGCACGGCGCGCAGTTGTTCTTTGATCGCCTTGATCGACGCGCCCTGCCCCGCCGCTTCTTCAATGTTCGACGGGGTCAGGCGCAGCGGATAAGCGCTGGTGAACCAGCCGACGGTGCGAGTCAGGTCGATCTCGTCGAACAGCGCTTCGCGGCCATGGCCTTCCAGTTGAATCAGCGCCGAAGCGTGACCGCTCCAGCGGCACAGCACACGGGCCAACGCGGTCAGCAGCAGATCGTTGACCTGAGTGCGGTAGGCGCTCGGCGCCTGTTGCAGCAATTGCCGGGTACGCTCGCTGTCGAGGCGCACGCTGACGGTTTGTGCATGACGATTCTGCCGACCGCCCTCGGGGCGATCACACGGCAGCTCGGCACTCGGTCCGGCCAATTGCGTCTGCCACCAGCTCAGCTCTTCTCGCAGCGATTCGCTGCCGGCATACGCTTGCAGGCGGCCAGCCCAGTCCTTGAAGGCGCTGGTTTTCGCCGGCAGTTTCACTGACTGCTGCGCATCGAGTTGGCGATACACGGTTTGCAGATCGTCGAGCAACACGCGCCATGAAACGCCATCGACCACCAAGTGGTGAATCGCGATGAGCAGCCGTTGCTGGGCCTCGGGACCATCGACCAGCAGCACACGCATCAGCGGCCCCTCTTCGAGGTCGAGGCTGCGCTGGGCGTCGGCGAACAGGGCCGCGCATTTGTCCATCGACGTAACGCGTACCTGCCACAGCACAGGCGCATCGGAAAGCGCCTGATGTTCGGCATGCCATTGGCCCGCCACGTTGCTGAAACGCAAACGCAAGGCGTCGTGCTGTTCGATCACCGCCAGCAGCGCTTGCTCCAGGCGATGGGGTTCCAGAGGCGAAATCGGTTGCAGCAACAGTGCCTGGTTCCAGTGTTGGCGCTGTGGAATGTCGGTGTCGAAGAACCAGTGCTGAATCGGCGTCAGGCGCGACTCACCGCTGATCAAGCCTTGCTCGGCGGTGACCTGCTCGGTGCGGGTCGCCACGGCGGCGAGGGTCTGCACGGTCTGGTGCTGGAACAGGTCGCGCGGGCTGAAGTGAATGCCCTGCTGCCGCGCACGGCTGACCACCTGGATCGACAGGATCGAGTCGCCGCCCAGTTCGAAGAAGTTGTCGTTGAGACCGACCTGTTCCACGTTCAGCACTTCGCACCAGATCTGCGCCAGCGTGACTTCGAGCTCGTTGCTGGGCGCCACATATTGCTGACGATTCAACTCAGGGCCCGGTGCCGGCAGTGCGCGACGGTCGAGTTTACCGTTGGCGGTCAGCGGCATGCAGGCCAGCAGGATCAGGTGCGTGGGCACCATGTAATCCGGCAACTGCGACTTGAGATGCGCCTTGAGGGCTTCGCGCAGCTCCGCCTGATGTGCCTCACCCAGCTCTGCGACTTCGGTCACCAGATAGCCGACCAGTTGCTTGCCACTCGGTGCATCGAGGGCCAACACCACGGCTTCACGCACCGACTCGTGTTCCAGCAGACGGGTTTCGATTTCACCGAGTTCGATGCGGAAACCGCGAATCTTCACTTGATGGTCAATCCGCCCCAGGTATTCCACCAGACCATCGGCGCGCTGCCGCACCAGGTCGCCAGTGCGATAAATACGCCCGCCATTGTCGGCGAACGGATCCGCCACAAAGCGTTCGGCGGTCATGCCCGGACGCTGGTGATAACCCTGCGCCAGACCTGCACCACCGACGTACAACTCACCGGTTGCGCCCTGCGGCACCAACGCCAGATCGGCGTCGAGAATGTACGCCACGCGGTCGCCGATCACGCTGCCGATCGGCACGCTGCCCAAGCCTTCGTCCAACACCTCAGGCGCCAGACTGGCCAGCGGCATGACCACGGTTTCGGTCGGGCCGTAGGCGTTGAAGAACACGCTCGGTTTGAACGCTGCACGAATGCGCGCCAGGTGTTCGCCGGTCAGCGCTTCGCCGCCGGTGATGATCATGCGCACCGGTAATATTTCATTGCGGGTCGCCAGCCACTGCGCCAACTGGCTGCCGTAGCTCGGGGTGAAACCGAGGACGTTGATGTGATGGGTGCGGATGAGCCCGCAGATTTCTTCGGCATCCCATTGGCCCTGCGCACGCAACACCACTTGCGCGCCGCTCAACAACGGCACCAACAGTCGCTCGGTAGCCGCGTCGAAGTTGATCGAATAGAAATGCAGTTCGCAATCGTCCGGGCGCATGCCAAAGCGCTCGATCACCGCACGGCAGTGCATGGCGATTTCACCGTGGGACACCACCACGCCTTTCGGCTTGCCGGTAGAACCCGAGGTGTAGATCAGGTACGCCTGATGCTGTGGCAGGCTGATGAACGGCAGCTCCGTGGCCGGATAATTGGCCAGCGCGGCCGCGTCTTCTTCCACGCACCAGCGGCCAACCGTCGACGGCAATTCGCCGAGGGCCTTGAACATCGCCGCGTCACTGAGCAGCAAGCCGACGCCGCTGTCTTCGATCATGTAATGCAAGCGATCGAGCGGGTATTCCGGGTCCAGCGGCACATAGGCACCGCCGGCCTTGAGGATCGCCAGCAGGCCGACGACCATTTCCAGCGAACGCTCAAGTGCGAGGCCCACGCGCACCTGCGGTCCGACCCCGCGCTCGCGCAGCATCCACGCGAGGCGATTGGCGCGGCGATCGAGTTCGGCATAGCTCAGGGTTTGCCCGGCGAAAGTCAGCGCCGGCGCATCGGGACGTGCCAGTGCCTGTTCGCTGAACAGGTGATGGATGCACTGGTCGAGGCGATGCTCACCCGACTCCACGCCAAGGCTGTCGAGCAGGTTTTTTTGTTCCTCGGCTGCCAGCAACGGCAGTTCACTGAGGCGCTGCTGCGGATCGGCAATCAACGCTTCCAGCAGATTGCGCCAATGTGCGGCCATGCGTGCAATGCGCGGCTCGTCGAACAGATCGGTGCTGTAGGTCAGGCAGCAACCGAGGCGATGGTCGAGGTCGGTGACTTCCAGGTTGAGGTCGAACTTGGTCGCGCGGGCATCGTTGGCCAGGTACTCGACAGTCATGCCGGCCAGGGTGCGGCTCTGCTGGAATTCCCAGCGCTGCACGTTGCACATCACCTGGAACAACGGGTTGTAAGCGGCGCTGCGCGGTGGCTGCAAGGCTTCCACCAGATGATCGAACGGCAGGTCCTGATGGGACTGGCCTTCGATCACTGTATGACGAACCTGCTCGAACAACTCGCCCACGGACATCTGCCCGTCGAGCTGGCAGCGCAACACTTGAGTATTGAGGAACGCACCGATCAACCCTTCGCTTTCCGGACGGATGCGGTTGGCCACCGGCGCGCCAATGCGCAAGTCGGTCTGGCCGCTGTAGCGGTAGAGCAATGTCGCCAGGGCGGCGGTCATGGTCATGAACAGGGTCAGACCGTTTTGCGCGTTGAAGGCGCGGACCCGGGCCGCAAGATCGTCGCTCAGGTCGAAACGGAACAGTTCGCCTTGATGGCTTTGCACCGGCGGACGCGGACGGTCGGCCGGCAACTCCAGCAGCGGATGTTCGCGCCCCAGTTGCGCGGTCCAGTAGTCGAGCTGGCGCTGACGTTCGCCGGACTCCAGCCACTGACGCTGCCAGACGCTGTAATCGAGGTACTGCACTGGCAGCGGCGCCAGCGGTGATTCGCGGTCATCAACGAAGGCTTCGTACAGCGCGCTCAATTCACGGGCAAAGATGTCCATCGCCCAGCCTTCGGTGACGATGTGGTGCAAGGTCAGCACGAAGTAGTGTTCCTGCTCGGCAGTCTTGACCAGGCAGGCGCGCAACAGCGGCCCGGTTTCCAGATCGAACGGCTTGTGCGCTTCGTCGTCGGCCAGTTGCTGGACCTGCCATTCGCGACCCTCGGCATCCAGCGCGGTGAAATCTTTCCAGTCCATGCGCACGCCCGTCTCGGCATGCACCTGTTGACGCGCCACGCCGTCGACGCTCGGGAACGTGGTACGCAGGGTTTCGTGGCGCAGGATCAACGCTTGCAGCGCCGCTTCGAAACGCCCGACATCCAGCACCCCGCGCAGCCGCGCCATGCCGCCGACGTTGTAGGCCGGGCTGTCCGGCTCCATCTGCCAGAGGAACCACATGCGCTGCTGGGAATAGGACAGCGGCACCGCTTGGCTGCGGTCGACTTTGTCGATCGGCGGCTGTTTGTTGGTACTGCCGCTGGCCTGGATCAGGCGCACCTGTTCGGCAAACGCGCCCAGCTCACTGCTCTCGAACAGTGCACGCAACGGCAACTCGACGTCGCAGGCCTGACGGGTGCGGGAAATGATTTGCGTGGCCAGCAGCGAATGGCCTCCAAGGGCGAAGAAGTCGTCACGCAGGCCGACTTGCGTCAGGCCCAGCACTTCACGCCAGATGGCGGCGATCTGTTGCTCCAGTTCAGTCACGGGCTCGACGTGTTCGCGAACCTGCCACTGCGGTTCCGGCAAGGCGCGGCGGTCGAGTTTGCCACTCGGGCTGAGGGGCATTTCGTCCAGGCGCATCAGTTGTGCCGGGACCATGTATTCAGGCAATTGCGCCGCCAAGGCGTTTTTCAGGCGTGCGGTTTGCGCGTCGATGGTTTCGGCGGAGTCGGTCGAGGTGTAGTAACCGATGAGTTGTCCACCGACCGAAGTGTCGCGCACCAGCACCACGGCTTGGGCAACACCGTCCTGCGCCAGCAGACGCGCTTCGATTTCTTCCGGCTCGACGCGGAAGCCACGCAGCTTGACCTGCTGATCGAGGCGACCGAGGTATTCGATCACGCCATCGGCGGTCCAGCGCGCACGGTCACCGGTGCGATACAGACGCGCACCCTGCTCGCCCAATGGATCAACGACAAAGCGTTCGGCGGTCAGGCCCGGACGTCCCAGATAACCGCGCGCCAGGCCGATGCCACTGATGCACAACTCACCCGGCACGCCGGCCGGTACGGGATTGAGATCGCTGTCGAGTACCCGGCAAATCACATTGCCCAATGGCCGGCCAATCGGCGAGCGCTCGCCATCAGCGCGGGTGCTGTGCCAATGGGTCACGTTGATCGCGGTTTCGGTCGGGCCGTAGCGGTTGTGCAGTTGCACCGCCGGCAGTTGCTCCAGCACACGGTTGCGCAGTTCGGCGGGCAAGGCTTCGCCACCGGAGAACACGCGACGCAGGCTGCTGCATTGAGCCGTGAGCGGTTCGTCGATGAACAGCGAAAGCAACGGCGGCACGAAGTGCAATGTGGTCACGCCGAATTGCTGGACCCGTTGCGCGATGCGGTGCGGATCTCGGTGTTCGCCGGGGGCGGCGATCAGCAAACGTGCGCCAGTGATCAGCGGCCAGAAGCACTCCCACACCGACACGTCGAAACTGATCGGCGCTTTTTGCATAAGCACGTCGCTGTCGTTCAGGCGATAGGTGTCCTGCATCCATTGCAGGCGTTCGGCGAGGGCCGCGTGGGTGTTGCCGACGCCTTTTGGTTGCCCGGTGGAGCCAGAGGTGTAAATCACATAGGCGAGGTTGTCGCCGTGCAGGTGCAGGCCCGGCGCATGGCTCGGCCAGTTCTCCAGGTGCAAGGCGTCCATGGCGATCACGCAGACGCCGTCAGCTACCGGCAAGTGCTCCAGCAACTGGGTTTGCGTCAGCAGCAAATCGACGCCGCTGTCGTTGAGCATGTAGGCCAGGCGTTCGGCCGGGTAATCCGGATCGAGTGGCACGTAGGCGCCACCGGCCTTGATGATCGCCAGCAGGCCGATCAGCAGTTGCGGCGAACGCTCGCAGGCGATCGCCACGCAAACATCCGGACCGACGCCTTTGTCGCGCAGGTAATGGGCCAGGCGATTGGCGCGAGTGTGCAGTTCGGCGAAATCCAGTTGACCGCCATCCCACACCAGCGCCGTGCGCTCCGGCGTCAGCCTGGCCTGTTCGTTGAGCCATTCGGGCAACCATTGGCTGGCTGGGGTGCATGGTGCAACGGACCAGTCGGCTTGCTGCTCGTGTTCAGAGACGGCCAGCAGTTGCAAGTCGCCGATGGCGGTTTGCGGTTGCTCACAAATGGCACGCAACAGGTTACTGAAATGCTCGGACAACCGTTCGATGGTCACCGTATCGAACAACTCGCTGGCGTAGTCGAAGGACAGGCTCAGGCGACCGTTACGGTCTTCTTCGCTGTGCAACTGCAAATCGAATTTGGCTTCGCGGCTGTGCCACGGCAGCTCTTCGGCCAGTAACCCCGGCAGGCGCTTCAATGCACTGAGGTCACGTTGCTGATGGTTGAACATGACCTGGAACAGGCCTTGTTCACGGGCCTGTGGGAAGGCTTCAAGCAGTTGTTCGAACGGCAGGTCCTGATGCGCTTGGGCGCCCAATGCCGCGTGGCGGGTTTGCGTCAGCAACTCAATAAACGGCTGCCGTGAATCCAGCTCGGCACGCAACACCTGGGTGTTGATGAAGAAGCCGATCAGGCCTTGGGTTTCCAAACGTGGACGGTTGGCGTTCGGTACGCCGATGCGGATGTCGCGCTGACCGCTGTAGCGATGCAACAAAGTCTGGAGCGCGGCGAGCAGCAGCATGAAGGAGGTCGATTCATGGGCTTGCGCGGTCTGGCGAATCGCATCGCTCAGGGCTGTGCCCAAACGCACGGTGTAACGGGCGGCGCTGTGCAGTTGTTGCGCCGAACGCGGATGGTCGGTGGCCAGGCTCAGGATTGGTTGCTCATCGCCCAACCGGTCTTTCCAGTAGGCCAGTTGACGCTCGCCCTCTCCTTGCGCCAGCCATTGACGCTGCCAGCTGCCGTAGTCGGCGTACTGGGTTGGCAATGGCGCGAGCGCCGCTTGCTGCCCTTGGCAAGCCGCCGCGTACAACCGCGAGAACTCGTCGATCAGCACGTTCAGCGACCAACCATCGGCGATGATGTGGTGCATCGTTACCAGCAGTTGATGGTCTTCGTCGTCGAAGTGCACCAGCGTCACCCAGAACAGCGGACCTTTCTCCAGATCGAACTGGGTCCGCGCCTCGTCCTCACGGATTTGTTGCGCGCGGGCATCACGCTCGGCGGCCGGAAGATCGCTGATGTCGATCAGTTGCAGATTGAACTCACTGGCCGCATCGACTTGTTGCAACGCCACGCCGTCACGCTCGAAGAAGCGTGTACGCAGGGATTCATGGCGCTCGATCAACTGCTGGAAACTGGCGCGCAAAGCGTCTTCATTCAGTTCGCCACGCAGGCGCAGGGCGCCGGGAATGTTGTAGGCGCTGCTCTGTGGGTCGAGTTGCCAGGTTATCCACAGACGGTTTTGTGCCAGGGATTGCGGCATCGGTTGATGGCGTGACAGCGATGTGATCGCACCCTGTGCCAGGCCACCGTCCTGCTGCTGACGGGCCACGACTTCCGCAAATGCGCCGAGGGTCGGTGCTTCGAACAGCAGGCGCAGGTTCAGCTCCAGGCCCAGCTCCTCACGTAGACGCGCCACCACCTGCGTCGCCGCAATGGAGTTGCCGCCGAGCAGGAAGAAATGATCGTCGGCGCCCACCTGCTTGACCTGCAACTGCTCACACCAGATCCGGCCGATCAGGCTTTGCAGTGCCGAAGCCGATTCAGTATTGCCTGCACTTTCAGTTGTAGCCGACGGGAATACGGCGTAGCTGTCGAGGCTGCCGTCCGCGAGACGATTGCGGCACGCCGAGCGTTGCAGTTTGCCGCTGGAGGTCTTGGGCAGTGCGCCCGGATTGAGCAGCACCACCACGCTCGGCGCTTCCTGATACGCCTCGGCCACGGCTTGGCGAATAGCTTTGATCAACGCTTCGGGCGGTAGGATTTTTTGCACGCTGCGGCTGATTTCCGCAGCGATGCCGATGCCTTCCTGACCGTCGACGGTGACGGCGAACGCAGCGACGCGCCCTTTGCGCACCACTTCCACTTCGCGCTCGACGGTCTGTTCGATGTCCTGTGGATAAAGGTTGTGCCCGCGCACGATCAGCATGTCTTTCAGGCGACCGGTGATGAACAGTTCACCGTCGCGCATGAAGCCCAGGTCGCCGGTGCGCAGCCAGGTACGACCGGCGCGCTGGACAAACGTCTTGGCGGACGCTTCGGCATTGCGCCAGTAGCCGTGGGCGATGCTCGGCCCTGCGGCCCAGACTTCGCCGACCACGTTGTCGGCCACTTCAGCGAGCGTCGCCGGGTCGATGATCAGTACGGCGTGATCCGGCTGACTGATGCCGCAACTCATGATCGCACTGCCCTCGCCCGGTTCGGCGCGGTTTTGCGTCAGGGCCTGATCGTCCACACGCAGGTTGCCGATACCTTGACCACGCGGTGTACCGGCGACGAACAGTGTGGCTTCGGCCAGGCCGTAAGAGGCCATGAAGCTGTCTTCAGTGAAACCGCAACTGGCAAACTTCTCGGCGAAACGCTCCAGAGTGTCGAGACGGATCGGCTCGGAGCCGGAGTACGCCACGCGCCAGCCGCTCAGATCGAGGCGCGCCAGCGCTGATTCACTGACCCGCTCACAGCACAAACGATAGGCAAAGTCCGGCCCGCCGCTGATGGTGCCGCCGTATTCGCTGATCGCTTCGAGCCAGCGCAATGGCCGGCCAAGGAAGTACGCCGGCGACATCAACACGCACGGCACGCCACTGAAAATCGGTTGCAGCAAACCGCCGATCAAGCCCATGTCGTGGTACAGCGGCAGCCAGCTGACGATCACGTCATCAGGGTTCAGGTCGATGCCGAAACCGTGACGGATCAGCAGTTCGTTGGCCACCAGGTTGCCGTGGCTGACTTGCACGCCTTTGGGCAATGCCGTGGAGCCGGAGGTGTATTGCAGGAAGGCGATGTGATCGTCTTGCAGATCCGCCGCGACCCAACGCTCGGCCATCGCGCTGTCGAGGGTATCGACACACAGCAGCGGCGGCGCCCCTTCGATTTGCAGCAAGGCATCGCGCAGATCGGCGCTGGTCAGCAACAGGCGCGGTTCGGCGTCACTGATGATCGACAGCAAACGCTCCTGGTGATGACGCTTGCTCGACTCCGGCGGATAGGCCGGCACCGCAATCACGCCGGCATACAGGCAACCAAAGAACGCCGCAACGTAATCCGGGCCACTGGGAAACAACAGCACCGCGCGGTCGCCAAAATCAGCCTCGGCCTGCAATGCACCGGCAATCGTTCGTGCGCGCTGATCCAGTTCGCGATAACTGAGTACCACAGCCTGATCCTGGGTTTCGGCGAGAAAACGCAAGGCCACCCGATCCGGCGTCAGGGCCGCGCGGCGCTGAAGGGCTTGGACCAGTGTGCTGGGGAGTTCGAACGCGTCGGTCATGAGGTTTCCTGCCTGAATTCGGCTTGCAAATGGAATCGGTTTTCTTACATCACGCCCCATTCAAGGGCGCGCAGGACGCGGTCTTCGCCGACCGCGCAAGGCATTGACAATGCAGTTGTGTCCGGGGCTGCAGCCCGGAGCCATTCACCAATGAGAACGGATGGCGTCTTGAAATAATTAGTCGGCAGGCTTGAACGCCAGGCAGGTCGGGGGTGTGTCAGCGTGTCGCAGTTCTCACTCTGCACCTTTGCGGAGCATTAGTTCTCTTTCTCAATTGACAATCATTATCATTCAACATAATTTGTCGCTCGATGTGTAGGACGGCCCCGGTCTTTTTGTCGTCCCACTAACCTTTTGGCAGCAGGGTGATTTCCATGACGGAACAAGTCTCCACAAGCAGGTGCGATTCGCCGCTACTTCAGGCATTCGTCGACAATCGACTGATTCTGGTCAAGATTGCAGCCCGCATCACCGGCTGCCGATCACGCGCTGAAGACGTGGTGCAGGACGCGTTTTTCCGGCTCCAGTCGGCGCCGCAGATCACGTCCTCGTTCAAGGCTCAACTCAGCTATCTGTTCCAGATCGTGCGCAATCTGGCGATCGATCACTACCGCAAGCAGGCACTGGAGCAGAAGTATTCCGGGCCTGAAGAGGAAGGTCTGAACGTGGTGATTCAGGGGGCTTCACCGGAAACGTCGCACATCAATTTTTCGACCCTGGAAAACATCGCCGACGCGCTGACAGAGCTCCCGAGCCGAACCCGTTATGCCTTCGAGATGTACCGCCTGCACGGTGTGCCGCAGAAGGACATCGCCAAGGAACTCGGCGTCTCGCCGACCCTGGTGAACTTCATGATTCGCGATGCGCTGGTGCATTGCCGCAAAGTGTCGGGTACCCGAGCAGACAGCATTGCTCGTCGTTAAGCTCTGAAATTTGCGTCGCCACAATCGCTAGCAGGCTAGCTCCCACAATTGATCTCTGGTGTTCACACAATCTGTGTTTACCGAAGACCCACTGTGGGAGCTAGCTGCTAGCGATGACGGACTCACACCAACCCACACCGATCAAAAAACCGCTCACGCCCCAGCGCCATCAACGCTGCACGCTTGTGCGGGAAGTCGAACTCTTTCTCGCAATAAAACCGCTGCCCCTGCATATACCCGATCATCTTGCCGTTGTCGGCGCGAGGCTCGGCGACCACTCGTTGGGTGCGCGGATCATCGAGAAACAGGAAGTGCACCAGCGCCGATAACCAGCTCGCCACCTTGTGCGGACCACGGTGATTTTCTTCGCCGACCAGCATGTGAATGCCACGGTCGTAGTCACCGGCATCGTAGAACGGTGCGATGCGGTCTTCCTTGGCCCAATAGGCTTCGAAATAGGCGAACGGCTGATCATCGAAACAGCCGATCAGCGTCAATGTGTGTGGATCGGCGTCGAGTTTGCTC
Source organism: Pseudomonas sp. NFX224 (assembly GCF_048565165.1). Taxonomy (NCBI): domain Bacteria; kingdom Pseudomonadati; phylum Pseudomonadota; class Gammaproteobacteria; order Pseudomonadales; family Pseudomonadaceae; genus Pseudomonas; species Pseudomonas sp. NFX224. The sequence goes on along the minus strand of NZ_CP183416.1, from coordinate 4,916,744 downwards.
AGGTACTCCCGGTGTTGTTCAAGACTGCCCTCCTCCTGCCAGAAACTCGCGACCCGCGCACTGTTCTGCCAACGATTGAACCGGGCCAGATCGAGGTCGAGGTCCACGGTGCGCAGGGAAATCCACATCCCGAGCCGTGCATCAAAACGCCGATAGACTTCGCCCCGCGGCTTCAACGGGCGTAGCGGATGGCGCTTGCCGCCACTGATGACCATTTGCTGCGGGTACCCACGAGTCAACGACTGCCCCAGCCAGGGCTGCGGCAATTGCCAGAACAAGGTGCGCTCACAGCGATAGTGACCGGCAGTTTCCGTGGGGATCAGCAAACCGCTGAGCAGAGACTCGGTCGGGGTTTCATCGAGATGCCAGGCCAGACGCTGGCAGTCCGGATGACGGGCGAACAGCCAATAACAGGCAGCCCACAAGGCCTGACTGTTCGGGCGAGCGAAGCGCTCTTGCAGTTGCAGTTGTGGCTCGGGGTCACGGGTCAGCCGCAGCTCGATCAGCGGTTGGCCGTCAAGGTTGAGGCTCAGCCGGGTTTCGGTTTCATCGGCTACAAGACGGCTGCCTGAGGGTAAGGCAAGGGCAGTCAGGTCATTCAGATTGGACATGGGTCGGGCTCACGATAATCGTCGACAGTTCAACGATGTGACGTGAGCCGACGCCGGAAATTTAGGCGGCGTCGATCAAGGCGTGCCCGTAACCGGCACGATCGCAATCTTGTACGGATCGAAAATCTTCAGCATCTGGCCGTTGTCCCGCAACCCTTGCAGCAATTTGCCGAACGCCTCGCCCGTGATCGGCGCGGCCGGGCGCAGGATGGCGTAATGGTGATAAACCTGATCGATGCGATCGGACACCAGGAACTCTTTGCCGACATTCAGGTTGCGCAAAAAATAGTCGGTCAGGTAAGAGCGAGTCACCAGCGCGATGTCGGCACGACCGCGCAACACCATCAGCAGATTGCTGTCATGGGAATAGGTCAGCGTGGCGTTGTAGTTTTTGGCGAGGTACTGAGGCTCGGCGTTGAAATTGGCGAATTCGTAGTGATAGCCACTGAACAGTGCCAGACGCTTGCCCGTCAGGTCGGCAAAATAGTCTTGCTGGCGAACCGATTCGCCCTCGAGTTGGCGTTGCGCGACAAAAATTTCGGCATCTTCGAGCCCCATGTCGACATCGGTGTGGGGAATGTCTTTCCAGCCCCAGGCGGGATTTTCGAAGATCGCCATGTCGATCCGGCCTTGCTTGAAGTCACCGAAGCGTCGAGGAATCGAGGTAGGCACCAACACGAATCGGTAGTCGCTTTGCAGGGCATTGAGCGCTTCCGCCAGTTGCGGCAGTAACCCCGTATCAGCGCCTTTTTCAGGGCGCACGGTATAAGGTGGAAAATGTGCGGCACCGATCCGCACCAGTTGTGCAGCCTGGGACGGCAGAAGCCATAACGCCACAAGCGCTGTCAGCAAAAGCCGCGAAGCCGTCCGAATTGGCGAAGACATCAAGAAAAGCCACTCCCCAAAATACTGCATCAATGCATTCAAGCTAGGCGGTTTCGCCCAGTTAGCCAGTTTCCCGCCGACCAACACAAACTAATTATTTTTCCTCAAGCACCAGGATCAACGCCTCGTCGGCCAACTGATCGAGACTCATGCTGCCGCCGGCACGAAACCAGGTGGTGGTCCAGGACAGCGCCCCGGTCAAAAACCGTCGAGTGATGAACACATCACCACGTATGAACCCGGCAGTCTTGGCCTCACCCAGCACCTGGAGCCAGATGTCTTCATAGATGTCCCGCAGGGCCAGGACTTTTTCCTGGCCATCCTCGGACAGCGAACGCCATTCGTAGACCAGCACCGCCATGGCCTCGCCGCTGCCGCCCATGATCGACTGCAACTCGCAACGGATCAGCGCCAGCACCCGCTCGCGCACGCTGCCGGCCTCGGCGATGGCTGCACGCATCAATGCGGTGTTGTAGTGGATGGTCTCTTCCATCACGGCGCGCAGGATTTCGTCCTTGCTTTTGAAGTGATGAAAAATGCTCCCCGACTGAATGCCCACGGCGCCGGCCAAATCGCGCACAGTGGTGCGCTCATAACCTTTATTGCGAAACAGGTGAGCCGCTACTTGCAGCAACTTGCCACGCGCACTGTCCGGATCGGTCAACTGGCCGCTGTCGACCAATTCTCGCATGACCCTCAGGGCTTTTTGCTCATCCACCCGTTCTCTCCTACAGTCGTGATCACCGCTAAAACAGCGGGGTTGCGCGGGCAATTTAAGCTGACGGATGCAACCAAGCAAGCGCTCGGGCAGAAGATATTTCTGTCGTTTACAAACCAAGCGCTTGCTTGGTAGTCTCGAGTCACTCTGTTGGAGGTGGTTATGGAATCGACTACACCGAGAACCATTCGCATTGGCTGCGCCAGCGCCTTCTGGGGCGATACCTCGACCGCCGCCGCGCAACTGGTGGAAGGCGGGCGTCTGGACTATCTGGTTTTCGATTATCTGGCCGAAATCACCCTGTCGATCATGGCCGGTGCGCGGATGAAAGATCCCCACGCCGGCTACGCCAGCGATTTCATTGAAGTCCTAAGCCCGCTGCTCACTCAGCTCGCCGAACAAAAAATCCGCGTCATCAGCAATGCCGGCGGGGTCAACCCGCAAGCCTGCGCTGCCGCCCTGCAAGCGGCCTGCGCCAGGGCCGGCGTTTCATTGAAGATCGCCGTGCTGTTGGGTGATGACCTGCAACCGCAATTCAAGCAATTGAGCACACATGGCATCCATGAAATGTTCAGCGGTGCGCCGCTGCCACCGATGTGCGTCTCGACCAACGCTTACCTTGGCGCGCCCGGCATTGTCGAAGCCCTGCGGCTGGGGGCGGACATCGTGATCACCGGACGCGTGGTCGACAGCGCAGTGGTCAGCGCCGCGCTGGTGCATGAGTTCAACTGGTCGTGGCACGATTACGACAAACTGGCCCAGGCTGCGCTGGCCGGACACATCATCGAATGCGGCGCGCAGTGCACCGGCGGCAACTTCACCGATTGGCGCGATGTGCCCGACTACGAACACATCGGTTTCCCCATCGTCGAAGTCAGCGCCGACAGCCAGTTCGTCGTCAGCAAACCCGAGGGCTCCGGTGGCCTGGTGACGCCACTGACGGTGGGTGAACAGATGCTCTATGAAATCGACGATCCACGGGCGTACCTGCTGCCTGATGTGGTCTGTGATTTCACTCAGGTCAAACTGCATCAGCAGGGCAAGAACGCAGTGCAAGTGCACGGCGCAAAAGGCCTGCCACCGACCGACCAGTACAAGGTCAGTGCCACTTACCCGGACGGTTTCCGTTGCACCGCCAGTTGCCTGATCGCCGGCATCGACGCGGTGGACAAGGCGCGGCGAGTCAGTGCGGCGATCATCAACAAGACCTCAGAAATTTTCACTCAGCGTGGCTGGGCACCCTACAGTGACGTGAGCATCGAACTGCTCGGCAGCGAGGCCACTTACGGTCCCCACGGCCAGCGCTCAGACAGCCGCGAGGTGGTGATCAAACTCGCGGTGCGTCACCCAAACAAACAGGCGCTGATCGTGTTCTCCCGGGAAATCGCCCAGGCCGCCACGGGTATGGCGCCGGGGCTGACCGGGATTGTCGGCGGTCGTCCTACTGTCTATCCATTGATCAGACTGTTCTCGTTCCTGATCGACAAAACCGCCTGTTCGCTGGCAATTGATTTCATGGGTCAACGCCACCCGTGCGCCCTGCCCGCCGTTGATGTGCTCGATACCCACGACTTGCCCGCACCGCTCGAACCACCCAAACCCGACGGCCCGGCCGATGCCAGCGTGGCCCTGGTCAAACTTGCGGTGGCGCGCTCGGGCGACAAAGGCAATCACAGCAACATTGGTGTCATGGCCCGCGAGCCCGAGTACCTGCCGTGGATTGCCGAGGCGTTGACGCCGGAGGTGATCGTCGACTGGATGAACCATGTCCTCGACCCGGTGCACGGTCGCGTCGAACGCTGGTATTTACCCGCCACTCATAGCCTGAATTTCCTCCTGGAAAACGCCCTCGGCGGCGGTGGCGTCGCCAGCCTGCGCATCGACCCGCAAGGCAAAGCCTTCGCCCAGCAACTGCTGGAGATCCAGATTCCGGTGCCGCAGCGCATCGCCGACCAGGTCAAATAGAGGACAGCCACCATGGCCTACGATTCGATTTTCAGAACTGATCTGTTTGCCGGTCAGACCATCATCGTCACCGGTGGCGGCAGTGGCATCGGTCGCTGCACCGCTCACGAACTGGCGGCCCTCGGTGCCCATGTGATTCTGGTCGGGCGCAAGGCCGACACGCTGAAATGTGTCGCCACCGAGATTGTCCAAGACGGTGGCAAGGCTGACTGGAGCACCTGCGACATTCGCGAGGAAGAAGCGGTGACGCACCTGGTCAGCCAACTGATCAACAAGCACGGGCCGATTCACGGTCTGGTGAACAATGCCGGCGGGCAATACCCGTCGCCCCTGGCCTCGATCAACCAGAAGGGTTTCGAAACGGTGATGCGCACCAACCTGGTCGGCGGCTTCCTCATGGCCCGGGAAGTGTTCAATCAGTCGATGAGCAAGCACGGCGGCGCCATCGTCAACATGCTCGCCGACATGTGGGGCGGCATGCCCGGCATGGGCCATTCGGGTGCGGCGCGTTCGGGTATGGACAACCTGACCAAGACCGCCGCGTTCGAATGGGGTCACGCCGGTGTGCGGGTCAACGCCGTAGCGCCGGGCTGGATCGCGTCCAGTGGCATGGACACCTATGAAGGTGCGTTCAAGGCAGTGATTCCGACCTTGCGCGAACACGTGCCGCTCAAGCGCATCGGCACCGAATCGGAAGTCAGCGCGGCGATCGTTTTCCTGCTCAGCCCGGCGGCGGCTTTCATCAGCGGCAGTACTCTGCGCATCGACGGTGCCGCCAGCCTTGGCGGTCGTGCATGGCCGATTCACAAGGCGACGAACAGCGAGTCGTATAACGGCTTTCACCGCGCCTACATTCCTGATGTCCTCAAGGATAAGGAATAACCCATGCCGGTGATTCAGTCGCAACTCGATCCCCACAGCGAGCAGTTCGCCCAGAACCATGCGGCGATGCTGAGCGCCATCGAGCAAGTTCGCACGCTCGAACAAAACCTGCTGAACAAGGCCGCAGAAGCCAAACCAAAATTCGACAAACGCGGACAATTGCTGCCCCGTGAGCGCCTCAATCTGCTGCTGGACCCCGGCGCACCGTTTCTCGAACTGGCCAGCCTGGCGGGCTACAAACTGCACGACGACAAGGACGGCAGCTCGGCTGGCGGCGGCTTGATCGCCGGCATCGGTTACGTCTCCAGCGTGCGGGTGCTGGTGGTGGCGAACAACAGCGCGATCAAGGGCGGGACCATTTCCCCCAGCGGCTTGAAAAAGTCCCTACGCCTGCAACAGATCGCCATGGAAAACAAACTCCCGGTGATCACCCTCGCCGAAAGCGGCGGCGCCAACCTCAACTACGCGGCGGAAATTTTCGTCGAAGGCGCGCGCTGCTTTGCCAATCAGGCACGGATGTCGGCCATGGGCTTGCCGCAGATTACCGTGGTGCACGGCTCGGCCACGGCGGGCGGCGCCTATCAGCCGGGGTTGTCAGACTATGTGGTGGTGGTGCGCGGCAAGGCCAAACTGTTTCTCGCCGGGCCGCCGCTGCTGAAAGCGGCAACCGGTGAAGTCGCCACTGACGAAGAGCTCGGCGGCGCCGAGATGCACGCGCAAATCGCCGGCACCGCCGAATACCTGGCGGAAAACGATGCCGATGGCGTGCGTCAGGTGCGCGAAATCGTCGGCCTGTTGCCCTGGAACGAGCAATTGCAACGGCTGCTCGAACGCCACTGGGAGGAACCGCTCTACCCCGTCGACGAACTGTTGGGGCTGATCCCGGATGACCCGAAAAAACCTTACGACGTGCGCGAAATCATCGCCCGTATCGCCGACGGCTCGAACTTCCTCGAGTTCAAGGCCGAGTTCGATCAGCAGACCGTTTGCGGTCAACTGAAAATCCAGGGTCGCGCCTGCGGCTTCATCGGCAACAACGGCCCGATCACGCCCAAAGGCGCGAGCAAGGCTGCGCAGTTCATTCAGCTGTGCGACCAGAGCCAGACTCCATTGCTGTTTTTCCACAACACCACCGGGTTCATGGTCGGCACCGAATCGGAGCAACAGGGCGTGATCAAGCACGGCGCCAAGATGATCCAGGCAGTGGCCAACGCTCGAGTGCCGAAACTGACCATCGTTGTCGGCGGTTCCTATGGCGCCGGCAATTACGCGATGTGCGGCCGCGGCCTCGATCCGCGTTTCATCTTCGCCTGGCCCAACAGCCGCACCGCCGTGATGGGCGGCGCACAGGCGGGCAAAGTGCTGCGTATTGTCACCGAGGCCAAACAGGCCAAGGACGGCCTGGTGCCCGACCCGAAAATGCTCGACATGCTGGAACAGGTCACCGCGCAGAAACTCGACAGCCAGTCCACGGCGCTCTACGGCAGCGCCAACCTGTGGGACGACGGCTTGATCGACCCGCGCGATACCCGGACCTTGCTCGGTTACTTGCTGGATATCTGTTACGAGGCCGAAGTGCGGCCGCTGCAAGCCAACAGTTTTGGTGTAGCCCGCTTCTAAGGGCGATCAGAGGAGAACAATAAAAATGATCTTCACCCAGGAACACGAAGCACTGCGCCGCACCGTCCGCCAATTCGTCGAGCACGAGATCAACCCGCACGTCGAGGAATGGGAAAAGGCCGGGCGCTTCCCCATCCACGAGGTTTTCCGCAAGGCCGGCGACCTCGGCCTGCTGGGCATTTCCAAACCGGAAAAATTTGGCGGCATGGGGCTGGACTACAGCTATTCGATTGTCGCGGCCGAAGAGTTCGGCACGATTCATTGCGGCGGCATTCCGATGTCCATCGGCGTGCAGACCGACATGTGCACCCCGGCCCTCGCCCGTTTCGGCTCCGATGAATTGCGCGACGAGTTCCTGCGCCCGGCCATCAGCGGCGAGCAGGTTGGCTGCATCGGCGTTTCCGAAGTCGGTGCCGGTTCCGACGTGGCCGGTTTGAAAACCACCGCGCGCAAGGACGGCGACGACTACGTGATCAACGGCAGCAAGATGTGGATCACCAACTCGCCCAGCGCCGATTTCATCTGCCTGCTGGCCAACACTTCGGACGACAAACCGCACATCAACAAGTCGCTGATCATGGTGCCAATGAACACGCCGGGGATCAGCCTCAGCTCGCCTCTGGACAAGCTCGGCATGCGCAGCTCAGAAACCGCCCAGGTGTTTTTCGACAACGTGCGTGTGCCGCAGCGCAACCGCATCGGCCATGAAGGTGCGGGGTTCATGATGCAGATGCTGCAGTTCCAGGAGGAACGCCTGTTCGGCGCGGCGAACATGATCAAGGGCCTGGAGTACTGCGTCGACAGCACCATCGAGTACTGCAAGGAGCGCAAGACGTTTGGCAGTGCGTTGATCGACAACCAGGTCATTCACTTCCGCCTGGCCGAACTGCAAACCGAAATCGAATGCCTGCGGGCGCTGGTCTATCAGGCCACGGAACAATACGTCAAAGGCCAGGACGTCACGCGCCTGGCGTCCATGGCCAAACTCAAGGCCGGTCGTTTGGGCCGCGAAGTCAGCGACAGTTGTCTGCAATACTGGGGCGGCATGGGCTTCATGTGGGACAACCCGGTGGCCCGCGCTTACCGCGATGTGCGGCTGGTGTCGATTGGCGGCGGCGCCGATGAAATCATGCTGGGGATCATCTGCAAACTCATGGGCATCCTGCCGGGGAAAAAGAAATGAGCACCCTGCCAGTTTGCGAAACGCTCTTGCTGGAACTGCACAACGGCGTGCTGCACATCACTCTCAATCGCCCGCAAAGCCGCAATGCGATGAGCTTGCAGATGGTCACCGAACTGCGCGCGGTGCTGGGGGCGGTGCACGATGACCGCGCCATTCGTGCGATTGTCATCGGTGGTGCCGGCGGGCATTTCTGTGCCGGTGGCGACATCAAGGACATGGCCAATGCCCGCGCTCAAGGGTCGAGCGCACACCGTGATTTGAACCGGGTTTTCGGTGCCCTGCTGCAAGAAGTGCAACAGGCGCCGCAAGTGGTGATCACTGTGCTGCAAGGCGCAGTGCTCGGTGGTGGTTTTGGCCTGGCCTGTGTCAGCGATGTCGCCATGGCCGATCATTCAGCGCAATTCGGTCTGCCGGAAACCAGCCTCGGCCTGTTGCCGGCGCAGATCGCGCCGTTCGTGGTGCAGCGCATCGGCCTGACCCAAGCCAGACGCCTGGCGCTGACCGCCGCACGTTTCGATGGCACCCAGGCGCGGCGAATGGGGCTGGTGCATTTCGTTGAGCATGACCCACAAGCACTGGCCGAGCGTCTCGATGAAGTGTTGGCGCATGTGCTGTGCTGCGCGCCGGGGGCGAATGCGGCGACGAAAAAGCTGTTGTTGGCGAGCGCGGCACAGCCATCGGATGAGCTGCTGGATCAAGCAGCTCAATGGTTCAGCGACGCAGTGACCGGGGTTGAAGGGGTCGAGGGCACCATGGCCTTTGTGCAAAAGCGTAAACCGGGGTGGGCCTCTTAAAAGCATCAGCATCGCAGGCTTGCCAGCGATGAGGCGATCAAATTCACCGCAACAACCCAGGGAATAGAACATGCCCGGACTCAACAAAATCCTCATCGCCAACCGCGGTGAAATCGCCTGCCGCATCCAGCGCACCGCCCAGGCGCTGGGCTATCGTACCGTTGCCGTGTTCAGCGACGCCGATGCCGATGCGCTGCATGTGCAGATGGCCGACGAAGCCGTACACATCGGCCCGGCCCCGGTGCAACAGTCTTACCTGAATATCCCGGCGATCATCGATGCGGCCCGACGTACTGGTGCGGATGCGATCCATCCGGGCTACGGGTTCCTTTCGGAAAATGCCGGCTTCGCCCTCGCCTGCCAACAGGCTGGTATTACCTTCATCGGCCCCAGTCCGCAAGCCATCGAACTGATGGGCAGCAAACGCCTGTCGAAAATCGCCATGCTCGAAGCAGGCGTGCCGTGCATCAAAGGCTATCAAGGCGCCGAACAGGATGACGAGGCCCTGAGCCGCGAAGCCGAACGCATCGGCTATCCATTGATGATCAAGGCCAGCGCGGGCGGCGGCGGGCGCGGCATGCGCCTTGTACACGACGCCAGCCATTTGCTTGAGCAAATCCGCACCGCACGCTCCGAAGCCCAGCACGGTTTCGGCAGTGATGAACTGATCCTCGAACAGGCGCTGATCGATCCACGGCATGTCGAGGTGCAACTGTTCGGCGACCAGCACGGCAACCTGATCTACCTCGGCGAACGCGATTGCTCGATCCAGCGCCGCCATCAGAAAGTCATCGAAGAAGCGCCCTGCCCGGTGATGACCTGCGAGTTGCGCCAGGCCATGGGCGAAGCGGCGCTCAAGGCCGGGCGTGCGGTGAATTACGTGGGTGCGGGCACCGTGGAGTTCCTGCTGGATACACACGGAAAGTTTTACTTCCTGGAGATGAACACCCGCCTGCAAGTGGAACACCCGGTCACCGAACTGATCACCGGCCTGGATCTGGTGGCCTGGCAACTGAACATCGCCGATGGACAACCGCTGCCGCTGCGTCAGGAGCAGGTGCTGCTCACCGGTCACGCCATGGAAGTGCGCGTGTATGCCGAAGATCCTGCGCAAGGTTTTCTGCCGCAAACCGGACACATCTCAGCCTGGGAGCCAGCGCTGAAAGATGGCGTGCGAATCGACCACGGCTTGATCGAAGGTCAGCACGTCAGCCCCTTCTATGACCCGATGTTCGGCAAGATCATCGCTCACGGCGCCACCCGCGAAGAAGCCCGGCGCAAGCTGCTGCGGGCGGTGCAGGACAGCGTGTTGCTGGGGGTGCAAAGCAATCAGCGCCTGCTCGCCAGCCTGCTGCAACATCCACAATTCATCAGCGGTGAATTCAGCACTGGATTCATCGCGCAACATTTCGCCGATCATCCGTGCCTGCACCCTCATAGGCCCAGCGCCGAAGAACTGGCGATTGCCGCCGCCCTGCTCTACCACGCCTCGGCTCAGGCGCACTGCAGCTCGCTGGCCGGGTGGCGGAACAACGCCAGTGTGCCGCTGAGTTATCGCCTTGGCTTGGAGGATCAGGAATGGTCGGTGGCATTGAACGGGGTGCCGGGCGAGGCCTATAGGATTCAAGCGATCAGCCGCGAGCTTGTACTGCGCGTGATCGAGTGCGACGGGCGCTGGGCCACACTGGAAATCGACGGCATCCGCCAACGCCATGCCTACCGATTGGAGGCCGGGCGGCTGTGCCTGTTTACCCGACCCGGTAACCTGCGACTTGAGGACCGGACCCAGGCTTTGGTCAACATTCAGTCCAGTGTCAGCAGCGGTACCCTCAAGGCGCCGATGGATGGCGCGATTGTCGACGTACTGGTCAGTGAAGGCAGCCAGGTCAGCAAAGGTCAGTTGCTGGTGGTGCTGGAGGCCATGAAAATGGAGCATCCACTCAAGTCCGGCATCGACGGCGTACTCAAGCGCTTGCAGGTGCAGGTCGGTGATCAGGTAAAGAATCGTCAGATTTTGTTGGAGGTTGAATAAGCCGCTAGGCGGATTCGCCGGGTTTGGCTACGCTCAGACCCTATCAGGACGCGGATACCAGGAAGCCTGCGATGCCTCATTGGCTGGTCATTGATCTGGAGGCCACCACCGACGAGGGTGGTTGGCCGATAACGGAAATGGAAATCATCGAAATCGGCGCCACTCTGGTGGACCGCAAAGGGCGCGAAGTGGACCACTTCCAACGCTTCGTCCGGCCGTTGCGCAGGCCGTTGCTGACCCCGTTTTGCCGGGAGCTGACGCACATCACCCAACCCAACATCGATAATGCGCAGCCCCTTGGCGAAGTCTGGCCGGCGTTCGAGCGCTGGCTCGGCCAACATCACAGCCGTCTTGAAGGCTGGGCCAGTTGGGGCGATTACGATCGCAAACAGCTGCTCCAGGAATGGCAGCGCCTGCAACTCGACAGCGTGCTCAGTCGGGTTCAGCACATGAATCTCAAACAACGCTTTGCCAAGGCCCGGCGACTGGAGCGCCCGCTGGGGCTCAATGGCGCCCTGCAACTGGCCGGCTTACAGTTCACCGGCCAGCAACACCGGGCGCTGGAAGATGCGCGCAATACCGCACGGCTGCTACCGCTGGTTCTGCCGCTTTAGACAGGTGACGCCAACAAAGGCCTTGTGCATACTGGCCGGCCCTTTTTAGCCCTTTTCGAGGAATCGCCCATGTTTAAAGTCAACGAGTACTTCGACGGCACCGTCAAGTCGATCGCCTTTGGCACCGCTGAAGGTCCGGCGACCATCGGCGTCATGGCACCGGGCGAATATGAATTCGGCACCGCCCAGCGTGAAATCATGCACGTTGTGTCCGGCGCCCTGACCGTCAAGCTGCCCGATAGCACTGACTGGGAAACCTTCGCCGCCGGCAGCCAGTTCAACGTACCTGCCAACAGCAAGTTCCAGCTGAAAGTGACCGTCGACACCGCTTACCTGTGCGAATACCGCGGCTAAAACCCTGGGTTTACACAGCGCAAAAAATGCCCGTGTCCTTGGACACGGGCATTTTTCGTTGTGCGGTGCCGTTATTCGAGGACTTCTACCGGCATACCCACTTCCAGCCGACCGTTGCCGTCATTGACCAGGTTCTGACCGAACATTGCGCCATCCGCTTCGGCACGGTACTTCTGCAGAGTCGCCAGCGGTTCGCGGTCTTCGCTGCGTTCACCGGTTTGCGGGTCGATGGTGGTCAGGATGCAGCGCGAGCACGACTTGACCACGCGAAACTCGACTTCGCCAATGCGAATGCGCTTCCAGCCATCCTCGGCGTACGCCTCACTGCCTTCGATCACCAGATTGGGACGGAAACGCAGCATCTCCAGCGGACGGCCAACTCGCCGCGACAGGTCCTCCAGCGAAGCCTGACCGATCAGCAGCAATGGGAAGCCATCGGCGAAAGCCACCTGATCGTCGTCCTTGCCGTAGCCGGCCTGGGTGATCCGCGCGCGGTCCATTGGCACTTGCACCAGACGCGTGGGCTTTCCGATGAATTCGCTGACCCAGGCGCCCGCCGCGTCGCCGGCATCCGGCACACGCAAGGTGTCGCGCCATATGGTCACGCCGCGCAGCTCAGCGTCGCTGCCTGGCAAAGCGATTTCGATCGGCGAATGGCCTGGCGCGCTGAGCGTCAGGCCGCCTTCGGCATTCCACAACGCCGACAACTGGCTCATCTGCGCCACCGCACGTTGAGTCAGGAAGCGACCGCTGGCCTCGTCCACCAGCATCCAGCGTCGATCGCCGTCCAGCCCCAGCTTGTCGAGACCCACCTGTTGCAGGACCTCGCCTTTGCCGGACTTCAACGGATAACGATAAAGCGCACTCAGACGCAGCATGACCAGCTCCCTGTGGGCAAAAACGTCACCCTATACGAGCTTGATCGGCGAATCAAAGAGCAAAGACACGTGTGGATTCCGGACAACGCGTTCAGTCAGACTGCACGCGTTATCGTTGACATCCATCGCGAGCAGACTCGCTCCTACAAGGACAGGGTCAGGCTGGAACCGCATCGAGCATCAGGCGCTGGCGCACCACGTCGACGAGTTTGTCCGGCTGGAATTTGGAGAGGAAGTTGTCGCAACCGACCTTCTTGACCATCGAGTCGTTGAAGCTGCCGGACAACGACGTGTGCAGCACCACATAAAGGCCACGCAGGCGTGGATCGTTACGGATTTCCGTGGTCAGGCGATAGCCGTCCATCTCCGGCATTTCCGCGTCGGTGAAGACCATCAGCAGTTTGTCGGTCATGTTCACGCCCGTGTCGGCCCAGGCCTTGAGCATGTTCAAGGCCTTCAAACCATCGCTGGCAATGTGCATTTTCACGCCCAACTGACCCAGGGTATCGCGCAATTGTGCCAAGGCCACATTGGAGTCATCCACCAGCAGCACTTCACGGCCACGGGCGCGCTCCAGTACCGGATCCTCCAGTTTGTCGCGCGATACCTTGGCGTTGTAAGGGACGATCTCGGCCAGGACTTTTTCCACGTCGATGATTTCCACCAACTGATCGTCGACCTTGCTGATGGCGGTCAGGTAATGCTGGCGGCCGGCGCTGGTTGGCGGAGGCAGAATCGCTTCCCAGTTCATGTTGACGATGCGGTCCACGCCACCGACCAGGAAGGCCTGCACGGAACGGTTGTACTCGGTGACGATAATCGTACTGTTCGGACCCGGCACCAACGGACGCATACCGATGGCCTGGGACAGGTCGATCACCGGCAGGGTCTGGCCACGCAGGTTGACCACGCCGCATACGAACGGATGACGCTGCGGCATCAGGGTCAACTTCGGCAGTTGCAGCACTTCCTGCACTTTAAACACGTTGATCGCGAACAATTGCCGCCCGGCGAGCCGGAACATGAGAATTTCCAGGCGATTCTCACCCACCAGTTGCGTACGTTGGTCTACCGTATCGAGAATGCCAGCCATCAATGACTCCTGGGCTTGTACTGATGAATTCATTAGATAGAGGGTTATCGGCTGGTTTTGCCAGACCTTGACCCCCTCTAAAACGCCACGCTCAAACATTGATGTCACATTAACATCATGCTTTACTGGCGTTGTGATTTCATCTGCTACAGTCTCTGTGACGCGACCATAGTTTGCGCAATAAGTTCTGCTGCATAAGGGATTCCCCTAGCAACAATCAGGCACAACCTGATATTCGCAATATCCAATAGCCATTAATGTGACGCCATTCTCATTGCATGAATGGAGTCAGGCTTTTGTGTGCGATCGCAGGTCAGTGGTTATCCACCCCCTCAACAAGTAGTTCCCCCACCGGCATGCCGGCCGGCCGGAACGCGATCTCACGACGAAACGGTTACGTCGGGACGCCCGTCGTCCTCGTCGACACACACGACATCCCCTCATTAGTCATGACGTTGTGGAGATAAGCATGCCAAACAATCGTACAGAGTGGGCAAAGCGGGTCCCGGAATTTCTCGTCGAAGCCGAATTGCTCCTGGCGAAAACCGAGGAATGCCTCAGTCATCTGCAACTGATCAGCAATGACAAGGACGCCATCGACTGCCTGCTCAGTACTCTCCTAAAACTGGCCAGCAAGGCGGATGCACTGGCGCTGGCAGCCGTTTCGGAGTTTTCGCTGCACATCCATGGCCTGCTCAATCATGCGCAGAGTCACATGGACCTGCATGACGAAGCCCTGGGCGCGCTGAAAGACTGCCTGACCCTGATCGCCTGGCAACTTGAACTGATCGACCAGAGCACCGGCCAACTCAGCCTGGATGAAAGTGAGCAGACAACGCTGATCGAAGCCTTTGCCTTCCAGGTCGGCCGAACTCAGTTTCAACTCCCGGTTAATTCCAAACCGTTCACACTCGTTCCCTACATGGAGCGGCAGGCTTAAACCACATTCTACGGTTATGATTGCGCGGCACCTTGAGCACGCGCATGTCGCAATTGAATATCGCATATCAATTAACGACAACTGCGATCAAACAACTATCCCTTTCGGCATTTGATTGCTTGTCTTGAACAGGGTTTTTCCTGGTATCGAAAGACAAGAACCAAGGGAAACCGACCTCTCTCCCACGACAAAAACCACACTTTTCCAATGTGGAAGTCACGCCCAGAATGCCTTGCATCCTGACTCCCCGGGACATATATCGCATACGCGACCAACGGTATCTTAAGTGGTACTATGACGCCCATTAGTTGGCGTCAATTAATGGCAATTTGATTGCCACGGCTACAGTCGATGAAGTTCCAGACTGAATTTCTTATACAGAAATTGTGCAGCATTGAAGTCGATGTACAACATTACAAAATAGAGACCCGTCAGCCCGCATGACCGGTCTGCCCGCAGCGAACATCCATTGGCTCCATCCGCTATGTACGCCAGCCTCAAGTCAATCGCCACGTGGCCACCGTCCCGAGAAAACGCGCGCCGGTTCACGCTTTTGTTATGTGCCTGCTCCACGCTCGGCTGCCTGCTGGTCTATTGCCTTTCCACTCAGCTGCCACTGGCTCTGCTGGGGCTCAATATCGCTGCCTTGAGCTGTGTCTGGGTGCAATATCGGCTGTCGCGCAAGTCAATCAAGTTTCAACCCCAGGAACTGGCCGATCGCTTGCTCGAAGTCCAGGAAAACGAACGTCACCGGCTCAGCCGAGAACTGCATGACGACATCGGCCAATTGCTCACCGCAGCCAAACTTCAAAGTGACTGGCTCAAACGCCGAATGCCGGAAGAACTCCAGGGGCAATGCTCGATACTGTGCGACACCCTGGAGGAAACCCTCGCCAAGGTCCGCGACGTGTCGGCCATCCTCAATCCACGGCAATTGACCAGCCTTGGACTGGAAGCCAGTCTACGTGCGCATTTGCTCAAGACGCTGGCCAATACCTCCGTGCATTGGAGCCTGGACTGCCATCAACGCCTGACCGGTATTCCGGAAGAAATGGCCGTGGCGGCGTTTCGCATTACCCAGGAGGCGGTCACCAATATTCTCAGGCATGCCCAAGCAAAGAATCTGCTGGTCTGCCTGCAACGTTTGCCTCAGGGTCTGACATTATCGATCAGTGACGACGGTCAGGGTTTCGCGCCGGCCACGGACCCGGGTCGTGAGGGACAACGCGGAATGGCCGGGATGTCGGAGCGGATCGCTCAACTGGGCGGCACATTGACGGTTACCAGTGAATCGGGCAAAGGTACTCAAATCGAAGCTCTCTTCCCCTGGGCGCCTCGCGCGCTCGAACGGGCCAGTACGAATAAGGTTTTGCATTGACTTGTAACTTACTTCTGGTGGATGACCACTCGCTGATCAGGGCTGGCGTGCGCGCCCTGGTGCTGGATCTTCCTGGCTACGCGGTCATCGGCGAGGCCAATGACGGCTCGCAGCTGCTCGCCATGGTCGAGCACCTGTCCCCAGACATTGTGCTGCTGGATATTTCCATGAAGCAGACCGGCGGCCTTGAAGCTTTGCAGCAACTCAAACGCGTCCGCCCGCAGAGCAAGGTTCTCATTCTGTCGATGCACACCGACCCGGCGCTCATCATGCAGGCACTGGAGTCCGGGGCTCATGGCTATTTGCTCAAGGACACCACCGCCACTGAACTGGAACATGCGCTGGAAGCCTTGCGCAATAATGAACGCTACCTGAGCCCGGCGATTGCCCATACGGTCATCACCCAGGCGCTGACCCGGACCCAGAAAAGTCCCGACCCCGCAGACTCGCACAACCTGACGGCGCGCCAGCTGGAAATCCTGCGTTTGATCGTTCGCGGAAAATCCACCCGGGAAATCGCCAATGGCCTGGGCTTGAGCGTCAAGACCGTCGAAACCCATCGCTCGCAGATCATGAAACGCCTGCAAATCTACGATGTCGCGGGCCTGGTGTTATTCGCTGTGCGTGAGCAGATCATCAGCCTGGATGACTGACATTTCCTGTCGCACTCAACAGCGGCGAACCTTCAGGCAAATGCACCTGCAGTGCCGCCGGCCGCGCCGAGAACCGCAGGTTGTCACCCTCAAGCGGTTCACCATCGAGGTTGATATAGAGGCCCTCGGAAGCCTTGATCTCGACCCATGGCAGACGAGCCCGCACGAACATGTTGTCGATACCGAAGCCATCGGCCAGCAGGTTCTTCAGGGTTCCGACCACTTCCTGCGGCGCGGGCAAAATGCTGATATCGAGCAAACCGTCGTCCGCCAGTGCCTGCGGACATAACACATGACCACCACCCGCCTGCCGGCCATTACCGATGCCCAGGGCCAGCAGATCTCCACTCCAGTAAAAATCCGGCCCCTGCAACTCGCCATACGCCGCATGCAATTCGCTGAAGCGTGACAAACCGGTGAACAGATACGCTGCACCGCCAAGCACCTTTTTCAACTCCTCGGAGGTATTGGCCGTGACCTGACTGCCAAAACCGCCAGTGGCCATGTTCAAGAATACCTGCCCGCCGACCTCCCCCAAATCAATCGGAGTCGGCACAACGTCCAGAAGATCCAGTGCCTGGGCAGGCTCCAGTGGAACGCCAGCCGCGCGTGCGAAATCGTTGGCGGTTCCCAAGGGCATCAGCACCAGGCTGGCTCGCGTGGAATGCGTCGCCATGGCCTCGGCAATATCGCGCAATGTACCGTCACCACCACCGGCGACGATCTGTCTGTAACCTGCCGCCAACGCTTCATCCACCAGCCGCTGAGCGTCGCCGGCCTCCCAGGTTAGCCGGACGGCCAGTTCCCATCCCTGCGCGCGTTTGCTTTCGACGGCGGCACGAACCTCTTCGTTGAGCGCCTGCTTGCCATGCAGAATCAACAGCGCCTTGCATTCGCTCATGGTCTTGTCACTCCCGGTATTGAATGGCGTACGGGAGATGTTGACCTCGTCGCACCCGCAAAAAGTCGCAAGAAATTGATTTATTTCCGGCTGGGCAGCCTTGATTACTACATGGGGCGATTTTTCTTACAAAACGTGAGGAATCGGCTCAATTGACCAATAAGGGTGATTGGTACACTTTGGCACTTGGGTTTTTCAGTGATAAGCAAACACAAGGATGTGCCATGCAAAGCCATGACCTCAGGTTACCCGTGACTCCGGTCGTACCGCTCGCGGAGAAGCGGGCCAATCATCAAGCCGAATTCAGAAACAGCGCAAAAACCAAAGGAGAAGTTGATATGGAACCTCGTGTCATTGAGCTGGAAACACACCTCAAATACATCCGAAGGGACATGGAAGAAGTACGAACCGACGTCAAATCCATCAAACACAGGCTCGCCTATTCCGCTGGCGGAACGGCCGTAGTGCTCGGGCTTCTCGGCTGGATTGCCAATAGCCGTTTCGACCAGCTCGTGACGCTGCTCCTGGCTCATTGATCCGCCATCACGCCAAACCCGGTTGATCAACCGGGCCTGCGTAACAAGACAGCTAAAAAGGTCAGTCCAGCACTTCACTCAGTGGAATAAAGTAAACGTGGCCACCTGCAACCAAGGTGCGATTTTCCAGCACTTCAACCAGCCCATCGGCCCACGCGGCACTGCGCAATACACCGGAACTCTGGTTTTTGTAGATGATGGCCTGGCCATTCTCCAGTCGACCGCGCAAATATTCACGGCGATTGCCGGCGATGGGCCAGTCAAATCCTGCCGGCACCTGCACCTTCAGCGGCTCCACCTGTTTGACGCCCTGACGACGCAAAATATAAGGCCTGGCCAACAGGGCAAAGGTCACCAGCGTCGATGCCGGATTACCGGGCAAGCCGATCACCGGCACCCCACGAAAATGGCCGAATGTCAGGGGCTTGCCGGGTTTGATGGCAAGTTTCCACAAACTCAACTCCCCTTCTTCCCGCAAGGCGATACCCAGAAAATCAGCTTCACCCACCGAGACGCCACCGGTAGAGAGGATCAGATCGACATTCTTCAAGTCACCCAGTCGTACACGCGTGGTTTCCAGATCATCCGGAACAATACCGGCGTCAATAACTTCACAACCCAACCGCTGCAACCAACTGCAGAGCAAAACACGATTGCTGTTATAAATCTGTCCTGGCCCAAGCGACTGCCCTGGCTCAATCAACTCATCCCCAGTGGACAGTACCGCAACGCGAACCTTGCGAGTCACGTCCAGTTCGGCACAGCCCAGTGAAGCAGCCAGTCCTTGTTCAATCGGCCCCAAACGGGTACCCGCCGGCAAGATCAGTTCACCGACCGTGGTTTCCTGGCCTTGTGGACGAATGTTTTGCCCAAGGCTCAAGGGCCCGGTGAAACGTACGCGTTCATCCGCCTGCACTTCGGCGTTTTCCTGCATCTCGACGCAATCGGCTCCGGCGGGAACAGGCGCGCCCGTGAAGATTCGAGCACACGTACCCATCTTCAAAGGTTCAGGTGCCTGCCCGGCAAAAATCTTCTGGCTGACAACCATCGGCTCTCCGGTCCAGTCAGCCACGTGCAAGGCATAACCGTCCATGGCGCTATTCGGCCAGGGTGGCAAATCGAGGGTCGACACCAGATCATCGGCCAGGACACGCCCCTCGACCTGCGCCAGCGGCAGACATTCACGTTCGATAATCCTGGAGGTATCAGCCATTTCCAGCAAACGTGCCAGCGCCACCTCGACCGGCATCAGGCTGCCGGTCTTGCCTGGCTTACCCGCGGGATTCACAGGGAGCCGCCTGTTTCAGATGAGTCACGAAATTGCAGGGGCGATGGCGCGAATCCAGTTGCTCGCCAAGGATGCCATCCCACCCGGTGCGCACGGCATTGGTCGAGCCTGGTAAACAGCAGACCAGCGTGCCGTTGGCCAAACCTGCCAAGGCGCGCGATTGCACAGTCGAGGTGCCAATGTCCGCGACCGAGATCTGCCGGAACAACTCACCAAAGCCATCGACTTGCTTGTCGAGCAGGCAGCTCACGGCTTCCGGCGTGCTATCGCGTCCGGTGAAACCGGTGCCGCCAGTGATCAGCACCACCTGTACGACATCGTCGGCAATCCAGTTGGCGACTTGCGCGCGAATTTTGTAGAGGTCATCTTTAAGCAACACCCGGGAAGCCAGGTTATGGCCGGCAGCCGTCAAACGGTCGACGAAGACCTGGCCGGAGGTATCGGTTTCCAGAGTGCGGGTGTCGCTGACCGTCAGCACTGCAATGTTGAGCGGCGCGAAAGGTACATCAGCCTTGGCTTTCATAGGCTCGTCCAGTTGTAGGAGAAACAGCCCGGTGTTATATCACAGCGCCCCCATTTTTCACCGCCCCCATGGAGACGTGCCATGAATCCTGATTCACATTTACCACCCTGCTCCATTCTCCTCCTGGCGGGCGGTCGCGGCCAACGCATGGGCGGTCAGGACAAAGGATTGGTGGAATGGCACGGCGAACCGCTGATAGCACATCTGCATCGCAAGGCTCGCCCACTGAGCGACGATCTGATTATCTCTTGCAACCGCAACCTGGAAACATACGCGCACTACGCCGACCAATTGGTTCATGACGATGAAGGCGACTTTCCGGGGCCATTGGCAGGCATTCGTGCGGGCCTGAAAGCGGCTCGCCATACCCACTTGCTGGTCTTGCCCTGCGACGTGCCGCGCATCGATGAAGCCCTGCTCACCAGCATGCGCGAAACCGCCAGCCAACATCCCGACAAACCGTTGATGTTGCGCCATGATGAACATTGGGAACCTTTGCTGTGCGTAATTCCCGTGGCACTTCGCGACGACTTCGAAAGCGCATGGAACGACGGTGAACGCAGTCCGGGCCGACTCATGCGCAAGCTGGGGGCAAACGCGCTACAGTGCCCGGATAACGATCCGCGCCTGGCCAACCTGAACACGCCGGAACTATTAAGCAAACACAACACTGTGTCAGACTGAACGCACCCGAGGAACTTGCGCGTGCTACATACGTCTGAAGTTCAGTAACCAAAAGAATTCATTTTCGGAGACACACCCATGACTCAACGGACCCTGGCCACTTTCATGCTCGCACTGGGCCTCGCTACCCTCGCCGGTTGCGCATCGCCTACAGTGATCACCTTGAATGACGGTCGCGAAATCCAGGCCGTCGACACGCCAAACTTTGACAAGGATTCGGGCTTTTATGAATTCGAACAACTGGATGGCAAACAAACCCGCATCAACAAGGATCAGGTTCGTACCGTTAAAGAGTTGTAATCTTCGCGGCGACTGCCGGATACAAAAATGCCCCGACTTGTCGGGGCATTTGCTTTTCTGACACCGCAACTTACGGGTTCGGTTCTTTTGCCAGCTTGTCCACCCGGGTCAATGCCTGCGTGGCTTCGGTGATGCATTTTTTGTCGTCGTTCGCTGCGTTGGCCGCTTCCGCGCTGGCCTGCATCCGTTTGACTTCCATGGTGGTGTTTTCGGACGTGGCCGGCAGCGTGGTAACCTTGTCCCTGAGCTCCTGGAGCTTGATCGTACATAGGTCATGGTCTGCGGCGAACACGGGATTGGCCAACATTGCAGCGCAAATGAACATTCCAGCGAAAACGGTACGTTTCATGGGTATCTCCTTGCTTGGAAGGACTCGGAGCTGCCGAATGAGCTGGCTGGCCTGCCGAGGACTTTGAACGCCACGTTCGTGGGGCCTGTTCAAATGACTACAAACCTGACCACAAATTCGATTTGTCCTATCAATGGTCCTGCGCAGACAACCACCTTCTTGATCACCATTGCAGGGTAATCGTGCTCTCGAACTCTCTTTCCTGTCCCGTGACGGGGTCCACGAACTTTAGCCCTTGCGCCAGCAACTTCAATGGATTGGCGTAATCATCCTCCACATCCTTGAGCACCCGAGGATAAAACGGGTCATTGCAGATGCTCGCGCCCAACGCTGTCATGTGCACCCGCAATTGATGTTTCTTGCCCGTCACTGGGTAAAGGCCATACCGCCACAAATCGCCGTTCTTTTCCCTGACTTCGACAGCCGTTTCGGTGTTGCTGACGCCCGGCCCTTCTTGCATACGGAAGAAAGGTTCACCGTCAATCAGTCGGCTTTTATGGACCAATGGAAACGAGAGCTCCGGCAATGCTCGGGCAATGGCCTCGTAGCGTTTTTCGATCTGCCGTGTAGGAAACAATGACTGGTACGCCGAACGGCTTTGAGGATTGGCTGAAAACAGAACCAGCCCCGCCGTATGCCGGTCAATGCGATGCAAGGGCACCAGGTGCGGATTATCCAGGCGACGGATCAGCCGCCTCAGCAACGTCTGTTCAACGTACTCACCCGCTGGCGTCACTGGTAGAAAATGCGGCTTGTCCGCCACCACCAGATGCTCGTCCGCGTACAGGATCGACTCCACCACCGGGATCGGCTTTTCGTCCGGGACTTCCCGAAAGTAGTGAATGCGCAGCCCTTCCTTGTAAGGCAGATCGAGAGCGATTGGCGCCCCTTGCCCATCAAGAACGCGGCCACGCGCGATTCTATCCAGCCATTGTTCACGGCCAATGGCGCTGAAGTGCTCACACAGGCAATCGAGTACGGTCTGCCACGAACCAGGCGGCAAGTAGAGTGTACTGGCCTGGCTGTGTGCGGCAGAAAAAGGTGAAGTGGACATACGAAAGCTCTAACCCTCAATACAGAGCGGTATTATCCAACAGCGAGGGGAACGAACCTAGCGAAGAATCCTCAGGCCGATATCTGTTTTCGCGCCGCCGCCTCGGTGTACTCCTTGAGCCAACGCAGCACATCGACCGCCTCCCAGCGCCCCGGGTCATACAACGCATACAACAAACCCTGATAGCCCACGACATCCAGCTGCCGGTGATAGCCCGCGCGCTGGAACAAGGCTTCTATTTCAGCGAAGCAGGTATTGAAATGCAGTTTGTTGAAAGGCGTTTTGCCTTCGGTTACCAGACCGTCCAGACGCAATTCGAGGACAGCCTCGCGTACCACGTCAACCGACATCCGGTTCACGCTGCTCTTCAATTGTTCGACGTTGACCACGATTCACCCCTCTCACGCCCGGACTTGCCTGCCCATCCTCTGAAAACCGGATGACAGCGCAGCAATCCGAATAACTGTATGTGCATACAGTATCCGAATCGCAGCGGATAAGCCAAGGGGATCAACCGTAAAGTTCGACAAACGGGAATGCCGTCATTCTAAAAGACTAACTAAGGAACGCCACCACCTCATCGGCGCCGAACGGCCAGCCCAGCTCAGCGCCGGTATCAACCCGTCGGAGCACCGGAATGCGCAAGCTGTAAGCCTGGAACCAGGTTTCATCGTCAGCGATGTCCACCAACTCCACCAGCAGACCCCGCTCGACAAACTCCATCAGCATGGATTCGGCCACTTCACAGAGGTGGCACCCAAGGGTGCCGAACAGCTGACATTCAGGAAGCATGAGGGCTCAACCGAAAAATTTGAGTGACTATTCTAGGCCCACCCTAAAAAACCGTCGAGCCATTGAATCCTCTGCCGAGACGCGCGCGCCACACTTCAATCCTGACTGACAGCACCGATCTTGTGCACCGACAAATCCGCGCCGTAATACTCTTCTTCCTGGCTAAGACGCAGACCATGGAACGCCTTGATTGCGCCATACACCGCGAAGCCTCCGGCCAAAGCAACGACCACGCCCAGTGCAGTGCCGATCAACTGGCTGATCAGACTCACGCCGCCCAGCCCGCCCAATGCGCTCTGGCCAAAGATGCCGCAGGCAATCCCGCCCCACACACCACACAAACCATGCAACGGCCACACGCCCAGCACATCATCGATGTGCCATTTGCCTTGCGCGGCGGTAAAGCACCAGACAAACAATGCCCCGGCAATGGCACCGGTCACCAACGCCCCCACCGGATGCATCAGGTCGGAGCCGGCACAAATTGCCACCAGACCGGCCAGCGGTCCGTTGTGTAGAAAACCGGGGTCATTACGCCCGACAATCAAGGCGGTCATGGTGCCGCCGACCATGGCCATCAGCGAGTTCACCGCCACCAGCCCACTGACGCCTTGCAGGGTTTGTGCGCTCATGACGTTGAAACCGAACCAGCCGACGATCAGAATCCACGACCCCAACGCCAAAAATGGAATGCTCGACGGCGCGAAGGCCACCAGGCGCCCTTCGCGGTATCGACCATTGCGTGGTCCCAGCAGCAACACCGCTGCAAGCGCCAACCAGCCGCCCATGGCGTGGACCACCACGGAGCCGGCAAAATCATGGAAGCTGGCACCAAAGCTTTCCAGCAACCAGGCTTGCAAACCAAAGTTGCCGTTCCAGATCATGCCTTCGTAGAAGGGATAGATGAACGCCACGATCAGTGCTGTCGCACACAGTTGCGGCACGAATCGCGCACGCTCGGCGATGCCGCCGGAAATGATCGCCGGGATCGCCGCCGCAAAGGTCAGCAAGAAGAAAAACTTCACCAGCCCGTAACCGTGATCGGCGTTGATCACCGCCGCTGGTTGCATGAAGTTCACCCCGTAGGAAATCCAATAGCCTATAAAGAAGTAAGCCAGCGTCGAAACGGCAAAGTCGCTGAGGATCTTCGACAGCGCGTTGACCTGGTTTTTTTGCCGAACCGTACCCACTTCAAGAAAGGCAAAACCGGCGTGCATGGCCAGTACCATCACCGCACCGATCAGAATGAATAACGTGTTGGAACTATGGACCAGGCTGTCCACAGCACTTTGCAGATTTTCCATGGATTAGGCAGACCTTAAGGCTGTAAAAAAGCACCAAAGCAGTTCGCGCGGGCAATCCATGCACCAAATTGTTACGTAACGAATCCGATCCGTCACTCCCGATGAACCGCTTTGGCGCACAGGGTTCGTCAAGGCTAATCACGACCGAGACTTTGGCTCGTGTTTTGATAGTTTGAGTTAAGGCTTCAAGCAAATCATGCCCAGCAACAGCGCATTGCGCAGGCTGACGCACCACGACACAGCAAAAGTTGTACCAGTCATTTGTACTGAACCTTCGCACAAGGCTCATACTCGAACGTTTCAGATGCCACTTATGGAGATCACCAATGGCCAGCACCAAGGCAAAGACTGCTCAAGAAATCCTGATGACCGACTTTCAGACCCTGGTCAGCGACACCGAACGGTTGCTGGAGCACACCGCTTCCCTGGCCGGTGATCAGGCTGATGAGTTGCGCGACCAGATCCACGACAGTCTGCTGCGTGCACGGGAAACCTTGAAGCTGACCGAAGACTCCCTGCGCGAACGCGGCAAGGCCGCCGTCACGGCCACCGAGGACTATGTCCAGGCCAACCCATGGCAAGCGGTCGGGATTGCGGCCGGCGTGGGCTTTCTGATTGGCCTGCTGGCGACTCGGCGCTGATATGGCTCTCGGTGAATCCGGCCCTGACGAAACGGGTCAAAGCTCCTCACCGCGACGCTTGGGTGCCGCATTTCTTGGATTACTGCACAGCCATGTCGAACTGTTCGGCATTGAGTTGCAGGAGCAAAAGGCCCGTACCGTAAGCCTGCTGCTGTTCGCAGGGCTGGCGCTGGTGTTTGCCTTGCTGTTGCTGGTGGGCTTGTCGACGTTGGTGATGATCCTGTTCTGGGACACCTATCGCCTCGCAGCCATCATTGGTCTGTGCGTGTTCTATACCCTCGCGGCAATCTTCTGCGGCGTGCGCTTGAGAGCGGCGATTTTTGATGAATCCTCGCCCTTCCACGGCACCCTGGAAGAATTGGCTAACGACCGGGAGCGCTTGCTGCCATGAACCTGCCTGAATTGCCTCGAAACAGTTCGCGCACGGAAATGCGCAAAGCGCTGATCCGCTTGCGCATGGAAATGCATCGCCAGGAAATCCGCCACGAATCCACGCAACTGCTGCAACCGCTGCGGCGTGTTCGCGGGATGACGCAAAATCTGCAGGATGGATTGGGCATCAAGCACGCCCCCCTCTGGGGCGTTGCAGCTGTCACGTTGCTGGGCTTTTTAACCGGCAAAGGTGCGAAAAGCGGCGGTGGAATTGCCAGTCTTACCCGGCTGGTCCGACTGGGCACTACGCTGGGACCGCTGATCAAGCTCGTGCTGCAAGGTTCTTCGCGCAAGCACTAGGCTGTCACTTTCTGGCTGCATTCTTGCAAAGACCACGGGATGAACCTCTCTATCGAGGGGTTCGACCCTGCGTGCCTACCCGGCGATCAGGCTCATTCCAAAAACAAGATCAACCAAGGAGGCCTTGTGATCGACGGGCAACCGCTCGCCTGCTTTCAACCGTTCATCGATACCGCTACCGGCCGGATCGCGGGTGTCGAAGCGCTGGGGCGACTGCGTCAGGCCGATGGTCAGTTGGCTTCCGTGGGACCACTGTTCGCTGACCCCAGAACCAACGCCATCGCCTTGCGGCGCCTGGACCGCCAATTGCGCGAAAACGCCTTGAGCAGGTTGCATGAAGCACCCTCTGAATGGTTTCTAAGCCTGAACATATCCCCGCGCTGGATCAGTCGCTTGCGCCCCGACCAACCGCTGCCAAGTCTCAAGCAACTGAGCAATTACGATGTCGACCCGCGGCGAATCGTTTTCGAGATCACCGAACTGGGAGGCGATATCCAGCGCCTGGCCCAAGTGGTGGCGCGTTACCGGTCAGCCGGCGCCCGCATTGCCATCGATGACTTCGGTGCCGGCTATTCCCAGCTTGATCGCGTGCTGGCGTTGCAACCGGACATTCTCAAACTCGACATGCGTCTGTTCCAGGCGGCAGCGCTGGGCGGGCCGAGCAGCGACGTGGTCAAGGCCCTGGCTCAAATGGCTGAGAAAACCGGTTGCTGGATCATCGCCGAAGGCGTGGAAACCGACGCTCAGCTCAATTTCGCTCTGGAGTGCGGCTCGCGTTACGTTCAAGGTTTTCTGTTCGCCAAAGCACAAGAAGATTTCTTTGCCACCGACGCCTTTGTCGAACATTTCGCACAACTGCGTCAGCGCTACGTTAAGCAGAAACTCGCCGAGCGCGGCCGTTTGATGATCATGCGCCAGCAACTCAGCGAACTGATGGCGATCCTGCAAGCCTGGGCCCAGGCGCGCGCACCGCTCAGCGCCTTGCCGCAACTGGACGCCTTTCCCTGGCTGTTGCGCTTCTATCAATGCGATCGTCACGGCACCCAACTGACGCCTAACCTGGAATGGCGCAACAATGGCTGGGTCGCCGACAATCGCTACCTGGGCCATAACTGGTCCTGGCGCCCGTACTTCTACCACCTGCTGGCCGAAGGCTGGGATGAGCGGCGACTGACCTTGTCCAACACCTATCGCGACGCCACCAGCAACCAGTATTGCCTCACCGCCGGGCAATTTTTCGATAATGGCGAGCGCCTGCTGCTCATCGATATTGATGCTGTCGGGCTGTAGTTACACTTGCAGGTCATGATGCGAACCGGGAAGCTTGGGCAATCAGTCACCTGACGGAGAGACCCAGCCTTGGATTGGCATACCCTGCTTACCCGCGAACGCCTCGGAAAGCCCCTGCACAGCCCGCAAGAACTCGGCCGCAGTCCTTTTCACAAAGACCATGACCGGATCATCTTCTCGGGGGCGTTTCGCCGCCTCGGGCGCAAGACCCAGGTGCATCCGGTCTCCAGCAACGACCATATCCACACGCGCCTGACCCATTCACTGGAAGTCAGTTGCGTCGGCCGTTCGCTGGGCATGCGCGTTGGCGAAACCATCCGCAGTGCACTGCCTGACTGGTGCGAACCCAGCGACTTGGGAATGGTGGTGCAATCGGCCTGCCTGGCCCACGACATTGGTAATCCGCCGTTCGGCCATTCCGGCGAGGACGCGATTCGTCACTGGTTCCAGCAAGCCGCCGGTCGTGGCTGGCTGGACGCAATGACTGAAGCCGAGCGCAATGACTTCCTCAATTTCGAAGGCAATGCCCAGGGCTTTCGGGTACTGACCCAGCTGGAATACCACCAGTTCGACGGTGGCACACGACTGACCTACGCCACCCTCGGCACCTATCTGAAATACCCGTGGACGGCCCAGCATGCCGACTCGCTGGGCTACAAGAAACACAAGTTCGGCTGCTACCAGAGTGAGCTCCCACTGCTGGAGCAGATCGCCCAGAAACTCGGCTTGCCGCAACTTGAAGAACAGCGCTGGGCGCGTCATCCGCTGGTGTACCTGATGGAGGCCGCCGATGACATCTGTTATGCGTTGATCGACCTCGAAGATGGCCTGGAAATGGCGTTGCTGGAATACGCCGAGGTCGAGTCGCTGTTGCTGGATCTGGTGGGCGATGATTTGCCGGAAACCTACCGTCAGCTCGGCCCCGGGGATTCACGTCGACGCAAATTGGCCATCCTGCGCGGCAAAGCCATCGAACACCTGACCAATGCCGCGGCCCGCGCCTTTGTCGAGCAGCAGAATACGTTGCTGGCCGGTACACTGCCCGGCGACCTGGTGGAGCACATGCACGGCCCCGCCAAACGTTGCGTCCTGAATGCCAAAGACATGGCACGCAAAAAAATCTTTCAGGACAAGCGCAAGACCCTGCACGAAATCGGTGCCTACACCACGCTGGAAATCTTGCTCAATGCCTTCTGTGGCGCGGCGCTGGAACAACACAACGGTCGAACGCCGTCTTTCAAGAGTCGGCGGGTTCTCGACCTGCTGGGCAACAATGCACCCGACCCTCACGGCTCGTTACACACGTCTTTTCTACGAATGATCGACTTCATCGCCGGCATGACCGACAGCTATGCCAGTGACATGGCGCTTGAAATGACCGGTCGCTCCAGCCATTGACGAAATCTGGTTATCGGCCATTACAGCCTCTGCGATGGCCGATCAACCACCAAGACTGCAAGCGCGCTCAACACTCGCTGAATTCCCCTACAAGACCTGTCGAGGGAGCTGATCGAATTCCCGTTACTCTCGCGAAACAATCATGCCTTCCCTCTGTTCGACAGAAGAAGCGTGAGCACCCCATGTTCAAAGACAATCTGCGTATTTTGCTGGTGGAAGACCATCCATTTCAGCTCAGGGCCACTCAATACTTACTCGAAAGTTACGGCTTTACACAATTGACCACCACTGACAGTGCCGAAGGCGCATTGCAACAGATGTTCATGGCTGCGCAGCCGTTCGATATTCTTTTGTGCGATCAATGTTTACCCGATCTTTGCGGGCTTGATCTGGTCAAGTTCGCCACTCATCGAGGAATGATCAAACAGGCAATACTCCTAAGTAGCCTGACACCCGCCGAACTGGACAGCCTTGAAAACCTGGCGAATGCGCATGACCTGCCATTATTGGGTTACTTGATCAAGCCATTACAACAATCCGAATTCAGAAAACTATTAACTTTGATTTCACAGTAAATAAAATCGTAACACCCCATGAAAAAGCCAATGCAATGACCAAAAAATGGCACATTCAATAGCAAAATCAAAGATCAGAAACCCTCATTCAGTTTCGCGAAAATCCAGCTAACGCGTAAGTCCATTCTTTTTCGCTTGTAGGACTATTCCTATATTGCTGCTACAGGTACATCAGTTCATACGTGACATCAACTATCTGAGCTAAGGTGCGCGCTTTATTTCATCTCGCATGGGATTTGATTATGAACTCCGTTTTTATTGTCGACGATCACCCTGTCATCCGACTTGCCGTTCGAATGCTGCTTGAACATGAAGGTTATAAAGTCGTCGGTGAAACTGACAACGGGGTCGACGCCATGCAAATGGTCCGCGAATGTATGCCCGACTTGGTCATTCTCGACATCAGTATTCCCAAACTGGACGGACTGGAAGTGTTGGCCCGATTCAACGCAATGAGTACGCCACTGAAAACATTGGTATTGACTGCACAGTGCCCGACACTTTTCGGAATTCGCTGCATGCAGTCCGGTGCTTCGGGATATGTGTGCAAACAGGAAGCGGTCATTTTCAAGATAAATTAAAATTTTTCAGGAATATTGAATTGTAAACATCTAGCATCGAGCCAGCCCACATTCCTTTTGGCGGAACTCCGCTTACCGGTTTGCGCGTTGGGTGGCTCGTTGGCTGGGCCCAGCACCAACATTGCCCTACCCGCCCCCACTGATCCCCTCGTGCAAACCGAGTATAGCTCTCCGCGTCCACCAACTGCTTTAAGCCGTTCACTCCTGGTCAAGGTGGTTAGAGGTGGAGGTAAAATCCGTTGTAAATGGCTAGTTAGGTCCATTGCAAATGAGTGGTCAAGTCAGTGCAACTGTCCAAGTGTCAGCGGATCTGGAGAAGTGGCAACAGCCATCGGCGAGTTCAGCTAGTCTTTCGGCACCAGTTACTCAAGGACGACACCCATGCCAGATAACGCTGAAGCGAACATAGCCACAGCAGATGCTCTCACACTACTCCTGCACAACCAGAACGCGATAAGTGCGGCCATTGAAGAGGTAACCAAGTGGTTATCTGAGAATGGAGTGGGAAGTGTTGCCGCTAACGCGATGGGAGCCATGGAAACGCTGGACAAGAATGCACGAGCCATCACCGATGCAATTATGCGGCTACGCCATTCATAGGCTTTATCAAATGCCCGATGCTAATCTTTCATGACGAGTCCCGATCTAATGCGGGAAAAAAGGTTTTTTTGGAGAGTAGGGAATTGCATTCCACTTGCCCCCCTACTTGAATTGCCACTGATTAGCCAACTGCATGAAACTGACAGCACCTCCTGCGCAAGCCTAGGGGGGAATTCTTTAAGTGGACACCTTCGCCCTTAAGTCTCGTATCGGGTATTCGCGCATTACCCATCCAGAGCATGCACGCAAGTCACATCCTGGGGCATACTTTCGCAAGTGGCCCCCAATCTACCGAACTCACTGAAGTGCCGACATCTGTCTTCCAATGGAAGCAAGGCCAATCGTTAGCTTGGCTGATTGAGCTACTCGATGACTGCGAGAAAGACAAGTGCAAAAGTGACGAAGGATTGAACGGGAAGACTGTCGCGTATCACATTCATTTTCAGGACAGTGCCGCTAACCCTCCCTGCGGATTTCCGCCGAAGGTGAGGATTCCCAAGCGTATTGACGTGGAAATACTGAGCGTTGGCTCATGGCACAATACGCAAAACTACCCAACTGAACTTCTGAATCTGACTAAGCCCCAGCTAATACTGTTGGGTCACTGGGAAAATTTCTTCGGAAATGACCCCGGTGGAACCCAGAAAGTATTAAACGAGAGCGACATGAATGGCATGCGAGCTGCAATCGACAGCGTGCGCAAATCCGACCCTTTTCCGACCGACGTCAATATTCCCTTGCCACTCTATGAAGTCGCGTTACCGAAACGGCAAGAATGAGTACTTCCTGTTCAGTGCACTGTAGTCAATTTCTCTGTCCAGATGAATCCAGCGCACGGGATTGGTACTGCTGCCCACCGGCCTTCGATTCAAGCCGATCGTGCAAGACTGGGGACGGATTTATCCGGTGTAAAAATAGATCCCTACCCCTTCTCTCTCCCACTTCACGGCACCTCCACACTCACGGAAGTTGGCGCGTTGCAGAACCACATCACCTGTTGAACCGACTTGCGCATCGTGACCCCGGCAAAGGTTTCGACCGTGTTGGCGACCGCCTCATTGTTCAATGCGCCAACGTTGGCGCCACGGATCAGCGTGCCTACACCCGCAGTGACCAGCGCCTGCGTCGCATTACCCAGTCGATTGGTTCTTTCCCATTTGGCGTCGGCCTGGCTCGCTTCAACGCATTGCGCCTCATCTGAATCTTCGACCTGAAACAGGTTTTTCGCGCAGGCCGTCGAGGTCTTCAATCCCGGTGGGTGCTGTCCGTTAGCGTCGAACATAGCTTCGACCAGCACCTGCATCAGTTGTGGTCCGAGCACGCCGACTGAAGGCGTACTGATCGTAGGTCTCCAGGGTGCCTTTGGCGATGCACCATCGAATGCGACGGAAATACCGCCAAACTGAATACTTTGTCCGAACAGCGTGGTGAAGCCTTCGCTACCCAGTGCAGGCAGGGCCGTGCAGTGGTCCGGTGGACTCTTGCAAACATTGTCCACGGCCTGACGAAGCTTATTTTTTTCGCCATCTGACAAGGGCGTCTTCAGCTTGCTCTCGAACTGCTGAATGACGTCATCTTCCAGCGATTTCTGATTGACGCTAACCTGAACGAATTGTCCGGCGCGAAAATATTCGTCGAAGTACGTCGCGAGAAAAACCGACGCATTGAAGGTCGCCACCAGGGCAATCAGCTTGGGGGTCTCTTTTGGTTGGGGAACCTGCAATTCATCCATGATCCGTCTGGCTGTCAGCAAAGTGACCAAGCGAAACGGTTCGAAGCTGGCAAATTGTTGCATCGATGGGCGTATCCTCGCTTGATCATCCGGGCCGAAAGTGGTGTTGCGTTCACCGGTATTGACGGCCAGTAATGTCGCTTTCTTATCGATCATGAGTTTGATCACGTCGAGCCCGGCCCTTGCTGCCTGGTCCGCGCCCGGCATTGTGCTTTGCTGGACTACATAGTCTTGTGAACCATCGACAAGCCATGGAATACGTTTCGCCAACTCCTGCGCGACGCTCTCGGCCTTGAGGTTCGAGTTATCCCGTGCTGCCACCGGGGAGTTATCTTTCAACGCCAGTGCCACCTTCGCTTGCTGCAACTGTTTGTTTGCCGAAGGTGCGTCCACCCCGGGCGTATCGGGCTCTACCAACGGTTCCAGTTCGGCATGCAAAATGGGTGTCCCCACTTTCTCTTTCATTGCCATTTGGACGCGAGGCTCCAGCCCGGTAAAACTCATCGGTGTACCGCTGCGAACACGTTTGAACGCAGCTTGCAAAACAACAACAGCGCTACTCTGAACTGCGGGAGTTGGTTGTATTTTTAAACAACTCGGTGGAATAGTTTTGACACGCGTCTGTCGCCCAGTCAGCAAGTCACGCGAAGGCCATGCAGAGCAGCCTGAAAGTGACAATAGGATAGAAATAATCGCCACAAAAAAAAGCCGGAACAGGTATATCTGGCGCATACGCGGCTCCCTACCCCTTGTGTGAATCACATAGGGCATTGTTCTGTTTGCGGACTCACTGTCCAGTTCTTCAGGGGGGGCTTACATGTTACGAACGGCATCTTGTCCTTCACCCAGATAGTATATCCATGCGGTGAATTCAGCAGACTCCGATTTGAATAGTAATCAGCGAAGCAGACCGAGCGGAATATGCAAGGCACGCTGCCATCACTGAATAAACTTCTTGGCTATTATCTTAATGAAGTTTTGTTACAGGTACGACCTGTTCCTCGCAATTTTCGGAAGTGCAATACTAAAGTGACCTGCTATACCTCAAAAAGTGAACTTGGCCATAGCATGAGGAAACGGGTATGAGCTGCGTGAAAGCGGGACTTATGATCGTGGTCGTACTGCAGGCAGGTTGCAGTTCCTGGTGGCAAAAGAACGATGTGGTGCTGGTTCGCGAGCCCGATCAACGTAGTTATGGCGATCCCATTGGCGCCCCCCGGTTTACCAAGTACGCTAAAGAGTACTGGGAGTACGTGGCCCTGGCTGCCAACTCCTATCATCTGAAATGGCCCGACTACAGCCGTCAACTGATGAGCGTCAACATCAAAGCGGTCGAGACGCCCTTGGATGTCAGGTTTCACCAAGCCTGTGAACTTAACTACAGCAACCAATTGATTCCCACACCCGATTGGTATGTCTGGTCGAACTTTCCTTCTAAAGACCTGGCCGACCTCGCCGAGCAGGCGAAACTCTACTTTAGCGTTTGGGAGCACCGTACCGGTGATAACCCAACCACAGTTACTGAAGTGGCCATTGTGTTTAGAGGCACGGAAGCAGATCAGAAGCAAGATTGGTTTTCCAATGCGAGGTGGTTTATCCCCACGCGGCTCAGAGGGGAGGACCAATACAATGTAACCAAAATTCAGGTTGCCAAAGCATTCGAGGCCGAGCTTCAGACTCGCATCGCACAGGGCAAAATCCCGGCCAAGGCTAACATCACCGCCATTGGCCACTCATTGGGAGGGGGCCTGGCGCAACAACTGGCCTATGCCCTTCCCCGATCACCAGGCCACCCCATCAGGGTGACCAAAGTCATCGCTTTCAATTCGTCACCTGTTACCGGGTGGTTCACCACCGACAATCCACCGCGCGATGAAAACACCCGTGGCCTGGAAATCGACCGGATTTTCGAACACGGCGAGGCTCTGGCCTATATCCGCTTGCCAATTAATTTCATTGCCCCACCGGACCATCGGGACTCGGCCGTCAGAGACTTGCGCTTCAACTTGCATGAAAAACCCGGTGGCGTTGCCAACCATGCCAGTCACGAGTTTGCCTGCCGACTTGCCGAAGTGGCCGGCGTCTATTCGCAGTCAACCGCGCCTCAGAGAGCCGTGGCAACTCGATCGACCCAATCAATGGATCGCTCGCCTAAAGAGGGCAACTGAGCCTGGCGATCAAATGTCGATCAGGATGCTTTGCTACCCGCGATGAGATTGGTTACCGACTCTTGCACCAGGTAGGGCGAACTAACCTCTGAGTGCCAATAGTGTTAGGGCTATGAGCAAACACACTTGGCAAGTGGCGGCGGACTAATGATGTGTTTCAATATTGAGCCACCGATATCAATTGAGCTGCTGTCTAATTATGGAAGAATCAGAAATAAACAACCGCTCAAAAAATTTCATCACCCAATAGTCAGCACATGGCGAAAGCTAAAATTGACTACTATAGTCTTTCGAAGCAGTTTTCAAATACCGACTTAGTCCTCGGTCAAGTTGTCGTGCGAAAAAAAACGTACAGGATGTTTCACCCCTGACAAGTCAATTCGACGCGGAAGCGTGTTGTTGTTTTTTCGAGGGATTTTTATGGACAACCAAAATAATGCTGCAACCCTCAGGGCCTCTAGCAGTCGTGTCGAAGCATTAGACTTGGAGTCTGTACTAAATGCCGAGGCCGTTGCCCTATCGACTAATCCAGGCTCAGCGTTCTATACCGACGGAATTGAATCAACTGATGCTCAGACCCTGCGTAAAAATACAAAGACTATAGGGTTGGCGCTTTCTGGCGGAGGTATCCGCAGCGCCACCTTTTGTCTTGGTATTTTACAGGCATTGGCAAAGCGCGGAAAACTGGCGTCCTTCGACTACCTATCGACCGTCTCAGGTGGTGGATATATCGGTAGTTGGCTAACCGCGTGGATCCATCGTGATGGACTAACAAAAGTTCAAGAATGCCTTGGCAAAACGGGTACCGACAGTCACGGAGGAGCTCCCACCTCCGCAGAGCCGGCTGAGATCGTATGGCTCAGGCGCTACAGCAATTACTTGGCACCTCGAGTGGGATTGCTATCGATGGATGCGCTAACGCTGATTGCTACATGGTTACGCAATGTCACTCTCAATCTGATTGTATTACTAGGGCTGTTTGCGTTTTTGTTCACCCTGCCTTACGCCCTGCTGCAGGCGTTTACATTTGCCCTGCACTTTCCTCATGTGTTTGGCGTTGCCGCTGCCTGGGGAGGACTATTTTTCATCTTCGGCATTGGCGCTAATCTCTGGTACCAGGGTTTGCCAGTTAACAAGAGGCATAATTGGCCGACATCGACAACTGGCGTCGTATCGACAGTTATATTGCCGGGGCTCACCTCTTCGATTTTTGCAGTCGTATGGTGGGCTAGGGCCGGACAGGACATAAGGACGGCAGAAGTTGCACTCGTGTATTTGGGAGTATTGTTGCTGCTTCTCCTGTTCGTTTGGTTTTCAGTAGAAATTTTCAGACGCAAGGGATCATTTGCGGTTGTCCGTGAAGCGTTTGTTCTGTTTATAGCGGGCATCGTCGCATTGTTTGCCGGTGGAATAGTGTTGGCGGCTGCTAGTGTCATGCTGCCTATACCTTTGTTGTCTGGCAAACCTTGGCCAACCGAACATCTTGTCCTTCTGCTTTCGTTGGGCGTACCGATTTTTCTGGCTTCTTTGGGCGTTACCACTACCATCTACACTGGCATGGTGGGCCGAACTTTTTTCGAGCGTAGCCGTGAATGGTGGAGCCGCCTGAATGCGTGGCTGATATTGATCGCCTTCGGCTGGGCTGCATGGTTTTCGTTAACCTTTTTCTCGTTACCCATATTCGAATGGTTGCTAAAAAATTTGACGACCTGGTTCAGTCTATTGGGTACCGGTTGGGTTGGGAGCTTACTGGCCTCAGTTTTTCTGCGCCGTCCCGAAAGCGCTTCAGCAAAAAAAATATCACGCATTGAGCGATGGCTTAATCTAGCGGCTAGCGTGTTCGTTACCGGACTAATGTTTGTCATTGCTGCAGTTACACAAAAGGCTTTATTTGCAACAGCAGATGCCAGCAATCATACGCTCGTGCCTCCACCTGCTCCAGCAAGTGATACATCCGTTTGGTCGCTATTCCAAGCGAATGTGCACCATATTGATTTATTAACCTCTAGCGGCGTGCACGCCTTGGGACTCCCTGTACTTTGCGCCGCAACAATCACTCTACTGCTTGTTACCTTGTTGTTTGCATGCCGAGTGGACATTAATAAATTTTCGCTACACAACATGTATAAAAATCGCCTTATTAGGTGTTACCTCGGCGCAAGCAACCAAAAAAAGCGTAATGAACAGCCTTTCGTTGGGTTAGATGAAGGTGATGATTTTTCATTGCATTACCTAGGCAATGGCGAAAAAGGAAGTAATTCCCCGCCACAGCTACCGTTTCATATCATCAACGCTACGCTGAACATAACTCAAGGCTCGAACCTTGCCTGGCAAGAACGTAAAGCCGCTTCGTTTACATTCACACCGTTGTATTGCGGATACTCTCTGGCAAGGACTCAGGGCGACTCGACACTGCTCAACAAACGTGCTCCAACCCAACCGGCTTATCGTCCCACTGAAGAGTATGCAGCGAAGGATCAGGAAGAAAAGGGCTTTACCCTTGGGATGGCTTTGGCAACTTCCGGTGCTGCTGTTAGCCCAAACATGGGGCGTGCCAGTTTGCCAATGCTTGCGTTCATCCTGACCATGTTCAACATCCGTTTGGGTCGATGGAGCCCTAACCCCGCGAGAGATAACTGGTGCTCACCTAGCCCAAAAATTGGGCTGATCGCATTGCTGCAGGAGCTCTTGGGCCTCAGCGATGAGCGCAGTCGATATGTTTACCTGTCCGATGGCGGCCATTTCGATAATTTGGGAATATACGAACTTATTCGTCGCCGTTGTTCTGTGATACTTGCCGTAGACGCTTCTGCGGATAGCAAACGGGAAATGACTGACCTGGCTGATGCTGTACGAAAATGCAGAATAGATTTGGGTGTCGATATCTCCTTCCCTCAACTTGGAGAATTTCGCGGGGATAACGATGCACTTTGTGAAAAGGGCTTTGTACGAGGTATTATTCGCTATGATGCTCAGACCCAAGGCACCCTAATTCTAATTAAACCTAGCCTGTCCAGCACCAAGACTGAACCTGCGGATATTTTAAATTATGCTATTGAAAACCCAACATTCCCCCACCAAACCACTGCCGATCAGTTTTTTGACGAAAGCCAATTTGAAAGCTTTAGACAACTTGGGAAATTTATTGGCGATCAGTGCCTAAACGAAAGTGATATAGCTCAACTGCTACCTTCGAGAACCCAAGCAGAATTTTCGCTCGCCCCCCCTAAAGAAAATAAAGTTCACGGATGGCTTACCAGAACTTTAGGTGCTTTGCTCAACACGCCAAAGCTCCCAGACCGTAAAAACTCGCTTGTAGACTGGTTCTTGGTAATAGCAACGGTAACAATTGCATTAGGCTTTTTGTTTATAGTGTTCGACACCACAGCATATAACACCAGTACAGAATGGTGTTGGACCTGGTCACAATGTCAGTCATTTGCTACTCAGCGCATCACTGACGTTGAAGGTAGAAATTTCTGGGGTTCGTTAGAAACGTTGAGATTGGTGTTTGATAACTTTTTCGTGCTGATGTACACCGCTACCTTTTTGTGCGGCTTGGTGGTAGCGCTTAACAAGCGCTGGCTATTGTGGCTGCTATTGCTAGCTCCTGTCATCACAGCACTAAGTGATTATGGCGAAAATTTTATCTTGCTGAGCGTGTTATATATTGGCACTGCCGACCCTCAAAAAGCTGAGCTGGCTGAATTACTGGGAATTTTTACCACTGTGAAATTTTTTGGATTTTTATTTTGTTTGAGTTTGCAATTGTTGATCTCACCATGGATTTACAGAGCATTTGCGTACCGTTGGAATTTAAAGCTCACCCAGCCCGGAGGTAAAACTGATGATAAGTTACCGGGTCCAGCTCAACTCTGAAAGCTCTGATTCCACGTTTAAAGTAAAAACTTTACTAACAGACAGAGAACGATTGACGATAGGAAACGACAACTGGATTTAGGGAGGTGACAGGACTTACTGGCCTGAACCGCCTGTTCCAACCAAATGTAATGCAGCAATCGCCCTTGATCGTTTTCGCGAAGGTTGTACGCGAGGGGCAGCAGGCACACGCCTGACTGCCCCTGCATGATCTTATGGCGTGACGATGTTGAACCAGAACGGGAAGGTGTCGAGCAAGCCGAGGAACTCGTCGAGCTTCTGGCGATTGCCGTCGATTTTCAGATCGTTCTTGGCAATCGCCTCATCCAGGCTGATCTTCTTCATCTGAATCGCGGTCAGGGTGGCCTTGCTCAGGGTCGGTGTCGCATCGGCCGTGGCCAAGGGTTCACCGTAGTTGAGCACGGCGTTTTCGACCGCCAGCCCGCATTGTTTGAATCGCCCCTAGTTTCGTAGACTGTTGGCGCTGGTGCGACTTTGACCCAGGCTGCTGGAATTCATTGACCCACCCGAATACTCAGTAAACGATGGCCTTGCGCGGGATTTCAGAAGCTGAATACGGGTCAGTCAAAATCAACATCCTGGGTCAAAGTCGCATCAGCGCCAACATCCTGCGACAGTTTTAATTCTGAATGTAGAGAATTCGGAAGGGGCCCGTTTTTCGCGGCTTGTAACCTCTTGGAGAGGAAACGCAAAACTGTCGCAACCGCCCCCTAAGCTGGTCAGGACACATGGGTCAAAAACGCATCAACGCCAACATTATAGGGTCTCAGACTTTTACCTGCTGCCGAGTTTCCTGGCGCTCTTGCTTGTGAACTTATGCTTGTGCTTGTTGAGCGATGCTGGCCTGGACCACTACACCTTGCCCTTTTGCTCAACTTTACCAACCTTTTTATTGGCTCTAGATGCCCAAATGTGAATCCGCTGCGCAGTCTGCTTGAGGCCTTCCGGGCACCGCTGCACTACAAAAGTGGCAACACGCTCTGAACTTCTATAAATGACTAGAATGGAAAACGAAATTGCGAGATTCTCAAACGCGAACGGAATACCCATACCCTTCCGGCCGAGATAAATCCCAAGGCAATAATCTGAAACAGCAAAAGTGAACCAAATCCCCGCCGATATCGCAAAAAACTTAATCAACCCCCAAACTAAAAATGGGATGACTGCGCGGAACAACCAGAATTCAGATGCACATCCTGACACGGCACTCAAGATGTAGCTCAACAGCTGTGGCAACACTATAATCGCCACTACGCTCGACATTAATAGCAGATTAAACTCAAGATTTTCGGTCTCATCTAGAAGGAGCTTAAGAAACGAACCGACGGGTCCAACATAGCTTTCATTTTCAAACGCTCTGCTAGAGAGTCCCCAAAGGAAAAGTATCAGCGAAATTACATGCGACAGAGAAAAGAAATACCATAACGTTCTCACATCCCCGGGGTGTCGCCGACTGAGGAACCTTACGGCAAGGATCAAAACAATGGTGCCAATAGCCAAGCTGGCTTTTAACACGAGCTCAGTAATCAACCGTTCTGGCCCTTCCATCGCGTCACCTTTAGTTTGTTGGTTCCTCTCGATCGAGGAGCTCAGAGAGGTTACCTATCCGCTAGTATAGGAGTTCTGTTGCAGTAATCGAACAGAGGCAAAAAAATCCATTTTTTCGCAGGGCAAACAGCAAAAAACTAATACTCTGCCCATTTTATCAACTGCACTGTACAGTTAAGTCAATAGACCATGCACTTGCGCTATGCCTTAGAGATGTTGCTAATCGACCCACTGGGTCCAGGTGATTTTAGGCGTTAGTCAATGGGCGGTGCGCCGTCACTTTTCCCTAACTTCTGCAACAAGTAAGTACTGAACACCCGAATCAACTGAGACGTCTTCCCGCGCATCAGGCCCTCTTTTGTAATAGCCGTAGTAAGCATATTCAGGAGGTCCTTGAGCCTATCGGTCGGTAGGCTCAAGCTCAAGAGCAAACGCCGGGCGAGTTCTTCCCTACCGTAGGCGGTCTGAAGAAGCGGATTCTGAATAGCCGAGAGACCATCAATAAGCTGGATTAGCATAGGGTCCAACGTCTCGAAACCTGGCGACCCCGAGTGGCGTCGCGCAACCTTAACAAGTTGACCCACCCAGCCTTGAACAGCACCGGTCTCCATTAGCGCAACTAAGGCGACTTGCGCGATACGTAACGCGATATCGCCCTCCTCTGGCGCCTGAACGTCTTGTACTGCACTCGGTAACCCAAGATGCGCCCATACGTTATTTCCACGAGCCCCCTTCTTCTCAGACCATACGAACCAAGTGCGCGAAGCCATAGGAAAGAATTCTGTGGGCATGATGGCTGATAGTTCGGCATTAGTTTTGGCACAACTCAGTAGGAGACGCCAACTGTGTGCCAACAAGGGAGGGCCGCTTAGCGGACCTGGGTTTTTTGGGGGCTCCAGGCTAGGTGCTCCCTCGCTTCGCTCTTTAGTCCGCAGAGCCGTCCAGAAACCGTATCGCAAAGCGATGACATCCGGAAACTCCTCACTAAGCGCGCCCGCAGCAGCATTGATGACGGTCAAAACCTGTGGAGCCTCGGACAAGCGCATGTCCTTCAGTAGAAGGTATGCATCAAGCAACAACAGCATAGGCTCGCGAACAACTGCTTTCTCCACGCCCCCTCCGGTAAAACCGCCAAGGCTTCGATCGCTGGCCAGAGCTTGGCGCGCGGCCTCTAGGCGAATCAGGTCTGGCTGAGAGGGACTCTTCGGGGACTCGCTGGACCAATAAATTATAGATGCGTCGTCGAGGCTGACTGGTAGGTAGGAATTGCTATCCTTGACCTCTTGATTTCGCTGACAGATAAGGTAAATACGTGGTGACCAATGGGGGTGAACAATCAACGACAGACACTGTTGCCTTTCGCCATCAATGGACTGCACCAGCACGTAATGGCCAGGTTCAACGGCTAGGTCACAAATGAATAGCGCGGACTCCTCTAGGTTTGCAGATTCTGAGCTGTCTTTGAGGTCACAGACAAGGTGACCGTCCATGGTTTCGATGCGTAGGCGCTCCGTCTCCGCCCGCAAATGCTCCAACATGGAGATTGAGGAAGGGGACGACATTTCTCCGGGAGTCCGGATGGCAACACGGATACCAGTTCTGCCCACAAGCGCCGCCGGTTTCTTCCAATCCTCGGCGTTCACCTTGGGAAATGTCGAGGTGCCGATGATGGGCGCTGGAGACGGAAAGTCGAGGGGTTTGAAGGTTAGCGTCTTCGGGCCATCATCTGGCCCAATGTCAATTTGTTCAATGAACTCCGTATCTCCGATTCGCTGGCGGACATGGTACGCACCCGGAGCTACATCGACGCTGAGTGAGCCGATGCCCTGCCCCACCTGGTTGTATGCCCCATTCAAAAGCAGGAGTTCAGACGCTCCATCCTCTGAAGTAATGGTCAAGTGAACCGATATCGGCTCGAATGATGAGTCAGAGGTCGACACGGCCACCTCCTGGGGTGAATATCAATGGGGCTGTTCGATCTGGCACATTCATCTGCAAATCATGGGGAATGGCCAAAAGGCGCAGGGCGAAGGTCTGCCGTCCCGCATCGTTTGGCTTCGATAGTTCGATATCGATTGGAGGATCCGAGCCTACCCATGTGACGATTTTGTCGGTAAACATACCTACATTTCTCGGTAACTCCGAATTCGGCGCCATAGACTGTAGCCACACCTTGAAATCCGGACTTCGATCAACAGGGACGCTGAACTCTTGGTCGACGAGCTCCTCTCGGCCGGAGGGGAAGTACATGACCGTCTGGTCAGTAAAAGGCGGATGAATACGCGGCTTTGGAGGCTCGGTACCATCAGGAACCAAGCGGCTCCAATTCCAGGAAATGTAATCATTCAGTCGATTTGCGGAGATTTGGCCGACAACATTCGGAGGCATCTCTCGAAGCGCTCTGAGCACGGCATTCGTCAAGTAGCCCGCGATTGGGCCATCTGGTGTCAACGCGCCTTCCTGGGCTCTAGCACCCTTCGGCCCGGCATATATCTCCAACCTGGGCACGCGCTGCGCGCCGTCCGCCTCCGCATCGGTCAAGTTTAGTCGGCCGTACGGCGATGCGCTTAACTCGTCACGACAGCAGTCCATTATTAGGACAATCTGCCCGAAGATACGCATATTGGCGAGAGCCTCAGCACAAAGAGTTCCTCCAAGGTTGGCGTGGTCATCTCCCCCAGCCTCCGCGGTAAACAGGGCGGCGCCGCTCCCGACCTTCTCATTTGTGAATCCATGTCCTGAGAAATAGAGATAAAGACGACCGTTCGGTCGCCGGATAAACCGCTTATGCCTGTCAAAAATCAGGCTAAAAACCGACGAGGTAATGGATGCGAGGCTCGGCTTCCATTCGCTTAGGTCGACGTCTTCTGGTTTCAGATTTGGATTATCAAACAGCCCCTTGTCAGTCACTAGCTTGCGTATGTTGGCTTCAGGCACATCGCCGCCAGATTTGCTGATCAACCACTCGTACACACTTGCCACATCATGCACGGGGCCTTGAAGTGGCGGATAGGTCGATGACTCAAAGTACCTTGCTATCCCAACTAAAACGGCA
Source organism: Pseudomonas sp. NFX224 (assembly GCF_048565165.1). NCBI lineage: Bacteria > Pseudomonadati > Pseudomonadota > Gammaproteobacteria > Pseudomonadales > Pseudomonadaceae > Pseudomonas > Pseudomonas sp. NFX224. Next base: position 4,874,193 of record NZ_CP183416.1, on the reverse strand, counting down.
CAATCATCTGCGGCCACAACCATACCCCCTATGTGGTAATCAGATGAGTGATCGACTTCAATGTAGTCTCATCGTTGTCGAAATCACCGTGGGATGCAGAGTTGCTGTTCAGCCCGGCACCAATGTCCAGCGAAGGTGACCACACCGTACGGTTGTGTTCACCCTGCAAGAAGGCAAACACGGTCTGAATATTTTTGCCTTCGTCACCGCCGAACGTGCCTTTGAGCGAAGCGAGAAAGAACCGTTCCATTCCTACCAGGGGCATATCCACAATGCCTTCCCATTTGCCGGCAGTGACCTGTCCCTCCAGCAGCCCTGAGACGAAGTACAGGAGGCTGCGGGTGTAGAGGATAGGGACGAGTTTGTCCTGGCTTTCGCGCTCATCTCGCATCGCAAACATCCGGAAATTGGTCAAGAAGCCGTTGCGATGTTCTTTAATTGCGGCCGCAAATCGCGAGCAGGTTATCGCAGGCGCCAAGAAGATGACCTGGACCTTGTCAAAGGTTAGCCCCGCATTCTTAGCAGCATTGAGGAAGTTACAAATGTAAATGGCTCCTGTGCTGTGGCCAACGAGCGTCAGTTTCTTGAAGCCCTTGTTGTCATCCTGAAGTGCCTTCAGCTTCCCAACGACCGCAGTGCCACAGAACTCACCAGCCTTAAAGCTGTCCGCCGTGTCATTCTTCATTTGGTTCCAGACATTACTGCCCACTAGGTCGAGGAACGCACTTCGCAAAAGCTCCTCGATAACCGTACAGTAGAGGCCGTGGTCACGGTGGTCTCGATATCTAGCCACGACCGCCAAAACAAGTTTAGCCACGTACGTCGCTACGCCTATCCAGGTGAAGAATCCCCTCGTTGTACTTCCCGGCTCTGGCGGAAACATCTCGTTAATCGCTGCCTCACTCAGCAACACTAGGTCGGCGCGTTCGGACGTTCCCGTCACCGCTCCCCTCGTGACAACCTCAGCGGGCGTGACTAAGGCGTTGTAGGCCTTGCCAATTGCAACGTTGAAATCTGGATCGGTCCCGGCCTCGAGCTGCTTCTTAATCGCCTTCACAAGCTCGATCTCAAGGGTGGCGGATAATGAGGTCTTCACTACAGTGGGTATCACCCCGGCTGTAGAGCATTCGTCAGGCACCGGAGGGCAAGGTTGCTGCGGATCACCGTTGAAGAAGGCGTCGAACTGCCCTCGGAACTCGTCTTCTGTACCATTGCCGAGAGTGCCGCCGACGCCTCTAACCACGAGATTGCCAGTCAACGTGGCCTTTTTTAGGGTCCATTCGGTCACCTTCTTGACCAGTTCACGGAACGTGGGATCCTTAAGCAACTCCTGTTTGTTATTGATGAGCGCTTCCTTGAGACCAGACTCCCAAACAAAAAACAATGGGTAAGCCTTCGCGTCCTCCAAGTAGAGTTTCGTGAGCCGAGGGACGATATCGTGGAGGGCGTAATCGCGCGAATTGAGCCCGCCGTGGAAGTGGAGAACTAGCCCATTTTCAGGGCTTTGAGTCACTGCGGCGTCTAAGATGCGAGCGACATCGGCAAGCTTGCTCAGCGTCTTGTCACTGAAGGACCCACTCGCGGAGTCCAAGTAGTAGTTTTCCAGCTCCTGCGGATCCTCGCCATTGGTCGTCATCATCTTCTTTGCCATAGCTCCACCCTAAGTGTGAACTCGCGTTTAGCCAAGACTAGTACCAACACATAATCTGGCAAGCTAAGGACTTTCTACCTGCGTGATCAGAAAATCGGTCATTAACACGATAGATACGGAAGTACCGGGGTAGACCGGCGACGGTGCATTAAGGCTCGAAAGCGACCAATCGTAATCCCTGGAGAAATGCCTTTAGCTCTTGCCAAGCATACGAACGACATGATTTTTAAATTCGTAGAGCGATGGGTCATCCGCGGTTAGACCCCACGCATGATCCACTCAGGCAAGTGCAAGTCCAAAGATGTGCTCTTGGAACGGATCTTCCGAAAGGGCAGGCTTGACTGGGCGCAGACAAGGAGGCCGACCGGCCTCGGATCAGGAAGCAATTCGCCGTACCGTCGGCTTTACCGCGGTTACAGGAGATCGCCCAGCACTTCCCTGGCAAGGTCAACTCGATCCATCCTTCGATTCGGATGATCAATCGGCATCTGGATGAGGCGATCAAACCAAACAGGGTCGAATGTCAGATCCTGCTTGTAGATATGCACAAGCTGACCTTTGCGACTGTGTGACACCACAAGCACCATGCTTTCCTTCAAACTAGAGGCTTCACTGTCTTTGATGATTCGATGCTGGATGAAACTCATCTTGAGATCGATGAACGCGTCTTTGGCTCCCAGTACGGATGTTGAACGTAGTCGGCCGTGGGTGTCGATACTCGCTGCCGGAACGTGACTACGAATCGCAGCTGTCAGCTCATGGTTTTCCCCTACTCGTTGGGCAAACAGGGCGGTTGCGTCCGACATGTAGGCAAAGATCCATGGCACATTGCGTAACGTTGCGCCGGTATAGAGGTAACCCTGTTCGCCTTTGTAGCGTTCCAGCATGCCCTTCAGGGTGTTCGCGGACAATGCTACCTGCGTCTGTTTTTCCAGGATGTACACCACACGGTCAAACTGCTCGATCAAGATTCTAACGATTTTCCGCGGAACCCCATCAAACTTGGCTTTTCGATCCGTCTTTTGATGCTGCCGTGGCTTGAAGTACGGGCAGTGGTCACGAGCTTCGACATCGAGCGGCGCAATGCCCGAAATACCTGACGTCGTGTGTTTTCCATAAGGATTGTTCACGTTGGCAGGCAAGTGGTACAGACCTACCAGTTGAATCGGGTTGTCACACGCCGGACACACCGCAAACTGGGACTGTTTGTTCGCGCTTCCCTCTTGGTACCACGGCTCTCGGCGCAGGGTGTCGGCTTCAAAGGCATCTTTGTCAATCGGCTTGCCGATAAAATCTTCAACCGTAAGTTTATATTCATCCATCTTTATGAAAATCCATCAGATCAATTCCCACCAATGACAATCAAAACCGACCCTCGGAAAACTTGGCAACCAACAGCCCTGAAACATTGATTACCTCCCAGTCGAGTTGGGGTCATAGAGGTCAATGCCTAAAGTTTCGCACAAGTCTGTGTACTCGGTAATTGTAGAAATCAAAGCCTTGAGCCGTACGAGATTCCCCTCGGCTGTTTGGCGCGAATAGCCATAAACCTCGGACTCCCTGAGTAGTGGCTTGGCAAGCTCTTGATCGATGCTCTTGATAATGTCAACGTGACTGTCCCGGATGGCTCGAAAATCCTGAAACGTGTCCAGCTTGCCGTCTGTGATATAACGAAGCAAGTAGCCGTATTCTTTGACGACTTGCCTGTGTATGTTCAGCCCGCCATAGCCAGCGAAATTCATTTCGTTTTTATCCATGAATTCGACAACCTTTCTAACGCGTTTGTCCTGCAATGCGCCGGCCGCGTTACCTTTTCGCAGAAAGCTATAAATTTTATTGAGCATTTTCTTATCCATTACCAATCAAAGTCGTTAGCAAGTAGTCCATTAAATATTGTTATCAGCTCGAAACAGGGTATCTGAAATAAAAATTTCAGCCTCATATGCCAAGATGTTGGCACTGATGTTGAGTTGGCTCAGTTGCCGAGAGGCCCCTGACCCAGTCTGACTCTTCCCGAAGCATTGCTTGTGCTAGGGTTGTGCCGATCTGGAGGTGGGTTAGTCTGGCCTCGGCTCATGGGTCAATGCGGCATTAACGTCAATAACACCAGACTCTAATCAAAGCTCCCAATATTCTTCGATCTGGTAGAGGGGTCTCCCTGCCATTATCAGCTTGATAACCTCTATGTGCGCCTCGTAGTCATCCTCTGAGAATTTTGTCCATCGCGAATTAAGCTTTTGGGCAGCTATGAATGCTGAACGAGCAGTGCTCATCTTGGATCGATTCTTAGATAAAAAACTGCGCAGCCCTTTGAAAAGCTCGAAATCCAGTGGCGGGTGGAGCAAAGCGACGCTTGGGTGCTGGTGGTGCCCGCCGCAGACTAGGACCGTCTTCAGGTATATGTTGACCAGTTTCTGGGCACGACCGAAGGTGAAATTAGTTACACCTAGACGCTTCGCCTCTACCTCAATCTTCTTCATGAAGCTGACCTGCCATTTGTCGACGTTCTGGCCGATATCCTCTGGCCCAGTAACTTGGCACAAGCCGCTCAAATCTATTAGCTTGAAAGCCAATTCATTACCTCCACCGACCAAACCTCGGCCATATGCAGCGGCGGCGCACCACTTACCGTAATGGTGCTTGTGCTTCTCAATGCAATACTGTGTTTCAGGTGGCGTCATGCTAATTTTTCCTCACAACTTTCGAAGTGCCCTCTCAGGAGGCCGACGTCGGGGCTCAGCCTTAAACAGAAATCCGCTCTAAGCTGCTTGAGATTCGTTTTCCTGGCCGAGCCCTGTCAGACTGCCCTCCAGCGATCAAAGGCCAAGCCACGATTTAAGCCGAGACCAGACATGTTGCGTTGGAGTTACACTCGGATCCCGTTCGCTGGAGAAGTGCTCAGTATTGGGGTGAATCGTCGTTTCAGAGCCATAGTGTGCAGCTTTGGCCTTCTTGTCGCGCACACGCTCCGCCTCAATCTTGGCTTGCGACCAAGGGCCGGCCTCCAAAACGCGTCCGCGTTGGACGATGTAATGCGATCGGCAATTCTGGTTCCAGTTGCCTACCGACGGGTGAAGCGAGATGGATTCCCCATCAAACGTCATCTTCCAGTCGGTCGGGGTGAAAGGAGTCACAACACGCTCCCCGCAACCGCAGCAGCACGAGTGCACTGCGGTCGCGTAGTCCATCGAGATGTACAAGATCCCGGACTCAAGCTCACGAGGAACATTTCGCACAAAACGGTGCTCAAGGCTGAGATGTCGAATCATGATTGGTCTCCGTTGAGCAGCATGCCCCCATCAGTCGTGTAGGTGCTGTGATGCTCACGCTCCAGGTCTCGGTAGAACCCGCGCAACTTTTTCCACTTTACGACCGCAAGGCATGCATTCAGGGCATTAAGATCGGCCACCTGGATATTGGACGCGTACAGATCTTCGCCTCCGCCCCCGGCGAAAGAAATACGTCCTGCATGAACGTGCTCGCGTTGTGCTGGGGTACTCGTTGTGACGCGCAGGATGCCGCCCAAACTACCGTTGTTAAGTTCAAGCCCCATCCCGACATCAATGAATGCGACGCCAAGTGCCTCGAGCTTCGCAACGACTGCTCTCTTTTCCTCACCGGCATCCATGCTGATGAAAGCGAACGTAATGCCGTCAAGTAGCCCCAACGTCTCCGGTCTCATCTTCACTGGGTGAGCCACTATCCCGCGGTGCATCCGTTCATAGATGTTCTTCAGGTAGAGCACCTTTTTGGGTGCATCACGCAACTCTTCGAGCGATGGAGCCCCAGGGGCGCGAAACGCGTTGTGCGACAGAAAGTCATCATCATCGAAAAGCCGGATTTCCTTAACCGGTGTCTTTGCAACCAGGTCGAGGATGTATCCACCAGTTCCTCCCACGCCCAGAATTCCCACCACCTCGCCTTCCAGCTTACTGGCGAGCGCCCCCAGACCTACACGGCTGGATGCGGTATCGAGATAGTTGAAGACGCTGACCTCACCTTCGTCATCCGTACCCCGGATCAACCGGGGACTGATACCCGGTTGAAGAACCGCCGCCGGCCCCGCCAAAATGGTCGCGTATGTCGCCATCTTGGCGTAGTAATCCGGGTATCCATCGGGGTTAGGCTTGCTGGAAAAACTGTGCTTCGCAGTAAGTCCGTACCCGAGATCCGTGTTGGGGGCCGCATGCGAGATGCCTGGTAATGGCGTCCCAACTGCACTACAAGGGAAGTCACCATCCCACTGAATTACATGGGTCTCCGGTTTACGGGTTCGGTCTCCAGCCAAATCCAGGTTAGACACTAACGTTCCAGTACGTACGCGACATTGAGAGTCGACATAAGGCACTTCATGCATAACAAGGAGGTTTCCTTGTATACGAACGAAATACCCCTCAGCCCGCAACCGAGCCAGATCCGCATTAAGACTGAACAGTGCGTGTGACATTGAAGATCGTCCCTTGTTTTTTGACTTCAACAGAGCCGCCTTCAGCAAGCTCACCAGCGTGTGGGTGCGACGCAGCATTGCGGTAGGTCATCGAAAACTTTACGTTGGCTTCTGCTGGCGCATTCGGATGCGACAACTTAACCACCTGATCGAAGGTCACATGCTTGTCCGGTACGACCTCTTCCACAGCGTTGACCACGATGATGTAGCCTTTTTCCGGGCGCAGGGCAGTGACAAACCGCTCGATGCCCGGAGCGTCCAGATTGATCTGATCTTCGGGCTCAATGAGACGATCTTCACCGCCCCGAACTTCCAGAAAGATCGCTTCTTCAGGCAGAACGTTAGACAAGCCATACAGAACGCTAGCGTCCAACGTTGGGTGTCCCCAGGCCATTTGCCGGTCGTTCAGAACGAACTTGAAATCACGATCGGATTTGAACGCGATGAAGCGTTCTGCGCCCTTGCCGCGCAAATCCACTGTTTCGTCAAGACGTACGTCCTCGAAGTCGCCTGAAACAAGCAGGGCGTAGAGTACGTAATCGCTACGACGGTCCAGGCCGGCACTGTCCAGAATTTGCCGGCCAGTTGGAACGGGATCGGGGACATCAATGTCGCGGAAGTTGAGCCCTTCCAAGCCAAAACGAATGCGATAGGCGGAGGCTTCTCGCAATGGACGATCCTCACGGATTGCGTCGCCAACGTCATCAAAATGTGTGCTTTTCATACAGTCCTCTAGCGTGATGTGGCGAATTATTTCGCCTACATCCCTCTAATCGGACCGACTTGCCGCCGCCGGTAAACTATTTTCAAAAATTTTTGGAGAGCACCCCGGGAGGTACTTCGCCGCACACGAAGAAGGCCGGACAATTCGGGCAGGTGGCATCCGACGCGCTAGTTCGGAACTGGCCATGTTGGATGCCGCGAAAAATTTCGGTCATTTTCTCCTGTCGGTTGCTCAGTTCTCTAGCCGTGAGCTTCAACGGCTTGCTCTCAGCATCCGCGAGGTAAACCAGTTCTAAATCGGCGTTTGGGAAACTCGCTTGGACAGCAAGAACGAATGCAGCAGCGCCTACATCCTTCCCGTCACTGCTAGGCGCATGGCCGGTTCTAACTCGACGTACAATTCGCTTTCCATTTCTCAACAGTACGTCGTCTGGCGTTACGTCAATCTCATGGCCGTCCAACACAATCCGGAGCGCAGTCGACGCTTCAACTTGCGCCCCAGCCCTAGATGCCATGAAGTACTGGAGCATTGTGGACGCCATCGCGCGGTAGTCATCGACATATCCATGCTCTGCAAGTCCCTGAGTTACAAATGCTTGAGAAAGCAGGTCTTCCCAATCACCCACAGGAAGGTTGCCCTGGGCGACAAGCTTGCGATAGACATCGCGGATCGCTTCATGCATTTGCATGAACGAACTCATCTTACGTCTACCGCCAACTTGAAGCAGGTGCGTATAGAAGAAGCGCCGCGCGCATGAATCGTAAAGAGATACCGAGTCGGAACTAAAACGCGGAGTTCCTGAAAACACGATGGGTATTGGAACGGAGTCTGGGGCGGGAGGCAATACGGTCTCAGGCGTGACTGCACATCGCTTTATGGGACCGATCCGATCGAGGAACGGCGAGAGTGCGCGTGTGCGCCCATTCGATGCTGCGGTCGCTCCATAGAACGACAGAGAGGTTTTCGCACGGGACATGGCAACGTAAAACAAACATTCCTGCTCCTCGTTGTAGGCCGCCCGCGTAATATCATCTGTGCTCCCTTGAGCACCTGCGACCATGCTCGAAGGTGGAGGACATTTGGATGGCCGATACGCTCCGGGAATGGATTCTTTGTTAACGCCGGCGATGTGAACCGCCGGAAACTCCAATCCTTTCGAACCATGGATTGTCATCAAGCGGACGGCATCAATCCCCTGAGCTGCAGCGGGGAGCTGCCTCAAATCCCTATCATCCCGCAGTCGTAGCAGCCTCCTTATACGATCAGAAAGCCGCTGAATAGGGAGACCTTGACCGTTGGGTTGTGCACGAACGAAGTTCATGAATTGCCAAATCGCGATACCTCGCGCTTGGTCGGAAACCCCTGACGAAGAAGCAACACGAGCTGCAAATCTCGTTCGGTCGAGCAAAACGGTTGTCAGCACCTTCCAAGGTTGAGAGCTAGAGTCAAAGCCTGCCAAGGCGGAATTGAGCTCAGAAAGTGCTGATTGGCCAGCAGGCGTCAGCTCCTCTGGCGAGATGACGCGCCAGGCTCCGACATCCGAATCGGCTTCTCTCAGAGTCTCAAAAACCCGAACAGCATCCTCTAAACACATCGCAAATTCGGGCCAGCAGGCGGTCCGGATCAAACCCATCGCGCGTCGATCCACAAGCAGCGAGAGTATCGAAACCAGGTCCTTAACCTCTGGACGCTCGAATAGGCTTCCAAGGAACAGCACTGGGATGCCAGCGCGCTCAAGCTCACGCCCAACGTCAGAAAGTCGATCATTGCCGCGGCAGAGAACCGCTTGGTCCCGATAGCTGTAACCCGATCTTAGAAGCTCTTGAATGTGGTCAGCGATCGCAGGAGTCAGGAGAGAACCGTTATCCACCGTGATGACTTCGGGCAGATTTCCAGAGCGCTCACAATTTGCCTCAAGACTTTCGTCTCCATCGGCCGTCGACATTCCTGCGGCAAAAGCAGAGCACGCTTCGACTATCTCACCTGCAGAGCGATAGTTGATCTTCAGTCGGTCTCGCACCGCACCTGGAAAATCTTCGTGCCCAAACCGGGCCATGTTGAAGGACGAGGCACCTCGGAACCGATAGATCGACTGCTTGGCGTCCCCCACCACCCAGAGGTTTATACCTGACGGCTTGAGTGCTTTGAGGAGTCGAACGCTGCTGTGGTTTACGTCTTGGTACTCGTCGACGAGGATGTGATCAAAGTCACTCTGCAACTGTGTCCGTACAGCTTCATCCCCCTCTAACAACTGGACTGGGCGCATAACCAGATCACCAAAGTCGACACAACGTGCGAGTGCTTTGAGCTCTTCGTAGCGCGCGTAAACCTTGGCAACCTCTGCAGCTTTTTCCGCGGTTTCTACCTCGCCTGGATCACCTGCCGTTTCTGCCATCGCATTGGCCAGATCAAGGTACTCTGCCGGATCGACAACTTCGTCCTTGGCACGCGAAACCGCGGTCAGGATGTCAGCAGCAGTCTGAGATGGATCGTAGAGGTTGCGATAGTGAGTCAGGCCTAGCCTAGGAAATTCATTCTCAAGCAGCTCTACGGCTTCGGTTCGATCCATCAGACGAGGATCAGCCGGCAGGCCACAACGGTCGTTGAATCGTCTAAGAATGTCGAGGCCAAAACTATGGAAGGTCCCAATGCAAAGAGCTGCTGCCTCCTGCGGTCGCTTTAAGGCAATTCGCTCGGACATCTCTGCAGTTGCTTTGTTTGAGAAGGTCAGGAGAAGGATGCGTCGTGGATCAACCCCCTCGTCTAGCAAACTCTCAACTCGCGCCACAAGCGTACGGGTCTTTCCTGTGCCGGGCCCAGCTTGGAGAAGAAACGCGCCGCCCCGATGAGAGGCCGCAATACGTTGCTTATCATTGAGAGGGATTTCGACCGGAGCTTCTGGGGTTACGGCTGGCACTGGGGGAAGCAGAAGCGCGTCGAGCATTTGCTGCGCGATCACTTCGAACGGGGCCCCCAACCGATTGGCAATTTCCGAACAAGTTTGGCGTTGAGTGACATGCAGCTCGACGACTCGACTCCTTGGCAATAGCAGCTCTCTTGCGAAGAGATCCATCTGGACCTCTCGACGTTGCCGGCGGCTGTAATCGACGACCCGCTCTATGCCAACTGGGGAAATCTCAGAGGTTCGCGCGGGATCGATTTGAAATACAAATCCATTTTCATCTTCACCGTCACCCAGAACGGCGTGCCCAATCTCATGGGCGACCAGGAAGGCCTGCTCGAACGATGTTCCTGAGTTTTCATGAACAATCAGCGGTATCTCGGCATCGAAGGTCGCTCGTGTTCCGTCAAGAATAGAAGCGCCAGGGAGACACGTTTCAACCGTAATACCACGCCTCTCTGCAATATCTCTAGCGAACTCATAGGGGGACCAAGGGTCACTGCCTTGTTCGACAGCCTCATCATGCAAACGCTGTGCGTACTGCCGAGCAAGTTCTACATGATCCATGGTTAGTCACCACCCTGGAGAATCCGTGAAATGCTGTTCTCATCGACTCCAGCATCTCTTAGAAGGCGCTCAAGCGGCACCTTTTCAGCTGCGATTGGCTTGTCATCAGACTTGTTCGCACGAAGCGCCGATGCCTGTGCAGGCAGAGAGAGGTACGACTGAACGACTGAAACTGATGCATTCAAGGCTTTGGCTAGTCGTGCAAGGAATCGCTCCGACAACGTCGCTGAATCTACTCGTCGCTCACGGATGGCAACGCCAACTTGGATGGGTAATCCGAGCTCCTTGGCTGCCTTGGCAAAAGCCTTTGGCGGAGCGGACTGCAGGAGTTCTACAGTTACAACGGAGTCTCGAAGCCGCCCCATCTTAGAGCTCACAGCAGCAAGCTCGTCTGCACTGAGAGGGAGATCCTCGTCGACCTGTCGGGAGAGCTCCCTTGCGAGATCGACAAGGTCGGTAGCGAATTGAGGATAATCTGCCAGATACCGTCGAAGGACGTCTGTACCTGGCTCGTAATCCATTGCGAAAGCGTTCATAACGTCTTCGCTAGCAATTGGCGAACGAATAGTCATTACTGTTTCCCCTTGCGTTCAAGGCGCGACCGCAGAGTTGCGAAAGCTTTGTCACGGTACGTACGGATGGTCTTTTCACTCTTACCCAGCGTTTTACTGATGGTGACGACAGAGGGGTCTTTCGAGTCGATTGGAATGTCATGGCGGATCATCTCGATAATTCTTCTTTGGATTTCAGGCAGACCATCAATCGCATCGTCGAGCTGAAGCCGGTAAGATTTTTGATCGAGGTCGGTCGGATCAAAGGGATCGTAGCCACCGATAGCAGCTATAGGGAGAGACGCATCGTCTTCCCCCTCTAGCTCGTCATAGCGATTCTCATGCTTCCAATGACGATCACGGGCATCCTTGCGGTCGCTGGCGACGGCCGAGTTGAAATTGATCTCGTAGTAGTCCAGACGGTTGTCATACGTGGCTCGGTCGCTGAGCAGCAGATCAATGAAATGATCTACGACGTCATCTCGAATGTTTGAGTTCGTAAGCGACGTATCATCGGCCCGAGGAAGAAGAAGGTAGATACGCTTCAGTAAACACTCGGTGAGGGTATCGCGAAGGATCCCGGGCTCAACATTCCGCACAAAATGCACCAATGCTTCCGGTGAGACAAAATCGGGAGAGGCCCGAGAGCAATCGAGAGCTTTAAGTTCAAGCTCAGAGTCGCCTAAAGCAGCCAGCTCTTGAATTTCAGCTTCGACTGCCGGGCGCCGGGAATACAACGTTCCATCAAGTTTGATCTTACGAAGGGGACGTGCCACGACTACTCCTTTTTTTGTGCCCAAGACCCTCTGTGCGTCCCTGAATGTAACACCGGAGCACCGCTTGATCACAGCTGATCAATCCATAGATTCCAGCGTCAATCGTAACCTATGGGTGTTGGCGCCGATGTTGAATGACGACCTTCGCATATTGCGCACAATCCAGTCAGCCCGCCGTTCATTTGCCACGGTCAAGCTTGTCTCTGATTTTATTGAAGCGGTAACGCTCAGCCATTCGAGCGTTTACAGTTGTTTTGTTAATCTTTTTGATGGCTTGCTCGTCAAAGGACGCCAAACTAATCGCCCCGCCAAGCGGCCAGGTATTTTCGATAAAATCATCGACCGTCCGGCATTTGTACGCATAATACCAATGGCTATAACCCAATGCATGGGCCAACATTTCATACATCGCTCGGCATCTAATTGTGGCGCCCGATGCATTGGCGATTCTCCGTAATTTTTTATTGGTGATTCTGCACCGATACAAAGGAAGCCCAGGGCTCAGTGCAATCAAGACAAATCGATCGGCCAATCGATCGTCGCGAAAAACGTAATCGGCGTCCGGGTACCAGCCATGCAGATTGTTGGCAGCCAGAAAGGCTTCAAAATGCTCCCCCAGGTGCTCGACAGCCGCACGCGCGGTGAGTTGGTGGGGAACGTCTTGAGGCGGTAACTCAATAATCGTTGCCATCGCTTTTCACCTCCTACGAGTTGGATTCAAAACAGTTCATCCGCGAGCGCCGCGGTCTCCCCAATGGCCCACCCTCCTCAGCTCACCCCGTGCGGCCGCTGGTCACTGGAGGACGGGCAAAGGATGGCCAGCAAACTGTGCCTGGAACCTTGGCAGGGCCATGCCTCTCCCGCCGTCCAACCGATCGGAGCAGCGCCGGCGTATCGCTCAACGGGCCCACTCGCCAAACGGCACATCCGCCTCGATGTAGCGCAGCGCCGACTGCACATCGCGCCAACCGACATACTCCATCAACGCCTTGCTGCTCCACTGGTTGCGACTGGCCCAGGTGGCAAAACCGCGGCGCAGCGAATGCGTGGTGTACCCCTCGCCAGCTTCACCGCTGCGCACAAAGGCCAGACGCAAAATGCGCGAGAGGCTGTTCGGGTTGACCGGCTCCTTTGCGACATGCCCCCAACGGTCGATGGCACGAAACACCGGCCCGTGGTGGAGGCCACTGACTGCCAGCCAGTGCTGGTAGGCGTCCACGGGACAGAGTCGCTTCAGGGACGGCAGCACCAGGGTGCGCCCGCGATGGTCGCGATCGGTCTTGCTGCTGGCGAGGAAAATCTCCAGCGCTTGCCCTGTTCGCACCTGGATATGCTCGATACGCAGCCGGCACAATTCGTCGCCGCGCAACGCCCGCCAAAAGCCCATCAGGAGCAACGCCTGGTCCCGCGCCGCACGCAGCCGCACCGCCCGTTGTTCAGAGCTCAACTGCAGGGCCAAGCCTTCAATGCACGCCTCCAATTGCTGTAACTGCAGCGCTTCGGCCTGCTTGGTCGGCTGCGGATGCAGCGCCTGAATCCCGCGCAGCACGTCGCGCACCCGCGACGCTTTGGTTGGGTCATCGAAGCCGTACTGCTGGTGCCATTGGGCCAGGGCCGCCAGGTGCGTGCGCAAGGTGTTGCTGGACAACCGCGGGCCATAGGCCGCCAGGTAACGCACGATGTTTTCACTGGAGGCCGGCAGCACCCCGCCCCACTCGACTTCAAAGTGTTCAATGGCCTGGGCATAACGCCGCTGCGTACTGTCGCGTCGGGCCGCTTGCAGGTAGCGCTCAGCTGAATCGCTCATCCCATCTCCATACCGCCTTTTTTCGAGCTCCGCACCGAGAAAGGCTTATCACGTTCAAGAATTCAGCATTCTCGAACGCCAGTCCGTCCGAATTCCTGCCGTCCTAAAGGCAGGGTTACAGCTGTAATTGCATACTCCGTAAACCAGTACGAAATCGTCGGAGTCAGGCCATGGCACGCGGAGGCATCAACAAGGCCGTGGTGCAAATCGCTCGCGATGCCCTGCTCGCCCGCGGCCAGCACCCGAGCATCGACGCCGTGCGCGTGGAGCTGGGCAACACCGGTTCGAAGAGCACCATTCAGCGCTACCTGAAGGAGCTCGGCGCCCGCGAGCAGGCGCAGCCGCCTACCCCCGACGAGGAACTGCACAGCTTTGTCGCCGGTTTAAGCGCTCGCCTCACGGTGCTGGCCGAACAGGCGGTCGCCGAGGATCGCCAACGCCTGCAGCGGGATCGTTCGGCACATGAGCAACAGCGGCTGCAGCACCAGGCGCAACTCGATCACCTGCAGGGCGCTTACGCCGGTCTCGAACGTGAGCTGCAGGCCCTGCGTGAACACGAGCGGACTCTCCAGGAGCAACTGCGCCAAGCGGACGGCGAATGTCAACGCTTGGGCCAGTTGGAGCGCGACCTGAACCAGCTGTTGCTCGAACGGACGACGCACCTCCAGTCGCTGGAGGACAAGCACCGCCAAGCGCGTGAAGCGCTCAAGCACTTTCGCCTGCAGCATCTGTCTCAGCGGGAGCAGGACACCCAGCGACACGACGCGCAGGTTCAGCAGTTGCAACACGAGTTGCGGGCACTGCGTATCAGTCTGTCGGACAAGCAGGATGAACTCGCCCGCCTATTCCAGGACAACGAACGGCTGGTCGGTGAGCTGCGCCATCAGGGCCAGCAAGCTCGCCAACGTGAACGTGCACTGCAGCAGTTGCGCCAACAACACCAGGATGCGGAAGTCCGCGAGCACAGCGCGCAGGCGCAGGTCCTCGCGTTGACCACCGAACACGCCAGCCTGCGCGAACGGGTCAAGCGTCAGGTGCTCACGGAACGGCAGAGTCGTCGCGAGCTACGGTTCCAGCGGCAACAGATCGCACGCTTGCAGGGCTTGCTCAGCCACTCGGCACCACCACCCTCGACCATCGATGACAGCTAGCTTTGCTCCCAGACTGCCCCTAGCTGGTGCCCGCTGCGACGGGCGCAGGCTCGACCGGTAGCGAATCGGCAATCTCAGGCCATTCACCCATTGCAAAACGATCACGGTGGTGGCCCTTAAGTGCAGCCACTACCCACTTCGCCTGCCGCGTTGATCGTTTAAAGGGTGCTGGCGGACCGACTAACGCCGATACGTTCTGCCGCGGCCATGCTTCGTCCGGCCAGCAATGCTGAACAAGGGTACAGGCGTAGAGGTCCCAACCGGATATCCAGCCGCGATAGCGCAGCCAGTCAGCGTAACGATTGAATGTCACGCAGGCCTGCTCAAAGGCGGCAAAGTCGGGTGGCCAATCATCAATGGGCTCGAACAAACCGCGCCGATACAATTCATTGAGCAACTCGTACAGCGGCTCACGGACGAAGCATCCTGGTTCAGTCATACACACCAGGAGCAGGTAATTCAGAAAATGCGCGCGCAACCATGACCGATGGGGCGTGAACTGCCTTGATGTCGATCCCAAAAGCACAAGGACATAACCCAGATTGCGCCAGTCGGGGCAGACACACAGACGACGCATCAGGACGGGGGCAAGCGCCGGAAGTCGGTAGCCGTTCTCCAAACGCAGGGACTGTGCCAAATGGTCGGTGGCGCGCCGCTTATCCCAGAGCCGGCTCAGGACGATCCACAACGGATCATTTAGCACGGAATGCAGAGAGGGAAAGTCCACCAGCAGTTCGTTCAAGCAGGTCTGACGAAGCTCACTGCCTGTCAGTAACCGCGGCCACTTGTTGTTACGGGTCGGGCTTATCCATCCATGATGCTTGTGTGTCCATGCGCAGCCACATCGCTCCAATGCGCGTCCGTCGTGCCGACATCCAAAGCAGTTGCAGAGACTGTGAGCAACTACGCGGCCTCTTAATTGGCCGACCAGCGATGAACAAGGCATGGCAGCTCACCCCTTTTTGCGCTTCAAACACCTGCAGTGAAGCACACTGCTGGCCGACGAGTGGGGGCGCGCCGGCGGACATCACAACATGCGTTGATAAAACGGCGTCAAAACCGGCCGCCGCAAGGAGATAGTTCGGCAAATTTTAGGACGTAGCTCGGCGGCCAAGAGTGGTGTTGAATAATGTTAACAACGCAAAAAATCAGCAAACCTCTGTCACGCGCTGAGAGCGCCACCATCATGAGCACCATACTTGATCGGTATCGTTGGCGAAGAGAAGCAACTGCACGTCGCGTCAGTGCAGAATGGGCTTTTAGCTCGCCTCGCCCGCTGTCCCTGCTGTCGATCTTTTCGCTTCCATCAATACTGCAACCTGAGCGTGGCGAAGTACTTGGGCACCCCGCCTTTCCTTTGCGGACAACGCAGTCGCTGGCCAACCTCCATCACGGCGCCTATCTGCCTCAACAAGCCAGTACGCCCCCCAACCTGAATTTGTTTCGCCGGGACAGTTTCGTGTTCCTGGAGGATTTTTCTCGCGACCCCAATCATGCGGTGTTCAGCTACCTACTGCGCGTACTCGGGATGAAGGTCAAAGTCATTCCGCTGTCGATATGGCTGCCCGACCTACCTGTCGACGAACCTGTGAGTAGAGGTCTGCAAGTCCTAATATTTTCCGAGGCACAAACAAGCCGTTTAATCGGACTACGCATTTGCGCCAGCTATGGGGTGTGCGCATGGGTAACAGGTAAATTTCCTGCCTTGGCGGTTCAGCAATTATCGCTACCCACCGGCGGGATGGGCCGGACACGGCACGGCATCAAACGCTACCCACGAACCGGTCAAACGTTGTCGCCCACGGATCAACCAACAAGTGTTGAGGCTTATGAGAGGAGCCGGTGGCATTCGGTCGTCCACAACCGCCACGATAAAGCCCATCGACCTCACTGAAGCTAATTGAGCAATACAGGGTGAACAATGACTGACTGAAGGAACCAAGCCATGGGCCTTTCGCTCAACACCCGCAGCCCTCAACCAGGTTATGTCCTTGGCCCAGCCAAACCGGTCGTATCCGGCAGGCATGGCAAGCTTGTGACCTTCTTTGCCTCACAAAAAAATGCTGCCCCCATGGGCTGCGAGTCGCTGTTGGAAGCCGACTATTGTCTGTACCTGGAATACCTGCCGTCCATCATCAGGTACCAGGCGCAGCCCTATACCGTCTACTTCCGCGACCCGGCATTACGCTACACCCCCGACTTCATGGCCACCCTCGATGATGGCAGGCAAGTACTCTATGAAATAAAGAGTAACAGTGGTGGCCGCGACTTGAGGTGGCAACAGCGCCGTGCGCGTCTAGAGGAGTTGCTGGGTATTAATGGATTGATTTTCGAATACGTCGAAGAGCATCAGTTCCGTCACCCAATACTGCTGGATAACCTTCGCACTCTGTACCACTTCGGTTTCAACGGGATCGCCTCCCATGTGTTGTCCATCATTCGCTTATTGCGTAAGCAACCGGATCAGCACGCCACGATTGGCCAGTTGATTCAATTGGGCGCTCGTCAGGAGGACGTCACCTTCGCACTTTTTCATCAGTTTATTCGCTGCAACCTCCAGCAACCGTTGGACCTGCGCAGCAAGGTCTGGGCCGATTAAATGAACGATATTCTGCAGATGGTCGTCGGCGAGCATTACCGTTACCACGGTAGTGACTATCAAGTAATGGATATCGACGGTGAGCGCATACAACTGCGATCACTTCGCGCAAGTACTAGCCCGGTGTTTCAGACTTTTGAACGCCTGGTACGGGCGCATCAGAGGGGTGAATTACGAAAAATACAGGAAGCCCCGTTCGCCCCTAACGCGACGCATATCGCCGCCGCGTTGTCCTCCGCTCACAAAGCAAAAGCTGAGCGGAAAGAATGCTTTTTGTTAAAGATTCGGGACGAGTGTGGCGGACGCTTGCCGCGAGAACGCGTGGAACAGTTAGCAAAAGAAATCGCAGAGCAACGGGGCGAGCCTCATGCGCCGAGCTATGGCGCAATCTACCTTTGGAATAAGGCCTATCTGGCCGGCGGCGAGAACATCCTTTCGTTGGTCCCTAATACTCGTCGCTCAACCCTGCACCGTCTGCACCGCCAGCCCGAGGAGATACAAGAGCTCATCAGGCTAAATGTCGATCAACTCTATTTCAGTCGGACACCGTGCAACAAGACCGAAGTGATCGACGCCATTGATTGCGCCATCCGAACGTCCAATCAGAGCCGTAGCCCGATTCATCAATTGCCCATTCCTTCGTTCAGCACCTTGTATCGCATCCTTGTTGAACTAGACCGCTATGAAATCGATCTTCATCAATTGGGATTTTACGCCGCGCTTAAGAAACAAAAATGGAGCCGAAAATGCCGTCAACCCTATCGTCGCTTTGAACTGGTGGAGGGTGATACCCACACACTGGATTTAGAAACATGCGATTCAGAGGGGCATCCTGTTGGCCGGGCATTTCTCACCGTGCTATTAGAAGTTCGAACTCGCATGATTGTTGGTTGGGACATTTCCTACAATCCACCATGCTTGGAAAAAACTATCCGAGCATTAAAACACTCGCTCCGTAGCGACAACCCCTATGGTGGTCTTGGAAGAAACTATCGTTTTGACAACGGCCTCGATTACGTCGCCCACCATCTAAAAATTACGCTCAGCGGACTGGGTGCTCATATCACCTTTTGTGAGCCGGGAAATCCTGATCAAAAACCGCACGTCGAAAGCTTTTTCAAGTCATGGACTACCTCCATCGTCCATTGCATGCGTGGTACAACCTTCTCTAAGCCGAATCGCTATGACTCGGAAGGCAACGCTATCTTCACGTTAGAATACCTCAACGCATGCTTCGAAGAGTGGCTTGACACGTTCTATCACGCCAACTTTCATAGCGGAATCGGAATGGCTCCTGTAGAGCTGTGGGTGCAGGACGAAGCTGATCGTCACGAATTCGCTTTGAAAAAATACAGCGAAGACGACCTGAACAGGCATTTCTTGAGCGTTGCCTATGTGACCCCGAATAACGGTCGACTAAGATATAACGGACTCGCCTGGACTGGACCGGCCGTGAGTTTCATTGCCGGCAGGCGGCCCGGTAAAAAAAAGACCCCACTGCGTTTGTTGTACGATATTAGCGAACTTGGGCATGCGTGGGTTTGCGACCCAGAACAACCTGGGCAGGTATACCGAATCGACGCAGTCGATCCCGATTACCAAATCGGCCTCACCATGCATCTGCATGAGCGCATCAAAGCTCGACTGGGAAGCCAAAAGAAATCTATTAACTACCGAACCGCCCGAGAAGCACGCGTGCGCATCCTTCATGAAATCGCCCGTGCCAACACCAAACGCCAGAGAAAAATCCGGGAAATTGCCGACGAGCATGGAGATTTCAAAGCGCAGCCTGAACGGGATTTTGCCCAACCGGCTTGCGCCCCTACAGGGAACGCTGAGGATATCGAACACTTTCTTTTACATCCCGATACCCCTGCTAATTATCAAGTGGTGGTGGCCAAAAATGAATACAGTCCTCAGAAGTGAAATACTCACGCAATTCAGCCAACAGACCATTTTCTTTCCCAGTTTTCGCTTTGCCTACTCGCAGCTCCAAAAATCAGTCGAAACCACCAGTTTACGCAATTGCGCCAGTTGTGCATTCCTCATTGGTCGTTCTGGCTCAGGAAAGTCAAGGCTGTGTGAGCTTTTCCGAGATTCCTTTGGGCCGACTTGCGAAGAGCCGAACGAAGGTGGCATACACAAGATAATTCCAGCGTTGTATTGCTTAGTGCCTGCACCGGTAACAATCAAAGGTTTCTGTCTAACTCTACTCAAGCAGCTTGGACAATATTCGCCACACACCAATGTTCACGAGCTAAATAATTTACTGGTGGCGCGTATAAAAACATGCAAAGTCCGCGTCTTGATCTTTGATGAAATTCAACGCCTTTTGAGGCCCGATGCTGAAAAAACACGCGATGGTACCTTAGATTGGCTTGTCGCCCTGTTAAGCTTGACTCACCTCCCTATTATTTTATCGGGTACTGAACAATGCAGTAAATTATTTAACGATAATGCGCCATTTGCGCGCCGATTTTGCTACGTGGCCAACCTGGACTATTTTAAATACGAGGACCTTGCTACTTCAGACTTTCATATGACGCTGCAGGGCCTGGATCAAGAATTATACCGGCTGGCCAACTTCTCTGGCGAGGAACACTTGCAAGATGCATCAATCAAGATTCCTCTCTATGTGGCAAGCAGAGGCAATCTAGAGTATGTAAGACAAATTATCCACGAGGCAGTAAGCATTTGCCTTGATCGCTGGACAGATACTCCCACTCTCAGACGCGCCGATTTCATCGATGCCTGCCGTAGCCTGCTGCTGCCCCTCAATCTTGCCAAGGGCGCCAACCCTTTTACCATCCCCCTGAGTACGTGTTTGTCATTGATCGAGAAGTATGAAGATGAACAAGCTGATCTTCGTTCCCACCCCACTCACTGAAGAAAGCCCGCATAGCCTGATAAAACGCACCGCGCAACGTCACGGCTTTTCGACTACGGGCAAACTAAACGGTTTATGTATTGGTCCGCAAACTTTTCGATCGATATCGCTTACACAAGACTCGGATTTTGCAAAACTGTTTGTTGCTGAGGCTGGCATTAATGGACCAAGAGTCCTAGAAGGTTTCTACGCAACGATTGATAGACCTGCGCAACTACGACGCGCTGTAATTAATGAAGTAGAAATTCCAGTTGTTTATTTACGCGTGCGCTCCGGTGCATATTGTGACGATTGTTTCAATCAAGGATGGGAGCGGCAAATCCAAGACTTTAAACTCGCAGAATTTTGCCCATATCATTTAAAAAAATACCTTACTCATTGTCCAGAGTGTCGCATGCCCATTGAGTGGTGGCACGCGCTCGATGGAAAATGCAGATATTGTTGTGCGGCATTGAAGTGTCAGCCCTGCACATTCGATATGTGTCGATTAGAACGCATGCTGTTAGATCTGCTGCGTTCTCGCAACCAACTCGACTTCGACCGATTATTCGCCCTGACGCGTCAACTTGGCTATACACCCGAAAAGCCAAGATTGCCTGATGCAACGCGGCGAATGGTATTCATTGGGGCATTTTCAATCATGACCGACGACTCTAGGGTGATATTGGAACACCTATTTAAGCTAAAAGATATTTACCCCGACGTGGAGAAACGATGGATTGCAGCGCGCTTCATCTTGGTTGCTACCGATGCGATGCGCGAAGCATCTAGAATTTTTTTGGAAACAAAAAATCAATCACTACATATTTCAGATCATAGCCATGAGCCATTCCTGCTAACGTTACGCCAACTGCGCGCATTTTTAAATCTAAGCAATGGACAAATGATAAAAATTAAAAAAAATTCGCCGTTTGCATTTAAGAAAGTTAATGCTTGCTTTACCGCAGACGAAGCAACTGTTCTGGCAAAGAAGGCGAATGAATTCCTTCTAGCAGATGACGGGCGACTTCCGATTCCAAAAAATGACCTATGGAGCAGCGCAAAGGTCCGTAACGAGTTAAGTATTTCTCCGGCCACCCTAAAGTCATACGTGCAATTCAAGCTACTCAAACCATATTTAGGCTATAAGCGTTCGTCCTTCTTTTTCCCATCAGATATAAAGCAATTTTCTATGCTTTACGTGCCTGTACAAAACCTTTCAAAAAAAACTGGATTATCGGCCCGTAAGCTTTGCGCGATACTTTACGCTCTGGACATAAAAATAATCCCAAATTGCGAGGTTAAATTTAGACTAAGGCTAATCGAAAAAACTGAAGTCAACCGTATCATCACCGCAAGCACAATAAAGAGTAAAAAACCGTATCAGCGGTTAGTTCTCCCATGCATAGAACTCTCAAAATCCTCACGAACAGACTATAGAACGGTACATGAAACTGCTAAAGAACTACAAACGTGTGAAGATAACGCAGTTGCCATTATACGAAAAAATATACTGAAGGGAGTTTGCCGCGGAAAAAAAGGCATTTTGCTAATCCCTAAAACTGAAATACAGAATTTCAAAAATAATTTTATGACTACTGCACAGGCTGCCAAAGCTATAAAAATCCACCCAACCCGCGCACCTGACTTACTGTTTGGATTAGGAGTACACGCGGTTACTGGCCCAATAATGGATGACACACGATATTTTATTTATAGAGCCGTTGACATCCTCCGAGTGGCAAAATTAGCAGAAGCCGAGAACCCATCTGAACATTTCAATTACTACAGCATAACTTCCGCTGCAACACGACTCCACATCACAACGGAAACACTATCAAAGCTAATGGCAACTGGACTTATAACATACATACAAGGAAAGGTAGGCGCCTATTTCAAGCCAAGCTGGCTGGATAATTTTAAACTTCACTTCGTCATGCCTAGCGAGCTATTGAAGCTAGCAGCACTGCCAACAAGCATGACTCTTGAAATTATCGACGCACTTAGGGACATAAACGTCACACCCATAAGTTTTAAATTAGACGATCAATATTTCCATATATACGAGCAAGTAGCTATACGCAACTCGTACGATGCAGTTCAAAAAATACTGACTGACCTGGGCGAATCTAAAAAAAATAAATCACTTGTAAGGCACATTAATATAACACCACCAGCCGGATGTACACCTGTAAGAAACCTGATCAAATACTACAATATATCAATGAACGAATTTTCAAATCTATTCATACACTTCGGATTCATCAACGTCATTATACATAACCAAGAGAGATACCTCTCAGATAACGATAGAAGAAAATGCGCTTTTATTTTAGACAATTACTGCACCCGCACGATAGCTGGAAAAATCACTCCCGGCGGATATTGCAAAATAACACTTTTGCTGAACTCCGGAATTCTCGAAAAAGAACAACCTATCCCGGCCAAATTTACTCAAACAACTCTAATAAGTAGATGCAAACTGAAAAAATATTTAGACTCCTTACCTGTTTCAGCCTTCGCAGATTGCTAACGTACGATCAAACCGCTCGCCCCTCAATAAAACTGCAGCACAACAAGACACCAACAATAACATCACCCTCAGATACTTGCGTCGAGGCACGAACTCTTCTCAAACCAAGCTGCATCAGATCAAGCTTCATTAATTCAATCAGATCGACAGCATTGATATGCCTATCAGCCATTATCATTGTATTACCTGCCGGAAGACCCATGCTGCTGTCTATGTCTACACCGATGGAGTGCTGAGAGAGCATTTCAGATAGACTCGCGACCTAGATGTAAATCGCCCCGGGTTTCGAGACACTCTCCACGCTCAGATGATGGCATTCGGCCTCACTTGGTCGACCGAAGTTTTCCGTTCACAACGAAGTAAATGAAATCCTCGTCGCCGGTGCGAGCTGATTCGCGCACCACGATCACGAAATCGCGGTTACCTTTCTTGACGCGAGGCTTCGGTTTAGCGGTTTGGGCGGAGCGAGGGTTGTTTAGATGCATCATGCTGAATCCCCCCTTTAGGGCTTGTGATACTAATACTGAGGGATTTCTGAATTGAGGAAAAGTGGTATGCACTCTCCCACCGCCAAATTCACGTTTCCTTACCTTGTATACGCAAACGCGCTGGATGAACGTCTGAAGGTTGAAGTGAGTGTTGACGCTGTCACCGATTTGACCCAAGTGCCGATATGTCACTGACCTGGCCTGACTCGTCGCGAACCAATACCTAAATTGGCACATGCCGACTTGGTGGTGGATCAGTAACGCGTCGCCATGTAGGTCAATTCGGGATCGACTGAAACACTTATGCTAATCCGAGCTACCCGGACCAAAATTCATCAATACTAATTTTTTTGAAACTTTAATTTAGACCTCTTGAAAAAAACTGCTTAAAAACGAGTCGCTAGTACAAGTCTTGTTGAAAATGACCGGGAAGATCTCAGCGAACTGGTCAGTGCCATTAAAGCGGTATTGTCAGGTTACAACTATTTTCCAAGCGAGGCATTGAATCCTGTACGCGGCGATGAGGCGCGTTGCGCCGAACTGGAACTGTTCAAATCAGTCAACGATCGGGAACTGATGGTATTGCAACTTTTCGCACAAGGCCGAACGAACAAGGAAATTGCCAAGGGCATGTTCTTGAGCAACAAAACCGTCAGCACTTACAAAAAGCGTCTCATGCAAAAACTCAAGGCCAAATCACTGGTTGAACTCATAGAGATGGCAAAACGTAATGCACTAGTGTGAGAGTCAGGATGCCCAGCCGTTTGAAGGAATGTCTGATACTGATGACCGCGGGCCTATGCCTGAGTACCCCATTGTCCGCAGGACATGGTATTGGAAACTACGCCCTGCTGAGTCGCTCGACTGTCGGGCATCTGGAAGTCCAGCTGGACCCACCACAAACACAATGGCTACTGAATAAACATGAACTGATCCTCGGCACTTCAGCGCCAGACTATCCGCCCTTCGACCTGACCCTCAGTGGCCACGACTATGAAGGATTCACCGCCGACTACGCCGGAATTCTCGGCAAAGCGACCGGCCTGCCCATCACGATTCAGCGCTTTACGTCCCGGGGTGCGGCCATTGAGGCGCTCGAAAACGGCGAAGTGGATTTGCTCGGTACCGCCAACGGGTTCGAGGCGCGTAACGCCAACATTGTACTGTCCAGGCCCTACGCCGTGGATCAACCGGTACTGGTAACACGTGAAGGCGAAACCCGTTCCCTGACCGATGGCCTTGCCGGCATGCGCCTGAGCATGGTGTATCACTACTTGCCGCTGGATGAGGTCAAGGCACTGTATCCGAAGGCAATCATTACCTCTTATCCGTCCTACCAGAATGCCATCAATGCCGTTGCCTTCGACCAGGCCGACGTGTTTCTCGGCGACACCATTTCCACCCACTACATGATCAACAAGGGGTACCTGAACAATATTCGCATGGCCAACTTCGGCAAACACGAAGCCCACGGATTCAGTTTTGCGGTGCATAAAAACAATCCGGAACTGCTCGCTATCATCAATGCAATGCTCCTAGCCATCCCCACCAGCGTTCGAGAAAACATCGCCAAGCGCTGGAGTGCCGGCAGTGACATTCTGCTCACCGATCACAAACTGGAGCTCAGTTACAGCGAGGAGCGCTGGCTGGCGCAACATCCGGTAGTCCGCGTAGTCGTCAACGAGGCGTTCGCGCCGCTGACGTTTTTCGACAGCGCGGGTAACTTCCGCGGGATTGCCGCGGACTTGCTTGAGCTGATCCGGTTGCGCACTGGGTTGCGCTTCGACATCCAGCGCAGCCGTAACGACAATGAAATGATCCAGCGCATCAAGGACAACGAGGCTGACCTGATCGCCGCACTGCTCCCCAGCGCGCAACGGGACACCCTCCTCAACTTCAGCCGGCCGTATCTGCAGAACTCCTATGTCCTGCTGACGCGCAAGGCCGCGCACAGCCCCGCCAACCTCACCCAGCTTCAGGGCAAGCGCCTGGCAATCGCCCATGGCAATCCGTTGATGGATTATTTGCGCAGCGAGTTCCCGCACATAAAGCTCATTGAAACCCCGGACACTTTCAGCGCCGTCGAAATGCTCGCGGAGGGTCAGGTGGAAGGTGCGGTGAACTCACTGGTGATTGCCAACTACTTCATTTCCTCGCGACTCTTTGAGCCCACGCTGCAAATCAGCACCACCATCGGAACGGAACAAGCCGCTTTCTCCTTGGCGACAGGCCGTGAAGCCAAGGAACTCAATGACATCCTCAACAAGGCGCTATTGAGTATCGCGCCGGAGGAACTGGGCATCATCAACAGCCGCTGGCGTGGTTACTCGGCGTCCTCACAAAGCACCTGGCGCAACTATCACCGACTGTTCTATCAGATCGTCATCGCTGCCGGCGTGCTGTTACTGATTTCCGTGGCCTGGAATGCCTACATGCAGCGCCAGATCAATCAGCGCAAGGCAGCTGAGCGCGCACTGAACGATCAATTCGAATTCATGCGTTCGCTGGTCAATGGCACGCCTCATCCACTTTATGTACGAGATCGCCAGGGACTGTTGCAAAGCTGCAATGAGAGTTACCTGCAAGCCTTCTGCGCCAGACGCGAAGACGTGATCGGTAAAAGCGTCATCCAGGGCGCCATGAGCAATGCGTTCGAAGCCCGCGAATATCAGGCCGACTACCAGCGTGTCGTGGCCGAGGGCAGGCCGCTGATTCTCGACCGTGCATTGCATATTGGCGGTCGCCGGCTGACGATCTATCACTGGATTCTCCCCTACCGGGATTCAAGCGGTGAGGTGCAAGGCATTATCGGTGGCTGGATCGACATCAGCGAACGGCGGCAACTGTTCGACGACCTGCGCAGTGCCAAAGAGCGCGCCGATGAAGCCAACCGGGCCAAAAGTACATTTCTGGCGACCATGAGCCATGAAATCCGCACACCGATGAATGCAGTCATCGGCATGCTCGAACTGACGCTGAAACGAATTGAACACCACCACCCTGACCGCTCGGCTATCGATGTGGCCTATCACTCTGCGAGGGATTTGCTGGAACTGATCGGCGATATTCTCGACATTGCACGCATCGAGTCCGGGCACCTCAGCCTGAGCCCGGAACGTGTCAATCCGCGAGAGATCGTGGGGGCGGTAGTACGAATTTTCGATGGTCTGGCCCGGCAGAAAGAGCTTGAACTGCATCTGGATTTCAACCCGGCCAATCCGCCAATCGATGTGCTGCTGGACCCGCTGCGCTTCAAGCAGGTGCTGTCGAATCTTGTCAGCAACGCCATCAAGTTTACCGAGCAGGGTCAAGTGAGGATTACCGTTGACCTGTATCCGACTGCCGAAACCGATCAAGTGCTGTTGCAACTGCAGGTCGAGGACAGCGGTATAGGGATCAGCGAGCAGGATCAGCAGCGTCTGTTCGAGCCTTTTGCCCAGGCGGATAACGCCGTGCGGTCGGCCAGAGGTGGCGCCGGGCTTGGCCTGGTGATCAGCCGCAGCCTGTGCGAAATGATGGGCGGCAGCCTGCAATTGAACAGTCAGCCAGGCACGGGGACGCAAGTGCGAATGTCACTGCCCCTGCCTGCCCTGCCCTCTGAACCCAGGGTGGAGTCGATTGAAACGCCGATCCCGACCGCCAGCATCCCGTTGAATGTTCTGGTGGTCGATGATCATGCAGCCAATCGCTTGCTCATGTGTCAGCAACTGGAGTTTCTGGGACATCGCTTCAGTGTCGCGGTAGACGGCCAGGAAGGGTTCGAGGCGTGGAAAGCCGAATCATTCGATCTGGTGATCGCCGATTGCAACATGCCGGTCATGAATGGATACGAACTTGTCCGAGCCATTCGCCGACACGAACAGTCAACGCAACAACCGCCATGCACTGTGCTGGGTTTCACCGCCAACGCTCAAGCGGAAGAAGTTCAACGCTGCAAACACGCCGGGATGGATGACTGCCTGTTCAAACCCCTGACCCTGGGCGCCCTGAGCCAATGGGTTGAAGGCATCGCACCGACGTCCCGCACACCAGCCTTCAATCCGGAAGGGTTACAGCAGTTGACCGGAGGCAACCCGGCATTGAACCAGCGTTTGTTGACCGAACTGCTGAACAGCAACCGTCTGGACCGCCAAGGGTTGCAGGTGCTTTACGGCTCCACGGATGCGCAGGCATTTCTCGACATTGCTCACAAAATCAAGGGAGCCGCCCGAATTGCTCAGGCCGCTCGGTTGATCGACAGCTGCGAGGCGCTCGAATCCACCTGCCGCGCCCCATTCCAGGCGGAAAAAGTGGCCGAATGCTGTGCGGCAGTGGAGCGCGCCCTGATGGAACTGGACCAGGCATTGCTGCAACAAATCGGTGAAAACGACGAAAGCAGAATGACAGAGGCTTAACTATGCTTGGACGCTGAGCAGTGTGTTAACCATCACGGAGTGTCCTGCATGCCCAGCCCACTGCGTCCGGACCAACGGCGATTTCCCCTGCACCTTCATATCAGCGTGATGTTTACCTTCCTGCTGTTGCTGACCGGGGTAGTACTGGGCATTTTCAATTATCGGCAAACCACACAGATCATTCTGTCCAGCAGCGAGAAGCTGTTCAATCGCATCGAGCAGGATGTTCGCCTCGACCTGCAGGCCACCTACGAACCGATTCGGCACCTGCTGAACCTGCTGGTCGTCAACCCCGCGATCCAGGCGCCGGACCTGGAGCAACGCCTGGCGCTGCTCAAGCCCTTGAGCCAGGCGCTGACCGACAACCCTGATCTGGCATCGCTGTACCTGGGTTATGGCAACGGTGACTTCTTCATGGTTCGTCCTCTGCGCACCGCACATCTGAAAACACTGCTAAAAACCCCGGAGTCAGCGGCTTATCAAGTGTGGAGCATCGAGCGAAGCGCTAGCGGCCAGACGTATTCCCAATCGTTGTTTTTCGATCAGAACCTGGTTTTGATCAGTCGCCAGGACAATCCCGGGGACCCATACGATCCGCGCCTCCGCGCCTGGTTTACCAGCGCCAGCCGCGACAACGATCAGATCACCACCGAACCCTACGTCTTTTTCTCGACCCACAACGTCGGCACCACCCTCGCCCGGCGCAGCGGTGAACAGGTGGTGATGGGCGCCGACCTGACCCTGGCCGAGCTCAGCGCCACCCTGGCCAAACATGTGGTGACCCCCTCCACGGAGATCGTGCTGTTCGATGCCCATGGCAATGCCATTGCCTATCCCGACGCCAGCCGACTGATCATCGACGACCAGACCGCCCGCCTGATCAAGGCCGCTGATCTGAGCCCCGGCCTTGGTGCGTTACTCAAAAGCCCTCCCGAGGGCAATCGCCTGAACGCCTATGGCCGACAATGGATCGTGGCCCGCAGCAGCATGCAGGAAGGTGGCCCCCAGGGGCTGCAACTGGCGTTGCTGGTGCCGGAAGATGAATTGCTCGCCGATGCCTACCGCATGCGCTGGCAAGGCGCGCTGATAACCCTGGCAACGCTGCTGTTGTGCGTGCCATTGGGTTGGCTGACGTCGCGCATCCTGGTCAAGCCCCTGCGCGCACTGGTACAGGAAGCGGACGCCATTCGCAGTTTCGATTTCAACTTTCCAGTGTCCAGTCGCTCTCCGGTACTCGAAGTCGATCAACTGAGCGTGTCGATGGCGCGCATGAAAGACACCCTGACGAGCTTCTTCCAGATCACCGACAGCCTGAGCGCCGAAACCCGTTTCGCGCCTTTGCTCGAACGGGTGTTGTTTGAAACCGTGAAAATCGGCCAGGCCCAGGCCGGCTTGATCTACCTGCGCGAAGGTGACGGCGATCGCATGGAACCCCAGGGCCTGGTCATCAACGATACCGCTCAACCTCTGGCGTCATTCGACATCGGCGCCCACGAGCTTCAGAACCCGCTGAGCCCTGCCTGGCTGCAGCAGTTGTCGAGTGCCGACAATGTCGTCAGCAACCTCGGTTTCGAGCAGGCGGGGGATTTGCAAAAAGTGCTGCTCGCACTGGAATGCCCCCGGGTTCATCTGATTGGCATCCGCTTGCACAATCGTCATAACGAAACCGTGGGCCTGCTGGTGTTTCTGCTGGCCGACAACGGCAACCAAAGCGACCTGGAAAAACTTCGTCCGGACCGCATCGCGTTTCTACAGGCAGTGTCCGGTGCCGCCGCGGTCAGTATCGAAAGCCAGAGGTTGCAAGCCCGGCAAAAACAATTGCTGGACGCGTTCATCAAGCTGCTGGCCGGAGCGATTGATGCCAAAAGTCCTTACACCGGCGGGCACTGTCAGCGCGTACCGGTCCTGACCCTGATGCTCGCTCAGGCGGCGGCAGCCAGTGAGGACCCGGCCTTCCGCAGCTATCAACCTACCGACGATGAATGGGAAGCCCTGCACATCGCTGCCTGGCTGCACGACTGCGGCAAGATCACCACGCCGGAATACGTCGTGGATAAAGCCACGAAACTGGAAACCCTGAACGACCGCATCCACGAAATCCGCACCCGCTTCGAAGTACTCAAGCGCGATGCGTGGATCCGTTACTGGCAAGCCCTTGCCAAGGGGGGTGACGAACAACCTCTGGCTCAACTTCGCGACTCGTCTTTGGCAGAGCTGGACGACGATTTCGCCTTCATTGCCCGCTGCAACCTCGGCGGCGAAGCCATGGCCGAGAACGACCTGCAACGCTTGCGCAGCATTGGCCAACGTACCTGGACGCGAACACTGGATGACCGGCTCGGGGTTTCCTGGGAAGAGAACCAGCGTCAAGCCCGCAACCCGGCGCCGACACTACCGGTTACCGAATCACTGCTGGCGGACAAGTCCGAGCATCTGTTCGAGCGCGCCGAAGCCGAGCTGATAGCACCGGACAATCCCTGGGGCTTCAAACTCGATGTACCTCGCTACAAGTACAACCGCGGCGAACTCTATAACCTGAGCATTGCCCGAGGCACCCTGACAGGCGAAGAGCGCTACATCATCAATCACCACATCGTGCAGACGATCCTGATGCTCAACCACCTGCCCTTCCCGGAGCATCTGCGCAACGTCGCGGAAATCGCCGGCGGCCACCACGAAAAAATGGACGGCACCGGCTACCCCAAACGCTTGAAGCGCGAAGATATGAGCCTGCCGGCGCGGATGATGGCGATTGCCGATATTTTCGAAGCGCTGACCGCTGCCGACCGCCCCTATAAGAAAGCCAAGTCCTTGAGCGAGGCGCTGGGCATCATGGCGTACATGTGCCGCGATGCGCACATTGATCCGCAGCTGTTCGAGCTGTTCATCAACGGCCACATCTATTTGCAGTACGCCAAGCGTTTTCTCGACCCACAGCAAATCGACGCGGTAGACGCGTCAGGCCTGCTGATCAAGGCAGGCCTCAAGGTTTGATCAGCAATCGGTCAGGCGCAGGAAAATCGCTGCCAGTTGTTCGATACCGGCCTGGTCCTCGGCGGTGAAACGCGCCAGTTTCGGGCTGTCGAGGTCCAGCACGCCGATCAGGCGACCGTCCTTGACCAGCGGCACGACCAGTTCGCTGTTCGACGCGCTGTCGCAGGCGATATGCCCGGGAAACTCGTGCACGTCTTTGACCAGTTGAGTCTGCAAGGTCGCCGCCGCCGTCCCGCAAACACCGCGACCGAATGGAATCCGTACACAGGCGATCTGCCCCTGGAACGGACCCAGGACCAGCTCTTCATTGCGATTGAGGTAAAACCCGGCCCAGTTCAAATCATCGAGCTGGTTGAACAGGAACGCCGAAAGTTGCGCGGCGTTGGCAATGAAATCCCGCTCGTCCGCCAGCAGCGACTCCAACTGTGCGTGCAGCATGCCGTAGCCGTCGAGGCCCTGGCCGCTCTTTTGTAAATCGATCATGCCTTGTGCTCCAACAGTTTCAGCCCGACCCAATAACGGGCAAATTGATACGCGCAACGTCCATTGCGATTGCCGCGCCCCGTGGCCCAGCGCACCGCAAGGATGTCCAGCTCTTCGGTGCGTTGCCACTTGAGGCCGGCCTTGTCGGCCAGTTGGCCGATCCAGTGTTCGACGACATTGAGGAAGTGTTCCTGGGTAAATGGATAGAATGACAGCCACAGGCCGAAGCGGTCCGACAGAGCGATTTTGTCTTCCACCGCCTCACTGGGGTGCAACTCACCGTCGACCCGTTTCCAGTTTTCGTTATCGCTTTCCTTCTCCGGCACCAGGTGGCGACGGTTGGAGGTGGCATACAGCAACACATTGTCCGGTGCCTGTTCGAGGGAGCCGTCGAGTACACTTTTGAGCACGCGATAATCACCCTCGCCTGACTCGAACGACAGGTCATCGCAGAACAGCACGAAGCGTTGGGGCAATTTGGCGATTTGTTCGACCACCCGTGGCAAGTCCGCCAGGTGATCGCGCTCGATCTCGATCAGGCGCAAACCGGCCTTGGCGTGCTCGGCCAGCAAGGCGCGGACCAGCGACGATTTGCCGGTGCCGCGTGAACCCCAGAGCAAGGCATGGTTGGCCGGCATTCCATCGAGGAACTGTTGGGTATTGCGCCCCAGTTGTTCCACTTGGCGGTCGACGCCGATCAGGTCGGACAGACGCATGTCGAGGCTGACTTCCAGCGGCAGCAGAAAACCGCTGCGACCCTCGCGCTGCCAGCGCGCGGCCAGGCAATTTGTCCAGTCGATGGATTGCCGAGGGGTGGGCAGCAGCGGCTCGATGCGGGCCAGAACGGCATCGGCGCGTTCAAGAAAAGCATTCAATCGGGAATCCACGTCTTCTCCTCGGGCACGTTCACAGTAATGATGGCGATACAGCGACGAAACACAGCGTTAGACAACCGGGACAAGCCCCGGTACAAGGGCTCGCGAGAGCGTCGGTATCCATGCATGATCGGCTATGCTTGAGCAGCGAAGGGAAACGGAAGTGGTTCAACACCCCATGGATATCAAATTCACCAACCGGCTGTCTTACAAGCAAGCCAAGCTTACCGTGCTGGTCGGTTTCATTCTGGGCACGCTGCTCAGCCTGCTGCAAATAGGCATCGATTATGCCAGCGAAGACGCCTCCATCAACCGTGAAATCCTGTCTTTGCTGGAAATCAGTCACAACCCGGCCTCCCGTATCGCCTACAACATCGATGCCGAACTCGCTCAGGAACTGACCCTGGGCCTGTTGCGCTCCCCGGCGATCATCGGCGCACGACTGACCGACAACAACGGCAACGTGCTGGCCAACGTCAAGCGCCCCGGCCTGCAAAGCGGTTATCGCGTGCTCAGTGACTTGTTGTTCGGTGCCGACCGGCGGTTCGAAGACCGCCTCTATCTGGACCACTTGCCGAACGAATCCCTCGGCACGCTGCGACTGGACGTCGATACTTACTCATTCGGTTACCGTTTTCTGCGTCGCGCCGAAGTCACCTTGCTCAACGGCTTTGCCCGCAGCCTGATCCTGACCGGTCTTCTATTGGCGCTGTTCTATGTGATGCTGACCAAGCCGTTGGTGCGGGTAATCCGCGAACTCAGCAGCCGCGACTCGCGCAGCATTGAACCCACCACTCTGGAATGCCCGGCCGGACACGCCAACGATGAAATTGGCGTACTGGTGAAAGTCGCCAACCAGCAATTCGAAAACGTCGCCACTGAAATCCAGCAGCGACGCAATGCGGAAAACCGCCTGACCGACTACCTCAGCCAACTGGAAAATATCGTTTCGGCGCGCACCGCCGAACTCAAGGCGATCAACGCCCGCCTCAGCCAATCCAATCAGGAACTGGAAGTCGCCCGCAGTACCGCACTGGACATGGCCGAAGCGCGCTCGGTGTTCCTGGCCAACATGAGTCACGAAATTCGGACACCGCTCAATGGCCTGCTGGGGATGATCGCATTGTCCCTGGACGGCCCGCTGAATGCCGAGCAACAGCAACAGCTGTCCATCGCCCACGACTCGGGCAAGGTACTGGTGGAATTGCTCAACGATATTCTCGATCTGTCGAAATTCGATGCAGGTCAGCTGGAACTCGAACACATCCCGTTCGACCTCGGCTCACTGATCGAAGACACCGCCAACCTGCTGTCGCAGAACGCTGCGCCGAGTGTCGAACTGACCTGCCTCATCGACCCGCAGTTTCCGGCGCTGGTGCTCGGTGACCCGACCCGGGTCCGGCAGATCGTCAGCAACTTGCTGTCCAACGCGCTGAAATTCACCCGTTTCGGGCGGGTCGATGTGCGCCTGTCGACATCCGGCGACGGCGTCAGAATCGAAGTCTGCGACACGGGCATCGGCATCCCCCAGGACGCTCAGGTCAAGATCTTCCAGCCCTTCACCCAGGCCGGTGCCGGGATTACCCGGCAATTCGGCGGCACCGGGTTGGGCCTGGCCCTGACTTACAACCTCTGCGAAGCGATGCAAGGACGCCTGAGCATCAGCTCGGAAGCCGGTTTCGGCAGCCAGTTCTGCGCGGAACTGCCGCTGCCCCGCCACACCCGGGCCCAGGTTCCGCCTGCGTTGCAAGGCAAGGTCATCGCCATCACCGCCGCCAGTAGCGGCTTGGCGGAACTGCTGGGCAGCGTGTTGCCCGGTTGGGGGCTGGACTATCAGCAACGCTCGATCGACGATCCATTGATCGGTTTGAACCCCGATGTGCTGATCACCGATTGCCCCGAATGCCTGTTCAACCTGCGCCCCACCATCACCGCGCCGATTTTGCTGGTGACCGCTTACGGCAGTTTCATGCCCAGCGAACAAGCCAACGCCCTCGCCCCTTTGCAACAACAGGCTCGTCCGTTGGCACGCAATGCGCTGCATCAGAATCTTCGACGTATCCTGCAACCGACAATCGCCACCATCAACGACACCCCTGTCGATGCCCAATCCCCGCAACGCCGCGCCCGGGTGCTGCTGGTCGAGGACAACCCGGTCAATCAACTGGTGGCCAAAGGCATGCTGGGCAAACTCGGCTGCGAGGTGATTGTCGCCGCTCATGGGGTCGAGGCACTGGATCAGCTGGAAAGCAGCGAATTCGATCTGGTGTTGATGGACTGCAACATGCCGGTGATGGATGGCTATGAAGCCAGTCGGCAGATTCGCCGCAGCGGGCGCTGGCCGCAATTGCCCATTGTCGCGCTGACCGCCAACGCCATGTCCGAAGAGCGCGAACGCTGTCGCGCGGCGGGCATGAGCGACTATCTGGCCAAGCCCTTCCGCCGGGAAGAACTGGCCGCTTTGCTGGAGGTGTGGTTACCCGCTACGACAGCGCCTTGATTTGCCCCAACAGGTGATCGAGGCCGTCGCGCAGTTCATTCAGCCGATCCAGGTCCACGCCGTTGTCGCACAGCAGCCGGGCCTTCAACGGCCCGACCCGATCGCGCAACGCCAGACCGCTGGGCGACAGGCTCAAGTGCACCTCGCGCTCATCCCGTGCCGAACGCTGCCGCTGAACCAGTTGCAGTTGCTCAAGGCGCTTGAGCAACGGCGTCAGCGTGCCGGAATCAAGCGCCAGCCGCTCACCCAGCGCCTTGACGGTCGGCTGCTCTGGCGCTGATTCCTGCCATTCCCACAACACCAGCATCGCCAGGTATTGCGGGTACGTCAGGCCCAACTGATCGAGCATCGGCTTGTAGGCACGGATCACCGCCCGGGAAGCGGCGTACAGCTTGAAGCAGAGCTGACTGTCGAGATTCAGCGAATCGATGGACAGGCTGTTCATTTGAGCAGGGCTTCGATCTCGCTGCTCAAGTCCTGCGGCTTGGTCGCCGGAGCAAAACGCTTGACCAACTGGCCGTCCTTGCCGATCAGGAACTTGGTGAAGTTCCACTTGATGCCTTGTGAACCGAGCAAGCCGGGCGCACGCTTTTTCAACTGCACGAACAGCGGGTGAGCGCCCGTTCCGTTGACTTCGATCTTTTTGAACAGCGGGAAACTGACGCCGTAGTTCAGCTCGCAGAACTCGCTGATCGCCCCTTCGTTGCCCGGCTCCTGCTTGCCGAACTGATTGCACGGAAAGCCCAGCACCACCAGGCCTTGATCCTTGTAGGTCTGCCACAGTTCTTCGAGGCCTTTGTACTGCGGGGTAAAACCGCATTTGCTGGCAGTGTTGACCACCAACACGGCTTTACCGGCGAAATCGGCCAGGATCTTTTGCTCGCCCTTGATGGTGGTGCACGGGATGCTCAGCAGATTGTCGCTCACGATGAAAGCTCCAGATTCGGGAAGATGAGCAAAACATAGCGAGCAATTGAATTGTGTGCAATTCAAATAAATGAAAAGCGATCGATTGATCGCTTTCGAGGTTTACTCGCGAGGCATCAGGTCCAGGCACACCGAATTGATGCAGTAACGCAGACCGGTGGGTGGCGGGCCATCCGGGAACACGTGCCCCAGATGCGCTTCGCATTTGGCGCAGACCACTTCCGTGCGGATCATACCGTGGCTAACATCGCGGATCTCGGTCATGGCGCTGTCGCCGATCGGCGCGTAGAAACTCGGCCAACCGCAGCCGGAATCGAACTTGGTCTTCGAGTCGAACAGCGGTTCGTTGCAGCAGATGCAGTGGTAAACGCCATCGGTCTTGGTGGCGTTGTATTTGCCGGAGAACGGTCGTTCGGTGCCTTTGAGGCGGCACACGTTGTACTGCTCTGGATCGAGCATCGCCTTCCATTCTTCCAGGGTTTTTTCCAACTTTTCCATCATCACACCTCGGCAGCTGAAAAAGCCCGATCTGTACCTTTTCCACGGATCGGGCGGCACGTATGATTGCGCCTCGTCAAACGCCAGTCTGGCAGCCAGACCACGCGCATTCAAACGGATTTATGGATGCTGCCTCTCAAGGCGTCAGGCCTGTGTGATTACGCAGGATTCCCAGAACGGTTGTTCACACGCCGCCTGGATCGTTCATTTTCAGGAACACATCGCCATGCAGGTCAGCAAATCGAACAAGCTCGCCAACGTCTGCTACGACATTCGCGGCCCAGTGCTCAAGCACGCCAAACGCCTGGAAGAGGAAGGCCATCGCATCCTCAAGCTGAACATCGGCAACCCGGCGCCCTTTGGTTTCGAAGCGCCGGATGAAATCCTCCAGGACGTGATCCGCAACCTGCCGACCGCCCAGGGCTATAGCGACTCCAAGGGCCTGTTCAGCGCACGCAAGGCCGTGATGCAGTACTACCAGCAAAAGCAGGTGGAAGGCGTCGGCATTGAAGACATCTACCTGGGCAACGGCGTTTCCGAGCTGATCGTGATGTCGATGCAGGCCCTGCTCAACAACGGCGACGAAGTGCTCGTGCCGGCTCCGGACTACCCGTTGTGGACTGCCGCGGTGAGCCTGTCGGGCGGCAACCCGGTGCACTACCTGTGCGACGAACAGGCCAATTGGTGGCCGGACCTGGCTGACATCAAGGCCAAGATCACCCCGAACACCAAGGCGCTGGTGATCATCAACCCGAACAACCCGACCGGTGCGGTGTACTCCAGGGAAGTGTTGCTGGGCATGCTGGAACTGGCCCGCCAGCACAATCTGGTGGTGTTCTCCGACGAGATCTACGACAAGATCCTCTACGACGATGCCGTGCACATCTGCACCGCGTCCCTGGCACCTGACCTCTTGTGCCTGACCTTCAACGGCCTGTCCAAGTCCTACCGCGTCGCCGGTTTCCGCTCCGGCTGGATCGCCATTTCCGGTCCGAAACACCACGCACAGAGCTACATCGAAGGCATCGACATGCTGGCCAACATGCGCCTGTGCGCCAACGTGCCGAGCCAGCACGCGATCCAGACCGCATTGGGTGGCTATCAGAGCATCAACGACCTGGTGCTGCCGCCGGGCCGCCTGCTGGAACAGCGCAACCGCACCTGGGAACTGCTCAACGACATTCCGGGCGTGAGCTGCGTCAAGCCGATGGGCGCGCTGTACGCATTCCCGCGCATCGACCCGAAAGTCTGCCCGATCCACAACGACGAGAAATTCGTCCTCGACCTGCTGCTCTCCGAGAAGCTGCTGGTGGTGCAAGGCACGGCTTTCAACTGGCCATGGCCCGACCACTTCCGCGTCGTGACCCTGCCACGTGTCGATGACCTCGACATGGCCATCGGACGCATCGGCAACTTCCTCAAATCCTATCGCCAGTAAATGGCCTTCACCGTGCGATGCCAATACATCGCACGGTGATTCATTCAGCAACATATGCTTGTGCCCTGCCGCCCCCTACCAGCTCACCCCCTGATCGATAACACCTTGCCTGTTCGCGCCTAACAACGACGGGGGTCGGGGCGTCCAATGGCTGACAAATACTTCCCTCTGCGCCATCGGAAAAGTCCTTCAAGCGACTAAGCTATTGCCGTAGGACACAGTTTGAAATAGTCACCCGGTTGAATACCCCGGTGCAGCACCTTATATAACCCCGCAGTACGCTACATCTTTAGCATAAGGAGATTTCTACAACCATGATGCGCATCCTGCTGTTTTTGGCCACTAACCTGGCGGTCGTGCTGATTGCCAGCATCACCCTGAGCCTTTTCGGCTTCAACGGGTTCATGGCGGCCAATGGGGTTGACCTCAACCTCAATCAGCTGCTGATTTTCTGTGCGGTCTTTGGTTTCGCCGGTTCCTTGTTCTCGCTGTTCATCTCCAAGTGGATGGCGAAGATGAGCACCAGCACCCAGATCATCACCCAGCCACGCACTCGTCACGAGCAATGGCTGCTGCAAACCGTCGAGCAACTGTCCCGCGAAGCCGGGATCAAGATGCCCGAAGTCGGGATTTTTCCGGCCTACGAGGCCAACGCCTTCGCCACCGGCTGGAACAAGAACGACGCGTTGGTCGCGGTCAGCCAGGGCTTGCTCGAGCGCTTCTCGCCGGATGAAGTGAAAGCCGTTCTGGCCCACGAAATCGGCCACGTGGCCAACGGCGACATGGTGACCCTGGCGTTGATCCAGGGCGTGGTGAACACCTTCGTGATGTTCTTCGCCCGGATCATCGGCAACTTTGTCGACAAGGTGATCTTCAAGAACGAAGAAGGCCAGGGCATCGCCTACTACGTCGCGACCATCGTCGCCGAACTGGTCCTGGGCATCCTGGCCAGCGCCATCGTGATGTGGTTCTCGCGCAAACGCGAATTCCGCGCTGACGAGGCCGGTGCAAACCTGGCCGGTACGGCCGCGATGATTGGCGCCCTGCAACGCCTGCGTGCCGAACAAGGCCTGCCGGTGCACATGCCCGACACCTTGAACGCCTTCGGCATCAACGGTGGCATCAAGCAAGGATTCGCACG
Organism: Pseudomonas sp. NFX224; assembly: GCF_048565165.1. Lineage (NCBI taxonomy): Bacteria > Pseudomonadati > Pseudomonadota > Gammaproteobacteria > Pseudomonadales > Pseudomonadaceae > Pseudomonas > Pseudomonas sp. NFX224. Next base: position 4,835,881 of record NZ_CP183416.1, on the reverse strand, counting down.
CATGTTCATGAGCCACCCGCCGCTGGAAGAGCGTATCGACGCCCTGGCTCGTCGTCGGGGCTAAGCGACTCCACAGCAATCGAGTAGGAGGCGGATTCACATCCGCCGTCCTCTCACACCACCGTACGTACGGTTCCGTATACGGCGGTTCAGGTTTAGCGGTTAAGCCGGGTTATCGTATCCAGTATCGAGACCAGCCCGAGTCGATCCCATAGTTTCTTCGGCAGCGCCTGATTCATATGGGGGGCTCCGGAGTTCCACCAAGGGCCTCGACCATTGAATGCCGAGTTACAAGCACGCGCCTCGTTGAGTCCCAAGCGCATCAAGTTGCGGGCCCTCGTAGAGGGCTGCTTCCATTGGCGCCAGATGATACAGCGAAGTTTATGTCGCACCCACCCATCCAGTGTCTCAAGTGCCCGCTTGCTCTGACTTAGCTTGAAATAGCCTGCCCAACCGCGCAGTACGGGGTTTATCCGTTCGATGACGTTCGCCATCTTGCGGCTCCGCGTTGCACGCAGCAGGCTTCTAAGTCGGTCGCGTAGGCGATTCAGACTCATCGTCGCCACTCTCAGTCTCGGCTGTTGATGCCAGCTCATCCCGTAGCCCAGGTAATCACACATCCACGACCCGGCTACTCGGCTCTTTTCCCGGTTCAGCGTCAGTTTCGGGCGCTGTCTCAGGAAGCGCTCAACGCCAGCCATCACTCGTTCGCCTGCCCGTTGGCTGCGCACATAGATGTTCGCATCATCGGCATAGCGCACGAATCGATGGCCCCGTCGCTCTAACTCATGGTCGAGTTCGTTGAGCAGGATATTCGACAACAACGGCGACAGTGGGCCGCCTTGCGGCGTCCCTTCCTGCCGTCGGCTGACGAGCCCGCCCGACATCGTTCCCGCTTCGAGATAGCGACGGATCAGCGTGAGCACACGCTTGTCTTCGATTTGACGCTCGATGTAGGCCATCAATACATCGTGATTGACCCGATCGAAGAACTTTTCCAAATCGAGTTCCACGCACCAGCGGTGACCCACTGTCACATGGCCGCGAGCGGTTTCAATGGCTTGATGAGCGCTTCTGCCCGGACGAAAACCGTAGCTATAGTCCGAGAACAGAGGATCGAAGATCGGCGTGAGCTGTTGCAGCAAAGCTTGTTGGATCAGGCGATCCACAACGCTGGGAATGCCCAGTTGTCGGGTGCCGCCTTGGGGTTTGGGAATCTCGACGGCGCGTACACCTTGCGGGTAGTACTCGCCGGCCAGCAACCGAGTCTTGAAGATCGGCCAATACTGTTTCACGTAGCCTGCCAACTGCTCGACCGTCATGCCATCGGCACCCGGCGCGCCCTTGTTGCTGACTACGCGTTGATACGCACGCCTGAGGTTGGCGGATGCAAGCACTCGCTCCATCAACGTGTCCGGCTCCGCTTTCGTCCACGTCACAGACGCCGTCGATACCTGTGCGCTGTCAGCCGTCATCCTCGGACTCTGTCCGGGACTCGGAGTAACAGTCTTCTCTGGGAGAAATTTCTGCATTTCGGTATTCAACGAGACTGTGACGCCTACTGGCGGCATGACCTGTTCGGCCCTTGGTGGCGTGGTTTTTTTTCCGCCACTTACTACGGCCTCGGCTGACTTCTGCAGGTTCATCCCGTCGCCTCTCGACGCTCGGTAGCACAGTGGCAAACCTGCAGATCTCCCAGGGTAATTCGCGCGACCTTCCTGCTTATGCCTGTCGGATCTACGTCACAGCGTTCCGTGCAAGTATTGGGCTTTGGCAATTTTGGCTACCTTACCCCGCTGCACCGCCTAATCCGCTTCCTGTTCGTCAGGCCAGCATTTTGCCTCGGGCTTCCTTCAGATTCGCAGTCGCCCGCGACACCCTTGCCTTCGGCTAACACTTCCCCTTGCCGGGTGTGTAGAGGACTTTCACCTCCAAGTCACCAGCGAGGCCACCACAGCCAAGCTGGTTGCGCTTACGCGCAACGCGCCATGCCTGGCGCACAAGCAAAAGGCCCGCAGCGATGCGGGCCTTTTTTTATCTGCCGAGACCCGCACAGACAACTGTCTTTTAGCGAGTGGAAACCCGGTACACCCGCTCCTCAAGCCGGGTGATACCCGCCTCCAGGAATTTCCCGCTCTCGCTCAGCACATCCCGATCTTCCAGGATCTTCAGCCCCCATGAAGCCGCGAACAACCGCTGCACTTCTTCATCGAGCACGGCAAATGGCGGACCGGACATTTGCGATTGGTCATAGTCCAGTGTAATCAGCAGTCCGAGAGACGCCTTCGGCAGTATCCGCGTCAAATGGACGCAATAGCGCTCTCGCATTTCCCCCGGCAGCGCGATCAGCGCCGCACGATCATAAAGCGCAGAGCAATCGGCAACATCGCCTGCCGTCAGCTCGAAGAAATCGCCGCACCACAGCTCAATGGAACCTGCCCGATAAACCTTGAACGCCCCCTGCTCGCTGACGGCCGGATCAAAGCCATGTTCACTGAAAAACTCTTCGACGGCTTTTTCCGACAGTTCTACCCCCAAAACCTCGTGGCCTTGATGGGCGAGCCACAGCAAATCCAGACTTTTCCCACATAATGGCACCAACACACGTGCACCTTCTTCAAGGCTTAATGCTGGCCAGAACCGCTTCAGATGAGGGTTCACCTGCGGCAGATGAAAGCCGATCTGATTCGACGCCCACTTCTTGTGCCAAAACTCCGGCTGCATAAATAACCCCGAAAATTCGATCAAAACACCCTAAAACTTATATTAGATTTAGATCAATGATCTGACTGAATATGGTGCATCTTAACTCTCAGGAGCTCATTCATGTTCCCCAGCCTGTACATATCCCATGGCTCCCCGATGCTTGCGCTGGAACCGGGTGCCAGTGGACCGGCGTTGGCTCGTCTGGCGGCAGAAATGCCCAAACCCAAAGCCATCGTGATCGTTTCCGCGCACTGGGAAAGCCATGAGCTATTAGTCAGCGGCAATCCTCAGCCCGAAACCTGGCATGACTTTGGTGGTTTTCCAAGGGCTCTGTTCGAAGTGCAGTACCCAGCGCCTGGCGAACCTCAACTGGCCGCAGAGGTTGTCGAACTGTTGAACGCCGCCGACCTTGCGACTCGCATCGATACCCGGCGACCGTTCGATCATGGCGTTTGGGTGCCTTTGTCCTTGATGTACCCCCAGGCGGATATCCCGATTGTCCAGGTCTCGCTGCCCACCCGAGGCGGTCCCGCCCTGCAAACCCGCGTCGGTCATGCCCTGGCCAGCCTGCGCGGACACGGCGTGCTGCTGATCGGCTCCGGCAGCATCACCCACAACCTTCGTGAACTGGACTGGCATGCCGGCCCGGAAAGCGTCGAGCCGTGGGCACAGGCCTTCCGCGACTGGATGATCGAGAAGCTGGCGGCGAACGACGAAGCGGCCCTGCATGATTATCGCCAACAAGCACCGAACGCCGTGCGCAACCACCCCAGCGATGAGCATTTGTTGCCGCTGTACTTTGCCCGCGGTGCCGGAGGTGACTTCAGCGTTGCCCACAAAGGGTTCACCATGGGTGCGCTGGGCATGGACATCTATCGCTTCGGTTGAAGCTTTTACGCAGGATCGAGTAGGAGGCGGATTTACATCCGCCGTCCTCTCACACCACCGTACATACGGTTCCGTATACGGCGGTTCAGGCTATGCGACTAAGCCGATTGATCGTATCCAGTATTGAGACTAGGCCCAGCGCATCCCATTGTTTCTTGGGCAGTGCCCGATTCATATGGGATGCTCCAGAGTTCCACCAAGGGCCTCGGCCATTGAAGGCCGAGTGACAGGCCCGGGCTTCGTTGAGTCCTGCACGCATCAAGTTGCGAGCCCTCGTAGAAGGCAGCTTCCAGTGGCGCCACACGACACAACGAAGTTTTCGGCGTACCCATCCATCTAGATTTTCAAGGGAGCCTTTGCTTTGACTGAGTCTGAAGTAACCGGCCCAGCCACGCAGTACAGGGTTTAGTTGCTCGATGACATCCGACAACTTTCGACCCCGCGCTCCACGCAGCAGATCTCTGAGTCGGTCGCGTAAGCGACCCAGACTCATCGTCGCCACTCTTAACCTCGGCTGGCGATGCAAGCTCATCCCATAGCCCAAGCAATCACAGACCCAAGGCCGTGCCACGCGGCTCTTTTCCCGGTTCAGCGTCAATTTAAGGCGCTGATTCAGGAAGCGCTCGACGCCGGCCATCACTCGTTCGCCGGCACGGCGACTGCGCACATAGATGTTCGCATCATCGGCATAACGCACAAAGCGATGCCCCCGCCGTTCCAGCTCGCGGTCGAGTTCGTTGAGCAGGATGTTCGACAGCAACGGCGAGAGCGGCCCGCCTTGCGGCGCCCCTTCCTGTCGTCGGCTGACGAGTCCACCCGACATCGCTCCCGCTTCGAGATAGCGACGGATCAGCGTGAGCACACGTTTGTCTTCGATTTGGCGCTCGATGCAGACCATCAAGACATCGTGGTTGATCCGATCAAAGAATTTCTCCAGATCGAGTTCCACGCACCAGCGGTGACCTGCCGCCACGTGGGTACGGGCGGTTTCGATGGCTTGGTGAGCGCTTCTGCCCGGACGGAAGCCGTAGCTGTAATCCGAGAACAGGGGGTCGAAGATCGGCGTGAGCTGTTGCAGCAGGGCCTGTTGGATAAGGCGATCCACGACGCAGGGAATGCCCAGCTGCCGTGTTCCGCCTTTGGGTTTGGGGATGTCAACGGCGCGCACACCTTGCGGGTGATACTCGCCGACCAGCAACCGAGCCTTGAGAGTCGGCCAATACTGCTTCACGTAGCCCGCCAATTCGGCGACCGTCATGCCGTCGGCACCCGGTGCACCCTTGTTGCTGACTACGCGTTGATACCCACGCTTGAGGTTAGCCGGTGCAAGCACCCGCTCCATCAGCGTGTCCGGCTCCGCGTTCGTCCACGCCACAGACGCCGCTGATACCTGTGCGCTGTCAGCCGTCATCCGCGGATTCTGTCCGGAACTCGGGGTAACAGTCTTCTCTGGGAGAAATTTCTGCATTTCGGTATTCAACGAGACTCTGACGCCTACTGGCGGCATAACCTGTTCGGCCCTTGGTGACGGGGTTATTCGCCACTTACTACGGCTTCGGCTGACTTCTGCACGTTCATCCCGCCGCCTCTCGACGCTCGGTAGCACAGTGGCAAACGTACAGATCTCCCAGGGTAATTCGCGCGACCTTCCTGCTTATGCCTGTCGGATCTACGTCACAGCGTTCCGTGCAAGTATTGGGCTTTGGCAATTTTGGCTACCTTACCCCGCTGCACCGCCTAATCCGCTTCCTGTTCGTCAGGCCAGCATTTTGCCTCGGGCTTCCTTCAGATTCGCAGTCGCCCGCGACACCCTTGCCTCTGGCTAACACTTCCCCTTGCCGGGTGTGTAGAGGACTTTCACCTCCAAGTCACCGGCATGACCACCACAGCCAAGCTGGTTGCGCTTCGCGCAACGCGCCATGCCTGGCGCACCAAAAAAAATCCCCGAACCAGTCGGGGATTTTTTATGTTCGATCAATCAGCCCGAGAGCGGATCAATCTTCGCGGTAGCGACGCAGCTTCAACTGCTTACCGGCAACGCGAGTGTCCTTCAGCTTGGTCAGCAACTTCTCAAGACCATCTTCCGGCAGCTCGACGAGGCTGAAGCTGTCACGCACCTGGATGCGACCGATTGCTTCGCGAGCCAGACCACCTTCGTTAAGGATGGCGCCCAGCAGGTTCTTGGCAGCGATACCGTCACGCGCACCCAGCGCGGTACGGCAACGGGCACGGCCTTCGCCCAGCGGCATTGGTGCGCGACGCTCGCGGTCACCACGCTCAGGACGGTCACCGGTACGCTCTGGACGATCGCCACGCGGTGCGTTGTTCGGCACCAGTGGACGCTCTTTCTCGATAGCGGCCAGGTTCAGCGCTTGACCGTTGGTTGCCTTGCGCAGCAGGGCTGCGGCCAGGGCACGCGGGCTGCAACCAATGTCGGCGGTCAGGCGATCGAGCAGATCACCGTGAGTCGATTCGGCATCAGCCACCAGCGGCGACAGGCTGTTGGTCAGTTTCTTGATGCGTGCATCCAGAACGGCTTGAGCGTCCGGCAGGCGAACTTCAGCAACCTTCTGACCGGTTACACGCTCGATCACTTGCAGCATGCGGCGCTCACGTGGAGTCACCAGCAGCAGTGCACGACCTTCGCGACCGGCACGGCCGGTACGGCCGATACGGTGAACGTAGGACTCTGGGTCGTACGGCATGTCAACGTTGAACACGTGAGTGATGCGCGGAACGTCCAGGCCACGAGCAGCAACGTCGGTCGCCACAACGATGTCCAGACGGCCATCCTTGAGGGAATCGATCACGCGCTCACGCTGGTTCTGGGCGATGTCACCGTTCAGGGCAGCGGCTTTGTAGCCTTTGGCTTCCAGGGCACTGGCCAGGTCCAGGGTCGCTTGCTTGGTACGCACGAACATGATCAGCGCGTCGAAATCTTCCACTTCCAGCAAGCTGAGAACGGCCGAAGTCTTCTGGTCAGCGTGAACCAACAGGTGAGCCTGTTCGATCGCGGTAACGGTCTGGGTCTTGGTCTGGATCTTTACGTGTTGCGGATCGCGCAGGTGGCGTTCGGCAATGGCACGGATCGACTGCGGCAAGGTGGCCGAGAACAATACGGTCTGACGGGTTGCAGGCAGAGCCTTGAAGATAACTTCCAGGTCGTCCATGAAGCCCAGCTTGAGCATTTCGTCGGCTTCGTCGAGAACCAGGTGGTTCACGGTCGCCAGTACTTTTTCGTCACGACGCAGGTGGTCGCACAGACGGCCCGGAGTGGCGACAACGATCTGTGCGCCATTACGGATTGCTTTCAGTTGTGGGCCCATCGGCGCGCCGCCGTAGACAGCCACAACAGTTACGCCCGGCATTTGCTTGGCGTAGGTTTCGAAAGCGGTTGCAACTTGTAGCGCCAACTCACGAGTCGGGGCCAGGATCAGGGCTTGCGGTTCGCGCTTTGCAGGATCGATGCGATGCAGGATCGGCAGGGCGAACGCGGCGGTTTTACCCGTACCGGTTTGCGCCTGACCAATCATGTCGTGACCGGCCATGATGATCGGGATCGATTGCTGCTGAATAGCCGATGGCTCTTCGTAGCCAGTCGCGGTGACGGCTGCAAGAATATTCGGATTAAGATTAAAAGCGGCGAAGCCGCCGGTTTCCTGGGTCATGGGTCTGCCTCTAAGTGCATCCGCAAAGACCCATGCTCCAAAGCTGCGCGTGCCGTGTTGAGACTCAAGAGTCGCCCTGGCAGCTTTGTCGGCGGGGATTTGCGAAAACGAATGAATGAAAAGAATCGTCAAGGGAGAGTCCGCAGTACGGACGTGCAGCCGAAGCTGACTTCGGGGAATTGCTCTACCTAAACGCGGCCCGGCTAAAGGCCGGCGCGCACTATACCGGAATTTGCCGAAAAAGGGAGCTTTTTTTATCGCAAAACTCCCGCGTACGGCGTTCTGTCACAGGCTTTGCGGATAATCGTGCAAGCGTCTATTTTTCAAAGGCCCAGCCTTGCGGGTTATGGCGCTAAAACGATTCACCCTGACCATCCGGACCGTTGGTCCGACTCCCCTTCCCGCCCGAGGAAATGCACCATGAAAGAGCTCAACACCAGTCGTGTGAGCCGTGAAAAGCGCGGTCACGTCCTGTTGATCGGCCTGGACCGGGTGGCCAAACGCAACGCCTTCGACCTCGACCTGCTCAACGAGCTGAGCCTGGCCTACGGCGAGTTCGAAGCCGACAGTGAGGCGCGAGTGGCGGTGGTCTTTGGTCATGGCGAACATTTCACCGCCGGGCTGGATCTGGTGAACGCCAGCGCAGCACTGACCGAAGGCTGGCAGGCGCCACCCGGCGGATGCGATCCCTGGGGGGTGTTCGCCGGGCCCAGGGTCAGCAAACCGGTGATCGTCGCCGCGCAGGGTTATTGCCTGACCATCGGCATCGAATTGATGCTGGCCGCGGATATCAACCTGTGCGCCAGTAACACCCGCTTCGCGCAAATGGAAGTACAGCGCGGGATCTTCCCCTTTGGCGGTGCCACTTTGCGCCTGCATCAGGTGGCCGGTTGGGGCAATGCCATGCGCTGGATGCTGACCGGGGATGAGTTTGATGCCCATGATGCCTTGCACTTGGGCCTGGTGCAGGAAGTCATGGCCAGTGAAGACTTGCTGCCTAGGGCGATTGAGTTGGCCGAGCGAATCGCACGACAGGCGCCGCTGGGGGTTCAGGCGACGCTGATGTCGGCCCGGCAGGCGCGTTACGAAGGGGAAACCGCTGCGGCACAAGGATTACCGACGCTGGTGAAGAAGTTGCTGACCAGTGAGGATGCGCAGGAGGGGGTGCGCTCGCTGGTGGAGCGGCGGCCCGGCGTGTTCAAAGGTTGCTGAAATCCGTGTAGCTGCGGTTGTATTCCTTATGTCGCCGGGCGAATGCACTTGATCAATGTCTGCAATGAATACCCCAGGCGCGGCGCCAACGCTTCAGCCCGGGCAACAAGGCCTTCCATATCCAGCTCCTGATCCAGCTCCGAAGGTACAATCAGAATCACATTGCCCTCCTTCACCGGCAGCTCCCAATAGTGCCGATGATAGAGCCCGCGCAGTAACGCAGCGCCCAGCGGCTTGCCATCGTCGGTGGCCCATTGGTTGATCACCAGCCAGCCACCCGGATTCAGGCGTTTCTGGCAGTTTTCCAGGAAGGTCCAGGCCAGATGCCCAACGCCCGGGCCGATGTCGGTATAAAGGTCGACGAAAATCAGGTCCGCGGGCTCGGCGGTGTCCAGCAGCTCCAGCGCATCGCCCACGCGGATATACAGGCGTGGGTCGTCATCCAGACCCAGGTATTCGATGGCCAGGCGCGGTACATCCGGGCGCAACTCGATGGCTTCGACATCTTCCAGCGGCAGGAACTTGAGGCAAGCCTGGGTCAGCGTACCGGCGCCGAGACCAAGGAACAGCGCGGTTTCCGGTTGTTCATGACACAAGGCACCGATCAGCATCGCCCGGGTGTAGTCGTATTCGAGCCAGCTCGGATCGGCGGTGAACACACAGCTTTGCTCAATGGCATCACCGAATTCGAGAAAACGGTAGTCGGCCACTTCCAGCACCCGAATCACGCCAAATTCATCCTGCACCTCGGCGAGCAAATGCTCGACGCGCTCCTCAGTCATTTCGTCTCCCGATCGTCACCGTAAGCAGCGACGCAATCAAACCGCGAACAGGCTGCGGCAAAGGCGCGATTGTCCGCGAAGCGACGGGAACAGGTCACGCACTAATTGCTGATAACATGGTTGCCCGAGCGTAAAACATTAGAGACCGTGATGAGCCAACCCTGGAGCCCTGACAGCTGGCGCGCCTTGCCGATCCAGCAACAACCCCAATATCCCGACGCTGCGCATTTGCAGCAAGTCGAGCAAACGCTGGCCAGCTATCCGCCGCTGGTGTTTGCCGGTGAGGCCCGGGAATTGCGTCGTCAGTTTGCCGAAGTGACCCAGGGCCGCGCATTTCTGTTGCAGGGCGGCGACTGTGCCGAAAGCTTCGCCGAGTTCTCCGCCGCGAAAATCCGTGACACCTTCAAAGTGTTGCTGCAAATGGCGATTGTCATGACCTTTGCGGCCGGTTGTCCGGTGGTCAAGGTCGGGCGCATGGCCGGGCAGTTCGCCAAGCCGCGCTCGGCCAACGACGAAACCATCGATGGCGTGACCCTGCCCGCCTACCGTGGCGATATCGTCAACGGCATCGGTTTCGACGAAAAAAGCCGCGTGCCGGACCCGGAACGCCTGCTGCAGTCCTATCACCAGTCCACCGCGACCCTGAACCTGTTGCGTGCTTTCGCCCAGGGCGGGTTTGCCGACCTGCATCAAGTGCACAAGTGGAACCTGGATTTCATCGCCAACTCGGCGCTGGCGGAAAAATACAGCCACCTGGCAGATCGTATCGATGAAACCCTGGCGTTCATGCGCGCCTGCGGCATGGACAGCTCGCCGCAACTGCGCGAAACCAGTTTCTTCACCGCCCACGAAGCACTGCTGCTGAACTACGAAGAAGCCTTCGTGCGCCGCGACAGCCTGACCAACGATTACTACGACTGCTCGGCTCACATGCTGTGGATCGGCGACCGCACCCGCCAACTCGACGGCGCCCACGTGGAATTCCTGCGCGGGGTGAACAACCCGATCGGGGTCAAGGTCGGCCCGAGCATGAACCCCGAAGACCTGATCCGCCTGATCGACGTGCTCAACCCGGACAACGATCCCGGTCGCCTGAATCTGATTGCGCGGATGGGCGCGAACAAGGTTGGCGATCACTTGCCGCAACTGATTCGCGCGGTGCAGCGTGAAGGCAAGCAAGTGCTGTGGAGTTCCGACCCGATGCACGGCAACACCATCAAGGCCAGCAGCGGCTACAAAACCCGCGACTTTGCGCAGATCCTGGGCGAAGTGAAACAGTTCTTCCAGGTGCACGAGGCGGAAGGCTCGTATGCCGGTGGTATCCATATCGAGATGACCGGGCAGAACGTGACCGAGTGCATCGGCGGTGCGCGGCCGATTACCGAAGACGGTTTGTCGGATCGTTATCACACCCATTGCGATCCGCGAATGAATGCCGATCAGTCGCTGGAGCTGGCGTTTTTGATTGCTGAAACTTTGAAGCAAGTCCGGCGCTAAATCGCGTCGCACCTATCGCTAGCAGGCTAGCCCCACAGGTTTTGTGTACGACACAGATCCAGTGTGGGAGCCAGCCTGCTGGCGATGAGGCCAGCTCAGTCATCGTCAATCTGTGCCAGTGCCACCCGTAACCGATCCGCACTCGCCCGCGGGCAATTCAACTGAACCTGCGCCAACCCCAGCCAACCCGCCATCCGCCGCAAATGCACCGCCAACGCCAGCATCCCCTTTTCATCCAGCCCTGTTTCCTCCTCATGCACCGCATGCACCGCCAGCCGACCCGCCGCCCGCTCGGCGCGCAGATCGACTCGCGCGGCAATCCGTTCGTTGTGCAAAAACGGCAGCACGTAATAGCCGTAGACCCGTTTGTCCTGCGGCGTGTAAATCTCCAGCCGGTAGCGAAAATCGAACAGGCGCTCGGTGCGGCTGCGCTCCCAGATCAGCGAATCGAACGGTGACAGCAACGCACTGGCCTCGACCTTGCGCGGCACTTTCGGCTCAGGCAGACAATAAGCGAGTTGTTTCCAGCCCTGAACGTCGCAAATGAGCAACTCGCCCGCCTCGACCAGCTCCGCCAGACGCGGACGACTGTCCGAAGGGTTCAAGCGGAAATAGTCGCGCAAGTCTTTCTCGGTGCCCACACCCAACGCTGTCGCGGCGTGTAGCAACAGACCGCGCTGGGCCTCGGCCTCGTCGGGCAAGGGGTGCGCAAGAATCGCTGAAGGAATCACCCGTTCCGGCAAATCATAGAGCCGCTCGAACCTGCGCCGGCCGGCTACGGTCACTTCCCCCGCGGCGAACAACCATTCCAGCGCATGTTTTTCCGCGCTCCAGTCCCACCACGGTCCGGCCCGTTCCTGGCGGGTCGACAGGCTCCCGGCGCCCAGCGCGCCCTGCTGCTCAACCGCAGCCAGCACCCGGCGAATCGTGTCCTGCTGCTCACGACCAAAACGCGCCAGCTGCTGATAGATGTCTTCTCCACGGGTGGCGCGCTGCATGCGCCAGCGCATCAGCGGGTACATCGACAGGGGCAACAACGACGCTTCATGGCCCCAGTATTCAAACAGCGTGCGACGACGCCCCGAACTCCAGGCAGCCTGGTCGAGCAAGTCAGATGAATAGGAACCCAGACGGGAAAACAGTGGAAGGTAGTGCGAGCGCACCACGGCGTTGACGGAATCGATTTGCAGGATACCCAACCGCTCGATCAGACGGTTGAGCCCGGAAGCCTTGATCGTCGCTGGCGACTGGCGCCCGTTGAACCCTTGGGCGGCCAGTGCCAGACGCCGAGCCTGTTTGAGGGTAAAGGACAACGTTGCGGGCATGAGCATCTCCTTGTCTGCTCGCAACCTACCTCACCGGTAAGTGGTTTGTGTAGCGTCGAATTCATCATTTATTGATGGATCATTTATGCATCGGGTCGCTCCAGAACGGCTTGATCGACTCGTTCTCGACGTCCGCCCGACTCATGCCGATGTCCTTCAGTGCCTCATCGCTCAAGCTTGCCAGCAGTTCGCGCTCGCGATGCAACTCATACCAGCGGCTGATCTTGTGCAGCAGATCGGAGATCAGGTGAACCGAATGGTGTTCTGCGCCGTGAAACTCATGTTGACCTTTCATCTTGTTGCCCTCCGTTTGGATGGCTCCAATATCGCGCCGGGTCTAAGATCAATCCAACAAATGTTTCTGATGGCAACCATCTCGGAGATTGATGTATGTCGAGCTACCCGACTATCGATACCGAAGTGCTGCGCACCTTTGTCGCGATTGCCGACCAGGGCGGTTTTACCCGCGCCGGGGAATTGGTCCATCGCACCCAGTCGGCCGTCAGCATGCAGATGAAACGGCTGGAAGAAGATGTGTTGCAGCGTCAGTTGTTCCAGCGTGACGGGCGACAGGTGCGGCTCACCGCTGAAGGCCAGGTGCTGCTCGGTTATGCGCGGCGCATCCTCAAGTTGCACAGCGAAGTGTTCAACACCTTGCGCGAACCCGACATGATCGGCACCGTGCGCATCGGCACGCCGGACGACTATGTGATGCGTTTTCTGCCGGGGATTCTGCGACGGTTTGCCCAGTCCTATCCGCTGATCCAGATCGAAGTGCATTGCGAATCATCAAAACAATTACTGATGCGTCAGGACCTGGACCTGTCCATCGTCACCCGTGAGCCGGGCAGCGAAATTGGCCAGTTGTTGCGCAAGGAACGTTTTGTCTGGGCCGAGGCGCAATGCTATAGCGCCCACGAACAAACACCGCTGCCGCTGGCGATGTTCAACAGTGATTGCTTCTGCCGCTTGTGGGCCTGCAATGCCCTGGATGCTCGGGGGCGCGATTACCGCGTGGCGTACAACAGCGACAGCCTGTCGGCGATTATGGCGGTGGTCAGCGCAGGCCTGGCGGTCACTGCGCAACTGGAAAGCCTGATCACCCCGGACATGCGCATCCTCGGTGAAGCCGAAGATCTGCCGCTGCTGCCCGAGGCCAGCATCATGCTCGTGCGCAACCTGCACAATCCATCGCCGATCACTGAATGCCTGGCCGAACACATCATCGACGGCTTCAAACTTTAAAGGCGAGCATCACTGCACTGAGCACCAGAAAGCCGCAGAACAGGGCACGCAGCACGCGTTCCGGCATGGCGTGGGCGACCTTCACGCCCCAACTGATGCTCATCAGGCCACCCACCGCCAACGGCACGCCAATCATCCAGGCCACCTGATGATGCACGGCATAAGTGACCAGCGTGACGCCGGTACTCGGTAGCGCGAGCGCCAGCGACAAGCCCTGGGCAACCACTTGAGTGGTGCCGAACAGGCTGGTCAACACCGGCGTCGCCACCACCGCCCCGCCCACACCAAACAATCCGCCCATGGTGCCGGACGCCGCTCCGAGCACACCCAGCCAAGGCCACGAATAGTTCATCTGTGAAGAAGCCGGCGCGCTGGCGAAGAACATGCGCACCAGGTTGTAGGCCGACAGCGCGATGAGGAACGCGACAAAACCGATGCGCATGGTTTGCGCGTCGATACCCACCGCCCAGATCGAACCGATCCAGGCGAAGCAGAACCCCATGGAGGCCAGCGGCAGCGCGTGGCGCAATTCGATTTTGTTGCGCTGGTGATAGCGGCACAGCGCCAACATCACGTTCGGCACCACCATCACCAGCGCTGTGCCTTGGGCAATCTGCTGGTCAAGACCACACAACACGCCCAACAGCGGAATGGCGATCAGGCCTCCGCCGATGCCAAAGATTCCGCCGAGGGTGCCCAACGCCGCACCGAAGACCAGATACATCAAAAACTCAATCACCGCGATTTCCTCCCACATCAGGCCGTTCATCCTACGCAGTTGGTTATGGCACGGAAACGCACAGCAACGCACAATGGCTTTGCCAAACTCGCATAAGCTCAGGTCCACCATGAACCCGAATCAACTGACCGAACAACTGGGCATTTTTCTCGACGTGCTGGAAACCGGCAGCTTTTCCGCCGCGTCACGTCGTCATCCACTGACCCCCTCAGCGGTAGCCCGGCGTATCGATAGTCTCGAAAGCGCAGTCGGCAGTCAGTTGTTCATTCGCAGCACCCATGCGGTACGCGCCACACCGGCGGGGTTGGCGTTTGCTGAGCGCGCGCGGCGCATCGTCGCGGAATTGCGTTTGGCCCGTGCCGAGGCGGTGTCGCTGAGCAGCGAGCCGGAAGGCCTGATTCGAATTGATGCTCCGGCCGCGTTCGGACGACGGCATCTGGCGCCGGTGATTGCCGACTTTCTGATGCTCTATCCCGGCCTCGACGTGCAGCTACATCTGATCGACAGTTTCGTCGACATGCAGGGCTTGAACCTTGGCAAGGTCGATCTGGTGCTGCGCGCCGGGCAAATGGCCGACACCCGTTTGGTCGCCACACCGCTGGCCAGCATAGTGCGCATCGCCTGCGCCAGCCCGGACTACTTGCAGCGCCGTGGCGTACCCACCGACCCGGCGCAGCTGACTGGACACGACGGCCTCGACTGGGACGGCCTCGCCCCACCCTTTGCCTGGCGCTTCGAACGAGACGGCCAGATGCAACTGCATCGCCCGTCGCGCGTGCGCATGAGCGCCAACAATGCCGAAGCACTGGTCTGTGGCGCGTTGGCCGGTTTGGGCATTGCGCACTTGCCGACGTGGCTCGCCAGCGAATACCTGTTGCGCGGTGAACTGGTGCCGCTGTTCTGCGAAAACGGCCTGCCCAAACCGGAGAGCGCCGGGATCTATGCCTTGCGCCTGCAGCAGCAACCCAATTCCCGCAGCCGGCTGCTGCTGGAGTACCTGAAAACCCGCTTCAGCCCCATTCCACCGTGGGATCTGGTGCTGCAAAGCCAACTGCACCACCATTAGTCCAGAATTATCTGGCGCATTAAAGATTTGCCCGCTAGATTCATGACGATCACTGATCGAAGGCTTTGAAATGACCACCGAGCGCAACACTCCGGACAACTGCGACGACCTGCTGCTGGACAACCAGGCCTGCTTCGCCCTGCACTCCACTTCGCTGATGATGACCAAGGTCTACAAACCCTTGTTGCAGGCGTTGGGCCTGACGTATCCGCAATATCTGGCGATGATGGTGCTGTGGGAACAAGACGGTTTGACCGTAGGCGAAATCAGCGCTCGCTTGCTGACCGATCCCGGCTCGCTCACGCCGCTGCTCAAACGCCTGGAAGTCGAAGGTGTGCTCAGCCGCACCCGCAGCCGTGAGGACGAGCGTGTGGTGATCATCGAGCTCACCGAAAAAGGTCGCGCCTTGCGCGATAAGGCACGCGGCATTCCCCAGTGCATCCTCGGCGCCAGCGGCATGACCCTGGAGCGATTGCAGAAGCTGCAAGCGGAGCTGCAAGAGCTGCGTCGTCACCTGCAAGACAGCCTCTGACCTTCAATCCACCGAAGATCCCCTGCGCGAGCCTGCTCGCGATTGCGGTGTCACATTCAGCCCCTGTGTTGACTGACACGCCGCCATCGCGAGCAGGCTCGCTCCTACATTTGTTCTGCGTTGAAGCAATACATCAGGTTCGCGCCCTCCTACTGAAAATTTCCTGCTGAAAAAAACTCCCCCTTCGACCGCTCTAAATCAACGATTCAAGGCGAAAGCCCTGGTCGCTTTTTTATTTTTTCAATTTTCTTCAAAAGTTTATCTTGCGCACTAAACATTAGCGCGATACATTCACTCCGTACTTAATTAGCGCGCAAACATTTAGCGCAAACTACTAAACCTGAACGAGGCTTTCACCATGCAAACTCTCTACACCGCAATCGCAACTTCCACCGGTGGCCGTGACGGTCGTGCGATTTCCAGTGACAACATTCTCGATGTCAAACTCGCTACCCCAAAAGAACTTGGCGGTGCTGGCGGTGCGGCAACCAACCCTGAACAACTGTTCGCAGCCGGCTACTCGGCCTGCTTCATCGGCGCCCTGAAATTCGTCGCCAGCCAGACCAAGCGCAGCATCCCTAACGACGCGTCGATCACCGCACACGTCGGCATCGGCCAAATCCCTGGCGGTTTCGGTCTGGACATCGACCTGCACATCAGCCTGCCAGGTCTTGAACAGGCCGACGCGCAAACCCTGGTCGACGCTGCCCACCAGGTCTGCCCGTACTCCAACGCCACCCGCAGCAACGTCGAAGTGCGCCTGCACGTCACCGTCTAACCCACTGATATCCACTCAGGCCCGAACAGGAAATGAACATGAACACTTTCAGCAAAGTCTTGACCGGTACCCTTCTCGCCCTGTCCGTCCACAGCGCTTTTGCCGGCGACGTTGAACACAACACCCAGGCATTTCTTGATGTGCTGAACGCCGGCACCGGCAAGCCGATGGAGCAGATGACACCTGCCGATGCCCGCGCCGTGCTGGTGGGTGCGCAGGCCGGAGTCAAGCTGACGCTGCCAAAAGCCGATATCAGCCAGAAGACCATTCAGGTCGACGGTCAACCGCTGAGCCTGACCATCGTCCGTCCGGCCGGGGTCAAGGGTGAATTGCCGGTGTTCATGTTCTTCCACGGTGGTGGCTGGGTACTGGGGGATTTCCCGACCCACGAACGACTGGTTCGGGACCTGGTTGTCGGTTCGGGTGCCGCAGCGGTTTTCGTCAATTACACTCCGTCGCCGGAAGCGCATTACCCGGTGGCGATCAACCAGGCTTACGCCGCGACCAAATGGGTGGCCGAGCACGGCAAAGAGATCAACGTCGATGGCAAACGCTTGGCCGTGGCGGGCAACAGCGTCGGCGGCAACATGGCCGCCGTGGTCGCCCTGATGGCCAAAGACAAGGGCACACCGGCGATCAAGTTCCAGGTGCTGCTCTGGCCGGTGACCGATGCCAACTTCGATACCGGTTCCTACAACCAGTATGCCGAGGGGCACTTCCTCACCAAAAACATGATGAAGTGGTTCTGGGACAACTACACCACCGACGCCAAGCAACGTAACGAGATCTACGCCTCACCGTTGCGGGCAACCCCGGCGCAACTCAAAGACTTGCCACCGGCTCTGGTGCAAACCGCAGGCGCCGACGTACTGCGCGACGAGGGTGAAGCCTACGCCCGCAAACTCGATGAGGCCGGCGTGCCGGTGACCTCGGCTCGCTATAACGGCATGATCCACGACTACGGTTTGCTCAACGTGGTGAGTCAGGTGCCGGCGGTGCGTTCAGCAATGTTGCAGGCTTCGCAAGAGCTCAAGGAACACCTGAAATAAAGCACAGGATCGAGTAGGAGGCGGATTTACATCCGCCGTCCTCTCACACCACCGTACATACGGTTCCGTATACGGCGGTTCAGGCTATGCGACTAAGCCGATTGATCGTATCCAGTATTGAGACTAGGCCCAGCGCATCCCATTGTTTCTTGGGCAGTGCCCGATTCATATGGGATGCTCCAGAGTTCCACCAAGGGCCTCGGCCATTGAAGGCCGAGTGACAGGCCCGGGCTTCGTTGAGTCCTGCACGCATCAAGTTGCGAGCCCTCGTAGAAGGCAGCTTCCAGTGGCGCCACACGACACAACGAAGTTTTCGGTGTACCCATCCATCTAGATTTTCAAGGGAGCCTTTGCTTTGACTGAGTCTGAAGTAACCGGCCCAGCCACGCAGTACAGGGTTTAGTTGCTCGATGACATCCGACAACTTTCGACCCCGCGCTCCACGCAGCAGATCTCTGAGTCGGTCGCGTAAGCGACCCAGACTCATCGTCGCCACTCTTAACCTCGGCTGGCGATGCAAGCTCATCCCATAGCCCAAGCAATCACAGACCCAAGGCCGTGCCACGCGGCTCTTTTCCCGGTTCAGCGTCAATTTAAGGCGCTGATTCAGGAAGCGCTCGACGCCGGCCATCACTCGTTCGCCGGCACGGCGACTGCGCACATAGATGTTCGCATCATCGGCATAACGCACAAAGCGATGCCCCCGCCGTTCCAGCTCGCGGTCGAGTTCGTTGAGCAGGATGTTCGATAGCAACGGCGAGAGCGGCCCGCCTTGCGGCGCCCCTTCCTGTCGTCGGCTGACGAGTCCACCCGACATCGTTCCCGCTTCGAGATAGCGACGGATCAGCGTGAGCACACGTTTGTCTTCGATTTGGCGCTCGATGCAGACCATCAAGACATCGTGGTTGATCCGATCAAAGAACTTCTCCAGATCGAGTTCCACGCACCAGCGGTGACCTGCCGCCACGTGGGTACGGGCGGTTTCGATGGCTTGGTGAGCGCTTCTGCCCGGACGGAAGCCGTAGCTGTAATCCGAGAACAGGGGGTCGAAGATCGGCGTGAGCTGTTGCAGCAGGGCCTGTTGGATAAGGCGATCCACGACGCAGGGAATGCCCAGCTGCCGTGTTCCGCCTTTGGGTTTGGGGATGTCAACGGCGCGCACACCTTGCGGGTGATACTCGCCGACCAGCAACCGAGCCTTGAGAGTCGGCCAATACTGCTTCACGTAGCCCGCCAATTCGGCGACCGTCATGCCGTCGGCACCCGGTGCGCCCTTGTTGCTGACTACGCGTTGATACCCACGCTTGAGGTTAGCCGGTGCAAGCACCCGCTCCATCAGCGTGTCCGGCTCCGCGTTCGTCCACGCCACAGACGCCGCTGATACCTGTGCGCTGTCAGCCGTCATCCTCGGATTCTGTCCGGGACTCGGAGTAACAGTCTTCTCTGGGAGAAATTTCTGCATTTCGGTATTCAACGAGACTGTGACGCCTACTGGCGGCATAACCTGTTCGGCCCTTGGTGGCGTGGTTTTTTTCCGCCACTTACTACGGCCTCGGCTAACTTCTGCAGGTTCATCCCGTCGCCTCTCGACGCTCGGTAGCACAGTGGCAAACGTACAGATCTCCCAGGGTAATTCGCGCGACCTTCCTGCTTATGCCTGTCGGATCTACGTCACAGCGTTCCGTGCAAGTATTGGGCTTTGGCAATTTTGGCTACCTTACCCCGCTGCACCGCCTAATCCGCTTCCTGTTCGTCAGGCCAGCATTTTGCCTCGGGCTTCCTTCAGATTCGCAGTCGCCCGCGACACCCTTGCCTCTGGCTAACACTTCCCCTTGCCGGGTGTGTAGAGGACTTTCACCTCCAAGTCACCAGCATGACCACCACAGCCAAGCTGGTTGCGCTTCGCGCAACGCGCCATGCCTGGCGCACCAAAAAAAGCCCGACTCGATGGTCGGGCTTTTTCATTCCTGAAGCGGTGCTTATTTAGCACGGCCTTTGTAGGAACCGCCTTCGCGGGTATCGATCTCGATCATGTCGCCGATTTCGATGAAGTCAGCAACCGACAGTTCGGTACCGTTCTTCAGTTTGGCAGGCTTCATTACCTTGCCGGAAGTGTCGCCGCGAGCGGAACCTTCGGTGTAGTCAACCTGACGCACGATGGTGGTCGGCAGCTCAACGGAAACCAGACGGCCTTCGAAGAACACGGCTTCGCAAACGTCTTCCATGCCTTCTTCGATGAACGGCAGAACGGCTTCGATATCGTCAGCGTTCAGCTCGTACATGGTGTAGTCGGAGGTGTCCATGAACGTGTAGGTGTCGCCGCTGATGAAGGACAGGGTCGCTTCTTTGCGGTCGAGGATTACGTCGTCCAGTTTGTCGTCGGCGCTGTAAACGATCTCGGTCTTGTAACCGGTCAGCAGGTTCTTCAGCTTGGTCTTCATGATCGCGCTGTTACGACCCGACTTGGTGAATTCAGCTTTCTGAACCAGCCAAGGATCGTTTTCGAGACGGATCACGGTACCGGGTTTCAGTTCTTTACCAGTTTTCATTGCGAATATCCGAATTTGGATGGGATTTACAAAAATCTAGGCCGCGTATCATATCCAATTTCCATAAAACTGTACCAGCGCCGTGGCAAGATCGGCCTGCAAGGCCTGTTCCAGACACCACGTCTCAGCGTGTTTTTCCAGCTCTGGCCAGTGTTTACGGGTGGATTGCCAGTGGTCGGTCATTTTCTCACCGGCGTTCCATGCCCGCCAAAGACCGCTGATCGCCTCGCTCGCAGGCGCTGAGAGGTCTTTCACATAGAGCGCAAGGAAGGCTTCAAGCTTGTCCAGATGGACGTCTTCTTCCTGCTGATAGATGTGCCAGAGCAGCGGCCGGCCCGCCCATTGGGCGCGAACAAAGGAATCTTCACCGCGTACGGCGTTGAAATCACAGCTCCACAGCAACAGGTCATACTGATCCTGTCGGACGAACGGCAGCACTTGCACGGTCAAGGCGTCGCGCACATGCAGCGCACCGGCTTTCAGATTCGTCACGCCGAGCCAGCGCTCGACATCGCCGAGCACCCGCCCTTCCGGGACCAGCAGATGCGTGGGTGAGGAATCGCCCGCCAACACGTCCAGCCAACTGGCCAGCCCGGCATTTTCGTAGGCAAACAGTGAAATCAGCTGCGCACCTGGCGCTCGATCAATCCCCAGGCTTTGCAGGAACTCTCGCTGTGCCTCAGGACTTTGCTGAAACTGTCGACGCCGATCCAGCAAACCGCTTTCACGCAACAAACCGCCCGTGCCTTTCTGGAATCCTGGAAAGAAGAAGAATTTCTGTACGTGCTTGTACTTCACCGACGGCAAACCGTGGCAACCGATCACCCAGTCCTCGGCACTCAGGTAATCGAGGTTCATCCACAACGGCGTTTTTTCCCGTTCGGCCATGGCGTCCATGTAGGCACTCGGCAACTGACAGGCGAACGCGGCGATCACCACATCGGCGGCTTCAGTCGGTTGCCAGTCGGCCGCCCAGTGACGCACCTCGACGCCCTGCTGCCATTGCTGCGAGGTGTGGATGTCGATTTCCGGGCACATGCGTTCAAAAGCACGTAAATCGTCGACCCACAAACGCACCGCCAACCCATGCTCGGCCACCAGTTGCCGGGCCAGACGCCAGGTCACGCCGATGTCACCGTAGTTGTCGACCACGGTGCAAAAAATGTCCCAGCGCCTGTTTTTTTTCATTTGAGGCATTTCAGACATTCCAGATTCCCGTTGGCAAAAGCCGCAATTGTCCGCATAAATTACCCCGTGCAGAAGAGCCGACGACGATTAATCTTCGTGCGACAATTGCCACACGCCCGCGACCTACCGCCAGGAGGCAGTCATGCCCTACCGTTCCAACCCGCGTCGTCCGTTGCCGATCCAGCTCAATACCGTGCAACTGACCGGCAGCATCGCCCTCGGTTTGTGGCTGGGGTTCACTGCCATCGCACTGACCTGCTGGCTCGCCTCGCGCCTGTTCTTCAGCGAGCAACTGGCCCCCGTGGCCCAGGCTGTACAGCAACTGGTCAACCCACCGGTGGTGCAGCAGGCGCCGGACATTCCGCCTCAAAGCCCTCTGTTCCAGCAGTACGAAGAGAACCTGCGCAAGAACGAGCAGGCGCAACGGCTCGACCAGGCGCGCAGCAGCAACCGCAATCTGTCGAACGCCAAATGCCAGTTCTGGCTGCAACAGGACCAGACGGCACCGAGCGAAAAAAGTCGCGCCAATGTCCTGCAATTCTGCGATTGATCATGAATAAGCAAACCGTCCATCAACTGATTCTCGACAAATTGCGAGTCGACCTCGACATCGCCGAACGGGCCGCGCAGACCGCTTATGAAACTGCGACCCACGAAGAAAACATCGCCGAAAACAAGTACGACACGCTGGGGCTTGAAGCGTCGTATCTGGCCGCCGGGCAGGCCAGGCGCGTGGAGGAAATTCGCCAGTCACTGACGCTTTGTCAGAATCTGGCGCTGCGCCCTTATGACGAGCAACGTGGCATTGAAGTCGGAACCCTGCTGGGGCTGGAAGACGAAAAGGGTCGCGAGCAGTGGCTGTTTCTGGCGCCTGATGCGGCGGGCCTGAAAGTCGATCTGGTCGGGCAGATGATTACCGTCATCACCCCGCGCTCACCGCTGGGCAAAAGCCTGCTGGGCAAATTCGAGGGCGATGAGGTGGAGATTCTGGTGGCGGGTGCTCGGCAACAGTTCGCTGTCACCGAGGTCGTTTAAGCGGGCTTAGTGGACCGGCAGTTCGACGCCGTCGAACAGCTCTTCCAGCTCCTGCTTGTTGTGGCACTGGATGGCCTTGGCCATGACTTCGCGGGTCAGGTGCGGGGCGAACTTCTCGATGAAGTCGCACATGAAACCACGCAGGAACGTGCCGCGACGGAAGCCGATCTTGGTCACGCTGGATTCGAACAATTCGCTGGCATCGAGCACCACCAGATCGCTGTCGAGCTTGGTGTCGACGGCCATTTTCGCCACGATACCCACGCCCAGACCCAGGCGAACATAAGTTTTGATCACGTCGGCGTCGGCGGCGGTGAACACCACTTTCGGCGTCAGGCCACGATGGCTGAAGGCTTCGTCGAGTTTCGAACGGCCGGTGAAACCGAACACATAAGTCACGATCGGGTATTCGGCCAGGGCTTCGAGGGTCAGCTTCGGCAGCTTGGTCAGCGGGTGACCCTGCGGCACGACCACGCAGCGGTTCCAGCGGTAGCACGGCATCATCACCAGGTCGCCGAACAGCTCCAGCGCTTCGGTGGCGATGGCGAAATCCACGGTGCCGTCAGCGGCCATTTCGGCGATCTGCATCGGCGAACCCTGGTGCATGTGCAGGGCAACATCCGGGTATTGCTTGATGAAATTGCTGATCACCGGTGGCAACGCATAACGCGCCTGGGTGTGGGTGGTGGCGATCGACAGGGTGCCTTTCTTCTCATTGGAGAATTCCTGGGCGATCTGCTTGATGCTTTCCACCTTGCGCAGGATTTCGCCTGCGGTGGTGATGATGCGCTCGCCGGCCGGAGTCACACGGGTCAGGTGCTTGCCGCTGCGCGCGAAGACCTCGACGCCCAGTTCGTCTTCCAGCAGGCGGATCTGTTTGCTGATGCCCGGTTGCGAGGTGTAAAGGCTTTGGGCTGTAGCCGAAACGTTGAGGTCGTGGTGCGCCACTTCCCAGATGTAGCGCAATTGTTGAAGCTTCATATGAATCCCTCAAAGCAGATAGACGCCACGGGCATCAGCGACGGTATATAACTATATTAATGGTTTGAAGAATAAATCTAGAACTTTTTTGTCGAAATGCCACTCTTCGTGCTCTAGCGATCCCCTTGACGGCGGCGTTCCACCAGCGGCACCAGATAGACCGGGACCCGAGCCAACTGCAACACCCGCGCTGCGGTCCGGCCCAAAGGCGTTTCCGCGCCAGCACCATGGCTATGACTACCTACGATCAACAAATCCACGGAGAGTTTCTGTGCCTGGTCGAGAATCACCTGCGACGGATCGCCCTGCAGCACCCGCACCGCCTGAATCCGCTCCAGGTCCAACTCCCCTTCACCCCCCAACTCTTCACGAAAACTGTCGAGTACCCGCTGCTCGATATTGGCGATGACCGTGTTCAGTCCCTGACTGTGAAACTCG
Organism: Pseudomonas sp. NFX224; assembly: GCF_048565165.1. Taxonomy (NCBI): domain Bacteria; kingdom Pseudomonadati; phylum Pseudomonadota; class Gammaproteobacteria; order Pseudomonadales; family Pseudomonadaceae; genus Pseudomonas; species Pseudomonas sp. NFX224. The sequence continues at coordinate 4,812,203 of NZ_CP183416.1, read as the reverse complement.
TTCAACGCCTGCTCATCGAGATAACTCTGTAACACCGATTCTGCGAACAGCCCCATGGGCTCCACCGCATGCACCACGTACAGGTCGGCATTGAATGTCCGGGCCAATGCCAAGGCATGCTGCATCACCAAAGGTGCGTACAGGCCGAGGTCAGTGGCATAGAGCATCGAGCGAATCATATGACCTCCTCGATTGCCAACATGGCGGAGATTGATTCAGCTTAGCAGTGCCTTGGCGAGTACGACGTCCGGCGCAACACGTTGATCGGCGGGCTTAAACCTTTTGCTCGTTGCTTATGCCATGGGGCACATGACCGGTGGCGACGACTTCCCGGGCCAACTCGCAGTGACCGGCCTGGTCATCGAAAAACACATCGGCGGCGAAGGCTTCGAGAAATGCCGATTTGGTCAGGCCACCGAGGAACAGCGACTCATCCAGGCGGATGTCCCATTCACGCAAGGTGCGGATCACGCGCTCGTGGGCAGGCGCCGAACGGGCCGTCACCAACGCCGTGCGGATCGGGCAGGCGCCATCCGGGAACTCGCGCTGCAACAGGTTCAGCGCTGCGAGAAAACCTTTGAACGGCCCGCCACGCAACGGTTCGCGGGCGGCTTCACGTTCGCTGGCCTGAAACGCTTCCAGGCCACCGGTTTGGTACACGCGCTCCGATTCGTCGGAAAACAGCACGGCGTCACCGTCGAATGCTATGCGCAATTCATCACTGGCGGCGCGGCTGGCGCCACCGGACAAAATGGTCGCTGCGGCAAACCCTGCGTCCAGCGCACTGCGCACGTCTTCGGCGTGGGTCGACAGAAACAGGTCGCAACCAAAGGCCTTGAGGTACGGATAAGGACTGCGCCCGCCGACGAACGCCGCACGGGAAATCGCCAGCCCGTAGTGATCGATCGAATTGAACACCCGCAGGCCGGTGTCGGCGCTGTTGCGCGAGACCAGGATCACTTCGACCCGGGCGCGACCCAAGTGGGCATTGAGATTCAGGAGTTTTTGCACCAGAGGAAAGGCATCGCCGGGTTCGAGGATTTCGTCCTCGTGCTCGATCTGATACTGCCGGTAGGCCTCGACGCCGCTCGACAAGTAGACCTTATGACTTTCACTCAGATCGAACAGCGCGCGCGAGGAAATCGCCAGCACCAGTTTGTCGTCGATGTTCTTCGCCATGCCCTTCCCCCTCAGGTGGATCTGCTTACCGGTTGCGTCGATCAATGAAACCCAGGCTGCGATACAAGGCCTCGATACGCGGCAACTCGCACCCTGCGGCTTTTGCGGCCGCCAGTGGCCGGGCATAGATGGCGTCCAGTTCCAGCGGCCGTTTGTGCAGATAATCGTGATACATGCTCGGCCAGTAGTCGGGCATTTTTTCGGTCACCATAAACAAGTGCTCTGCATAGCCGGGCGGAACGTTGTGCCCGCAAGCGATGGCGCCCTGGACCACTTCGGCCATCAACGCCTTGATCAGCTCACGGCTGTCGGCATCGGCCATCAGCGGTGTGGTACTCGCCCCGAGCAACACCGACAGACCGTTGTAGGGAATATTCCAGACCAGTTTTTGCCAGCGCGCCTGATGAAGGTTCGCCATGGCTTGAGAGTCGATGCCCGCAGCACGGAACAGTCCGACACCCTCCTCGACAATCGCTGTACGCGCCGCGTCATCATCTGCCGAACCGCTGTGGTAGCCGACATGCACTGCACCGAGCGCTTGGTGGGTGATCACGCCAGGTCCTTCGCGGTGAACGCAGATATAGCAGAGCCCGCCGAGAACATGCAGTGAATCGGGAAGCAACCCGCGCAGGTTGTCCTCGACGTCCAGACCGTTTTGCAACAGCAGCACTTTGGCATTCGGCGCAGCGGCTTTCAGAATGGCGGGTGCCAGATCCGCGTTGCTGGTGGTTTTCGCGCCCACCAGTAGCCAGTCACAGGGCGGCATGTCTTCCGCATTCGAATAGGCCTGGACCGGGTTCAGCGTCAACGCACCGTGCGGCGCACTGTCGACTTGCAACCCGCGTTCGGCCACCGCAGAAAACTCGCTGCGCAACAGAAAATGCACCTCGAAACCGGCACGCGCCAGCATTACCCCGTAAAACCCGCCGATTGCACCGGTCCCGATAATCCCGATAGTCGGTTTGGCAACTGCCCCCATCATGGCAACTCCTCTGCTGTTCGACTCAGCGCCTGACGTATCGCCCGATTGAGTTCGGTGCCGGTCAGGCGCGAATGCAATGCCCCGAAGAACTCACCGTCGCGCACCACAAACAGCGCCGGCAAATGAAAGACCTGATAACGCTCGACCACCCCGCCATTGTTCCCGGCATCGATCCAGCACAAGCGGTCGACCGCCAGGTCGAGTGCTGGCAGTTGTTCACGGGCAAAACGGCAACTGGAACAGCCGACACTGGTGAAAATCACCAGCGACACACCGTTCATCGTCAGCAGCCGTTGGTCGGCGTCGAAATCGGTCAGATCCAATTCGATCACTATACTGGGGGAAACAATGTCAGATGGCCGACACAGGGAGTCCGTGTTCATGGGTCGATTCATTCCTCATCCTGACGATGTGCCTGTGGAATTAACGCTGCACAAATCTGAGTGTATTTCGCGGCGCCAGCTGCACACTATCAGCCTCGGGGGCATGGCTTGCAATTATCACCGCGCATGGCGCTACGGCACGGCGCTGGAAGTTCGCATGCCGACGCTGAACCCCGACATGCGTTTTCTGGGCTATGTGGCCTGGTGTCTGCGACGAAAGCGCGGCTATCTGGTGGGCATTGCCTTCGTTGACGAGCAAACGCTGTTCAGTGCCCGGATGGGCGAGCAGGTGTGCCAGATCGAGCGTTATTGCCGCCAGCACGACGCCCATGATGACCTGCAGGAAGTTCAAGCGCTGGCGCTGGAGTGGGTCCAGGAACACGCCGACGAGTTCTCCCACGAAACGGTTCGTAAGGCATTTGCCCAGCCTGTAGTGGATTAAACAGCGGCCAGCCCATTGTCTAGCCACGGTGTAACGCGCTAAGGTTCGGCTCCCCGACGCGCTTAATTTGCTGTGCTCCGCCGCGCGGGTTCGCTGGCGGCCGGCACCCGTGACCTGACGAGTAAACGATGGCTGATTTACCGATCAACGACCTAAACGTCGCCTCCAATGAGACGCTGATCACTCCCGACCAGCTCAAGCGTGACATCCCCCTGAGCGACGCTGCCCTGCGCACCGTCACAAAGGGCCGCGAAGTCATTCGCAACATTCTGGATGGCACCGACCACCGTCTGTTCGTGGTCATCGGGCCTTGCTCGATCCACGACATCAAGGCAGCCCACGAATACGCCGAGCGCCTGAAGGTTCTCGCCGCGGAAGTGTCCGATACCCTGTATCTGGTCATGCGCGTGTATTTCGAGAAGCCGCGCACCACCGTCGGCTGGAAGGGCTTGATCAACGACCCGTACCTGGACGACTCGTTCAAGATCCAGGACGGTCTGCACATCGGTCGCCAGTTGCTGCTGGACCTGGCCGAAATGGGCCTGCCAACCGCCACCGAAGCCCTCGACCCGATCTCCCCGCAATACTTGCAGGACCTGATCAGCTGGTCGGCCATCGGCGCGCGTACCACCGAATCCCAGACTCACCGTGAAATGGCTTCGGGCCTATCCTCGGCCGTCGGCTTCAAGAACGGCACCGACGGCGGCCTGACCGTGGCGATCAACGCCCTGCAATCGGTTTCCAGCCCGCACCGCTTCCTGGGGATCAACCAGGAAGGTGGCGTGTCGATCGTGACCACCAAGGGCAACGCCTACGGTCACGTCGTACTGCGCGGAGGCAATGGCAAGCCGAACTACGATTCGGTCAGCGTCGCCCTGTGCGAGCAGGCGCTGAACAAGGCCAAGATCAAGCCGAACATCATGGTTGATTGCAGCCACGCCAACTCCAACAAAGACCCGGCCCTGCAACCGCTGGTGATGGAAAACGTCGCCAACCAGATCCTCGAAGGCAACCAGTCGATCATCGGCCTGATGGTCGAGAGCCATTTGAACTGGGGTTGCCAGGCCATCCCGAAAGACCTCGCCGACCTGCAATACGGCGTGTCGATCACCGATGCCTGCATCGACTGGACCGCGACCGAGAACACCTTGCGCAGCATGCACGCCAAGCTCAAGGACGTTCTGCCGAAACGCGAGCGCACCTGATCGCTGTTTGTTGCAGACAAAAAAACGCCGGGCAATACCCGGCGTTTTTTTTATGTGTTCGATTTGCTGAATGTCACTGGCTCAGCTTGGCCGCATGCCGCTGGTGACGCTCCATGTAGCGCTCGACGTAGGAGCACGATGGAATGACGGTGTAGCCCATTTCCTCGGCGTATTGCAGCGCCTGCTCGGTCAGCGCGGCGGCAATGCCACGACCGCGCAACGCGTTAGGCACAAACGTGCGATAGATATCCAGGGTCTGTTTCCCCAGATCCATATAAGTCAGGTAGGCACGATGACCGTCCACATTGGTCTCGAACTGATGACCAGCCTGGTCATGGTGGATGGACAACGCCTCGCTCATCACTACTCCTCGCGGGTCTTGAATTCCGACCCCTACCTTACCGATGTTTTTCCGGCGAAGGAACATCTACGCCACCCCGTGCCTGAATGGACACCGAGAAGAGCTACACCGATCTCGCGCAACCGAGCACGTACAAATAGTAGCCACCATTGACCGAAATGCTCAAGGTGCGCTCGTCATCGTGCTGGTTGGAAGGTGCTGCTCCGGGATACGCAGGAACGGCCCGACCGGAGGTTTTCCAAGGTCGATAGCCTGAACATTGCCGGATGTTGAGACTTAAGACGAGCGCCCGTAGTTAAAGTCACCTGAACATGGAGAAAGATATTGAGAGGCGCCGTGCAAAATCCGAACAAAAGTGTAGACGAATCCATCTAGCCAGACTTTATCCAAGACCGCAAAAAGAGCTGTGGGTGCGGGGAACTTTTCTTATCCAGCTCGCTCATCTCGGGCCTCCCAGCTGGATGTTTTTTAAACAGTGCAGTTAAAAGTTGCTCGAAAAAGAATCAACGCCTACAATTTTTTTTGCTTCTTGCTTCACGTCAGTTTTACTTACTACAAGTTATGGGTAGTATGTATGCCGGCTATTTCCTCACTCTGAGGAGACAGCTACTTAATAGAAAGTCCTTGAAGGGGAACACGATGAACAACGTTCTGAAATTCTCTGCTCTGGCTCTGGCCGCAGTTCTGGCTACCGGTTGCAGCAGCGCATCGAAAGAAACCGAAGCACGTCTGACCGCTACTGAAGACGCAGCTGCTCGCTCCCAGGCTCGTGCAGACGAAGCTTACCGTAAAGCTGATGAAGCTCTGGCTGCTGCTCAAAAAGCACAACAGACTGCTGACGAAGCTAACGAGCGTGCTCTGCGCATGCTGGAAAAAGCTAGCCGCAAGTAATAGTCCTTCGGGATTGTTATCAAGCCGACCCATTTTTTGGGTCGGCTTTTTTATTGCCTGGCATTTGTTACGAGATCGAGTAGGAGGCGGGGTTGCCCCCGCCGTGCTCTCACACCACCGTACATACGGTTCCGTATACGGCGGTTCCTGCCTACTGACATACAACGTCAGCGAGCTTGGTTCCGTTGATGTGTCGCCTGTGGTATCTAAGCGCCCAGACCGGCCCTCGGAGCTTCCGGCTCCTACCTCCTGATGGTCTCGACCCCCGCTATGCGGTGTTTCTGCTTTACGCTCCAACAGAGATCACACCCGACTATCCACTCATGGCAGGTTCAGCCCTTCGTTACTCCGGTGTCGAGCAACTACTACGGCCTCTGCTGACTTCTGTCGCCCATCCCGTCATCTCGCGACGCCGGTAGCACATGGCAGGCTATACAGATCTCCCTGGGTAATTCGCGCGACCTTCCTGCTTATGCCTGTCGGATCTACGTCACAGCGTTCCGTACAAGTATTGGGCTTTGAAGATATTGGCCTTCTTACCCCGCTGCACCGCCTAATCCGCTTCCTGTTCGTCAGGCCAGCATTTTGCCTCGGGCTTCCTTCAGATTCGCAGTCACCCGCGACACCCTTGCCTCTGGCTAACACTTCCCCTTGCCGGGTGTGTAGAGGACTTTCACCTCCAAGTCACCAGCGTGGCCACCACAGCCAAGCTGGTTGCGCTTACGCGCAACGCGCCATGCCTGGCGCACCAATAAAAAACCCGCCGACGCGGTCTGCGTCGGCGGGTTCGGTTCAAACGTTACTGCAGCGGGTCGAGGGGTGCACTGGTCACCATTGGCGCCGCACCGCTCGGGACACCGATTTCCACTGGCAGGCCGTCTTCGGCCGCGACCACATCACGCACCACATCCCAGTTCATGCGCAGATTGTTGGTGATGTCTTCACGCTTGAGCATCGCGTTGATCACCGCGGTGTGCTTGTCGACCACCGACGGGTTGCCCTTGTCGTCCAGCGGCGTATGCGCTTCCAGGTAAACCTTGCCACCACTCACGCCGAACTTGTACGAGTCGTTGATAATACGCACCGACGTCCCGACTGGCACCATGCCGGCCATTTCCAGCACATTGTTGTTGAACATGCGGAAGCAACCGTGGCTGGTGCGCATGCCAATGCCGAACTTCTTGTTCGAACCGTGGATCAGGTAGCCAGGCGTGCCCAAAGTGAACTTGAACGGCCCCAGCGGGTTGTCTGGACCTGCCGGCACCACGTTGGGCAGCGGATCACCGTCAGCGGCGTGCTCGGCCTTGATCGACGCTGGAGGCGTCCAGGTCGGGTTCGGCGTCTTGGCAATGATGCTGGTGTGGGCAATCGGCGAACCCCAGCCTTCACGACCGATACCCAGCGGGAAGGTGTATACCGTGTTCTTGCCTTTCGGGTAGTAGTAGAGGCGATACTCGGCCAGGTTGATGACGATGCCTTCACGCGGGCCGGGCGGCAGGATGAAGCGGGTCGGCAGCACGATCTCGGTGCCGGCGCCTGGCAACCATGGGTCGACGCCCGGGTTGGCCGCGACCATTTCCGTGTAGCCCAGGTCGTAGGTGGTGCCAAGGTCAGCGAAGGTATCTTCGTACTTGGCCTTGATCACTTGTACCTGGCCGACGATGTCTTCCCCAGGCGGTGGTAGTGGCAGCTCCAAAGCTGCAACGGGACCCGCCACGCAGAGGGCGGCAAGAGTCAGGCAGCGGGTGACGGCAGGAAAGCGCGGCAACATCCGGAAAATCCTTCGCATGATCAACAGAGGGTATAAGAACGCGATTGTACACCGCTGTCTGTTATTTCGGGGAAATCGCCCGATTGCAGGCGATGCAAGGCGTTCTTCTGCTTTGGATCAGCACCCAGCCCCCTGTAGCAGCGGTCGAGCGAAGCGAGTCATCGCCAGCAGGCTTGCTCCCACAGGTGCCCAGGGCATCAAAAGACTAAAGCTCAAACCGCAACTCAGGCCAGATCGGCGAAGTCCCACGCTTCTGCGACTCCAGAATAGCCCGGCACAACGAACACAACCGCTGATCCTGAAACACCCGCCGATCAACACTCGACCAACGTGGCTGCGCAGGCAACAGGCTCCCGCACAAAGTGCGATCAGCCGAACCACCCAACTCCAGCTGACGAGTCACCAGATGCACCCGCACTTCCTGGCAGGCGAACAGATCCAGCTGTTCGTCAGGCTCGATCAGTTGATAGGCAAAAAGTGACCAGGCGGGACGCGGCATCGGGGGCTCCAAATCGGGGGCGCCACCTTAGCCGAAAGCCTGCCTCTAGAAAAGTGTCATAACAGCGGTTTTAGCGTAGGCCAGACATTTTCCAGCAACTTGTCCTGAGCCCCGGCCGCCGGGTGTATGCCGTCGGCCTGCATCAGGTCCGGATGACCGCCCACGCCGTCGAGAAAAAACGGCACCAGCGGGATTTTCTTCTCTTCGGCAACGTTGCTGTAGACCTCGGCAAAAGCCTTGGTGTAACGCGCGCCATAGTTGGGTGGCAACTGCATGCCGAGCAGCAGCACCTTCGCGCCACTGGCGCGGGAGCTGTCGATCATCGAAGCAAGATTTTGTTGCAATTGCGTTGGCAGCAATCCGCGCAGCCCGTCATTGCCACCCAACTCGAGGATAACCAGCGCCGGCTTATGCTCTGCAAGCAGCGCAGGCAGCCGCGCCTGGCCACCGGCACTGGTGTCGCCGCTGATGGACGCATTGACCACCTTATCGTCGAAACCTTCGTGTTTGAGCCGTTGTTCAAGCAACGACACCCACCCCAGCCGGGTATCCAGCCCGAAACCGGCGCTGATACTATCGCCAACGATCAGGACAGTACCCGCCGCTGCGTTCTGGGCCATGCACATCAAGGCCAGGCCAGCACTCAAAAACCACACACGCATCGGATTCTCCATGGGCGCAAGCATTCTCACCGCGAAGAACCTCAGCAAAGTGGTTCCCAGCGCGGAAGGTGAACTGACTATCCTGCACGAACTCAGCCTGGAACTGAACAAGGGCGACAGCCTGGCCATCGTCGGCGCGTCCGGTTCCGGCAAATCCACCCTGCTCGGCTTGCTCGCCGGCCTCGATCTGCCCAGCAGCGGCGAAGTCACCCTCGCCGGCCAGGGCCTGAGCAATCTCGATGAAGACCAGCGTGCGCGCATCCGCGCCGAACACGTGGGTTTTGTATTCCAGTCATTCCAGTTGCTCGACAGCCTCAACGCCCTGGAAAACGTCATGCTGCCGCTGGAACTCGATGGCCGCAAAGACGCCCGAGGCCGTGCCACCGAACTGCTGCAACGGGTCGGCCTGGGACAGCGCCTGACCCACTCGCCTCGCCAACTCTCCGGCGGCGAGCAGCAGCGCGTGGCAATTGCCCGCGCGTTTGCCGCCGAGCCCGATGTGTTGTTTGCCGATGAACCGACCGGCAACCTCGACAGCCACACCGGCGAGCGCATCAGCGATCTGTTGTTTGAACTCAACAAGGAGCGCGGCACGACCCTGGTGCTGGTGACTCACGATGAACGCCTGGCACATCGCTGCCGGCGCCTGATCCGTCTTGAAGCCGGCCTGCTGGTCGCCCCTCTGGAGCCTTGATGGCACGCCTGCCGCTGTTGCGCCTGTTCAGTCTCGCCATCCGCCAATTGCTGCGTGATGCCCGCGCCGGTGAATTGCGCGTGTTGTTTTTCGCGCTGCTGGTGGCCGTGGCCGCGAGTACCGCCATCGGTTATTTCGGTGCCCGCCTCAACGGCGCCATGATGTTGCGCGCCACCGAGTTTCTCGGTGCCGATCTGGTGCTTGAAGGCAGCTCGCCAGCGCGAACCGAACAGATCAGAAACGGCACCGAGCTGGGCCTCGAACACGCGCAAGTCGTGGAGTTTTCAAGCGTCATCGCCACCGACAACGGCATTCAACTGTCCAGCATCAAGGCCGCCGATAGCGTCTACCCACTGCGCGGCGAACTGAAGAGCGCACCTGCGCCCTTCGCCCCGGAACAGTCCGGTGGCGGACCGAAACCCGGCGAAGCCTGGGTCGAGGCGCGGTTGCTGACGGCACTTGACCTGAAGATCGGCGACAGCATCGATGTCGGTATGAAAACCCTGACACTGGCACGCGTGCTGACCTACGAGCCGGACCGTGCCGGCAACTTCTACAGCCTGACGCCACGGGTGCTGATCAACCTCAGCGATCTTGAAGCTACCGGCGTGGTGCAACCCGGCAGCCGGGTCAGTTACCGCGAACTCTGGCGCGGCAACGCCACGGCGCTGGAAACCTATCGCCAACTGATCAAACCGGGCCTGGCCGCCAACCAGCGTATTCAGGATGCCCGCGATGGCAACCGGCAGATCGGTGGTGCCCTGGGCAAGGCTGAGCGTTATTTGAACATGGCCAGTCTGGTGGCGGTGTTGCTGGCCGGGGTGGCGGTGGCGTTGTCGGCGACGCGCTTTGCCACTCGCCGCTTCGATGCCAGTGCGCTGTTGCGTTGCCTGGGATTGTCCCGCCGGGAAACCCTGTTGCTGTTCAGTTTGCAACTGACGGTCCTTGGATTACTCGCCAGCATCAGCGGTGCCGTCATTGGCTGGCTGGCGCAACTGGGGCTGTTTGCCCTGCTGCATGATTTACTGCCCAGCGATGTACCACCGGGTGGTTTGTTTCCGGCCATCGCCGGGATCGGCACCGGGCTGGTGGCATTGGCCGGTTTTGCCTTGCCACCGCTGGCGGCGCTGGGTCGGGTGCCACCGTTGCGGGTATTGCGCAGGGACTTGCTGCCGATCCCTTCAAGCACCTGGATGGTTTATGGCGCTGCGTTGGGCGCCCTCGGCCTGATCATGTGGCGCCTGAGCCTGGACCTGGTGCTGACCTTCGCCCTGCTCGGCGGCGGCGTCATTGCCGCACTGGTGTTGGGCGGTTTACTGTTGCTGCTGCTCAAAAGCCTGCGACGCATGCTCGCCCGTGCCTCCCTGCCCTGGCGCCTCGGGTTGGGCCAGTTACTGCGTCATCCTCTGGCCGCTGCCGGACAATCCCTGGCATTCGGCCTGATTCTGCTGTCGATGGCATTGATCGCCTTGCTCCGCGGCGAATTGCTCGACACCTGGCAAAACCAGCTTCCGAAGAACGCACCAAACTATTTCGCCCTGAACATCCTGCCCGCGGACAAGCAGGCCTTCGCCGACCGCCTGATGGAACTATCCGCGCAATCGGCGCCGCTATACCCGGTGGTGCCGGGGCGACTGATCAGCATCAACGGCGAACCGGTGCAGCAAATCGTCACCAAAGAGTCGGCGGGTGACCGGGCGATCCAGCGCGACCTGAGCCTGACCTGGGCGGCGGACCTGCCAGCGGGCAACAAACTTACCGCCGGCGACTGGTGGCCGCAGCAGACACCGGATGAGATTCCCGGGGTCTCGGTGGAAGGCAAAGTCGCCGAGAGCCTGAAGCTCAAACTCGGCGACCACCTGGTCTTCACCGTCGGCGGGGCGAATCGCGAGGCGAAAGTCACCAGCCTGCGCGAGATTAACTGGGACAATTTCCAGCCGAACTTCTTCATGATTTTCCAGCCCGGCACCTTGAAGGACCTGCCAGCGACTTACCTGACCAGCTTCTATCTGGCGGCGGGTCACGATCAACAGATTGTCGATCTGTCCCGGTCTTTCCCGGCGGTCACCATCCTGCAAGTCGAAGCTTTGCTGGCGCAGCTGCGCAGCATCCTCGCGCAGGTCACCCTGGCAGTGGAATATGTGCTGTTGTTTGTATTGGCAGCCGGGATGGCAGTGCTGTTCTCCGGCCTGCAAGCGACGCTGGATGAGCGCATCCGTCAGGGTGCGCTGCTGCGCGCACTGGGGGCGGAGCGGCAATTGCTGGTGAAGGCGCGGCGGATCGAGTTCGGTTTGCTCGGCGCGGTCAGCGGTTTGTTGGCGGCGATCGGCTCGGAAGTTGTGAGCCTGGTGCTTTACCGGTATGCGTTCGACCTGCCCTGGCATCCGCATGCGTGGCTGTTGGTGCTGCCTCTGATCGGCGCCGTGCTGATCGGCGGTGCCGGTGTGTTTGGCACCCGACGCGCCTTGAATGCCAGCCCGCTGACAGTTCTGCGCGAGGGTTGATAAACTCGAGCGTTCTTAATCACAAGAAGTCGCCATGAGCCGTTATCGCCCTCCCCGCACCGCCGGCACCGCGCTGATCACCCCCGAAGGTGAAGCGCGGATGCGCGCCGAGTTTCACGAGCTCTGGCACGTTCGCCGACCGCAAGTGACGCAGTCTGTCAGCGAAGCAGCGGCACAGGGCGATCGTTCAGAAAACGCCGAATACACCTACGGTAAAAAGATGCTGCGCGAAATCGACAGTCGCGTGCGTTTTCTCACCAAACGCCTGGAAGCCCTGAAGGTCGTCAGCGAAAAACCCAGCGATCCGAACAAAGTCTATTTCGGCGCGTGGGTCACCATCGAAGACGAAGACGGCAAAGAATCGCGCTATCGCATCGTCGGGCCGGATGAACTGGATTTGAAACAAGGCCTGATCAGCATCGACTCACCGCTGGCTCGCGCCCTGATCGGCAAGGCACTGGACGCCGAAGTACGGGTCCAGACGCCTACCGGCGAACAGTGCGTGTATATCGTGGCGATCGATTATCCCTGACGCTTCAGCGCCGGGTAATCAGCCCTTGGCGGGCGACGCGGGTCAGCTGCCGGATCATTTCGGGGGCATCTTCAGCGTTGGGCGACTGAATCACCGCC